>LAZY01000003.1 GCA_001013295.1 Chryseobacterium indologenes | reverse complement strand
TGTATCTCAACGAGTTTATTTACAAATTAAACAGACGGTATTTTGGAGACAAACTCTTTGACAGACTAGTAATTGCGAATATAACAGGTGCATAAACGGATAATCAGAAATTGTTTTTATCATTCAACATGGAGCATTTTAGAAAATTTTCATTCTTCTGCTTTCAGCGTGGTCAAGCCTAATAAATAATCTGTAATGTGACCAGCTTAATTGTTGAGACAATGTGTCAACAATTGGAAATGCGACGTAAAACTTACTCATATTAGACAGATTGGTATAATCAAACCCTTTTCCAAACTCTAAAGTGAGCTTTTGAGAAAGATTCCTTAACGTATACTTTCCATATTCAGCACGTTCTTTACCTTGTTGTTCATCTTCCACGATCAATTTTCCAATCTGCCAATAAGTGAGCAGTAGAGTAGAATTCGCTATCCGAAATACCTTTTCGCGCGACTGTCTAATGATTTCCTTTACGGATTGGAATAAAGAATCTTCGGAAATTTCCATCATACGAAAATAAAAAAAACCTCTGACTTGGCAGAGGTTTTATTCATATTTTGTTAATGCAGTTAGTTTACACCGTGCATCATTTTCTTTAAGATAGGTGAAAGTAAACCTAAAATCACAGAAGCAATACCACAAAGTACAACGAATACCATGAAGAATTCAAATAAGTTGTGGATTTCAAATCCTACGAATGTAGGGTTGTGTAATGGTAACTGAGCCTTTTCAAATGCTGCTACCTGGTCAGCTGTCAAGGTTACTTTTTTGTCCAAAACATCCTGTAAGTTAACGCCTATTTCCTGAGCTTTTTTAAACTTATCACCTGTTGCAGGGATAAGTGCTCCTAATGAACCAGCTAATGCATAACCAGCTGCGTTAGAAATAAAGAAAACACCATATAATAATGAAGCAAATCTTTTTGGAGCCAGTTTACCTACCAAAGATAAACCAATTGGAGAAAGACAAAGCTCACCACAAGTCTGGATGAAATAAAGTAACATTAACCATTTGATGGCTAATAATCCTGAGTTTCCAAGGTCTTTTACATTGTGTGCAATGATGAAATAAGAAAGAGCGATCAATGCTAATCCCATTGCTTGTTTGAATGGAGATACAGGTTCCTTTCCTTTAGCTCTAAGCTTATCCCAGCATAAACTGAAAGGAACAGCCAAAATAACTACGAAGATCCCGTTAAAGATCTGAACCATTGAAGGCGGCATATTCCATCCGAAAATATTTCTGTCTGTCTGGTTATCCGCGATAAACGTCAACGAAGATCCTGCCTGTTCGAATGCTGCCCAGAAGAAGATAATGAAGAATGAAACGATATAAATTACCCAGATTCTTTGTCTTTCAATCTTGTTTTCAGCAGAAGACATGATCAGGAATGCTAAGGAAATACCAGCAGCATAGATGAAAGGATAGATAATTCCTTTGATCATCTGTCCCATTTCCATTGAGTTGAACCCAAGTTCTCCTACCAATAAATATCTGAATACGAAGAACAGAACAGCAAATATACCAACAGTGATTCCTAGAGATACACCAGAGAATTTCGCTGTCTGAGATTCTCCTTCTTCGAAATCTGCAGTACTGTTATTTTTTGGTAATCCTCCGATAGGTCTTCCTTCCGGAGTGACAACATATTTATTTTTAAGGATAAAGAATGTTACAGTTCCTACCATCATTGCAATTGAAGCTGCCAGGAATCCCCATTTGAAAGCAAAAATATCTCTTACTCCGGTTGTAGCATCTTTTACATCCCCTACGTAAGGACAGATAAACTGACCCAGGAATGCTCCGATGTTGATCCCCATATAGAAAATGGTGAATGCTGAATCCAGCTTAGACTTTTCCTGCTTCGGATAAAGACTTCCCACCATTGAGGAAATGTTCGGTTTGAAAAATCCATTACCAAAAATGATAACAAATAAAGCCAACCACATAATAAGCTTGGCACTTCCAAGATCCGCAGAGAAAGTAGAGGCACTGATGAACAGTAAAAACTGACCAATTGCCATCAATGATCCACCCACGATAATGGCGAATCTGTTTCCGATATATTTATCAGCAATAAATCCTCCCAAAAGAGGTGTTAAGTAACATAAAGCTAAGAATCCACCATAAATGATCGCCGCATCCGCTTCTTTTATTAATAAGGAATTTACCATGAAGAGCGTCAGAAGTGCTCTCATTCCATAAAAGTTGAAACGCTCCCACATTTCCGTTCCGAAAAGAACCCATAACCCTTTTGGATGTCTGGAATTCTTATTCTCTACAAATTCATCCGGTTTCGGACTCAATGCTTCAATATTATCCATTTTTACTGTTAATTTTTGTTAAGACTGACAAATATAGTTTATTTTGGGTTTTTGGCAAGGTTTTAATTTTATTTTTAAATAAAAAAGCTGCAGATACTTCTGCAGCTTGATATTCTTTATAATATTAAGGATTAATGTCCTTTTTCCTTCATGATTTTGTTAAGCCTTTTTAACATAGAAAGTCCTAAAAGGGTCGCAAATATTAACAAAGCGAAATTGACAAGGAAGTAATTTGTTTTATTCTCGTAGCTGTACCACGTACTTGCAAGGATTCCGGATAGTTTGTTTCCTACCGAGTTGGCAAGGAAGAATCCACCCATCATCAATGCCGTGATTCTTGCCGGGGAAAGTTTGGAAACGAAGGAAAGTCCCATTGGTGAAAGACATAGCTCCCCGATAGTAATGACTCCGTAACTCGCTACAAGCCATAAAGGAGAAACCTTTACCGCTCCGTTATCTCCCGCCATTACCGCTAAAACCATTACCAGACACGATAACCCGGAAATAAATAGCCCTAAAACGATTTTGGTAGGTGTCAGAGGTTCTTTTCCTTTTCTTCTCAGCAAAGCCCAGAAACCTACAACAACTGGAGTAAGAGCAATGACCCAGAATGGGTTGATAGACTGGAATAATTCGGTATTGTATAAGTATACTTTACTTTCCGGATTCTTTTCTAGGGCCGCACGCTGTTCAGGAGAGATGTTTTTAAAATAGACATCTTTGCCCATTTCTTTTTTAGTATCTCCATTATCATCCTTTTGAGAACGGAATTGGTTGTCATAGACAGGTGTTTCTTTATCTTCATAGCTTTTTCCGTCAACCATATAGATCCCTTCCAATGGTTTTTCAAGAGAAGCAGGAACACTTCTGTCTGTATAATAATTGGCCCATCTTGTCAACGCTGTACCGTTTTGCTTGAAAACAGCCCAGAAGAACATACTGATCAGGAATACAGAAAGTAATGCACCAATCGACGCTTTTTCATCAGGCTTAGCTTTAAAGTAAAGGGAAGCATAGAAATAAATAACAGGAATACAAGCGAAAATAAAGGCATCAGTACTGTCACTTCCAAAGATGTTATTAGGAATAAACCAACCAATAGCTCCGGCAGCAATAGCAGGAACAAATACTTTCATCATGATCTCAGAAAGCTTGGTATCTCCTTCCTGTACAGGTTTCATTTCTGCAGCATGGATGTAATGCTTTCTTCCGATGGTAAAAATAACCATACCGATCAGCATCCCGACTCCGGCAGTGATGAAAGCTTCACCCCAACCGAATTTATTACGCATAAACGCCGCAATAATGTTACAGATGAATGCCCCGATATTGATTCCCATATAGAAAATGTTGTATCCCGAGTCTTTATTGGCCTTATAAGGTTCTTCGGAATAAAGATTTCCTAAAAGAGTAGAAATAGTTGGCTTAAAGAAACCATTACCAATAATAATCAATGCCAGAGAAGCATAAAATAAAGGAAGATCTTTAAAAACACCCATTCCTATATATCCGGCAGCCATTAGAAAACCTCCAAGATAAATCGATTTAATATATCCTAAAACCCTGTCAGCCAGAAATCCGCCAATAAAAGGAGTAAGATAAGTAAGTGCAATATAAGTACCGAAAATATCATCAGCAGTTTTGTCCGGCAATCCAAGCCCTCCTTTCATACCGGTAGGCTCAATTACATACAGAACAAAGATTCCAAGAATCAGGTAGTACCCGAAACGCTCCCACATTTCTGTAAAAAAGAGATAGGGCAGCCCTTTAGGATGTTTAGTCTTCATATATTCAAATTTCAAATTCTTCAAAAATAAGTTTTTAATTTCAATTGATAAAATAAATAATTCCTAGGTAAACGATTAATGAAATGAATATAAAATTTTAACTCTAGAGCGCTTTTTTAATTATTAAAATAAACGTGTACGGTCTGTGTACATGTTGTAAATGACTGTTTGTACATGAAATATACAAATGTATTTCTCGTGTAAGTGATATTTGTTTTCTAGTTTCGGAGATGTCAATAGTGACGAAAAACAATTTAAAAAAAACATCATGAAAAAAAATGATTTAAAAAAACTGAAAGGAAGTTTATCCAGAGAGGAGCAAAGAACAATTATGGGAGGTAAAAAAATATACAATCCCAATGACTTAGGTTGTGCATGTACCAATGCAGCTTGTGCAAATACGCATAATGGTAATGGTGATTCGTATTGCAATGGTACATTTTGTTGTGGATAGCCGAAATCACTTCTTTGAAAATGGCAACAGGAAACTGTTGCTGTTTTCTTAATAAAAAACCAAGATGAAAAATGACACACAAAAGTTATACTGCTGTTATAAACTACCTTGAGTCTCATAAAATCCCCATAGATAAGGACGAATTTGAACTTCAGCTGGAAGGACATCCGGATTTTCCAAGTTTATTGGCATTTTCTGATGCTTTGAATTTTTTCAATATAGAAAATGATAGCTACAGAATAAGTAATGATGAAAAAGATATTTTACCTGAAGATTTTTTGGCGCTGGTAGAAGGGGAGTTGGCAGTAGTCAGTAATAAAAATAATCAACTTACAATTGATAGTTCTCCTGCCCATGATTTTTTTGAAAAATGGGAAAACATAATACTTGTTATAGTAAAAGACAGCGAATTTGCAGGGACAAAACCAAAATTTGACTATACTTATGTCAATTGGGGCATTTTTATACTATTGTTCCTGTTTCTTTTAGGGTATGACTCTTCCGATTTTATTTTAAAACTAATCTTTGCGGCTACAGCTTTAATAGGGTTTGTATTTGCAAATGAAGCCTACAAAAAGACTCATGGAAAAGGTACATTTATTCCGGTTGGTGTATGCAGAAGTGAGTATCTGAATACGGATTGTGACATGGTTTTTAATTCAAAAAAGTGGAAACTTTTCAACAAGATAGATTTATCTGAGATTTCATTATTGTTTTTTACCAGTCAGATTGCTTGTTTTATTTTATTCTCTCTTTCAAAAAACATGGGTTTCTTTTTTTCGGTGTATCAGTATGGCTTATTTGTTTTTATACCCGTAGCGTTTTTATCGCTGTATTATCAGGTTTTTGTGGTGGAAAAATATTGTCCGGTATGTATAGCCATTATAATTTCTGTACTTATTCAGTTATTAACTGCCAATCTCATTTCCTTTAACAATAAAAGTATGGATATATGGAGTTTAGCTTTGTTTTTAATTGGGGCTTTGAGCTCATTAATTGTATTACTGAATTTGAGAAGAAAAAATGAGGCGGCACAGAAAAATGAAAATATAATCAAGAAAAATTTGAAATTCAGGAGAAACTACATGTTTTTCAAGAATAATTTATCCCTTCAAAAGAAACTGATGGATACTGGTTTTTCAAGTGCTTTTGTATTTGGAAATGAGAATTCAGATCAAAATCTGACTTTTGTTACCAATCCTTTCTGCAAACATTGTAAAGAATTTTATCCTGTTTTTATGAAGTTGGTTCAGAAGTATTCTGACGAGCTCAGAATCAATATTTTCTTTGATATAGATCTTAGCCGAAATGATCAGGATAACAGAACGGTTCATATCAACCTTAGCAATATTTATATCAAAAGTGAAAATAAGACGGAGTTTCTGGAAGCGCTTAGTGGTTGGTATGATGTGCAGGGATATAGTGAAAACAAAGAAAGATGGTATAAAAAATATGATAAATACTTTGGAAATTTAGAAGATGCAATCACAGTATTAAAGGGACATGAAAAGTGGGTAAGAGATAATGGGGTACACTTTACACCTAATATTTTTCTTAATGACAGAGAATATCCTATCCAGTATGAAAGAGCCGATCTTGAGTACTTTATCCCGGAATTTTTATCTGAAAATTAAAATGAATTATGAAAAGTTTATTATTTATATTGCTGGGAACGGTGATGTTTTTTTCCCAGAACAACAGGTTCATCTATGAGGTGAAATACAAAAAAGATTCAACCTCAAGAGACATTACCCGGGAAAATTACTATCTGGATGTTACAAAAAATGATATAGCCTATTATAACCGGCTCAACTATATTAATGATTCTATATTAAGTGCCACCGGGAAATATGCAATTAACAGACTGACTTCATTTCTCATCAAAAAGAAAAATAAGAATATCTACCAAAACTATGAATATATCGGTGATGCCAACTTTTATAAAATATCCGAAGAAGCCCAACAGCAATGGAATATTACGGACAGTACAAAAGTTATTAATAATCTCCGGCTTCAAAAAGCGATCACTCAGTTCGGAGGCAGAAATTGGGTTGCCTGGTTTTCTAAAGAGATTCCGATACCTTATGGACCTTATAAGTTTAACGGATTACCGGGATTGATCATAGAATTGTATGATGAAAAGAAAGACTATTGTTTCAATATCATTAAAAGTGAAAAAATTCCGAATGATTATCAGCGTAATTCATTAAATGCCTCTATATCCAGGGCAATTCCCGTTACTCAGAAGGATTTGAATAAATTAAGATTAGACCTTTATTCCAATCCTTTTAAATATGCATTGAATGGAACATTGACGATTCCTGAAGGGAAGAAACTCTTGCTGGAAGACGGAACTATTCTCTCAAAAGAAGAATTAAAACCTGCAGAGGCCAGAGAACGCCAAAAAATAAAATCTTACAATAATCCTATTGAATTGGATAAAGCGATAAAATATCCTTAGTGAATGTTTGTGTATATTGAAGAGAACCCTTTCAGATTCTGAACGGGTTCTCGATTGATTTTTGAATATATAATTTTATAAATTCTCTACAATGAAATCTGTCATTTTCTGATACAGCTGTGGTCTTGTCTGTCCACCGTAAATTCCGTGGTTTTTATCCGGATAAGCCATGAAGTCAAACTGTTTTTTGTTTTGAATCAAAGCTTCGGAGAATTCCATAGAATTCTGGAAATGTACGTTGTCATCAGCAGTTCCGTGGATTAATAAAAACTTGCCTTTCAAAAGATTGGCATATTCTGTAGGAGAGTTCTTATCATATCCGTCCGGATTTTCCTGAGGTGTTCTCATGAATCTTTCCGTATAGACAGAATCATAATATCTCCAGTTGGTAACCGGTGCCACAGCGATTCCCATTTTGAAAACGTCTGCACCTTTAGTCATGGCAAGGCTGGTCATATATCCACCAAAGCTCCAACCGAACATCCCGATTCTGCTTTTATCAATATAAGACTGGTTTCCGAACCACTTTGCAGCAGTAATCTGGTCCTCAATCTCATATTTCCCTAAGTTCATGTAAGTTACTTTTTTGTACTTAGCGCCTTTATAGCCGGTTCCACGTCCGTCTACACAAGCTACAATATATCCTTTCTGTACCAGGTGATTGAACCACATGGCATTTCCGTTATCCCATGAATTGGCAACCTGTTGAGATCCCGGTCCGGAATATTGGAACATAAATAATGGGTATTTTTTATTAGGATCAAAGTTTTTAGGCTTCAGTACCCATGCATTCATCTGATCTCCTACAGCATTAGGAATGGTGATAAATTCTTTTTCAGCAAAATTATCAGCCTTTAATTTCTGTAATTGATCGTTGTTGTTCTGAAGTTCTTTTACAGCCTTTCCGTTTCCGTCTTTTAAAACATAAGTGTATGGTTTTGCTGCTGTAGAAGAAGTCTCAATAAAATAATTGTAGTTCTTACTGAAATTGGCCGAATTGTTTCCTTCCGCATTAGAGATCAGCTGAGATTTTCCATTTTCAATATTGACCTTGGAAACCACTTTGTTGATGCTTCCTTTTTCAGTGGTCTGAATGTAAATTTCTTTAGATTTCGGATTGAAACCATAATAATCAGTTACCTCCCAGTTTCCTTTTGTAATCTGTTTTTTCAGTTTACCATCCTTATCATACCAGTAAAGATGACGGTTTCCGTCTCTTTCAGATGCCCAAAGGAAAGAATTGTCTTCCAGGAATTCCAAAGTAGGGCTGTCTGTATCGATCCATTTTTCATCAGTCTCCGTGAATAGCTTCTGAACGGCTCCTGTTTTGGTATTAACTTTTAAAATGTCCGAAGCATTCTGAATTCTTTCAGACGTAATCAGCACCATTTCATCCGGTTTTGCCGTCTGGAATACATTAGGAATATAATAATTTTTGAAAGAGCCTAAGTTAAGCGGCATGATCTTTCCGGTGTCCAAGCGATATAGCTGTGCAGAAACTACAGAGTTTTTTTCACCGGCTTTCGGATATTTATAACGCATTTCAACCGGGTAAAGATTCTTTCCGTAGATCGGAATATAAATTTCCGGAACCTGGCCCTCATCAGACTTTACAAATACAATGGCATCAGAATTCTTAGTCCATTCGTATTGCTTGGCATGCCCGAATTCTTCTTCATATACCCAATCTGCCAATCCGTTAAGAATAGAATTCTTTTTTCCATCAGTAGTAACCTGGGTAATTTTTCCTGAAGCAAGATCCTGATAGTACAGGTTATTGTCAGAAATGAAAGCCACTTTCGTAGCATCAGGGGAGAATGAAGGTTCCTGAACGGTTTTTCCGTCATTCAGGCTGATTACTTTTCCGGATTTTAAATCCTTTACATCAAACTTCCCAAGGAAAGAGTGTCTGTAGATAGGCTGACTTCCTGTCTGTAAAAGGATTTTAGACTCATCATCAGAAAAAATATAGCTTTCAAATTTCCCATCAACAAGATTCCCTTCTTTCTGAGAAGTTTTATAAGAATATTTTGCAATTCCCGTAGGTTCAATAACAAGATAATTCTCACCGTTCTTCATGGAGGTAATTCCTGCAATACCTTTTCCTCGGTAATATCCCGAATATATTTTATCTAAAGTGATTTCCTGTGCTGACACATTATGGAATGCCACCGCTACAGTAAGAGTTAAGAGTAGTTTTTTCATTTCTAATAGTAAATGGATTTCAAAGATAATAATTTTATTAAAATCTATAAAAAAGCTTTTCAAATACGCTTTTTGGCAAAAAAATTGAATATCATTAAAGTATAATCAAATCAAATAATAATTATGGAAACGAATGCATACAACCAGAAACTCAACCGTTATGTATTGGACGACCAAATTGTTTATACAGGTTTTTCCAGTTTTAAAGATGCTGAAGAATGTGCCCATAAAAAAGGGGGGACTTTGGTAGAAGTAGGGTTCAAAGATGGAAATGATAACCCTGAAATTACAAATGAAGCCGGATTGATAGAAAAGAAACTTCACTACTATGTAGATGCAGGAGATGAATATAAATTTATTCATTCTTCTGAACCGGGGTTTAGAAAATATGCAGAAGAACTGCAGAAAATAAAAGCAAAAAATGACAAAACAAGTCCGGATGAGCGTTATTTTGCCAATTTTGAGATCGAAAATATCGAAGACCCCATCATTGTGATCAAAAATGAACATTTTGAGTCGGTAACTTCCAGAGAACGTTCAAAGTATTTGAAACATGCCAGAGTTTATGAACTAGGGGTATCCCTGCCAAAATCTTAAAAAAAAATCTTATCATGAGCAAGACTAAATATTCAGAGAAAGCTCAGGACAAAGTAGGAAAGGTAATGCACGAATTCAAGGAAGGAAAGCTGAAATCTTCTTCCGGAAAGAAAGTGACAAGCAGAAAACAAGCCGTAGCTATCGGTATTTCTGAAGCAAGAGAAAAAGGCCTGAAAGTGCCGCCGAAGAAAAAAAGTAAATAATTCAACATAAAAAATGCCCGGGAATTTTTCCCGGGCATTTTTTATGTTGAAGCCAAAAGGCAAAATTGTAGAATAGTAAAATCTGTGCAGTGAATAGTACAGACATTTTTATCAGATACTAGTTACTTCTTTTCTGAAGCAAAACAGCAAAATCGTCATAATAAACAGAACAAATCCTTTTTATCAAATCTTATCCACTTTCAACTTCTCTCTCTTTAAACTCTTTAAACTCTCTCAACTTTCTTTGCCTTCTTAGCTTCCTTAGCTTTCTTTACTTCATTCGCTTTTCAGCCCTTTCACCTTTTATTACTTCCCCTCACCATACAGCACTCTATAATATTCATCCGCCATTCGATCACTATTGAACTGATCTTTTACATCATTCATCGCATTCTGCTGGATCTTTCTCCATTCATCAGGACGGTCGTAATAAGTGGGTAGGATTTGGTTTTCAAGAATCTCGTACAATGTATTCAGGTCATAAGTATCCTGTTCGTAGATGCTCATATTCAGATAATCTGCCTTTGGAACTACAAATGAATTTTCTCCGTGTTTGGCAAATTCAGGAATCCAGCCGTCATCTGTGGATAAGTTGACAGAACCGTTCATAGCAGCGGTCATCCCTGAAGTTCCGGATGCTTCCCTTGGTACTCTCGGGTTATTCAGCCAAAGATCTGAACCTTGTTTTAAGGATTTACTTAATGAAAGCTCATAGCCTGTAAGAACAGCCATGTTTTTATGATTCTTACTTTCCTCAACCAATGAGTTGAAAGTAGAGATCGCAGAATAGTCCATAGGATAAGGCTTTCCTGCCCAGATGATCTGCACCGGATATTTAGGATTGTTCAGGAGTCTGTAGAATCTTTCTTTATCATGTAGAAGGAGGTCTGCACGTTTGTAGCCGGCGAATCTTCTTGCCCATACAATGGTGAATACATTAGGATTGAAAAGGTTTCCTGTCTGATCTGCCACAATGCTGAACAATTTCTTCTTCAAATGCTTTTTACGGTAATCAAAAACCGTTTCATCATTTTCATCCTTGGCGTTGTAAAGCGGTTTATCAGCCCAGTATTTGAATTCCTGAGCATTGGTAATAGATTTGATTTCACAGATTCCAGGATATTTATTCCACATCGCTCTGGAAACTACCCCGTGAAGCTGGGAAACACCATTGGCAATTCTTGCCATTTTCAGAGCACATAGCGAATGATTAAAGCGGTCATCATCTGTACCCTCAATGCTTTTTACTTCTTCCATGCTGTATCCTGAGAAGTAAGACATATCATGACATAGTTTAAAATTATGCTTTTCATTACCTGCTTCTTCCGGAGTGTGCGTAGTGAAAACCAGTTTTTCTTTGACCTTACTCAGATCTCCGTTGTATTTTTTCAGTAGATAGAATGCTGCAGGAAGTCCATGTGCTTCATTCAGGTGGTAGACCTCTCTTTCAATGTTCATTTCATCCAGAAGCTTTGCACCTCCTTTTCCTAATAAAATATACTGGGCCAGCTTGGTAGATTCGTTGGCGTCATATAATTTGTGACAGATGGTTTTTGAAACGTGATCATTTTCAGGAACATCTGTTGAAAGGAAAAACATAGGAGCTGTATTGAAAATTTCCGGATCAAGATACCATACTTTTACCCAAACTGGAGCACTGTGGATTTCGATTTGAAATTTTATTCCTGTATCTTCAAGGAAACTGTACAGCTTTCTCGTCCATACAGGTTGTAACGTCTGATCGTGATTTCTTGCCTGGTCATAATATCCGAATTTCCAGAGAATACCGATTCCGATAAGATCCTGCTTAAGGTTGTAAGCACTTCTCATATGAGATCCTGCTAGGAATCCAAGGCCTCCGGAGTATATTTTCAGTACCTGTTCAAGGGCAAATTCCATTGAGAAATAGGCAGTTTTTTTGGAATATTGGGGATTGATGTTGTAGGGTATTTTGAAATTCCTAAAATCCATAAATGCGGGTTTGTGTTATAAAGAGCAAAGGTATTAATAATGAAAATAAACTTTACATTAATTAATCAATAAATTAATGATAAAACTAAGAGTTGAATAGTTTTTTTACTTATCTTTAAGAGTGTAAATTTTTGATTATCAAAAACTTTTAATGATGAAAGCCCATGGCTGCATGTGTTCTTAATTAAATAAAAAAATCACACATGAAAAAGACGTTTTCTGATGAAGATCTGATTAAGAATCTGAGTTTATATTACCTGAACAGGCATTTGAAAAAAAAGCCCATAGAGAAATATCACCGTACCATAGATGAATCCCCACTTCATGACCGGGAAAAATACAGAAAGAAGTCGGAGATTTTGCTTCTCAACTCTTTTATGCATCATTTCCCAGAAGTGAAATTTGAAAACCTTACCTGCGAAAGTCCGGACTTTATCGCCAAACTCAACGACAAAAAAATCGGAATAGAACTGACCGAGGTAATCAACCATCTGGAAATGAAGAAAGTGGAAAGTACTTTGAATAAAATGTTCCGTCAGGCCGAAATATTATTAGAACAGGAAGACACTACGAAATATCGTGGTGTTTATTTTTTAGAATTCTATGCAGATACCAAATTGGATAATCTGGAAACCCAGCAGGAAAATATTATCAATATTTATAAAAGCATTAAAAAAAACAAACCGATAGGCTGTGTAAAAAGTATCCGGAAATCTTTTCACAGAAGAAATGTATTTATTACCCATGAGTACAGCATGAATCTTTTTGATGAACTCTGTTCCGAGAAGATCCTGGAACTTATTGAAAAGAAGAATGAAAAATTTCCTTATTACGATACATCCGTTGACGAATGCTGGCTGGTCATTGTTTCTGATATGAATTCTATTGCCTCAAGATATACATTTATCCAGGATAAGGAACACCTGAATGAAGTGAAAAGCCCTTTCCATAAAATTTTTCACCTTGAAAATCTTTGTGGTAATATTACAAGTATAAAATAAGAGGTTTTACAGTTGGTATTATTCAATATATAAGTGTTTTTATTTGAAACATTTCAAAATTATTGGAAATTTATTGTTTCTAATTAAAATATAGGTATATTTGGTATTGGTTGAATATCAACCTGATGCATTATTGCTTTTAACCATGAAAATATATATCTATGAGAAAAACTTTATTTTTTATTCTGCTGTGTGTATCGCAGTTTTTTTATTCCCAGGCAGATTGCGCCACCGCACTGTCGGTTTGTGGGAATTCTAATATTACTTATAGTCCTTCAGGCTATGGTAATATTAAGGAATTGGTCAATTCCGGAAGTTGTATAGACTTTACGGGTGAGCATAATTCAATTTGGTATAAAATTACGATTGCAACCGGAGGAACGTTGACTTTTGATCTTATTCCGAATAATCCGGATGCCGATTATGACTGGGCAATTTTTGGCCCGAATGTAAACTGTGGCGCTTTAGGATCACCCATACGTTGTAATGCTGCAACAGTGATAGGCCCAGGCCCCGCTACCGGATTGAATATGACAAGTACCATTATTAATGCTGCTGGAGGATCCTCTACACCTTATTGCAGGTATCTGGATGTATTGCCGGGCCAAACTTATTATTTGTTCATCGATAACTGGGTAAGCAGTACAAGCAGTACAACAGCCCCATTCTCTTTAACGTGGGGAGGTACGGCAAGTCTGGCATCGCCGTTCACAGATCCTACGATCCAGCCCCATCCCTTTAACCCTCCTGGAATTCCGGCCGCTAACCCAGCTGATCCAAGAGAGGTAATTATATGTGCTAACACGGTTTCATTTGATTTTTCTACATTATCAGGCAGCATCATCAACGGGAATCAGAATTTTGGTGTAAGCTATCATGTGAATCAGAATGATGCACTGACAGGAAATAATCCTATTACCGTTCCACAAACTGTAAATACAAGTACCATCTATTTTTACAGTATTAATTATACAGATCCTTCAAATACCAATAATCCTCTTAATAAGTGTAGGCAGGTTGGGAAATTTAAATTCAAAAATGGTGCTATTACAACTAAAAATGCAACGTTAACGCAGTGTAACAATAATAATGCAGGAACAGCACTTTTTGATCTGACAACCGCCGATGTTTTTGCCGGAACCAATGCGACCAAGAAATATTACCATACAATGTCTGATCTGAATGCCGGAACCAATGAAATCACAACTCCTATGGCATTTGTTTCTGCAGAAGGCATTATTTATGTGAAAGTAATTTCTGAGTTTGGTTGTAGTGCAGTGGCGCAGATTACTTTAAAATTTCATCCGGTAGTACAGGTGAAAGATGTTACACTGAAATCATGTTTTATAGAAACCAATCCATCTACAGCATCTTTTAACCTGACAAATGCTGCTGTAGCTGTTCAGCAGAACCCTATTCCTGTCAAAAAATATTATCCTTCACTGACAGACGCTGTCAATCAGACCAATGAAATTCTGAATGCAGGTGCCTATATTGCTCCTAATGGTGTTGTGTATGTAAGGGTGCTTAATGCGCAGGGATGTTACAATGTTGCTAAAATTACGCTGGAGGTTATCCCACCGGTATATTCTGATCTTCTTAAAGATAAGATCATCTGTATTGAAGACCAGGCGGTATTGGATGCTGGTCCCGGTTTTAAAAGTTATGCATGGAGCACAGGGGCCACTACCCAAACCATAAGAGTAAGTGTTGGAGAGTATTGGGTGAAGCTTAAGACTGGTGATTGCGTTACTACGCAGACTGTAAGAGTTCTGCCTTCTGAGCAGCCTGTTATTTCTGGTATTGATATTTCCAGCAATACCATTACTATATCTGTAATGGGAGGTACTCCGCCTTATAAATATTCAATAGACAATATTGTGTGGCAGGATTCCAATGTTTTCACCAACCTTTCAAGAGGAGAATATAAAGTATTGGTAAAAGATGCCTACGATTGTGACCCTATGGAAGTAGGAATTGTTGTCCCTAATCTGGTGAATGTCATTACACCAAACGCAGACGGAATAAATGATGTGATCGATTATTCTGCACTGGGTAATAAACAGAATCTGATCCTGAGTGTTTTTGACCGTTACGGAGGAAAAATTTTCCAGGCAGATAAATCTAATGGTTATAAATGGGACGGAACTCTGGGAGGAAGAAGGGTGCCTACCGGGACGTATTGGTATTCTGTAACATGGAATGAGAATGATAAGAAAAGTACCCCAGTGAAATTTTCAGGTTGGGTATTGGTGAAAAACAGAGAATAATTGTAAATAAAATATATAGATAAAACCACTTCATCTGAGGTGGTTTTGTTTTTGAAAATATTTACATTAGTTGTTAAATTAGAAAAAATGAAAGACCTTTTTATAAAACGTTTTGAATACTATAAATCTATCGGGGATAAAACATTTGATCAGCTTACGGATCAACAGATGTTCTGGCAGTATAATGATGAAAGTAATTCTATTGCCGTAATCGTAAAGCATCTAGCAGGAAATATGCTTTCAAGATGGAGTAATTTTCTGACGGAGGACGGTGAAAAATCCTGGCGCAACCGGGACGAAGAATTTGTGAATACCCTTACCACCAAAAAAGAAATTGTTGATTTCTGGGAGAAAGGCTGGAACTGTTTTTTTGATGCTTTAAAACAGATCAATGATGACAATATCAATGCAACCCTTTATATCAGAGGAGAAGCTCATTCGGTAATCGATGCCGTAATGAGACAACTTGCGCATTATCCATACCACATCGGGCAGATCATTTATATTGCTAAAATGATAAAAAATGAGGACTGGAAAACCCTTACTATTGCCAGAAACAAGTCTCAGGAGTTCAATACCGAAATGAAAAACAAATTTTCCACAGAAGAATCGGATGCCCATTCATCTCCTGTCTGCTTTCAAAACAGCCCGGAAGTAAGGGATGAATATAAACAATAGACTGAATCAATCTTGAGTTCTCATTAAAATTACTATCTTTGCACCCATAAAATTCAGGAGTAACAAATGTCTACTTTTCACAGAACTGCCGCATTTCATACACTTGGCTGCAAATTAAATTTTGCGGAAACATCTACTATTGCCCGTCAATTAACAGATGCAGGTTATGATAAAGTAGGCTTTGACGAAAAGGCGAACGTATATGTTATCAATACCTGTTCGGTAACTGAAAATGCTGACCGTGAATGTAAACTTCATGTAAAAAGAGCAATGAAAGCCAATCCTGACGGGTTGGTGGTGATTGTTGGATGTTATGCACAGCTGAAACCTGAAGAAATCTCTCAGATCGAAGGAGTAGATCTTGTTTTGGGGGCTAAAGAAAAATTCAATATTCTGAGCTACCTTGATGATCTTGAAAAATCCGAAAATGAAGGAATTGTTCATTCATGCGAGATCGAAGAAACTGACTTCTTTATCGGAAGTTATTCCATAGGAGACAGAACCAGAGCTTTCCTGAAAGTACAGGATGGCTGTGATTACAAATGTACCTACTGTACCATTCCGTTAGCCAGAGGA
The DNA here is from genome assembly GCA_001013295.1 of Chryseobacterium indologenes. Classification (GTDB taxonomy): domain Bacteria; phylum Bacteroidota; class Bacteroidia; order Flavobacteriales; family Weeksellaceae; genus Chryseobacterium; species Chryseobacterium indologenes_B. The sequence goes on along the minus strand of LAZY01000003.1, from coordinate 45,816 downwards.
ATTTCCCGTTCAGATACCATCGAAAATGTTCTTAAAAATGCTACAGAAATTGCAGCAAAAGATATAAAAGAAATCGTTCTTACCGGAGTAAATATCGGTGATTACGGTAAAGGTGAATTTGGAAATAAACGCCATGAACATACTTTCCTTGATCTTATTTCTGAACTGGATAAGGTAGAAGGTATTGAAAGAATCCGTATTTCTTCCATTGAGCCTAATCTTTTGAAAGATGAAAGTATCGAACTCGTTTCTAAAAGCAAAAGCTTTGTTCCGCATTTCCATATCCCGTTACAGTCGGGAAGCGATGATTTGTTGAAAAAAATGAAACGTCGTTATCTGACAAAACTTTACAATGACAGAGTCAACAAAATCCGTGAGGTGATGCCTGATGCGGCTATTGGGGTCGATGTAATTGTAGGATTCCCGGGAGAAACAGAGGAATTATTCATGGAAACCTATAATTTCCTTAATGAGCTTCCTATTACCTATCTTCATGTATTTACTTATTCTGAAAGAGAAAATACAGAAGCAGCTGCAATGGAGGGTGTTGTTCCGGTAGCTGAAAGAAAAAAACGAAACAAAATGCTGAGAATTCTTTCTGAAAAGAAGAAAATGGCATTTTATCAGACCCAGTTGGGGAAAACGCTTCCTGTACTTTGGGAGCACGAGAATAAAGACGGGAAAATGTTTGGCTTTACAGAAAATTATGTGAGAGTCCAGAAAGACTTTGACCCTGCATTCGTCAACCAAATCGAATTTCTAAATTTAGAAAAAATCCTGTCAGATGGCACGGTTTCTGTGCAATCTTCCTACCAAAATTTTTTAGCAAAAGCATAGGCTCTTTGCAAAATTTCCACTAAATTTATTTTTAAACTTTTAAATACTACATTCATGAGAGATAAGTTTTTATCTTGGGGAATTGTATTAGTAGTTGCTACATGGATTATAGCACTGCTGATCAGAGCGCATTATTGGATACCGACACTGCTATCCGCCATTTATGCATTGGGTGTGTACAATGCTTACCAGTCGAAACATGCTATTTTGAGGAACTTTCCCGTATTGGGGTACTTCAGGTACTTTTTCGAAAGTATTTCACCCGAAATGCAGCAGTATTTCATCGAAAGGGAGACCGACGGGAAACCATTTCCAAGAAATCAGCGTTCTGCAGTTTACAGACGTGCTAAAAATCTGAGTGATACAGTAGCATTTGGTACACAGCTGGAAGTGAACCACCGAAAATATGAAGGGATCAAGCATTCTATTTATGCGAAATCACCGTCAGAAGAACTTCCAAGAGTTTGGGTAGGAGGAGAGCAGTGTACACAGCCTTATCACGCTTCTTTATTCAATATTTCAGCAATGAGTTTTGGAGCATTAAGTGACAGAGCACAGATTTCCCTGAACAGAGGAGCAAAAAAAGGAAATTTCTACCATAATACAGGAGAAGGAGGTATTTCACCTTATCACCTTGAAGGGGGAGACTTATGCTGGCAGATCGGAACAGGGTATTTTGGATGCCGTGATGATGAAGGAAAATTTAATCCTGAATTATTTACTAAATATTCAACGCTTCCTAATGTGAAAATGATTGAGATCAAATTGTCACAGGGAGCAAAACCAGGGCATGGAGGAGTTCTTCCGGGAGTTAAGAATACTCCGGAAATTGCAGCCATCCGTCACGTAACACCGGGAATGACTGTTATTTCACCTCCATCACATACTTCTTTCTCTGATGCAGCCGGACTGTTGAGGTTTGTACAGCAGTTAAGAGAGCTTTCAGGAGGGAAACCCGTAGGATTTAAGCTTTGTATAGGAGATACAAAAGAATTTGAAGATATATGTGTACAGATGAACGTATTGAAAATCTATCCGGATTTCATTACGATCGATGGTGCAGAGGGAGGAACAGGAGCAGCACCACCGGAATTCTCAGATGGAGTAGGGATGCCTCTGGAACCAGCTTTGATCTTTGTCAACCGAACACTGAACAATTATAATGTAAGAAACAAACTTAGAGTAATTGCCAGCGGTAAAGTACTTACCAGCTTAGATATTCTGAGAGCTGTTGCCATGGGAGCAGATATGTGTAATAATGCAAGAGGGTTTATGTTCTCTTTAGGATGTATCCAGGCTTTGAGATGTAATTCAAACAATTGTCCTACCGGAGTTGCTACACAGGATAAGATGCTTATTAAAGGTCTTGATGTGATAGATAAAGCAGAAAGAGTCTATCATTTCCATAAAAATACACTGCATACCTGCAATGAACTGATTGCCGCTGCGGGAAGAAGCTCTTACGAAGAAGTAGATGCCACCATGTTTATGAGAGGAGACGAATTTGATCACCTTGCAGATCTTTACTTCCCGGATATTTTAGGAAATGTAAAACAGAAAGCAAGATCTTAAAAAGAAGTAATTAAAGCATAAAAAAACCACCTGAAAAAGGTGGTTTTTATTTTTTATAATCCTTATTAGCTCACATTATTGAGTTGTGAGTTAGATTTTTTATTTAAATTTATTGGTTTTCTGGTTTTTGAATGTCAATAGTAGGTCTATCTTGTCTTCCATAAATCTGGAAATTGAAGATAAATGTTCTGTTTCTGTAAGACATATTCAGATAAGGGTAGTGAGGATTTCTCGCAAAAGCAGCTCTTGAAGGTACAATAATTACTCCCTGAAGATTATATTGAGCCCCACTTGAAAGATCAAATGCCTGAAATTTTTGTAATGCTTCTCTGAAACCAGGGATTTGGTAGTAACCTGCTTTAGAGGCAGATCCCGTGCCCTTTTCCAGAATTGATTGTTTTACATAATAATATGGAGGATCAATATAAGGCACTACATTTCCAGTAATTGTATTGAGCAATGTAATATTATTAGATTCGGGTAAAAATGAAATTGTTCCATTGTTATCACCTGCCAGATAAGCAATACCTGTACCCATAATCTTTATGATGTCTGTATCTTTAATGTCTTTAGCATCTGTACCTGAAGGTTGTGCGCCATTTCTTTTAATATAGATGGTACCTGAAGGTAATGTTACAGGAGATAATTCAGATAATTTTTTTTCATGATCATCAGCGGTATCTGTTGCACTGAAGGGTTTTATTTTTCCCTGTACATCAAGATAGTTTTCATCCATGAATTTCTTTATGGCCTGATCATCATAGTTGTTCTGCGTTGCAATGTCCTCTGGCTCTTTGTATGGTTCTGGACCATCATCATCTTTTTTACATGCAGAAAAGCATAAAGATCCGGCAAGGATATATAAAAATATTTTTTTCATTTCAAAAAACTTTAATTACTTTACAAATAATATAACGGCAAAAGTATAAAAAATTATGAGAATAGATAAATTTTTATGGAGCATTCGTTTCTATAAGACGAGAAATATTGCAGCAGAGGAGATTAAAAAGAACAGAGTTTCTATAGGAACGTCTGCCGTAAAGTCATCTAAGGAGGTAAAAGAGGGGGATGTTATTAAAATTCGTAAGAACCAGATCGACTATAAAATAAAGGTGCTTCAGATCCCTAAAAGCAGAATTGGGGCAAAACTGGTTCCGCTCCATATACAGGATGTGACGGACAAAGAACAGTACGAATTGTTGAAACTTCGTAAAATGTCACAGGATTATTACAGAAGCAAAGGAGAGGGGAGACCTACTAAAAAAGACAGAAGAGAGATGGATGAGTATGTGGGAAATGATATTGCCGCTGATTTCACAGATTGGGATGATTTCTTTGGTGAGACAGGTGACGAAGCAGAAACAGAAGATTAATAATAGAAAAGCTCTAGAGATAGAGCTTTTCTATTATTTCGTTCACAATGTCTGCCGGTTCTCTGGAATCCGTTCCTACAGTAAACTGCGCTTTACTATAAAACTGATTTCTTTCGAATAAATGTTTAGCAATGAATTCCGGCAGATCTTCATCCGATATATTGGCAATCAAAGGTCTTTTTTCTTTCTGTTTAGACAGTCTTTCCACCAAAGTTCCCACTGAGGTTCTCAGGAAAACACTTTTAGAATTATGATTGATGATCTCCATATTGTTATAGTAGACTGGTGTTCCTCCACCCAGGCTTAAAACAACATTCTCTTTAGAAGCCAGTATTTCTTCCAGTGCCTCTCTTTCCAGTTTTCTAAAGTAAATTTCTCCCTTTTTCTCAAAAATTTCGGGAATGGTTAATTTATTTCTCCTGGAAATCTCCTTATCCAGATCAATGAGGTTAAAATTGATTTTTTCGCTTAATATTTTGGAAATGTGAGATTTGCCACTTCCCATGTATCCGATCAATGAAATTACCATGAATTTTTTTTAAACAAATTTGCGAAAAAGTTTTGAGATAAAGAAAAAAGTCATATCTTTGCACCACTTAAAACAAGGGACATTACTTAAATGAAAACTTGTTGACAAAGTGGCCGACTCGGTAGCTCAGCTGGTAGAGCAATACACTTTTAATGTATGGGTCCTGGGTTCGAATCCCAGCCGGGTCACTAGCAAGAAAATTACTGAAAATTGTAATTTTATTGCCTGCGTGGTGAAATTGGTAGACACGCCATCTTGAGGGGGTGGTTTCCTAAGGATGTGCTGGTTCGAGTCCAGTCGCAGGCACTGCAAAGAAAATTTTTATAATTAAGAAATAAATTATTAATTTTAATCTTAATTGTGGCCGACTCGGTAGCTCAGCTGGTAGAGCAATACACTTTTAATGTATGGGTCCTGGGTTCGAATCCCAGCCGGGTCACAAGTTTACTGAAAAGTAAATTTTTTTCATATTAATATTTTGTGATTTGGTGTTTCAAAGGCTTCCTTCCGGAGGCCTTTGATTTTTTGTATTTAACTGAATTTAATAAAATTATGAGTGATATTAGTATCATTGATGAAACTACATTATGGTTGATCTTTGCTTTGTTGTGTTCTGTAGGACTCTCTTTTTTTATTTTTGTGTACCATATAATTCTTGCCTACATAAAATCCAAAAGAGAGAAGATCAGGTATAGAGATACCAGATCATTCGGATATATTTTAGGAGGAGCAGTTATAATAAGCCTGGATTTTTTTTGTATTTTATTTCAAGGAATAATGAGAGACGGGATGGATTACGGTGTTGAAGCAGAACTACTCATAATAATGTTATTGTTATCTCCTGTAATTATTGGGTTAACCGGTTTTTTGTATAATAAATCAAAAAAACTCTGACGGTGAGGTCAGAGTTTCTATTTTTATAAAAATGGATAAGCTGTATAGTTTTAATCCAAGTGCATATTGTCTATCAATCTTACTCCATCTACCACCACTACAATGAAAGCTCTGAAGTTTCTGTCTTTATAAAAGAAATCAGTTTCCTGTAATGTTTTTTCATCGGCAATCAGAAAATATTCTAATTTCATTCCCTGTTGGTTATCAAAAATATCTGCAACTCTTTCTTTGATCTCCGGTATCGTCACGGTTCTGAACCAGTCATTTACTTTTTTCAGCGTTTCATAAATAATTTTAGATGCTTCTTTACGGTCTTCATGAAGTCTTTGGTTTCTTGAACTTAATGCCAGTCCGTTTTCTGCTCTGTAAATAGATACTCCGGTTATTTTTACAGGAAGTTGCTTTTTTTCTACCATTTTTCGGATGATAGCAAGCTGTTGGAAATCTTTTTCTCCAAAATAGGCGTTATCCGGTTGTACCTGTCTGAAAAGTTCTTCTACCACAGTTCCTACACCGTCAAAGTGCCCTGGCCTTGATTTTCCTTCCATTTCATTTTCAAGTCCATCAAAGTCATAATGCTGACTCTCTGCTTTTTCAGGGTATATATCTGCAACCTCGGGGATATAAACGGCATCCACAAGGCCTGATTTTTCAAGAATCAGAATATCTCTGTTGATGTCTCTTGGGTACTTTTCAAGGTCTTCGGTATTGTTGAATTGGGTTGGATTTACAAAAATTGAAGAAATCACAAGGTCATTCTCCTTTTTTGCTTCTTCATACAGAGAAAGATGCCCCTTATGCAAAGCCCCCATTGTAGGAGCAAAACCAATTTTTTTTCCCATTTCTTTCTGTCTTTCAATGAAATCCTGAAGGACTTTCCTGTTTTTTATAACTTCCATAGTTTATTTTAATGCTATTTCAAAAATACTAAAAATATCACATAATAATATGTGTTTTTAATAATTTGAAAAACGGAATTTTCGTAAAAAAATGTTAATTAAAATAATGTTGGATGTTTTTTTGTAATTTTGCACATTAAAGCATTTTTACAAAAATTAGATAGAAAGTTTATGCCGAATCAAAAAATACTGTACATTACTACAGAGATGTATCCATATCAGGAAGATACAAATATGGCTGCAGTGGTTAACAAAATGGCACTTAAGATGCACCAAGAAGGCAATGATGTAAGAGTTTTTATGCCAAGATTTGGACAAATAAGTGAGCGGAAGTTCCAGCTTCATGAGGTGATCCGCCTTTCAGGAATGAATATTATTATCAATGACCTGGATCAGCCTCTTATCATTAAAGTAGCGTCTCTTCCAGGGGAAAGACTTCAGGTTTACTTTATTGACAATGAAGAATACTTCAAAAGAAAGCAATATTATTTCGACGATGAAGGAAACCCTTTCGATGACAATGACGAAAGAGCGATTTTCTTTGCAAGAGGGGTGATTGAAACAATCAAGAAGCTGAACTGGGTACCGGATGTAATCCATTTAAACGGATGGATGTCTTCTTTTGTTCCGATTTATCTTAAAACATATTACGAATCAGATACTTACTTTAAAGACGCTAAAATTGTACTTTCTCTATACAATGAGAAAGATGCTGCTCTGGATAAAAAGATCGATGAAAAGCTGCAGTTTGATAATATTTCAGGATTAAAAGCGTTAGATAACCCGACGATCAAAAGCTTCGTTATCGAAAGTATGAACTATGTAGATATGGTGGTGAAAGGTGATGAATTCCTTGATGAAGACCTGGATCAGGCTTTCAACGAAACAGCAACTCAGAAGTCGGAATATCTTGACATAGATTCAATAAATCAACTTTATTAAAAAACACATTTTTAATGACTCATACTCTTAAAAGGACTTTCGCCATGCTTTTACTGGCGATTTTCGGAAGTACACTTCTTTATAACTGTGAACCAGATCCGGATGCTCTTGGAGAGCAGTTATTCAATCCGGATGCAGCACAAGGTACTGAGGTCCCTTTTCCTGTTATTGCCTATAACATCAATAATAATGACTCGATCAGAAGTGATGCTTCCAGATTGATCAGCGGATATATTCAAAATCAGGATGGCTCTATCACAACATCTAGAACCGCAATTCTAGGTGCTTTTACTGAAGGCCAGTTTGGAACGCAGAAGGCATCTTATATTACTCAGCTGAGAATGCCAAGTAATTTTGCTAATGATTTTGGAGGAGCCAACGCAAAAGTAGATTCAGTTGTTTTGGTACTTAGAATGCCTGCCAATACAGATAGTAATACTTATTTCCAAAAAGACTCATTAACGACTACTAATTACGAGAAAAGTGATTTTCTGGTAGGAACTGAAAATGTAGCTGTTAATATTGAGAAAAAGACTTATCCGGTTTACAGATATGGAAAAGCAGGACAGGCTTACAAGAATATGAAAATCAACGTAAATGAGATTACGACTTTCTTAGATACGAATGATGATGCTTTCAAACGTTCTAATGCCAATGTGGGTACCGGAGAACTTTTAGGCTCAGGAACTTTCGACGGAAATGTAAGCGCTTTAGCTATTAAAAGAAAATCAGATGGATCTGATGTTTTTACAGGAAACCTAGGATTCAGAATGAAACTTTCTAATACAGATTTCTTCCAGACTCATATTCTTGATAAAAAAGGAAAGCCGGAATTGAGTGATCCAGCCAACTTCATCAGATATTTTAAAGGAATAAAGATTTCCGTTGATGAAACAGACCGTTACCTTTTCCAAATCTCACCAGACGATACGGAACTGATTATGTATTATAAATATGATAAAACGGAGAACGGTACCACAACAAGGCCACAAACGGCACTTAGATTTAACTTGGCATCACCAAATGCTCATATCGGAAAATACGACTATAACAGATCCGGATCAGCTGTTGAAACTGCATTGATGATGAATAATACAACTACCGGTGACTCTAGGCTTTTTGTTCAGGGAATGGGGGGACCTTCTGTAGGAGTACAAATTCAGGATGGGACTATTAATGATCTTAAAGCTTTATATGCGAGTAATAAAATCGGTATCGTAGGGGCTAAGATCAGATTGTATGTAGATCCTGCAAGCTGGAACTATAATAATAAAAATACTACTAATAGATTTACAATTATTCCTCTTCTTAAGACTGATGACGGAAAATTGGATCTTTCTCAATTATCATTTGATACATTATACGGACTTAATCTCTATAATTATAATTCTGATAAGAAGTATTATGATTTCGTAGTGACAAAGACCATAAAAGCTATTGTTGAAGGACAAAAGGTAAATGATATAAATGGGAAGGAAGTAACGGCAACCAATAAACCTTTTTATATCAGTATGGGATCATTTATTGCTGGATCATCAGGGAAGATTAGCAGTGGATGGAGTACTTCCAGAGCTGTGGATATGAATAGAGTTGTTCTTGTTGGGTCAGATGCATCGAATGCTAATAAAGCTCAGTTAATAGTAACTTACGGAACAAAGAAATAAAACACAATAAACACTAGACAAAATAAATATGTGCGGAATAGTAGGATATACAGGTTTTCAAGACGCTTACGAAATTGTAATTAATGGTCTTAGAAGATTAGAATATAGAGGGTATGACAGTGCCGGAATTGTTTTAGAAGGTTCAGACAATAAACTGGAAGTAGAAAAAACAAAAGGTAAAGTTGAAGATTTAGTGAATATTTCGAAAGCACTGAAAGGAACTTCTAAAATTGGAATGGGGCACACACGTTGGGCTACCCATGGAGTTCCAAGTGACAGAAATTCACACCCGCATTTGTCAAATAATGGAAAAATAGCAATTGTACACAATGGGATTATCGAAAACTATGATACCATTAAAACAATGCTTACAGAAAAAGGATTTACTTTCAAATCAGAAACAGATACAGAAGTATTGGTAAACCTTATCCAGTATTTTATGGATCTGAATCCTGATATTGATTTCCCGACTGCTGTAAGATATGCATTAAACGAAGTGTATGGAGCGTATGCTATTACTGTACTTCACGAAGATTATCCGGGAGTTTTGGTAGTAGGAAGATTAGGTTCTCCACTGGCTATCGGAATCGGTGATAAAGAATACTTTATTGCTTCTGATGCTTCTCCTTTCGTAGAATTTACCAAAGAAGCTATTTATCTTGAAGAAGGACACATGGCTACCATTTCTCTTGAAGGTGGAGTAGATATCAGAACGATCAATGAAAACTCTAAAATTGAGCCTGAAATTCAGGAACTTAAATTGAGCTTAGAGCAGATCGAAAAAGGAGGATATGAGCATTTCATGCTTAAAGAAATCTTTGAACAGCCAAAATCTGTACACGATACTATGAGAGGAAGACTTCTCGTAGATGAAGGGGTAATCAAAATGGCTGGGATCTGGGATCATTTAGAAAGATTCAAAAATGCCAACAGAATTATCATCATTGCCTGTGGTACTTCATGGCATGCAGGTCTTATCGGAGAATACCTTATTGAAGAGTATGCAAGAATTCCTGTAGAAGTAGAATATGCTTCAGAGTTCAGATACAGAAATCCTATCATTACAGATAAAGATGTTGTGATTGCAATTTCTCAGTCAGGAGAAACGGCAGATACAATGGCTGCTCTGAAATTAGCAAAAGAAAAAGGTGCATTTATATATGGTATATGTAATGTTGTAGATTCTTCCATTGCGAGAATCACTGATGCAGGTTCATATACGCATGCCGGTCCTGAGATCGGGGTGGCTTCTACGAAAGCATTTACAGCACAGCTTACGATCCTTACTCTAATTGCCTTTAAATTAGGAAAACACAACGGAAATTTAGGAAATGCAGAATTTATGAGCTTAATTGCTGAGCTTGATGCAATTCCTAAGAAAATCGAAGAAGTGTTGAATACGACCCATGAGCTGACTCAGAATATTGCCAAGGATTTTATAAAAGCTACAAATTTCCTTTATTTAGGAAGAGGATACAATTATCCTGCAGCTTTAGAAGGTGCTCTTAAATTGAAAGAAATTTCTTACATCCACGCAGAAGGGTACCCTGCTGCAGAAATGAAGCACGGTCCAATCGCTCTTATCGACGAAAATATGCCGATCGTAATCATTGCTCCTAAAAAAGGACATTATGATAAAATTGTAAGTAATGTTCAGGAAATTAAGGCGAGAAAAGGTAAAATTATTGCTGTCGTTAATAAAGGTGACCGTCAGGTAAGCGAAATGGCAGATTATGTTATTGAAATTCCCGAAACATCAGAATGTTTCTCTCCAATCGTTGCTTCCGTGCCTCTGCAACTGCTTGCTTACTACATTGCAGTATATAGAGGAGCTAACGTAGATCAACCGAGAAACCTAGCAAAATCTGTAACCGTGGAATAAAAAGTTGTTGTAAATAAAATAAATTTAGATTTCTTCCGTTATTTCAAAAAAAATCTTAAAAGTTTCTTAAAAAAATTATATATTTACGGCTTAATTATAAAAATTAACATGAAAAGGATATTTCTTTTATTATTGTCTGCGTCAGTAGCATCGGTATCTTGTTCAGGTGGTGGCAGCTCTTCTGTAGGGAAGCCAGGAACAAAAGGAGAATTGATACCAAGAGAAAAAACAAAATCATTTGTTGCGGAAAGACCATACGGAATGGTTGCAATTCCTGCAGGTTCATTTGTTGCTGGTTTAGCAGATCAGGATCCGACAAATACCCCTGAAAAAGCATCATTGAAAACAGTTACTGTTTCTTCTTTCTTCATGGATGAAGCTGAAACTACCAATGCGGAGTACAGAGTATTTATCAACTATGTAAGAGATTCTATCGCTAGAACTTTACTTGCTGAAGCTGCCGGAGAAGGTGGTGATGAAGGCGGACGTAAAGGGGCAAGCATAGGAGATTATGCATACCTTGCTAAAAAAGAAGAAAATTTAACACCTTATCAAGAATATATGGAAGGCCAGGGTGGCCGTGAAGACGGAGGATATGATGCCAGCAAAAGATTAGACTGGAAAATTCCTTTACACTGGAGTACAACAAAATATCCAGATGTAGAATACGCAGAAGTTTTAGAATCTATGTATCTGCCTTCTTCTTCAAGAATTGGAAACGAAAGAATTTTAGACGTAAGTAAACTGAAATATACTTACCGTTGGGGAGATATGGACGCTGCAGTTGCAGATAACGAAAGAGGAGCTAACTACCTGAAAAGTGAAAGTATCGCGATCTATCCTGATACTACCGTTTGGGTAAAAGATTTCCACTTTGCTTACAATGAGCCATTGTTCGAACAGTATTTCTGGCACAAAGCTTACAAAGATTATCCTGTAGTAGGGGTAACCTGGGATCAGGCAAGAGCTTACTGTAACTTCAGATCTAAATTGAAAACAGATTACAACGAAAGCTTAAAAAGAAAAAAACAAAGACCATTGCAGTTCAGACTTCCTACAGAATTTGAATGGGAATATGCTGCAAGAGGTGGAATGCAAAATGCTACTTACCCTTGGGGTGGTCCATACTTAATGGATGACAGAGGTTGCTACCTTGCCAACTTCAAACCTAAGAGAGGTAACTACATGGAAGACGAGAAAAAAGGTACTTATACATATACAGCTCCAGTTAAGAAATTTAAGAAAAATGGATTTGGGTTATTTGATATGGCTGGAAACGTTTCTGAATGGACATCATCTGCGTATAATAATTCTTCATACGGATTCTCTTCTACATTAAATCCTTCTACTAAAGATAAGTTGGATACGAAGAAATCTGTAAGAGGTGGATCTTGGAAAGATATAGGATATGCGTTAATGACGGGTGCAAGAGATTGGGAAAGAAAGGATTCAGCAAGAAGCTATATCGGATTTAGAACTGTACAGGATATTCCTGAAGCAGCTGTTAAGCCAAGAAGAGTTAACAGATAATAAACCAAAACAATTATTTTTTCAATACAATTTTATTTAACATTAAAAAAACTAACGCAATATGTTTAAGACTAAAGATGCTTGGATGAATTTCTTCTATTCATTCGGTGCTGCAATTGTAATTCTTGGAGCTTGGCTTAAAATTACTCACATTACTCTGGGACCCATTAATGGTAATATCGCTCTTACAGTAGGACTTATTACTGAAGCTATTATCTTTATCATTTTCGCATTCGACCCTCCTAAATCAGAAGAGTCTTATGCATGGGAAAATGTTTATCCTGAGTTATTAGATAAACATGCTAACCCAAATCCTTTGCACTCTAACGTTTCTTCTAGAAATAACAATGCTGCTCAATTTGCTGAACTGGAAAACTCCCTTTCAACCAAGTTGGACAAAATGCTTCAGGATGCTAAATTAGATGTTCAATTATTTGACAGATTAAGAACAGGAATTGATAAATTTTCAAACTCTGTAGATCAAATCAATCAAACTGTTGACGTTTCTGCTTCTACTCATAAATATAATGATCAGCTAAACAAAGCTGCTCAGCATATGGAAAGTATGAATGCTTTATATGCATTGCAGCTTGAAAATGGTAAAAAGCAATCTGAATTTGCTAACAAATATGTTGCTGATATGCAGAAATCTGCAGAGCAATCTGAAAAATTCAACCAAGAGCTACAAGGTTTAACCTCTAATCTTAATAACTTAAATAGAGTTTATGGTGGTATGCTAACTGCGATGAAGTCTTAATTCCTAACCATTTCTAAATTTAACTACTTAATCAAAAAACAAAGAACAGAGAATGGCACAAGGAAAACAGACCCCTCGTCAGAAGATGATCAACCTGATGTATCTGGTGTTCATCGCGATGATGGCCCTCAATATTGATGCAGAAATCATCAGGTCATATTATGATTCTACCAGAGCATTAAATGAAACCAGAACTTTAACGGAAAGAAAGAACGAAAAGATCTTTGAAAGAACACTTGAAGCTAAAGCTCAGCAGGTTCCGGATACCTATGCAAAACCTTGGGAAGACTATAAAGTGTTGAAAACCAAGATTGATGTATTGGTAAAACATGCTCAGGATGTAAAAGATTTGTTGAAAAAACAATCTGAGTTTCATGATAAAGATCCTAAAACAGGAAAAGATATTGATGTAAGTGAGAATTTTGCTGCACTTAACAATAACGAAGCTACTACCGAATATTTCTTCAAAGAAGGAGATGAAAATTCACCTTCAAAGAATGCAATGGACCTGAAAGCAAAAATCGATGATGTAAGAAATTATATCAACGCTACTTTTGGAAACAATCCACAGCTTAAAGATCTGGTAGAAAGAGCTAACAAGTCTCTGATTGCAGAGTATCCTAAAGGAAAATCTCCGAATGATAAGACTTGGTTCCAGAATAAATTTTATCACCAGCCGCTTATTGCTGCAATATCCAATTTGGAAATCATCCAAAATGATGCCAGAAACGTTCAGTCTGATGCATTAGCATTATTACTTCAGGAAAAAGTAGATGCAAGCATCAAATTTACAAGCTATGAGCCTATCGTTTCCGGACCTACAGATATTCAGGCAGGTAAACAGGCTGAAGTAAAAGTAATGCTGGGTACTTATTCTAACAGTAATAAGATCAGTATTTCCGGAGTAAGCAAGCAAGAAAACGGAAAAGGTATTATTCCTATTTCTGGTGCTGGTATCGGAGAACATAAATTAGGAGGTACTATTACATTAACAGATGCTACAGGTAAGCCGCAAAGTTTCCCTTGGACACATACTTATAATGTAATTGCAGGACCTAGAGAAGTAAAACTTGAAAAAGGATTATTACTTTCTGCAGATAAGATGAATGTAATGTATAGAGGACTTGAGAACCCTGTTTCAGGATCAATCTTAGGGGCTGACAATTCTAAACTTTCATTATCAGCTCCGGGAGCATCTGTAAGAAGTACAGGCCCTGGTAAATGGATTGTAAAACCTACCACAGGTACTACAGTGAAGCTAACACTATCCGGAATAGATCCTTATGGTAAGTCTGTATCTCAGGTATTTGAATATAGAATCAAGAATGTTCCGCCACCTCAAGGTCAGATGAGAGGTCAGAATGTATTGTCGATGCCGGCAACTTCTATCCCGAATCAATCTGTACAGGCAGCTATTCCTGACTTCGACTTCCCGGTATCGTTTACTGTAACTCAGTTTATGGTAAGAGTACCTGGTAGAGCAGCTTTATTGATCCACGGTAATTCATTGAATGATGCTGCAGGATTGATCAAGAACCTGAGAAGCGGAGATGTAGTTTCTATATTTGATATTAAAGCAACTGCACAAGGTCTTGAAGGACAGCAGATCAAAAATATTACTCCTATATTAATTAACGTTCAATAGGACTAAAATTGGAATTTATTATGAAAAAATATATTAGCACCCTTTTAGTATTAGTTTCGGGATTTGCTTTTTCCCAGACTATTCTGAACGCTTCTTCTCCGGAAGAGTTTAGAAAGATGAGAGAGGAGAACAAACAAAAAGTTGGTGATACTATTATAGATAAAACAGTAAAGCCTCTTGAATACGGATTTGTTGAAGATAAAGACATCCTTAAGAGTATGTTTGTTTGGGAAATCATTGATATGAATGATAAGATCAATCAGCCATTCTATTATGATAATCCTGACGGTCTTCTTTCTACACCTACAAGATCTCTATACCAGTTATTATTAGATGCGGCCATAAGCGGTAAAATAGAACAGGTATATGATGATGAAAATTTTACTCAAAAACTTTCCCCTGAAGCTATTCAGAAAAGACTAGAGGTTGTAAGAATCAACGATGCTGCTATCGATATTCTAAACTCAGGAAGACAACTTACTGAAAAGGAGAAAAAAGAATACACCGATGTATTTAAGACAACTACAGAAAAAGTAAAAGTTCTTAAAATCATGGGAATGTGGTTCATCGATAAGAGAGACGGACAGATGAAATACAGACCTCTTGGCATTGCAGCAATGGGACCAGATCCTGCTGTACAGGGAGTAATAGGACCAGATGGTAAGCCTATTGCAGGGAATGATGAATTGATCGACCTGTTCTGGATTTTCTATCCAAATGCAAGAGATATTTTAGCAAACAACTATGTTTTCAACAGAAAGAATTCATCTGCTGACCTTTCATTTGATGATATTATCAATGCAAGAAGATTCTCTTCCATCATCTATAAATCTTCAAGCGGTTTAGGAGACGGTACAATCAAAGATTATATCCCTAAAAATGCTGATGATCAGTTAGAAGAAAGCGATAGAATCAAAGCGCAGATTCTTGAAATGGAAAATGATATGTGGAATTACTAGATTTCACTTGATATTTATACAAAACCTGAGTATTTTTACTCAGGTTTTTTTATTATGGAATCGCCCTTTGTTTATTGTCAATCAATAATCAAAGAAATAGGGTATTGCATATAACCTTTAAATAAATGAAATTTCTCATATGAAGAATGTAGACTATATTATTGTAGGAGACGGGTATACAGGTTTTTTTTTAGCCCATCAGCTCATTAAGAATAACAAATCATTTGTGATCTTCTCAGAAGGAAGAAAAAGTGCTTCGCAGGTTTCAGCAGGTATTATCAATCCTGTTGTTCTTAAAAAATTTACGACGTTCTGGAAAGCTCAGGAGCAGATTGACTTCCTGAAAGAGAGCCTTGAAGAAATAAAATCCTATACCGGAGAAAACTATCTGATCAATGCTCCTATTCACAGGATCTTTCATGATGAAAATGAACAAAATCTCTGGCTGAAGAAATCGGCAAATGAAGACTTAGCTCAGTTTCTTGACCAAAAATTTGATCGTTTAAATGTAGTAAAAAACGACTTTCTCACAGGAAAGGTGAATCAGTCTGCGAGGTTAAATGTTAGTGGATTTTTTGCAGGTCTATTCGGTTTTTTTGAAAAAAACGGACATTTGGTAAAAGAAAAATTTGATTATACGAAATTAGACCCTTCCGGATCCACTTACAAAGATTTTACTTTTAAACATGTGATCTTTTGTGAAGGAATGGGAGTGAAAGACAATCCGTATTTTTCTGAAATTGCTGTCAATCCTAATAAAGGGCATCACATCAAGGTCAAACTTTCCCAGCCGATCCCGGAAAATATAACCATCAAAAAGAAACACTTCCTATTTTTAACCGGAAACGGACTTTATTTCTACGGAGGAACTTACGACAGAGAGCAGCTGCATCATCATATTGATGAATCGGCGGTAACTCAGTTGGTCAATGGACTTTCTGAATTTTATCCTCACGATTTCGAAGTGGAGGAAGTGAATTTTGGATTCCGTCCTACCGTAAAAGACCGCAGGCCGATTATCGGTAGACATGAAACGTTTAATAATCTGTATGTTTTCAACGGATTAGGAGCTCGCGGAATTCTGAACGGGTGTTATTTCTCAAGAGATCTAATCCGTTTTATAGAAGAAGATATTCCGTTGCATAAAGAAGTTTCCCTGAGCAGGTTTCAATAATATGACAGTATGGTATGAATGAAAATGTATTAGGCATAATAGCGGGAGTTCTAACATCTGTATCAATGATTCCTCAGCTTGTGAAAGTGATCAGAGAGAAAGATGTGGAAGATATTTCTTTACTGATGCTGCTGGTTCTGGTTTCAGGACTCTCCTTATGGGTATGGTACGGGATTGTAAAAGAGGAATGGCCTATTATTTTATCGAATTCATTTGCTGTTCTTGTCAATATAGGTCTTTTGCTTTGTTATTTTATGTATAATAAAAAGAAATAAAGAATTATATACTTACAAAAAGACGCCCTATGGAAATAAGGCGTCTTTTTATATTGTATGGAGAAAAATATAATTATTCAAGAACAAACTTGGCTAAAGGAGCCATTCTTGCTTTGTTCAAAGTTAATGTATTTCCATTTACAGAGTAATTATCTGCTGCAAGAACTGCTTTTGTAAACTGGTTTTCAATATCAAGATCTTCGCACGCCATCATGGTAGACATTCCCTGATTGAATTTAATTCTCATTATTTCAGGTTTGATCTCAAATGTTCCTCCAAATCCGTTACATCCGGCATTACCTTCATATCTCATTCCTTCCATATTCAGCTTAAAGTGAGGATTATTTTTAGGATTTTTCAGATTGATAGGTTTTCCATAAAGCTCTGTTAGTTTCCACGTTTTTCCTGTTATATCATTAGTTGGTTTTTGTGCAGTAGCTTGTGGTTTACAAGATACAACCAGGAATGTAGCAATAACCAGAGCAGATAAATAATAATATAAGCTTTTCATAATTTTGAATTTTTTAATTTTATACGAATTTCGATACCTTATGCTAATACGATGCCATTTTTGCTGGACCTGATTCTTTTTTTGCCTGTTTAAAATGAAACAGAACCATATCTACATTCTTTTTTAAGAATGTTATATTTCCTTTAATATCAGAGTATTGGAACTCTTCATTAGAGGCTGTATACTCAGGTAAAGCATCACTTTTTTTAAGGTCATAAGTTTTGCCGTTTAAATGTATGATCGCCGTATTTTTGGTTTTGTTGATGGTGACTTCTATTTTTTCGCCATAGGAGTCAACGTATACATTTTTGGAAATTTCGTCAGTATTTTCAGGACTAGCAGCAGTAGTAACGATTTCAGCTTCCTTTCCCGGATGTTTACACGCTGTTAAGGTAATAATGGTCAATCCCAAAAGGATTGGTGTTAATAATTTTTTCATAGTGATAAGTGATTTTAAAGTGTTTCATGAAATGTGATGTTAATACTATATAAAAATACGAATATTTTTAATAAATATATGTTAATTTTACATAAACTAACATTATGTTTTAATCAGGACAGCGCTGGCAGGCCTTTTTTACAAACATTTTTCAGGAAAACAAAAAGTAATAGTTATAGTCAGAAACTGATGATTGAAAGACTTAAAGGTTTTTTTTAACCGTCTTATTTTCAATAGGGTAAATTGTATTTTTTTCATTGTTCATTTGTTGTGTAAATTTCCGGCAAAAATAATTCAAAAATTAGAGAATACCAATAAGGGTATATTAATTATTTGACATCATGATAAAATTTAGTTTTTTTAACAAAATAATTATTTTCAAAACCAGATTTTAATAAAAGCCTTCTCGAAAATGTCAAAAAAAGCAACAAGTTTATAGACGTATTTTTCATACTTTATAAAAAAAGAGGATATTTTTAGAAGACCAGCCTATATCTGAATAAAGGTATATATTGCCCTAATATACCTTGAATAAAGGAAAAAAACGAATCTTACCATATCAACTATTTCAGGTATTTTAAAGAAGCGTTAAATTTTGTTAATCCGCTATGATAATATCATAAACAGGATGTACATTTGCGACTTCAAAATGAGAAACTTTATAGTATACTTTTTAACCGGCCTTTTTCTGCTCTTTGTAGTGGAAAGCAGACTTGACGTTAAAACGCTCCGAAATGACTATTCCGGTCATGTTTCTCATCATATGCCGAAAAGAGCCAACCGTCTGAACCAGACCTATGAAAAACTTTCAGTTCAGCAAATGGCGGATAATGTTGACCAATCTACTTTTGAACTTACTGAGAACGACTTTCAGCTGTCTGATGTATGGCAGGCTATTGTTGTTTTTGCTGGAGTTTTCAGTCTGGTCTATATTTTTGGATTAAAAAGCTATAAAACGCTGAAACCGGATATTCATGGCTTTGTACATGATCTGACCACCAAAAGATTTATTCTGATTCGTTCTATCAGAATATAAAATTTCGTTTTACCATTCATTTTTCTTCCCGATTTTGGGTAAGAATATTTTGCGTTGTGGATGTCGGTAATCATCACTTCGTGTCATCTCTTTATTACCGTTTTATTTCTATTCAAAAACATTAACGATTTATACAAACTCTAGAATTATGATAAAAAGAGTTGCTTCGGGAATTGCGCTGAGTGCCCTTCTATTGGCGGTTGGCTGTAATAAGAAAAAAGAAGAAAAAGAAGAAGTTACGGTATATCCGGTGACCTCTCCTGTAGTAATGGACACTGTCATCAACAAAGAATATGTTTCCCAGATCCAGTCTGTAAAAAATATTGAAGTGAGAGCCCAGGAGAAAGGCTTCCTCGAGAAGATTTTTGTGGATGAAGGACAATATGTACATGCCGGACAGACCTTATTCAGGATTATGCCTAAACTGTATCAGGCAGAATTATTAAAAGCAAAAGCAGAGGTAGAGCAGGCTTCTATCGAACTAAAAAATGCAAGCACATTGGCTGGAAACAATATCGTTTCTAAAAATGAAAAAGCCATGGCAAAAGCTAAACTGGATGCAGCCAATGCAGAAATGAAACTGGCTCAGATCCATTTGTCATTTACAGACATTAAAGCTCCGTTTTCCGGTATCATCAACAGAATCCCTTTAAAACTGGGAAGCCTTGTGGATGAAGGAGATCTGTTGACCTCATTGTCAGATAATACAAGCATCTACACCTATTTCAATGTTTCAGAACCTGAATATTTAAGCTATCAGATGCACGCGGCAGACAGAGGAAGCAATCAGGTCGCATTGATTACAGCAAACGGAGAAACCTATTCGCAGAAAGGAGAGATTCAGACTATTGAAGGAGAATTTGATAACGAAACCGGAAATATTGCTTTCCGTGCCAAATTCCCTAACCCGGATAAACTCCTGAGAAACGGCGAAACCGGAAAAGTACAGATGACTATGCCGGTTCATAATGCCTTGATCATTCCGCAAAAAGCTACCTATGAAATTCAGGATCAGAAATATGTATTTGTCATTGATAAAAACGGAATGGCAAAATCCAGAAACATTAAAGTAGCATACGAACTTCCGGATCTGTATGTGGTAGGCTCAGGAATTTCAAAAGGAGATCAGATTCTTCTGGAAGGTGTTCAGAAAGTAAAAGATGATCAGAAAGTAAAAACAAAATTCCAGGATCCTAAAAAGGTTCTTCAGACATTGAAATTAAAAGCAGAGTAAGGACTCTAAAGTGAAGTAGTATGTTTAAGAAATTCATTCGCAGACCTGTTCTGTCTATAGTAATCTCATTGATTATTGTATTTTTAGGAATTCTATCGCTGGTAAAACTGCCGGTGACACAGTTCCCGTCTATCTCTCCACCCAAAGTAAATATTACTGCGGAATATCCCGGAGCCAACAACGAATTGTTGATCAAATCTGTAGTAATCCCTTTAGAAAGGGGGTTAAATGGAGTTCCTGGAATGAAATACATGACCTCTGATGCAGGAAATGACGGGGAGGCTTCCATTCAGGTGGTTTTTGACTTGGGAACCGATCCCAATGTTGCTGCCGTAAACGTACAGAACCGTGTATCTTCGGTAGTAAACAAACTGCCGCCTTTGGTAGTACGTGAAGGGGTAAAGATTACAAGGGAAGAACCCAATATGTTGATGTATATTAACCTGTACAGTGATGATCCCAAAGCTGACCAGAAATTCCTTTTCAACTATGCCGACATCAACGTAATGTCTGAATTGAGAAGGGTAAGTGGTGTAGGTTTTGCGGATATTCTTGGAACCCGTGAATATGCAATGCGTATCTGGCTGAAACCAGATCGTCTGACGGCTTATAATATTTCAGCAGACGAAGTAATGGAATCTCTGAACGAACAGAGTTTAGAGGCTTCTCCAGGAAAAACTGGGGAAAGTTCCGGGAAACGTTCACAATCTTTCGAATATGTTTTAAAATATCCAGGACGTTTTAATAATGAAAAAGATTATGGAAACATTATTCTGAAGGCTAAACCGAATGGCGAATCCGTAAGGTTAAAAGATGTTGCAGATATAGAATTCGGAAGTTCCATGTATGATATTTATTCTACATTGAATGGTAAACCTTCTGCCGCAATTACTGTAAAGCAGTCATATGGATCTAATGCAAGTGACGTTATTAAAAATGTAAAAGCTTTAATGTCTGATCTTGAAAAAAATAATTTCCCTAAAGGAATGCATTATGAGATCAGTTATGACGTTTCCAGGTTCCTGGATGCTTCTATGGAGAAGGTTATCCATACCTTGTTTGAAGCATTCGTATTGGTGGCTATTGTGGTATTCCTGTTCCTTGGTGACTGGCGCTCAACATTGATCCCTGCATTGGCGGTACCGGTTTCATTGGTAGGAACTTTTGCAGTAATGTCCGCCTTTGGAATTACCCTGAATATGATTTCGCTTTTTGCATTGGTAATGGCGATCGGGGTTGTAGTAGATGATGCGATTGTGGTGATTGAAGCGGTTCACGCTAAGATGGAAGAGAAGCATCTCTCACCTCTTAAAGCAACAGAAGAAGCAATGCACGAGATCAGTGGGGCAATTATCGCTATTACGCTGGTAATGGCATCCGTATTTATTCCGATTGCATTCATGTCCGGACCGGTGGGAGTATTCTACCGTCAGTTCTCTATTACAATGGCATCATCCATTATCCTGTCAGGGGTTGTGGCACTTACGCTGACACCAGCTTTGTGTGCTTTAATTCTTAAAAATAATCATGGGAAAGCAAAAAAGAAAACTCCGGTTACCATTTTCCTTGATAAGTTCAATAATATATTTACTAAAGGAGCAGGGAAATATGAGAAGATGCTGAATAAAACGGTAACGAAAAAGACTATTACATTACCGTTGTTATTAGCATTCTGCGCGTGTACCTATTTTCTTAGTAATTCTCTTCCATCAGGATTTATTCCGGCAGAGGATCAGGGAATGATCTATGCAATTATCCAGACCCCTCCGGGATCTACACTGGAAAGAACTAACCAGATTGCAAGAGAACTGTTAAGAGAATCTGAAGATATTGATGGGGTACAGTCGGTATCGTCACTGGCAGGATATGAAATCCTTACAGAAGGTACAGGATCTAACTCAGGAACCTGTCTTATTAACCTTAAAAGCTGGGATGAGCGTAAAGAATCTGCTGCGGAAATCATTGAGAAACTGGAAGAAAAAGCCAAAAATATTCCAGGGGCCAATATCGAATTCTTCCAGCCGCCTTCCGTTCCCGGATATGGAGCTGCAGGAGGTTTCGAACTCCGTTTACTGGATAAAGCAGGTAGTGGAGATTATCACAAAATGGAACAGGTGAGTAATGATTTTGTGAA
The DNA here is from genome assembly GCA_001013295.1 of Chryseobacterium indologenes. Classification (GTDB taxonomy): domain Bacteria; phylum Bacteroidota; class Bacteroidia; order Flavobacteriales; family Weeksellaceae; genus Chryseobacterium; species Chryseobacterium indologenes_B. The sequence goes on along the minus strand of LAZY01000003.1, from coordinate 23,530 downwards.
GGAACTGAAAAAACGTCCGGAACTTGGATCAGCATTTACCTTCTATTCTGCGAGTTTCCCACAATATATGTTGAGAATAGATAATGATCTTGCAGAGCAAAAAGGAGTAACCATTGAAAAAGCAATGGACAACTTATCTACATTGATCGGGTCTAACTATGAGACGAGTTTTATCCGCTTTGACAGACCCTATAAGGTTATTGTTCAGGCAGGTCCACAATATCGTGCTTTGCCAACTGATCTGTTGAAGTTATACGTTAAGAATGATAAAGACCAGATGGTTCCGTATTCCGACTTCATGAAGCTTGAAAAGGTATATGGATTGTCTGAAATGACAAGACATAATATGTACAACTCTGCACAGGTGAGTGGAACTCCTGCTCCGGGATACAGTAGTGGACAGGCTATTAAGGCGATTCAGGAAGTAGCTGATAAAACCCTTCCTAGAGGTTTCGGTATCGATTGGGCGGGGATTTCCAAAGATGAAGTAAGCCGTGGAAATGAAGCGGTATTTATCTTCCTGGTGTGTTTAGGGTTTGTTTATCTTATTCTTTCTGCACAGTATGAAAGTTTCATTCTTCCGCTTCCGGTGATTTTATCACTTCCTGTAGGGATTTTCGGAGCATTTTTATGTTTGAAACTTCTGGGATTGGAAAATAACATCTATGCACAGGTGGCAATGGTCATGCTTATCGGACTTTTGGGTAAAAATGCGGTATTGATCGTAGAATTTGCAGTACAGAAGAAGGCAGAAGAAGGAATTCCTGTGGTACAGGCTGCGATAGAAGGAGCGGCTATCCGTTTCCGGCCGATCCTGATGACCTCATTTGCATTTATTGCCGGGTTAATTCCTTTGGTAATTGCAACAGGGCCGGGAGCTGTAGGAAACAGAACAATTGGAACAGCAGCAGCAGGAGGAATGCTGATAGGGACTATTTTCGGACTGATGATCATTCCGGGATTGTATTACATTTTTGGAACCATTGCTGAAAAATCCAGACTGGCGAGATATGAGGAAGAAAATCCTTTAACAGAACAAACTGAACCTTACGAACATGATGGGAAATTTGAAGACTAAAAATATAATCACAGCCATCGCTTTATCTCTTGTTCTTGCAAGTTGTAAAGCTCCCATGGCGACAGTCATAAAAGACGAGGTAAAAGAAAATATACCTCAAAACTTTAACCAGGAGGAACAGCAGGATGCTAACAACAATAGTGGAACAACCCCCTGGAGACAGTTTTTTACCGATCCGAATCTGGTAAGCCTGATCGAAATAGCTTTGAAAAACAATCAGGAATTATTGATCACTCTTCAGGAGATTGAAATTGCCAAAAGCGGCGTTTTAGCTAAAAAAGGAAGATTGAGCCCAACGGTTTCTGCCGGAATAGGAGCAGGACTGAAAAAAGCAGGCCGTTACACGAGTGAAGGAGCAGGAGATGCTTCTACGGAGATGGAACCCGGAAAGCCAATACCAGATCCTTTGGGAAATTTTGAAGCAGGTTTAAATGCAAGCTGGGAAATTGATATTTGGAAAAAGCTCCGAAATGAAAAAGAATCTGCTGTAGCCCACTATCTTTCTACTGTGGAAGGCAAAAACTTTGTCCTTTCTAATCTGATCGAAGAAGTTGCGGATGACTATTATGAGTTATTGGCTCTTGACAATCAGCTGGATATTATACAGCAGTATATTAAGCTTCAGCAGAAAGCATTGGAAATTTCCAAAATTCAGAAAGAAGCTGCTGCTGCAACCGAATTGGCGGTGAAAAAATTTGAAGCAGAACTGGCAAAATCCAAGGCTTCAGAATATACCATCCGTCAGCAGATTACTGAAAAGGAGAATGAGATTAATGCTTTATTGGGAAGGTATCCACAGCCTATTGTAAGAGCAAAGGAAAACTTTATGTCAACGATTCCGCAAACGGTGTATACGGGAATTCCTTCACAATTGCTTGCTAACCGTCCTGATATTAAACAGGCTGAGCTGGAATTGAAAGCATCAAAACTTGATGTGGAAGCTGCCAGAAAAGAATTTTATCCATCTTTGGAAATTTCGGCAACATTAGGATTAGAAGCATTCAAACCGTCATATCTGGTAAAAATGCCAGAATCCATCGCTTATAATCTTGCAGGAGAACTGGCAGGACCACTTATTAATAAAAGTGCAATTAAAGCTAATTTTCAGACTGCGGATGCTAAACAGATCCAGGCATTGTATGAATATGATAAGACCATTCTACATGCTTATTTGGACGTAGCCAATCTGATGTCAAAAGTTAAAAATATTGATCAGTATTATCAGTTAAAGTCTCAGGAAACCAAAGCCCTGGATCAATCTATTGATATTGCAAACCAATTGTTCCGTAACTCCAGAGCAGATTATCTTGAAGTACTTTTGAACCAAAGAGATGCACTGGATGCTAAATTGGAACTGATAGAAGCAAAACAAAAACAGCTAAGCACAGTAGTCGACATCTATAAAAGTTTAGGTGGCGGCTGGAAATAAAACATCATAATTCAATCAGTAAACAGTTAATGTTTGGAGGCAATTCTTTTAGGGTTGCCTCTTTTTTATTTTTTGAAGTGGAGGTTGATATATGATGATGTGGCTTAATGTTGGAAAGAGCAAAGACGCAATTCTCTTCCTTATAATGGTGTGCTCTTAAGATGCAGAGATTTTATCGCAGATAAAATTAAATACTATAAATCTCTCTGATTAATCAAATTGCTAGAAACCTCATGAAAGATCTTCGTAATCTGAAGGGAAATATTTTTTGCCACGGATGCCGAATAAAAAGAGATTCGTGCATTCGTGGCAGTAAAAAATAATGGAATTTTCTTATGCAGAAAAGATAGAATCTTTTGATTGTAAGTGGCTATGATTACAGATATAAGAATAAAATACGTCAAGTTCTGTCGCAGTGCCGATGTAGCTTTGCATACAATCATGTGGATAGGATATTAATATTGAATGTATGCAGATAAGTATTTATTTTGTATTAAATCATATTAATGTGATTTTTTTAAGATTAAAAAAAGATTAAATTTGCAAAAAACTATTGTACCAATTACTCAATCAGAAACAATCATGGGAATGGAGCGCTTTGGGGATCAGTTCAGATCTCTTTCAATCTACTTAATGCAAAATACCGGATACTTTTTGAATTAAAATCATCAGAATAAGATTGACTGTTCAAATTATTCTATAAAACTAATGATGTGAATATCAGTATTCAGTAATCAGTGCTGAAGCATTGATTGATAATTTCTTAAAGTATTAAATTCCAATATTTAAAAAACATAATTAATGAAAAAACTCTACATGAGTGCATTCACTTTATGCACGGCCTTGGGCTTATCTGCCCAAGAAGTGGTATGGCAGAAAGACATCAAATCCTCTACTCAGGATTTTCTAAGCCAGGTTACCACCACAATCGATCAGCAATATCTGATCACCGGAAGTTCTATTCAAAGTGATAAGCCACAGGCTTCAGGCAGTAAGCAAAACAACGGCTATGATTTTCATCTGGTGAAACTCAATCAACAAGGAGATGAAGTCTGGGAAAAGTATTTTTCAGGGCAGAATCATGACTATTTATCAGCAACTGTTACCACTCAGGATGGAGGATTCCTTCTGGCCGGAACTTCTTATTCCGGAAAAGGGTTGGATAAAAAAGAAGATTCCAAAGGTGGCTCAGACATCTGGCTCATCAGGATCAATGAATTTGGTGATGAATTATGGCAAAAGACACTCGGAACTTCCTCAGATGAAGAAGCCAGATCAGTGATTCAAACCACCGATTCAGGATTCTTTGTTGCCGGAAATGTTCAGAATTCATCGAAAGGTTACGGTTCCAAAGATGTCTGGATCACCAGACTGGATAAAGACGGGAAAGAACTTTCACAGCTTATTTTAGGTGGAAAAGGCCTTGATGAAGTGGAGAAAATGATTCCAACGAAAGACGGTGGAGCCTTATTAGGAATTTATTCAAGAAGTTCCGAGGTTCTTGATTCCGGTTCCGGGGTTAGAAATCCTGAAACTAAACTTTCAAATGACCGAAATTATTCATCTGCAATCTCTCCAGCCATTAGCCAAATGCCAAAAGCCAGCGGCAATTTCGGTGAAGGCGACTACTGGATCGTAAAACTCGACAAAAACGGAAAAGTAGAATGGGAGAAGAATTATGGTGGCAAAGGAGATGATCATGTGAGAACTCTAGCTTTAAACTCAAACGGCTATATCATCGGCGGAGAATCCCGATCCGAAAGATCCGGAAACAAAACAGTAGGCATTGAAGAAGGAACAGATCTTTGGCTGATTGCCTTAAATGAAAGAGGCGATGAACAGTGGCAGAAATCCTACAATTTCAAGAACCGTGATATTTTAATGGGTATGAACGTGATTGGTAACCTCTCCACCAGCAACTCTCAACTAGCCACTACAAAAGGATTTTTGTTAGGGGGTTATACCCAGGCTGAGGGAAGAATAGAGAAAGATGATGAAACCTTCTGGATGTTATATCTGGATCAGAACGGGAATGAACAGTGGAGAAAACATGTGGCAGGAGAATCAAGACAGAGAGAGGAAAGGCTTTCAGATCTGAAACTGAACAGGGACGGCTCTATTATTTTGGCAGGAACCAGCGCCAAAGAACTCGGCAAAGAGAACTGGAAGATTGTAAAGCTGGGAGACAAGCAGGTAAATCAACTGATCGAAAAACAAGACATCAAGATTTATCCGAACCCTGTATCCGATTATGCTTATGTAGAAATCGGCTTTGATTTCAAGGAAGCAGATATTCTTTTGTATGATATGAGTGGAAGACAGCTTCAAAGCTTGAAGACGAAAAATAATGTGACCAAGATTAATACGCAGGCTTTAGTGCAGGGAGCTTATTTGGTGACGATAAAAACTGATAATAACAAAACGGCGAATGCTAAATTGATTAAAAAATAACAATGAAAAATTATATATATAAAGTCATAATCGCAATGATTATGGTTTTCTCTGCAAATTATAAGGGGCAGAATGAACCGATAGAACTTCAAAAAAACGATCATCTAAGTAATTCTAATGTCAATGTTCATAATGGAATTCCAGATATAAGTCTACCTCTTTTTAATATACCTGCATTATCAAATATTAATATTGGAATATCAATTTCTTACTCTACTGAAGGTGTTTCTGCCCATAAAATGATTAGTGATGTAGGAAAAGGCTGGAGCTTACAGTATGGCGGAAGTATTTTTAAAAATAACCTGAAGAATGTCAATGATTATTTAAGTTCAGATACAACCAAAGAATCATCTTCAGAAATTTATTATTATAGCTTTTTGGGTAAATCCGGTAGATTTTATATTGGAAAAGATCAGGCTTCAAATGAACTGATTGCTGTACAACTACAGCCTTCGAATAATAAAATAATCATTACTAAAAATAGTGGTACGACGAATAAAGTTTCTTCCTTCACCATTATTGACGAAAACGGAAATTCATATCTTTTTGATAAAATCAATATTGATAAATTTCATTTTGGATACCAAAATACCCAGCAGGAGCTTCCATCAAATACCAAAGTAGGTAATAGTGCCTTTTTACTATCATCAATAACAAATAATAAAAATCAGCAGGTTGCCACGTTTGAATATGAAACTACAACGGAATTGGTAAGTCAGTTTATTGGAACAGTACAAGAAAATAAAATCAAAAAAATAAATGTTACTGGGTATGGAAGCATTGAATTTAAATATAAATTTAATCCTGCTCCGCACTCAGTTCAAAACAAAGGAAACGCAGATTGGTATCAGGTGGATAAATTAATTCTGAGAGACAAAAATAATAATATTATTAATCAATATGCTTTCCTGGGTGATGGAACATTTTTGAATGATCTTCACAATCTTGATAAAAATAATAATATTGTGAGTAAGCATACATTTGAGTATAACAGGATTTTTGGAGTTCCAGAGAATGTTGATACTTTTGGATATGTTAATTTTTATGATCCCTGTAGCTTGGATGAAGGGGTTCTGATTTCACCATCAGGGACAAATCCAAAAACAGCAAATTTAAATTCTTTAAAAACTATAAATTTACCGACAGGGGGTCGTATTGAATATGAATTTGAAAGCAATTCGATAGTAGAAGGAAATGCTGCTTACAATGATCTTTGTACTGGTGGTGCTTGTTATGATTATTATGATTTGGATAAAGTTTATACCCTCAATTTTGATACTAATGATCCTTCGGTCAATTATGATTTAAATTTACCATCTGGATACAAAGGAAATCTATATGTAAAGTATTCATATTCTCTATATCCCTATCCTCCTTCAAAGCCAGGTGTTTCAAATGAAATACAATACGATCTGTTACAGCCTGATGGGAGTGTTTCATTTTCAAATGATTATATAAATCCCATGTCCACCTATCCATGCCCGTCAATTAGAGTTTTTCCATATTCGGGATCAAAGGTCTTTTTATCCGGAGCAAGACGAGGATATGGAAAGCTGGAATTTTATAGAATTAAAGAAACCAGAAAGCACAATAATAAATTGGGGTATGGACTAAGAATAAAAAGTATTAAAAACTATGATGCAGAATCGGTGGTGCCTTCAAAATGGGTAGAATATGAATATAATAAATTCTCCGATCCTCTGATAACAAGCGGAGAAAGCATTGATGAAGATTTAGGAATTCCGGGCGATTATTTTCAAGAAAACATATCAAATAGAATCATTGGATATTCAAATATTAAAGTAACTAATAAATTAGATCATACCTATATAAAGTATTTTTTTTATAGTTCTGATGAAATATTTAATCTTTCAGGATTGACTTATTCATTTATAAACTTTAGCGGATATCTGACACGGGCGGGCCTCATGAAGAAAAAAGAAATATATGGAAATAATAACGATCTTATACAAGAGTCAGAATTCTCTTATCAGCCCGAAATTTTAACGTTCAGCAATATTAAATATGACGGACAGCCTATTAAAAAGGTCATTATAAAAAAAGAAACTAAAACAATAAAAGATAAAATAGATGGTGTTTTCTTAACTAATACATTAGAAAATCAATACGAAAGCCTATACAATAATGTAATTTCCCGTAAACAAATATCTTATGATGGATCGGTAATTGAAAGTAATTTCAAATATGCTAACGAAAAAAACATTCAAAAACTTCTTAATGCTAATATCGTGTCAACTCCTTTAGAAACAGAAGTTAAGAATGACGGAATAGTTGTGGGCAAATCGGAAGTGAAATTAGATAATCCATCTACATTATATCCAACATCGGCATTAACATACAATGTTCAAAATCAAAATTCTTCAAAAAAAATCACTTTTAACAACTATGATGATAAAGGCAATTTAAGAGAAACCAGTGCAGAAAATGGTATTCCAACTGCTACTATTTGGGGATACCACCAAACACAGGCTATAGCTAAAATAGTAGGGGCTACTTATACCGATATTGCAAATCTTAATTCTGTTACTGCTGCTGTTTCTGCTTCAGATGCTGATGATGACGATTCCTCTAATGAAGCAGCACTAATTCTCACTCTGGATAATATGAGAAAAGATATTGCGTTAAAGAATTATCAGGTTGAAACATATACCTATGACCCTCTTGTTGGAGTCACAAGTAAGACTTCTGCCAATGGGTTTAGGGAAATTTATGTGTATGATTCTTCTCATAGAATATCTCAAATTTTAGATAAAGACGGAAAAGTTCTAAAAAAATATGATTATCATTATTCTCCTACGATTTATACAAATGACGAAATGGGTAATGAGTATATTACTAATAACTGTTCCCTAGGATATTTACCTAATAAATATACCTACTTAGTTCCTGCCAAGAAATATTTTTCGTTAATAAGCCAGGATGATGCCAATCAAAAGGCACTACAGGACATTCAGGCTAACGGGCAAAATATCACTAATCAGAATGCAGGATGTACACCATTATCATGTACGATTTCTAAGGGATATGATATTGCTGTATTAAATAGTGCATCTCTAACTATGACAAATACATCCAGTTTTAGATTACAGATGAACTTTCCTTATGATAGTAGTCTTTCCTGGGCAATTGGTCAAACGGTTGGGAAAATAAATGGGAATTGTATAGAAGCTATAACAGGCACAATGAGTTTTGCAGGAAGAACATTTACTTATGGAAATTGGAAAATTACTATTTATCCTAATGGAAATATTTTTGCAAAGCTTACAACAGGATCATCATCATTGCCTAATGGTACAATAGTGAATTTCGATATTATATTTCCAATTAGTTTTTAAAAAGAAAAATCATGAAAAAGATAGTATTCATCGGAAGTTTTTTGATGACTTTTGGACAAATATTTGCACAGAGTATTTCACCTTCCAATACAAAAAACTATATATATACAAAGGACTGTCTGGATGCCGATTGTATAAAAAAAGCAGAAACCGTCCAGTATTTTGATGGATTGGGAAGGCCTAAGCAAATCGTTGGGGTGAAAGCTTCCCCGACACAGAAAGATGTAGTAGGCCATATAGAATATGATGCTGACGGAAGGATTTCAAAATCATATTTGCCTGTTCCGCAAACAGGAACACAGAATGGGGCGATCTATGAAAACCCTCTGAATAATGCGGCCAATCCTGAAATTTATGGTGCGGAAAAGATATATTCTAAACAGGTTTTGGAAAATTTTCCATTGGCACGAGTAAAGGAAACCTACAATGTCGGAAACGCATGGTCTGATAAGCCTGTAAGATATGGCTACAGTACCAATACTTCAGCGAGTGAAGTTAAAAAATATGGCATCTCCACTTCGTGGGCAGAGAGCAGAACAGATTCCCAATTAAGCTTTAACGGGTCTTATTATCCTGTTAATTCTTTAATGAAAACATCCGTTACTGATGAAGATGGAAATGTAACGACGGAATATAAAAATGGGAAAGATCAGGTTGTACTGATCAGGAAAAATGATGGAGCACATAACCTTGATACCTATTACTTATATAATGAATACAATCAACTTGCTTTTGTTGTTCCTCCATTGGCGTCGGCTTTGACAATAATTGATGAAACCAAACAAAATAGTCTTTGTTATCAATATAGATATGATGAGTTTGGAAGGCTGGTAGAAAAGAAAGTACCGGGAAAAGGTTGGGAATATATGGTGTATGATAAACAGGATAGATTGGTTGCTACTCAGGATGCTGAATTAAAGAAGAAAGGACAATGGTTGTATACAAAATATGATCTGTTGGGAAGAGTAGCTATTACCGGTGTATCTACAGGAGGGGAAAGATCTCAGGAACAAAATATAGTCAACGGATATGGTTCAAACAGTGTCAATAGAATCAATACTGCATTTTTTGAAAGACAAGGAATGGATGTATATTATGATAATCCGGATACCACCTATCCCAATTCAACAAAGTGGGTAACCTTATTATCTTTAAACTACTATGATACCTATCCGCCACTTCCTTCAGGTATGATTATACCTGTTCAGATTTTAGGCCATGACGTATTATCACAGGATGCACAAAATTCACCGATCAGTACAAAATCATTGCCTACTGCTTCTTATGTGAAAAATATAGAAGATGACCGATGGACTAGGATGTATAGCTTTTATGACAAAAAAGGCAGAAGTATAGGAGTGTATTCTGCTAATTATTTAGGAGGATATACCAGAACAGAAACTGAAGTTGACTTTATGGGAGTAACTCAGCGTTTAATTACAAAACATAAAAGAACAAATGTTGATATTGAAAAAACTGTTACAGAAACATTTGAATATGATCCCCAAAGCAGATTATTAGCTCATAAACATCAGGTAGACAGTAATCCTGTTGAAATTTTGACTCAGAATACATATAATGAGCTTTCTCAGGTGAAGAATAAGAAAGTGGGCGGAATTTCAACTGCTGGCTCTGTGCAGGATATTGATTATGCTTATAACATCAGAGGCTGGATGACGAAGATCAATGATCCTAAAAACCTGAACGGAAAATTGTTTGGTTATGAGATAAAGTATAATCAGGTAGAAGGATTGCAAACTCCAAATGCTGAATATACTGATCTTCAAGTAAAGCCCAAATACAACGGAAATATTGCTGAAGTAGATTGGAAAACAGCAAGTACCCCGAACGATAATTTACGAAGGTATGGATACACTTATGATGCTGCCGATAGGCTTTTAGCCGGTTTTTATCAGAGAGACGACAATCCGTCTGCACAGGAATATTATGAAAAAGTAGACTATGATTTTAATGGAAATATTACTAAATTAAAAAGAACCGGAGCAAAAGCAAATGAAACAGTAGCCGCAGCAATAGATAACCTTACTTATGATTATGCAGGGAACAGACTGCTGACTATTACTGATTCTTCCATGGATTACAGAGGGTATCCTGATACTTCTGCGAATACTAATGTGATGACGTACTACGAAGAAAACGGAAATCTGAAAAGCCAGAAAGATAAAGGCATTCTTGATATAAAGTATAATTATCTTGATCTTCCGAATTATATTACGTTTGATAAAACATATATTCCCAGGTTTATACTTGAGGGAAATGAGAGAGTAAATGTTAATACCCGATACCTGTACCGTGCAGATGGAGTAAAGCTTAGTAAGACTTATACGTACGGGGCTGGGAAAACAAATCTGGAAACCTCTTCAATAACAGATTATTTAGATGGTTTTCAGTATGAGCGGATCAGCACAGGGGGAAAACTAGACCAACCTGTATCTTTAAAGTTTGTTCCTACCTCAGAGGGATATTATGATTTTGAGAATAGCAGATATATTTACAACTATAAAGATCATTTAGGAAATGTACGTTTGAGTTATTATAAAAATACGAACGGCATTGCGGAAGTTCTTGAAGAAAATAACTACTATCCTTTTGGTCTTAAACATAGCGGATATAACCTGATGGCCGGCAATCCGGGGTACCGATACGGGTATAACGGTCATGAGCTACAGGACGAAACAGGTTGGAATGACTATGGTTTTAGAAACTATATGCCTGATATCGGAAGGTTTGGAGTGATTGATCCATTAGCTGATACAACTTTGCAACCCTATTCCTATGCCAGCAATAATCCTATTCTGTTTATAGATTTTCTGGGGCTAAAATCTATACCTCCGAGGAATAGTAACGGATATTCTATCGGCCAGGTATGGACAGACGGAGAAGGTTGGTGGCAAAGAGTGGATAGTGGATGGAAAAACACCAAAACTAATGAAATGGCAGTTGATGAAATTGAATTAAGAGGCGGAGGTGGCGGAGGCAGTGGCTTTTCTCTTGCAGGCATAATTACCAGTGCCATTATCAGCATGGGAGATAGCGTAAACAGCATGCTTACAAGCGCATTTTTTGGGTTAAGCTCAAATCAGTCTATACATAATTACCAACAAAATCTTTCCAATTTTCAGCTGGCAGTAAAAAACAGTAAAGCAGCACAAAGTACTGAAGAAGCCGAACGATTCTTGTTTTTGGAGCTTCCAGCATCTTTTGCAGGTGGAGAACTTATTTCATTGGGTTGGAGAGCAGCTAATCTTAGCCGTTTTATTTGCAGACCATTAGGAGACTTAAGTAAAGGGTTGATAAAATTATGCTTTACGGAAGGTACTTTAGTGGCAACGGAAAAAGGCAGTAAAAAAATTGAAGATATTAAGGAGGGCGACCTTGTCTGGAGTTATAATGAAGAAACTGGCCAGAAAGAACTGAAAAAAGTATTAGAGCTATCCCGTAATACTTCTTCTTCCTTAGTAAAAATCTCAGTAAATGGCATAGAAATTACCTGCACACCGGAACACCCGTTCTACGTAAACGGAAGCTGGGTAGAAGCCAAAGACCTTACCCAAAGAATGCTTCTTGCTACTTTAGACGGAAAAACTTCTCCTGTAGAATCTATTAAATTCTTGGATGAGAAAGTAAAAGTCTATAACTTTGAAGTAGAAGGCAACCATAATTATTATGTTTCTGAGAAGGGGATTTTAGTGCATAACGATTGTAAGTTTACGAGTGAGCTTTTTAGTCAGGTAGAAAAATATGCGAGTATAGAAGGACATGTTAATATGGGGTGGTTAACTGGAGATGTGATGGAGGTACAGGTGAGTGGTATAATGAGACATGCATCTGCTCCTAAGAATGCTGTATTTAAAACATTGACAGAAAGTGCTGAAGTTATGGCAAGAAAATATGGAATGAGTGAAGTCCGAATACAATTTAATATGGTAATGAATCAGAATTTAAAACACAATCGACTTTGGGCTGAAGAATATGGGTATTTTTTTAGTAGAGAGGGAGATACTGTTTTTTGGGAAAAAGTATTGCACTAAACTATGGAAGAAAAAGAATTTAAAAAAGAAGTTTTAGAAATTACGCTGAGATGTGTAGATAGAAAACCTGAAGATTGGCTTACATTTAACAATAAAATGAATGCAAAACTAGTTGATGATAATTATACACCTGCAAAGGTGCCCTTACTAGAAAATGAGATGCCAATATTGGAATGTGATTTAAATGATTCTTACTTACTTGTAACTTCAGATAGGGTTATTTCTATTATTAATGAGAAGTATGACGAAGTTTATCCAAATGATTTTTATGAACTTTGTAATGATTATGAAAAATTTAATTATAAAAAAGAAGAAGGAGATCATCCTAAAACTAACATCATATGTGTTGAAAAAACAGATAAATCAAAGCTTTTAATAAAAATAGACTCATATTATCCAGCTTTCTTTACTAAAATATTAATTTATAATATTATGATATATAAAAAAGAAGGAAGATGGTATCTTAATCCTAGTCCAAAGAATTATGAATGATATTTAAGGTGAAAAATTGATAATAAAAAAGAGATTTGTAATATTACCAATCTCTTTCCCCCGCTCCCGCACGATTGTATCGTGTGGTAGATAACATAAAACCCTTGCAAAATGCGAGGGTTTTGTATTGAAAATTCTTAATCTGGAAAGCCCCGCTGGTGTGAGCGTCTTGCGCATACATATATCAACAACAAACCCTTACCAATAGTAAGGATTTGCTTACTTTTAGCAACGAAAATATAGCATTACGTTGGCCTATGGTTTGAAAATAGGTTGGACTTAAATTATCACAGATAAGCACAAGAGCCTGACTTGCATCAACAATGAGGTAATTAAAAAAAATGTGATGATACTAAAATTTTAAAATAATGGAACACTGGGATTTAAAATATTCAATAGCGGAGTTTATTGTGCCAAGGCTTGAGGCATATAAAAGTGAAGTGGAAAATGATAATATTATGTGTATACCTTTATGGATAGAGGACCATAATTTGCCGTTTATTTTAGATCAAAATAGAGAATATTCTGACGAAGAACTCAGTTTAATCAATAAAGAATGGGCTTTAATATTACAAAAAATAATATTCTCATTTAAAAGTTTATTAATGCCTCAAAACGAAATGAATTTTGAAGAATTAAAAAAAAGGCAAAATGAAGGAATGCAGTTGTTTGCAAAATATTATTTTAATTTGTGGGACTGAGTACAATTAATTATAAAAACACCAACAATCCTATTAGCACACAAACAACATATTTTCATAATTTTGTCATAATCAATAACAAAAAATATGTCAATCACTACTGAAGATCAGATGACCGGAATGCAGAAAATAAGTGAAGCTGTTGCCTATACTTTGAAAGCAATGACGGAGTATGTAAAACCGGGTATGACTACCAAAGAGCTGGATGAATATGGGGGGCAGATTCTTTCAGATTTTGGAGCAAAGTCTGCTCCTTATCTGACCTATGGATTTCCGGGTTGGACCTGCATCAGCGTGGATAATGAATTTTGCCATGGTATTCCTACTGATCAGAGGATTTTGAAGGAAGGAGATCTGATCAATATTGATGTTTCTGCGGAACTAGACGGATATTGGGCTGATAACGGAGGTTCCTTCATTATTGGAAAAGACATTCACGGACATCAGAAACTGGTAGATGCTTCCAAAGATATTTTGCAGAAAGCGATCGATCAGATAAAAGGGGGCGTAAAAATTGCGGATATAGGATTTCTGATGGAAACTGAGGCCAAAAAAAGAGGCTTGAAGGTCATTAAAAACCTTTGTGGGCATGGAGTAGGAAGAAGCCTGCATGAAGAACCTGATGAATTGCTTAATTATAAAAACCGTTTCGATACCAGACGTTTTAAGAAAAATTCTGTAGTCGCTATTGAAACTTTTATTGCTACAGATTCAAATCTGGCAGTAGAACTTGAAGATGGCTGGACGATGGTAGGAAACAAAGGCGGATACATGGCGCAGCACGAGCATACGATCGTTGTTACGGATGGAAAGCCAATCATTTTAACCAATATGAATGAAATATTGAATTAACCTATTTCTCAAATATAAATTATAAACCTTCCTTTATTCAGGAAGGTTTTTTTATACATAGCATTTGCCGCAGCAGCTACAAAAAATTATATTTGTTCTACATCCGATAACCTATGAAAAGAATAATCCTCCATATTTGTACGTTCAGTCTTGTTGTGAGCCTTATTTCATGTACTTCCTATATAAAACCGATTCACACAGATCCGTTGCCTGATTCTGAAAATATAACAAAAAAACTGTCTTTTCAGGGTGGCAGCCTGAACTTCAGTTTCTATGGAGATTATGTGTTTGATAAAACGGATAAAAGATTTATTTTTTTTACCAACAAAGAGATTGGAGATCTTCTTAAAAACCTGAAAGATAAGCCGTCTTCGCAAATTTTATTTACCTATACGCCTACAAGTATTTACAACAATATTCTTGGATTTTATTATGCCGGAAAAACGTTGGAAGACATCAAAAAAGGTTTTCCCGCCAGAAATCCTGAAAAAGAGATGCCGCATGCATTAGTTTACCGCTATCAACACAACGGTCATGATATTCTTGAAGTGTACAAACAGGAAGAAAAGGGAGTAATAAGACTGATTGCTCTGAATAATCCGAATAAACAGATCGCAGATAAATTCAAGCTCGAAAATGATAAACTGTTTTTTGAGCTTAATGCCGGTTTGTGGAACGGCTTATAACATTCTGCTGAGAAACAGAGGAAATACTTGATCTTTAATGCGGTTATAGAGTATTTGTTTTCTATATTTGTGAAACGCCAACCCTACACAAAATTTATCGATATGAAAAAAGTTCTCTTAGCTATTTTAGGTGTTCTCATTATTATCGCCGCAATAGTATTGATCAAAACTTATACTTATCCCTTTAAGAAAAATACACTCGGATCAGGAGAAGGATGGAAACCTGTGAAAAATGACTCAGCCGTCATGCGGTTGTCAGGAGGTATCAAGATCCCTACAGTTTCTACAGGCAGTCTGGGAACATTCGATTATGCTCCGTTTGATCAGTTTAAAACCTATTTAAAAACTTCTTATCCCCTGGTATTTCAACATACTGAAAATGTTGAGGTAAATCAGTACGGATTGGTGTTCAGGCTTAAAGGAAGCAATCCTGCCCTTGAACCTATTTTGTTTCTTTCCCATATGGATGTAGTGCCTCCCGGTGATGCAGATATTAAAAATAATGAAGAAAATATTTTCCGTCCGGACGATAAACCGCTAGATCCCGTTTCAAAAGTTGCCGAAGATTGGGATTTTGCTCCCTTTTCAGGAGCGGTGGCCAATGGGAGAATTTACGGAAGAGGGGCGATAGACATGAAAGGAATGCTGTTCTCTCTGTTGGAATCTATGAACAACCTGATTAAAAATAAGCTCACTCCTCAACGGGATATTTATCTTGCTTTTGGGTTTGATGAAGAGGTCGGCGGCCAGAAAGGAGCTATCCAGATTGCAGATTACTTTAAGAAAAAAGGATTAAAATTCGATGCCGTATATGATGAAGGCGGACTGATTATGCGAAAAGGAAATGTAGCAGGAATAGATACCGATGTAGCAGTAGTAGGATGTGCAGAAAAAGGCTTTCTCTCTGCAAAAATAAAAGTAAAAGGACTTGGCGGGCATTCTTCTATGCCGCCTATGGAAAGCGCTATAGGAAAAGCAGCAGTCATTATGCAGCGTCTTGAAGACCATCAGATGAAACCAGTCATCACGCCGCTTATCAAAGAATTCTTTACCAATATCGGCGGTGAAATGCCATTTACAACAAGACTTGCCCTGGCGAATCAGTGGCTTTTAAAACCGCTCCTTATATCACAACTTACCAAAAATAATACAACCAATGCGCTGGTAAGAACTACTACTGCTTTAACTATGATGAAAGGAAGCGATGGGACAAACGTACTTTCTCCCGAAGTTGAATTTGTGGTCAACTTCAGACTGCTTCCCGGAAATTCAGTGAAAGATGTTCGTGATCACATTGCGGAAGCCACCAAAGGTTTTGATGTAGAGGTCGAAGAGATCGATAACACAAGAGAAGCCTCTGCAATATCGCCTACCAATACAAAAGCATTTAAGGTAATAGAAGCCGGAGTCAAAGAAATCCATCCGGGAGCTATTGTTACCCCATATCTTACGATGGCCGGAACCGATGCCGGGAAATATGAAATTGTCAGCAAAAATGTGTACCGTTTTATGCCTATTAAAATCAACAGTGCAGAACAGCAGAGTATTCACAGTACCAATGAATATCTAAGCATAGAAAACTATCTGAAGATGATTCATTATTTTGAGTACCTGATGAAAAATTATGATAAATAATGGTGAATAGTGAATAGTGAATAGTGAATAGTGAATAGTGAATAGTGAATCCGCTTCGCTTGTGAATTTTTATAACGTGAAACAATTCACTATTGACTTTGCGGAGCAAAAATTGACCATTGACATTTATAATACGTGAATAGTGAATCCGCTTCGCTTGTGAATTTTTTTACAACAACCATTCACTATTGACTTTGCGGAGCAAAAATTGACCATTGACATTTATAATACGTGAATAGTGAATCCGCTTCGCTTGTGAATTTTTATAACGTGAAATAATTCACCATTAACTTTGCGAAGCAAAAATTGACTATTGACATTTTTTTAATACAAAAAATATAACACGTCAAGTTTTGTCGCATTACGTTAATAGCTTTGTCTCATCAAAATTACAGAGCTATGGAATTGCCACTTTACTTAAACTTTAAAGACTTTGAAAGCCATTATTACGACAACCTTGAGAAATGGTTTGAAGAATATCACAATACAAGCGAAATAGATTATCTGAAAGCGCTTGTCGCTTTGTACAGCCCTTATCTATACTATAATTTTGCAGAAGATAAGTTGCAGGCAGATGCCTTTATTGAAGTGAAAGACTGCTTTTTTCCTTATCATGAAAGAATCGGAATTTCTTTCTGTAATCATTATAACAAAGAATCCGCATCCCAAAAAGGGCTCAATCAGGTATTTGAATTTAAAAATATTTCCATGATGGAGTATGCCCAGCATATTCTGGATAAAATCAATAAATATTGCTCAAAAAACAGAAATGCTTTAGATGGAAGTAAAAATATTCAGGATTACGTCAATGATTATGATATTGTCACTTCAGTAGAAGGAGTGGGCTATTGTATCAGCTATAACCGTCATCAGAAAGTACTTCCTTTTTTGAAAGCTTATCTGCCTTATTACGGTCAGGTGGTGAATATGATGCTGTACAGGGATTTTATTTTTTCCGTCGTGGATATTGCAGAATATATTGATCAGAAACTGAAAACAATGAAAGCCTTTGAATATTCTATTTACAGACATTCAAGAGCAGATGCTCAATTCAAAGTACAGATGAGCCGCCAGTTTCTGATCTTGTGCAATTAAAATTTTACACCATACATTCATACTAATTATATTGTCGGAAGATTTTATATTTTCCAAATAAAATCCCGATCGTTCTGACCGGGATTTTTTTATGCTGTTTGATCAAATTCTATGACTATGATCAATATGAATGTCTATTATAACTTCCAACCTCTAGCTTCCATCTTCAAGCTCTATTCTAGTCAAGGTAGTCCTGATTGGCTGTCGCTTTCTTTTTATAAGGAATATTCCAGATCAGGTCTGCGGCAAGATAATGTACTCCGCCATGATGAATGCTTCGGCTGCCTCTGATCAAATCATCCATATAGCCTATATCTACAGTAAAAGGGGAGTGGGGAATATTAAACATATAATAAGCTGCAATACGCATTTCCCGGTACCCGAAAGAACTCCATTCAGAGGTGGGTTCATTAAGGTGGCTGATGGAAAACAGGGCTTCAGCACTTATAGCCAGTTTCTGATTGTTTTTAGGAGATAAATTATAGGTCAGTTGGCTTTTGATACGGGTCCGCAATTGGAAATCTTCTTCCACTTTATGAAAATCTGCGTCAAAAAACTTCCTGAATTCCTGTCGGACTGTATTTTTCAGTTTAAATTGACTTCCAAGATTAAAAGTATAGGCATATCTTCCATATAATCTGAATTCCTGCTCCGTATTTTCTTTATCATAAGGAGCTTCACTTTCATATTGAGGCTGTCGGCGGTAGCTGATCGCATAACTGTATTGCTGGTGAGGCGCAAAAGAATGGTAAACCTCATGGTTCAGGACAAAAATGGCCTGCTTTGCAAACAGATTATCATTATCCGGGCTGCTTTTACGCCCTATGGCAATATAACTCAGTGACTGTTTTTTATCCAGAGAATCCAGTTGACGTTTTACTCCAAAAGCTGACCAGAAAGCTGTTTTGGCATCTCCCAACCCTGGGGGACTGATCTGGGCTTTTACAGCTGTTCCCAAACCAGCCAGTAAAAATATTCCGATAAAAAATTTCTTTATGCTCAACATCATGGATAACTGCTTTATGATTAATTTAAAATGCCTGTGAAACCATATTGTAGGTAGGTATATCATTGGTACACAGAGAGAATACTTTTCCGTAACAAATTTAGAAACTTTATTCATGAGCCTGTTTATTCAAAATCTTTTAATACTGTTTAAAAACACGACAAAATAAATACCTGATTTAGGATAGATTTAGGAATAAAAAATACCAGCCGTTGATGGCAGGTATTGATGGATGTACAGATAAGTTTATTCGATTCCTATTTTTCCTTCCGGACAATCAATATAGATGGAGTTTTTCAGAAATACCTTATTCCCAAGCATTCCCGTCATCCCCGAAAATTTCATGAGCATATATTGGGTCTGTGAAAATCCTTCCACATAAGTGACTTCCGTCAATTGTACTTTTTTATTGCTGAATTGAATGGATTTATTAGTGGTGGCTGTATAAGACGTTAAAATATTAGGTCTCGACTGAGCTTTTTCCACAACAATCTTTGCATGGGGCTGTTTCAATTCTTCCCAGTTTTCTTTATTGGTCAGTAATTCATAAGCACTTGTCCCTGAATCATAAAGGAATTTCTCTCTTTTCCCTATGAAATATCCATTGATGATAATCTTCCTCTTTTTAAAAGTGAAATCCATCAGGGGATTCCTGAATTCTCCAGGTTTTCGGGATAGATTGAGAACAATAAAATTATTTTTAAAATTGATAAGTGTTTTTCTGTTCTCAAGGATGTCCGCACCCAGTGTTCCAATAATTTTAACCGAATCATTGGGATTGAAACCCTTTCCGGTATTGGTAACCTTAATCTTATCAGAAGAGATCTTTGTTTTTCCAATATAAAAAGAAGATACAGCACATCCGTTTCGGATTGAAACTCCTTTTAAATGGTCTACTGCCGGACTATAAAATTCAGTATAAACAGCACCTG
Source organism: Chryseobacterium indologenes (assembly GCA_001013295.1). GTDB lineage: Bacteria > Bacteroidota > Bacteroidia > Flavobacteriales > Weeksellaceae > Chryseobacterium > Chryseobacterium indologenes_B. The sequence continues at coordinate 3,765 of LAZY01000003.1, read as the reverse complement.
TATCAAACTGAAGATAATATGTGGTTGAATCTTTTAAGAAATGGATGGGTAGAAGAAGAGCACTTCTAGTAGTGTCCGGCCATTTAATCGGAATATTTCCGCTTTCATGCGCTACAGTCAGATAATTTTTCTCCGGAGTAAATTTGTAATCAAAATAGAAATAGCTCCCTATAACTCCAATCATAAGAAGTTCTAAAATACATAATAAAATCCTCTTTCCTGCTTTCATATTTTTTTGTGCAAGATTCGGAAATTTGGGTCTTTTTTTACCTGAAAACAGGGTGACAGTTTTACGACAGTTCTATGACTTATTTTATAAGAAATTGGTTTTCAGTTTAATGTGCAGCTCTTGTTTTTGATTCAGACTTATCCCGTTTTTAATGATAATATGGAGTTTCAGGCTCAGAAAAAGAATTAAAGGGATAATAAAAAGAGGAAACCGAAGCATGAACAACTTTTGAATGAACGGACTTGCTATCATGATCACCGAAAGAACAACGGATAGAATGATCTGAATACAAAGGATGCTTTTTCCCAACTCTCTATTTATAGGATCTTTTGTCCGATGGGTCAATATTGCAGATACAATGACTCCGCCAAATGGAAAAATGAGTCCACATAATGCTGAAAGATTAATCATTTTTGCTCTTGAAATATCAATTGGGTTTTCGGTAGCAACGAGCAGTTCTTCCGGTAGGCTTTCCAACGCCAGAGCAAGAGAATTCAGAGTGAAGCCTTTCAATGCATTTCCAGCCTCGATTCTCTGAACGGTTCGTAAAGAAAGTTTTGCCTTTTCAGCAAGCTCATTTTGAGTCAGATTCTTCTTTTCTCTCAAAGCCTTTACCTGATTTCCCATGATCGGAAGTTATGATTTTACAAAGACTATTAAGGTGCTAATTTACCAAAAAACGATATGCAAATACTATTGTAGTAGAAAATCCTGTATTTCTAAACAGATTAATTGTGGATAAAATGTTAGTAATTTGTGGAAAACTCAAATCCTTTCATTTTCATTTCAGGGTTATAGCTTATTCTCATAGATGGAGAGCAATTTCGGGGGAAAAATAAGTGATTTTTAAAGTTTATTTAGAATAGTTTAAATTAATATTGTGAGTGAATTTTCGATTCCTTTATTTTGCACTTTTATTTATAATTATTTTAAATAAGGTTGAAAAAATGATACAATCTAATGAAAATGTGCCTCTGAGAGGGCATATGACTCATTCCAAAAGAACCGTCCAGAATAAAGCTGCGGTTTCCAAAATGATCCCATGGTACCAACCATTTCTTGTCTTTTGCTTCTCACTGCTGAGTTTAACATCTCTATTAGCCCAGAATGTACAGGGCGGAATAACAGGTAAAGTAAATATGGTAGATGGGCAGCCTTTGAGGGCTATCTCCGTTTCATTGCTGGAAACAAATCGCCAGACCCTGACGGACGATGAAGGAAATTACCATTTTGAAGATCTGCATCCAGGAAATTATACCATAAAACTACAAATATTAGGAACCAAGGAAGTAAGGCTTCCCGTTGAGGTTAAAGCAGGAGAGACCAATACATTGGATTACCAGCTGACAAAAGAAAATATCCAGGCGATCCAGGAAGTGGTCATCATGAAAAATACCAACAGGTTTTCTAAAAAAGAAAGTGGATTTGTAGCGAGACTGCCTCTGAAAAATTTAGAAAATCCTCAGGTATACAATACTGTGACCAAAGAGCTTTTCCAGGAGCAGGTAGCCGTAGATTTGGGAAGTATTTCTAAAAATGTCCCGGGCGCCGGTGTTCCCATGATTGCCAACCAGGGAAGAGTGACTTTCCGTTCACGTGGATTCGAAACAGAACCCAATGCCCGAAATGGAGTGGCTGGTGCTGCATTTTCCGTGATCGATCCGGTCAATCTTGAACGTATAGAAGCCATCAAGGGTCCTTCAGCTACCTTATTTGGGAAAAGTGTGGCCAGCAGTTATGGGGGGGTATACAACCGGGTGACGAAGAAACCTTACAACAGCTTTGGTGGTGAAGTAGGATATGTAGGCGGAAGCTGGGATTATAACCGTCTGACAATGGATGTGAATACTCCGATCAATAAAGACCGAACAGCGCTTTTCCGTCTGAATGCCGCAGGTACTTTTGAAAAGAGTTTCCAGGATCTTGGGTTTACCAATTCCTTAGCCATCGCGCCAAGTTTTTCTTACCAGATCAACGACCGTATGTCGCTTCTTTTGGATGTGGAATTTAACCAGGCAAAGGGAACTTCTGTAGTGCGTTTTAATCCTTATACAGGAAGCAACAAAATTCAGTCGATTGCTGATATGAAGTTTCCTTATTATAAAAACTTTTTAAGTGATGACCTTGCCTATAAAACCCAGATGATGAATATTTTCGCTCAACTGAATTACAAAGTTTCAGAAAACTGGACTTCCCAGACGATCATATCCCGTGCAAGATCTACGATCAATGGTTATATCTCAGCGATCAACGGGAAAACAGATTCAACGGCAAGTGCTCAGGTAATGGTGGGAACTACATCATTTATTGCGACCAATATCCAACAGAATTTCATCGGTGACTTCCATATCGGACGTTTCAGAAACAGAATGGTAGTAGGATTGGATTACTATAATAATTCAAACCATTTCGACCGTTATCATACCAATACCAAGGTATTTAATTTCGTTCATCCTTCTGCCGATTTCAGAGTAAATCCTGCTATCATTGATGCGCTTACAGCAACTTCAGTGATGAGAAAAGAGAATAACAGTGATAATACGTATGCTGCTTATGTTTCAAACGTATTCAATGTTACCGATCAGTTGATGGTAATGACCAGTTTAAGAGTAGACCGGTTTCAGTTTAAAGGGGTCTATGATATTACCACAGGTGAAATAAAAGGAGGTTTAAGCAATAGTGGAACGCAAACTGGACCTTACAGCCAGACGGCACTTTCTCCTAAGTTAGGTCTTGTTTATGAAATTCTGAAAAATAAAGTTTCCCTTTTTGGAAATTATATGAATGGATTTAATAATGTGAGCGGAGTAGACATCAACGGAAATTCATTCAGACCGGAATATGCCAATCAGTTGGAATTCGGAGTAAAAGCAGATATTTTCAATCACAGGCTTGTAGGAACATTGAGCTACTACAACATTCGTGTTGACAATATTCTGAGAACCAATCCGGATGATATTAACTATTCTATACAGGATGGAACACAGCTGAGTAAAGGATTTGAAGCAGAGGTAACGGCTAATCCTTTTGACGGGTTGAATATTGTAGCAGGATATGCATACAACGACAGCAAGTTTACCAATGCGAATCCTTCAGTTAATGGTTTAAGACCTGCCCTGTCAGGCCCTGCCAATATGTTTAACTTCTGGATCAGCTACAGAATTCCGGAAGGAAAACTGAAAGGCCTTGGAATAGGTGGTGGAGGAAATATGGGATCGTCTTCCTATCAGACCAATACCCAGACTGCCAAAGTCATTATTCCATCTTATAAAATGTTTGATCTGGGTATTTTCTACGATCACCCAAAATATAGAGTAGGATTGAAGTTTGATAATATTACCAATGAGAAAGCGTGGTCTGTACGTCTTACTCCACAGGCGCCTGCCCGTTTCCTCGGAAGTGTTTCTCTGAAATTTTAAATAAGAATTGATGAGTCGTCCTAAAATAGGTTGACATAAATTAAACAATATTTAATCCGGAGAGATATTTTATTTCTTCGGATTTTTTATGCACTTTATCTGGAGTTTCCATATTAA
>LAZY01000029.1 GCA_001013295.1 Chryseobacterium indologenes | reverse complement strand
CCCTGCCGTAAATGCCAGAGACTGTTCTTATAAATTCCCGGTAGGCTGGATGGCTTTTGTCTACCGGCAGGTGCCAGGTCTGTCCGTAGGCATCCGGTGTATTTCCAATGAGTGCCGTGGCCCGGCTGGCATCAGGAGTCCAGATTAAGCTTCTTTTTTTATCCGTTCTCAACGGTACTTTCAGCTTTTTACCTTCTTTGATATTATTAAAAACCAATGTATTGGTAATGCTCTGTGTTTTTCCGGGACCATAAAATTCAGGAGCGCGGCAGATAACGGCTTCCAATGCTCCGGACTGTATTTCCTTCAGGACCATTTCTGCCATTTCTTTTCGAACTTTTCCTTTTCTGCCTACCGGAGCAAATGGAGTATTTTCAGTTAAAACCCGGTCGTCCTGAGGATACATGTAGGTATTATCAAAGAAAACAAGCTTTGTTCCATTGATCTTACAGGCATCTATCACATTTCGAAGGATAAGAGGAAACTGTTCTTCCCAGAGATCAGAACTCATTGGAAGTCCTAGAGTAAAATAGGCAATTTCACTCCCCTTTACTGCTTCAATCGCTTTCTCACGAATAGAAAGATCTGCTGAAAAGACTTCGTCTGTATCATTTACTTTTTTTGCTGCTCTGCTGACAATGCGAATATCTGAGGTAAAGTTCCTTTTTAATTCTCTTGCCAACTCTTCACCAATCTGCCCATTGGCTCCTAATATCGTTTGCATATCATTTTATTTTAATTATTGATAGGGCAAAGTTCAGAAGAATACGGATCATCTGAGTAACTCAATGAAGGAAAGTTGTAACAGAATCTCTGTTTGGAAAAAAATGATTGATTCAAGGCTTTTGTTCCGGAAGGTATAATTTCTGTTGAAATCTCCTGCAACAGGTGCAAATACGTGTTTTTCAAAACGGGTATTCTCCTTCTTATCCTACTTTCGAGCCATCATTATCTTTGTGGTATCAAAAGCTTTTGACAGTGAAGATCTGCAATCACTAAAAAAACGAGGCGAAAACCGAAAAGCCATATGAGTAGGAAATGAACCATTTAACAAAATAACAATCATGAATCATTACACCATTAAATCTATCGGAGGAGACGGAGGTTCTCTCTTTGACATGTCTACCGTTCAATCCATCGGGCTTCATGCCGGGAAATATGTAGACCAGATCATCATCAATGGTACCTCTCATGGCGGAGGTGGTGGTGACAACGACGGAACTCTCATTCTGGAAGATGACGAGTACATTGACAGAATTGACTACAGAGCCGGAAAATACATCGATTATATTAAATTCACAACCAACAAAAACCGCAGTATTTCAGGAGGTGGAAGAGGTGGTGACGAAAATACAATTGACGGAAAGTTAATTGCCATTACCGGCCAAAGCGGAAAATATGTGGACCGCTTAAATTTTCTTATCGAACCCAACTGATATGATCCGGAAGAAAATTAATTGCCTATCTGAAATATCATCAATGAATGGCTTCAGAGCAATGCAAAAAATCGGGATTATTCAATTCCGGTTTTTTTCTTTTTATGAGACGTATATAATTGCCACGAATGCACGAATAAAAAATTTGTTTATTCTAAGACATATGCAAATTATCGCTTGTTAAATTGACAAAAGGTTCGTCTCTTTTTACAACAGCGAACATTCTATAGACGAGTTTACAGCATATCACATTAATAATAGAATTATGTGTTTTTCACTCTCATTTATTCGTGCATTCGTGGCAAAAAAAGTGTTTATTTTAAGTAACTTTCGTTACCTGAGTCCATTTAATTTCAGATTACTCTTCTGAACAAAGTCATCCCATTGTCTGTTCAGATTCCCAACAGCCTGCTTCTTTTCACCTTCATTCATGGAAGAATAATTGATCGAATTGAAAACCAGTTTTTTCAAAGCCTTTATATCCAGATCCCAATATACATACGCCATCCAGAAATCGTAGCTGAGGCCTTCATAGCCATAGACTGACGGGTCATCGCTGCTGATGGAACACTGTACGCCATTGCTGAGTAAAACTCTTGCAGGATGATTCCTCAGATCACTCACATAACCCAGAATCTGATTACTGATGGGGCTTACCTCAACCAGTCTGTTCTTCTCTCTGATCAGTTCCATTGCCTTCGGAAAATAGATGAGGTTCAGCCCGTGACCGATTCTCTGATTATTCAGCAGTGCAATATCGAGAACATTTTTGTTGAAAACAGAATTACTTTCACCGGCATGGAGGAAAAGCGGCATTTCTACTCCATATTTCTTAGAAAGGTCATTCAGCTTCGCCCAACTATCCTGGAAATAATTGATGCTGTTACCTGCCGCTTCATCGGCAACCAGATCAAACCCGGAAATCATATCCGGATATTGTTTTTTAAGCTCGAAAGCTGTTTCCAGTTGTTTTTCAATCCCTGCATTTTTAAGAAACTTAAAGCTTGAATAAATTAATTTCAGGCTGAACTGAGGATTAGACTGCCTGATTTGTTTCACAATATCCTGCAAATCGGTAATGGAAGTCTTCAGCGGATATTTTCCATGCTGAAAATCGTAAAGTTCATCAAAGATAAATCTGATTTCCACATGCTGTACATTATCCTTGATGAGGTCCTGGAATCCTTTGGTATAATATTCCTTAAAAAAGGGACGATACGGTAACAGTAAGCCGATGCGCTGAAAACGTTTTTCAAATTCAATCCAATAATTGTTATACGTACATAGGTTGTCCCGCTTCAGGATAAGAAGATCCTGTAATTCTTTTTCAAAACCTGGTTTATCTCTGAGTTTCTGATCAAGACTGACAAACCCGTCAGGAACTTTTCCTTTCTCAAAGAAAGCAAGCTGCCCGAAAATGTACTTATCATTATCTTTCTGATCATAAATATAGCATTCTTTATATTTTCTTGCCGTTGCAATCACCCATTTCACATCGGTAACTCCTCCACTATGGGTGTGTAGCAATCCTCCTTTAGGCATCGAACGAATGACTTCAAACAATTTACTGCTTTCTATCATTGGTTTTATTTCGTTAAAGGAAAGGTTGTACAAAGGCATCTTCTTGTTTCCTGCTTCAGTGATCAAGTCTTTTCGCAGACTAAAGAGTTTTTGGTCCAATATCTTTTCGGGTTCAGACAGCTTCAGATCAGCATCAAATGCCAATCCTTCGTTTTCTTTCTCCAATGCCGTCCACTTCTGCTGATAAGAGGAACCTTCAGTTACTTTATTTTGGGCTCCTAGCAGTGGGAATCCTAAAACTAAGATATATGTAAGATATTTTCTCATAATACTATTGGGTGTTGCTTTATATGACCGTCATTCTTAAGGATTTTGAATGAAGGTTCACATGTATACAATAATTTCCAAAAATAATAATTAATTTTTCTGGTAAAACAGGGATATTATCATGACCATTTCCAGTGAGTATAAAAACTTATATTGGGGGGCATGGTAAATAAAAGATCAGCATGCCGGATAGGATCTATATTTTTAATCATAAGATTGATGATAGTCCCTATCATTACAATGCAGAAAACAGTGACGATAAAATGCGGGGAAAACTTTTCATCATCGAACCGTCTGATTCATTTATTGTGATAAAATTAAAAAAAAATTCTTAAATCTGTTGATATAAGACGATAATTCGTGAAATTAAATTTTTATCAATTCAATGTTAAGGATAAGTGATATTTGATGAAATTAGTGATTAATAGAGTTCTTCGTGGTAGATTTTTCTTCCGAGATAAAAAAGCTCATGCTTTTTGAGATTCACATTATCTTCAAAAATATCATGAACAAAGCTGACCAGCTCATTTACTTTTTCCTTCTGGGTAATTCTGATCCGGGATTCAAAATTGGTGGTAAAGCCGCTTTTCGTGTAGTTCAGTGAACCAAGATAAGCCACTTTCCTGTCGATCACATAAATTTTTGAATGGAGGAATTTACTTTCATAGCGATTGTTCCGGATGAATTTGAAATTCAGATTTTCAGAATAATGATATTTATAAATTTCCATTTTTTCCACTTCCGTCTTCTTTTCCCAGCATACATAAAATCCATAAAGAGTAGCCACCGCAATCAGAAGGGCAAAAAAATTATTGGCATTGATCAGGTCATCAATAATATGAAGTCCGAAATAAGCAAGTGAAGAGATGCCCACACAAAGCAAAACAACAGAAGACATCAGATAGATACTTTTCAGACTTTCTCTTCTTTCTTTTTTCTTTACATCTGTTACTTTATGTTGATGGATAAGTTTTCTGAGTACATCATCATACTGCTCTGGCCGTAGATCACTGAATGCCAGTCTTACATTCACTTCTCTGCTTTTCAGCATAAGAAGATCATCCACTTTGGCTTCATCTATATAAGGTGAAATGATCAAAACTTCTTCCTGCGCATTCAGAATATCTTTATTTACCTGATTTCCTGCATTTTGCCCGACAAAAACTTCAACTCCTTCTTTATTTTCAGTATCAATTTTAAAATAATACTTTTTGTGTTCTCTGTAATACACTCCTGATTTTCTTAAATGCTATTCAAATGACAATGATTTCAATATACATCTTTCTTCAAAGAATACTGTTCAAAACTGAACAGACGCGATGTACTCTTGTTTTTAAGCGCCAAATGTACGTTTCTTTTCCTGGTATATTTTACGGTTTGCCATAAAATTTAGACTTCTGAAAAAGAATACCGGCCAGAGTGATAAAAAACAATTGTGCAATAAAATAAACAAAAAGTCTACAAAAACAATAGACTTATACTATTAAGTTTTATTCATCTTAAGAAATGACAATAAATGAAAGATTAAAACATCAAATAACAACCTGAATTACAATATATTAAATAAAACAAATCTATTATCCTACTAAATTAGTAGACTTTTATGATATTTCTCATACCCTATTTTAACAAAGTTTTATGAATTATTAAATAATTTTGACCCAGTTAAAAAAAACAATAAACTTTATTCTCATGAATAAGAACAACTTTGATTCTTACCTATGCAACATCACGGCAGCAAAATCTGTTCAGCATCATTGTACAGCAGCAGCCGATTTTTCACAACACCATCCTTCTTCCAAGAAAATGTGTTTTGATATGATGTGCAAAATGATGATGTCATAATCTTCCCGGAAATACATTCATTACTGTAGGAATTGAAGCAGATAAATTCAAAGCTTCTTTGATCCGGAATTCTCTCCTGTACTATTTTAACAATCTTCTCTTATATCTTCCCTGAAAAGGGAGGCAGGGAATTATTTTTCATAACCGCAGAGACCGGCAGTAATACACACATTCAATTTTAAACCTAAGATTAATATAATGAAAAGAAAACAATGCAAAATTGGTGTATTGGCTGTGATCTTATCCGCTCAATATGCTTTTGCACAAACCAAAGACAGTCTTTCGAAGGAGACCTCCATCAAGGAAGTGGTGGTGGTAGCCTTCGGAAAGCAGAAAAAAGAAGAAATAACAGGATCTGTACAATCATTGAAAGCCAAAGATCTTTCTAATCTTCAAAATGGAAACATCCTTCAGGGAATTGGCGGTAAAGTAGCGGGAGTACAGGTGGTATCCTCAGGGCAACCCGGCTCACAGCCTACCATTAGAATGAGAGGAATAGGTTCTATCAACGCATCCAGCGACCCGTTAATTGTACTGGACGGTATTCCTTATAGTGGAAACCTGAACAGTATTGCGGCATCAGACATCGAAAGTATTTCTTTCCTTGAGGATGCATCTTCCAACGCTCTATACGGTTCCAGAGGAGCCAACGGGGTAATCATTGTGAATACGAAACGGGGTAAAAATAAAGGACTGAGTATTGAAGCGGATGTCAGAACAGGGGTCAATTTCAGATCGATTGAAGACTATTCGGTATATACTTCACCACAGGATTATTATACGGCATTCTACAACAGAGGAAGAATTGGGGAAATTGTAAGGCTAAAACAGCCGGGAGCTGTACCATCCGGTACTACACCTCATGAAGAAGGACTTTCCGCTTTAAGCAAACTGGGTTATAATGTTTATAATCTCCCTTTCAACCAGCTGATTGATAAACACGGCTCGTTTAATCCTGATGCTAAACTTCTGTATCAGGATGACTGGAAAAAACTGCTTTTCAAACCTGCATTGAGAAGAGAAGCCACGCTTGGGATCAATGCCAATGGGGATCAGGTAAAATCTTACACTTCTCTTAACTACCTGGATGATAGAGGATACCTTATCTCTTCAGGATTTGAAAGATTTGGGATCAGATCCAATGTGGATTATACCATTACTTCAAAATTAAAATTAACAAGTGCCCTCTCCTACACCTATAGTAAGCAGAATTTTGGGGAGACCGGAGGTTTTTCCAACCCGTTCCAGTTTGCCAGAAACATCTCTCCTTTTTATCCGGTATATCTAAGGGATGACAATTACCAGAGACTTTATGACAGCCATGAAAATGCCCTATATGACTACGGAGACGGACAAGGTCCTAACGGAGCAGCAAGATCGTATGCAGTTTTTGAAAATCCTGTAGGAAATCTTCAAAAGGATAAGTCACAGACCACCAGCAACATTACCAATCTTAATCTTGGATTGAATTACGAGATCATTAAAGGGCTTGATTTCACCTATAATTTCGGGGCTTATCTCGAAAATGTAAAGAATCTTCAGTTCGGAAATACAGAAGGGGGAACTTCATCTTCTGTAGGGGGAACAATTTCTCAGAGTTCAATATTCAAATACACCCTGAATCATCAGCAGCTGATTACTTATCAGAAAAAGCTGGGTAAGCATAGCTTCAACATTCTTGTAGGGCATGAACTGAATAAAATAAAAAACGAAGGAATTTCCGGGTCAAAGCAGCAGCTTTTACTGCCTAATTCAACATCTTTTGACAATGCGGTAAAAATAACGGATCTGTCAGGAAATGGATATGAATATGCTGTGGAAGGATATTTCTCAAGATTGCTTTATAATTATGACGGAAAATATTTCTTCAATGCCAACATCCGAAGAGACGGTTCGTCTGTATTTTCACCGGAAAGCAGATGGGGGAATTTTTACGGATTAGGAGCAGCATGGAATGTTGCAAAGGAAGATTTTCTTAAAGACAACAGGGTAATCAATTCTTTAAAGTTAAAAGCTTCATATGGGCAACAGGGGAATGACAACATCCTTCTGGATAGCTCTACAAGAGACTATTACGCTTATCAGGACATCTATGGGATCAATAATTTCGGGGATGGAAAACCGGTTTTATCTCTTAAAAAACAGGGAAACAAGGATTTAAAATGGGAAACCTCCAAAAACCTGAATGCAGGATTTGAAATTTCTCTTCTAAATAATAGGATTAATCTGAACGCCGATTATTTTGAACGAAAGGTATCGGATATGATCTATACCCTCCCCCTACCTCCTTCTAATTCCGGTTCTTATGTAAAATACGGAAACATTGGTGACATGACCAACCGAGGGGTACAGGCCAACATCAGCGTAGATATTTTCCGCACAGAACAGTTTCAATGGAATGTCTATGCCAATGCAACTCATTATAAAAACACCATTACAAGACTCCCTGCCGAACAGAGAAATACAGGTCTCGTTACAGGATTGTTTATCCTTACGGAAGGCGGCGACCGCTATACCTATTATCTGAAAGAGTTTGCCGGAGTAAATCCTGAAAACGGAGATGCACAATGGTACCGTACCATCATCAACCCGGATACCAAGCAGGAAGAGAGAGTCATTACCAACAATTATAAGGAAGCAACGGATTACAACACCGGGAAATCAGCAATTCCAAAGGTATATGGTGGATTCGGAACTGATATAACGTACAAGCGATTCAACCTGGCGGTCAATTTTGCCTACCAGTTTGGAGGATATGGCTATGATGACATCTACAGAAGCTTATTCCATTCGGATATGTACCGATCCAATTATTCAACTGATCTGGATAAAACATGGACTCCGGAAAATCCTACTGCAGCCCTGCCAAGAGTAGATCTTACCGCTACGAATCAGAACGGAAATTCTACATTATATCTGATCAAATCAGATTACATCAGCCTTCAGGACGTGACTTTATCTTATCAGCTTCCTGATGCCTTTGCAAAACAGGCAGGCCTATCCGGACTGAAAGTCTATTTCACAGGAAATAATCTTTATCTGTGGTCTAAAAGAAAGGGATATGACCCGAGAGCTTCTCTGACCGGAGTATCTGATGCCTACAAATACTCTCTGTTATCAAGCGTTTCTTTAGGCTTTAAATTAACATTTTAAAAGAAAACAATGAAAAGAATAAAATACTTTATAGCCGCTATTGCCATTACCACAGTGATCAATAGCTGCTCCAGTGATCTGAATACATTGCCGGAAGGAGACATTTCCGGTGAACAGCTGAATGATGATCAGTCTAAACCTGAAAAGATATTAGGCGGAATTTATCTTGATCTCAGAAGTAACGGTGCCGGAGGAACAACTTCTCACTCAGATTTCGGGATCATGGCCATCAAGGCAGGAGCCGACCTGATGTCTAATGATGTGATTCAGGCGACCAATCAGCACCTGGGAATGTTTTATAATTATGAAGCAACCAATGCCAGTAATCTGGCTTCAGAGATTGTATGGACAACGTTCTACGCCAGAATATTTATTATCAACAAACTACTTGACGATCTTCAGACAGATACAAGTGCAAAGAACAGAGCTATCAAAGGACAATTGCTTGCGCTGAGGGCCTATTCTTATTTTTATCTGGTTCGTTTCTATGCTAATGATTATAAAGGACATCCATCTGATCCGGGACTTCCTCTTGTCCTCACCGCCAGCAACCAAAGCCAGGGACTTCCAAGATCTACGGTATCCGAGGTTTACGGACAGATCATCAAAGATATTGAAGAGTCTATTGTACTTCTGGACAGTTTTGCACGCCCGTCAAGAGCCCAGATTGACCAAAGAACAGCCAAAGCCATCGCTGCTGAGGTATTTTTGCAGACAGGAGACTATGTAAAGGCCGGAAAATATGCAGCAGAAGGTAAGCAGGGAATTGCTCTGATGACTGAAGACGACTACACCACCACCGGATTTTCGAATATCAATAATCCTGAAGTGATATGGGGTTTTCATAATAATGTTTCTACGATGAGTATCGGAAATTATTATGCTTCGTTCTTCTCAATGTTTGATAATACAAATGAAGGCTATGCCGGTGCGGCCCAGATCAGAAAGCTTATCGACAAACGTCTTTATGAAGCCATCCCGGCAACGGATTACCGTAAAAAAGTATTTAATGGCAGCCAGAATGCTTCTTATACTTTCAATGGAAAAACAAAAAATTATCCGGCCTATGTAAGCTGGAAGTTTAAGGACCCAAGCCTTTTTGAAGGAGATTATATCTACATCAGAGCCTCTTCTCTTTATTATATAGAAGCTGAAGCTCTTGCGAGACAGGGAAGAGAGGCTGAAGCCAGACAGATCCTGTTTGACATTACCTCCAAAAGAGATAAAAACTATCTATTATCATCAAAATCAGGCATTGAGCTCATCAATGAGATCGTTCTTCAAAAAAGAATAGAGCTTTGGGGTGAAGGCTATGCATGGTTTGATATGAAAAGATTAAATACCCCTCTGGAAAGGATATATCCGGGCACCAACCATACTTTTGGAAGGTTTAACCTCACACCGGATAAATTCAGATTCCAGATCCCGAATAAAGAGATTAATAATAACCCACAAATCAAGCAGAATGAGTAAATAAAAAGAACATTAGCTGAAAAGCACAACAAATTTTAATATATTTTGAAGAAGAGGCGGTCTCATGAGACCGCCTCTTGTTTGATCTACCTACCTAAGGAATATGATTGTACAGTTTCTGAAGAAAAACCTTTATTAATAGTCACGAATAAAAGAATTCGTGCATCTGTGGCAAAAAAATCTTCAGAGAAGTGAGATTCTAACTAAATATTTTTTGATCTTTTCCTCAAAGCTACCTCCCTTTTTACTTTAGTAGTTGTAGTTGAAAAATACAAAATCTGGTATCAGCTGCTTTTATTTTTCAGACAAAAATTTATATTTACCGATCAGAATATCCAGAATTCCAGCACACAAATAAAACAGTCCTCCGGCCAGCATATTCGTAAGAATGTCTCTATTCGAATAGAATATAAGTGAGAACATAGACAACAGCAAAACCACAAACCACAACAATAATTTTGCAGCAAAAACTCCGGCAATCCGCGCTGTCATTTCTTCATCCTTCACCATCAGTGACTGGAACATACATTGAATAAGAATCATTACGTATCCATAAAAAAGCTCTTTCTGATCAAACAGATCAAAGGTATAGAAATAGAGAACAGGACCGGAAAGACACATCAGCCATATCAGTAATCTCAGAAAAAAATTTGCTTTAATCCCTTTAGAGAAAATAAATGTTGAAAATATAAATAAGGGATAAACTAAAAAAACGGAGTACAACATATACTTATACGTCAGAAGTTCCGCTGTTTCTTTACCATCCGAGAGCCAAAACAAACGGAAGTATAAAAACGAAAGGTAAAATGAATTCAGACTAAAACCAATGGATAAAACTCTGTGCCTCATAATAATTTGTCAGGATCAGCTGAGTGTTGCCTGTTTAATATCCGTCAATTTATAAAAAAATTGCTGATAAAATTACAGCCGTATGCTTTTCTGATTAAATGTTTAATAAAAGCTATTGATGAGGGAACTCATTTTTTAGGATCAGCAAAGATTTTCGCCAATTTTAATAAAAAATTTAATAAAATACAACGATTGGGCTAAAATCCTAAGATAGGGCTAAGAAAAAATATGCAGATAAAAATAAGTCTAAGATAATTATATTATTCTTTTTTTGCAATATGATATAAAACACTTGTATTACAACAAATTATATATATTAAAATAGGAGGTGTAATTATTTATTTTTACTACTTTTGTGAAAATAAACCTTTATACTTGAGAAAATTATTTCCATACAAACACAAATACGGAATATTTTAACATTTTTAAATATGAATATTTTTCATATTTCCCCATCTCACTTATTTTCCTAAAAGATTCTTTCTCAAAAAAACCTTTTTAAAATGCACACGTTGGTATTTGCACAAAACAGCATATAATTATGAAAACATCTATCAGAACACCCCTCTTTTCATTGAATGCAAAAAGATTGGCCTTTACGGCTTTATTTCTTTCGCTTTTTTCGCAAACCGGTTTTGCACAGACAAGAGTTGTTGTCAATCCCGGCCTTGAGTTTGGAATGCCCAATGGTACAGTCAACCAGCTTGATGCGAATTTTGGATTTGGGGCGACCTTTGATGCCGGAGCTCCGGTAACTTCCCCATGGTATACATCACACCCTACACAGGCAGGTGCTTGTTCTGCCGGTGGTTCCGGAGACTGTCACCCTATTGAAGTATGGGGTTCAGGATTCAACGGAGTCAATGCTTCACAGGGAACTAACTTTGTTGAGCTGAATGCATTCGTCAGTTCAATGATTTACCAGAATATGTACCTGGCAACGGGTGACATTATTACGTATTCTTTCATGCACAGAGCAAGATCCCGTACAGCGGAACAGGCAGCAATGGTTATTGAGAATCAGAATCAGGTAAATATTGCTACAGTAAGATCAACCACTACCCCTGCAAGTATGACCAACTGGACCAATTATCAGGGTACTTATACTTTTACAGGAGCTTCAGGTGTTTACCGTGTGGGGTTCAGAGCGTTGGTTGACGGTGGAGCTCCAGGTTTAGGAAACTTTTTGGATGACATCAGAATCTCGCTGAATCCGCTTATTGACTTAAAATTCTCTAATGCATTATCATCTTGTGAAGGTTCAAGCAACGGTAACCTGTTTTTAAGAATCAGTGGTGCTGTAGCAGCGGGCACAACAGTAGCTGTTCAATTGGTAGACCCGGCGAATGGTACTGCATTTGCTACAGATAGTGACATTACTTTAACTCCGGTTGCCAACTCCAACGGTACACCAACAATCTCCCATACTCCGGGAAGTACAATCTACCTGATTACCATCCCACCAGGGAACTATGACGGGGGTGTTATTCCAGGGTATGCAAGTCCCAATAACGACGAAGATGGAATCGCCATTAATATAGCATCAGTCAATGACGGAATTGATGAACCTAACGAAACCTTTAAGTTTGAGATCAAGCAACAGGGAACAAATGGTTCAACCAGCAATTTTGTTTCAACATCATCTCCTGTATTTGGTGACACGTATTATCCTACTACCAATAATTATATCATCCAGAGATGTATATGCTATGATGACGCCAATACCGGAACTGCAGGGGTAGACTCTAAGTTTGGTATTACCCTTTTAAAAAGAGCGGGAGGTAACAGCAACAGCTGGCCAATGCTGAGAAAATCAGCTCATGCTGTTTTGGAATCAAATACTCAGGGATTCGTTATCAACAGATTAACCACACTTCAGGTCAACGCTATTGTATCTCCACAAGAAGGCATGATGGTCTATGACACAACGGCAAAATGCCTGAAATTATACGACGGAACCTCATGGAACTGCTTCAGTACTCCAACCTGTCCATAAATTTATATAGTATCATCGCCATCGAATTAAAAATTTAAAGAAAATGAAAAAAATACTATTAACGATCTTTATAGGAGCAACAGCTCTATCAAATGCCCAGGTTGTGATTGGGAATGCTATCGGTACAGCCGCTGTAAAAACATCTGTTCTCTTAGAATTTCCTGCGAACCAGAACAAAGGACTTATCTTGCCTTATGTACGAACTCTTCCTGCTACTCCGGCCGAAGGAACACTACTTCTTGATGCTACCGACCCTACCAAAGCCCGTATAAAATACTACAACGGTGCATGGGTAGACTTAAGCGGACAAGACTCGAATATTACAAGTACCTTAGCAACTCAGCCCACTGCTGCACAAGTATCGGAATTTCCATCTGCAAAAGTAATTGTAGGGGCCAAATCCAGCACAGCTAATGGAGTTCTGGTTTTAGAATCTACGACCAAATCAATGGTTCTGCCCATTGTAGCTGATGTACAGAATATTCCAAGCCCTTCACCAGGAATGATGGTTTACGTGAATAAAGCAGGAGCGAAACGTTTAGCTGTTTACAACGGCAGCAAATGGTCTTTCTGGAAACCGTAATAATCTCAGACTATATAATAAAACCCACTTCCGAAACGAAGTGGGTTTTATGTTTTATCTTCAATCAAATTTAATGAACATCTGATCAAAGTTCAGGGTCATTTTTTTGAACTGGCGGATCACATCCTGACCTATATTTCCGTAAACATCTTCTTTATTGATCCTGGATTTCAACAGGCTGACATTTTTCAGAGGCACCTGTTTTCCCAATATATGAAAGGTGTGATTTATTTTAAACCCATCATATTCAACCTTTCCTCCTGCCCCACCCATACTGATTCTGGTGAGCTTGTATTGTCGGTCAATACTTTTTTTATTTTTTTCATAAAAGGGAGCGTATAAAATGGTATGATCTGCACCGGTATCAAAGGTAAAATGCTGACCATCCACAAAGATAAGCGGAGTCAGTCCGCCAATAGCCATATTGGAAGTTCCGCTTATTTTTGTTTCCTGATCAGGAACCATAAAATAATCATCCTGCGTCAGCTGTACTTCCTTTAGAGCCTCTATCACCGGAAATCCAAGAATTCCGTTAATCTGATAGCTGATCTGCGGAAAACTAAGCTCCTTGTCTGCAAGAACCAGGAATACCGCATTTTCAATCGTAATATTTCCCAACATCAGTTTTTCACAGACTGCAAGATCTGCCTTTACGGCAATACCGGTGATGGCATTCACATCAATATCTGCAGGAATAATGTTCATTTTTAACCGTCTGGCAGCTGTAGCAGAAATCGTAGATATATTGGCTCCGGTATCAAAAATAAAGTTCATAGAATCTTCTTTTGTCTTCACTTTCAGGTTTTTCAGATTCGCAGCATCTTTTTGCATTTTCAGACGGGTATTTCCATTTTTGGTAATCTTCTGTGCCGGCTGTTTCTCCAGTGCCGTCCAGATCTTGAGATTATTTTTCAGATCAGTTCTTTCTTCTTCTGTAAGCAGATGATCGTATTTGTGGAGTGCTTCCTCTACTGCATTTTTTGCTCCGGCATAGTCGCTGCGTTTCATACAGTTGTCTTCCTTAATATGCAAAATCTTAGGCATCAGAGAATCCGAAAACTCTTTTTCAGCAGCCAGAAATTTCAATATCTTACGATTAGACTCCTCCGGTTTGTTAAAAGCATTATCAAGAATAGCTTCTATAAAATACTTATCATTTACGGATAATTTTTTCTCTGTTCCTTTAAAAAGATCCCGGGCCTTGAAAAAATTCTTCTGTTTTATCTGCCTGTATATACTTTCAAATGCGGAATCATGAGTCTGCCCCCATCCTGAAACAGACACCAGCAGCATTACGGATGTCAGTAGCTTAAAAATTATTTTACCCACAAGAACTAATCTTGTCTCTGTATATTTTTCTATTCGCTTTCGCATTTCATTCATAGTATTAGTATCTGTTATTGAAAGGTTAAGGATTCGGGCGGATAATTTAATATAAAAATAGGAAGATCATTTATTTTTCCCTTATTAATTTATCCCTTAGGCCAGGACTGCAAAATTCAGGTAAAAATAAATGACACCATTATTGTAAATGATGCCATTCTATACAATTTGATATTCAATAAAACTAGTTTTTATCCTGCTCCTATTTTTCGGGCTCTTTAAGTTTAAGCTGTGTCCATCCAAAGCTTTTAGCATAAAAATACAAACTTTTATGATGTCTATTTATGCTTCTGGTCATAATAAGTAAAAGACTCAGATAAAATGAATTCCGATACGGAACACAGAAAGCTCAAATTCCACCAGTATTTTCAATGAATCTCCTGTTAAAAATAAGGGGTCAATGATAAAGCCTGATTCTTCAATCCTGATCTCAGTTTTTAAACATCATAACTATCAGAATACAGTTTTATAACGTTCTCTGTTCAAAAAAATTATCACTAATCTCTTAAATTTTCACAATCTTTCAAAACAAGGTCAGGAAATATATATATTTGACAGCAAAAATGTTTCACAACCCTATTGACCATGAAGAAGACCTTTTTTATATTATTCATCCTATTTTTAAGCTCACCTCTTTTTTCACAAAAGAAACCCAATTATACCCACAAGATCGACAGTATTATGACAGCGTCTTCTCCACTCACCTTCAATGGTGTTGTTCTGGTTTCTCAAAAGGGTAAAATACAATACCTGAAAGCTAATGGCTACAGAGATGTTGAGAAGAAGATTCCTCTGAAGACTGATGATCAGTTCGAAATCATGTCCAACTCGAAACAGATCACTGCTGTTTTGGTTTTACAGGCTGCAGAACAGGGAAAGCTTAATCTGAAGACTCCTGTAAAGAAATATCTTCCTTCTCTTACACAGTCCTGGGCCGATACTGTTACTGTACATCATCTCCTGAATCACACGCATGGCATTACAGATACAGATAAACCTGCTGCATTCAAAGCGGGTTCACAGTTTAAGTACGGAAATCTTTCCTATATGCTTTTGGGAGAAATCCTTAAAAATACAACCGGCAAAGATTTTACAGAACTTGCCCAGTCACTTTTCAAAAAACTGAAAATGGACAAGAGTTTTATCTATAACGTGAAGAATAATCAATCCCTTGTACCCGGCTACAGAAGCGATAATAATCAGTTTGAAAAAGTGAAAGAATCGTTTTTGAATCAAGAGATTGCCCCTGCAGCAGGGGTCATTTCTACTGTACAGGATCTTGCCAAGTGGGATGAAGCCCTCTTTAAAGGAAAACTTTTATCTCCGGAGTTTCAGAAACTGATGCTTACTCCTTCTACCACTGCCCAACATAACGTTTTCGGGAAAGAAAGTATGGGATTTGGTTATAATGTGAGATTCATCAAAGAAGCCGGTCTGGATTATTATGGAGTTACCGGTCTTGGAGACGGATTTACATGTCTTAATGTATACTTTCCTTCTACAGATACCTCTTTAATTATTCTCGAAAACCAAATGCCTAAGAAGAGTGAAAACTGGAGCTTTCAGGAAGCTGCCATTAAAAATACCGTATTGAAAAGTATGACTTCGAAATAATAATGACGGCCATTTTTTATAGAAATATTAGTCGATTATGGGAATCCTATTATTTATTTTTTCAGTGACTGCTGTGGCTGTTTTGTTTATATCAAGGCTAAAAATACCGGTAAAACAAAAAATTCTGTGGTCGGTCTGTATCATCATCAGCATTGTATTTCTGACCATCTATCTTTTTATTCAAGGATTTGAAAGGGGACGGGACCCCAAAATGCCCACGGAAGAACTCAGCCAATCTGTAAGATAAATTTTCCCGACCTAGTTCTCTCTTTTTAATATCCGGAATTTAATCTGCGAAAAAGGGATTTCAAGCAGAAGCCGATACAAAATTCCACCTGTAATACAAGCCAGCAAACAAAGAACCAGACTGATATGACCCGATGCCTGAATATCAAAACGTTCAAGCACAGCCTGAGTCATATGAATAATTCCTTTGTGTGAAAGGTAAACAGCGTAAGATAGAGCTGCCAGCTGTGAGGTTATATAAGACTTCGACTGATAAAGAAATGATGATTTTGAGACCGCCGACATCACGATCATTCCATAGCTTACCGCCACGATGGTAAATCCGAATAATGAAGCCCGCTCTGAAGCCTGATCATCGCACACCCAAAAGGAAATTCCTAACAGCAGCATTCCCCCCAGAAAGATCAAATTTCCGTTCTGATGAACCCATTTTTTAAATCCTGATGAATATTGCATTAAATATCCGATCAAAACTCCGATACTGAGCCCATCCAGCCTTGTATGTGTGGGATAATAGATCTTCATATACCATAACCTCCAGAAGTCCAGAGAACCGGATTTCAAAGTGGCCATGTACTCATTCCATATTATCAGTCTGGACATTATTGAAAAAGCAATCACAACTATGATCAGTAAGGGCAGATATTTAAAACGTCTGGTTTTCGCTGTGATAAGTAGTAATACAGGAAGAATAAGATAAAACTGTTCTTCAATACATAGTGACCATGCATGAGAAAAGGTTCCCCGGTCAATGACATTGAGACCATAGTTCTGGGTAAATGTCAAAAATTTCCATAAGGGAGATAATGCCTCCCGCTCTCTGAATAAAGGAATAGCAAAATACAGGAAAAGGGTAAAAAGATAAGGCGGAATGATTCTGAAAAAACGTTTGATATAAAATGTTTTTAAACGAAGGCTCCCTTTGGTATCAATTTCTTTAAACAATTGACCCGAAATCAGGAATCCGCTTAAGACAAAAAATAAATCTACTCCGGTCCAGCCAAATCTTCCCACAATATCAATCCATAAAGGATGTTCAAATGCCCGGTAATGATACATTAACACCAGTATAATGGCCGCCGCTCTCAGGTGATCCAGTCCATAAAGTCTTTCTGAAGGTTCTTCTGTCATTTTTTTTACTACAAAGATTGAGCAATCTTCAACCGTTTTTTTATCCGGCATTCAGACAACCTATAATCTGCTGTCAACGGCACAACCTGCAGTCTGCATCCATCATCAGGTTATTCATCTTATTTTTGTATCCTTTTGCATCCGCTTCGGTTGTGATACACTAAGTTTTTATATTTTTGATCATGGCGAAACCATATTCAAAGATTCATATCAGACAGCATCTGTATTTTCAATTATTCTTCTGGGCTGCCCTATTTCTATTTGGAGTAGCAAGAACTTATGATGAGTATTCGGAAGACATTTTCAAAGAGTTGATTATTTACAATGTCAGTCACTGGATTTTTCAGATTATGGGAGCCAATTGGATTTATTATGTTCTGATCCGCCGCTTTTCTGATCGCAAAAAGTATCTTGAGTTTGTAGTATACCTTGTGATCAGTCTTTATTTTATCTCCGTTATTAACAGAATTTTCATTGTTTATCTCGCCGAGCCCTTTTTTACAGATCTGCCTAAAGACAGCATCATCAGTATATTGACCGATACAAAGTACCTTCTGTTTCATTACACCTTCCCTATTATCAGTGGAGCCTTTATATTCATTGCCATCATGTTTATCCTGCGGTATAAAGATGAAAAGGAACATACAGTAAGGCTGCAGAAAGAAAAAACAGAACTTGAACTGCAGTTTCTGAAATCCCAGCTTCATCCCCATTTCCTGTTTAATACCCTGAATAATATTTATTCTCTCTCTGTAAGCCAGTCTGATAAGACGTCGCAATCGATCAGCCAGCTTTCTGATATTCTGGATTATATTTTATACAAAGGTCAGAAGAAATGGGTCTCGGTTTCTGATGAAATGGCGATTATTGATCATTATATTTCCCTGGAAAGTCTCCGGTATCATGATGAAAGATTAAAAATAAGCAAACAGTTGATTATTAATTCTGCTAATGCTATTCCGCCATTACTATATCTTACCTTGGTAGAAAATGCCTTCAAGCATGGTGCAGGAAAGAGCTCAGCACCGACGGAAATAAAAATTGAAGCAGAAACCAACAGTCAGCATTCCGTTTTTAAAATTGAAAATACCTACACCGGAAATCAAAGCAGGAATGAAAGAGGAATCGGGCTTCAAAATATAAGGAAGCAACTCCGGCATCACTACCATGAAAATTTTGATTTCAGAGTTTCGCAGGAAAACAATATTTTTAAAGTTGAAATAATCACTCCTTCCCACCATGATTAAATGTATCATTGTAGACGACGAACCTTTAGCTGCAGCATTACTGGAGAACCACCTCTCTAAAATCGACAGTTTAAAACTTGTCGGAAAGGCGGCTAATGCGATCGAAGCCTATAAGATTCTTCAAAATCAGGCAGTAGATCTCATGTTCCTCGATATTCAGATGCCGGATCTGAGCGGAATTGATTTTCTGAAATCACTTCCTCAAAAGCCCAGAACTATTTTCACAACGGCTTACCGCGATTTTGCCATTGAAGGGTTTGAACTTGAAGCTGTAGATTACCTTTTGAAACCCATCACCTTTGAACGTTTCTTCAGGTCGGTAGAAAGGATTCTGAGAAATGCTCCGGATACAAAAGAAGATTTCATCATCATCAAAACTGAAGGGATGCACAGAAAGCTCCTTCTTTCTGAGATTCTATATCTGGAAAGCCTGGGAAATGATGTCAAAATCGTTTCCGTTGCTCAGGAAAATGTCATTTCCAAAACTAAGATCACAGATCTTGAAACGGCTTTATCCGGTAAAGGTTTCGTAAGAATTCACAGGTCTTTTATCATCAATACCCCATTCGTAACCGCATTCAGCAGTCATGAGGTTCTTCTCGGCGCACATCAGATCCCTGTAGGAAGAAGCTATAAACAGGAATATGATTCTTTCACGGATCTTATTTTAAAAAAACGGCTGCTATAAACTGCCTATGAAGTACTTACTGCCCGAAGAAAGGGAATTCTTATCTCGTCAGTCCTCATTTTTAACATTTATTTTAAATTATTTTTAATCCCAGCTCTTGAAAAGCTGTTTTTCAATCTGTTTTTCAACACCTTACATGATACCAACTGACATTATTTCACAAATTAGTGTTTTATAACCATTCTGAAAGATATATATAACAAAGTGATTGATAAGATTTTGCAACACCAATGACATCCATAGTATTCGCAGGCGACCCCCTATAAATATTAAAAAAAAGTGTTACTTTTGTTTTAAGTTAATAAAATTATTTACCTTTTTATTAGTAAATTTAAGTGCACCAATTTATAAAACATTAAAATTCATTCCATGAGAAAAATAATTCTACTTATTACATGTATGTTCAGTATTTCGGTTTTCTCACAGATCAAAGTGTTGAAAAATGAAAGTTTGGTGGAAGTTGGTAAAGATAATTCCGTTGGTCTCTATAAAAAGGAAGATAAATTTACAATCAATTACCAGGACCTGAACACCAGCAACCTGAATACGATCAGATCTTTTTCATTCCAGAACCTAAACGGAGATGTAGCAGGGTTATATAAACTGATTATGGATGGTTTTATATCAGCTCCTGATGAAAATGTGATCCTGGAACTTCCCAATGATATTATTGAGCTCCATTATGAAAAAAACTATGGCCAGCAAACCGTACAGTTTATTCAGGTGATCAATAAAAACAGAAAGTACATCGGAAAATCACAGTTTCTGACCCAGAAACAGGTTGAGAAAGTCTTTGGAAGAACCAATGGAAAGTATGTCCTGTATGACAAACCTGCTCCGGCTGCCAATAAATCAGGATCCAATCCCGCTTCTACGGCGACCCCTGCAAACGGGAAAAAATCAAGAAAATAATCATAATTTATAAATATTACGAAACTCATTCCATGGAATGAGTTTTTTTATTTTATTTTTGCAGAAAGACATTAAAAACATATGCCGCTTCAGATCATCAATCTAACCAAAAAATTCGGTGAACAGACCGCTCTTGACAATATCAACATCTCTATTGATCAAAATGAGATCATCGGTCTTCTCGGTCCCAACGGAGCCGGAAAATCTACCCTCATGAAATCGATCGTAGGTGCCCTGAAAATTGATCAGGGGGAGATCATCTTTAATGGCTTAAACATTTCCGACCATGAGATTGAAAGCAAGAAAAAAATAGGTTTCCTGCCGGAAAACAATCCGCTTTATCTGGAAATGTATGTGAAAGAATATCTTCAGTTTGTAGCTAATATTCACAAAATTTCTGAATCCAGAGTAGATGAGGTGATCAAACTGGTAGGCATTACTCCTGAAAAATCAAAGAAAATAGGACAGCTTTCCAAAGGATATAAACAACGTGTAGGGCTGGCACAGGCAATTCTTCATCAGCCTGACCTCCTGATTCTGGATGAACCTACCAATGGACTGGATCCTAACCAGATTCTTGAGATCAGAAATGTAGTAAAGGAAATCGGACAGCAAAAGACCGTTTTACTTTCCACGCACATCATGCAGGAAGTGGAAGCCCTTTGCTCCAGAGTGATTCTGATCCACAAAGGAAATATTCTTCAGGATTGTCCGATCGACGAGTTTAAAGGAAAATTCGACAGTCTGGAAGAAGCATTTGCGAGCTATACTGTATAAATCATATGAAAATCGCCCGAAAATTTTTTCGGGCGATTTTCACTTTTTCATTATATACCCTATAGATGCAGTATTTTTTAAAATTTCGTATTTCTTATAATGAATCCAAAATTTGTTCCTGTCACGAGAGTCCTGATTCAGGTAGATCGTATCTTTTTCAGGTAAAAGAATCAGATAAATATCCTTATCAATTGTATTTTTTCTCTCATCACTCACCGTAATATCTGATAACTCTTCTTTTGAAAAAGCTGAATCCTTCTGCTCTATCTTTGAATGTTTTATATTTTTTACAAGCTCATTTTTAATTAAATGATGACTCATTTTTGTTACTGCTAAAAGTAAAATAAAGCTGATTATCATCCCAAAAAAAGCTTTGGATTCTTTTTTAAAAATTTTAGAATAAATTACAATAATGGAGAAAATAGAAAAACTGATAATCAGAAGAGTTAGCATTAACTGAACTATAAAAATCATCTCAGACAGTATTGGAAATTGAGGTTAATTAATTTTAAACTGAAGATAAGCATTTATATCCGTTTTTCTCCCTCTGCAGCAATGTTTCTTCATTTTCACTCAACCTTTTCCAAAAATCGGGATTTCTAATGCCAGGGACGTTTCCTTTCCAACATTTTCAAACTCTATCTATTTTTAATATTGAAAAATGGCTTCATATTTGATTGAATCTGAAATGTTAACCAATAACCACTCAATATGATTAAACCTATTTTATTAGGAGCTTTCTGTTTAGCTCAGTTTTCTTTCGCTTATGCTAAAGAAATATCCACTAATCCGGCTATCGGAAGTTTTATGAACATGTCAGCCTTTCAACAGGTACCTAAGACGGTAATCATTAAAACCAAAAAATTCAAGATCAGAATTGATAAACAGCCTAATGGCAAATATCTTTATCAGTCATGGAACGCCAATGCCAGTCTTACCACTAAGCCAAGCATGATCATCAGCGATGGAGAACTGGTTCCTGACGGAACAGGAGGTAATTATTATATCGTCTTCAACAATGAAGGTCATAGCTATCAGGTCTGGAGAAACTATCTGACTGATTCTGCGAAAAAAGCCCCTTATACGCTTACCGTGAATGATGCAAACGACCGTGAAATTGTACGTCAGGACGGCTATGTAGTTAAAAAATAGTCATCTGATATTCTTTATAAAAATACCATCCTGTACTTTGTGCAGGATTTTTTTATGATCCGGAATGTCTGAGCATAGTAAGAAAATGGCTTGATTCGTAGCTGTCTTTAGCAGCTTCGTAACCGATATTAAAGATTTGTTCCAAACGGTCTTTCCCTCGTTCAAAGGTTCCGTAAGTGGAGAGTTTCTGAGAAGAGATAAACCAATCGCAGTAATCAAATTTCACTTTTTCGATTCTATAGGAAAAAAGGTCGTAGGAACGGGAGACAATGGCTTTGATAGAGTTCAGGTCTTTGATTTTTGCATCATTCGGTGGGGATACAAAAACCCCGATAAGTTTATCACAGTCATCTCTGATAATATCGGCCGGAAAATTATTGAGTACTCCTCCGTCACAATACATTTCCTCACCAATGATATAAGGTGTGGTAATTCCCGGAATCGAGCAAGAAGCAATGACCGCATCCACGATTTCAAAATCTTTCTCAAAGATCTTCTGAGTTCCTGAAACCAGCTCTGTCGCTACAATTTTCACTTCCATGTCCAGGTCTCCCAGTTTCATTTCATGAAAAATAGGTTTGAGGTAGTTTCTGAAAATGACAGATGAAACCAGCCCGGGCTGATTGAATGTAAAGTGTTTCCAGTTGAAAAAATACACTGAATTGAAAAATTCCAGGATCTCTTCCGGGGTTTTTCCTACAGCATGCAGACAGCCAACAATAGATCCTGCACTACAGCAGGAAAGTATATCGATTTCGATGTCTTTTTCTTTTAAGAATTTTAATACCCCTGCATGGGCGATTCCTTTGGTACCACCTCCTGATAAAACAAGTCCTACTTTCTCAAAATTCATTGAATAAATTTAAGAAAACAGGTTGATATAAACTGATTAATTTTTAGAAATCTGTCAATTTTAAAATTATTTTAATAAAAACAGGTTCTGATAGAATCCGGGATAAGCAATTCCGGTATTGATCATCTCAGGAAATCACCTGGGAACGATTGAGGTAAGAAGGCAGAATGACAGGACATTTTAGGTAAAATAAATACTATAACGTTCCGTTTCATTCTATTCTTCCGATTCTCAGGGATTTCTAAAAGCTACAATATCAATAAGTTATTTTTAAGTGCATAGACCGTCAATTCTGATAGAGTCTTTGTATTGGTCTTCTTTCTAAGATTGCATTTGTGTTTTTCTACAGTGTGATAAGAAATATACAGTTTTTCCGAAATCTGTGGAGTATTGTATCCTTTTGCAATCAGATAAAGTATTTCTTTCTCTCTTTTGGTGACAAACTGTTCTTCGGATTCTGAATTGTCTTCATTTTTGTACCGTTTATAATAAAAGGTTTCTTTTCCTGTACAGTCTATCACAGAAAGCAAAGGCAGGCTGCATCCTCTTAAGTAGGCAAGGTCATAAACAAGTGCCAGTGCAGATTCTATTTCATTGCATTTATTAAGCAAAGGTTTGGAAAGCTGCATCAGGGTCCATCTGTATTCTCCCTGTGAGTCAAGCATTCTTCCGTAGATATTGAATCGTGTTTTCTCTTTTTCATAAAGATCCATATCTGTACTCAAATTCACTGCTGATAAGAGGGCTGATAAAATATAAGGCTGATCTTCAGGATGATATAATTCCAGAAAAAAATCGAGTTGAGAATCTGTATATTTTTCTGACGGATAAGCAGTCATCTGTCCGATATCATCGCTCATCCACCTTGTTCTTAATTGACTGAAATCCAGCACATACCAAAAGAAAGGACCTAAGGCAAAATCTCTGATGTTATTTACAAATCCTGAGACCTGATGATAATAATTTTCAAGCTGTTCTTCATTATTCACATTTTTTAACTGAATTTTAGTCATGAAGTCTTTCAGTTGAATCGGAGGAAGTGTATTTGCAGAAGTGTAGGAATTTTTTTTCATTAGAGTATGCGTCCGCTTTTTATTCTAAGCAGAAATTTTTTGGTTATTTTAAAATAAATTGAAGGAAAAAAGGGAATAAGGACGATATACTACTGTTTATATCAAACAGCTTTTCAAAGATTTACATCAATGTAAAATGGGATTGCGACATTATAAAAGTTTAATTTAAACAGGGTTTCATTTTATCCTTCCAATTTTAGTATATTCACTAAAAAAAGGAAAACTTTATTTCTCAATTTCCCAGACTGGAAATTGAAGAAAAAACATGGAAAAAAAGAAAAAATAAAAGTTATTTTTTTTCATCATTTATGAGGTTTGTTACGTTTATACAAAGCAAAAAATAATTGAGATTTTTTATACAATAAAGCGTAAAAAAGATCACTGACAAATCGTAAATAAAAAAGCAAAAATCTGATTACCAATAAATTAAAATAAAACTATTTTATGTTACTGTCTAGCAATAAAATTATTGTATACCTGATTTTTATGATTTCAGGAATGGTTTGCTATTCATTAATTTTCAATTCTTATCGTAAAAAAGAATCCAGAAGAGAAAAAGCTGTTAAAATCATTCTGATGGTTTATTTTGGAATGAACATCCTATTAGGTATATTTCTTACTTTGCGTGATATCAAAATAATACCTTCGGATATTAAAAGCTATCCACTTATCATTTTATATATTCAACTTCTTGAAGTGGTTGCATTTCATTTTATTTATATCGTAACCAATAAAGACCAGAAACTTTTTATTCCGGTTATTCATTACATTTTTCCTGTTCTCATGTTTATTATCATCTGGTTCTTTTTCACATTACTCCACTACAAGACTCCTTCTTCCGGTGAAATGAATCGTTATATGCGGCCCTATACTGCATTTTCGTTTATATTCTATCTCTTGTTTTATACATCATTGTCTTTTAAATATATTAACCAATACCATAAATCTATTAAAAACAACGTCACAGAAAGGCCTAAGAAAGGTATGTATTGGCTATCAGGAATCATTGCCAGTAAAATCTTTTCATTTTTGATGATCCTTATTGTTGCTTTTACTTCTCCTAAAACCGGAGATATATTCTATTTGTTAAATTTTACTAGCTCCTCACTCCATTTCTGTTTTATAGTATATCATATTCTGGAAAGAAATTATCAGTTTCTGGTCCCTGCCAGCAACAATGCAATACTTGCTCCTACCGGCCATATTATTCATGGGTATAAACAGGACATCGAACAGGTCACTATTATCAATAAAAAAGCATTCGAAGACTATTTCAGAGATCATAAACCTTACCTGAATCCGGACCTGAAAATTACAGATATAGCCTCAGCTTTCAGTACCAACAGGTCTTACCTTTCAAAATTTATTAATGAGATCTATGGAATGAGTTTTAGTCAGTACATCAACAATTGGAGGGTACATGAAGTAAAGCAACTTTCCTCTCTTGATGAGAACAGTTCGGAATCTATTGAAGAGATTTCCAGAATGGCGGGTTTTGGAAGTGTCCGCAGCTATTGGAGAGCAGTAAAAAACAATCCGTAATTTATTTTCAAAACCATGGAACATCTTGCTTATCTGTTTGTTTATATCCCCTCAATAGGAAGTTTATTCTGCTTTTTATTATTGATTGCAAAATCACTACTCAACCTGAGTATTCTTGAAAACAGGACTTTATTTATTTTAAGTTCGTGTTTTCTTCTGCTATTGGGAATTTTCTTTCTCAATATGCTCTCAATAGCCTCTCAAAGCTTAATAAGCGTCATGATTTTCAATTTTTTCTGTGTAATCGTACTTCCTATTCTATTTTGTCATAGTATTTATATTGTTGTAGGAAAGCGTTTTTCAATTCTGTTTTATATTATTCCTATTATTTTTTTTCTCCTATACAGCATATGGACGATTGGAAAGTCTGACTTGCCGGAAAGATCAATTTTTTTTATATCCAATAAAAAGGATGATGTTATTAATGGTTTCCGGCTGTTCCAGTTTCTGGGAAGTCCAGGCATTGGTATGGGGATATTGTCAGCTCTGTTTTTTTGTTATATGTCTTTAAAGAGCAGTCATCATTTCCTTGCTCAACTGAATCCCACGCCTTATTTTAAAGGTAATATGCGTTGGCTTCTGACAAGCTCTGCGTTGTTTACGGTTGTTACTTTTTTATTTTTTTCACTGAATTTGTCTTTTATCCACCCAATAGGTATTTACATCGTCATTATTTCATTGAGCTTCCTTTCTTTTTTCTTATCCATCAATCTCTGTTACAATATTTTCACAGAGAATTTTCCACCTTTAAAAATCATCTCCGATATTACTCCGGATAATGAGGATGAGTATCTGCAGGTTATTGATAAAAAAAAGTTTGAAAAATATGTAAAAGAGAAAAGGCCCCATCTGAACAGCCATTTAAAAATCACTGATTTTGCCAGGGATGTAGGAACTAACCGAACGTATCTGTCCCGTTACATCAATGAAAATTATGGAATGAACTTCAGTACCTATATCAACAGATTAAGGCTGGCTGAAATGAAAGAGCTAAAATCTTCCCCTGCATATAAAGGTTTGCCTGATACTGAACTGATCTATATCGCAGGATTTAAAAGCTATAACAGCTATCAGAAAACTCTTGAAAAGCTGAATAATGAAACAGAAAATTCATAGAGTATTTGTGTACAACAAAAAAAGCCCGGATCTCTCCAGGCTTTTGTTATATAAATTTCTGTATTTCAGATTAGATGTGAATCACTTCACCGTAGGCTGCTGCTGCTGCTTCCATGATAGCCTCAGAAACAGTTGGGTGCGGGTGAATAGATTTGATGATCTCATGACCTGTTGTTTCAAGTTTTCTTGCTACAACTGCTTCAGCAACCATATCTGTTACTCCTTCACCGATCATATGGCATCCTAACCACTCTCCGTATTTAGCATCAAAGATTACTTTGATAAATCCGTCTGTATTTCCGTTTGCAGTAGCTTTACCACTTGCAGAAAGAGGGAATTTACCTACTTTGATTTCGTATCCTTTTTCTTTAGCCTGCTTTTCTGTAAGACCTACAGAAGCTACTTCAGGGTGACAGTAGGTACATCCAGGGATATTACCGTAGTCGATTTTCTCAACGTGCATCCCTTTGATCTTCTCAACACAAGTGATTCCTTCTGCTGAAGCAACGTGAGCCAATGCCTGAGTTGGGATAATATCACCGATGGCATAGTAACCCGGTACTGAAGTTTCATACCATTCGTTCACCAATACTCTACCTTTATCTGTCTGGATTCCTACTTCTTCCAAACCGATGTTTTCGATGTTGGCAGCAATACCTACAGCAGATAATAAAACGTCAGCTTCAAGAGTAATGTTTCCGTTTGCCGTTTTAACGTTAGCTTTTACACCTTCTCCAGTTGTATCTACGCTTTCTACAGAAGCGTTAGTCATGATCTCGATTCCTGATTTTTTCAGAGATTTCTCTAAGTGTTTAGAGATTTCCTCATCTTCTACAGGAACGATGTTTGGCATAAATTCAACAACAGTTACTTTAGTTCCCATTGTATTATAGAAATCAGCAAATTCTACTCCAATTGCTCCGGAACCTACAACGATCATAGATTTCGGCTGCTCAGGAAGAGATAATGCCTGTCTGTATCCGATTACTTTTTTACCATCCTGCGGTAAATTTGGTAATTCTCTTGAACGAGCTCCTGTAGCGATGATAATGTGGTTTGCGGTATATTCTACTACTTTACCGTCTTTATCTGTTACAGAAACTTTTTTACCTTTCTGTACTTTCGCAGTACCAAGAATTACGTCAATCTTGTTTTTTTTCATCAAGAATTCGATTCCTTTGCTCATTTTGCTGGCAACACCACGGCTTCTCTGGATCACATTCGGAAATTCGAAGCTTGCTTCCACTTTATTTAATCCATAATCTTCAGCATGGTTGATATAATGAAAAACCTGAGCAGATTTCAATAAAGCTTTCGTTGGAATACATCCCCAGTTCAGGCAGATTCCTCCTAAGTTTTCTTTCTCGATAATTGCGGTTTTGAAACCCAATTGTGCTGCTCTGATCGCAGTAACATATCCACCAGGACCACTTCCAATGACAATAATATCGTAATTCATTACTTTAAAAATTTTTATGCGAATTTAAGGAAAAATATTGGATGTTTTACATTTCTGTGAATCGATCTAAAAATGCATCAACAGGCCTTATTTATTTAATTATAAACAAGAAAGAGAACACAAATAGCATTCTCTTTCAATAATTTTTAATTTACCTTTAGAAATTATCAAAATCAAAAAGATAAAAACCCGTTCTTATGGTTTTAGAAATAACAGGAAATCTATATTATTTCGCTTCTCTAAGCAATTGTTTTTCCATTGCAAATCTTTTATTTAAAGCTTTCATCTGATCTCTTTTCATCTGTTTGGTCGCAAGCGGGTGATTAAGAATCAGCTTTTTCTCGGTATTGTATTTTTTGGTAAGCTCTTGCATTTTAATATTTACCAATTCGCTTTTTGAAGGATGTGGCGGAGCAGGTGGACGTCTCTGGGCAGAAACACTCATGGAGAAACCTAATACTAATAGTGTTGAAATGAATAACTTTTTCATAATGTTCATATTTTTGAATGATTTCAATTGATTTAATATTCATAATTAAATTCATTCCGATTCAACATGAATCTTGCATATATCATACCATTTTTTTTGTGTAGGATTTAAATTATAAATTTCACGGTATGGAATGCAGTTTTTGAAATCCTAAGATCTTCGGTGTGGAAAATGGTGCACAAATTGCAGCATTAAAAGCTGAGATTCAAAGATCAGGAATTTTAAATATTGCTTTCAGTCTATAAGCAATCGCCGCGCTGATTACGGAATATTTGTTATAAATTTATTGATCTTTTTTAACTTAAAATCTATGAAAACACCTGCAAAAAACAAGAATCTGACCAGAGATAATTTATGGCTGAAAGAACCTGAAGACCATGATTTTCCTGCGGCCCAGGACTACCTGGAACTTCTTTTTGAGCCTGCTGAAGCTAAAAAAATAGTAACAAAGTTAAAGGCTGCCCCTACCATCATTAAAAAATCGAAAGATATTCTCCGCGCCAGTAAGCTTGCTCTGCTACCGGAAACCAATATCCATGTAAAGGAAAACCTAAAAAAGGTAGATAAAAATAAAAAACTTTCGCCCATTTTATTGGTAAGAGGAAAAAATGAATTGATTATTGCAGATGGCTATCATCGGCTATGCTGCAGTTACTATCTGACCGAAGATTTAGAAGTTCCCTGCAGATTAGTCTAGCATTTCAGATTTGAAACTTATCACAAAATAGTGATTTACACTTTAGATATATAAATTATTCATTATCAAGTGATTTTTAAATCATTTTTTTCATATTTTTGTTTAAACCAATCTTAAGAATATGAAAAAATACATCCTGATTCTCCTATTCGGAGCTGTTCCCCTATCTGCGCAAGTAGGTATTAATACACTTACTCCGAATAGTACTTTAGCCGTCAATGGTTCCCTCAGAGCAGGCTATACTCAAGTAACCTCAACCAACTACAGCATTCTGGCTACTGATCACTACATTACTTATGACGGGACAGGTAATGCTACCTTTACGCTTCCTGTCATTGGAACAGGAACCTCAAGTTATACGGGAAGGATCTACAAGATTAAGAATATCTCAGCTTCCAGCATTACTCTTCAGGCTTCCAGTGGAAATACACTGCGAATTGACAATACTCCGGTTTCTTCTTTTGTGATTCCTACAGGAGCTTATGCAGAAGTAGTTAACAACAGCAATACCACAGGCGGAACCTGGGATCTGTCTTTCACCGTGCTTCCAAAACCGAGTAACGTTGAAATTTATGGGGCGCAGCTTACAATACCACCTCACAACAGTGCAAGTCCTGGAGTCACAGACTGGACGAATCATACCAATACAGCTTTTGATACTGGAACAGGTGCTGATGCGTGGTGGATCATCAGTAAGACCTCTTTCAACAGTGCATTCGGCAGAACCAATGATACTACGGGTTATACAAACAGCAGTAGAATGACTCTTGTTTATGAATATCAAGGGGCTCCTTTTAATGTGACCAATATGTACCCTATTCTTACCGCTGGAAATAACTCAAGTTACCCGGATGTATTTACCTCATCCTTTGTAAGTCTTGCCAATGTAGGTGGAAAGACCAGACTTACGGTCTCCGTTGCCCGTGTAGATTTTGCAGGAACAAACGGAGGAAATAACAGTAACTGGGCCGGTACATTCCTACTGAACGTATTGCTGGCCAGAAAATATTAAAGATTTTAATTTACATATTTTTTTTCATAAGAGCGGATGTATTTCTGCTCTTTTTTATTGTTTTAACTGGATTACCGCAGCATATTTCAGGTTCTTCCGGTCTTCAGAAAGCTGTACTTTAACAATATTTCCTGATTGCTTCCAATGAACTTTGGAAAGCCCTAAAACCTTCAATGATTTGGGCTTAAATTGCTCGGGGAGTGTAAAGATCAGCTCTGCTGGTGCCTGATAATCTGATTTTTCGTCAAGATGAAAAACATTCAGTGTATTGCCGTCTTTAGTTTGGGTATAATAAAAATCACCTTCATGATACGGAGCTACACTTCTTGTGGCAAAGACTGCGGAATGGTTTTGATCCATCCATCCGGAAATTTCCTTTAATCTATCATAGACTATGGCATCATAATCACCATTAGGACCCGGTGCAATATTCATCAGATAATTTCCCCCTCTTGAAATGATTTTAACCAATGTTTCAATGATCTTTTGGGAGGATTTGTAACGATCATCGGGAACATAAGAGAAGGAATCTCCCATCGTGATACAGCTTTCCCACGGGATAGAAAGGGCATGCTCAGGAACGGCTTGCTCCGGGGTAACATAATTTTCCCATTTACCTGGAACAGTGCGGTCTACAATGATGATTCCAGGTTGGTTTTTTCTGGCCATCGTTCCTATTTTGTCCATATCAATATCCTGCTCTACCTTGATGGTTCGCTGCCATTCTACTTTCGGATCGATGGTATGAAATGGGCGTACCCAGCCACCATCCAGCCAGAGAATGTCAATTTTACCGTAGTTGGAGGTAATTTCATTCAGCTGATTGAACGTAAACTTTTTAAAATTTCCCCATCGTTCGGGATATTTCTTCGGATCATAATTGACATTCCTGTCTTTCGGCGGAAAGTAAGGCCACCAGTAATCATCGGAATGCCAATCCGGTTTTGAAAAGTAAGCCCCGATTTTAAATCCCTCTTTTCTGAATGTATTAAAAATCTCTTTGGTAACATCTGCCTTGGGATTTTTTGAAAAAGGGGTTTGGGAAGAGGTTATTTTATAATCGGATTCTTTGGTGTCAAACATAGCAAAACCATCATGGTGTTTCGTGGTAAACACCACATACTTCATTCCAGCTTTTTTCACGGCATCAGCCCATTTCCGGGGATTGAACAGTACCGGGTTGAAAGTCATCTGAAGATTTTCATAGTTTTTTACATATTCATCATAAGATTTTCCATGCTCAGATTTCCTCTGAGTCCACGATTCATCTTCCGGGCATAGGCTCCAGCTTTCTACGATTCCCCATTGGCTATAGGTTCCCCAATGCATAAAGAGTCCAAACTTCAGATCCTGCCATTGTTCCAGATTTTGAATAACAAGGGGATCTGTAGGTTTCTGATAGCCTTCTGATACGTTATGTGCCTGCGAAAACAGTCCTGAACCTGTAAAAAGTGATAAAAAAAGTAAGTTGGCTTTTGACCGGATTAGCATAGAAAGTAGTTTCTGCTAATTTAAATAACCTGTAGTTAATGCACAAATATCAGGATTTAAACAGGTTACGGAGGGTATCATCGAAGGTGGGATAAGAGAATTTAAATCCGCTTTTTATGAGACTTTCAGGATATACATTACGGCTTTTCAACAGTAATTCGGTTTCAGTTTTAAGGAATATGGAGGCTATTTCCAGCTGCCAAACGGGAGCATTCAATCCGAAAGGAATTTTCAGTTTTTTTCTTAATTTTTCCATCATTATGGTATTGAACAAGGGTGTAGGAGCCGTCACATTAATTGCACCCGTAATATTTTCGTGCTGAATGATCCAGTCCACCGCTTTACAAAAATCATCAATATGGATCCAGCTTACCATCTGATTACCTCTCCCCTGCTTCCCACCCAACCCCAGTTTTGTGATCATCCGTAATTTGGGAAAAGCTCCGCCATTATTTCCTAAAACAATAGAAGTCCGAAGGGCTACTTTTCTTACTTTTTCATTGTTGATGGTAAAAAATCTGTTTTCCCAGCTTTTGCATATATTCATTGAAAAGTCATCTCCAATAATGCCGTCTTCTTCTGTATTCAGATGTCTTTCTGAGTGCACATAGATGGTAGCAGAACTTGCATTCAACCAGATCTTCGGTGGATTCAGGCACTGGTCTACAGCCTCCTGTAAGACTTTTGTGCTGTCTATTCTTGAGGAATAAATTTCCTGTTTATTCTTTTCAGTATATCTGCAATCTACAGATTTTCCTGTCAGATTGATCAGTACATCAGCTCCTTCAAGGCTCGTTTTCCAATCACCCAGGGTTCGGGCGTTCCAATAGATTTCATTTTCTCTTTTGGGTCTTCGGGTCAGAATAGATACCTGGTTTCCTTTTTCTGTAAAGTATTTCTCCAGATTTTCACCAAGAAATCCGGTTCCTCCGGCTATGAGTATTTTCATGATTTAGTATTTAAAGTTGAAGATTAGGTATTATTTTTAAAATCATCCTTTCTTTGAAAATTTCCAGACTAAGAAAATGAGTAATCCCGCGGCAATCAGACTTTCAGTTTCTAAAACAGGAATCAGATATTTTGATCTGTTCTCATTAATATTTTTCTGAACCAAAAAGAAAAGAATGATAAAAGAAAAATTACAACAGCCATGATATATTGTTTTTGCTTTATTTCTGTGAAGAATTCTATTCATCACGATCAATAAAAGAATAGGAAGAACTATTGTTGCAATGGATGCCAGCACAATTACATATCCTAGGTCAGGAAACATTCCGGTCATTATTTTTTATTTTAAAGATTCTGATTTTTACCAATTAACAGAGCATTTTCCAGATGCTCAGCTCATGTATTTGTTTGTTTTCACCTGTATTTCGGAACCTTCAGCCAACATTACAGAGATGGGTTCCTGATCGTTCAGACATCCGAAATCTTTTCCATATATTTTGCCAAAGTGAATATTCAAATTATAATCTTTAACCCGATAATACTCCCATTTTGGGTGGCAGACTTCATATGCTGAGGTTTTATTTTCATTTTTGGTGAATCCCCAGTAATGCTCTGTGATAAATTCAAATTCTGAATCAGCTTCCATTGGCAGGGCTTTATTTTCTGCTGTAATCTGAAGAGAATGCCAGCTTTTATCTTTCCAGGAATACCGGATCAGCAATTCATCTTCTTTTTCATGAATCAGGTTTTTCATCGGCATGGTATGATAGTTTTCTTTGTAAATGGAGTTGGCCACAAAGCTTAAAGCAGGTTTAGGAACGATTTCTTTGATAAATACCACTCCTCTTTTCCAGATGCCGTTTTCTTTTTTTCTGACATAAAATCTTAGGTTTACTTCTTCGAAATTTCTGTGGAAAGGAATAGGCAATCCCAATAATCTGGTATTTAAAAACATGAATCCTACGACACTCACATAGCATTTTCCTTTATAAAAATCGAGTTCAGTGCCTTCAGGCAGGTATGGTGTAAGTATATCGGGATTGATTTCGTAATTGATGATGGCTAATTTCCGCCATTCGGCTTTTAAAAAATTCATGATGGTGGGTTTTATGTTTGTCTGATAGAATTGTATTCTTCTTGGGGTTAAGTAGCCACTTCGTGGCTGGTAAGGTTTGAGGATGCTGTGATAGATTCTGCTTTTGCTTTGATTAAACGGTTTCTTTCCAGCAGGAAGTTCTTAAGGTAATTTTTCAGAAATATTGTATTGAAACCTTTTCCTATTATTCCCAATGGAGATTCGAACTCAAATATATCTGTCATCACTGTTTTTCCGTTTACATATTTAAAAATATGCTGATGACGGAGAGATTTGAAAGCTCCTTTCTGCATTTCATCGGTAAACTGATGAGGTTTTTCCATGCTGATGATTTTGGTGGTGAGGTTTTGGTAAACTCCCAGATGTTTTGCCCGCCAGGTTACCGTTTCATTTTCCTCAATCAGTCCGGATGTACGTCCTGCGATGGCTTTTTCGTGAGTCTTTGACGTAGATTCCTGATGCAGATCTATATTTCTTGCCAGATCAAAGACTGTTTGAAGGTCAGCATTGATATAGGTTTCTAAATAAATTCGTGACATTTTTCAAAAGGTTTGTTTTTTATTCAATTTCGGTAAAGTCCTGTCTATTCTCTCTGCCAGCTCCGGAAGTTTGATGGTAGGGACTGCGGGAAAAAGATGATGTTCCATATGATAAAACATACTGAAAGTCAACTTGTTTTTCCAGAACCCTCTTTGTGTTCTTGCCATGTTGGGATTCTCATGGGTATCGTGGTGAACGGTCCAGACCGCAAAGAATGCCATCAGAAATTCCCCGAAAACCATGATCAATATATTGTAGATCAGGAAATGAACCTGAAAGTAGAATGATACAGTTATAAGAACAGCGATCGAGGTAAGTTCCAGAAACATATTTTTCCGATACATCTTGTTTGCTTTTTTAAAGGTCATCCAATGAATCAGGAACATATGTTTTGGGCCGTAGAGAATGGCTTCATACCATTTCATAGAGGCTGATTTTCCTTCATAGTCTTCTTCGGACAGACAATATTTGTGATGTCTGATGTGGTTGAATTTTACGGCATGGATGGAAGCCATCATCGTAAGGCTATTTAGATAAAGAGAGAGCCATGTCAGCCATTTTCCGGTTCCCAGAGAATTGTGAAAGCCATTGTGTACCTGTCTTAATGCGGTTAGAAAATAGAATCCCGAGAATGGTATTGCTGCCCAATAATATCCTTTATAAGCTAAAAATAAGGAAATAAAAAGCCATGGCAGACTGATATTATTTTCTATCAGCATTTCTTTGATTGAAAGTTTCCGGAGGTCTTTCCATTCTACTGTTCTGATTAGTTCAAGGTGGTTCATGTTTTAGTTTTTTAAATGGTTATTAAAATAATGATCGCTAAGGCAGTTAATCTGAACAGTATCCACGAAATAGTAGGCTTAT
Organism: Chryseobacterium indologenes; assembly: GCA_001013295.1. Lineage (GTDB taxonomy): Bacteria > Bacteroidota > Bacteroidia > Flavobacteriales > Weeksellaceae > Chryseobacterium > Chryseobacterium indologenes_B. The sequence continues at coordinate 56,562 of LAZY01000029.1, read as the reverse complement.
AGTTCAGTTTTAAAATTTTACATCTTCTCAGGTGTTCCAGAAACATAGCCAATACTACAATCCCGAAATAAATAAGATAAAAAACAGGGGCAAAATCAGTCAGCAGCGCAGGAATTAAAAGTAATGTTCCCATCAGGGAAACGGTCATCATATTTCCGAGGTAATCCCAGATCTTATCTTTCAGGTAATTTCTTAGGAAAACGGTCTGCCAAAGGATCTGGCCTAAACAAACGGTCAATTCTCTTATGAAATCCGGTTTTAAATTGAATCCCATTCTTCCGGAAAACAAGCTTAAAATATACGCTGAGAAAATGACTACAAAGGCAATATAAGCGATTCTGTATTTAAGATTAAAATCAGGAATACATGAGGTTTCAGTATCGTCTTTCGCAGATGGGATAATCTGTTTCCGGTTGTAGGACACGAAGGAATACAATCTTTTGAAAAACCAGTAAAGGGGTTTTATTCTTGCTATTTTCTCCAACAAAGGGAAAGAGTTTCCAATGATCAGAAGAAGGCTGTCTAATCCGTAAACCACTTTATTTCTGGTGTGGTCTACCAGTGCGATCTCATTTCTGGCCCTGATAAAATCAACCAGCGTTCTGTTTCTCACGGATATTTCCGTAAAGGCTTCCCGCCCGTCTTCATCAAGCATTCCACATTGGGTAAAACCTTTGGAATAAAGATTGCACATCGGGCATTCGTTATCATAGATCAGGGTATGGTTTTTGAGCGTTTTCATGGGAAATTATTTTAAGGATAAATACAGATTATGACTTTCCAGTACATATAAGAACGCCATAAAAGGACTATAGAATAACGCCATTATTACGATAAATCCGGGAATTTCTGTAATACGGGCATCAATAAAGAAATCCATACAGGCAATATTGCCATTCCATAGATCAGGAAAAGGGGTGATATTTTTACTTTAAGAAAAATTTTGACTAAAAAACTGATCAGCTGAGGAATTCCTACAACAAAGTAAAACAGTATCCACCCGCCCCAATCTTCAATCATAGCGACAAGAAAGCCAATGATCAGAAAGGAAAACTGAATATAAAAGTCATATTTGGTAAAATTTTTCATCACAATTTATTTTAAAGATTAAGGAAATCTCCTCTGGTTCTTTTATGCTGCATTTTGAAAGTAAAATACATCCAGATTTTAAAGAGCAGGGTTTTCATTTTTGATTCGGTTTTCTTTATTGATTGCATGTTTACGCCCTTTCAGGAACAATAGCAGGTTGAGAAGCATCATGATTCCCAGATAGATTGAAAAGCCTCCGATTTTTTCACTTAAGGCAACCACCAGTCTTTCTACTGTATCAATCTGGAAAAATTCTATAATACACAGGACAAAGCCTATATTTAAAAGATAAAATTCTATTTTGAAGAGGGAGTTTGTTGCCATGGCAATATCTTCTTTCTGATGAAAAATATCGATCATAAATGTCTTTGAGTTTTTAAATAAGAACTGGGAAACAAACACGGTAAGGGTAATGACGATAGGCAGATAGATCATGTACGCAGAAAAATTGTACGTTGTTAAAGCTGTAGTTTCCATAATGGTATTATTTTAAGGTTATTTTTTTTCTGAAAAAGAATAAGGCACAAACATTCATATAGTGTAATCCACAAAGGATCAAAGCAATACTACCAATGCGTACAGCAGTTACTCCTATTACCTCCTCCATATTATTTACTTTCTCCCAGGAAGCAAGATTTATAGCAATATATCCCAGATTTACCAGGTAATAACAGCCTAGAAGTATCCTGTTGACCGTCAGACAAAGGGCATCATCATGAAGTACATATTTCAGATATATTTTCCCTGCCTGAAAACATCTTCTTCCCACATCGATCGTGATATACGAACTGATGCCAAGGAAAAGCAGATATGAAACAATATTGAACATTTTAAATATATTATATTTTCAATAATTTATGAAAGTTTATTTGAAATAAAAAAGGATTTTCATCCTGATTTATTCTAATTTATTCTTTTTAAGATAGTTTTCAAGAGTCATCCATACTGAGATATAGCATGTTCCATCTTTGATGGTATCAGTCTTTCCTTTATCATAAAAAATGTATATATCCTTCGTTGTACATTCGCCATCTTCAGGAATATGCCTGATTCTGTTTTCAGCTCTGACGAAGTAAGACCATATTTTTCTATCAATTGGCTTTATATTGCCATTTCGCTGCCGGATAAAATAATTATTCGCTTTGTTGATAATAACAAGAGAGTCTTCCTCTTTATGGAAACATCCGCTTGATTTATAAACCAATTTCGCAGCTCCATTTTTTATATTACCAAAAACCGACTTTTCAGTTTTCCTGTTCAAAGTGTCCGGATTAATATTGACCCGGTAAACTTTAGAGCCATCAACTTCTATTTCTTTTTTTATCTTATCCCCAAAGATACTTTCGTATACAAATGCATATTTCCCATCCTCCAGGCTATCTATTTTTATCTGCGATTTTAAGGATAGAGCGTGTTCCTCTGGCTCTAATATTCTAAAAATCCTGTCATTTTTATAGATTTCAATGGTATACAAATCATGCCACGCTTTATCAAACTGATCTGCATTTTGTATATGAATATCAAAAACCGCATTTCCGTTTTTCTGACAGCTGATCATTGATCCAAAAAGAAATAGTAACAGAAGATTTCTCATATTAAAAGAATTTACTTCAACAGATTGGTGATCTTTCCTACCAGCCAGTGATCATCACTTTTTATCGCCAGATCCATAATATTATTGATCTTCCCGGTAACTGAGCTGAAGTCATTCATCAGTCTGATAAATTCTTTTGCTTCTTCAGAGTCTTTATCATCAATATTCTTGAGTTCTTCCAGGAAAGAAATGACCGGCTCTATCTCTCTTTTTCTGCGCTCTTTGGTAATCTGTTTGAAAAGATACCAAACGTCTTTCTCGGCTATAAAATATTCTTTTCGGTCTCCTTTAATGAATTCTTTTTTTACAATTCCCCAGTCTATCAGGGCTCTGAGGTTCATATTGGCATTTCCTCTTGAAATTTCCAGCTGCTCCATTACCTCATCTGTAGAAAGCGGCTTACCACTTGCCAAAAGCAATGCATGCACCTGTGCCATCGTCCGGTTGATTCCCCAGTTCGTGGCAAAGGTTCCCCAAGTCTGAATATATTTTTCTTTTGCTTCTGAAAGTTGCATTTTTGTATTCCTTTTAAGTTTCTGATACAAATGTAATTATATTTTCCGAATTTTCAATAATTTTTGAAAATTAATTTTTAAATAAAACAGACATCCTTCTGAATGCCTGTTTTATAGCTTATTTGATGGTTTTATAAGTTTCTATCAGTTTGATAAATTCTGCTCTGTATCCTTCTTCATCCTTCCCTTTCCCATCTTTTGCAAGTTCTTCAATTTTATTGACATCTTTATTTTTAATCAGGTTTGAATTTCTCAATGTCAGGCCAAACCATGCTACTGAAGAAGCAAATTTAAAATCAGGGCTTGCTGAAACCATTCTGTTGTTCAGATTTTTAATGGTCTGAATGATCTCCCTGCTTTTTTCACCATCAGGTTTTTTATATCTGAATTTTATAGTAGCCAGCTCACCTCCGAATTCTTTAGAAGAGCTATTCTGTGTATATTTCAGATTATTCTCTGCCGGAAGAAATTCTGATTGTACTCCTGCAGGAATGACTTCATATAAAGCGGTGACAGTATGCCCGCTTCCTAATTCTCCGGCATCTATTTTATCATTGACAAAATCTTCATTTCTCAGTTTCCTGTTTTCATATCCTATTAAACGGTAAGATTTCACATATTCCGGATTAAACTCAATCTGGATTTTCACATCTTTGGCAATTGCATACATATTCCCGGCAAATTCTTTTCCCAGAAATTTATTAGCTTCCTGCATGTTATCAATATAAGCGTAATTTCCATTTCCCTTATCAGCCAATGTTTCCAGCGTATTGTCTTTATAATTACCCATCCCAAAGCCCAGGCAGGTCAGAAAAACTCCGGATTTTCTTTTCTCTTCAATAAGGGTCTGAAGATCTGGTCCTGAAGATACGCCTACATTAAAGTCACCATCTGTTGCAATAATAACCCGGTTATTTCCATCTTTCACAAAATTTTCCTGGGCCATTTTATAAGCCAACTCTATTCCAGCTCCTCCTGCTGTACTGCCTCCCGCCTGAAGACGATCCAATGCCTGTATAATTTTATCTTTTTCGCTTGCTGAAGTAGGTGGCAGAACCATTCCTGCACTTCCGGCATACACTACAATTCCTACTTTATCTTTAGGTCTGAGCTGATTCAGCAGAACCTTAAAAGAAGATTTCAATAATGGCAGTTTATTAGATTCATTCATTGACCCTGAAACATCGATAAGGAAAACAAGATTTGAAGCAGGCAGAAGATTGGTCGGAATAGTCTTTCCTTGCAAACCTACTTTCAACAGCTTATGATTGGGATTCCACGGAGCCTCATTATATTCCGTATTGATGGAAAACGGATCATCATTTTTGGGCTGTGGATAACTATATTTGAAATAATTGATCATTTCTTCCACGCGTACAGCATTTTTATTAATAGTTTCCCCATTATTGATCATCCTCCTGATATTGGAATAGGAAGCATTGTCAACATCGATAGAAAAAGTAGATAAAGGCTGATTACGGGTTAGCTCAAACGGATTTTCCACAAAAGCATCATAGCTTTCTTCATTAGATACAGGTGAAATTTGTTTTTGTCTGCTGAGCTCCTCCTGCAACTTTTCCATTCTTTTTCTTTCTTTTCTGGAAAGATGTTTGGTTGTTACAACAATTGCTCCGTTTACCGCTTTACTTCCATATAATGCAGTGGCAGAAGCTCCTTTCAGGACATTCATACTTCCAATTTTATCAGGGTTTAAGCTTCTGAAATAATCAGCCTTTTCAACTTTCCCATTGATGACATATAAAGGTTCATTTTTAAGACTGATAGAGGCTACTCCCCTGATCATAATCTGATTATTGCTGAGATACCCTGAATTTATATCATTAAAAACGTTTTTAATCTCATTTTGTCTTTGGCGTCTGCCATTTGATGTTGTTATTTGCAGACCTGCAACACTTCCCTGTAAAGTATTAATCGCAACTGTATTTTGGGGAGAAGAAATATTTGCAGAACTTACTACAGTTGAGCTTGATGCCATTACACTGGATGCCGTATTTCTTTTAATACCATAGGCAGTTACTACGACTTCATTAATATCAGTCACACCGCTAGAAGTCTCCAAATGCTTTTGAACCGGTGGTGGCGGAACATCAGCTGTTACCGGAGATGAAACTGCCGGAGGGATCAAAACAGGAACTGAAACTGGAGCCGGATCTGGAACCGAAATTGAATTCACAGCCAGTTTTTCTATGGCAGGTTGAGTATTCTTTTTCTCTTTCTGAATATTTTCTTTTGTTATCTGGTCTATTTTTGCAATATCTGTTTTGGAAACAGGTTTCTGAACTGTTTTATTTTCAGCGATTACAGGCTTCACAGGAGCATCAGTATTTTTTTTATCGATAAAATAGAAAGCGCCCAAACCAATAATAAGACTGGCGGCAATCCCATAAGGAAACCAAAGCGGAATTATTTTCTTTTTCTCTTTTTTGGCATCCAGCTTCTCTTCAACCTTTTCCCACACTTTTTCAAAACCAGGAAAAACCGTTGGCTCTTCTGAAAGCCGGGAAGCTTCATTGAATTGTTGATCTATATGATTATTTTCCATTGTTGTAAAAGTTTAAATGTTTTGATTCAGCAAAAGTTCCTGTAGTTTCTTCCTCGCAAAATTGAGCTGGGATTTTGACGTTCCTTCACTGATGGAAAGCATCGTTGCTATTTCCTTGTGCGGATAGCCTTCAATGGCAAAAAGGTTAAAAATAGCCCTGCAGCCTTCCGGAAGAAAGTTTAGCAAATTCAGAATATCTTTTTCTAATGAAAGACTTTCTGTACTGCTTTCCGAAGTATCAATCTGGTTTTCTTCCAGTGAGATAAATAATGCTTTATGGGTCCTTAATTTTTGAAGACACTCATTCACTGTGATTTTCCGGGCCCAGGCTTCAAAAGTATCCGGATTCTGGAGCTGCCCTATTTTCGTGAAAATTTTGTAGAACGTATCGGCCAATACTTCTTCAATATCCTCGTCGCTTTTTAAATAGCGTCTGCAGACTGCGTAGAGCCTACCCGCCATTTTCTCGTAGACCTTCCGCTGCGCATTGCGGTCGCTACGTTGGCATTCTAATAATAATTCTCGTTCCATAGTCAGGAGGTTATATCAGTATAGATGCGGAAACTTTTGTTGGGGTTGGAAATATCTTTTTTTTTTGCAAAAGGCAAAGAAAGCTTAGAAGGCTGAGAAAGCAAAGAGAATATGCTGTTATTTTATTGTGTATGAGTTTTTAAACATTCGCTCATCAATTTAATATTTTATTATTTTTCAAAACTATTATTTTATTGTACATGTGTTTTTAAACATATACTCATTATTTTCATATGCTTTCTAAGCCTTCTTTACCATTCTCAGCTTTCTTCACTTCTTTCCCTTCCAACAAAAAACTTTCTATTCAAATTTAACTTTTCCTCCTGTAACAAATCTCTACTATGAACGACTATTAATACAAATAATCTTTTTATAGTAATGAAAAATGCGAAAATGGCATCATTACTTTTTGTTTTGTCTGCAGGAAGTATGATGTTTGCCCAAGATGACTTAATCAACAAGTTAAAAAACAACCACTCACAAAATGCTAATTTTCAGTTCACCACGTTGAAAGACGTTGGCGCAACTTCTGTAAAGAACCAGGGTTCATCAGGAACCTGCTGGAGCTACTCCGGAAATTCTTTCCTTGAATCTGAAATGCAGAGAATGGGCAAAAAACCTGTAGATCTTGGTGAAATTTTTACGGCAAGAAATTCTTATCATGATAAAGCTAAGTTATATGTATTGAATAACGGAGCGATCAGTTGGGGCGATGGAGGTGAACTTCATGATGTAATCAACATGTATAAAAAATACGGTGCAGTTCCTCAGGACGTTTATACAGGATTAAAGGCAGGCCAGACTACCAACAATTTCAAAGAAATGCAAGGGAAGCTAAAGCCGGTTCTTGACAGCCTTGTTCAAGTTTCATCAAAAGGAAAACTTACCGACAACTGGATGGATTCTGTAGATGCGATTCTTGATGAATATTTAGGAAAAGTACCTGCCAACTTTACTTATGAAGGGAAAAACTACACTCCAAAAACTTTTGCCAAAGAAGTGGTAGGAATCAATCCTGAAGATTACGTGGAATTGTCTTCTTACAAAGATTATCCATACTATCAGAAATTCGTAGTTCCGATTCCTGATAACTGGAGCCACGATTCTGACTGGAATGTTCCGATGAAAGATCTTACGGCAATTATTGACAATGCTGTGACTAAGGGATATTCTGTAGGTTGGGCAACTGACGTTTCTGAGCCTTATTTCTCTTACAAAAATGGGGTAGCCTATGTTCCGGATATGGATCTGGACCAGATCAACGCAGATAATAAGCAGACTTTGTTCACAGAGCCTAAAAAAGATAAAACCATTACGGAAGATATGCGTCAGAAAGGGCTTAACAACCTTTCTACAACGGATGACCATGGGATGCATATCGTAGGTTTAGCAAAAGATCAGACTGGTAAAGAATATTATATGGTGAAAAACTCATGGGGAGTAACGAATGACTTTGCAGGGTATCTTTATGTAACCAGACCTTATGTTGAATATAAATCAACAGCTATTTTGGTACACAAAAATGCTATTCCTAAAAACATTTTGAAACAGCTTAAGCCAACTAAAAATATTGGTTTGTAAAAAAAATCATTTCTGCTTTTTTAATAGGGCAGTTTAGATATTTAAATCTGTTAAACCCCGCTCCCGGAAATTCCGGGAGCGGGGTTATTTTTATGAAGAACCTATAGAACAAATACTTCATATTTCTATCAAAGTATTACATTATTTATAAAAAAATACTAGATTTGTTTGTAATCAAAAAATATCAAATATGAAAAATCTAAAAAAATTAGTAAAGTCAGAACTAAAAAAAATTCACGGCGGCGGAGCACCTATCTGCCCGGAAGGAGAGATCCCATGTCGTCATGCGGCTAAACCTGGCATCCCTGCTTATTGGTCTTGTGAGCCAGAAACTCTTGGATGCAGAATTCAATAAAATAATAAAACCCCGCTTTCAGAATTTCTGAAAGCGGGGTTCTTAATAAATAGGTGAAAATTAAATATAAAATAAAGTGAATTATCATGATTAATAGAAATAGTGAATGGCTAATTCTGCTCCGTTAATGAGTAAAATATGCTGTTAAAAAAATTGACAACGAAGTTTCATTAATGATTCACGATCCCTATTAAAATAATACGCCCATACTTTCTGCGTTAAAGTCCAGAATCTCTTCGGTATTTCCGTTTTTAATCTTCTGTACCCATTGGTAATCCTGCAAAATAGCACGTCCAACCGCTACAAGATCAAATTCCTGATTATCCAGTCTTCTGATCAGTTCTGTAAGATCTGTTTTTTCTGTTCCCTGTCCTGCAAAGGCATTAAGGAAATCTCCGTTTAAACCTACAGATCCTACTGTAATGGTTGGCTGCCCGGTAATTTTTTTCGCCCACCCGGCAAAATTCAGATCAGAACCTTCAAATTCAGGTTCCCAGAAACGGCGTTGTGAACAGTGGAAAATATCAACTCCGGCTTCTTTCAAAGGTAATAACCAGTCTTCCATTTCATTTGGAGTAAGCGCCAGTTGAGTTTTATAATCCTGCTGCTTCCATTGTGAAAGACGAATGATAATGGTAAAATCCTCTCCTACTGCTGCTCTGATCGCTTTTACAACGTCTACTGCAAACCTGCTTCTTTCTTTCAACGTTTTACCGCCATATTCATCGGTTCTGGTATTGGTTACTTCCCAGAAAAACTGATCGATAAGGTAACCGTGAGCTCCGTGGATTTCAAGGCAGTCAAAGCCAAGGTCTTTTGCTGCTTTGGCAGAAGCTGCAAACTGGGCAATCGTATCCTGAATATCTTCAATTGTCATTGTGGAAGCCTTTTCCATTGCTACCAACGGATATTCTTCCGACATTCTGGTATCTCCTACATGCCAGATCTGAGGTCCCATTTTCCCTCCGTTCTGATGTACGGTATCGATTACGTTTTTCCAGCCGTTCAGAGCTTCATTTCCGTAGAAATCAGGGATATTCGGCAGGTTTTTTGAACCTGGTCTGTTGATGACAGTTCCTTCTGAAAGGATCAATCCTACTTCTGAAGCAGCTCTTCTTCCGTAGTAGTCTGCAATGCTCTGTGTAGGAACTCCATTATCAGATTGTGCTCTGGTCATGGGAGCCATTACGATTCTATTTTTAAGCTGTAGATTTTTATATTGGAACGGTTTAAATAATGATGATGTGTCCATATTTAAAATTATGTTTTATAATTGTTACACAAAGTAACTAATAATAGTTTGTTTTTGTATCTTTTATTAAAAAAATAGTGGTAACTTCGCAGTAACTTACATTAGTAACATAAAAGTAACTCCTATGAAAAAGAATGAATTGATGCAGTACAGCTGCCCTCTGGGCAAGGCTATGGCCGCATTGGGAAGCAAATGGAAGCCCATCATTGTATTGGTGATCAAAGACCGTAAGCTTCGTTTCGGAGAGCTTGCCGTGCGTATAAATGTTATTTCCAGAAAGGTTCTTACCGATCAGCTGAGAGAGATGGAAACGGATGGATTGGTGATCCGTGAGGAGTTTAAGGAACTTCCGCCAAGGGTAGAATATTCTCTGACAGAAAAGGGGCTGGCTTTGTTGCCTATTTTATATCTGCTGGAAGAATGGGAGGCAAAATATCAGGTGAAGGGGCTACAGTCTGAGCATTGCAGTATTTTGAGTAAAGAAAAGGGAAAATCTGTGAACGTTTAGCTTTATTTTTAAGCAAGTCTGAAATATATTATTCGTGGATAGGAAAATTTTAAACAGCTTCTTTTCTTATGATCAATGTATTTGCAAACGGAGTAATCTTTTTGTTTCCAGCTATTTTTAATCCGGAGGGAGCTATTGAGTTTTGCCACTGTTTCCAGCTTAAAAAATGAAATACGCCGATATTAAAGAAAATAAAATTGGTCGTATCTCTGAACTGTTCAGAAACAATGATCAGGCCTCCTTTCTTCAAGATTCTTTTAGCTTCTTTAAAGAACAAAACCCTTTTTTCATGATCTAAAATCTCGTGAAGGGCAGTCACGGCAAGAATTACATCCTGAGATTCATTTTCAAAAGGCAGTTTATCCGGTGAAATCTTTATTTCTTTCGGATTGGGTGGAAACATTTTTTTAGAAACTTCAATTCCGCTTTCATGCTCGTGTCTGTTTCCATAAATATCACATACCGTCAGATTCAAATGAGGATATTTTTCTTCCAGTCTTTGTGATAAAGGATCAAAGCTCGCATGGATGAGAATCGCATTGTCTGCTGTTTCCCAATTAACTACATCTTCCAGGTCATTTAACTCATAAAGATCAGAGGTATCATACAGTATATAAGAAGCAACAAGAGACGCTATGATGTTCAAAATAATGAGAATTCCCAGTCCTCGCATCAAAATCATCAAAACATCAGATTTTATCTGAAATGACAGGATAAAAAGAAACAGTGAAATAACGATTCCAAGAAGAATCTTTTTGTAATTGAAAAGGATGACTAACTGGGTAATTTTCATGGTAGTTTTCTGTATGCAAATGACTTGTCTTTCAAATGTACGAATTTCATGGATTCCAGCTCTCCCACTTTGTCCCAAAAGGCACTTTCAAAAGGGTAAGTATAGTACGAAAAAGTAAGTATATCGTTTTTCATGTATTTCTGCTTCAAATTTGCAGAAAAAATTTTCATTATGAATTACAAAGAAATTGCAAAAGAAAGTATTGGCCATCTGTATAAAGCTCATACCAGCATCCGAAAATCCGGAATTGATGAAAAGCTGATCGCATTAGCCGAACTGCGGGTTTCTCAAATCAACGGATGTGCCTACTGTTGCAGCTATCATGCTAAAGAGCTCCTCAGCTTTGGCTTTGAACAGGATACTATTAACAGACTTCCCGGCTGGAAGCATACTAATGTCTTTGATCTAAAGCAGAAACTTGTTTTAAGCTGGGCAGAAGCTGTCACATACAACCATATTGATGGGTCCGAAATCAAAGAGAAACTGTTCCTGCATTTTACAGAAAGAGAAATTGTTGAACTTACGACGTGTATTACTTTGATGAGTGCCTTGAATAAACTGCGGATCACCTTGGCAGAAGAAGATTAAGCAACCCATATTGATCGTTTTATTTGTCAATTGATAGTTTATCAAGCTTTATTTGAACCCTTTCGGGATAACTGCCATTAAGATAACTTAAAAATTCATGGTCTATCACAGCTTTTGAGCCCGCTTTTGGAATTGAATCTTTATAGTTAAAATAAAGGGTATCATTCTTTATCTCATAGTTTCCACTATACACCTCTTTATCGCGTACCATTCCTTGTGAAATAAATTCAAAGCTTTTATCATCGTACATTTTCAGATAAATCCAACCTAACGGAGCTTCCCGGTCTGCCAGCAAAACTTCTTTTTTATCATGTGTACAGCTTATTATGAATACAATCAGAGATAAGAGTCTAAGCTTCATGGTTGATTATTAAATGGTTTCAACAAATATAAATGAAAAGCCGCTTCCTAAAAGAAAGCGGCTTCAAAATTTATCTAAAATCCAATTAGTATATCGCAGGATATTTCTGAGGATTTGTTTCGTTAAACATAGCGTAGATCTTTTCTACCATATCATCTGCAGATGGCTTGCTGAAGTAGTCACCATCACTTGCATAAGCCGGTCTGTGATCATTCGCTGCAATCGTCAACGGATCTGAATCCAGGTATCTGAATGCTTTCTGTTTTTCTAAGATCTGTTGTAAGATGAATCCTGTAGTTCCTCCTTCCACATCTTCGTCGATCACGACTAATCTGTTCGTTTTCTTAACGCTCTCCGCAATCTCATGAGATAAATCGAAAGGAATCAATGACTGAATATCGATCACTTCTGCAGAAATACCAAGTTTTTCTAACTCATTAGCAGCTTCCGTTACAATTCTCCATGTAGAACCGTAAGTAACTAAGGTAACGTCTTTACCTTCTTTTGTCACTTCAATTTTACCTACAGGAACAGTAAATTCGCCTAAGTTGTCAGGTTGTTTTTCTTTCAGTCTGTAGCCGTTCAGACATTCTACAATAATCGCAGGTTCGTCAGCCTGAAGCATTGTGTTATAGAATCCTGCAGCTTTCGTCAGGTTTCTAGGAACCAATACCAGAATACCTTTTGAAAGGTTAAGGATTCCCGCCATCGGAGAACCTGAATGCCAGATTCCTTCTAATCTATGCCCTCTTGTTCTGATAATCAATGGAGCTTTCTGTCCTCCTTTGGTTCTGTAATGTACGGTTGCCAGATCATCACTCATTCCCTGTAAACAGTAAAGAACATAGTCCAGGTATTGGATTTCAGCGATAGGCTTCAAACCTCTCATCGCCATACCAATTCCTTGACCAAGAATTGTTGCTTCACGAATTCCTGTATCGGCAATACGTAATGCACCGTATTTTTCCTGCATTCCTTCTAATCCCTGGTTGACGTCACCGATATTTCCGGTATCTTCACCAAAGATTAAAGTTTGAGGATATTTTTCAAAAATTTTGTCAAAGTTATTTCTGATCACTACTCTACCATCTACATCCTCTGAGCTGTCTGAATAAACAGGCTTGATCTCTTTGATGTTTTCAGCTTTCCACTCAGACTGAGAGTATAAGTGAGAGGAATAGTTATCTTTCTCAATTTCAGCGACTTCATTGTACTTCTGCATCAACTGGTTTCTTTCCGCAGAATTTGTCCCTCTTGTTGCCAAAAGCGTCTTTCTTGCCAGATGGAATACATCTTTCTTAGCTTTTGAAACCAATTTGTTGAAATGAGTAAGGGCAGCTTCTACTTCAGCATTCTGACCTTTAAGGTTTTCTACTAAAGGTACGATAGACTGAATTAATTCTTTAATTGCTGTCTGATAGTTATCCCAAGCAGTTTTTTGTCCTGATTTAGCCGCTTTTTTGGCTTCTTCATCAATCGCTTCCAACTCTTCAGCTGTAGCAATCACTTCTTCTTTTCCGTCGATCTCAATAGAATAATTTAAGATCCACTCTTTAAATTTTACCAATCCGTCAAACTCAGCTTCCCAGGCAAGACGTTCTTCATTTTTATATCTTTCGTGAGATCCAGATGTAGAGTGTCCCTGAGGCTGGGTAACATCTACTACGTGAACCACTACAGGAACGCCTTCCGTTCTTGCAAAATGTTCTGCTTTAGCATAAGCATCCAACAATGCAGGGTAATCCCAGGCTTTAACCTGAATGATTTCACAACCTTGTTTTTCGCCTTCTTTTCTCTGGAATCCGCTCAACATTTCGCTGATGTCAGCTTTGGCTCTCTGATTCTTTGTAGGCACTGAAATTCCATATCCGTCATCCCAGATAGAAACGATCATAGGAACCTGAAGTGCACATGCTGCATTCAATGTTTCCCAGAAATGACCTTCTGCTGTAGAAGCATCCCCGATGGTTCCGAAAGCCACTTCTTTTCCTTCTTTTGAGAATTTTTCTGAACCTTCGAATTTTACACTTTTATAGATTGTAGAAGCCTGAGCCAATCCTAATAGTCTAGGCATCTGCCCTGCTGTAGGAGATATATCAGAAGAGATATTTTTCTGAGCGGTAAGATCTTTCCAGCTTCCATCTTCATTTAAACTTCTTGTTGCAAAATGCCCATTCATCTGTCTTCCCGCAGAAGCAGGCTCTCTTTCCACGCTTGTATCTGCATACATCTGTGCAAAGAAACTTTCTACCGTCAAAGCATTAATAGCCAATGCAAAAGTCTGGTCTCTGTAATATCCTGAACGGAAGTCCCCATTTCTGAAAACTTTCGCCATAGCCAACTGAGGAAGCTCTTTACCATCCCCAAAAATTCCGAATTTAGCTTTTCCGGTGAGTACTTCTCTTCTTCCGAGATAAGACATTTCACGGGAGATCCTTCCTAACCTGTAGTCTTCAAGTATTTGATTTTTAAAATCTTGAAAGGATATTTGCTGTGTTTCAATATAGGTTGTTTGCATAGCTAAGTAAAAAAGTTTTTTAATCTTCAAGTATTTTGCTAATATACAATTTTTAAATTAATTTTAATTTTTAATAATCTTTTTTAAAAATTTGATAATAAAAAAAATTGTGCTTTATTTTGAAAAAAAATGTAAAGATGGAAAAAAAGTCACCTCATATTCTGAATGCTTCGAGCAATCTTTTAGGGTTTTCATTGATCATCATTACCTCTTTGAAAATCGCTAAGATCAGCCAGAATACGTATTTGGACGAGTTTGCGGGTTTTGCCTGTATCCTTTTTGCCTGTAGCTGCTTCTTTTCCTTTCTGGCCATCAGAACGGAGAATAGAAAGCGGGAATACACGTTTGAGACTATTGCGGATTATTTATTTTTAATCGCTTTATTTTGTATAGTTCTAGCGGTTATTATTGTAACCCTAAAAATAATTTAATTTAAAATTTTCGCTCTATTACGTAATCAAGCATAATATGTAACGAGTTTCTCGCTTCAGATTCGGGAAATTCATTAAGAATGTCCTTGGCTTTTTGCTGGAAATCTTTCATCACCTTAATTGCATATTCCAATCCGCCGGAATTTTTAACAAACTCTATAAGTTCTTTTACTCTTTTGGGATTGTTATTATAACGTTTTATGGTGTCAAAGTAGTATTTTCTGTCCTTTTCACTGGCTATTTTCAGGGTATGGATCAAAGGAAGCGTCATTTTCTGCTCTTTGATGTCAATTCCTACAGGTTTACCAATCACATTGGAGCTCAGGTAATCGAAAAGGTCATCTTTGATCTGGAAAGCCATTCCGGTATAGGTTCCGAAATCCATCATTTTCTTGGCAAGAGCCTCATCTGTACTGTTGGAAAGAACTCCTATTTCACAGCAGGCAGCAATCAGGGTAGCTGTTTTCTGACGAATGATCTCATAGTATACCTCTTCTGTAATATCCAGTTTTCTGGCTTTTTCAAGCTGAAGAAGCTCTCCTTCGGACATTTCACGGATCGTTCTGGAAATAACGCCCAACAGGTCATAATCTTTGTGGTCTGTAGACAATAATACGGATTTTGACAAAAGGTAATCCCCTACCAAAACGGCAATCTTATTCTTCCACAAAGCATTGATCGAAAAGAAATTACGACGCTTAAAGCTTTCATCCACCACATCATCATGTACCAATGTGGCTGTATGAATCAGTTCGATCATAGAAGCACCACGATATGTCTTTTCCGTCACCTCTCCTACCAGTTTGGCACAAAGAAATACAAACATAGGACGCATTTGCTTTCCTTTGGTGGTTACAATAAAACGGGTTACTTTATCTAATAAAGGTACTTTACTCTGCATCGATTCATAAAACTTCTGTTCAAAAAGCTTCATTTCCTCGTTGATCGGTCGTTTAATCTCTTCTACGGTATTTGCCACAATCTGCGAATGCTGGGTGAATAATTATTAATTCTCACAAAGATAATTTTTTTCGCTCAATTTTAAGATAAAATTAATACTTGAGTTGATCTTTGGGGATAAAATATAAGGAAGGTTTCGTGCTTCCCAATGGAGATTTGAATTTTTCGCCGGAGATATAAATTCCCGTTTCATCTACGGTAATTCCTTCAATCTGGCTTACTGACAATGAACTTCCAAGATAATAATGTTTCGGCACTTCTTTGAAAAAGATCCCGGGTTCTGCCTCTGTAAAAATATCTAAAAATACTTCTGTTTTTTTTGTATATCCTACCAGGTATAGTTTTTTATCAAAATATGCCGCGTCTGTTACGACGAAATTGGTTTTATAAGATTCTGTTTTCACGGCATCCTGTTTTTCCCCGATCTCCGGATCAATAACATAGTGGGTGGTTGCTTTTGAAGTCCATTCTTTTGTAAAAAGATGAATTTTCCCATGAAGATAGATCATTGCTTCTGCATCAAAATCCGTTTTCAGATACCCTGCTCCATAATCATCCTGCTCCGGATACTGAAATGAAATCTTTTTGATCTGGCTATTCTGCAAGCTATCATTCTGAAACGGTACTTTATAAATTTCCAGATCTCTTCTCTTTCCTCCATTGTTTCCAAAGTCTCCTATATAAAAATGGGTGCCGTCATTAGTCAAAGCTTCCCAATCTTTATTTTTGCCATTCACCTTAAGGGTATTTACAATTTCTCCTGATGTTTTACTGATTTCAAACAATTCCGGATCGTTTCCACTATCGTTAAAGGTATACAGTTTTCCATTCAGAATACTCAATCCCGAGGTTTCCTGGATTTTATCATCCAGACGGGCGATTCTGTATTTTCTTATTTTCAGGAAATCAGTTTGTTGGGAGAATGTAATTTGAAAGGCGAAAAATGCCAATAACAGAATGGTTCTTTTCATGTTGCAAAAATAGGAGTTTATGTTGAAATGAGAGTCTTTCGGAGAGAGAATGAAGTTACGTAAAGATGTTGCAGAGTATGAGTGTTTTTTTCCAATGCAAAGTTTTATTCTTTTTGTTTTTATATTTTAAGTGAGCAAAGATCGAATCGATTTTCAATCGATCTGATGAAGCAAACGCACAATAACCAAACCTCTTCAGTAGCAAAATAGCTCTTTTTAGGTCTCTTAAAATATAGCACAGAATGAAATTTTTGTATGTATTTTAAACCATTAAGAAAAATGAATATTTTAAAACAGATTAAAATTCAAGCGAGATGAATTCAGAATAGTGTTTTAACAGTAACGTTTGTTATTATTCTAAATTTATTGTCATCTTATTCCTACAATAGAAAAACGAGCTAAAAAGCCCGTTTTCCCTCAGATTTCTATTGATTTGAACCAGAATTTAAGCAGTTTTCTGCTCTTTCTGATTTTGCTGTTGTTCTTTCTTCTTTGCCTGTTTGGCGAAATACTCTTTCTGGTATTGTCTTACCGTTTTTCCGGTCCCATCATGTCTCCATCCCGGAGAATTGAAGATATAATTGACTCTGTCTGTGAATTTCAGTCCTGGCTGCTTAAGGTCTTTCCAGATCTTTCGCCATTCATAGAAAAGAACAGTGTCTGGTCTGTTATCCGGCATTTTCGGGTAGATTCCATATTTCACAGGAATGTTTGGGTCTTCTTTCTGGAAGGTACCAAAAATTTTATCCCAGATAATGAGGCACATTCCCATGTTTTTATCCAGATATTTGATGTTACAGGCATGATGTACTCTGTGGTGGGAAGGGGTTACCAGAACATGCTCCAGGAATCCCATACTCTTCACAGTCTGTGTATGTACCCAGGTTCCATATACCTGCCCGATGGCATAAGCTACCATAATATGCCATGGATTGAATCCTAAAAATGCCAACGGTGAAAAGTATAAATATCTGTAAAGTGGCTGCAGTACAGGGCTTCTAAATCCGGTGGTAAGATTGAAGAATTCTGAACTATGGTGCGTAATATGAACAGCCCAGAATGCTCTGGAACGGTGGTCCACATAATGCAGGACATAGTATGCAAAATCTGTGATTATAAAACAAGCTATTAAATACCAGATGCTAAGATCCCATGAAAAAATTCTATGGCTGTAAAAGAAAAACATTACCCCCATCGCAAAAGCCTTCATGATCAGATCGAGCCCAAAATTCATCAATGCCAGATAAATATTCGTTGCAAGATCTTTCCCACTATAGAGTTTAGCCTCTGAAACATGGCTATAAATCATTTCAGCTAAAATTACCGTAGCATGCAGAGGAACTGCCCAAGCATACACGTGTTCTAGCCCATCCTCGCTCATAAGAAAATCCATCATCACAAAATAATTTTGTGCAAAGGTAGGATTTTAAGCGGTGCGTTAAGAGAATTTTAAGTTTTTTTTAAGGAAATTTTAATCCGCATTTTTGTTGGCTAACTGTCCGCAAGCGGCGTCAATATCACCTCCACGGCTTCTTCTGACCATTACAGTAATCCCTGCATTTTCAAGCTGACGGATGTAATTTTCTTCCGCCTGTTTGTTGCATTGGTCATATTTTCCATCCCCGATCGGGTTATATTGGATAAGATTCACTTTAGAAGGAACCTGCTTACAATATTTGATTAAAGCTTTGATGTCCTCGTACCCGTCATTGATGCCTTTCCATACACAATATTCGAAAGTAATAACAGAACCGGTCTTTTGGTACCAGTACTGAAGAGCCTCCATAATATCCGTTAATGGAAATTTGTCAGAAAAAGGCATGATCTCATTACGTTTTGCTTCAATGGCTGAGTGAAGAGACAGCGCCAGTTTCACACGCAATTCATCATCAGCAAGCATTTTGATCATTTTGGGAATACCGGATGTGGAAACGGTAATCCTTCTTGGAGACATTCCCAATCCTTCCGGCTGGGTGATCTTCCTGATGGCTTCCACTACATTTTTGTAGTTCATCATCGGCTCTCCCATTCCCATGAAAACGATATTGGAAAGTGGTCTTTCAAAGTACATTCTGCTTTGGCTGTCAATAAGCGCTACCTGATCTACAATTTCCGCCACTTCAAGGTTTCTCATTCTTTTCAGCTTTGCGGTTGCACAGAATTCGCAGTTCAATGAGCAGCCTACCTGTGAAGATACACAGGCTGTAGTTCTTGTTTCTGTCGGAATAAGAACAGATTCCACCATCAGACCGTCGTGAAGCTTCACACCGTTTTTGATGGTTCCGTCAGAGCTTTTTTGAAGAAGATCTACGGAAACAGGGTTAATGGTATATTCTTCGGAAATTTTCTCCCGAAGTGATTTCGAAAGATTCGTCATTTCATCAATCGAATGGAGGTTTTTACTCCATAGCCAATCATAGACCTGTTTCGCACGAAACGGCTTTTCTCCTAAAGACACAAAATAATCTTTAAGCTGATCAAGTGATAATATACGGATGTCTTTCATTGTAAGGTTGTAGATTTTAGGTTTCAGGTCGCAGGTAACTACTACCTGCAACCTTTTACCTTATATCTTATTAAAGAATTAACATTGCATCACCGTAAGAATAGAATTTATACTTTTCTTTTACGGCTTCTTCATAAGCATGCATTACGAAATCTCTTCCTGCAAATGCAGCGATCATCATGATCAGGGTAGACTTCGGTGTGTGGAAGTTGGTGATCATTGAGTTAGCCACTCCAAAATCGTGAGGTGGGTAAATGAATTTATTCGTCCAACCGTTGAAAGCGGAGATTTTTTTGTTTGAAGAAACAGAAGTTTCCAACGCTCTCATGGTAGTAGTTCCTACTGCGCATACTCTTCTGTGAGCATCTACTGCTTTGTTGATGATAGCAGCATTTTTCTCATCGATGATGATTTCTTCAGATTCCATTTTGTGCTTAGAAAGATCTTCTACCTCAATTGGGTTGAAAGTTCCTAATCCTACGTGAAGGGTAACTTCAGCAAAATTGATCCCTTTAATCTCCAATCTCTTCATCAAATGCTTAGAGAAGTGAAGACCTGCTGTAGGAGCTGCTACTGCACCTTCTACTTTTGCATAGATCGTCTGGTATCTTTCTGCATCTTCCGGCTCTACTGCTCTTTTGATATATTTTGGAAGTGGAGTTTCTCCCAATTCTTTTAGTTTCGTTCTGAATTCGTCGTAAGAACCGTCGAATAAGAATCTTAATGTTCTTCCTCTTGAAGTCGTGTTATCAATAACTTCAGCTACCAGTGACTCATCTTCAGTGAAGAATAATTTGTTACCAATTCTGATTTTTCTTGCCGGATCTACCAAAACATCCCAAACTCTTGTTTCCTTATCAAGCTCTCTTAAAAGGAAAACTTCAATTTTAGCTCCTGTTTTTTCTTTATTTCCATAAAGACGTGCAGGGAAAACTTTAGTATTGTTGAAAATGAATAAATCCTCTTCATCAAAATAATCTACTACATCTTTAAATAATTTGTGCTCAATAGTTTGTGTCTTTCTATCAAGTACCATTAGTCTAGCCTCGTCTCTGTGCTCTGATGGGTGTTCTGCTAATAATTCCGCAGGAAGATCAAAATTAAAATCTGATGTTTTCATTTTTTAAATTACGGTTTAAAAATTATTGAAATTACAAGGTGTAATTTTCGGAGTGCAAATATACGACATTGAACACCCCTTTGTCAAGTATTATTTTCAATCATCTATAAAACCGTGATTTTACGGGAATTTTTAAAGCTTAAAAAGAGTACTTTTGGAAAAATCAATTTTCAATATGGAATCTGTAAGCAAAATATACTTCACTGATAATCCGTATCCTAACGGACATAAAATTGAAACATTCAGCTGGAATGGCCGCATTGACGAATATGGATTCATCTGGTTTGATTTTCATTTAAAAACTGAAAATTATTATGCCAATGATGATGAAAACAATGAGGAAGAAGATGAAGATCTGTCTGACTGGGACTCCAAAATTGTATGGGGAAGCTACCATGCCTGTACCCTATCATCAAATTATTGGGGCGAACAGAGAGGAATCAGAATAAACAACCTTGATGAAAAACTGGACTTCGATGCTGTGGTTAAAAATGATCTTTTCAGCAACGACCTTCCGTCTGGAAACCATTTTGACGACGATAATCTTGCTTTCAATATGTATCTGCTGGGGCATGACAGCTGTGCCGGACATCAGATCCGGTTTTCAAAAAAAGAAGGGAATCGGTATGATATTTCATGGACGGGTAAAATAGCATTGACCCACACAGGCGATGATGAATTTTCTTATGATTTCAAAGCTCAGATCTTTAATGCTGAATTTGAAGGTTTTCATTATCCTAAAACCTGGTCACTGGAAAAAGCAACTGAAATATTCCAGGCAAGACTTGCTCACTTTGAAGACTATGAATTTGTAGATCTGAATCCTAAAAGTAACAAAAGAGAATATAAGCTCGACAAACTAAAATAATAACAACATAAAAACGACAAATTAAAAATCATTATTATGAGTAAATATTCAATAGAAGCATTTATCAACGAAACGAAAGAGAATCCGCAACAGAGAGATTATTTTGAACTGGAAACGAAGCACCTTCTGGAAATCAACCTTAATAACCAATTAGTATGGACCAAAAGAGGAAGTATGGTAAGTTATGTGGGTAATATCAATTTTGAAAGACAGGGAATGCTGTCCGGAGGAATTGGAAATCTTTTAAAGAAAGCGATCAGTGGTGAAGGAGCCAAGCTTATGAAAGCGGAAGGTACCGGAAAACTGTATGTAGCTGATTCCGGGAAAAAAGTTCGTATTCTTTATCTGAATAATGAATCTGTATGTGTAAACGGAAATGATGTTTTAGCTCATGAACAAAGTATAAAAAGTGATATTACTATGCTTAAGAGCATTGCAGGAATGATGTCTGGCGGTCTTTTCCAGGTAAAGCTTTCCGGAACGGGGCATATTGCAATTACCACTCACGGAGATCCTCTGACTTTGGTAGTAACACCGGATACTCCTGTCTTCACAGATCCTAATGCTACTGTTGCATGGTCCGGAAATCTGAGCCCTGAACTGAAAACAAATGTATCTTTTAAAAGCCTGATCGGAAGAGGAAGCGGTGAAGAATTCCAGATGAAATTTTCAGGACACGGATGGGTACTGATCCAGCCTTATGAAGAAGTTTATTATATGGAGAAATAAGGACTTTAAAGCAACTTAATTCTGGGCAATTTTTGTATTATCATAAAAACAAATGAATCAACTGATAAAATTACTTTTCATACTCATTGTATTTCCAAATGCAATTATTGCCCAAAAATCAAAGAAAAATTACGAATACAATATAGATCTTCTTCATGTATCCAATGATGAAGTGAAGGTTTCTTTTGCTCCTCCAAAGAATAATCTTAAACAGGGAAAATTTATTATTCCCAAACTGGTTCCCGGATTTTATCAGGCTATGAATTTCGGGCAATATGTTTCTCATTTTACAGCGACTGATAAAAACGGAAAAAAAATACCTGTTGAACGTTTGGATCAGAACAGCTGGATGGTACATGATCTCAAGCGTGTAAGTAAAATATCTTATCAGGTAGCCGATGGCTGGGATTCTTTGGAAAAGGAAAGCCATGAGGCCAGATCTGCCGGCAGTACGTTTATAAAAGACAGTGTTTTTGTCATCAATTACAATTCTTTAGTAGGCTATTTTGAAGAAATAAAAGAAGCTCCCTATCAGATCAATATTACAAAGAAAAAGGGGTTTTATGCTTCTTCCGCTCTGGATTACAAACAGAAAAATAAAAACACAGATATAGTCTGGGCCAAAGATTACCATAAACTGGTAGATTCTCCGGTGATGTACTGTGTTCCCGATACAACATGGCTGAAAATAGGTCATACGGAAGTGCTTGTCTCATTCTATAATAAGAAGGAAAGGCATTATTCAAAAAAAATAGCTCTTGAACTGGAAAATATTTTAAAAAACCAGCAAGCCTATCTGGGAGGCTCATTGCCGGTTAACAAATATGCTTTTTTAATTTATTATGAATCTTCCAATGAAAACGGATTTTTGGGCGACGGACTTGAGCATTCGCAATCAACAGTCTGCCTGTACCGTTCAGGAGATATGAAGTTCCTTCCGATGGCCCTAAACAGAGTGGCTTCTCACGAGTTTTTCCATATCATTACTCCATTGAACATTCATTCCGAGGAAATTCAACATTACGACTTTCTGAATCCTGTCATGTCCAAACATCTGTGGCTGTATGAAGGGATGACAGAGTACGCAACAATTCATATGCCTATCAAACAAAAAATGATCAGTTTGAATGATTTTGAAAAAAGCATAGAAGAAAAGATAGAGGGAATGAAAGAGTTTGACAACAGCCTATCTTTTACTGAGATGAGTAAAAACTCGATGGAAAGACAGGATCAATACATGAATTTTTATCAGAAAGGAGCATTAATAGGGCTATGTCTGGATATAAGGTTAAGAGAACTTTCTGACGGGAAAACAGGAACTCAGGATCTGATGCAACTGCTGATGAAGAAATACGGAGCAGGAAAATACTTTAAAGATGATGATCTGTTTGATGAAATTGCTAAAATAACTTTCCCCGAAATACGAACCTTTTTCAGTGATTACGTTGAAGGCATCCAACCTCTTCCTTTGAAAGAATATCTGGCAAAAGTTGGTTTTAACTATGATGAAAGTACCGGAAAAGTAACACTTTCCCCTAGTCCTGATGCAAAACAGCTGACTTTAAGAGAAGCATGGATAGGACGGTAGGTTTTGGGGATGGAGGTGAAGAAAGCGAAGAGGGCTAAGGAAGGCGAAGAGGTGAAAGGGTAAAAAGGCAAAAGGGTGAAAAGGATAAAGGAGGTGAAAGATGGAGGAAATTAATCTCACACTCTATAATCCTCTTACCCTCATGCTCTATAATCTCTCATACTTTCAAACCCTGTTACTCACAAACCCTCACACCCTCAAACTCGCCTCCAGAATCCCAAGCTCTACAACTCTATAACTCCCACCCCATCGCAGTTTGCAAAACTTTTAATATATTTAGAAAAAAAATAGATGGACAATAGCAATTCCCGCAGAAACTTTATAAAAACAGCAGCTTTGGCAAGCTTTGGAGCCTTGGTTTTACCCAATTCTTTATTTGCGTATTCCAATGATTTTAAAACAGATAAAAAAGTCCGTGTCGGCTTTATCGGCGTTGGTCTTCGTGGACAGGAACACGTGAAATTACTGGCAAAACGAAGCGATGTAGAGATTGTAGCCTTTGCTGATCCTGATAAAAGAATGCTTGCCGCTTCTCAAAAGATATTAAAAGACAATAATAAACCGGCGGCTCAGGAGTTTTCGAACGGAGAATATGACTATAGAAATCTTTTAAAATTAAAAACAATAGATGCTGTTGTCATCGCTACACCATGGGAATGGCATCTTCCGCAGGGAGTAGAAGCAATGCGTGCCAAAAAGATTGTCGGAATGGAAGTCTCCGGAGCCATAAAGCTTCAGGATTGCTGGGAATTTGTGAAGGTATACGAGGAAACGAAAGTTCCTATCTTTATGATGGAAAATGTCTGCTACCGAAGAGATATTATGGCTATTCTGAATATGGTCCGTAAAGGCATGTTTGGAGAACTGGTACACGGAAGAGGCGGTTATCAGCATGATCTGAGAGGAGTTCTTTTCAATGACGGGGTTACTCCTTATAATTCCGGGGCTGAGTTTGGAGAAAAAGGCTTCAGTGAGGCTAAATGGAGAACCGAGCATTATGTAAAACGTAACGGAGAACTTTATCCTACTCATGGATTAGGTCCGGTTGCAATGATGATGGACATTAACAGAGGAAACCGCTTGACAAGGCTTTCATCTTTCTCTTCAAAATCTGTAGGCCTTCATAAATATATTGTAGAACATCCTAAGGGAGGGGAAAACCATCCTAGTGCAAAAGTAAAATTCAACCAGGGAGATATTGTTACCACCCAAATTGCCTGTGCCAATGGAGAAACGATTCTTTTAACTCACGATACCAGCTTGCAGAGACCTTACGATCTTGGCTTCCGGGTACAGGGAACTGAAGGATTGTGGCAGGATTTCGGATGGGGGGACTTTAACCAAGGGAATATTTATTTTGAAAAAACAATGAACCACACTCACCGTTGGGACAATACGGAAAAGTGGATGAAAGAATATGACCACCCGATGTGGAAGAAATTTGAAAATGTAGCGGCCGGAGCCGGACATGGCGGAATGGACTTCTTTGTGATGAATACTTTCATTGAATGTATCAAGAGAAATATAGAATTCCCGATGGATGTTTATGATCTTGCCTTATGGTATTCTATCACTCCATTGAGTGAAGAATCTATTGCCAAAGGCGGACAGGTTGTTGATATTCCTGACTTCACCAACGGAAAATGGAAAACCCGTAAACCTGTATTTGGAATGACCGATGAGTTCTAAAAAAGCATTACTCATATTAGCCGGCGGATTAGGAAGCCGCTATAAAGGCCTTAAGCAAGTGGATGGAATACTCGATAACGGATCTCCGATTTTGGAGTATTCTATCTATGATGCTCTGGAAGCCGGTTTCCATAAAGTGGTCATCATCGTCAACAGACTGATTCCTCAAAGTTATATTGACCGGCTCAATGCCATTGCTGAAAAAAAGGATTTTGAACTTCACTGGGTCTATCAGGAAATGGACAGTATTCCTATTTCACTAGAGGGCTTTGATTACCCTGAACGTAAAAAGCCGTGGGGAACGGCTCACGCTGTTCTTTGTGCCAAATATTCGATACAGGAGCCTTTTGTCATGATCAATGCAGATGATTTTTACGGTAAAGAAGCCTATCAATTGGCAGCCCATGAAATCAATCATCATCATATTTCAGATTCACAATTCGGAATGATTGCTTATCCTGTAGGTACTACATTGAGTGGTAACGGAGCTGTCGCCAGAGGAATATGTACTCTGAATTCTGAAAACGATCTGGTGAAAGTAGTAGAGCAAACTTCTATTCAAAGAATCAATAATTCTATCATTTATATTCAAAACGGAGAAAATATAAAATTGGATCCTGAAACTCTGGTATCGATGAACTTTTTTATTTTTCATCCTCATATTTTCTGTTTTCTGGAAGCTTATTTTTACGACTTTATCGAGTCTGATCCCTTGCCTGATCAGGAATTCTATATTCCTTCCGCTGTACAGAGCATGATAGATGAAAATAAAGTAAAAGTAAAGGTCAAAGCATCTCCTACTCAGTGGATGGGTGTGACCTATGCCGACGACAAAAAGAATATTAAGGATTTTCTGACCTCAGAAATTCAAAAAAAAAGATACCCGGAAAATCTATGGAACTAAAAGATATTGTCATTCAATTCATCGGTACGGAAAATTATACCCTCTCTCCTATTACAGATGGGCTGATCAACACCACTTACCTTTTGGAAGATAAGGACCGCAACCAAAAGTTTATCCTGCAAAAGATCAATGATAACGTTTTCAAACAGCCGGAAGTCATCGTCAACAATCATTTGATGATCAATAAACTTCTCAGAGCCAATGATTATCAGTTTCAAATTATAGAGCCTGTTCCTTCTCTTACCCATCAACTTCTGGTGAAAGATACGAATAATCAACCATGGCGTATGCTGAGTTTTGTAGAAGACAGCATGACCTTTATTACTGCCCCCTCTCTGCAGATAGCTTTTGAGGCAGCCAAAACCTTCAGCTATTTTCTTGCCACCATAAATACGCAAAAGTTACCTGCTATTGAAGATACACTTCCCAATTTTCTCAATTTTGAAAAAAGAATTACAGATTATAAAAATTCACTCAAAAATGCCGATCCCCATTTAAAAGAAAGTGCAAAAGCAGAAATAGAGATCACCAACCAGTTCCTTTCCTTGCCTGATCAATGGATCGCAATGGAGAAAAACCATCAAATTCCCAAAAGAATTATTCATGCGGATGTAAAAATTAGTAATATTCTCTTTGATAAGAACCATCAGCCGTTAGCTGTAATTGATCTGGACACCATGATGATTTCCACTATTCTCTATGATTTTGGAACGATGATTCAGTCCTATACCAATACAACCAATGAAGATGACGGAAGTGCCAAAGATAATTTCAACCCTGAAATGTACAAAGCGGTAAAAGAAGGGTTCTTATTTCATCTCAAAGAAAAACTGACTCCGGAAGAATATCATCATCTTGATTATGCAGCACAGGTCGCCATTTATATCCAGGAAGTTCGTTTTTTAACCGATTACCTGAATGGAAGTGTTTATTATTCTACGAAATATCCTGAGCACAATCTGGACAGAACGAAAAATCAACTGGAACTGTTGAAAGGATTAAGGGAATATTTACAGGAAGGAAACTGAGGCAGGAAAACGTGAAATTGCGAAAGAGCAAAAAGGTAAAATTGCCAAAAGGGCAAATTGATAGAGTGATAAAACGGTCAAATGCAACATCTCAGCATTCTCTTTTAAAAATTAATTACGATATATAGATTCCTACGGAATGGACAAAGTGTATGGAGATAGTGCTTAGTTTTCCATATCTCAGGAATCTACACTTTTACAATCCTAATCACCTCTCAAGCTCTCAAACTAAATATCCAAAACTCCATACCCCAAAATTACCCCAAAAACTCCAGTATCCTCTTCCATTCTTCAAATTTCTTTTCAAAGGAAACGGTATGAAGCGGACTCGTGGAAGGCAATAAAATGACTGGCAGTCTGTAATTCTTTCCCAACAGCTTCTGTAAATTTTTGTAAGACTTTCCACCGTTACAGAAAACAGCTTTTACATTAGGATGCTTTTCCAATAATTCTCCGATCTGATTGGCTTCTTCATTTCTGATTTCAGAATCCAGGCTTCCTTTTCTTTCGCAGGAATCGATGACATCCCAAAGGGCAATATGGTACTTCTTTAATGTTTGGATTCTCTCGGGATAATCTTCGGTAAATTCTTCATGTAGCAATTCAAAGATAATCTTCCAGAATTTGTTCTGGGGATGGGCGTAATATTGTTGTTTTTCCAATGATTTCACTCCCGGAATGGAACCTAGAATTATGATTTCAGATTGATCATCAATAAGCGGTGCGAATGAAGAAATACGGTTTTGCATTTTCAAATATATCGATTTTGGTGAAAGTCTTTAGAGTTTCGGGATGAAAAAGCGAGGTAGCTAAGTTTTGGCTAAAGCCAATGGAATTTTTCATTATAAAAAAAGCGGGCTAAAGCCCGCTCCTATTGATATTTTATTCTTGTTGATCTTATAATGTTTCTTTTAACCAGTCGAAGAATTCTCTCTGCCATACCAATCCGTTTTGTGGATGAAGTACCCAGTGATTTTCATTCGGGAAGTATACCAACTTCGATTTTAAACCTCTTAATTTTGCAGCCTGGAAAGCTTCCTGACCCTGTTCGTAAGGTACACGGAAATCAATTCCACCCTGAACGATCATGATTGGCTTATTCCATTTTTCTACGAAATTGCTTGGGTTGAATTCTGTATAAGCTTTTGGAAGTGGTTTCTCCCATGGCGAACCAAGATCCCAGTTGGCAAACCAAAGCTCCTCAGTCGTCAGATACCATGATTTCATATCAAATAATCCATCGTGAGCGATAAATGTTTTGAATCTGTTTTCATGGATTCCCGCCAGCATAAATACGCTGTATCCACCATAGCTCGCTCCTACAGCCGCCACTCTGTCACCATCTACATAAGGTAAGGTTTTCGCGTAATCAGTAGCTGCCAGATAGTCTCTCATAGGTTGTCCACCCCAGTCTTTTGAAATATCTTCATTCCATTTTGTTCCCCATCCCGGCATTCCTCTTCTGTTTGGCGCTACTACGATATAGTCGTTTGCCGTCATTAAAGCAAAATTCCATCTTACGCTGAAGTATTGCGTCAATGCAGACTGAGGACCACCCTGGCAGTAAACCAGTGTCGGGTATTTTTTATTCGGGTCAAAATTAGGTGGATAATGGAACCATACGCCCATTTCTTTACCATCTGACGTTTTAACCATTTTAAGTTCAGATTTACCTTGAGCCAATTTCGCATAAGTATCTTTGTTGGCTTCAGTCACCTGCTTCATTTCTCCGTTTTTAAGGTTAACCGAGAAAAGTTCTGTAGCGTGATTTACATCTGTTCTTCCTACTAAAAGTGAGGTTTTATTGTCTGTAAAGATTTCGTTAACGTCAAAATCTCCTTTGGTAATCTGCTGTACTTTTGCTGATTTTGAATCCAGGGCGAAAAGTTGTTTTGTTCCTCTGTAAGCGGCTGTAAAGTAGATCGTTTTTGAGTCTGCTCCCCAAAGAACATCTCCTGAAACGCTGTCATCCCAACCTGCTGTAAGATTCGTTGTCTTCCCGGTCTTCCAGTCCATGATTTTCACATCATTTTTATCTGCCTCATATCCGTCTCTGGCCATACTCTGCCAGATTAAAGATTTTCCATCCGGACTGAACTTAGGATTTACATCATATCCTTTGTTTCCTTCCGTCAGATTTCTGGTTGCACCGGTTGCCATATCATAGGCAAAAATATCCGTATTGGTACTTGTTGAATATTCTTTACCGCTCTTAGGCTTCATTACATATAAAAGCTGTGAAGAATCCGGGCTCCAGATAAAATCTTCGGCTCCCCCGAAAGGTCTCTGAGGAGAATCCCATGTTTTTCCTTCCAACAGGTCTTTAGCTCCGTCTACTTTATCAGAAGTATTGACTACAAATACGTGATTGTACTTTCCTTCGTTAAAATAATCCCAGTGTCTGTGGTTAAGGTCTGTATACACCTGAGCAGTAGTTTTAGGGGTATCACTGTATTTGTCCTTACCCATTACTTTTTCTACCAAGACCTGCTTGCTGAACGCAATTCTTTTCCCATCCGGAGAAATCACGATGTTGTCAACCTCACCAATGGTGTAGAATTCTGTCCAGGTTTTTCCTGCATCTTTTGAAAGATAGATCTTATCTCCTTCCTGAGCATAGATTCCGTTCTTATCCCACTGTATAAGGGCTTTTTTTCCGAAATCAATCTTAGCAGACTGGCTATTAAGAACATTTAGGAAATAATTCTCACTTTTTGTCTTTTCTGTTTTCAGATCTACCTGCCCTACTTTATAGATAAGGGAAGCCTGATCCGGTGAAACTGCCTGTACTCCAACTTTTTTCAAAGTCCAAAGAATTTCAGGCGTCATTACTTGTTGTGCATTCATTAAAAGCGGAGCTGCCAGAGCCAGCAGACTGTACTTAAGTTTCATATGTTGATATTCATTTTTTAACGGAATTATGAAATCCAGTTGAATTCATTAATTCCTTTCATTAAATTCAAAGATTGCCAAAGTTAGTATTTAAAATAAAAATGGACGAAAGAATTAACAATAAAGTTGGGGGGAGGTGAAAAGGCGAAAGGGAGGAAGGGTAAAATTGTTGGAGGTTTTGTTTGGATTCAAGAGGGCAAAGGCTAAGGATGGCTAAGAGAGCTAAAAAAGTTGAAAGAGCTAAGATCGTTGGGAGGTTGAGGAGGTTGGAGGGGTGAATTGGCTGGGAGGTCAATTTGTGTTATTCAGTTTTATTTTTGGATGTTTTATTGTTTCCGGATGATCAGATTCTTAAATCCTTAGTTTTCTATAAAAAAGTCCGCTGGTGCAATACCAACGGACTTTTTAAATTGTATATTCAGTCAATTAATCTCCATCGGAGAACATTGAATTGGCCAGTGAAGTGACAATGGACAGCAGTATACTGAAGATAAATGCCCACCAGAAACCATCTACCTGCATACTGTCTATGAAATAATCAGCAATCATAATGATCGCCGCATTGATTACCAATGCGAAGAAACCCAGGGTAATAATGGTCAGAGGAAGCCCAAACAGACTTAAAACAGGCTTTACAAATATATTTAAAACACCAAGTACAATGGCGAAAATAACTGCTGAAGAAAACCCGTCAAAATGTACTCCCGATAAAACTTTGGTTAGAAAAAAGGCAACGATTGCCGTTATAAATAATCGGATAAGTAAGTTCATATTGTTATTTTTTAATGTTTATGGGGATTGTTGAGCAAAAGCTATTCCATTCTCATAAAAAGAATTCCGCTAAACCCTTTATTGAAGGAATATTTATCTCCTAATTGACCTGAAATTTATTATTTTATTTTCATCATCGTGACCAATGAAGTCGCCACATGACTTTCTGAGCTGCCATTTTCATCCTGAACATAAATTTCTGTTCTTACCACACTGATCTTTGCTCCACCTTTGATAACGTATGATTTTGAAACCAAAGCATCTCCTATTGCGGGACGAAGATAATTTACTTTCAATTCAACGGTTACCACATAACAATCTTCTTCGTAATGGCTCACAGCAGCATATCCTGAAGAAACATCTACCAATGAAGCAATCATTGCCCCATTAAACATTCCTGCTTTTCTGGTCATTATTTCCATTTTAGGAATTTTCATAGAAATGAAATCCGTTTCTACTTCCAATAATTCTGCTTTATAGAATTTCAAAGTTTCTGAACGGCCGAAGCTGTCGGTGATAAGTTTCTTTTTCTCTGGAGTCATTGATTATAATTTGAATGTAAATTTAGAGATTGATTTAAAATTTAAAGAATTAAAAACATAAAAATTAGCACTAGATATGTTTTGTGAAAATTTTGGATGATAAAAAATATTAGCTTTGCAGTAAAGCTTTCATAATGAGTTTAAAAAAGTTTTTCCTGTTTTTAGTGTTCCTGATAGGCTGCAGTTTTCAGGCGCAGACTTTACATTTGTATGGAGGTGCCGATCAGGATCAATACCTGGGATGTCTGAACTGTGATACTTTTGATAAAAATTCAGTGTGGAACAAATTCAGTGATTTCGGGAATATATTCGGTTCAAAATCGATCTGGAATACTAACGGAAACTATGGAAGCTTGTACAGTACTTATTCTCCGTGGAGTTCCTATGCCTCTTATCCGCCAGCTATCGTTGATGAAAACGGGAATTTCTACGGGTATCTTACTCTGAATCCCTATAAATCTGAAAGATCTGAACTGGAGCTAGCAAAGATCTTATGTAAATATCACGAGGATATAAAAACGGATATTGACGGATGGTATCATAAGCTGTTCCGGTAATATTGGAGAGTGTTATTGTAAAGATCTGGTAAACCAACCCGTCAAAAATTCTTTGAATTTTTGCTACCCCTCAAGAGAAAGGGGATGTGAGTGCCTTCCATTGTAATATTGGTAAAAAGAATGGCACGTTTGACTGGCAGTCAAAGGGTCACGGTTTCGAATCCCGTATTCTCCACAAAATAGCCATCGAATCTTAAGTTGTATATTTAAAACACTTTAATTCACATAAGTAAATTTATTATGATATTGTACCACTAAGTTCACTTGAGATGAAAATCAAAGATTTTCATAAACTTTAGTGTACTTTATATACGCAAAGCTTGTAAACTTAAATAACTTAAGTGTTTAAAAAATTGAGGATTTTTACAGTTAAATCAATTTATGGATAAACCATCAGCTAAGCAATACCTGGAAATCATCACCTAAAGCCAAAACCCCTTCCGCTATACTTTCCGGATGGGTATTGAAACCTTTCAGTTTTGAAGTTTTTCCTTTCAGAACAAGATCCATCAATTGTTTATCAGACAGTTTCTTTCCGAAAATTTCGAAGGTAATTTTAAAACCACAATTCTTGAAATCTGAGCAGCCGACTGCTGTTTTACCTTTGATCAGGTTATGTTCTTTACATTTCGGACATTTCGTTTCTTCCCAGGACTGAAGTTCTTTTTTCTGTGCAGGCTCTCTTTTTTTCTTTTCCTTCACGGCTTCTTTCTCTTCTTCCTGAAGCATGATGACTTTTCCTTTTCCATACACCACTTTTTCAGTAAGTTCTGTCACCATCTGGATCAGTTCTTCTTTAAAAAGATTGGCTTCATACTCGCCTTTTTCAATTTTACGAAGTTTTGATTCCCATTCACCTGTCAGTTCCGGACTCTTTAAAAGTTCGTCCTCGATGGTATCGATCAATTGAATACCCGTTTGGGTAGCTATGAGGTTTTTCCTTTTTTTCTCGATGTATTTTCTTTTGAAAAGGGTTTCAATGATATTGGCACGGGTAGATGGTCTTCCAATCCCGTTGTTTTTCAACATCTCCCGTAATTCTTCATCTTCTACCTGTTTCCCGGCAGTTTCCATGGCTCTCAGCAATGTTGCTTCGGTATAAGGTTTGGGAGGGGTTGTTTTCCCCTGGTGAATCATTGGATCGTGTGGTCCGGTTTCGCCCACAACAAATTCAGGAATGGTCTGTTCTTCCTCCTTTTCTTTTTCTTTATCTGTGGTTTCTTCTTTAGGTTCTTTTGAGTACACAGCTCTCCATCCCGGTTCAAGAACCTGTCTTCCGCTGGTTTTGAAAGGAATGGTTCCTACTTTTCCTTCCACCAAAGTATTGGAAATTTTACATTCCGGGTAGAATACCGCTATAAAACGTTTGGCGATCAGATCATAAATCAGCTTTTCTTCCCTGCTCAGGTTTTGAGACGGTGGAATTTCCGTAGGAATGATCGCATGGTGATCCGTTACCTTGGTATCGTCGAAAACAGCTTTTGATTTTGGAATCGGAGCTTCCAGTAACGGGGCAATCAATTCCTGATAAGGGTACATTTTCTTAAGAATGCCCTCTATTTTCGGATATAAACTATCAGATAGGTACGTTGTATCTACACGCGGATAGGTTACATGTTTCTTTTCATAAAGACTCTGGACATAGTTCAACGTGTTTTCCGCTGAATAGCCATATTTTTTATTGGCTTCTACCTGAAGTCCCGTCAAATCGAAAAGTCGTGGATTTTTTTCTTTTCCTTCTTTAATTTCGAAAGAAACGATTTCAAATGGATTTACTTTCAGGTATTCCAATCCTTTTTCTGCACGTTCTAACGTCTTTAAACGATCGATCGCTGCATTGAAAAGGACATCTCGGTATTTGGTTTTCAGTTCCCAATATTCTTCTGTGGTAAAGGCATCAATTTCTTTCTGACGCTGAACCAGCATTGCCAATGTCGGCGTCTGTACCCTTCCGATAGAAAGGACCGCTTTATTCCCTCCGAATTTCTTGGTAAAAAGTCTCGTGGCATTGATTCCCAGCAACCAGTCTCCAATAGCTCTTGCATTTCCGGCCAGATAAAGATTCTTGTAATCTTCTGCAGGTTTTAAGCTGGCAAAACCTTCTTTAATTGCATCTTCCGTCAATGAAGAAATCCATAAACGCTGGATTGGTTTGTTGCATTTTGCTTTCTGCAGTACCCAACGCTGGATCAGTTCTCCCTCCTGCCCGGCATCCCCGCAGTTGATGACCTCATCACAGTCTTCTACCAATTTCTCAATCACTTTAAACTGATTTTCAACGCCTTTATTCGGGATCAGTTTGATTCCAAAACTGCTGGGAATAATTGGCAGTGAAAATAAATTCCATGATTTGTACTGAGGACCGTAATCGTGAGGCTCTTTCAGGGTACAAAGGTGTCCGAACGTCCATGTCACACAATAGCCGTTTCCTTCCATATAGCCCTGTTTAGGCGTGGTAGCCCCTAATACTTTGGCAATATCTCTGGCAACACTTGGTTTCTCGGCAATACATAATTTCATGAACTCAGGGTTTATTGAAGGAGTGCAAAAATCGGGATTTTTTTTGACTTTAGCTAATTTAGATTCGGAGTCTCTGACTGTCAAAGCTTTTGAAATTATCCGGTATCAGATTTTCAGGACTAATCATAAAAATAAGAAATAGAGAATATATTATTCCAAAAACAATCCGGAAAATTAAGCTTATATCTTCCTCATTTTTTCAAAAAGACGGATCAGTACTTCCACTTCTTCATCTGTAAGTGCACCATAGACATCATCCACTCCGGAAAGATCTTTGGTAACTGTCTTGTATAAAGCCTCACCTTTATCTGTCAGTCTGACATCGATAAGGCGTTTATCCCCTGTATTTACACTTTTCTCAACGAATTCTTTGACAATCAGACGGTCTACCAATCTGGAAACTCCTGCATTTTTCTCCAGCATTTTTTTCAAAATATCTGACGTAGACAGTGGTTCTCCCGCATCATATAGAATCGAAAGCACATTGTACTGTTGTGAAGTCAGTCCGTATGTTGCAAAAAACTCCTGAGACCGCTCGTAGACATTGTTATAGGTTTCCACCATACTAATGCCCAACTGCCTTCGAATGGGAAGTTCTTCCGCTTTTGGTTTTTTCATTCTTTATTATTTAATTATTGGATCAGATAGCCACCATCTACTGGGAGGTAAACACCCGTGCAGAAACTTGCATCTTCAGAAGCCAAAAATAAGACAGCTTTTGCAATTTCTTCAGGTTTTCCTAATCTTTTCATTGCATGTTTAGATTCCATATAGGATCTGTACTCTGTACTTTGAGCCGCATTGTCCATCAATAAAGGGGTTTCTATATATCCGGGACCGATTGCATTGACACGGATATTGCTTGTTCCATTTTCCAGGGCAGCCACTTTTGTAAGTCCTACAAGCCCATGTTTGGATGAAGCATAAGAAGCAATTCCAAATTCTGCAACCTGACTCATAATAGATCCCATATTGATTATGGCCCCTCCGGTTTCCTGTTTTCTCATCTGGGCAATCTGGTATTTCATTCCGTAAAATACACCGCTCAGGTTGATATTCATTACTTTTTGCCATTCTTCTATTGATTTCTCATGCACCGGAGACGCATCTACAATCCCTGCATTGTTTACGGCTACATCAAGGCTTCCGAACACTTCCACAGTTTCATGTATGGCTTTTTCCACTTCTTCTGCGTTGGATACATCGCATGCTATGAATCTGGCTTCTGTTCCTTCTTTCAAAACCTCTTCCAGGGTTTCTTTATTTTCTTTAAGGTCGGCAATGACAATTTTGGCACCTTCTCTTGCCATCAATACAGCAACAGCTTTACCAATTCCTGAATTTCCTCCTGTAATAAATGCTACTTTGTTTTCAAAACGTTTCATAATAACTGGTTTTATATTAAAATATCTTTTCCAAAATTAATGACTAGTCATCAATGTCTAATCATAAATAATGTTAAATTTGATTTTTAAATTAAAAAACACAGATTTCATGGGGATTCTATGAGGCTTATATGCAACACGAACACTCTATTGAATTGGGAATAAAATAACTTAAGATCCATTGTATTTTAATCTTCAAAAAACTTTACACAATTCTCAAAATTCTCAATTTATTTTATCTTTTTCACAACTCAGATTATTATGAAAATTCAGCATAATTTGAAGTAAAAAGTAGAATAAGGTTATTTACCCATTTAAAAACACAAAAAATAAATTAAAATAAACACCTGATAAACAATATTTTAAACCATTAACAATAAATTAATATTCAAAATCCCTACTTTTTTAGTGGACTAATAAAAATTATATTATATATTTGCAACCGTATTCAGGAAATAAAACAAAATGAGCACAGAACTAAAGAATAATACAACAAGTAAACATATCATCAAAAACATGATGAAAGGTATGTGTATGCCTGTGCATCAAGAAAACTGTGGGTGACCTTACTTTTTAAAACAATATACTTTTTAAAGGCCCTACCGAGTTGTAGGGCCTTTTTCATTGAAAAAACGAACAACATTAAAAAAATAAAAATGAGCAATTCTAAAAACAAATGGTTGGTTCCGGTTGCGTTTACCAATATCTATGTAATTTGGGGAATTACGTTTTTAGCTATTTCATTTGGCTTAAAAGGTTTTCCGCCATTCATTCTTTCGGGGTTACGATTTCTGGTTGCCGGAATTCTGATGATCGGTTATCTTCTTTCTAAAGGAGAAAAAGCAAATTCTCTGGTCAACTGGAAGAAAAATGCCATTACCGGTATTCTTATCCTTACCGGAGGAACAGGTCTTGTGGCCTGGGGAGAACAATATGTAACGGCTTCTGAGGCGGCCATTTCTATTGCAACAGGTCCGTTCTGGTTCATCGCCATCGACAGAAAAAACTGGAAATATTATTTTTCGGATAAGTTTATTCCGATCGGATTGATTATAGGATTTATAGGACTGGTATTCTTTTTAAAAGGAAGTGTACATTCAAACGCGGCCCATGCAGCAGGAGCAGGAAATCTCCGTATCACCGCATTTATTGTACTGGGGCTAAGTTCCATAGCATGGGTGCTCGGTTCTTTATATTCAAAGAAAAATCCGGCCTCACAATCTACTTTTATGAATATCGCACAACAGCTTATAGTAGCGGGAGCGGCCTCATTTATGATTGCTTTTTTCAGGAAAGAATGGACTGATTTTTCGGTATCCGCTGTTCCGTTATCGGCATGGTTTGGGGTCTTATTTTTGATCTTCTTTGGATCAATAGTCGCTTATTTGTCGTACATTTGGCTGTTGTCCGTGAAACCCGCTGCTTTGGTAAGCACCCATACCTATATCAATCCTATCGTAACGGTGATTGCAGGCTGGATTGTCGCTCACCAGAGTATCAATGGAGGTCAGCTGTATGGATTATTCATCATATTGCTGGGAGTACTTCTAACGAATGTCACCAAGTATTTCAAACTTTCAAAACGGTCGAAGGTCAAAATCAGAAGATTAAGAAGATTTTTTAACAGAGCAGGCAGACGATACCAGCCTATTTAAACAGGATATAAAATCAGAATGATAGAAATCAAGAACATTTCAAAAACATTTCACCAGAAAAAACAGTCTTTTAAAGCACTGGATAAGGTGAGCCTCAATATAGAAAAAGGAGATATAGTAGGTATTATCGGGTTTTCAGGTGCAGGGAAAAGTACCCTGATCCGTACCGTCAATCTGCTGGAGCGACCTGATGAGGGACAGATCATTATTAATGGAAAAGATTTTACAAAGCTCAATTCTAAACAACTGGCTGAAGAGCGTAAAAAGATAGGAATGATCTTCCAGCATTTCAACCTTCTTTCTTCGAGAACTGTTTTTGATAATGTAGCCCTTCCTTTGGAACTGGACCATATCAGCAAAGATCAGATCAACAGAAAAGTTAATGAATTATTGAAGATCGTAGGCCTTGAAGATAAAGCGAATGATTACCCAAAAAGCCTTTCAGGAGGGCAGAAACAAAGGGTAGCTATTGCAAGAGCTCTGGCCAATGATCCTCACCTTCTGCTTTGTGATGAAGCCACCAGTGCCCTGGATCCGGCTACAACGCAATCTATTCTGCAGCTTTTAAGAGATATTAATCAAAGACTGGGAATTACCATCCTTTTGATTACCCACGAAATGGAAGTGATCAAAGCGGTCTGCAACCACGTGGCTGTGATCGACAAAGGAAAATTATTAACAAAAGGAACTTTAAGCGAGATTATTTCGGATAGAGAAAATCCGATCATCCGCCAATTTATAAATTCAGACATCATGACCCTGCCACAGGAACTCAGCAGCAGACTGCAGAAAGAACCAAAAGAAGGTTTATTTCCGCTGGTCGAAATAGAACTAAACGAAAATATCAGTGTTGAACAGATTCTTTCAGCACTCTATAACCAATATAAAATCCCTTACAAGCTTTTAAAGGCTGACGTAGAATATCTTGGAAGTTCCAATTTTGGTAAACTTTTGCTTCAGCTTCAGGGGGAGTCCGAGGAAAACCAACAAGCGATTTATTATTTCAACCAAAATAAAATTCAAAATACAGTAAGAGGATATGCTTAGTGATACAGTAATTGCCCTTTTGGCAAAAGGAACCTGGGAAACGGTTTATATGACATTTCTGTCGGGATTTTTTGGTTTTGTACTGGGACTTCCGGTTGGGATTTTGCTGTTTTTAACGAGAAAAGGACAACTGCTGGAAAATGCTTTCTATCATAGAAGTCTATCCATTCTGGTTAATATTTTCCGTGCAATCCCTTTTATTATTCTGATTGTATGGATGATTCCTTTTACCAGAGTATTGGCCGGAACATCTATTGGAGTGAATGCAGCTTTGGTTCCACTGAGCGTAGGTGCAGCCCCGTTTATTGCAAGACTTGTGGAGAACAGCCTTATTGAAGTTCCTCACGGTCTTATAGAAACTGCAAGAGCTCTGGGAGCTTCACCATTACAGATTATCAGAAAAGTTTTGCTTCCTGAGGCTCTTCCTTCTTTAGTTAATAATGCAACCATTACGCTGATTACCCTTGTAGGATACTCTGCAATGGGAGGTGCTGTAGGTGCTGGCGGACTTGGACAGGTTGGATACCAGTACGGATATATAGGATATGATATTGTCATTATGAATACTGTTCTGATCTTACTTGTTCTTCTTGTATTCATCATACAGTTTATAGGAGACAGGTTGTCAAAAAGTTTTGATCACAGGTAGTAGAGTTTGAAATTCCAGATGCAAATTTGAAAGTTGGAAAGTTTGAGAGTAAGAGGGTTATTGAGTATGAGATTAATTTCATCGATCTTTTTATCTTCTTCACCCATTTGCAATTTTACAATTTCGCCTCTTCACTTTCTCGGCCATATCAGCTTTCTTCGCCTCCTCCACCCCAAAACCCTTTAAATAAAAAAGAATGAAAAAAATAAAAATTTTTGGTCTGCTAGCTGCTGGAGTATTGCTATTCAGTGCCTGTTCGGGAAGAAAAGATGATCCGAACTTTATCCGCGTGGGAATCACTTATGGTCCGGAACAGGAGGTGGCTGAAGTGGCCAAAAAAGTAGCTAAGGATAAATACAATCTGGAAGTGGAACTTATCCCATTCAATGATTATGTAGTTCCTAATGAGGCATTAACCAACGGAGATATTGACGCCAATGCATTTCAGCATATTCCTTATCTGACGGAACAGTCAAAACAGAGAGGCTATAAGCTTGTGCCTGTAGGAAATACATTTGTCTACCCTATTGTAGCGTATTCCAAAAAGATTACTAATATCAGCCAACTGCAGGAAGGCAATACGATTGTGATTCCCAATGACCCTACCAACGGAGGACGTTCTTTGCTTCTTTTACAGAAAAACGGCCTGCTGAAACTGAGAGATGGTGTCGGATTGCTGCCAAAAGTAACGGATATTACAGGAAATCCGAAACAGCTTAAGATCATGGAGATTGAAGGAGCCCAGATCCCAAGAGTTCTGGACGACAGAGATGTTGTGGTTGGTATAATCAATAACAATTTTGCTGCTCAGGCTGGCCTAGATCAGAAAAAACAGGGTATCCTTGTTGAAGATAAAGATTCTCCTTATGTGAATGTGATCGTTGCCAGACAGGACAATAAGAACAGTCAGAAAGTCAAAAATTTTGTCAAAGCCTACGAGTCTCCGGAAGTGGAAAAGAAAGCTCTGGAAGTTTTCAAAGGAGGAGCTGTAAAAGGATGGGACTGATGGGTAACAGCGTTTGAGAGCATGAGGGAGAAGGATGAGTGAAAATGGATTTACTTTTATAATCCTCTTCTTATCTGCTCTTACCAATAAAAATATACAACAGTAAAACTGTCTGCCAATAAGCGGGCAGTTTTTTTATCTTTAAAAATTTATTTTCTCAATTTGAGATAATAAAAAATTTTCTTTATTTTTGTTTTCAATCAAATAGAAAGGCATTATGTTAAAGAAAACCGTCATCATAAGTTTATTCACCTTTATTTCTGCTTCTTATATGGCTCAGACCAATACTCCCCTACCCGTTTATTTAGATGAATCCAAACCTGTAGAACAGCGTATTCAGGATGCATTATCAAGAATGACCCTGGAAGAGAAAGTGGCCATGCTCCATGCACAGTCCAAGTTCAGCTCACCAGGTGTTCCAAGATTAGGAATTCCGGAATTCTGGACCACTGATGGCCCTCACGGGGTACGTCCTGAAGTGATGTGGGACGAATGGGATCAGGCCGGATGGACCAACGACTCTATTATCGCCTACCCTGCCCTCACTGCATTATCTGCAACATGGAATAAGAAAATGTCGTGGAACTATGGTAAAGCATTAGGCGAAGAGGCCCGATACAGAAAAAAAGATATTCTTCTGGGCCCTGGAGTGAACATTTACAGAACTCCCCTGAATGGAAGAAACTTTGAATATATGGGGGAAGATCCTTATCTGACCTCAAAAATGGTGGTTCCCTACATCAAAGGAGTACAGTCTAATGGGGTGGCCACTTCTGTGAAACATTTTGCCCTCAATAATCAGGAAATGTTCCGTCATACCAGCAATGTAAATGTGGACGACAGAACTTTGTATGAAATTTACCTTCCTCCTTTCAAAGCAGCGGTAACAGAAGGAGACTCATGGACGATCATGGGGGCTTATGACATGTACAAAGGACAATATGCCAGCCAGAATCAATACCTTTTAAATGATATTTTAAAAAAGGAATGGAACTATAAAGGCGTGGTTGTATCGGACTGGGGAGCCGTAAACAATACCGAACATGCCATTCACAACGGGCTTGATCTTGAATTCGGATCATGGACCAACGGGCTTTCTGCCGGAACGAAAAATGCCTATGACAACTATTACCTGGCGAAACCTTATCTCGATCTGATCAAAGCAGGAAAAGTAGGGACTACAGAACTTGATGATAAGGTAACCAGATTACTTCGCCTTGCCTACAAAACGACCATGAACCGCAACAAACCTTTTGGAAATATTGCTTCTGAAGAGCATAAAGCTGTTGCAAAAGAAATTGGGGAAGAAGGAATCGTTCTGCTAAAAAACCAGGGAAATGTTCTTCCTATCGATATAAATAGAGCAAAAAAGATAGCGGTTATCGGAGAAAATGCCATCAAAATCATGACAGTCGGCGGTGGTTCTTCTTCTTTAAAAGTAAAATATGAAACGCTTCCTTTAGACGGAATCAGATCCAGATTCGGGAAGCAGGCTGATGTACAGTATGCAAGAGGATATGTAGGAGATATCGGAGGAGAATACAATGGGGTAAAATCCGGACAGGATCTAAAAGATACCCGTTCTGAAGCTGAATTACTGAATGAAGCTGTGGAATTGGCCAAAAAATCAGATTATGTAATTTTTGTAGGCGGACTGAATAAGGCTGACTTCCAGGACAGCGAGGGAAATGACAGAAAAAGCTATGGACTTCCCTATAATCAGGATCATGTGATTTCTGCTCTTGCAAAAGCCAATAAAAACCTGGCTGTTGTTCTGGTTTCAGGAAATGCTGTAGCAATGCCCTGGATCAAAGAAGTTCCGACTGTTTTACAGTCCTGGTATCTGGGTTCTGAAGCCGGAAACTCTATTGCGTCTATCTTAGCAGGTGATGCGAATCCTTCAGGAAAACTTCCGTTCACCTTCCCTGTAAAACTTGAAGACAACTCAGCTCACCAACTTGGAGAATATCCCGGACAAAAAGATGAATTGGCTGCCGGAAAAGGTAAAGATCAGAAAAATCCGATCAATATTACCTATAATGAAGGAATATTGGTAGGTTACCGTTGGCACGACACGAAAAACATCAAACCTCTTTTCAGTTTCGGACATGGACTGAGCTATACTACATTTGAATTTGGAAAGGCAAAAGCTGATAAAACAACTCTTTCTCAGAATGATAAAATTACCTTTACAGTAACAGTTAAAAATACCGGAAAGAAAGCAGGAGCCGAAGTTGCCCAGCTTTATATTAGTGATCTGAAATCATCTGTTCCACGCCCTGCAAAAGAACTGAAAGGTTTTGAAAAAGTCTATCTGAATCCCGGAGAACAGAAGGAAGTGACTTTCACCATCGATAAAACGGCTTTAAGTTATTTTGATACCGGCAAACACGATTGGGTGGCTGAACCGGGAGATTTTGAAGCTTTGATCGGAAATTCTTCTGATGCGATTAAAACGAAGGTGAAATTCACCTTACAATAGAAAATAAGAAGCTTAATCTTTGTGATTAAGTTCTGAAATTAATTTTGTAGAATTAATTGAAACAGGTCTCAGTTTGAGATCTGTTTTTTTGAACCATTAAGAAGGCTTAAGTTTTTAAGAAAAGTTAAGCTTCAAATATATTTGAATGAAGTCGTTTGATTAATGACTATCTTAAATAGTCTTTTAATAGTCCTTAACAACTTAATATACTCTTAATGGTTTAAGAGTTTGTATATGGAAGAATTTTTCGAGGATTAAAAAGAGTACATCGATTTTTAAGATCTGCTTAATTTACTGGAGATTTTTAACGCAAAGATTTCTATGTTAACCTGTACTATTTCAAGGGAGCAAAGAGTTGAATCAATTTCATTGATTCTTTCTAAGCGAATGCATATCCACAAATCTTCACCAGCAACAAAGTCGTCCTTCTTTGCCTCCTAAAATAAAACATTCGAATCAGCTTTCTTTGTGCTGAAATCTAATAATTATCCTCTTGCATATTTTTTCAACAAATAGTAAATAAAAAAGCAGATTCCCCATTGAAACCTGCTCCCCATTTTTATCTAACAAATCTTGAATTATTTTCCACCTCCGGAATTTTTCTCTACATCGGT
Source organism: Chryseobacterium indologenes (assembly GCA_001013295.1). Lineage (GTDB taxonomy): Bacteria > Bacteroidota > Bacteroidia > Flavobacteriales > Weeksellaceae > Chryseobacterium > Chryseobacterium indologenes_B. Next base: position 13,400 of record LAZY01000029.1, on the reverse strand, counting down.
TTTGGTATTTTCTTTCACCTTCTGGTTTCCGAAACGTTTTACGAAAGTAAGAGAAACACCGTACCAGTCCCATTTTGAATAGTCTCTGAAAGTTCCGTCCTGGCTGTAAGTCGTATTATCACCATAAGGTCTTTTGAAAATATTCATCAGCTGCATACTTAGCTCCATCTGAGTTTTCGGGAATATTTTGGTGACCGAAATATTATGGAAAACATTGGTATTATTGGCATATGAATTCCCGTTATTCTGGTTGGCAAGCTCCACCCAGGCACTCAGGTTAATGTTTTTATTGAAAAGGTTGGTATAAGATACATTGGCAGAAGCTCCCCAGTAGCTGATATAATCCCTAGCCCCTAACTGGTTCTTCTCATTAAAGTCTTTATTATTAATATAGTACCATCCGAATCCGGCATTAACGTTCAGCTTATTTTTCAGGAAATTCTGATTGGTATTCGCAAAAAGGTAATATTTTTCAACCTTTCCATCGAAGTTCCCTGGTAATGAAACCGTTCTTCCGTTCTCCGTCACATACGTTGTCCAGTAATCCTGATTGGTATGCATATATCTTGCAGAAATAAAATACTTCTTCAAAATCCCGAATTTCAGATAAAGGCGGTCGTTCGGGTTAGGATTTAAGTATAAATTACCTCTGGAATAGGTTCCATTAATTTCAGGAACAAGAAAAGGGTTAAATTCCGCATACCATGGTCTCCAGATGCTGCGGTTATAGGTAAGGCTCAAATCAAATTTGTCTGAAAAGCTATATTTCAGTAATAAATTGGGAAGGAAACTTCCATATGAATCTTTTCTTTCCGTACCTGCCACATCCTGTCTTACTTTATAATCGATATACTCATAGCGGATTCCGATCCTAGTTTCCAGTTTCTTAAAAAAGGTTTTGCTGTAATTCGCATATAAGGAACCTAACTTATCTTCATAATGAAACAGATCATTTTTGGAAAGGGAATAAAACTCTGAACCGGGGTCATTTAAACTGGTTCCATAAAGACTGTTGGGAATAACATGATTATTCAATTCTGTTTTCCCTCCTACTTCAATAGTTCCCCCGGACTTACCCAGTGGCTGCGTATAATCCACTTTCAGGTAATAATTACGCATCTCATTGCTGTTAATGATTCCCAGCTGCTGGTTTTTGGTCATTCCCTGCTTGTCAATTAAATTATCATTATTATAGCTCGAATAATTGCTTCCTAAATTAACATCTAGAATTCTATTTTTTTCCTTATCGTAGTATTTATAAAATGCATTGGTTCCCAGGTTACGGCTGAATCCCCATGTATTCTGAGTCTGATGGAAAGCATCCTGCAGCACACCATCCATAGATAAACTCCCATCTGACTCTGCAAAAGATAAACTTCGGTTTTGAGAATACTCTACAACTAATCCGATATTATTCTTTTCATTGATCTCAAATTCTGAAGTAGAAGAAAGAGAAGGACTTTGATTTCTCATCTCATTTTGCATGCTGAACTGGGTGATCTTGTTATTTTTATATCGGGTATCCGTAGTTTCGCTTTTCTGAACATAAAATCCGTCACTATAACTTCCGATAAAGGTTTGGGTGAAACCTTTCTTATGATAATTAAGATTGAAATTCGTATATTGTGAGTTTTTGGTACTCTGTCTGTTGTTCAGTGAGATGCTTCCTTTCAGTCCTTCATCATCTCTCTTTTTCAGTACAATATTGATTACGGATCCGGAAGTTTCATAGCGTGAAGACGGGCTGGTGATCACCTCAATCTTCATCAGGTTATCTGCAGGAATGGTCTTAAGGTACTCTTTCAGTTCTTTTCCTGTGAAAACAGATTTTCTGTCATTGATATACACCGTTACGGTTTGTCCTTCTGCTTTTACAGCATCATTATTATCAATACTTACTAAAGGGGTCATTCTGAGAACATCCCAGGTTGTATTTCCAGCCACAATAGAACTATTGGCTACATTAAAAACGGTTCTGTCTATTTTAGACTCTACTGTAGGCTTTCTGGCAACAAGGGTAACGCCCTCTATTTCTTTTGCCTGAGCCTTTACAGTATCTTTCGCAGCCTGAGTCTGAGCCAGTGCTAAAGAACCTGTTAATATTGCTATTGGAAATAAGATTATTTTCATGTGAAATTATAGTTTTTTCTATAAGACCACTTATACGGCAGATTTGTTACACCAATTTGTAAAAAAAATATAAATAATCCTCTATAGACCAGCAATGTAGAAATATTTCAACTTAACATAAATTCAAAAACAACAAAAACAGCATCACAAAATATGTTATTTTTTAAATTTATTCACAACGAATAAACCAAAAGAACATTTTATTCATAATTTAAATTTATTTAAAGAAAATTATCCCATACAACAAAAAAAAGCCCGGATCTCACCCGGGCCACTAGCAATAGCAAATTTACAAGGAATAATATTAAAAAATAGGCTAGTTTATACTTTCAAAATAATGGATAACCCCTACTTCAGGCAGATGAAATTTATCCTTATTAAAATCTGGTTCTTTATGCTGACTGTTCTCCAGAAATGAATTACTGAAAAGCGCATAGGAAGGCTGCTCTGCCACTCCGTTTTTCAATAGCTGATGCGCCTCCACAATTGTTTTTCCGTATAATTTTCTGAAGTTCCCGATATTATACTGTGAAAATGAGCCATAATGAACAATAAATTTGAGTGACAGATCAATAGTTGTACTTAAACTTTTGCTGAGTTCCGCAATCTTCCTGTTGAATGCAGTTCTCATTTTCCAGAGTATCCGTGAGATACTTTGATAAGACGGGTTATCATCATAACGGTAAAATAAAATGGCATCCCCCTCAATCTCAGAAATTTCAAAATACTGATCATTCACATCAATCAGTGTAGAAAGCAACTGCCGTACAATATACTCTCCGGTATACAGCTTCGTATTGAATACAAATTCTGTAAATCCGCTGAAATCCGGAATAAGAATGATGCCCTCTTGTATATTTGTTTTCATAATGATAATGGATTAAAAACCTGCTTCATCATTAAAGACGAAGCAGATTCGGTTTTACTTTATTGCCATCCGCCACCTACAGATCGGTAAAGCGCCGTTATCGCATTCAGTCGCTGAGCTTTCAGAGAAGCCAGTTCCAGTTCTGCCTGTAACTTATTGCTTTGTGCTATAATGACCTCTACATAAGTGGCAGAATTGTATTTGAATAACAAATCAGCTTTCTTTACAGCTTCTCCTGATTTTACAGCCAGTCCTTCAGCAATTTTCTGCTGTTCTTCCAACTTTTGAATCTGCACCAAAGCATCAGACACCTCTCCTACCGCTTTCAAAACAGATTGCTTAAAACCCATTTCCGCCTGATCAGCCAGTACTTTTGATTGTTCGTACTGTGTTTTCAGTTGCTTACCATTCAAAATAGGCTGTGCAATCGCTCCGGCAGCCATCCCGAAAAGAGACCCGGGAATACTGAACCACTGACTGACCTGGAAAGCATTCACTCCGCCCTGTGCGGTAATATTCAGGGAAGGATACATATTCATTTTGGCAATATGAATAGCAGCGGCACTTTTTCTTACCTCTAGTTCAGCTGTTTTCACATCAGGTCTGTAACTCAATAATTCAGACGGAAATCCAGCCGAAATATGATCCGGAGACTGTACCGTATTCAGGCTTGCACTTCTTTCAATCTTACCAGGCATAGAGCCCGTCAGTAGACTTAGAGCATTTTCCTGAATGGTAACAGAACTTTCTATAGCCGGAATTGATTTAAGGATCTGATCTTTTACAATTTCCTGCTGCTGTACTGCCAAAGCCGTCGTCAAACCGAGTTCTTGTTGTTTCGTCAGGAATTTCAGGGTGTTATCGGCATAGATCAAATTGGATTTTGTAATCTCCAATTGGGTATCCAGCATCAGCAGATTATAATACCCCTGCACTACAGTGGCTACAAGCTGCGTTTTTACGACTTTTCCTGCTTCCTGAGTTTTAAGATATTCTGCCAGCGCCTGCTCTTTTCTTCCTCTGATCTTCCCCCAAATATCCGCTTCCCAGGAAATATTCACCGATGCCGTATAATCTTCCATATACCTTTTTCCCATAAACTGTCCGGCCATCATTCCGTTCATACTGTTATCCGAAGGACGGTTGATATTGGCATTAGCTCCGGCACTGATGACAGGAACATTTCCCCATTTGCTCTGATTATAGGCCAATGAAGCAAATTCGATCTGTTTTAAAGCAATCTGCAGGTCATTATTCTGCACCATGGCTTTATCGATCAAACCTACCAGAACAGGATCTTTGAAAAAATCTTTATAGCTGATCTTAGCCATATTTTCATTGGGTTCCGCCACCGTGCTGTCGCTTCTGAAAGCTTCAGGCATCTTCACTTCAGGCCGCTCGTATTTCTGAACCTTACACGAAATTGCCGTTCCTGAAATGAAGGCGATATATGCTATATTTTTAATTTTCATTTTTAAAATCATTTGAATTAATACTCCCAGTCTGCATCTGTTACCACTTTTCCGTTGATTCTCTCATGCAATGCCTGGAACACCACGAAAAGAACCGGAACTACAAAGATTCCCAGGATCGTTCCGAAAAGCATCCCTGAAACGGCAGCATACCCGATAGAATGATTCCCCAATGCAGACGGACCTACTACAAACACCAAGGGAAGCAAACCGGTAATGAAAGCCAGAGAGGTCATCAGGATAGGACGTAAACGTGCTTTTGCCCCTTCCACTGCAGAAGCAATAAGACTCTTCCCTGCTCTACGTCTCTGAATGGCAAATTCCACGATCAGGATACCATTCTTTGCCAGCAGTCCGATCAGCATCACCAAAGCAATCTGTACATAAATATTATTGGAAAGATCCGCAAACGTAATCCCTACAAAGACTCCTGATAAACCTACCGGAATAGCGATAAGCACCGCCAGCGGAAGGATGTAACTTTCATATTGTGCAGACAGTAGAAAGAACACGAACACGATACACAATCCAAAAATCATCACCGATTGTGAACCGGAACCTGCCTCTTCACGGCTCATTCCTTTATAATCATAAGTATATCCCGGAGGAAGTACCTGCCTGCTCACTTCCTCTACCGCCGCCATAGCCTGCCCTGTACTATATCCCGGAGCAGCCATCACTGTAAGATTGGATGAATTGAAAAGGTTGAAACGGTCTACTACCTCAGCACCGGTTACCTGCTTCAGGCTCACTAATGTATTGACAGGAACCATCTGACCGAGATTATTCTTAACGAAAATACCATTCAACGATTCTTTATCCTGTCTCATCTCCGGACTCGACTGTACCAATACTCTGTAATATTTCCCGAATCTGTTGAAATCCGAAGCCTGGATACTTCCGTAATACCCCTGCATTACCCCTAGCACATCGGAAACATTCACTCCAAGCTGGGCAGATTTCACTTCATCTACAAGCACCTCAAACTGAGGATAGGTCACATCAAATGTTGTAAATGCAACGGCAACTTCCGGTCTCTGCATCAAAGCTCCCATCATTCCGTAAGAAATGTTTCCTAAATTCTGAAGTTCACCATTGGTACGGTCCTGAAGCACAAGCTCCATCCCACTGGTATTCCCGAAACCATCAACCGTTGGGGTATTGATCACCAGGAAATTGGCTCTTTTATCCTGTGAAAGCGCCCCCTGAGTCTGGCCGATAATATCATTAATGTTGTTGACAGCACCTCTTTCGCCTGATTTTTTTAATTTAACGAAAATGGAAGCCGCTGAAGAAGACATTGAACCACTGAATAAGTTGAGTCCGTCTACTGAAATTACTTTTTCCACTGCCGGATTTTTCATCAAAAGATCTTCGGTATCGGAAACTACTTTTGAAGTTCGGTCTTTGGAAGCTCCCGGAGCCAGATTGGCTGTTACAATAATGAAACTCTGATCCTCGTCCGGGATAAATCCTTTAGGAGTGGTCATAGACATCCATGCAAACAGTCCCCCAAAAGCTACAATCATAACGAATGCGATCCATTTTCTTTTTAAAAGGAATAATACTGCTTTTCCATATCGGAAAGTCAGTTTATTAAAACCGGCATTGAATCCGGCAAAGAAACGATCTTTAAAGTTCATTTTTTCATGGGCTCCGCCATGATGCTGTTTCAAAAACAAGGCACACAATGCAGGGCTCAGCGTCAAGGCATTCACCGCTGAAATCACAATCGCAATGGCCAACGTCAAAGCAAACTGCTGATAAAACAATCCTGTAGAACCGCTCATAAAGGCTACCGGAACAAACACCGCAGACATGATCAGGGTAATGGAAACAATAGCGCCTGTGATCTCGCTCATTGCAGACATTGTTGCCGCTCTCGGGTTCAGTTTTTTATGCTCCATCTTGGCGTGCACCGCTTCTACGACTACAATGGCATCGTCCACTACAATACCGATGGCGAGTACCAATGCAAATAAGGTCAGAATATTGATGGAGAATCCGAAGACCTTCATAAAGAAAAATGTCCCTACGATAGATACCGGAACCGCAATCGCCGGAATCAGAGTGGAACGGAAATCCTGAAGGAAAATATACACCACAATGAATACCAGGATAAATGCTTCTATCAGCGTATGAATTACCTGTTCTATCGACTGGTCCAATGCTTCTTTCGTGGCATAGGGAATTTCATAATCCATTCCTGCCGGAAACGATTTTTCCAGTTCTTTCATTCTTTCCTGAAGGGCAATCTGTACTTCATTGGCATTCGATCCTGCCATCTGGAAGATCGCCATCGTCACGGAAGGCTTCTTGTTGAAATTGGAAGAAACGGTATAGCTATAAGCCCCAAATTCTACCTTAGCAACATCTTTCAGTTTCAAAACAGAACCATCGCTCAATGCTTTAATGGTAATATTTTCATATTGCTCAGGTTCTGTGAACTTTCCTTTGTACCGGAGAACATATTCCATCACTTCTTTACTTCTTTCGCCCAGTCTTCCGGGTGCTGCTTCCAGGTTCTGAGCCTGAATCGCACGGGAAACATCGGAGGGCGTAAGATTATAGGAAGTCAGCTTATTCGGATCAAGCCAGATCCGCATAGAGTAATCTTTATTCCCGTACACCATTGCATCTCCTACTCCTTTTACTCTCTTCAGTTCCGGTACAATATTGATCTTCGCATAGTTTTCCAGAAAGAGATCACTCATTGAACCATCTTTACTGGTCAGCGAAACCATCGCAATCATACTGTTTTGTCTCTTCAGCGTTGTAATCCCGGCCTGTATCACCTCTGCCGGCATCTGATTGGTCACCTGAGCTACCCTGTTCTGAACGTTGATAGCCGCCTGATCGGGATCTGTTCCCAACTTAAAAATTACGGTAATATTTAAGGTACCGTCATTACTCGCCGTAGAAGTAATGTAATCCATATTTTCCACACCATTGATCGCATTTTCCAGCGGCGGAGCCACAGATCTGGCAATAGTTTCAGCATTGGCTCCCGGATAGACTGCCGTTACCATTACGGTAGGCGGGGCAATGTCCGGAAATTTAGTAATCGGCAGACTGACCATGCCGACAATCCCCAGAATAACAAGCAACACGGAAATAACCGTTGCCAGTACGGGTCTTTTTATAATTTTCTTTAACATGATTTCTTCTTACGATTTTTTCTGTTGAGCATTTTTCTTTTGCGCCACTACAGGAGTTCCCGGCTGCAGTCTGTCGAAACCGGAAACGATATACTGATCCCCGGCTTTCAGTCCTTTGGAAACGATGAAATGATCCCCTGCCTTTCCATTCACTTCAACAGGAAGCATTTCTGCTTTTCCGCCCTTGATGGTAAATACGAAAACCTTATCCTGGATCGTTCGGGTGGAAGCGATCGGAAGTAAAACAACTTTACTGTAAAACTGATCCAATATGATCTTCCCGGTATTTCCGCTTCTCAAAACATTCTTTGGGTTGTCAAATTTTGCTCTTAGAGTAATAGCTCCGGTAGTTTTGTTAAACTGTCCTTCTACCGCATCAATTCTCCCTTTCTCCGTATATTTTTCACCCCCGGAAAGTAACAGTGAAACGGCAGGAGTATTTTTGATTACCTCATCGATGCTGATTCCTGCATATTGTTTTTGGAAATTATTAAAATCATTTTCACTCAGACTGAAATAAGTATAAACCTGATGAATATCTGAGAGTAATGTAATCGGTTCCTGATTCCCCGGTGTCATCAAGCTTCCCAGACGGTAGTTAAATCTTCCGATAAATCCGCTCACCGGCGCTTTAATGGTTGAAAAATTAAGATTGATCTTTGCCGATTCGATGGATGAGGTTGACTGGCTTACTGCCCCTCTTGCGGCATTATAAGCTGCTTCCGCTTCTTTCACCTGAATGTCTGAAACCATTTTGTTTCTAAACAGTTCTTTTTTTCTATCGAGATCAATTTTAGATGTTGAAAGATTTGCCTGAGCCGTGATCAATGCCGCCTGAGCACTTTTCAGCTGCTCACGAAAAACCTGATCTTCAATTTTGAACAGAACCTGCCCTGCTCTTACAAAATCCCCTTCATCTACAAAAATTTTGCTTAAATAGCCTGTTACCTGAGGTCTGATTTCCACATTGGAAACCCCTTCTACGGATGCTGCATATTCTCTGGAAACAGAAGCGTCTCCTTGTTGTACTATTTCTACAGGAAGTTCAGGTGCCTGTTGCTGATAAGATGGGTTTGAGTTGTTTTTCCTACATCCCGCCAAGACGATGAGTGAGAGGAAAAGTAAGGTTGATTTCTGAATAAAAAATCTTTGCATAACAATAGTCCTTTTTAATTTTCCGCACAAAATTCGAACGAAAAAAATTGAATCGAATTATTCGAAAAACTCCTTGTTTTGTCAGAAAGACTCCTAATTTTCGAAAACATGAGAAATATCATTTATAGACAATATAAATGACAATATTCGGTATTTTGAATCGAAAAAGCGGTGAAATTTAGCAAAAAGACATCAAAATCAATAACTGACTCACAATCAATATAAATCATCCTTTCTGTATTCCAAAGGTGATCTGCCAGTGTGTTTCTTGAAAAATTTACTGAAAGACGCCTGATCTGAAAATTTCAACTGTACAGCGACTTCATTAACATTTAAATTCGGGTTCTTGAGCAGCAGCCTGGCCTCTACCGCCAAAACCTGATGAATAATATCCCTTGGTGATTTGAATGTAGTTTTATTAATAACCTTGGTAAGATATTTACGACTGATAAACAATTTATCGGCATAAAACTGAACATTATGCTCTTCTTTGAAGTATTCCTGAACAAGCTTGAAAAAACTGGTGGTAAGCTCATCTTCTCTATGCGTAACCAGATGCGGCTTTTCAATCTTTTTGAAATAGTTGTCAATTTCATAGATCACCAGAGAGAAGTGATGCCAGATCATTTCATTAAAGTAATAATTATCTTTTTCTTTATTATTCAAAGCTTTCAGTTCATCCAAATGAAAATCCATTCTCCTGTAGAGATCCGGTTCGTTGCGTACAATATGAGTAGGATCTGATGAAAGACTCTTCAGTACATTATTAGATTTGTAATTAAACCCCGCCTGAGAAATAAAATCAACGGAAAAGAAAATGTATTTCGCATGGTAATCATCCGCAATATGATCCACCCAGAATGTTTCTGCCATGGGACAAAAAACAATATCTCCCTTAAACACCTCATAACTCCTGTCATCAAGCCTGAAACTTACACTTCCCTTTTGTACCATAAAAATACAGAAGTAGTCTGAACGGTACGGAATATTCGGTTTTATGATATAGTTGGTTCTATCGATTTCCATCACCACAAACTCCTGAATTCTGAGATCAAATTCAACCTGGGAAAGAACTTCTTCAAAAGCTAACTGTGAAACAAAATCGGGTTCTGGTTGGCGTTTTTTAGGCATTGAAAAGAGATTGGGAATACGAAGGTAGTAAATAGTTGGGAAAGGGTGAAATTGCTAAAGGGAGGAAAGACAAGGGAGACTGAGAAGGCAAAGAAAGCCGAGAGGGCGAAATTGCTAAAGAGAGAAAGAGCAAAAGGAAGCTGCGGAGGTAAAGGAGGATGAAAGAGAGAAGAGAGCAAAGAGGAAACTTGCTAATCTGGATGATTTTCTTGTTTCCTATTTTTACGCTTCTCTAGTCTAGATAATTTCGATAATCAGTTCTTTATTATATCCATTGTATTTTTCATCAATATATCCGTGAGGATTGCAAATGATTTCTGTTTTTCCAATACTGTATCTGCACGGGGTATGGATGTGACCATGAATCCAATATAAAGGCTGATATTCAAGGATCATTTCTTCCAGATTGGAGGCATAAGCAGCGGTTAACGGATCTTCTTTATAATGCTCCGGTACAGATTGCAAACTCGGTGCATGATGGGTAACGACTATATTTTTCAGACCTTTTGATTCTTCAAGGCTTTCCTGTAACCATGTTTTGGAAAACTGATGAATTTTAAAGGTATCCATCGTTCTCATTTTTGAATACGAGGGATCACGCTTGATCATTTTATAGTCATTCATCAGGGGTTGGCAAATCATCCCATACTTCACCGGGTTACCAAAGAGAGAAAAATCCGTCCATAATGTCGCTCCGTGAAAACGGACACCTTCCACATCTACAAAGGAATTTTCAAGGACAAAGACATTGGATTCTTCGGCTGCAGACTTAATTTTATTGAGTGTTTTCGGATAGGAACCTTTATAATATTCATGATTCCCAAGAACATAGATTACCGGTTTATCCGTGATTTTACTTTTAATCCATTCTATTCCTTTTGTCCCCAGATTGACATCTCCCGCCAGAACAACAACATCTGAATTATCAAAACATAATTCCGTACTTCCGAATTCCTGATGAAGATCACTGATGACTTGTATTTTCATGATATTGAGTAAAAGGGCAAAGATACTGATTAAAGAGAAAGAGGGAGGAAAGGAATTTTTATTTTTTAGGGAGAAGATTATTTTTTGAAACGCAAAGATTTTTATTCTTTATGTTATATTTTTAAGGGAGCTAAGAAGTGCGACTTTGTCGCTGATGAAGCCATGGCTATTTGTGCGCTTCACCAGATCGATTGAAAATTGATTCGGTACAGGCAATCCTGGTTTTCGGATTCGTAATACGCTGAAGTGAAAAAATTGTTCAATTTGTCTTTATAAAAAAAGAACCGATACATCAAGTACCGATTCCTTATCATATAGTTTGTGTAATTTTAAGGCCGCTTATGATGAAACGGCTATTTTTGTCTGTTTCACTTTTAAGCTTTTCAATATAAAATAGAATAACATTCCGAGTGCTGAAAGGGCGTACCCTATCAAAATAATCAGATTAAGACTTCCTACTGCAAATTCCGAAGGAAACACCTGACTCATTAAAGTCATAAATGACAATCCGATCCCTGCTCCCAGAAAGTAACTTGTAGAACTCAAACTTGATGCCAATCCGTAATTTACAGGTTCTACATCCTGAATTCCCATTACTGAAAGTGCTGTAAAACAGAACGTCATTCCCACTCCTGAAATACACGCTGCTCCCAATAATACTAAAGTTAGCGGATGCCCGGTATACACTGAAGTCAGCAACAACAACCCTCCTGTAAGCATAAATAACCATCCTAAAACACCCATTTGAGAAGAGCTGAAACGTTTTGACACATGAGGAAGGATAAATTTTGCCGTCAATGCAGATACAATACTGAAAGGAACCAGCATCAATCCTGCAGAAGCCGCACTATAACCCATATCTTTCTGAAGCATCAGGGAGATCAGAAACAGGAATCCGATGAAAAACGCCCCCAACGCGAAGAATGCAGCATTGGAAACAACTAATGATCTGTGCTTAAAAAGCTTTAAATCAAACAATGGTTCTGCCACAGATTTCAATCTATAATATACAACCACCAGAAGCAACACAGCCAGAATCAGAGAACCCGCCACAAGCAATGGCTGATCTTTGATATGAACTAATTCATGGGTTCCGTAAGTCAAGCTTAAAAGCCCAAACACCATCAGTATTCCAGAGACAAGATCTGTTTTCTGAGTGGTTTCATTTTTCTCATCTGAAGGCAGATAATAATAGGACAATATCAATGTGATGAAAAGAATCGGCACATTAATAAGAAACACCCAATGCCAGCTCAGGTATGTACTGATAATTCCACCCACGGAAAGACCGCTTCCTGAGCCAATTGCAGCAAATGAGCTGAAAATACCTATTGCACGATTCCGCTCCTGCTCCCCTCTGAAAGTATTGGTTACGATCGACAATGCTGATGGCATTACGAATGCCGCCCCCAATCCCTGAAGAGCCCGGAATATCGCCAGTACCTCAAAACTCCCGGATAATCCAGCCCCTAATGAGGTTAACATAAAGATCAAAGCTCCCCATAAGAACATTTTCTTTCTTCCGATCTGATCAGAAAGTTTTCCACCAATGATCAGAAATCCTCCGAAGAACAAAACATAAAGGGTCTGAAGCCACTGAACCGTCTCTGCTCCAATCTGAAACTGCTGCTGAATAGAAGGAATAGTCAAATTAATAATGGCAATATCCAACGCCTCTACAAAAGTTCCAACCGATGCTAAAATTAATATTACATTCTTCCTTGTATCCATATATTCAAATTTCCTGCAAAATTAAAATTAACAGAACGTATATAAAAATTTAACCTTAAATTTGGAACAAAATAAAATCAAAACATACAAATAAAGAACAAAACAACTAAAACCACGAATCACAATCTATAAAAACAGAACAAAATGGCAACAGAAAATTATACTCCGGACGAAAAAGACTTATCGATTTTAAGATTACTTCAAAAAGACGCTAAAATGAGTGTCCGTGATATTTCCGCAAGAATCAATCTGAGCCCCACTCCTACCCACGAGCGTATCAAACGGATGGAAAAACAGGGAATCATCAAAGAATATACAGCTGTAGTAGACCGTAAAAAAGTAAATAAAGGAATGATGGTCATTTGTATGATTGCTCTGAATGTCCACAATAAAAAAACTGCAGGAAAATTCATTGAGGAAGTCAGCAAACTGAAAGAAGTGGTTGAGTTTTACAACATCAGTGGAGATTTTGATTTTATGCTTAAGATCCTGGCGCCTAATATGGATGAATTTCATGAGTTTTTCATCAACAAGCTTTCAGAGATTGAAGGAATCGGACAAACCAAAAGCATCTTTGTGATGAACAGCATTAAAGAAACTGTTCAGATCGTATAAAGCAGATCACATTTTTCGATACATTTAAAAGCAAAAAAAACGAGGCTGTCTCAAAAGGACAGTCTCTTTTTTGTATTTCATAGAAAAAAGATTTCGATATTTTGATTTTTAAAAAAATATCTTGGAAAAAAGAAGATATAAGTCAAAAAAGCA
>LAZY01000028.1 GCA_001013295.1 Chryseobacterium indologenes | reverse complement strand
TGTATCTCAACGAGTTTATTTACAAATTAAACAGACGGTATTTTGGAGACAAACTCTTTGACAGACTAGTAATTGCGAATATAACAGGTGCATAAACGGATAATCAGAAATATATTTGTCTAATTTTAGTGAAATAACACAAAAAACGCAAAGCAACATGAAGAGAATTATTTCGAATTCTGAAAGAATATCGGAGAATGACATCGCAGGGATCAACCGGGTTGTCAGGCTGGATATTGTTGCTGATGGTAAAACAATCAGTAGATTTAAACATTTTCGCTTAAAACAGAGTGCAAGAAAGCATCATAGCTTTGAATTGATATTAGCGCATGATTCTTTGGAAGAAATCCAGGATCATAACCTTGAGGGCGCACAACAGTTTCTGGGAAAACGGCTCACCGTAACTTTCAGATATAAAGATCCTGAACACGAAAGCCCTGAGAGAACTTTTGTAGGGGTCATTACGAAAGTTGCCTTCTGTCAGGAAAAAATGAGTCTGGGAAATATTGCACTTAAGGGATACAGTCCTACTATTCTGATGGATTCAGCACCCCATACTCAAAGCTTTGGAGGCAGCCAATCCGTCAATACCCACATTATTGCAGACAGAATTTTCAAAGAAACTCTTGAATCAAGTCAATTTGATTTCCGGGTAGATACACAGAATAAAAGTTACATCAATTACAGCACACAGTATTGTGAGACGCATTACAATTATCTTGCAAGGCTGGCAGAAGCTTATGGAGAACAGTTTTATTATGATGGCTACATCTTGCACTTCGGAAAGCTTCCTCCTAATGAAAAACCTATCAATCTTACATACGGAAGTAATGCTACAGATGTACAGGTAGAGTTAAAAGCTACTCACATAAAACCTGAATATTTTGGCTATAACAGCAGCAATCATGCTAAAATGCAAGGCTCGGATCATACTATAAAACATCTTGGAGACCTGTCAGCCAAAGCCTATCAACTGAATGCAGATATTTTCAGGACACGATCACTGACTCCCACTCCTATCAATGCTAATATGTTTATGGATGTGGATGACTCTCAGAAAAGTGCAAGGGGAAGTAAGGCGGTAGAAGTTTTTACGGTATTGGGAAATACATCACTTCCTTTTCTTTATATTGGCTGTGTTGCAAACCTCGATATGAGGAAGCAAAGCAACAATGAAACCTCACATTTTACCACGCTGATGATTACGGAAGCCAACCATGAAGTGGATGCCAGAGGGTACTATACAGGAAGTTTTGAAGCTATAGCTGAAGGTACAGGATTCATGCCTAAACCTGAATTTATGATTCCTAAAGCCGAACCTCAGATAGCCACAGTAATTTCCAATATCGATCCACTGAACCAGGGAAGAATACAGGTACAATTTGATTGGCAACTGAACGATACTACTCATTTTATCAGAATGATGAGCCCTGATGCCGGAGGAACAGACATTGTAAGCCAAAACAGAGGATTTGTTGCCGTTCCTGAAATTGGGGACCAGGTGATGGTAGGATTCGAATACCATAATCCTGATTTTCCTTTCGCAATGGGTGGAATGTTTCACGGTGGCGTTGGATTGGGAGGTGGCATGGACAACCGTGTGAAATCTCTTCAGACAAGAAGTGGGCACCGTCTGGTATTTACAGAAGATGAAAGTATTTTGCTGACGGATAAAAGCGGCAATGTCCTTCAATTTGATACTGAAGGGAGCAATATCAATATTACAGCTCCTGAAACCATCACCATAAAATCAAAGAATCTGAAATTTGATATTGAAGAGAACATTGAGACCAGAGCTGGCAAAAACATGGAAACGAGTATCGGGCAGAACATTAAAATCATCGCAAAAGAAGAAATAAGTCAGGATAGTGGCAAAAAGACCATTATTTCAGCCGGAACCAATACTGAAATATCCGCCAAAGCGTATCTAGACCTATATGGAAAAGAAAAGTTCATTGGCTATACGGATGGACAAACTGAGTTTGGTGCAAGAGACAGAATGCATGTGTATGGAGCCAATTCATTACTGACCGCTAAGGATAAGATTGAATATAAAGCTCCGCAAATGAATAAACTTCCTGCCAACGGAGAATTTGATTATACCAAAGAAAAACAGATTGTAAACGCGAAATGGATGGATGCAGAGATGGAAAACAATATTGACAGCGCCTATTATGGCAGTAAAGTAAGTTTATTGGTACAAACCAGAAATTATGAAGAAGGAGAAACTGTTGAAGTTATTGTTGAAAAAAATATAGATGGGAAACAAGAAGACGTATCTTTTGCCGGAAATGTCAATAAAGACGGATTTGCCGAATTAAAAGAAAAAATAGAGGTTAGTAAAAACATTTAATCAATCTATGGCAGATAATAATACATATACCGTTAAAGACCCTTACGGATCTCTTCTCAAAGAGGTTTTAACAGTCGAAGAATGTCCTTGTAATGCCTGGGAAACAGTAGCAGCTGTAATCCCTGCTGAAAAATTTGTGGGCTATACAACTGATTGTCATACGGCAACCAATAAACAATTATCCAATGCAGGATACAGAGAAAGTGGAAAAAGACATTTAATAGCAACAGCTACTCATCCGAAGAAAAAGGAAGAAGTTTATACATTCAACTACCATAAAGCAGAATTTAATGCAGGAGTAGAATATATAAAAAAAGCATTGAAAAGTGGACACCCTGTAACGGTAGGAATCGATGATGTAGATGACAGGATAAAAAAGGCGAGAAAAGAATATATCAATCCTGATGGGATTACGGACCATTTTGTGGTCATTGTGGGAATGGGTTCAGACAGCAAAGGAAATTACTTCCATTTTTATGACAATGCAGTGGGGACTTCAAAAGCGGTATTGGAGGTTGGAACCTCTGCACACAATAAGCTTTACTGCCTATGTAATAAACCTGCACTCATTGGGCAGACGGATGTGCGAAGTTCCTATGGCAACGGACTTACCTATGTAGTATCCACCATAAGAGAGAGTGTGGCAATACCTAAAGCGATAAAACAGAAAAAATGATGACAAAAAAGATCATATTATTTTTATATCTTATATTCCCTTTCGTGTTATTTTCTCAGAAAATTGATAGCATTACCCTATTAAACAACAAGGTTGTTCATCTATCCCCTCTGAATGAAGAAATACATGATAAAATAATCCGTGTAAAAGTATCAAAGGTCAGATTCAAAGGTAAAGTGGAGGGCTATGGCAGAGCTAATGCTATAAGAATTGTTGGATTAAATGATTTCTTGCGAAAAAACAGACTCAAACCAATAGGGAAAATCTCATGCAGCAATTATGTAAAACAGGAAAATAATATCCTATATATAAGGGCTTATACCTGCTATAATGAGAAAAAAGAATCTGTACTCAATGGGTGGCTATATGAGATCACAACAGAACAGACAAAATATACATTCATCATTATGAATTGAAAAAACAGCTATTCTGATGGAAGATAATTATTTGAAGATCAAAAAGATCAATGGAAATGAAAAATTTCAACACGTTGTCATAGATATATTATCCGAGGGAATATTTATGAATGACGGGGTTGCATTATTACCTTTGATGAATTCAAAGTATTACTTTGTTAAATTAGAAAAAGCAGAAAGCGGATTCAACACAGTAGAACCCGATTATGTAAAATTCTTTTATAAAATACGAAAAGCCAATAGAGCATCAAAAAAAGGGAATGGAAAAGGAAAATGGATCAATGCCAATCTCTTTTCTGATCGCGCTCCCGGTCAAATGGGTTTAATAGAAAGAGTATTTATCGGTGGAAAAATATTTCCTAAAATGATGCTGATCTATAATAATGAATTTGTCGGATTTTCCCGGGAATCTGCCGATACCGGTAAAATCTCAATAAAAAAAATAAATCTCAATACAGCAACAGGAAAATTGATCTCCGGTTCAGTACATTATGATGAATTCGATAGTCGTTTTATCAGTATCGACAACGAGAAAATATCCGTCATACTCCCTAAGATCAATGCTTTAGGAATTGATTATGTAGCTTTAATGTATGATTTTCTCACTAATGGAAGTAAAACAATGGTAGCAGCGTCTCATGGAGAGTTTCCCAGCCTGGAAATGTATGAGCTGGCTACAGATAGAAAACAGTTACAAAAAGGATGCTGGCTGACGAAAGATAGAAAAGAAGGCAAAGTTGGAAATCTGACCTTCCAGTTCGCCTGTAATTATATCATTGAAAATAAACTGCAGGGAGTGATTGCTCCTTTTGCCCAAATTCATACATTTTATGAATTTGTAGATCAGGCAATTCCAAAATTTAAACACAAATGCAGATGGACAAAAGGGGCAAAAAAGCTGGTCGGAAAACTGGCACAAAATCTGGAAGGTGGTTCTATGCTGATAAGCAATGATGTTGAAACCATTTTGGCAGAACTCAACCTTGGCATATGCGATTATGCCATTACTCAGTTTTACGAGCTATTTAACGGGAAATATGCCACAGATCCTTTAGACACCTATGAGAAAGCCTATCAGTTTGACAAACAATTCATTATCCATGAACAGGGAACGGTAGCTGTTCCTATTTATGAAAAAACATCCTCTGCAACCATAGCAAAATTCCAGGCGATGGCAGACAAAAATATTTCTGATGGGTACTACGGCATCGGTGGTAAAACGAGCAGTGTGACCCCTCAGTTTGACGAGCCCTGGAAAGCCTCAGTGAAAGATGCAGGCTTTCGGATAGATCTGCCTCTACTGATGTTGTGGCTAGACAGACATCAGCCCACCTCAGCTGCTTTTAAAGGAAAAACCTATGCCAGCGATACCTATGAAATCATTAAAAGGAAATATAAACAGGGAAACAAAATCATTGAAAAACAGGAAAAAGAATTCAGACCCAAAGGAACTTTAAAAGAAGAATACCGTAAAATAATAAGAGCTTATGACCCACTCAAAAACTAACAAAATCTGGATCTTTATTTTAATATGGCTGGTACATATTATAGTCTATTACTTTATTTTTGGAAATATTGATAACCTGATTAATAATTATTATTCTGACTGGGATTTCTTTTTCGAAGAATCTATATCCAGATCTTTATCCTCTCCTATTACAGGCCTGTTTGGCTGGTATGACGGTCTTCCTTTTTTTGTAATCATTCCTATTCTAGCTATGCTGATCCTGGTTTTGACAACGATGAAAAAGAACTGGTTTATGGCATACTTTGTTTCTTGCCTTAGTTGCTATCTGGGAATGTATCTCTATACAATTATTATTGATAAAAGTTCCAATTTGTACCCATCAAGAATAAATGGCCTGGAAGATCTCACCTTACAGCATATTTTCCTGATCATTCCTGCTCTTATCATTTCCATTTTAATTAATAATTTGATTTTCAGGAATAAATACAGAATCATAAAATCTGAATAAAACTATGCCCAATCACATCACCGACACCACCCAATTGCAGTGTGATAAAGGGACAATCCCATCACTGATCACCGTTACAAGCCAGACTTTTATGACCATTGAAGGTAAACTTCAGGCCACAGAAGAAGACAAACAGTCTAATACCAATATAAAACCCTTCGGGCAATGCAAACTGAAGCCTTCTTCAGGAGGATTTTTACCCTGTATTCCTGCTCCTGTACAATGGCAGGACACTTCCGTTTTTGAAATTGATGGAAAAAAAGAGCTTTTAGACCACTCCACCTGTCCCTGTTCTGTGGGTGGAACAATATCAGTTGTGAAATCGGCCCAAGACTTTGTAAAGGAATAAAATTCAACCTCTTATATCAATGAACATTTAATAAGTATTCCATCAACTAAAGAACCAGCCGGAAGGTGAGATTAATACGCTCTTTCATAGAGGCTACAGATTTGGCAATCCGATGTTCCCAATGTTCCTGAAGATCGCCTTTCATGATCAATAATGACCCATGAGGAAGAGCCAGGCTGTATTTACTCTGATGATGATCTTTTCTCCGGAAATCAAAGTTTCTGGTCTGTCCAAGGCTCACCGATGCAATGACCGGACGCTTTCCGTATTTGCTTTCTTTATCTCTGTGCCAGGCAACAGAGTCATTATGATTCCGGTAAAGGTTAAGCAATACAGAATTAAAAAGGTATCCGGATTCTTTTTCTATCTTTTGTTTTAAAGCAATCAGCTCCGGTGTCCAGGGATTGAGTTCCAATTCTTCTTCTCCCAAAGGATAATTCTTTCCCTGATCGCCATACCAGGCCGTTAAACGGGGAGTTACCACCATCTTATCATACATCTTCTGCGTACGCTGTTGCCATGGAACTGTTTTGAGAAGAAAATCCCTAAGCTCATCGGCTTCTTCCCGGGTCAGAAAATGCTCTCTGTACTCCAAAAGGTCCTTTGGAAATTCATAGAAATCTTCCGAATCAAATAAACTTAACTGTTCCATCTGTTTTTAAGAATAAGCTTACTTAAAAGTAGTAAAAATCGGGCAAAGTACAAATGGCCTAGTTTTCTATTGTTTCCTTATTTTTTTGTTAAATCTGATTGAAGCAATAACGGATCAGCTTCAGAAGTTGGGGGATAATATTTTTTATATTTATGGAATTTAATTTGACGCAAAGTTTTTAGTATCTTATTCTCATATTTTTAAGGGAGCAAAGTATGGAATCAATTTCATTGATTCTTTCTAAGCGAATGCCTATTCATAAAGCTTCTTCAGCGATAAAGTCGCAATTTTTAGCTTCCTAAAATAAAACATTTGAATCCTCTTTCTTTGCGATTAAAAACAATCTATTTCTTCCACGAAAGATATAGATTTTGTCTGCTCCCCAAGTTTTGCGCATGGTCCGCAATAACATTACCATTTGCAACTTTACAGCCCTAATAAACAAAATATAAATCAAACAAAATTTTGTACGTCTAATTTCCGGGGGTAAAACTGTGGGTATATAAATAAAAAAAGCCCCTTAAAAAGGAGCTTTGTGACCTCAGCGGTGCATTTTCCGAACACTTTTGTAGAAGATTTGGATAAACTTGCTAAACTCTCGTCATTCATTATCTCAGATTGAAATGTAGAGAATAATTAGATGAAAGTTGTAGTTCATTATAAGACTTGGTGGCAAATACATTATTTTGATTTGGTTATATAAAATCACCAATTTTGTATTTTTTACTAACTTCAACAAATACTTTTAATATTATGAATGATTATGTAAATAGGAAATTTTTAAAAAGTAATAGTCAATTATATTTAGACGGGACTTGTTCTTATTTGAAAAACTATCCATAAGCTTTATATCCTTCTCTTATTTTTAGGTCACTTTTTTAAATAAGATTAAGAGCGTTTGTTTTTATTAGTCAAATATATGTCCTTTTTGTTTTTCCAAAAAAAAGACAATTTTTGATTGCAAAATTTCACTAAAACACAGACTATCAAAGGTAAAAATTCTTTAATGAAATATGTTTTACTTGTTGTATTGTTGATAGATGGGTCTGAAATAATCATATCCCTCTTTCACCAATCTATTGATGATGTGATTAGCTACAATATTCTGTTGATTCTCGTATAAGAATACCAAAACATTTAAAATAGGTTCTTTCTTATAAACATAATTTATTTTCATTAATAAAGCTATTCTGCTAATCAAATGAGCGGGGCTATTATTTATCCATCGAGATAATGCTTCTGTAATATGAATATTTACGATCTGATTCTGAAATTTCTTCATATTTTCTTCAACCAACAAGACATTTTCTTCATCTAATTTTTCTATAAAATCAGTGAGGTAAACAACTCCTTCTAATAACTTACTATCATTACTATCGGTTATTTTTTCTATAGACTGATTTATTAGTCCCCAAACTTTTAGAATTTTGTTAATTAAATCCTCTTTATTTCCAATCTGATCATTATCAATAATTGATTTTTGCCCTCTTAAAAGAGAAATAATTTTTTGGAGAACATGAATGTTCGGATTCTTCAGTGATTTATAAAGAAAACTTTCTTCAAAGCTATTTTCATAATTCCAAAAATAATAGGCTAAAAAATGCCTTAACAGACCGTGATTATAGAAAGTAAGAATCTTATCTGAATCTATGGCACGCTGATAACTTGAATAAAGTATTTTATAAAAATCAATATTTAACGGATTTCTAAAAGCTATTCCAGACATAAATGCTTCCCATTTAATATCATCATAATCTTCTACTTTTGAAAGATTATCATTAACCCAGGTGTTATCTAAGAACATAAATTGGGAAAGAAACTTTCCGAAGAGAACATAGGAATCAATATGGTTTTCGAAAGATTGTTCGAAAGCCAATTTAGCTTCAATATCCCATCGAGCGACTTTCTGATTATTCGGCAGATTTCTAGCATACTTCAAAGAATAATTAAGCAAACCTGTTAAAACATGTCCCGCTGTAGAATTTAAAGAATGAAGAATAAAATCACCACTCCGAATGGTACTAAAATCATCTTTAGGTAGTTCATCCAAGCATTGAAGCAAAACTTTTTTACAGTTTGGCAATAACTTACAATCAAAACTATGCTGTTCGTTTTGTGCTCCAGAAGTTATAAGCATACCAATCTCTCCAATTATCCAATCTTTAGTTACCCTAAAATCATCTTCTAGCTGAAGCTTATTAGATTTAAAAGACTCATTTGTTATGTATGCATAACAAAATTTCATAACCTTATCCCAATCAAAATCTCTACTTAACCTCCAAGCTTTAGAAAAACCTGATAAAATATTATAAGCATATATAAACTTAATCTCTACTAATTCTTCAACAAAATGAGCGAATCTATTTGGATCCTCTTCCACCGCTTCCTTTATAGCTTCTGCAAATCCATCAATTGTTGGATCATCAAATCCATAATTACTTTTAAAAGAATCCAGTTCATTCAATAGTTGCTCATCGGACATCGTTAGAATTTCATCTTTTGAAAATGGAGTGACATGGCCCATCCTAACAACAATTTTACCTTCTTCAGAATAATCTTTAGTAATCTTAGACTGTTCTTCAATCGTCAAGAACTTAGCACTAAAAAATGAATTTTCCTTTAGCGCGTCCAACCATCGGTGTTGCCATTCTTCTTTATTCAAGGCTAAGTGTTTGTCCCCTATTGGACCATTTTCAATTATTTTCCAAATAAACTTTTGTTCCTCTTCATTTAAGTCTGTACTAACTTTAGATAGTAGATAGTGAAGCTCTAATCTATAGGCATAGGTAGAAAATAAAGACATACTATCTTTTTCATCCAATAACTTCCAAAATAAAAATTTTAAATTACTCCAATCTTCAGCAACAATATAGAACAACATTCTCTTGAAGTATGGAAGATCAAATCTTTGGTCTTCAATAAAATCATTTAATACATCTTGTAAACTCTCGCTATCCTGCGTAACTAATTTGGTTAACCATTCTCTTAAATTAAATGAAAATACACCCAAAATAGGAGTATTATAATGAGAGTTCTCATCCAAATCTTTAATTCCTTCATATCCAATTATAGAAGTATAATCGCTCCAAAAATTAAAACTCAGACGATTATAAATATCTTGATAGATTAC
Source organism: Chryseobacterium indologenes (assembly GCA_001013295.1). Taxonomy (GTDB): domain Bacteria; phylum Bacteroidota; class Bacteroidia; order Flavobacteriales; family Weeksellaceae; genus Chryseobacterium; species Chryseobacterium indologenes_B. Next base: position 69,418 of record LAZY01000028.1, on the reverse strand, counting down.
TTTATCAAGGTTATTTTTGTCAAATAAATCAGTTAAAAATTGATTAAACCAAACCTTATCCAGCTTTAAATAATTCTCTTGCGAAACCTCATCGATAATCATCGTTTCACCATTTGAAGATTTTTCCAAGCGAACTATCATTTTTTCAAAAATTCTAAATATTTTGAAAATATAATTTGTTTCACCAATTTTTCCCTCCGCAAAAATAACGTGATCGCGTAACAAGAAATTGATTTGCTCCAATAATCTGTATATCGTTTTGTTATGACAAATATTTATTATTTTGTCAAGTAATCCCTCGTTATGAAATGCATTATTTAAGGTATATGAATAATAAGGTGAATAGTATTGTACGGTAGATGATCTATTAAAATCCTCCAGATTATTTGATGTTCTCAACTCAAATAAATAATATAGAATTATTTCAGCTTTCTCTCTATCATTTGGATTATCTGTTAAAAATTTAGGTAATAATGAATCTGTAATTTCCGACGTTTGCAACATTGTATCAAATTGACTGGTTACCCATACAGGGATATAGTCCAAATATTCCTTTGTTACATTTTCGTTTGGAACCAAAGACAATATCTTAATTAAGCGATACCAAGTGTGGTAATTGTCGACGGGGTGTTCCGAAATATCCTTAATGATTTGTAAAATTTCCGGAACAAGTTCCAGATGCTCCGAACGCTCAAATTTTGTAGCAACACTAATCAGATAATCTAAAACCTCCCAAGATGGAATTTGATATCCACTTTCTTTTTGCACGGGTATTGGATTGTTTTCCGGATTAAAAAAACCTTGCTCTTTCAAATAACTAAACCAACTCATTCTCTGCCAATTTTTGGAAAAAATATAATTGATAACTCTGATTCATTTCGAATAAAAAATCTAAAATTTTCTTATCCAATGCTGTTTGTTTTCCAGACAGAATAATTCTGTCTATTTGTGCTGTGTTAGAAACAAACTCATCATCTTCCAAATCCATATTATTTCTTTGTTGAATTTTTCTTTCTGTAAGCAATCTGCTTTCTTGTTTACGTTTTTCCTCCAGCAAATGTTGGGAGAAAGAAGGAAGATGGGGTCTCAATTCTATTTTAAACAACTTCCCAGAAAAAGCTTTGATTGATGTGTCAAAAAATACATATTCTAAATTACCTTCTGTAAAATCCTGCTCGAGTCGACTATGCAATGTATAGCGCTCGTTTCCTTCACTAAAATCTTTATAATTAATGGTTGTGAATATGCATTTTGAATAGCCATGATCTTGTGAGTGCTTTTTTAACGTAAGCAGATTTATAGTATCCCTAAAACTATCTTTGGCGTGATTTGGTGGTGAACAATTAAGATTTCTTTTTGTTGCTTCCAAATAGATTTCGTCACTTTCTTTTGCTATGATTGCCTTATTGGAAAATAACATATCAATTCTACTCATTCGGTTATTGATAGAGGCTTCCACTTTGTCAGGTTCGTACATATTATCTAGCTGATGGACGGCGCTCATCATTCCTGCAATTTCTCTTTTCTTCTCCTTAAAACTTTTAAGAATCTCCTGTTTTTTCACATCTTTATTCCGCATCCATTCCCTCTCCAAGTTTTCCGTAGTCACGAATATAACATGACCATTTTCTATCCAAAAGAGAAGTTCATCAAAATAATTGTCTTTATTTAAAAAGTCAATCTTAAGCAGTTCTAGCCAAACACAGGTATCAATAGCGAGGTAAATCATTTTCAAAATATCTACTTATACAAATATAATTAAATTTGAAATCCGCCACAGATAAACGAAATCCTGCGGTGCAAGTCAAAAAACTATTTCTGTTCACTATTTTTTTTGTAAAAGTTTTCTTTAATTCTAGCCAATTCATTTTTTTGTTCTTCCAATAGATCTTCTAAATCTTTGAACATATGATCAACTCTAGAAATATTATCATCCGACATTTTAAAATTATTTAAATCAACAACACCCATATTTTTATCAAAATCACTAAAAACTTCTAGCATCTCTAAGAAACTGATTTGCTCCCGAGTTAAAAACTCTTTATTCTCCTTCATCCATTCCTGATCTTTCAGCAGAATATCTTTATGCAGGTTAATTTGCACAACTTTACTAAAAATTTTTTCAGAATTATTTTTTACAAGATCAACAAATTGTGTCCATTCATTATCTCTTGGCATTGCGTTATATTCCAACCAACGAGGTATAATGATAGGTTCTTTATCCTCCTGTAAGATTTTCAATATCTCCAAAACCGGTTTTAAATCTTCCAAAGGTTGTTTGATTGGGAGATCATCTCTGTTAGACCATAACTTAAGAATAACATCACAGCATTCGGTCATTAATTGTTTTTTTTCGCTTTCAGATTCAGCAGCATTGATTCCGGAGATAAGTTCTGCTATATAGTGGGACATCCATCTAGCAAGTGTATTACTAGAATATTCAAGGTTTAGTTCCTTAATGAGCTTCTCACCCAATTTTATAATTGACTCCTCTGAGTGTTTTGACTGTTCCATCTGCTTTTATTAGGTAAAGTTTTATTTGATATCTGTTATCGCTGTCTCTATTTCTGTAGTGCCTCTCTTCGAGTTGTCTTTCGATCATACATCTTAAGATTAGATCCTTTTTTTCCTGTTTTAAAAATTCAACTAAAAAATTCTTCGATATTTTTAAAATACTGCCAGAAGATTCAACACCTGTATTATATTTTCTATTTCTCGGTTCATCGTTAGAAACCTCATTCCAGTTTTCGAAGACACTTATCAATGAATTTTTTGCATAACCCATTTTATAGTATTCATCATAAGTTACGTCATACTTTTTTTGCAAGCCATCTTCCAAAACAAAAGAACCTTGTTGATTACGGTTAAAAAGTTCATCCTGTGAATCAAGACCTTCGTATTCCGATTTAAATTCTTCTATCCATCCTTTCAAAAGGAAATCTTTTTCATCTGTTGCTTCATCATCATCTTCATCTTTAGCAAGAGGAAAATAATAATCGTAGCTATCTTTTGTCGTATGCAAAGCCCTCAATAAAGCATCTGATTTATCTGGAGAGACCAGATTTGATATAATACTTACTGACTCTTGATTAGCTCCCATATACATTGTAATACCACCATATACATAGAGAAAAGGATCGGCTTGATCCAAAAAGCCTACTCCCGAATCAAAATCATCTTCTTGGATCTGATCACGCCAAATCAAATCAAATTTGTTTTCGCCTTTCTTCCAGTATTTCTTTTTTAGTGGAAGCGGATCTCTTAAATCCGATAGCCAGAAGTTATCAAAAGCATTAGCTTCAGATTTTAACCAATCCTCCCAATCCTCCTTACCATCTAAATAATCAGTTTTAACGAATGGCTCATTTTCCAACAAAAAATTAGCGGCGCAGTACATAGCGTGATATTGCCAATAAATAGAAATATCTTCGACTTCCGGGTTGCTTCCGTGGTCATTTCTTGTAAGATGCCAATCTCCATTATAAAGCTGGCTTCCTATAAAATCATCTTCGTTAGGATTGCCAACGTACCCCCATTCTTCAGCAATAATTTTGTCTGCAACGTCTGCTACATCATATTCCGACAAGTTGAAAGGATCTCCAACCTTGTCATACCAATACGGCAATGTATCCAAACTACTAAATTTAAAAAGCCAACTATCGGAATCACTCCGTGCAAATTTTCGTTGCTTTCGGGCGTATTTTTTTTCCTCAACCATTTCAAATTTAGAATTATTCATTTGCAGAATAAAATTTAGCTCTTCATCTGTAAATACAGAGTTATCAAATGAATAAAGGTTAAGGCAACTTTTCTTAATATAATGCCTGATCAGGACATGAGGGAGGTTATTACTTAATAATTCCTGATAGAAAACATCTTTCAAATGCAAAAGTTTCTTTGGGTTCTCTTTTGATATTCTGTCTAAAGCAATCCACAAATATAATTTAGAAGACATCCAGTAAAACATATAGTTTTTCTCTTGGAAAGGAAGACAATTTTTTTCATTTTGTTTTTTAAGAAGTATATCAAATATACCTGTACTACCCAAGTTTACCATTTTCCGTAATGAATGGATAGCCCGCCAACGTAGACGCTTATCAGGATGACCAAGAATAAACCTCATCATATCTGCAACATTTTCAATACAGTCACTCGAAGGTCTTAATTCTTCACTCCAAAGACCGTCAGCTATATCAGGTTGAATTGGTAAGTTCCATCTTTTGATTATCCACTCTAATAATTCTTCGTTTTTATCTTTGGTGAGAGTATTCTTGATAAGCTCAAAAGAACTGTAAATAGATTCATCCGAAAGAAGATCAATTTTCTTAGGCAAAATTTTTCTGATAGTAATTTCCAAGATAATATCATCTACGCAGAATAGTTTTGCTAAGCTTTTGATAGAAAATATGCTCAAAGCACTCCCATAGTCAAGCTGATGGAGTCTGCTTATCAATACTTTTTCAAAGTTATCTTTCTTCCAATTTTTTATATCTGGATAAAATTCCCACTCTTCAAAAGCTTTTTCTAATATGTTTTCCAGAGTATGATATTCCAATAAATCACTGCTAACATCCACAAGGGCATTAAGGAAAAACACTTGATCCTCAACCTCACAGTTTTCAATTATATCTTCGAAAAAATTATTAATAACTGATCTACTGTTAAAACTTTCACCGCTGACTATGATATGATCAAGAACTCTTTCTAATGCTTTAACAGATGTAAAATCCAATGAAGCGAGATCAATATTATGATGTTTTTTTTCGTTATCAATATATTTTGATTCCGAATCTTCAGGTTTAGTTTCTAAAGAATCTATAAAATCAACATATTCTTTTATCTCCTTCACTAAATTATCATCAATGAGTTGGCGTGACTTTATCTGATCATATATTTCCTTTGAATAATGCTTATCTTTTTGCAGTTTTAAATCTCGGAACTCAGATTTTATAAATCTATTCTTTATATCAGTTTTTCCACTATTATTAATTCCTGAGATAATCATCTTGTATAATTCTTCCAGATTTCGCCAGTTATAATTTGTCTTAAGATTGATCAGCGACGCTGCCGTAATGTGGTCGATATATCCTACTTCCATTGCTTTTTTAAGCACTGTAATTATTGGACGTCCTAACTTTAGAACGTTTCGATGATGCCAACGGCACATGATCGGAAACATTGAAGATTTATCAATGTTTCCAATTCCCATTAAACCTTCAGCATAAGGAAAATGTTTTTTATCGTAATTTCCTAATTTAATATCGCAATATTCAATAAACTTAGCAAAATCATATGCCATCTTTGGATTATCATTAACAATGCCTATCTGTGACAATTCAAAAAGACATCTTATTTGTGCGAAAGCTTCAGTATCAATTTCCGAAACAGATTTAATTGCTTTTTCAAAAAAATCTTTACTTAGAGTATTATTAATCTTGCTGCTAAGCAGTAAACACTGTAGATAGTTCTCTGTAGATTCATTAGCAGAAACATGAGATTCCTGAATAATTTCTTTTGCCTCATGTAAAAGTTTGAATGATAACTTTAAATATCTTTTGTTTAAGATGATTACTTTTAAAACCTCGAACCTAAGTTTCAACTTTTCGGCCTGCTTGTCAAAGCTATCGATAATTAACTGCATCAACTCACCTTTATCATCAAAATGATTACAGGTTTTTGCGAGCTTAACCGCCAAAAATATAAATCGGGAATTTGCCCAATAACCAAATTGGTGTTTAAAATCATAATCATTTTGAATATCGCTGCAAATCTTTCGAAATCGTTCCGTAAGCTCAGTCTCTTCAAAACGGTGAGTTAAAAAATCGGAATGCAGCTGATAAACTGGAACAGCATATTTAAAAAAAGCTACAAACTCTCTCTTATCTCTTTCAATTATTTTACGTTGGTCATAATCTTTAATTTTATCAATGTTTCTAAAATTAGAAGGATAGTAATCTTCTAGTTTTTTGTCTGCATTCTGGAGTGATGACATAAGACAGTCCTTTTTGAGAAAAATTTCCATCAATCTTGGTTCATCCTCGAAACGGCTGTCATTAAAGAAAGGTACTTTACCGAGAGGTTTTGAATCAATTCGATTGAGACAATCAATGATTAAAACACTATCAACTCTGTAATAGCTTAAAATTCCGCAAAACTCTACAGCAAACTCATAAAATAATTGACTGAACTCCTTTTTCTTATGAGAAAATACTCTTAATAGGTCTTTAGCAAGCTGAGTCAAATCAAAACTGATTGGCAACTTATATTGAAACAGTTTACAAGATATATATATCTTTTCGTCAATTCTAAATTTATCATATTTCAACCACTCTGAAATCTCAGTTTCACTCGAATTGCTGACAATATTCTCGATAAGATGTTTACCTGCACTAATTTTCGACTCAACAGGACTCCATCTATTGAAGTGTTCCAACATTCTTCTGACTCCGTATAATTTCAAAAAAGCCTCAGCTTCAAATGCTATATCAAGACTTGATATGGGATAATGCCGTAGCTCTTCGTCATTTTTTGTTTTTCTCCAAACAAGCCATTCATTAGCAGTCTTAAGATGCTTGATGGCTATTTCTCTATTTTCGGGTTTACGGGAATTAATGCCAGCAAGTTTTAGATGAAAAGCTCCAGCCCAAGAGCGTTCTTCACTTTTCATTTGAAGCCTTGTCAAAGAATTTTGATCACCAAATCTCAAAACCAAATCCGGATATTTAATAAGAAGATTGGTCAGACCTTTATCTGTTTTAGATTCTTCGGCGGCTATAAATAATAATTTAAAATAATTGATATCATTCTCATGTTCAACACTGGCATTAAGAGCAAGTTTCGTACGGTTGATATAAACTTCCCTATTGCGTATCGGGTCTGTAGGGAAGTCTAAAAATTTTCTATCTAGAACAATATCAATCAATTCATTCTTCAAACCCGATGAGTATAAGATTGCTCCAAGATTTGTAGAAGCGTATTCATCTTTAGTTGAATTGGATAAAAACAAATTTGCAATATCCTGATGTTCTTCCAGACTGAAAGGATATGTCTGTCTTACATAATTCTCGAAATCTTCATCCCTGAAATAAAAATGGTTATTTTCAAGAACAAGTCCATTCCAAATGTCAGATGCTAAATCTTGAAGCAAAGCAATTTGAACATTCATAATTTCTGAAATGTAATTAATTGGCACCGGTCTTGGCAGCATTATGAGTAACTTAAAAAACTCATCGACAAGAGCTCTATTATCCTCTCCAAGCTTAACTATAGCATCTTCGATTTTATCGAGTATCAAATTATCAACAAGCTTACCGTTGGGTTTAAGATAATTAATTACCTCTTTTATTCCCTGATTTCGTAGGGACATTGAATAAAACTGTACTCTTGGAATACCATTGGTAAATTGATGAAATTCTAAAATTTCTCTTTTCGTAATATTTTTAAAATTGATTTTTGCAAATTGAGTTGTTTCCTCCAATGAAAATGGTTGTAGTTCATACTCCAAATGTTTTTTAATCGGGAGTTTGAGAGAATCTTTTCGGTACGTACGAGAGGTTACCACAATATGACAACCCTCTGGAATTTCCATATTGACAAGATCTTGGACAAAGCTTCTTTCTCCAAACGATTCTGCCGCTGTTACACTATTATCAGCAGCATCAATAATGAGCAGTAAATAAGCGTTAGCATCTCTGCTTTTTAAAATTTCAACGCCTGCTCTAATCCTCTTTTTTAGTTCATTCAAATAAACATCATCAGATTCATTTTGTACTAGCAAAAACTCAGTTCCTAATGACTTGGCAAGCTCATTAGCCAACTGTACAATAGCATTTCTATGTAAATGTCTTTTATCTTCCGGATTCTGATATTTACCTGCACCATAACAATCAAAGAGAATAGATTGGCAATAGTCGGGAACAGCATTTTTTATCTGATGAACAATGGTTGACTTACCAATTCCTGCACCACCGTGTAAACAGATGGGTAGGTAAGAAACATTGGAATCAATAACATTTACAATATCCTTCAGTTGTTCTCTTTCAACAGTACGTATATTTTTTTCGAAATTTTGAGAAACAGGAAAAAGATTTTCAAGCGCACTAAATCCAAAACTTGCAATCACATCAGTAACGCCTAAGGTGCGGTCATCCTCACTTTCAGGCATCATCTTATTCCAGACCAGCTGAAATAATGAATTGAACTGTCCTTTAGACTTTATGCTATTTTTTGAAATGGAATTTATCAATTCAAGTTTTAGTAGCTGTCTTGAATTTGATCCACAATCATTAAAATCCAGCAATCTCACAAAATCCGTAAACTCTGTAAGATTAAGACTAGAAGCCTTATGCAGTTTTCCGAAAGCATCTTTATTTAAGTCTGGAATTTCGGAAAAAACCTTGTTGAAACTTAAGGCTCTTTGATTAGTCTTTAAAAATTCCTGAACTTTAAGAATCTGATTGAGATGGGATTGATTAACATTTCTGTTACTGACAAGTTTGATCTTTATTTTTTGCAGAACTTTTTCCCTTCCAAACTCATCCACAAATTTTTTAAAAATATTAGCTAAACGCAGAACGATTGATCCATGAAAAGATTTACTCTTTTTTCCTTCATAAAGTTTGGAAAAAGTAAAATTTTCATCAGCCCTTCTGGTACTGTATTTTAATTGAGATATAAGTATAGAATTGGCGCTGTCGAAATCCTTTCCGCCAAAATATTCCGTTAAATCAATCCCTAAGAACATTTCTCCGGTAGGATCAAGTTTTTTCGAGAGATTTTTCTCAAAACCTTCAATAGTTAAAGCCTTTAGCCCTTGTTTATCAAAGTTTAGTAATTCCAGAGATTTTTTGATTGTCCACAAAATATGAAAATCATCCCCGGCGCTTGATAAATCGGCATCGGGAATAAACCTTTTATTAACCATTTAACTAATAATTTGTATAGCTAATTTACTTAAAATTATTTGTCAAATTTTATTTAAGTAACCGCAAATTTTCCTATTCCAAAAAAAAAATAGTAAATCAAATGAGTCTTTAAGAGTCCCTCGATTAAAGAAATTTAAATGAGTAGACATTTCAGCTTTGAACTTTTCTTCTGATTGTATTCCAAAGTCTGTAAACGGAAGAGGTAAGTTGATCTAATCTTTAACATAATTGGATACCCACAAGTTTTTTCACGTTTTTCTGGGCTTGCAAAAGTTAACCAATGGATGTTATCTTGCTTAAACAAATACAGTATAGATTAATGTTTATGAATTTAAAGGTAAGACGAGCCAAGGAATTACTCTTGAGTTTATCATAAAGAATAATCAACTTAAAACTGTATACCTTATCGTTTAGTTATTTTAAGAACAAAATAGCTTGTCATTTTCCAAATTTTACTTAATTTTAAATAAAGCAATATTTTTTTATAAAGCATCATTTAGAAACATAAATTATAATGAAAAACTATTACGCATCCGAAGAACTTGCTCAGATTTTACTAAATAATGGATTCGTAGACATCACTGATAAGAAATTCCCGCTGCACTTTAAGCAAATAAAAGAAAATGGCTATGACCCTGAAAAAGCTAAACGAGCATTTAGGATAAATACTAAAGATCTGATTCTTTTCGATTATATCACAGTTAAATTTGTCCACAAAGGAAATGGTTGTAGTGCAACAAATATGAGAAAAGAAATATCTGAAAATGAATTGAAATCAGCCATTGCATTTTTTTAAACTTCCTTATCAAACCAGAAATGCTATAATGCGATCAGGTGTTGCAATTCCTACATTACATCAGGATTACAGATATATTCAAGAAAATCCATCCTACAATAATCCCAGAAATAAACATATTGTTAAAGCTTTTGAAGAAGTTAAAATTAAATGAATGAATTTTTTTAGAAAAATTATATTTTTTCTAAAATCCATCTTATTAAAAATTCATTTGCAATCAAAATATAATTCTCTGCTTCTTGTTTAGATTTTGTCTGTCCAGGGTGAGCCGCAGAATTCCTCTGAATTCTTAAGCGCTCAAGCAGATTAATTTTTAAATTATTTGCATTATTAAATATTGTAGATAAATGTTGTCTCAAATTATTAAGTTCAGAAGGATTGCAACTCACACGACGTGTTCTACCTGATTTAAATTTTTCTAGCGAACCCTGCATTTTTGCCAATGTCAAGCCGGGTATTCTCAGTGGAGAAAACAAAATCTGCAGCTCATTCTCGATTGCTCTTCCATACTGGATAATAACAGGCGAGAAATCACTATTTAAATCTGTCGTAGCAAGCAAAAGTTCAGCAGAAGATAGGTATTTAACAGTGGTACTATTTAATTTATGGATATCAAAATTGTTAGAAATAATTCCCTCATAAACCGAGATATCTAACTTATTAACATACTCATCAATTCGCAATTCAAGATCATTGATTCTTTCATCATCTTGGACACTTTTTTCTTTCAAATTATTAAAATCATTAACAAATTGAATATTCAGGAGACTATGTTCTAAACTGGTTGTTTCATCAAAAAAACCACTATCAAATACATTATAATCGATACTGCCGTCATCAGAGATACTTAAAGATGACATTTGTTCGATATTAGTATTAGACTTCGCTTTATTCCTAAGATAAAATAATTTTACTCTTTTGCCTTTAAGCTTCTTTGCAGCTACTAAATTCTGAAAATTACGAATAAGATATTCACTGTGAGTTTCGATTATTAATTGGATATTAAATTTGTCATTGGCCTCTAAAAACATTTCTGCAAGAAGTGACTGCCACTTAGGGTGCAGATTAGCTTCCGGTTCTTCGATAAGAAGCAAACTTGGAAGATAATAAATCTCCATATGATAACCATATTCATTATCAGGAACCTCTTTTTCCCTTCTATTTCGTTTTGCCTGCACACAAATTTGAATTAATATCAAAATCAATTGTTTAATACCATACCCAAAATCAACTAGCTCACGATGACTTCCATCAAAATTAGTAACTGAAATAGAGATTAATTGAAGCTTTACCTGAAAATCAATGCTAATATTTAATCCTATTTCGAATTTTTTTAAATACTTTTCCATGAAAGGAAAACTTGATTCAAATGCATGGTAATCTTTAAGTAAATTTATAAATGGAGAGTTACTAGATGCAGAATAAACTCTAGCATTCTTTTCTTTTACCGCTGAAAGATAGTTAACCGTTAAAATCCTTTGCTGCAAAAGATCCCAAGCACTTTTAAAACAATTTTCAATTACATTATATTGAAGATTATTTTTATCTGTTTCTATCCAAAATACTTTCTGCTTGATGATATTAACAGAAGCCAGATAAAGAATTTCTTCTACTGTTGGAGGTGGAGTAAAATCATCTACTTCAAAATCACTCTCTCTGATTACTGCCCTATCACTAACAATATTATCTTGCAATCCATCAACAAATATAGTCCAAGAACTTAGATTAATATTGTCTTTAAAGGATTTAATGAGTACGGACGGAACAAATGGAACATGTTCTTTAGATGCGATACCATCCATATCCTCCAACCACTCTACACTATTGTCATTATCTTCATAAATTTTATAGAATCTGTATACGTTTTTTAATTCTTTCTTAAGCTTTCCAAAGTTAATAGTCCATTCGACAAATCCTTGAAGCTGGTTATAAGGTAGAATTGGTACATATTGTGAAAAAATAACATCTTCAGAATTTTTCTTATAAGCTTCGAATTTTTTTTCGTTTTCTTCTTTTTCTTTTTTGTACTCAATATCATCTATCGCTAAATCATTGTCAGTAGCTTTTTTATATGCAAAAGAAAACAAAAGTGATTCATCTTCATTATCAAGTACCTTGATTTCTCTTAATTTTGCTTTATATTTTTGATTAGATTGTACATCAAAAGATAATGAAACAAACAAATTAGTCAATCCTAAAAATGTAAAAGGAAGAGAAATTTGCATTCTATTATTCTTACTATTGTGCAAAACATTGTCAAAATCTCCTAATAAATGTTCTTGTAAACTCAAATCAAGATCAAACACTGATTGCCCTTCTTTAATACTATCTCTTAAAAGCTGAAGGAATTTAATAATTGAGCTTTTGCCTGAATTATTTGCTCCAGTTAGTATGTTTATAGAAGACATTTCCTCCTGAAATCCTTCTACATCATCAAATATTCTAAAGTTTTTAAGACCAAGAACGTCTATTAATCTCATTATTAGTTTTTTATTATAATTTCTTTTTAAAGTAAAAGACTTTCCCTGAGTCTTAACTGCATGATCAACGATGAAAATAGCTAATTAAAAATTCACTTAAAAAATGTGACTTAATAATTATTACAAATTTTTAATTTGCTGTTTTATATTTTGTCTAAACATCTAAAAAGTGCTGTAAATTTAAAAACTTTTTTTTCTATAAATTATGGAAAACCGTAATAATTCAGTAGGGAAATTAAATAAATTAGCAAAGCTTATTCAAGACTTTAAATTAAGTATATAAAATTTAATAATTTTACTTTTTTACATTTCAACTTAACTAACCATGTACATATCTCAGATTAAAATTACCAATTTCAGGAATTTTGAAAATACTACAGTCGATTTTAATGACGGCATCAATGTAGTAATAGGTCATAACAATGCCGGAAAATCAAATTTGGTTTCCGCTCTTTCCTTAGTTATGGATAATTCAAAGTCAAAACGTCTTAATATTGACGACTTTTACAAACTTATTCCGACCGCACATTTATTGACTTCTCCTCCAAAAGTAAGCATTGAAATAACAATCAAAAAAGGATCTTATGAAACGGAGGATGACTTAGTAACCGTTTCAACTTGGCTAACCAGATTAGAGGAAGATTACGAAGCAAAATTAACATATGAATTCTTTCTTCCCGAAAAGCATGTCGAGAATTACCAAACCTTAGTTAGGGAAATTCCTGAGAATGAAAACCAAAATAAAAATATTTGGAATACGATTAAGCATGATTTCCTAAGACTTTATGTAGTAAAGATTTGGGGAGGAAATGTTGTCAATCAATCCACAGCAGACGTAGACTCATTACAAAAATTTGATTTTCAATTTTTAGATGCTATAAGGGACGTCGAGAGAGATATGCTGACGGGGCGAAATACTTTGCTGCGAGATGTTTTTGATTTTTTCATGGATTATGATATCAAAATCCATCCAACAAAAACAGCACCTGAGAAACATATGGATATTAAAGAAAGAAAAATTGAGTTTTCTGAAAAAGCTGAAGAATTAGTAGGTTTGTTACACAGGAGAATTGCATCAGGAAAGGAAGAAATATTATCTTATGCAAAAGATACGGGAGCGTCATTTAACAATGCTGTTCCAGATTTTGAAGGAGTAATATCAGAGACAGAGTTGTATAGTGTTCTAAAGTTAATTGTAGAATATGAGACAGGAATAAAAATTCCTGCAACACGCAATGGTCTTGGTTACAACAATTTAATTTACATGTCTCTTCTTTTAGCAAAAATGCAGGTCAATAATGACGTTAATTATTTGGATAGCAATGCAAAAATATTTTCAATGCTGGCTATCGAAGAGCCAGAAGCTCATCTACATCCGGCAATGCAATTCAAGTTTTTAAAATTTCTCGATGAAAATAAAACTAAAAGAAAAGTAAGACAAATCTTTGTCACAACACATTCAACACATATAACATCCGCCGTTGGGCTAGATGAAATTATTTGCCTGCACAATAATGAAGGAGAAACTATTGTGGCATATCCCGGAAAAACATTTGTTAATGCGGAAGGTCAACCTTTAGATCATAGCAAGAAGTATGTTGAGAGATTTTTGGATGCAAGTAAGTCAGATATGCTTTTTAGTCAAAAGGTACTATTTGTTGAAGGACTTGCCGAACAAATCCTTGCGACGGTATTCGCAGGTTACGAAGATAAATCTTTAGAAGACCATCATGTAAGTGTCATTAATGTTGGAGGAAGATATTTTAAACATTTTCTTTATTTATTCGATTCTGAAAAAGATTTCTCAATATCAAAACCTGTCGTATGTATGACTGACAAGGATCCTGAAAGAAAAAACAGAACAGTAGAAAGATCAAATTTTCAGAAGTGTTATCCATTTGAATATAATAGTGAAGCTGAAACCTTCGATTACCAGCAAAATTCTTTTAGCAACGAATATCAGCGGGAGACTCACCCGAACATTACAGTATATTCTCAAGATTCGGAGTTAGGAAAAACATTGGAATATGAAATAGCATTTTCAAATCCATCATTAAAACTAATTCTAACGGATTCTATGAAAAATAGAAATGAGCTAGAACGTCTAATGGATTTGTACGATCACGAAGATTCAACACTTGAAAATTTCTTTGAAATCCTACGTGAAAGTGATGAGAATGAGAGAATAATTTCCGGCATTACTCTCAACACCTCGCTTGATTTAGATGGTAAGAAAAGATCGATAATTGCAGCAAGATATCTTAATTCCATTGGTAAAGGCGAAAATGCTTTAGAATTGGCAGTTGTGCTAAAGGATAATTTATTAAAAAAAGGTACTGAAGAATATGTAGAGTTCAATGTTCCTCAATATATTAAAGATGCAATAGAAAAGTTATGCCAGTAGAAATATCATCAGATTCCTTAATAGAGATTAATAAACATTTTAAAGTTAAGGCTGGACCTGGTGCTGGTAAAACGCACTGGCTGGTTGAGCACATTAAAAATGTTACAAGAAATTCCACACTAATTTCCGGCGCAAAGAAGATTCTTTGCATTACATATACCAATATTGCAGCTGAAACAGTTTTAACAAGGCTTGGAAGCTCGGCAACTCAGGTTGAAGTATTGACAATTCACAGTTTCTTTTATTCCCATATAATTAAACCTTATCTATCATTCATTGCTGAAGAATATGATTTTGATGTCAGCTCGCTAGATGGTCATACAGATATTATAGTTTCTGATTACTCATTTTTGCAGGAGTGGAAGGCATTAACCGGTCAAAAAAGAATTACCGATGATAATTTAATTACTTACGCCTTTGAAAGACTCAGATGGTTACTAGTAGACGATGAATTGATTGTCAGAACAGATTATCCTTTCAGATTTGGGGGTTATCCTATTAAAAACAGCTCATATTTTGATTACAAAAAAATGACTTGGCAAAGGGGTATACTTCATCATGATGATGTATTGTTTTTTGCCTATCAGATTATCAAAAAGTTTCCTTTTGTTATTAAAATAATCAATAAGAAGTTCCCTTACGTATTTATTGATGAATTTCAGGATAGCAACCCTATACAGGTAAACATAATCGAAAAGTTATCAACTGGTTCTACAATTGGAATCATCGGTGATGTAGCGCAATCCATATATGCATTTCAAGGTGCAACACCTGCACTTTTCGATGGGTTTACATTACCTGAAATGGAGCATTATTTTTTAAAATTTAATCGCAGAAGCACTAATGAAATCATTGATTTCCTAAATATTATCAGGCAAGATCTTCCTCAAGATTATCATAGAACGGTTTCTATATCAAAACCAGTACTTTACGTGGGTGATATGGTCGAAGCTCTGAGAAGAGCTAAAACCTCTTGTCCTGATGGGTATGTATATACATTATCTAGAAATAATATCACTTCCAATGCTATGAAATCAGAAATAAACGGCTCTGGAATGGACGATAAGCTTTTACGGAAAATCAAGTTAGAAGACTCGACTAAAAAAAGGGCTGATCTAATAACAGCGTGTATTACTGCTGTTGCTCTCGGGCAACAATCTAAATTTAAAGAAGCCATAAAAGTTTTAGAAAACGTAATAAATTATAGACGTAATAGGTTAGAAGGAAAAAAGAAAGCTTTACATTACTTAACGATCTTAATGGCAAAATTCAATGACTATAAAGATCTTTCTATGCTTGAATTCTCAGAATTTATCAGACTGAATATTAACGATAGTATTCCAAAAGCAACAAAAGGAAAAGGAAAGATTTTTTATGAAAACAACACATTCCAAAGCGTCTACTTGTGTGTAAATATATCTGAAGATTTAAGCTATCACAGAACAGTCCATAAGGCAAAAGGAGATGAATTTGATAACGTTCTATTAATTTTAAAAGAAGAAAAAGATTTAAAATTTATGTATGAACCAGATTTATACAATTATACGCAGGAAGAACATAGAATTTATTATGTTGGAGCAAGTCGTGCTAAAGATCAACTTTTTATTTCAGTTCCAACACTTGATGTTAATGTTGAAGACATCATAAAAGATATGGTAAATATTCAAAGATTTTAATCGATATTCTAAAAGATGCGATTTTTTTTAACATTTAGCATATAATTCATATTTATTCGAAGAGCTAAGCTAGCCCAATGACATTAAAATCAGTAGGCAAATTAAGGCAATAATATACCAAAGTTAGATATATAAAATACTACTTGTTTTTAAAATTATACTATCCATAGAGAAATAAAATTGTTCTTTTTAGTGTAAAAATAAATCTGGTACATTAAAATATATAGTAACCGTAATTTAAAGATATTCTTGTCAGTTTCATTATTTGGTCTGAAGCATATATTTCGTATAAAAACCTAACTTAAATGTTTTTAAATTAGGTGTTAATTACGTCACATTTATGAAAACAGCTTACTTATACGTCAGAGTAAGTACTGACGAACAAAAAAGAAAAGGTTACTCCCTACCGGAGCAGGAAGACAGATTATTGAAATATTGTAAATACAACAATATCGAAGTTAAAGGAATTTATCGTGAAGACTATTCTGCTAAAAATTTCAATCGTCCAGAGTGGAAAGAATTATTCTCCGAAATTAAAAAGAAGTCATCAGAAGATAAAAATATATTATTTATTAAATGGGATCGATTTAGTCGCAATGTCGAATATGCTTACGAAATGATTGGAAAGCTTCGGAAGTATAAGACAACCGCAATGGCTATCGATCAACCTATTGATTTCTCCGTGCCTGAAAGTACTGTTATGTTGGCTGTATATTTAGCCGTTCCAGAGGCAGAAAATACTCGAAGAGCTCAAAATACTTCTAATGGTATTCGTCGAGCTAAGTTAATGGGTAGATATCCAAATAAAGCTCCCATAGGATTTATCAACGTAACTTTAATTGATGGTAAAAAAGCTATTGTACCTAAAGAACCGGAAGCTGAAATTATAAAATGGGCTTTCAGTCAAGCTGTTCAAAATCATCACAAAATATCTGAAATCAGTAAAATAGCTAATGAGAAAGGATTGATATGCTCACGATCATACTTTTTCCGGATTTTGCGCAATCCAATTTATTGTGGAATCATATCAGTTAAACTTAATTCTAATGAAAGACAGATGATAAAGGGATTACATGAACCATTAATATCTGAGGCATTATTTGATCAAGTTCAATCTGTCATTAATACAAAAAGAAAAATGACAGCTAAAAGAGATGATTTAAAAGAAATGTTTTTTCTTCGAGGCTTTTTGACTTGTCCTGTTTGTGGTCGAAAACTTACCGGAAGTTTTTCAAAAGGTAAGCAGAATAGATATCCCTATTACCATTGCGACAATCGTTGCAAAATTAGAATTGGTGCAGTTTTACTTAATGACAGTTATCAAAATAAACTTCAAGAATTAATACTAGCAGATAACACGATTGAGTTGTTTAAGAATATTTTGGAAAATCAGAATATAAAGACTCAGAAAGCGAATTATTTGTATGCTCAACAATTAGTAGACAGAAAGATAAAAGAGGAAAAATTAACGCTTTCTCGAGGAAGGAAATTATTTATAGCAGGAATATTAAAGATCGATGATTATAATGAATTAAAACAAGAAAGTCAAATCAACACAAAAAATCTGAAGAAAGAAGAGCGTGACATTACTCTTAATTTAAGAGTAATCGATAAAATGAATCAAATGGAAAATAAGACATTTCGTGAGATTTTCCAAAAATTTGTCGAGTTTGATACTTCAGATAAAAAGCATCTTGTGAATCTTATTCCTCCTATTGATATTGATTATAAAACTGGAGACCTTTCATTAGAATTTAAGCCAGCATTTTCAAAAATATTGTCAAAAAAAAGTAATCGAAAAAACAATAGGAAAAATGAATTTCATTGATAGAACTGTTTCAGTAGAACAAGCGATTATTATTCTGGCCAAGAATGGTGTTCAGGTAAATGAGAAAGAAGCTAAGGATATATTAGAATTGCTATATTTAGTAGCAAAAACCTACAATAATTCAAAAGAGAAAAAAAGCTCTAACCTTAAGGAGAATTCGAAATCTTAATGATTGTAGATTACAAGCCTATTGTGGCACTTTCAGACTGTTTATTTCAAACAGACTAAGTATTTTACGTTTAAAACATCGAACACAAAAGGTCAAATTTTAAAAATTTGATAACTAAGCATTTACGGATAAAAAAAGGAGATAACTAATAAATAGTTGTCTCCTTAAGTGACTCAGCGGTTGATTTTCCGAACACTTTTGTAGAAGATTTGAATAAACTTGCTAAACTCTCATCATTAATCATCTCTTAAAATATTATCTACGAAATACAATTCCATTTCTGGTTATTACATATCAGATTGAAATATAAAGAATTATTAGATGAAAGTTTTAGTTCATTATAATACTTGTTTGCAAATACATTAATTAGCAATTTTATAAATTTATAATTACCTAAAAGAAGATACCAACTTAAAAAAATAATAGATAAAAAGTTCCGATTTAATACTCAATAAAAATCGGCAATAATTGTTAAAAAAAAGAGTTACATAGAAAAATCTTTAAATAAAAGTATTTAAAGGTTTTTCTATGTAAATGGTAGTTGATGTTTTATTTACTCCATTTTAAGTTTTGTGCATACTTTGTATGTGGTCCAATTTCATGTGGAAAAGATTTCGAACCCCTCTCATCACCTAGTGTTTGAATAACTTCATCCGTAACCCAGATGTAATTTTCAGATGTTTTATTCTTTAAATCTTTAAGTAATGGCATTTGGTCATCATTAATTACTAAATCAAAAACTTCATAAATAAAAAGACCTTTACCTCCCATATCCAAATCAATTATAGGTGATTGACTTTTTTTCTTAAATCTATAGTCGATGTATCTAAAAGGCCGCCAGTTTAAAATTTCTGTTGCAATTAATTCTTCACAAAATTCTCTCCAAGGCGAACAGACATCATCTCCCCAGTTCTGACTTTTAACAACACTGATGAGCTTTGCTTCAATCTGTAAAGCGTTATCATACTCGGCAGTTACACCATTTGTTCGCAGGTATAGCTCACAGCGTGGAATACCATTTCCCCTATCAGGATGAGGCATAAAATCCTTCAGAATTTTTACAATACCATCATTGGGCATCAATCCTAATTTGCAGTGATCAGATAGGATAAATTCTGTCATCCCCGGAACATTAATATGAGGCTTCCTTCGAAATAAGGCAGTATAGAATTCTGTGCTTCTTTTTTGATCATGTACATATAGTATGATTTTGATTCCGACGATTTGCATCATATTTAAAGTTTTAATGGAGACATTACACACAATAAACAAAATCCTGTATCAGCTTCCTGTAGGATAACGAGCAGTATGATTTATGACACAAAAATAGAAAAAAAAATCAAAATAAGACAAAAATGTCTTATTTATAATATCTTTGCTGAAGAAATAATAAACATCTAAAAAAAGACAATCAATGGATGCAAATTTATCTTCCGCTCACAAAATTCTAGTATTAAATACACTGGCTTTTACCATTTGTTTTGCTTGCTGGACATTGAACGGAGTTCTCGTAACTTATCTCGTAGATAATAATATTTTCAATTGGTCAGTCGTCGAAACTGGCTGGCTGCTCGGAATTCCCATTCTTACGGGCTCCATTATGAGATTACCCTTGGGAATTTTAACTGATAAATACGGTGGAAAACCTGTATTTTCAACCCTACTACTTCTTTGCAGTGTTCCATTGTTCCTACTCTATTTTGCAGATTCCTATTGGATCTACTTTCTGCTAAGTGCCTTATTCGGAATGATTGGGACAGGTTTTGCCGTAGGAATTGCCTTTACATCAGCTTGGTATCCAAAAGAATGGCAGGGACGTGCCTTGGGAATATTTGGGATGGGAAATTCAGGCGCTGCCTTAACCACATTTTTTGCCCCCACTCTACTTAATTATCTATCTGCCGAAGACCCAGAGAATGGATGGAGAATGCTTCCCATACTCTATGGAATTACATTGGTCATCATAGGATGCATCTTTCTACTCTTTGTGAAAAATAAGAAAGTTACCGCACAAAACAAGTCTACAAAACAACTTCTCGAACCTCTCTCGAACATGAGAGTCTGGCGATTTGGTCTTTATTATTTTTTAGTATTCGGCTTATTTGTCGCTTTCTCTCAGTGGTTGATGCCTTACTATGTGAGTGTCTACAAAACCTCATTGGTTTTAGGAGGACTTTTGGCATCAGCCTTCAGCTTACCCAGTGGCGTTATCCGCGCTTTTGGCGGTTATCTTTCAGATAAATTCGGTGCTAGAAAAGTGATGTACTGGGTCTTATACTCTTCACTGATTTTAAGCGGACTTCTGATGCTTCCGAAAATGGAGATTCTAACTCCCGGAAAAGGCATCACAGCAAAAAAAACAGGAATCGTAAAAAGTTTTGGAAATGAAAAGATCATTCTTGATAATGCCGAATTTGCTATTAGTGCAAAACCAGAGATTCCCCAACAAACTTCAGTATTACCCGAATCCTTTTCATGGCAGGAAATTTTAGTAAAACAAAACGAGCGCGTACAGAAAAAGCAGCTTTTGGCACAAGGTGTCACATTGATCAAATTTGAAGCACACATCTGGGTTTTCTCAATCTTGGTGATTCTCATCGGCATTATGTGGGGAATCGGTAAAGCAGCAGTTTATAAACATATCCCTGAATATTTTCCGAATGAAGTCGGTGTTGTCGGCGGAATGGTTGGATTAATTGGTGGTCTAGGCGGATTTATTGGTCCTATCCTTTTTGGATATTTATTAGATTTTTCAGGGTTATGGACCAGTTCATGGATTTTCGTATTTCTCATTTCCGCTATCTCATTGTTCTGGATGAATCAGGTTATTAAAAAAATGACAAACAATGCTGCACCGCATCTTAAAGACAGAATTGAGCACGTCAACAACAACAAAGATTAAAATAAACTAAAAGAATAAATTACTACAATATGAACGAGTCAAATTGGTTAACGGACTACGATCCGTCAAATGAAGAATTTTGGAAACGCAGTGGGAAAAAGATAGCTTGGAAAACTTTGGCCATCACCACAGCTGCACTTACTTTCTCTTTCGCAACCTGGTTTCTTTACAGTGTTATCGTTATCAAACTTCCGCACATCGGTTTTCAATTCACAGATGACCAGCTCTTCTGGATGGCCGCTATGCCCGGACTGGCGGGTGGTATTCTAAGAATCGTCAATACATTTCTAATTCCCATATACGGAACAAGAAAAGTTATTTCAATCAGTTCACTGATCAAAATAATTCCTCTTTTAATGTTAGGATTTGCTGTGATGAATCCCCAAACATCATTCACTTATTTTATGCTGATAGGATTCTTATTAGGGATTGGAGGTGGAGATTTTTCATCCTTCATGCCGTCTACTTCATTATTTTTCCCTAAAAAGGAGGTAGGAACAGCACTCGGAATCCAGGCAGGTGTCGGTAATTTTGGGGTAAGTCTGGTACAGCTACTCTCTCCTTTGATTATGAGTCTTACACTGTTCTCATTTTTAGGCGGCGGTGAAATCATCGTGGAAACCGGAAAAACGATCTACCTGGAAAATACTGCATTTATCTATGTGATTCCTTTATTGATCGTTGGAATTTGGGCTTGGTTTTCATTAAAAAGTATTCCCGTAAAAGCTTCTTTCAAAGAGCAGCTGGATATTTTCAAAGACCGTCACACCTTGTATTGTACGATGACCTACATAATGACCTTCGGAATTTTTGCAGGATTTTCTGCGGCCTTCCCCCTGATGATAAAAAATCTTTACACGCCTTTGGATAAAAGCATTGACCCTTTGCAGTTCGCTTTCTACGGTCCCCTTATCGGTTCAGCATCCAGAGTTATTTTTGGAAAAGTTGCGGACAAGATCGGTGGAGCATATCTGACCCATTTTACAGGAATATCATTGATAATTTTAATTTCCAGATTGATTCTTGGCGGTTACCTGACCCCAACTTCACCGGATCAATTTCAGGGATTTCTTCTCATAGTATTAGCCATATTTTTCTTCACAGGTATAGGTAATGCAGCGACTTTCAAACAGTTTCCAGTTATTTTTTCAGAATCACCGAGAAAAGCAGCAGGTGTTATCGGCTGGACAGCAGCAGTGGCTGCATTTGGTCCTTTCGTATTTAATATTTTGATCACACAATCCAGAGCATTGACTGGAGATTCCAGATTATTCTTTTGGTTTTTGGTGGTAGGATGTGTTTGTGCAACCGCCGTCAACTGGCATTTCTATACAAAAAAAGGATGTGAAAGACCTTGCTAGTATTTCCTTTAAGCTCGTTTATTAATTTAAAAAATTGTAATGCAAAAGAAAATAACTTCAGTTTTACTGTTGATATCTATCGCTCTGAATGCGGGATTGATCTATCAATTTTTTTACAAGGGTGAAAAGGTAATTGCTGAAAAAGAGGGAAGATATGAAATCAAAATGGCAAAAGAAAACCGGGAGTTTGTTATGGCAGAAATGAGAGGTTTTCTGGAAAGCGTCCAAAAGATCAACGAAGGAATTGCTAAAAATGATCCTGAAATCATTGCAAAAGTCGGACAACAATCCGGAACCTGCAAAGTGGATGCGGTGCCACAAGGTCTTGTAAAATCTTTACCGTTTGAATTTAAACAAATGGGCTTTCAAACTCACGAACTTTTTGATGTGATGGCAAAAATGGCAAAAAAGAAATACGACCGCCAACTAACTCAGGAAAAGCTCAATCAATTGCTCAACAACTGTGTTGCTTGTCATAAAACCTATAAAATAACCACCGAATAATAAGAAGATGTATAAAACTAAAATCGCCATCAGCTTTCTGGTCTTTGCTTTTGGAATCACAAATGCACAAGTCGACAGCCTGAAAATGAACATTGACCTCAGAACAAGAGCCGAACTGGATAACGGAGCAAGAACGCTAATCCCAAAAGGAAAATCAGCAGAAACGACGGTTGTATCAAGAGCTCGTTTCGGAATTAATTATTACTATAAAAATCTGGAAGTTTACATTTCTGCACAAGACGTAAGAACTTGGGGTGAATCCTCTTCTAATGCAAGTAAAAATCAGAATTTTATTCTGAATGAGGCTTGGGCCAATTATCAATTTTCAGAACGATTTGCCTTAAAATTGGGACGGCAAATTCTTTCTTACGACAACGAACGATTAATTGGGGCATTGGATTGGGCAATGCAGGGACGAAGTTTTGATGCTTTAAAAGGTATTTTCAAATTAACTCCGAGTTCAAAATTAGAAACCGTTATTACTTACAATAATGACGACAATGACGCGAATGACCTTCCCGACAAAGAAGTTTATAATATTACAGAAGCCGGAGAAATCACAAAATCTCTACAAATCATCCATTACCAATACACAGGAAAAAACAAGTTACAGTTCTCCGCAATCGCTTTGAACCAGGTTTTACAAAACCCGTCTGGTACACATTACGATATGTTGACCGTAGGAATTAACTCAAAAAAATATTTTGAAAATTTCGGTTTTTTTGGTTCTGCTTATTATCAAACCGGAAAAAATACAGCCGCTCAAAGTAAATCTGCTTATCAATTTTCTGTAAATTCAGACTTCATCATCATACCGAAATTTAACGTGGTTTTGGGAACAGAATGGCTTTCCGGAAGAAGTTTTGATACGGAAGCCGGCAAGAATAGATCTTTCAGTCCTCTGTACGGAACTAATCATCTTTATAATGGTTTTATGGATTATTTTTATTTCGGGACAAATCATTTCAACAGTTTTGGCTTGAACGATTATTATCTGAAATCTACTTATAAATTTAACTCAAATTCTAATCTTCAAGCCGATTTTCACGCATTTACATCCAATGGAAAATTGGGCTTAAATAATTTGGGAGAAAAATATTCCAATTATTTAGGAACCGAATTAGATTTGGTTTTCACGCAAAAAGTTGGGAAAGTCATCACAGCTAATCTAGGACATTCGTTTATGTTTTCAGGAGAAAGTATGAAGTTTCTTAAAAATGTTCCGGAACCAAAAAACTTACAAACCTGGACTTGGATCGGTTTGAAGATTGCACCGAATTTCAGGCTGAAATAACCTTTATTACATTCCTTTCTTTCAACAAAAAAATCGACCAAAAGTTTTGGTGGATTTTTTTGTTATCTAGTGTATCGATTTAAGATCCGTATATAAATTTACCATCACATTCTTAACATCGAAATTATATGCGGAATTAAAATAATGTTAAACATGCTGAAGATTCGTTCAATTGATTTAAAACTTTACTCACATCTAACAAACAGGAAAATCATAGATAAAGATTTTGTATTTTTACATTCTATTCTGTTCAGAGTAATAAATCCGAGGGTCTAGATTAAATTATTAATTAAAATCAATGTTGATATTTTCCAATACTTGTCAATACGCAATTAAAGCCTGTATAGTTCTTGCAACCGAGAGGAAAAAGATAGGAATTATTGATATTTCAGAACAAATAGGAACGCCCACTTATTTTACTTCAAAAATTTTGCAGCAGCTGACCAAAAAACAATTGATTTCTTCAGGAAAAGGAAAAGGGGGCGGTTTTTTTCTGACTGATGAACAATTTGAAAACCTGACAATCAAAGATATTTATGAAAATTTCGAGGGAAAAGAAGTTCTTACTTCCTGCCTCTTAGGACTTAAACAGTGTAATGGAGATAACCCTTGCCCTATCCACCATCTTGCGGTTGCTGTAAAAGAAAAGGTACTGATTATGTTCAAGTACAAAATCAAAGATTTAAAAGATCTTGGAAGCGTGATGCAGATGATGGGTGTGCCAAGTGATTTATGAATTCAGTTATTATAATTGAGGAATTTTGATTTGATTCAATTTCAGTTTGAAAGATTTTAAGTCAGAAAAAATAGAATCTAATTTTGGTTTGAAATAATTGGTTTCGGCAAAAAGTTCTTCGTAATAAGCAATTCCTTTCAGCAAATTTCCTTTGAAAATCTCCCACTTTTTCACCTGAGATTTGGTGATTTCTTCAGAGAATTCCAGAATTTCATTCTTAAAATAATCGACATATAGTTTCAATTCATTGATGAATAAATGAGGACGTCGATCATCTGATAAAACATTCTCATAACCATAAATATGACGAACCATTTTCGAAAGTGAAACCTCTTTATCAAAAAAACTAAGATTCGGTCCCGGACAAATAACAACAACTTGCTTCTCCCCTTTTACCAGGATATCTAACTCCAAATATGCAGAATTTGCAAGTCCAACACAAAGACAAGATTTTTCTGTAATGTTTTGCTTCTGTTTCTCGTATTGTTTATCAGTCAATTTTAACCTGTTAGTTTTCAATTCACTCAGTTTTATATCCTGATATTTTTTGGAAGCCGTACAAGTTCCTTTAGGTGTAAATTCTTTGCTGAGCGCCAAAAATTTCTTTGGACAAGAACTCCCAAATTTTTGATTTGAAATATTCATATCCTTGATTTCATCATTGCTCGTGCCTCTGATTGTGTTAAACGGAACTCCCAATGGCGACATATTGCTCAGGTAATAATCTTCTTCTTTTGCATTTATCAAAAGGTTCCTGGTCTCCTGATCCACAGAAGTTGCCTCTGGAACCAGCAAAAATGGCGAACCCCAACCCACACTGTCCGCATTATATGTGGTCAAAAGAAACTCGTGTTCTTCAGAAGTTCCAACACCACCTTGCACAGAAATTCTGGTTTCCAAAGGTTCGGAAGTTGTCATTTTCCCTTTCTGCTCCAAGGCTGATTTCCAGAGAGCAAAAGCCGAAGCTTGAAGCTCGTTTTTCTTTTGTTTGAATTCTTCCATAATTGGCCCCATAAGAAGTCCGTCGGTTGCGAAGGCGTGTCCACCGCAGTTTAGTCCAGATTCAATTCTGTATTCTGAAACCCAAAGTCCTTTTTTCGCAAGAAAATTCCCCTGAATCATCGCAGAGCGAAAATCGCTGACTTTAAGAATGATTTTCTTTTTCAATTCGCCATTTTCATTAGGAAAAAAATCTTCAAACTCTTCCAGATAACTATACAATCTTGGATTCATTCCGGCAGAAAAAATGACGGATGACGACAATTTGCTATTGGCAAAACCTCGCAAAGAAGAGTGTGCATCATTATAAATAGTCGAAAGCTGAACATTTTTCACAAAATTATCCTTGTCTACTTTCGTCATAATATTCACATCTATTTCACCTGGATTTAAATGATTATCAACGAAATTTTTGATGCTTTCCGCCAGATTATCTTTTTTGTTGAGGATATTTTGCAAACCATCTCTCAAGCCAGAAGTACTTGGCAACATTCCGATAAACTGTTTGAGACTTTCTGTATTTTTTGAAATTTCATGTTTGAAATCTTTAAATTTTTTGGTCACAATTTCATCCATCATATCCAGATAAGCCGTGATTCTCTCCGCTCTGTGGTCTTCAGATTTAATTGAAATTTCTTTAAAATCGAAATTGAATTTTTTACTGTAAAAATCTCGCATTCTCTCAACAATTTCGTCATCTATAATTGAAACTACAGATGAAATCCCAAATTGAGCAACACGGATTGGACTATCGATTGTGTAAGCGAGTCCCATCACAGGAATATAAAAGTTGTGTGCAGGTTTTTTGTTCATTATTTATAAATTGAATTAATTGTTTGAGTTCCGAGATTTCATAGTAGTTACAAGAGAAAATAACCGTGCTGAAAGTCCTAACAAATTTAAGATTTTCAGAGGTTGTTATGTCAAGAATAGCAACATTTTTTAAGCACGAAAAAAAGGATTTATATCATACTAATTTCACCATCAAAACCATCGATAATTCAATAAAAATAATATGAGAAAATTGACGATAACATCAATGAGAATCAAAAGATTATGAAATTACCAAAAAGTTAGTCTACTTTTAAAGATTTGATAAAAGAACCGATTGAAATCATAATGATAACTGAGGCAAATAGCAACCAATATTTTGCACTCAAAAACGGAATATAAAAGATGGAAAAAATAGCTGCGAATGACAAGATGATTTCATTTAAAACAATACCGAAAACCATTAATAAAATACCACAATTCACTGTTTTATCAAATTTAAAATAGTCCAAATCTACTATTTTCCATATTAGAAAAAGACTAATTCCCAATAGTAAAACCAAATGCAAATACGCAATGACAATATTGATGCTGTTGAATGCATAAATGCCTAAAGACGGGATAGCAGAAGCAATTTGCAAGATAAACTTCATTAAAAAAGAAAATCCGACAACTGCCAATAATAATTTTTGAATGAAATGATTTTCTGAGAATTTCGATCGATTTTTCCAAACAAAACTCCAAAGTTTCCACGCTCCTAAAAGTTGAATGAGTGAAACTATGGTAAAAAATCCATACAACAAATCAGGAATTTCTGTCCATAAAATTGAAAGTCCGTAACCGAAAAAACAACCGATGAATAAAAGGAAAAATATAGTTTTATTCAAGTTTTCTGAGATTTGAATGCCGTACTTTTTTAATGAAATCATAAGCAAACCGACACACGAAAACAGAAAAAATCCATTGTACTGATAATGCAGATAAAAATAAGTTGAGGCTCTAAAAAGCACTTCAAATTCATCTTTTCGGGAAGAAAAATAAGCCAACCCAAAAATTCCAATTGCAGAAATTGTGGTAAAAAAAGCACCTGATTTTAACCAGATTATTTCAGGATTTCTATTTGATTTTGTATCAATTAATAAAAATATAAAATACGCAAATCCCGTAAACAAAGCAATTGACGCAAATATGATTGACAACCAAAAATAGCCTCCATAAAGAAAAGTGAACAACATTCCATACGAACCGATTTGGTTAGCAATCATTAAAAATTGGTATTTTTTGAAGTTTATTTTTTCGGAAATTTCACTCAAATATTTCGTAACAAAAAGATAAATACTTGCTGAAACCCAGCCATAAAAAGCAAAATGCGAGTGCGCTTCCTGCGTAAATTTGTGCGTTAATCCTGGTAAAGAAAAAGCCATATTGTACCTCATCATCACGCCGACAACCGACACAACAAAGAAATTGAAAACACAAAGTTTTAACCAAATACTAAAATTCTTCATTAATTACTCAGGGATATAAATAATTTCTCCATTTTCCAATTCGTAAGCGATAATGTCCCAATTTTTGTCAGCTTGAACATCGGTAACGGTTACAATTTCATTTTTTGAAAATGAAAAATAAACCCAATTGGTATAAGATCTGGCATCTAAAACCTGATGCGTTTTGATTTCTCCTGCTGATGCAATGTCTTCTTCTCTATCATCACTACTGTTACAAGAACTAAAAATGAATAAGCCCAATACAAGAGCTACAAGTGATTTTACTTTCATAAGTATAAATTTTTTTACAAAGAAATAGTTTTTATTATACTGAATAAAAATAAAGATGTGATAGAAATCAAAAATAAGACATTTTTGTCTTATTTTAATTTTTAACAATTAATTTTGTTAAAATCCTTGGATTTTTAATGGAATCTAAAGCTGAAAATTATGATTTTAATTAAATGATATTCAAATTGTATGTTGAAAAACTTTCAAATTCCTCTTCACTATGACTGATGACAAATAATGTGGAATTATTGTTTTTATTAAACTCCAATAATTCATTTAACATCACTTTTCGCATCGCAATATCTACTGCAGAAAATGGTTCATCGAGCAAAACAATTTCAGCATTTTGGGCTAAAGTTCTTGCCAATGCAACCCTTTGCTGTTGTCCGCCAGAAAGTTTAGAAGGCGATGTATTCTCGAAGGTTTTGAGGGCAAAATTTTCTAATAATTCATCAACGATATTTTCGTCTTTTTCCGTTTGTGCGAAAGCGATATTTTGTTTCACATTCATATTTGGGAACAAGGCGTAATTCTGAAACATCAGTGAAATATTTCGTTTTTGAGGTGGTAGAAATATTTTATTGGCAGTATCCAGCAAGATTTTATCATTTAATTTAATGAAACCAAAATCCGGATCAATCAATCCCGAAAGTATTTTGAAAAAAGTGGTTTTTCCAATCCCGGAATCGCCTGAAACGTGCACAAAACTTCCTTCTGAAATCCGCTCATTCACCTCAAGAAATTTATTTCCTGACGAAGTAAAAATTTGATGTCTTATCTGAATTTCAATCATCGGAATGTGGTAAAATTAGTTTTTCGGTTAATGCTGTAAATCAACAATAAAATAAGAAAGGAAAGGATGAAAAGCACGAATGCATAACGGTTAGCAGCCTCAAAATTGAGCGCCTGAACCTGGTCGTAAATCGCAACTGAAGCGATCCTGGTTTCTTTGGGAATATTTCCGCCAACCATAATCACGATGCCAAATTCGCCGATACAGTGGGCAAAAGTGAGCGCAATTCCAGTGATAACAGATTTTTTTATATTTGGAATAAGGACTTTGAACAAAGTAACTATTTTCGATTTTCCCATTGTGTAGGAAGCTTGTCGCAAATCATCATTCAAAGCCGAAAACCCGTTCTGCAATGGCTGAATCATAAACGGAAGATTGGCAATGATACTTGCAATCACAATTCCCTGGAACGAAAAAGCGAGCCGAACATCACAATATTTTTGAAGAAAATTCCCGAAAGCATTTTCCGGACTGAAGGCGACCAAAAGATAATATCCCATCACTGTTGGTGGCAAAACCATCGGCATTGAAATTAAAGTTTCTGCAATGAATTTCAGTTTAAACCGAGAATAGGAAAGCCAATACGCAACCGGAATTCCAATGAGAATGAGGATTACCGTGGTAATTAGCGCTAATTTCCCAGTGAGGAGCAAGGTGTAAATGAAGTCTTGGTCAAGCATTTATTTTGAAATTTTGGTTTAATAACCGTAACGTTTCCAAATTTCATTTGCTTTTTCCGAATTGATGAAATCAAAAAAATCTTGAGATTCAGTTTGGCTTTTGCCTTTCAAAACGATTCCGCTTTGGGCAATCGGCGCGCATTCTTTTTCAGATAATTCATAGAAATTTCCTCGCCTCATCATTTCTTTATTTTTAGCATTGGAAAGTGCGATGAAACCTACATCTGCGTTTCCTGTCGACGCAAATTGTGCGACTTGACTGATGTTTTCTGCCCAAACGATTTTGTTTTCAATTTTGGAATATAATCCTGATTTTTTTAAAGCTTCGACTGTATTTTTTCCATATGGAGCGAGCTCAGGATTTGCGATGGCAATTTTATTTATTTCAGGATTTTGCAACAAATCCAAACCTTTAGAAACGTCCTTTTTGAAGCTCCACAAAACGACCTTTCCATAAGCGTAAATTTTAGGATTTCCATAATTTTTCCCAGCACTTTTTAATTTTTCCGGAAATTGAGTATCGGCAGATAAAAACAAATCGAAAGGTGCACCATTTAAGATCTGCTGAACCAGCAAACCAGAAGAACCAAAAGTAATTTCTACTTTTTTATCAGGATTTTCTTTGATGTAAATTTGTTTTAAATCTTCTAAAACGTCCCTAAGATTAGCTGCCGCCGCAACGGAAATGAAAGAATTTTGAGTGGATTTTTCAGATGAATTTGGTTCTTTTTTTTTACAATTCAACATCATAACTGACATTAAAATTGTACAGACTAACAGTTTCAAATATATCCAATTGCTCATAAATTATGCGAAAAGAAAGATTCAAAATAAGACTTTCTTATCCTTTTCAAAGGTATGATTATCGATTGAAAATCCAAAAACAAATGATCGAAAAATGAAGATTTAAACTTGTCTTTCTAAAGTCTTGCATTTTTCTTTGTCACCAGATTTTACGACTGAAACATCAATATATTTTACTTTTCCTTGGCTTGCTTCTTCGAACTGTTTTGCTTTTTTGTCGGCATATTCGTAGGTGTATCCAATTCCCATTACCACTTTGTGCCCGTTGCACTCTCCCATTGCCAGATAAAGATATTCTCCTAAAGTATGATTCATTTCAGTTAAAGTTTTTAATTTAATATCAAAGTTTTTAATTTAATATCAAAGTTATTTTTTTGATTTGTTGTTGAGCAATTGTTCCAGATAGTCTTTCAAAACCAAAGGATGACAATGTTTTTCATCCCTTGCTGCATAAACCAGCGTTATTTTTTCCTGTTGCCCATTTTTTTCCAGGAAAGGTTTTCCGGGATTTTGCTCCAAAAGTTCTTCTTTATATTTCCGGGAAAACTCTTCCCAAAGCAAAGGATCGTGATGAAACCACTCCCGAAGCGCTGTTGATGGTGCAAGATCTTTGTCCCATTCATCCAAAGCGGCTTTTTCTTTTGAGATTCCTCTTGGCCAAATCCGATCTACCAAAACACGGTAACCATCTTCGGGAGAAGCATCTTCGTACACTCTTTTTAATACGATTTCCATTGATTTATTTTTTAAAATTGATAATCATTTCCAAAATTCATCCTCATAATCATCATCTTCTTTGTGATGATGTTGGTTTAATTCTAAACCTATTGTATCCATCTGTTCATCGGAAAGATGTTCTTCAAGATAAGGAAAAACACTTCTTTCCTCAAAACGGATATATTTGTATAAAGCATCAGCAAAATCTGATAGCAACTGTTGGTTATTTGATTGATTGATACTTCCAATTAAACAGCTAATTTCGCGATGTTCTTTCTCCATTTGGTTCTGTAAACCCTCGTTCGACAATTCTGGAAGCACATCATCTTCAGTCTTGAAATGGTTATGAAGATTCTTTTCCCAATAATAATTAATGTAATTCTTGATGCGTTCGTAAGAAACCTCTTTTTTGATGCCCTGGCGGATTTTCCAGCAACAAAGCAAACCAAAATGATGGTCTCGGGATAAGGGTACGAGATTTTCGTTTCTTTTCATAGGATTGAATTTTTATTGATATTTTATCTTTAAAATTAATGAAAAAGAACCGCCAAAATAAGATGACGGTTCCTGCTTTTAATCATATTTTATCTTTTCTCTTTAAGCGACCAGCCGGTTTTCAGTCCGATAATGAAAATTACCAACAGCATCTCTCCTAGCGCCAGTAAAATGTCACCGGGAACACGTAGCCAACGTAAAGTATGCATCATATCGGTCTGCATAAATTCTGCGGAACGAGCGTACCAATATCCTTCTTTAATAGAGGCTACGGATTGCATAATTCCTATCGGCAACAAACTGATGGTTACCATTACTAACAATCCGATATTTGTTAGCCAAAATGCCCAGCCGATGAGTTTATCATTCCATTCTCTGTCAGGATATAATCCTCTCAACATAAACATCATCAAACCAATTCCCAAGATTCCATACACTCCGAACAGTGCGGCGTGGCCGTGAACTGCGGTTGTATTGAGTCCTTGAATATAGTACAATGCAATCGGTGGATTGATGGCAAACCCGAAAATACCTGCACCAAGGAAATTCCAAAAACACATGGCGATGAAACAGTAGATTGGCCATTTGTATGCTTTGATCCATTTGGTAGATTTACTGATCTGATAATTTTGATAAGCTTCAAACCCAATTAAAACCAAAGGAACAATTTCAAGTGCGCTGAATGTAGCTCCCAAAGCCAAAACTGCTGTTGGCGTCGCACTGAAATACAAGTGGTGGAACGTTCCCAAAATACCTCCCGCTAGGAAAATAATGGTTGAAAATAATACAGCATGAGTTGCTGCCTTTAATCTTAATAATCCCAATCTTGTAAATAAAAAGGCTGCTACAACGGTTGCAAAAACTTCGAAGAATCCTTCTACCCAAAGGTGAACCACCCACCATCTCCAGTATTCTGCAATGGCCATATGGGTTTGTCTTCCGTACATCAATCCGGCTCCATAGAATAGGGCAATTGCTACTGCGGAAAGTGTGAACAATAATAGTAAATGTCTGTCACCATCTTTCTTTTTCAATGCGGGTAAAAGTGCTCTTACCATAAGAATTAACCAAAGAATTAATCCTACTAACAATAAGATCTGCCAAATTCTACCCAGTTCTACATATTCGTAACCGGAATGTCCCCAAAGGAAATTATCTACATAACCTAATTTCTGCATCACGCCAAGCCATTGTCCCGCCAAAGAACCGAAAACCACAATCAGCAACGCTACGAACAATACATTGACACCTAAAACCTGATATTTCGGTTCGTAACCCGAAACGGCAGGAGCAATATATAAACCAGTAGCGAGCCAGGAAGTTGCAATCCAGAAAATCGCCAACTGAACGTGCCAGCTTCTGGAAATGGATTGCGGAAGAACCTCATCCAACGGAATACCGTAAAAAGCACTGCCTTCTACTCCGTAATGGGCAGTAATAACGCCTGCAAGCATCTGAACCAAAATCAGTAATGCCACTACCCAAATATATTTCAGCGTTGCTCTCATAGAAGGTGTTGGTTTCATATTTCTGAGCGGATCTTCCAAAGGCAGCATCTCGCTTGAATTGATTTCTTCCTCCTTGTTTCGGGCGTGGTAAAATACCAGCAGACCTACACAACCCAGCAACATCAGCACACTGAAACCGGACCAAAGGTGTAACGATGGCGGTGGTACATTGCCAATCAGTTCATCGTGTGGCCAGTTGTTGGTGTACGTTACATCGTCACCAGGACGATCCGTGATGCAAACCCAGGCTGCCCAAGAGAAAAAGGCATTCATTTTTGCCATTCTTTCCGGAGTTTTTACCGTATTTTTCGGGATGGCGTACTGATCTCTCAGTTTTGCCATTTCCGGAGCATTCATAAATATTTTAGCGTAATAATCTGCCAGTTCTGCCTGTACTTTTGCTCTTTCAGGAGAAATCACAATTGTATTGGTGGCTTCGTCTAAGGTATTTTTACGAAGTTCTTTTTTCAGTAATACCTGATATTTTGCCTGCTCGTCATCCGGTAAATCTTTATAGACTTTCCCCTCTTTTTTAGCCAGTTCTTCCAGAAGAAGCAAAGATTCACGATGGAGATAATCGGCACTCCAATCGGGTGCAATATAGGCTCCGTGTCCCCAAATACTACCGACAGTCTGCCCGCCGATAGATTGCCAAACATTCTGACCGTCTTTGATGTCTTGTCCGGTAGCTATCACTTTACCATCGGTGGTCACCACATTATCGGGAACGGGCGGAATTTTCCTGTAAATCTCCACGCCGAAGAAAATGAGGACAGCAAAGGAACCAATAATAACGGCTGCAAGCCACGTCCATAACTTTTTAGGTGTCATATATTTTTGTTTTGATGCTTAATGTTCCACTGAAAACTCTTTCTCCAACTCGATAGATTTTGGGAAAAGGATATTATTTTCCAGATGGATATGTTGGTGTAAATCGTTCTCGAAATCCTGAAGCATTGCAAATGTCACTTTGTAGGTGTTGCAGGCATCGGCTGGCGGCGTATATTCGTTTGTGAGTTCTGCAATTTGTCGTAGGCGTTCCCCTTCCACGGTATGTTCGTGCTTCATCATATTTACCGGATTTTCTACTGTTCCGAAAGGCGGCTGCGGAATAGCACTGCCGTCAATCTTGGCTTTCACCATATTTTTGATGAATGGGAAAAGAATCAGTTCCTCTTTTTTCAGATGTGCGCCCAGATCCTGTGCAGAAGCATCAAACAATTCTTTAATTTCGAATAATTCCGGATGACGACCGCCGTGCACTTTACAAAGTTTGTCTAAGAAAGCCTGTAAAATAGGCGTTTTTTCATACACGTAGCGGTGATGGATTTTCTCTACATAATCTGCCAGCAAGTCCAGTGGCCAGCTTTTAAAATCGATGGAGCCACCATTATCCTGAGGAAGATTTTCAATCTCTGCATAAATTGAATTGGCATCCAGCATTTTGTTTTCGCAGGCAACCTCTATGGTTCTTCCGCCTTTGCAGCAAAAATCGATACCATTTTTTTTGAAAATAGCTGCCGTTCTGAAATCTTCAGCTACAATCTCTCCTATAAAATCTGTCTTGATATTCATAATTAAATACTTTTTTATCTTTTATTATTTTAAAATTTTTTTATTTTGATTTTCTGGTTTTTAGTTTTCTGATTGGATATAGTTCATTATCAATAAATCTCCTATTTTACTATAAACAACTCTGCTTTTTAGTTTGTTCAAGCCTATTATTTGTCATTCCGAAGGAATCCATTCAGAATAAGTCCTTAATTCCTCATCAGTAAATTGAGATTCCTACGGAATGACAAAATAGTATTGAATAAGTTGTTAATCTATTTTTTAAGTGAAAGGATATATTTTACCATTTTCTGAGCGTTCTCTTTGCTGAGTCCGGCGTGCGGTGTCATCGGGATATCGCCCCAAACACCTTTTCCGCCATCAATCACTTTTTGTGCAAGATGGTCGATATCGGCTTCGGTATATTTTGCTGCTACGTCCTGATAAGCCGGTCCCACCAATTTAGAATCTACCTTGTGACAAGACAGGCAGTCTGCGCCTTCTACAAGAGCTTTGCCTTCGTCTTCGGGCTTTGCTGCGGCTGTTGTTGAAGCAGTATCAGCAGATGCTGCAGGTTTTGGTTCCTCCATCATTGTATTGGATTCTGTTGTGGGCTGCTGTTCTGCTACTTGTTCTTTTTTTTCTGAGCAAGAAGTGATGGTAAGAGAGAGCAAAATTGCTGTAAAAAATAAGTTTTTCATTACTAAAGATTTTTATGGATTATAATTCTATTTGTTTTTTAATTTCTTTTACAAGGTCATCATCGCCGGAGTCCAAACCTTCTTTTTGATAAGCTAAAGTTCCTTTTTTGGAATAGACACTGATGATATTGGAGTGGGAAAACTCTATCGGGGAGATTTCTTTGTATTTAACAGCCATTACGTTGGCGAGTTCCCGCGTATCATCTTCATTGCTGCGGATAAATGTCCATTGTTTTTCATCGAATTTATTGGTATCCAGATAAGCTTTCATTACCTGCGGTGTATCGTTTTTCGGATCAATGGAAATCAAAACATACTGGATGTCTTCCGGATTGGTTTTTCCTACTTTTTGGGAGATGGTTCTCATCTCGGCAGTGAGTCTCGGGCAAGCGGTTTTACACGATGTAAAAATCATTGCAGTAACCAGAACTTTCCCTTTCATATCAGAAAACGTAATGGTTTTACCGTCCTGTTTCTCCCATTTGGAACTGACATTATAAATGGAATCCGGACTTATTTCTTCGTTTTTTTTGCTGCAGGACAAACTTGCCATTGCCAACAAAATATAAAGTAAGTTTTTCATTTTTTTTAATTTTTAAAATCTCTTGCACATCGGAAACCGAGATTGTTGAGACAGTTGTTAGCTTTGATACTTCCGCGAAGTGCATAACGCACAAAGGCAGCATAATTTCTAAGATCCGAAGCGGTAATGGCGCCACCGGCACAAAACAAAGACTCGTTGGTGGTATTGTCTTTTCTGGATTCTCCGCTCATCATCACCGAGTTGAAATCGTACGTCCATTCCCAAACCATTCCGTACATATCGTAAACGCCGTAAAAATTGGGTTCACCTTGTCTTACAACTTTATTCATATTGCTTTTCCGCTGTTGGTATTCTCTAAGTATAAAATCTGTAAAATGAGGTTTATCAGAAGCATTTTTAGAACTGCGGTCTGCAAGTCCTACATATTCCCATTCTTCTATTGTTGGAAGCCTTTTGCCCACACTTTTGGCATACGCTTCTGCGGCAAACCAGGAAACATTGGTTACGGGAGCGTCGGGATTTATTTTTTCCGGAAGCTGATAATCGCCTTTCCAATGTTTGAGGTAAGTGCTGTCTGCGTATAACCGAAGCACTTTGCTTCTGGTCCATTGAGGATTAGCTTTCAGAAATGTGAGATATTCTGCATTGGTCACCGGGCTGTTATCAATATAAAAAGATTTTACTTTAATAATATTGTTAGAATCTTTTCCGATAAAAGCTCTGTACGATCCGCTGTCTATTTTCATCATTTTTTTTGAACTGGAAATGAATTCTAACTGATGATCTGCTATAGACGTACTCTGATGACTTTTGGGAGTTTGTGAACAGGAAGCTAAACCCAAATTCAGGATGACTGCACAAATGATGATAAAAACTCTCATTGCTTTGTATTTGCTAAACCTCAATGAAACAAGAAAAAAAATTATGGATTCTTTTTATAAACTGCAGGATTATCCGGTCCTGTAACTTTAATTTTGCCTAAAGCTCCTTTGTTGAAAGCTCTGAAAATTGCGTGGTCAACAATCACATATTCACCGGGAACGGTTGCTTTGAACTCTACAATAGACGCTCCACCAGGAGGAATAACCGTGGTCTGTACATTTTCATTGATTTTGCTGCCGCCTTCCATATACACTCTGTCGAAGATTTCCCCGATCACGTGGAAAGAAGACGTAAGGTTCGGACCACCGTTTCCTACGAAAAAACGTACAGTTTCACCTACTTTTGCCTGCAATTCGCCATCGCCCAAAAGAGCTCCGGTTTTTCCGTTAAATACAACATATTCCGGATGTTCTGAAATGGCTTTATCCATATCGAATTCCTGAAGACCTTTGTCACCAAATTTCCCTTTGGTGT
This sequence comes from Chryseobacterium indologenes, assembly GCA_001013295.1. GTDB lineage: Bacteria > Bacteroidota > Bacteroidia > Flavobacteriales > Weeksellaceae > Chryseobacterium > Chryseobacterium indologenes_B. The sequence goes on along the minus strand of LAZY01000028.1, from coordinate 31,647 downwards.
AGAAATCGCCCTGCATAATGTAGTATTCTTTGTCCACTTTTGGCAGTCCGCCTTCCGGTTCGATAAGGATGAGACCGTACATTCCGTTGGCAATGTGCATTCCTACAGGAGCTGTGGCACAATGGTAAACATAAAGTCCGGGATTCAGTGCTTTAAAATTGAAAACTTTTTCCGTTCCCGGCGCTACGAAAGTGGCTTCTGCACCGCCACCGGGACCATTAACAGCGTGGAGGTCGATGTTGTGAGGGAATGTATTGTTTTCATTATTTTTTAAGTGAAGTTCGATTTCATCGCCTACCCTTGCACGGATAAAACTTCCCGGAACCGTTCCGTTGAAAGTCCAGAAATTATATTGCGTACCGTCTGCCAATTCGCCGGTCTTCTCGATAGTTTCCAGACGAACGACAACTTTCTTTGCTACACGATCTCCAACGGGAGCCGGCACGTTGGGCGGTGCTACAGATTTTTGCTGTTCTACGGAACCGTCTGTTTTAATTTTTTCTGTATCTGAATTATTTTCAGAGCTTGTAGAATTGTTTTGTTTACAGGAATTCAGACTGATGAAAGCTGATAAAACTGTTGCGATGATGAATGTCTTTTTCATAACTGAAATATTTGAGTAACATTTAGTACCAATAAATTAAAAAGATAAAAACACCTTTTAGTATTTTATTGTAATAATTTTTTTTATTGTTTTAGGAATGTCAGTTTTAAATCCAGATTTTCTACAAAAAGTTGAATTCTAGATTCTTCCAACATTGTTTTTATTTCCTGTCGTATGTGTTTAAAATCATTATGGATAGGACAAGGGTGATCTTCCGAACATTCTTTAAGACCAAGACCGCAACCCGAAAATAGTTTGTCACCATCTATTTCTCTCACAATATCAGCTACAGACTGTTCAAGATTGGCATCATCCATATAGAAACCACCGTTGGGTCCTTTTGCCGATTGCACAAAACCTTTTCTACTGAGATCCTGAAGTATTTTTGCAATGAAATATTCCGGAGAATCTATACCCGATGAAATATCTTTGATGCCTATCCGACTTCCATCTTTCGATTTCTGCGCAATAAAGATCAAGGCTCGTATGGCGTATTCACAGGTTTTAGAAAACATTTGTTATTTTTATAAAACAAAGATAAAAATATTAAGACAAATAAAAGACAAATTAGTATTTTATTTAATTGATATTTATCATTCCCATTCCAACAGTCTCCTTTCGCCTTCTATTTTTTTCGTTTCAGAAATATCCTGAGACATTTCAATTACACCCCGGTAATTTTTCTGAGCATCCCGAACAGCAAAATATCGAACATAAATCAACTTCTCTTTATAGTTAAACCAAAATGATGCTTCATTTTGTTCTCCTTTCCGAAATGCCTCTACTATTTTCAATACTGTATCAACACTTTTTGGAGGATGGCAGAATTTTACCTCCCTTCCGATGATCCCCGCACTTCTGGGGAAAACACGTTCTTCTCCTCGATTATAGAAGATCACTCTGTCATTTTCATCGACATAGGTCAAATCTAAAGGTAAAGTTCTAAATAATAGATTCACTTGTTCAATTGTCATATATCCTTCGTCGAAATGTGATGCATTTTCATCAAAAACGACATCGGTTCTTACGACTGTATCTTCTGATGGATGTACATATTGATTGTCTTCAGGATATTTTGCGGGAGGCTTGCTAAGCATCCAGCCGATCTCATCTTCTCCTTCACGCATTTTGATCCATTCATCCTCTGTAAGAATATCCAAAGCGTTAGGAAACAAAACTGTTTTCTCAACCGCTATTAGATTCCTCAAATTCTGTCCTGCATACTCTGTATTTTCCATCGCAGAATCCAGATCTTTTTCATCGATATTTTTTCTGATGATCCTGAAAATTTCCCTTATTGTATCGTGGAAAGACCACATATTTCTGGAAGGCCCTGTCCATCCTTTCTGCTCTAAAAACGGAAACAGTTGATTTTCTTTTCTTTCAAATCGTCTTTCAACGGTTGCCAGTTGATTGAAAAGATTGTAAAACTTCTGAAATTCTTCGTTTGCATTTGTATTGTTCAGTTCTTCTAACAAAGAAATAATTATTTCTTCTTCGATCAAATAAGTTTGAACAGGATGTCCTGATTTAAATTGATTTTTATCCATTTATTTTTTAATAAAATATTAATATCTTTTTATCTTCTATTTAAAAATAAAAAAACTTTTCTAACTAGGCGTTTTGTTCTTTAATAATAGAATTACGACAAATTTAAGATTAGAATTTCAAATAAAAGAGTGTTTTGTCTTTTATTATTCTGATTTATGTCATTTGATTTAATGCTTGCCTCCATTTATTATTTTATAGATATGTAAAATTCCAGGAAATATCGCATCCATTGACTCCTCCGCTCCTTTTGTAGAACCAGGAAGTGCAATGACCAATGTCTCACCAATCATTCCGGCAATACTTCTGGAAAGCATTGAATAAGGAGTTCGTAATTGTCCGTAATTTCTAATGGCTTCTGCAACTCCGGGAATTTCTCTTTCTAAAAGCGGACGAACTGCTTCCGGTGTTACATCTCTTTTCGAAAGTCCTGTTCCTCCAGTGATCATTACAAGGGAAATTCCGTTTTGGACGTAAAAGTTTATTTTGCTTTGAATTTCCACAATCTCGTCAGGAATAATGATATAATCATCAATACTCACGAGGTTTTTCTCCAATGCTGAAATAATCGCCTTTCCTGCTTTATCTTCTTTTTTCCCTGCAAAAATACTGTCTGAACAAACTATTACGGAAGCGTTAATTCCCACTCCAGAATCCTTGAGGTCTGATTTACCACCTTTTTTCTCGATCAGTCTGATATTTCTGATTTCTATATTTTTATCAATCGGTTTCAGCATATCATACATTGTGAGTGCCACAACAGAAGCTGAATGCATCGCCTCGACTTCTACCCCGGTTTTATAAATTGTATGAATTTCAGATGTGATATAAATTTCCAAATCTCTGATCTCAAATTGTATGGAAGTATATTCTATCGGAATAGGATGACAATCAGGAATAACATCACTGGTTTTTTTGGCAGCAAATAATCCCGCCGTTTTTGACATCTCAAAAACATTGCCCTTCGGAACAGAATTGTTGACAATCGCATCAATCGTTTCTTGTGAACTAACGCTCAGGACAGCCTCAGCCATAGCTTTTCTGAGGGTATTATTTTTATGAGTAATATTAACCATATACTTATTGCTTATTTTCTTTCCAAGTGTGAGAGTTATCTTCCAGTATTTCTTTGCCCCATAAAGGAACTTCTTTCTTAATCCTATCAACCATTTCATCACAGGCGTTGATGGCTTCCTTACGATGCGCAGCTGAAGTGAAAACGAAGAGGCAGATTTCACCCACCTTGATTTCCCCCAACGAATGGTAAATATGTGCACAGGTTAACCCATATTTTGCAATAATCTCTTCACGGATCTCATGTGCCTTTTCAAGAGCCATTTCTTTGTAAGCTGTAAAATGTATTGCTTGAACTTTTTTCTTGTCAATCATATCTTCGCGGATCTGACCAAGAAAAATACTGTGTCCGCCAATCGTGGTTTTGACCGTATGCTTGGTAATGCTTTCAGCAACGAATATTGGATTGATAGGACCTTCGATAAAAATATCTTTGATTTTTTTCATTGTAAAATTGATTTTATGCCTGATTTAAAATGTTTTATTTCTTTATCCGGAAAATGACTTTTTAAAAGTTTTACCGCTTTCTGACTCCTGATTCCTGAAACACATACAAAACAGATCGATGTATAGCCATTCAATCTTTCCAAATTTTCTTCAAGTGTGCCAAATGGAAGTTCTAAAATCTTCATTGCTGAAATTTTAGGCTGTTCGTCCTCTTCTCTTACATCGATCAAAATGCTTTTGTCATGATTTAAAAACGATTGAAGTTCTGAAAATGAATTTATTTCATCATTTTTATTAAGACTACAGAATTCTTCATAATCAAAATTTTGAAATTCTTCGATGGTTTTTGGTCCCGCTTTTTCTTGATTTTCATTAAATTTAATTTTCATTGATTGATAATTTTTGGTATTAAAAATCAGTAACTGATGAATCAAAGTCTCGGCTGAACCGCTTAATAACTTGATGACTTCATTCGCCTGAAAAGTTCCGATAACAGCCGAATGCGTAGGCAAAACTCCCGCTTCATTACAATTTGGAACTTCACTCTGATTGGGCGGAACCGGAAATAAATCTCTATAATTGGTCATTTGATCTTCCTTCTCCACATTGAAGACCGAAACCTGACCTTCATCTCGAAAAAGAGATGCATAGACCAAAGGTTTTTTCATCAGATAGCAGGCGTCGTTCAATAAATACCTTGTGGCAAAATTATCTGTACAGTCTACCACTACATCAAAATTATGGATGATCGACAAAACATTTTTATTTGTTATCATTTCCTGAAATGCTATAATATCGATCTCAGAGTTGATTTTACTTAAATGTTCTACAGCAGCAATAACCTTAGGCACTCCTACATCCTGTTCACTATATAAATACTGACGATGAAGATTCTCAAATTCTATGGTGTCAAAATCCGCTACTCCAACCACTCCTACTCCCGTAGATACCAAAATCTGCATCACAGGACATCCCAGGCCACCCGCTCCGACCACCAAAACCGAAGATCTTGAAAGTTTTTCCTGTGTAGAAATTCCGAAACCCGGAAGTATGATCTGTCTGTTATATCTTTTTATATTCATTTTACTTAAATTTTAACCACCTGAATACGGCGGTAATAATGCGATTTCAGATGTATCAGATATCAGTTGGTTATTATCTGCTTTTAATCCGTCAACAGCAACCAAAAAAGTAGTTTCTTTTAATCTTGGAAATTCTTTATCAAGCATCAATTTCAGCTCAGCGATGGATATATTGTTTTCCAAAGAAAAATTATATTCATCGGTATTAAAGATCTCCGTAAGTTTTCCAAATATTTTTAGTTTCATTTTAATTAAATTTAAAAATGATAATTCACTGCTGTAATGAAGTTTCTGCCCTCTTTTGGATAGCCATAAGAAAGGTAATAATTTCGATCGAATAAATTTCTAACACCAAAATCGAAGTTGACTTCTTTGACAATATTTACCGATAATTTTGCATTAAGCGTGTATCCGAATTTTGCACTCAATCTCACATCCATAGATTCAGAATTCACTCTTTCTAATGATGGTTGCAACTGTGTTCTGTCAAATTTTCTTGAAATCAGATAATTATCAACTTTCAATAAAGAAGCAGAACCCATTATGTAAAATTTATCTTGTCTGGTTCCGATGTTGAGCGCCGTAAAATAAGAATTCACACCCGTTCCGTCTGCAAAACCAACGCCCGATTGACCATCAATATCCAAAGCTTTGATAGGTTTTCTGGATACTATGTTCACAGCTCCACCCATCGTATTTGATCCGTATTGCACGCAAACCAAACCTTTTTTCCACAGAAATACTGTTAATGTCAAAAGTCGTAAAACGGCTCAAATCAAAATTGCCATCATAAGGCGTGTAAATAGGAATGCCATCAAAAAAAACAGGCGTTCTTAGCGAGTTGAATCCCCTAACCAAAATACTTCCCTCGTTTCTTGCATCCATTTGCGTAATGCTTACTCCGGGTAAAAGATTGACCGCATCTACAACATTCGTTTTATTAAAATCCTGAATCAACTGCGTATCAATCTTATGAATTGGGCCTTCATTTTTCTCTTTTCCAAAGATATTCACTTCCTGGATTTCGTAATAATTCTTTACAGAATCTACCTTTGTTTTTTCCTGTGCGAACACGTTCAATGATAGCAGAATTGCTCCTGCCACTGCATAATTCTTATTCATTGCTATAAATTTTTGTTGAATATAATTTCTGCATTCCGGAAGTTTTCGGGCGTATTTATATTTAAAAGTTGATGCTCAAAACTGTCTTCGAAATCTATGTAATGAGCGTTTTGTTGTTCCAGAAAGCTCGTCATTCTGAGGTTTCCGTTGTCGATGGTTTTCTTTAAATCATTCAGAATAGAAAAAGGATAAATGCCCAAAACCGGATATATTTTTTCGCCAAAACGCACGACATTAATTCTGTATTCTACTTTTTTTTGAAGAATATTTTCAATCAAATCCGAAGAAACGAAGGGCATATCGCAACTGCAAACAAAAATATCTTCCTGGCAAAATTCTAAGGCGGAGCGAATTCCACCCATCGGACCTTTTTGTGTTGTAACATCTTTAATAATGCCCTTCGAAATTGGATAATTTGAATGATTTCCTGAAATAAAAATCTCATCAAAAACAAAAGACAAATTATCGATAATGTGCTGTATCAAGGTTTTTCTGCCCAAAATCATCGAGGCTTTATCTTGTCCCATTCTGGAGCTTTTGCCTCCTGCTATAATGATGGCTTTCATTTTTTTGATTTTATTTAAAATTTTTAAACATCAAAAAATCTCATCTTCAGAAAATTTCATAAAATATTCCTCGGCTGTTTTGAATTTTTCCACAATTTTTTTTCCGTAATCTGTGAGTGAACTTTTTCCACCGGATTTCCCACCCGCTTCTTTGATGACGATTTCTTTGGACGAATTGGCGTTGATGTCCCGCACAATTCCCCACGCCTTTCGATACGGAATTTACAAAATTTTTGAGGCTTCTGTGATAGAACCCAACTCGTCAATTTGTTCTAAAAGTCGGGCTCTTCCGATGCCGATATTCAGTCCGGATTCGGTTTCAATCCAGATTCTGCCTTTGATTTTCAGACTTTCCATATTTTGACTTTTTCTCCGATGTTGATTTCAGTTGCGCCGTCGGGAAACTCCACCAAACAGTTGGCTTGTGCTACAGAATCCATTTTATAAGATTCCTGTGCGTTGAGAATGAGCACTTTTCCTTTTGTGTAAAATGCTTTCAGAAACTGGGTTTGATCCTTGTTTTTCTTCTTTGCAAAAGATTCCGAAATGGCAAAATCTTGTTCTTCATCAAACTCTTTTCGTCCAAAACAACCGAGCAAAAACGGCTTCACATATTGATGATAGCAGGAGAAAACAGAAGCGGGATTTCCGGGCAACGCAAAAACAAATTTCTCTTCAAGTTTTCCGAAGTACAAAGGTTTTCCGGGTTTCTGTCTTATTTTATAAAATAATTCTGAAACACCTATTTTTTCCAAAGCCGGTTTCACATAATCATAATCTCCGACAGAAATCCCACCGGTAATTAATAAAATATCCACCGTTTCTAAGCCATTTTTTATAGCAGAAAAAGTTGCTTCTTCAGTATCTCCTACGTGATAGACGAACGAAAACTGATGATTGATTTCAGATAAAGCTGATTGAAGTGTGTACGTATTAGAATTGTAAATTTCGCCATCCAGAAGTGGTTTTCCTATTTCTACTAACTCATTTCCGGTATACAAAAGTCCTATATTTAATTTTTTGTAAACTCCTATTTTCTCAATTCCAAATCCTGCCAAAAACCCGATGACTGCGTGATTGACCAACGTATTTTCTTCAATTATTTTTGTTCCGACTTTGGTTTGAGAACCTTTCAAACGAATATTTTCACCTTTTGAAATTTCATCATCATTAAATTGAATTCGGTCGACAATTCTGGTCGTTTTTTCCTGCATAATCACGGTATCGACACCATCAGGAATTTTTGCTCCCGTAAAAATGCGCACGGCTTCTCCTCTATTCAAAACAAAATCGATTTTTGAAATCCCAGCTGGAATAATTTCAGTGACATTTAATTCTGAAAAATCTGCCAAATCATCAAATCGAAATCCATAACCATCCATCGCAGAATTGTCGAAAGACGGAACATCTAATGTTGCAAAAATCGGTTCTGAGGTGTAAGAACCTTGTGCTTCTAAAATTGAGAGCGTCACTTTTTCTGTACGAAAAATTTGTGTTTCGATTATTTTTTTAGCTTCAGAAACGGAGATGAAATGGTTCATTTTTGATGAATGTTGAATGTTTGATGATGGAAGATGGAAGTCTTTAAGGTAATTTCTTACACAATTTCGACTTATTTCACTCGGGTTACTTCGATGCTTTTCAGCCATTTTACGTGGCGCGAACCGGTTTTCGTATCAGTCATACTTACTAAAATCATTTCTCCTTTTTCTTTCAGCGGTTTTCCGTTTTGCTCAAACAATACGAATACTTTTTCGCCAGTCGGATTGTTGAATAATTCTGCCCAGGAAAAGGTGGCTTTGTAATCGTCTGAAGCTCTTGCAACGATGTAGAAATTGCGGTCTTTATGCTCTTGTTGTGCGATTTTTGCTTTTTCCAAAATGTCGGTTAGCAAAACTCCTTTTGTAGATTCTACGCTATCTTTGGTCAATCCTGTCTGGCAAACAATTTTGAAATCGTTGAGTTCTACGACTTTCATTTTTTTCAAAGAATCGACCGTTAAAGTCAATGGTGTTACGACATCCCCTGTTACTTTTATTTCTTTACTCACATATTTTAAATCATCTTTCTCGTCGTGTTTGTGGTTTTCTTTTTCTTCAGAATGTTTTTGAGAAGTTTTTGCAGAATTATCCGTCGCTGGATTGGTTGCTTCAGATTTTTTGCATTGTACCATTGTGACTGCAATCATCACAATCGTAATCAAATTGGATAATATTTTCATTGGTAATTATTTACGAATTGTCTGAAATCTTATCGTTATGTTTTTTTTATCCTATCGGTTGGCAAAATTTTTATCCGCCAATTTTTATCATACTTCTGTTGATGATTTTTTGGTTGTTTACATTTTCCATTTCGGAGAATTGTCCGCCTTTTTCTTTATGTTTTTTGATGATTCCCAATTTGATCAGTTCAGTTAAACTTTCATTATTTCTGAAAGATTTTAACAAATCAAATTCATCTGCGCCGAAAAGACAATTTTTCATTTTTCCGTCGGATGTGATGCGGATTCGGTTACAACCAGCACAAAATGAGTTGCTCATTGTGGAAATCAAACCAAAAACGCCCTTACTTTCTGCATCAATTCTGTATTTTCTTGACGTATCATTTTTATGGTCTTCCACCTTTTCGAAAGTGAAATGTTCTGAAACCAAAGTGAGCATTTCGGAAATCGGAATGACTTTATTTTTCTCCCAAGAATTCCCTGTGAAAGGCATAAATTCTATAAACCTCAACTCAATCGGATAATGATGAGAAAGTGCGATAAATTCTGGGATTTCGTCTTCATTAAAACCTCGCATTACAACAACATTTAGTTTTACATTGAACCCACGTTTTATGCTTTCTTTAATATTGTCCCAAACCGTTTGAAAAAGATCTCTTTTTGTAATATATTTAAACTTTTCCCGGTCGAGCGAATCGATACTGATATTGAGATTTTTGATGTTACATTCAGCAAGCAAATCAAAATATTTATGAAGCAGCACACCATTGGTTGTAATCCCAATATTCGCTCCCAATGTAGAAAGTTGTTTAATAATGGTCTCAAAATCATTTCTTACCAAAGGTTCACCACCTGTAATTCTGATCTTATTGATATTAAATTGTTGTACAAAAATTTTAGAAATTTCGAAAATTTCCTGACTGTTCATCAACTCGATGGATGGTGTGCTTTTGAACGGTTCATCGGGCATACAATACAGACATCGGAAATTGCAACTATCGGTAATCGAGAGTCGGAGATAATCATGTTTTCGTCCGAAGGAATCGAGTAAATCAGTAGGCTTTGTCATCGTTTTCAGCTTCTGAATTTTTGATTTGTCCAGTCGGAATATCGGGTACATATCTCAAAAAGAAAATAGTACACAGAAATATAACAACAGAACCGATTGCGGAATACCAAGCAAAATCGATATGTTCTTTGTCTAAAGCTTTGTTAATGGTTCCGAACAAAAGCCACATCTGCATACTGACCAACAAGATGTAAATGCTGATGATGGCAACCAACATCTCGTTGACGCGGAATGTTACTTTTTTGATGGGTTTCTTTCGTATTGACATTTTGTTATTTTTTAATTTATTTTGAACCGTCGAATTGTTGCAACCCGGCTTAACGGTAATCCTTTTTTCGTTGAGAAAAGCCTATGCAAAAAAGATTGACTTCCTCGAACCACTTTCGTAGGTCTGGGAGTGAAATACGGAAATTGTTGCCTAAATAATCATCGTTCTATCCGTGACCGTGCGTTTCCTTGGCTTCTTTGATGAAATCTGTCACGAAAATTTTATCATCTTTGATGACAACCGTTAATTGTGGAAGAGGTCTTGGTGGCGGGCCTTGAATGACAGAACCATCGTCGGGATTGAAAAAACCGTGATGACAAGGACATTCTATTACTTTTTCATCGTGATTGTATAGAACGGAACACGAAAGATGCGTGCATTTTTGCTCGAAAACCTTCCATTTGTCTTCGGCTAATCTGATAAGCATGTAAGGATTTCTGTGATCTTCGTTGATGTAGAAAGTCCGCATTCCTCCAATATTAAGGTCGGTGGTCAATCCCACGAAATATTCGCCGAGTTTTTCTTCTTTTTTGAAATAATTAAACACCGGAATCGCCACATTTGCTAATGCTAAAGTCCCAGAAAAAAAGGTAATGAGTTTGATGAATTCTTTGCGGGAAACGTAAGCTGCCTCTCGTTTTTTGATGGGGAAATCGGCTTTCCAGGCGGGGATTTTTTTATTATCTTCTGACATAGTACTATGATTAAAAAACTTTTAATTCTTCGCTGCCTTTCGGCATCATTATATTCACTTTGGTATTCACGACTTCTTTCCCGAAAATAAAGCGGTTGACTGGCGAACTGTTTGGTCTTTTCTTCGCAACATTTTCTCTGGTATCAAAGGTTAATGCGCCACTCGGACAAACTGTTGCACACATTGGCTTGAGTCCAGTACTTGTTCTGTCGTAGCACATGTTGCATTTCATCATCAGCATTGCGCTTTGGTCCGGAATCTGTGGAACTCCGAACGGACAACCGATGACACAATTGGCACAACCGATGCATTTGGAAGTATCTGCCGTGTGTACGATTCCATATTCGTCTTTTGTGATTGCGTCTGCCGGACAAACGTTTGCGCAAATCGGGTCTTCGCAGTGCATACAAACCTGAACTGTGGTCTGAATCGTCTCTGCTCTGTCAACATAATGAATATGAATCATCGAGGTTTCTCCGTTGGTTTCACACTCCGCACAAGCCATCTCGCACGAGTGACAGCCGATGCATCGCTGCATATCCACGAAAAACTCCATATCATTAAATTTTTCAAATTGCTCCGCCATAATTTTTTAAAATTTAATATTGAATATCTCTACTTTGGTTGGCAAATTCTTTTGAATTTTCACCTTTTTTTCGTCCTGTTTTTTCCACTTTGCAGGCACAAACTTTAAACTCGGGAATTTTTGAAACCGGGTCCAAAGCATCGACCGTTAATTGGTTTGCAGAATTGACTCCGCCCCAATGATAAGGAATGAAAACAGTGTCTTGTCTGATGGTCTCCACCACATTTGCAGGAAATAATGCGCTTCCTCGTCTTGTAGAAACTTTAATTAAATCATTTTCTTCGATGCCATATTTCGCTGCCAGTTTTGGATGGATTTCCAATAATGGTTCGGGATACAAATCAACTAATTTCCCAATTCTTCTTGTCTGAGAACCGCTTAAATATTGGCTTACAACTCTACCCGTTGTCAACACAATCGGATAATCTTCGTCTGGTTCTTCGGTTGGTTTTTTATAAGGCGTTGGGTTGAAATGCGCTTTTTTATCATTGGTATTGAAAACCTTGTCTTCCCAAAGTCTCGGTGTTCCGGGATGATCTTCGGTAGGACAAGGCCAGAAAATTCCGAGATTTTTTTCTACTCTTTCGTAAGTAATTCCGTAATAATCTGCGGCGCTTCCCCTGGATGCAACTCTTAATTCATTAAAAGTTTCTTCGCTGTTTTTATAATTAAATTTATCTCCTTCGCCTAATCTTCTGGCGAGTTCCATTAAAATTTCGCTGTCCCGTTTTGCTTTTCCGGGTGGATCAACTACTGCACGGATTCTGATAACGCGACCTTCTGCAGAAGTTGTTGTTCCTTCTTCCTCTTCCTGCAATGAACCAGCGAGAATAATGTTGGCGTGGCGCAAAGTTTCTGATAAAAAGAAATCAATTCCGGCGTAAAACTCTAATTTTTCTAATGCTGCACGAACGTTACTGTTATTTGGCAAAGAAACCAAAGGATTAAAACAAATTGAAAGTAAACCTTTAATCTCGCCTCGGTTGATAGCTTCAATAATTTCATAAGCACTTAAACCTTTTCCGGGCATATCTTCTTCTTTGATTCCCCAGACATTGGCAACAAATTTTCGATGTTCGGGATTTTCGATGTCTCTGTTTCCTGGAAGTTGGTCGCATTTGTGACCGTGTTCACGACCGCCTTGTCCGTTCCCTTGCCCTGTAATCGTCCCGTAACCGCAATAAGGTTTCCCGATTCTACCGGTTGCTAAAACTAAATTGATACAGCTTGAAACATTTTGAACGCCTTTAGAATGATGTTCGATTCCACGAGCGTGCATCAGAAAACTTGTTTTGGCTTTACCCCACATTTCTGCGGCTTTATAAATTAATTCTTTCGGAATTCCGGTTACTTCTTCTCCCCATTCCAAAGTGCAATCTTTTACAGCTTCGGCAGTTTCTTCAAATCCTGAAGTGTAATTATGAATAAAATCGTTATCCAGCCAATTATTATCAATTAAAACTTTCAACATTGTATTCGTCAATGCAGAATCGGTTCCGGGTCTCAATGGCAGATGAATATCGGCAGTTCTGGCAATCGGAATCTGACGTGGGTCGATGACAATCAATTTGGCTCCGTTATCACGAGCTTCCCAGATTTTATGGGTTAAAACTGGGAAACATTCGCTCACATTTGCTCCGGTAATGATGATGACTTCTGCGTGCGCCAAATCTGCCCAACTGTTGGAAGACCTGTCCATTCCAAAGGCTTTTTTGTTTCCTGCACCTGCACTCACCATACAAAGACGACCGTTGTAATCGAGGTTTGCGGTTTTCAAAGCAACTCGGGCAAATTTCCCGATCATATAACTTTTCTCATTGGTAAGAGAAACGCCGGACAACATTGCGAAAGAATTTTTTCCGTATTTTTCCTGTATTCTTTTAATTTCATTAATCACAACATCGTACGCTTCATCCCATTCTATCGGCACAAAACCTTTACCTTCTACTCTTTTGTATGGCGAAAGCAAACGGTCCGGATGATTATCCTGCATATAGCGCTGAACACCTTTTGGACAAAGTCTACCCTCATTAAAAGGGAAATCGTTCCAAGGTTCAAAACCTACGACTTTTTTGTCTTTTACTTTTAATTGAATGCCACATTGCAAACCACAAAAACAGCAATGCGTTTTTACCAAAGCATCAGGATTTTGAGGATTAGACCTCACTGTACCTTTGTTTGGATAATGTTTGTGCGGTCCGAAAACATTGATGATTTCGTCGGCTGTTACAGGTAATTTTGCCATTTTATTTTAAATTTTAACCAAAATAAGTTCCAGATTCTTGTCGTGCTTTTAGATGTGCTTTTGCAAGCATTGCCCGTTTTCCTTCCGGGCTGAAATCTAAATAACTTTTCCCCTCTTCATTTTCTAAATCGAATCCCATTTCCTGGGTTATTTCTTTTAAATCTTCGATGTGCATTGAAGTTGTGTATTCGTCGCCTGTGTGTGGACAAGTTTGCATTCCACGGCGCTTTCCTTCTATTTTATAGATATTTGCACCAACTTGTGCCGGTCTTTGAAAAATGTGAAAAAACTTCCCGAACGGAATCCACATCAGAAACATTGCAACCGTAATTGCGTGTGTGATTGCCATAAACTGGCTCATTTTTCCTTCGAGATAAGAGTAATCAAACCAAATTCCCAAACCAGTGACGGAAACTGCAACGAGTAAAATCAATGGAAGCCAATCTCTTTCGAACCATTGTGTTGCGATTAATCCCTCGTCTACAAATCTTCTGTGCATCATAATTAAGCAACCTATTATCACCATAATAGCAGTCCAAACCAAAATATGGAAAAGGATAAGTGCCATCACAGTATTAAGTGGAAAAGTCATTACTGTAATCCCCATCATATGGGTTTCATACATATCCGTTGTTCCAGCTTTTAACGTAAAGTGCATCCAGCCAAAGGTGAGCCCGAAAGTAACTCCGAAAGAAATTAAACATCCCGTTGCTAAAAGAAAGTGACCTAGCCATCGCATTCTTCCTCTTGGCATAATAAACCTTTGAAAGAGAATGTTGCGTACAGAAAGACGAATCACCTCTTTCATATAGATTGGATAATCTTTACTGAAGATAAATTCCCAGGTGCGTTTCCAATACTTTTGTGTAGCCGGACGCTGCTTCCAAACAGAATGATGGTAAACTACGCCAAAGGTCATACTTATTGTTCCGAAAAAGTATATGATCAAGGCTGCGTCAAAATTCTGTAAATTCAGAGAGCCTATCACTGTGATAGCAATTACAACGAACGTTGCAATAATAGCATTGAAAAATGCTTTCTTATTTATATTTGTAAAAATACTGAACATGTGCAAAGTTTTAAATGATAACTCACTTACAATCAAGAACCACTTTTTTTTCTTAAACAAAGATACAATAACCAATTTTTAAATAAGATACAGATGTCTTATTTAAAATCATTCAAAATAAATGATGTAAATAATATAAAATACCTAATTGATTAACAATAACTTGTATTTAATATGATTTACATCATATTTTAAAAATGAGTTGAAATTTCCCTTTTAATCTAGTTCCTATAAAAAAAACACCTCAAAAAAGGTGTTAAATGATGATAATATAAAAGTTAAACAAAATCTAACTTCAATTTCTCTAAGTCTGCAATCTTTATTCGTTTTCCTGAAAATATGAGGATATTTTCGTTTACCATTTCTGAAATTACCCGGTGCATAGTTTCATAGGTTGTTCCTATATATGCCGCCAAATCTGTCTTGGTTAGTTCAGCTTTTAAAACATTGTCTTTATCAAGTCCTAAATGATCAATAAGATATAAAAGGTTAACGATAAAACGTTTCTTTACAGACAACTGAAATAAACTTGCCATCTTTTGTTCAGACCAGTGCAGTTCCTCTGCGTAAAACATCATCAATTCATAAGCAAAAGTATTATTGGTTTTCAACAAGGTTTTAAAAAAATCCAGTTCTACAAAGCAGAGAACAGAATCTATCATTGCCGTGGCAGAAATTGGAGAAAGTAAATTAGCCGTCGAAATTCCGCGGTGTCCGACTATATCGCCTTTTTTACCAAATCTCACAATCATTTCACGCTCTTCCCAATGCTTATGAACTTTTACAAAACCATCCTGTATAAAGTAAACTCCTGACATCTCATTCCCTTCCTCTATGAATTTTTGCCCCTTTTTAACCTTGATCAAAAACCTTTTTAGGTCAATCATCTGCCACCAATCCTGCGTTATGTTTTGACACATAAAACACGTATGACTACATTCACTTAATTTTTTATTCATAGTTGAAAACTGAAGGATGTACTGCAAATGTAGATGAATACACTTTGAATAACAAATAAACACATTAAAATGCGTCTTGGCTTAAAAGATTAGTGAAGAAAATATTTGTTTAATATTTCTCCAGATCTTAAATCTTTTAATATTTGATTCGTTTTTAACTTATCGAGTCCACCTAAACTTGAAATCCATTTTCCCGTTTTAATGAAATCTAGAATATTTAATGATTCAGGGTATTTTCTTTGGATTTGTTTTTCATTCAAACCCGTGTACAAAGCGACTTTTAAACGAAATTTTTTTTACGATATTTATTAAAATTAGCAATTCCAAACAACTCCATTCTCCACCCATAAAAATTACACATGTAATTGTTTCACTATATTTTAAAAGTAATTTTTCAAACGTCTCGGGATTTAGTATTTTTCCATTTTCTGGATTCCAGAGATGCTCAGAATGACAAAGAGGAAAGAAAAATATTTATTATTACTACCATTGTAATTCCAAATGTGGTTACAGGCATAGTTCCAGTAAAGTAAACTTGGCATTTGAAAATGAACTCCCTAAATACGAATATCATGATGGAATTAATAAATTACTAAAAGAAGTCATCTTAACAAATTTTAAATACATACAGAAAAATATTGATCTTCAGAAAAAAGAAATTTCTGAGCAGATTGTTAATTTGAATAATCGTTTAGATAGCGCAAGAGAAAAATATTTACAAGATCGATTAGATTTTGATGATTATCAGATTATCAAAAATGAAAGTAAGCAGAAAATTGATAATTTAGAAATGGCCTTGCAAAATCAAAAACTTTCAAGTAAAAATACTGATATAAAAGTTAAACTTGAACAAGTACTGGATATTTTGCCAAACCTTTCTCAACTGTATATAAAAGGCGATAATTATACAAAAAGTTCGATATTGTGTTCGATATTGGCTGAAAAATTGGAATTTCAAGAAACAGCATTTCGAACACCTAAATTGAATTCAGCATTAGCTCAAATACTATTGATTAGCAATCAATTACGAAGTAAAAAAAAAGGAAAAACCACTCCTAAAAGTAATTTTTCCCGCCAAGTGACTCAAAGGTACATTTTCCAAAAAATTTTGTAGAAGATTTAAATGAAATTGCGAAACTCGTAGTACTCTTGCCATATTAAATCTACAATGAGCAAAGTAACAAAAAGAACAAAGTTAAAAATTATATTATTTCTACTCTGCATAATCTAACTAGGGAGCGAAGCGATTTTCTGAAAAAACTAATTAAGCAGACAAAAAATACAATTCTTAGCTAGTTCCGTTAAAAGTTCAATGATGAATAAATTTAAAATTAAGAAATTAATCTTTATCTAATAAAAAATCTCTAATTGTAATTTTTGCAAGTGCATGAAGAAATTCTAAAATTTCAGAAGCCTCGTCTTTTGAGACACTTATCCCAGAATCTTTAAGTATTTTAATTGCTTGATCCAAGGATATTTCACGAAACTTCATAAATGATGACAGATCAGATTTGTTTGAACTGTCGATAAATAATTGTTTATTTATTTTGCCGTTAGACACTATTGATTATTATTTATTTAAAAGAAAGAGACTTACTTTCCATCAATTATAAAAGTTGTTGATAAAAGCTTACAATTCTCTTTTAATTCTCAATAAAAATCGACAATAAATCCGAAAGAAAATACTATCATTAAGATCAAAATATTATTCAAGATTCATATGGTATAACAATGTCTTGATAGAGATGATTTTGGTATAAAGAATAATATTCTAGATATAGAAAGACTAAGATTATGGCTACAAAAAATCCTCTAAAGCTATCGTTGTTATAGGATTAATATTGTCAAAACGTCGCCAAAATGATGTAGCATTTTATCTAATTGCACGTCCCATTACCAATATTGTTAAAAATTGTAAATACGCTGGAATATTTTATGCAGAATTGCTGGCACTTGATATATTTTAACTCCTAGCCTGTAATAGCCAAAATATCTAAGTATTTTATGCATTTTCAAATATAGAAACAGTTTAAGCCTTTCCTCTAAGCTTGAAAAAGTCATCCGGCATGGCTTTGATATCTTCATTATCATCAAAGTTTGTAGACTTTAAAAATTGGGTAATAAAATCTCCATTCTTTACTACATCAGTTTTGACAAAAGTATCTCTAAAAGAAGGATAATTAGGAACGATAACATTCTCGTTAAATTTGCTTTTTTTCAAGGCATATTCTTTAAGGCATTTAACTAAATCAAACTGGTTATTATAATATATTAATTCAACCAAAGAATTTAAGTCAAGCATTGTTAAATTATGAACTTTCTTAAAGCCAGTGTCTAATTCTTTCATTTTTTCAGACATTTTAATTCCTAAATAATGTTCTAATGAAGGGATATTATAAAACGCATTTGAAACAACCAAAACTGGGTATATTTCAATAGTATGGGTTTTAATTTTTTTATTGATGATAAATTCATCAAAATAGCTATTACCTTTGAGTCTTTTAATCATTGAAATTAATTGAGAAACACCTTTCTTTTCAACAAAATTTTTATCTAATATTTTCTCAACCTCATCGTAGTTATAAATGGAATCCAATTTATTGATACTTTCATAATCCTTAAATTCAAATAAGAAAATATGCCTATTATTAAATATCATACCATCTATCAATGACTTATCAGTATCATTAAATATAATTTTGTAATATTTATTTTTTAAAGACTGTTGAATAAGGTTTCTGAATAATATCTCTTCTCCACCCTTTTCAGCATATTCGGAGGAGAAATCATTATAAGAATTAAAAGCATTATATTCTTCAGTCAAAAACTGGAAAGCTTTGAACTTAATCTTATGATAAAAGTATAGAAACAAGTAGGCTTTATTTAATACGAAATAACCATTCTGATCATCAGAGTCTTTAAGCAATGGAAAATATTTGAGCTCAATTTTATTCTTATTGAATAAGCTGTTTATACATAGCTCTTCACAAAATTCTTTTATTTGAATTTCATTTGAGTTTTCTGGATTAAGACGTATATAGTTTTTATCGTCTAGATAGTTTAATAAAGATAGCTGGTCAAAAATGTATTTATCTAGACCATTAATATTATATTTTTCTTCAAACTTCTGTAGAAAGCCTGAGTAATTTCTGCACAAGTATTCAAATAAAGATCGTAACCTAGCAAAGATAAAGAGCTGATGGTATACAAAATCGAAATCTATGGTTTTTGCAGTAATAATAAATTGAGATAAACTTTTAAAATACGCTGGTGGAATATCATCCATAAATTTGTTTCCAGGATAAACTTCTGTATTAAAAAGTAAATACGCTTTAATAAAAGGAAATGACTCAAAGTCAGGGTCTGCTTTTTCTTTCAGATAAACATAATTTTCAACAATTTTTTTGATTAACAAACTATTTGCTTTCGTATTAAAAATACATTTTTCTTCATTAATACTGGAGTCAGAGTTCTTTTTATCTAAGATACTTAATATCCTACTGATTTCGTGCCTATATTTCTTTTTCTCAGCATTTGATAATGACTGTATTAGGTTATCTTCAAAAGACTCTCCCTCATCAAGAGATTGATTTATAGCACAAACAGTTATTAGTAAAACATCAGGATCTATTCCTGTTAAAAAGTCTAAGACATTTCTTTTTTCGATTTTTTCTGGAAAAATATCTTTCCAACCAAGAGCAACAACTAATTTTAAGTATCTTCGACTTTTCAATTTTCTCATTTTTGATTTCAGTGGTAACAACAATAAATTAAGTATATTAAGTCTTTAGACATCAAAAATATTAATACTTTAACTGTTGAGATTTTAAGATTATTATTGATAAGCAAAATTATGGCTACTTACTAACGTAAAATCTTTGCCACTTCTCTTAACGCAGTTTTCAAATCTCCTTTTTGAGACTGGGATAAATAAAATTGATGCTCTAACCTCTCAATGAATGGATAGAAAAAATTAATATGTTCAATTTTTCCTTGGTTTTCTACTATAAATAAATTTAAGGCTTCTGTTACTTTGTATAACCCCTCCTCACTTTCACTAGCCATATTTGTGAGCACCTCAGTAACATAGTTTTCAAGACGGTCAAATTCATCCCTGTCTTTTTGGGTTTTAGATATTTTTAGTAAGTCCATCATTTTTGGCAAATAAACCAAATCCCTAATATTTTTCAGATATGCTGCATCGTAATAAAAATCAAATTCATCTTCGCTATCGTCATCACTATGGTTTAACATATAGTTTAGATAATACAATGTCCCATCAAAATCTCCAACTCTTGTTAGCTGTTGTGAAGCACGATATTTCTCTTGTTCAGGTTCTTCATCATTGTCAATTATGTTCGTAAGAAATGCTGTGATTTCATTTTTGCAGCTTTCTTTTAAAAGAATTAAATTTATAATTTCCCATCTAATTGTATCATTTGCTACAACATATAGCAGCGTTAGCAAATCTTTAGGATCATCTACAAATTTATCAAAAGTCCGCAGAACCTCATTTTTAGCATACTCATCATATGTAGTACCAGCCAAAGCAGCAAAAATAAATTGGTAAGCGCCCTCCAATCCATTTTCAATAGCATAAATAGCATTATTTTTCCAAGAAGCATCATAATCAATATCTTTCTCAAGATTTTCAATGACTCTTTTGGCTACTTCTTCCTTTCCTACTTGTTTTTCTATCACATTAAAGTCTAGTGAATCAGAATTTCTATTTAAATCATAGTGGGTTGTAAAATCAAGAATTTTTTCTTTACCTATTTTTATTTCAAACCTAGAAATATAATAC
Source organism: Chryseobacterium indologenes (assembly GCA_001013295.1). Lineage (GTDB taxonomy): Bacteria > Bacteroidota > Bacteroidia > Flavobacteriales > Weeksellaceae > Chryseobacterium > Chryseobacterium indologenes_B. Next base: position 11,289 of record LAZY01000028.1, on the reverse strand, counting down.
CATAGATTTTGAACTTGTCTATCAAATGTTGCTCTTTGTCTGCCAGAACTACTAACAGTAATTGCATTTTTTATATCAGCTTTAGAAACCCTATCCCTTACCCAATCAGCAAGCTGATTTATCTGCATCTCGTTTAATTCTATGTTAGGATCACCTGTCAATTTGTCTTTCAGACTTGTGAAAAGATAATCTTCAAATTTATCCGTTTGCTCAACAAAAGCTAAAACCTGTTCAACAGTGACCTCATTATTTCCTCTGGTAAAATCTGCAAGAAGCTCGAATGGTCCATTAAGAATATCTGTTTCATCATACTTTCTATGCTGATATAGCAAATCCCAATCTAGCTTTTCAATATTATGCTGATCAAAAAAGTGAATTAATTCCTGTTTGAATAGCTCTTTTGAGAAGAAAACATCAGTGTTCTTCTGCGCCCACTCATTATTTTGTTGTACAATAGTAGGTTCACTTACATTGTCCAATACCTTTGAATTTTCCCTGATCTGTTGTTCCAGATAGTTAAATTCTTCCTTAATTTGTTGGCTTCCATACCACTTCACTTCTTTGTAAAATGATAACAGGTCTTCATTTGTTAAATTATGCTCTTTATACAATCCAATAACATAATCTATAGCATCTTTATTTACAAGTCTTTTGTAAAGATGGGCTCTTTCATATGATAAAATTGCACTATTGCCAAAAATCTCTTTAAATATTCTTAACGAAGTTTCGGTTTTGTTAAAAAAGCTACTTAAAATATCTAAACTTTTTTCATCACCTAAACGAATATTATGTTTGTACGCTTTATTAATAAGATCATATAAATCAGGGTATTGATTATATAGTTCTGCTGATTGATCGATAATACTTTTAAGTACTTTTTCTCGATTATCTAGCCTAAACAACACTCTACTATTAGTATCGTCAGAAAGATATTTTAGTATTTTTTTAAGGGCTTCAATTCCAAAATTGGCAGAAAAAACTTCAGTAAGCTGCATCTCTTCATCTAATAAGTTGACCTTATCCCTATCTTTATCTTGTTCCGAAATATCCAGTCCTTGTATTAAATAATCAACATATTCACTCTCGAGCTGGGCTTTATGTATCAGCCTGTACATAGCCGAACGGATATATTGATTATTTCTTTTTCCATAAACTTTCATCAATTCATCAATTACAGCTCGGTTTGCATACCCAAGTGTTCCTAGTGCATAGGCTGCCGCATTAAAATAATGAACATCAGTAGTTTCTTCAAGTATAAAAGATAAAAGAGCTTCTTTTGTTTTTACATTTTCTTGAGCTCCAAGATGCTGATCATCGATCAGATGAAGCGCATTCAATCTCGTATATCTGCTATTATTTTTATCTAAGAGCTCTTTAAGGAGAAATTCATTAGCAGATTCCATTGGCGCAAAACGTGCAAGTTCTATTGCAGTGAACTTGTTTGATCTTAGCCATACCCCTTGTTTTTTATAATGATTGAAGATATTTTTAAAAATTTCAAATCTTATCTGCGGATCTATTTTATCTGGTTCTATCTTGACCAAAATTTCCGGTTCTATCTTCAGTATCCATTCGATTAATCCTTTTCTTTTGTTATCATCAATTATGCTCATCAAAAAGAACAAAGTATTTACCCAACTGGGTTTAATAATCTTACCTTTAAAAGAAATTGTTTCCTTTATTTCTTCAATTGACATTTCATGTAATGAGCTTGCTGCTAAAAATTCCTGAATATTATTATGTTCAAAACCCCACACTGCAGGATCATCATCAAAATTTTTAAACGTGGTAGAATATCTTATTAAATCTAGATCAGCAGGATCAGGTAAAATTTGGCTTAGTTGATCAAAAGAAACATAATTTTTACCCATAAATTCCATAGTTAGGGCAACTTTTCGCAATAATTCCATCACCCTATTCTTCTGCAACTTTAAGTTAGTTGTCCCATTAAAATGTATTTGATCAAAGTCGAACCTTTTCTCAATGAATTCATTTAGTAAATCGGCCTTACTAATTTCTAAGTCTGCATTTAATTTATATTTTTCCAGCAAAATCTGAAGGAAAAAGGGCTGTATGATAAGATCTTTGAAACCTTTATTATAGGCTTCTTTTATAAATTCACCCCCGTTAATTTGATATTCTTCATGCGCATATGTTCGAATGTCCTTAACATCGATATCATCAAATAAGTAGACATCAAAATCGGAAAGTGTACCTCCTGAAATGTCTGATGGAAATTCATAAAAATTAGTTCGACAAGAGATAACAATATGAATGCTTGGAAACTTACTTGAAAAAGAACTTATCTTTCTTACCGCAGTATTAAAATTTACAGGCTCAATCTCATCCAGACCATCCAGAATTACTAAACAAATATTTTCGGGTATTTTGTTCCAATCTCTTGGTAGAAAATCTTCTATATTTTCATTTACGTAGGTGTTCATCTTTTGAAAAACAGGAACAAATGGGGAATTTGGAACTGAATAGTGTGCTACCAGATTAGATAATTCGGTAGACTTTCCGGATCCTGCACCACCTAACACTACTATCCTTGTTTCTTCTGCAGCTAATTCAGCTAATGTTTTTCTATTTGATGTATCAAAAAAACTATCTATAGAATCAGCATTTGAATCATACGGACTTAAAGTACGATGTATAACTTTTTTGTAGGGCACTATACCAATAATAAAATTGGAAAAATCAATAGATTCCGCAGTTGCTGTGGTTACTTGGTTTTCTTTAAAAAATTCATTTTTTTCTTCTACTCTCTTTTTTTGTTCTACCTCCCATACCCAATCATTAAGCACTTGATGGATTTTATTGACAAAACTAGTCTTATCCGCCAAATCAGGAAACGTATGTACCCAACCACTATCTTGAATTTCTGTCTTAAATTTCTGGACCTTGAGCAAATCCTCCGTTTCTTTAATACTGGTGGATTTCCTTGGCTCTTTGAAGAAAAAATAAATGGCAATCTTTTGGCCATCTTTAAACTTTTGGACAGCTAACCGAAACTCCTCTTCTGTACCAGATCCATATGGTTTTCCGGTTGCCGGATCATCTGCTCCAGAAGCTGTACCATACTTCATCCACAATAATCCTATATAAATGTCATACCCTGAAAATCTAAAGTTAATTTCCTCTTGTGATCTGTTTCCCCAGGGAGCCACAATATCTTTAAAGTCTAAAACTTCAAAAAAAATCCCTCGATCTTTTATAGAGAGTTGATGGTTTAAAGATTTACAAACCTCTTTTATAATATTTTTTTCATCATTTACATCTCCAGGACAGGAAACAAAAACTCGTATCTGTGTACTATTTAACATGAAAATCTGTTTGTGTAAATTTAGCAAATCTTAAAATTAAAGCAAGACATACTAACTATTATTCATAAGAATAAAGCAATCCGATTAATAAAATATTTTTTTTTGAAAATTCAAAAAAAAATCAAGAACTAGGATCCATCCTACGTAATTTATGCAAGCGAGTTCCTTAACGTTAACCAATCAAAAAAGTTAGGATCATCTGATATTTCAGCTTTAAACTTTTCTTCAGGTTGTATTCCAAAGTCAGCAAATGAAAGAGGTAAATTAGTCAACAAGTGATAATCTTTAATATAATCATTTGTAATCCAAGCACTACCAAGAACACATATTGAGTTATAATATAAAATTACTTGTTCAAAATTTGATAGCTGCGCACGCACCATTTTTACATAATCATATTTTACATCATCAGTAAATAATTCATTTTCTTGAGAATGTACATACTTCACTGTTTGAAATAAGTGTCGATAATAATGACCTATCTTGGTACCATGCCCTGTAAAAGGCTCATAGTATTGTATAAAAACAGCGTTTTTCCCCTTATGTGTAATTTCAAGATTTTTCAGCTTTAAAACTTTGTAGCCCGTTTGATTTTCGTATTTTTTCTTATCATTTAAAAAATGAGCGTATGTGAGTTTTTCACTTTCTAATCTCTTGAGAGTATTTTTAAAAAATTCAGTAGAATTAATTTTTGGCGCAATATGAGAAAAGACACCATCACTCGCATGCCCAATTCCGTAGAAAAAAATCAAATATGCTAAATTGGTTAATTGTTCTTTATCTAGTACAATACTTTTATCCGATTTATCATAATTGTGTTCAAGCACAAAATAAATATATCTTAACTCAAAATAATAGGTTGTAAAAGCTTTTCTACCAATAACAACATTTTGTATATTTTGCTCTTCAACATTTTCTCGGTGAATTCTTATTAACTCAAAGAACCTGTTTTCAAACCTTTCTATCACGGTATCATCGGCTTGCTTTGCAAACTGGTCTCTTTGTTCTTTATTTGCCTCATACTGTATGTAAAAAGCCATAAAAGTTAAAATAGATGCAATCCACGCTATTATCGGTCCAGCAGTACCTCCGAATGCATCACCAATTGCACCTCTATCTCCCACATTTCCTTTATCGAAGTATCTCGATTGAATTAATTCGGGTCCGTTTTTGTATAGAAATATTGCTACAATTACCCCGATTAAACCTAATATTAATAAGCGATCTTTTGTTTTCTGTTCCAAAATTTAATACATAATTAGTTCTCGATATGATTAAGTTATTAGTCCCAATGCAATCTACATCTACCAAATAATATCCCCGTTACTTAATATATTCTTTGCATTGACTCTATTTTTAACTTTTGCGAGAGTTATAACTTCAGGATGATTCCTTACATATTCCTTTTCGTAATAAGATTCCTCAACTTCAAATTCAGTAATTTGAAATAATCCAAATTTACTTTCAACAGAATCAGGATGTACAGCCAAATTATCCGTCCCAAAATCATTTCCAACACTTGGATAAATAATACAATCAAAATTAAAAGAAGGATTTGGGTCAGTCCTCGTTCTAAGAATTCTTTCAGAAAAGATAGCACTAATTAAATATTCATAATGATGGGAAACAGGTTTTGTAAATTCTCTACCTAACAATTTAAAATAATGTCTTGACCATTCAACTAAAAGTTTGGAATGACTATCTCCATACTTTTCGAATGCTGCAGTTGCCTTCTGCACTCCTGGATTGACATACATTGCTCTATCGCTATGAGAAATTGGATAAGAAACAAGTTCTTTTTGTTCTTTAGGCTTCCATAATCCAACTGTAATCAATTTATTAATGGGAGGCTTTATTTCTTTTAAAGCTGAATCAATATTCTCGGTTGTATATAATACAGTCGTATTAGGAGTATTTGCTCTATTATATTTATTTATACTCTTTACAATGTCTATCGGTGGATATTTTAAAAAACTTATATTATTGAGTCTTTCATTTTTTTTTGAAACCCATTCATTAACCACCAATCTATATGTGTGAATTACTGATAACTTATTAGACATTAAGGGAATATAATTAAATGCGTAATCTATATAACTTTTGAAGTTGTCGAATTCGTTAGCATCAAATGATGAATAGTCCAATTTTTGGAGAGCAATATCAAGATCTTCGTAAAATTTAAAAAGACTTATAAAGTCATTTCGTTCATCATTTGAGATTTCCTGATGCTGTAATAATCTAAATGAAATATTTTGTTCTTTTGTGTAATGAGCTCCATCTATCCATCTTTTCAAAGGGGGAATTTCAGGTAAATCTCTGAATTTTAATTGCCAATTTGGTTTGATCATTAGTTTTATAGTTTGCAATTCTCAAATATACAAAATGGACATTAAAAAAAATATTGATATTACGAGATGCAAAATATTGCTAATATCCAGGGCAAGAGGTGACTGTTATCTTATTAGGAAAACTTATATCTTACATATTCAATAGGTAGTTTTGACCTTTCGTTACTTTTTCTCGCTATCTATATATTCAATTACTTTTTTTGTCTCCGTGCCAACTCATTCTTTTATCAGTTGTTGAGTATTGTGGTTAGTACTGTTATGCATAAGAGGTAAAATTAAACAGAAAACTAAGGAGCGCACAGCATCGTAATGCTAGCAAAATAGGTTTTTTAATGGCGTTGTTTTTATACTACTAAATTTACGAAAATTTTGAATTAAAAATCCAAAAAATAATCTGGAGAACGGAAAGCATTGTTTGATTTCCTATTAACAATTTTTTTGGCAATGTTTCAGCAGATTTCTGCACAAAGCGATTATTATTTGGGTTTGTGGAACTGCCAATTCACCAGTCTGGAATACGAAAATGTAAAAGAATTTATCGATACAGAATCTAAAGAATTGTTTATTAATGGTAGTTTACACAATTAAAGTAGTACAAAATTGGTACACAATTAAGATGCTGCAAAATCTTTTTTTTCTATTTTTCCGCACGAATCCCGTCACGTTAAATAATTGCGAACCAATATTTTACAGCGTTTTACAATTAATTAAAAAATATATTTGTACTACTTTCGTACACCTCCAATCTTATAAATTACTAAAAATCAGCTAATTACCAATTCCCGATTCCAACTGTGATAATTAATACATTTTGCCAGTGCAACTCAATTTTTCATTAATTTTTTAGGAGTGAAATTACACAATTCTAGGATTCTGCTTATATTAAATCTCTAATCAACGATTAGTAACAACAGCACAACTGTAATAGCATATCTGTATCAACACTTTAAATAACCATTTGTTTTCTTTTGCCCTAGCTATCTACAATAATTTGTAGATCTTATTTCATAAAAAAACAGCATTGAAATTCAATACTGTTTTTTTTATCATTTTGCTTGGTAAAATATCTGGATCGGACGGGACTTATCAATTTTTGAAACAACCTTTATTTATGGCATTTAACAAAGATTGTCATTTCAAAGACCCCTTATTTTCCCCCTCTTATTTTATTACTATTTGTAGCATCTTGTGAGTACTCAAATTTAATAAAATCCGCTTACTTATGCAACAAATAGTCAGGTTAATCTTTAATAATTTCCTTTACTTTTTCTTCATCAATGCCGGTATAGATACAAAACTCTGAAACAGTTAAAAACTGGTGCTCTTTCTTATTTAGTTCCTGCATAATTTTACGGATGAGGTTACGACTATAGCGTTCACTACGCCCAGTGATTCTCTGGACATCTTTCGGGTAAATACAAAGTCTCTGCATTCTCTTTTTCATACTCTATCCTTGCTTTTGGTTAGGAGTTGCTATACTGATTATGCGGTGACTCTGCAAATGTAAAATAATTCTTTTTCTTCCTCAAATGGAAACTTATTCCCTATTCGGCAAAAACGGTCTGTATCGGCACGCAAACTTGTTCTGAATCTACATTTTATGAAATTTTGTCTTGTGAATTCACCAAGGTTTGAGAGAATGAACATTATCATTCTAAAATTAATTTTTTAAAATTTAAGAAAATGGCAAGACAAAGAAGTATTATAAAATTGGACGGAACGATTGGAGGAATTACCTTCTACAAGTCCAAAGACGGTTATTTAGCCAGAGAGAAAGGCGGAATCTCGGCAGAAAGAATTGCAAATGATCCTGCGTTTCAAAGAACCAGAGAAAACGGTGCTGAATTCGGGCGTGCAGGAAAAGCCGGGAAAGTTCTACGAAATTCTATTCGACAACTTTTGCAGAATGTGAATGACAGCAGAATGGTCAGCCGACTGACCAAAGAAATGGTAAAAGTCATTCAAATGGATGCTACCAATCCGAGAGGTCAAAGAAATGTAATCGATGGCGAAGCGGAGCTTTTAATTGGTTTTGATTTCAATGCGAATGGAAAATTAGGAAATACCATTTATGCTCCGTGGGTAAAAACTTTAGACAGAGCTACAGGCGAAGCTGGTGTAACATTCGATCCTTTTGTCCCAGCAAATATGATTGCGGCTCCCGGAGGAACGACGCACTTTAAGCTAACCGCTGCGGCAATGGAAATTGATTTTGAAAATGAAAGCTATATTGCACCAATCGGTGAAACTGTAATCTTCCCTTGGGATAATACCTTAACGGCTGCTATCGATATTCCTTTGCAGCTGACTGCAGACTCTACAAAGCCACTGTTTTTGGCTTTAGGAGTGGAATTTTATCAGGAAGTAAATGGCGAAAAGTATTCATTGAAAAATGGGGCTTTGAAAGCGTTTCAGTCCAAAATTCAAATGGCATATTGAAATTATGAATGTTAAAAACAGAGATTACATTTTATTTCATCCTGCCAATGATGCATTGAAAGAACTGAATGGATGTATTGCTCCTGTTTCTGAACTGACTGGAGAAGGAAAAGGAATCCGTTCGAAGGTTGCTTTTGAAAGATTGAAAGAAACCATTTTCCCATATCTGGAAAAAGGATTCGTGATTGAATTAATGATAAAATAAATGAAAAATTCTTCCTCTCACCCTAAAGGGAGGAATTTTTCCTAAAATAAAAATTATATGAAAAAAATAGTAGAAAGAATTCAGGAGCCCACTCCGAAATTCTTCAAAAAGATAAGAAATATTGGTTTGATGCTGACGGCTATCAGCGGAGTAATTGCTACCGCTCCGATTTCACTTCCTGCAGTTCTGGTAACGGTTGCAGGATATTTGGCAGTTGCAGGCGGAATTGCTTCAGCAATCAGCCAGACGGCTGTTTATCGTGATAATTAATTCATTTTAAACCGAATTATTATGAATTACGTGGATAACTCGACAAAACTCAGCACAGCATTCGGCACTATTCTGACTATCTTTGTCAATATCCGAACCGAAGACCTCATCAAAACAGTTTTATTGGCTGCAGTTGGCGGAGTTTCGAGTTTTGGTGCCACCTTATTGCTAAAATTTCTTATCAGAAACATAAAAAACAAGTTCCGGAAATAAAAGTTGTGGTGACTGCGGAACAATTAAGCCTCTCAAAAATTTGAGAGGCTTTTTGCTGGAGTTCGGCTTCCATTATTACAAAATAACCGTTTTTATATTTTGTAATAGTATTTCTGTACGAGAATACTCCGAAGCTCTGAAAGCTGCTTCAACTTTTTGGAATAATGTTGTTCCAGCTGATAAACAGATTTAATGTCCTGCAGGATTTTTCCGTTTTGCTCCATTTTGGAAAAACTTGGAATAATCCAATTTTGAATCACTTTTTTGAGTTCTGAAAGACGAAGCATATCAATCACGCTTCCGCAGAGATATGGATGGAAAAATCCGTTTTTCCATAGGGTATAAAATATCCAGTACAGATTTTCTTTTTCGGTTTCATTCCTGCAATACAGGATAAAACAGTTCGGACAAGGTTCAAACATTGGCTTTCCTGCATTTCTTCCTCTTGATAAAATGAAAATTGAATTTTCGGGCGTTCCTTTTTCAGGATTGTACGTACGTACTTTGAAATTGAGCATAATTCGGGATTTAAAATTGATGCTCACGAAATATTTTGAAAAGAAAACCAAGAAAAAACCGGAAAAAAAGAAAGCTGATTTAAAGGAGGCGGGGAATTGTGTCAAGGTTTTTTGGAAAAAGATTTTTTTGTAAGTTTTTTACAAAAAAATCTTTTTCCAAAAACACGAAGTGCTCGACCTTTATACAATATTGCGGCTGGACTGGGAAGCCTCCTAACTTGCTTTGCTTTTTTTATTTTTTGTGTACTGATTGATTCACTAACTTTAAAAGAAAAATGCCAAGAAAAAAAGAACGTCCAAAATTCATTCACAAGGCTTCAACTCAAGAGTATTTACAATGCCTACAGAATATGACCAACTGGTCGAATATTTTATTATCCCAAAATAATGGGAAAACATACAACGATTTTCTGAAATGGATTTTAAAAAATGATTATTTCAAAACAAATGAAAACCTTACTATTGCTCACATTTCGAAACAGAGTGGATATTCTTCTGCGAAGGTTTCAAGATGGTTACAGGAAATCTATGAGGGAATCCTTAAACTTAATGAGAACAGTCCCGAATTATTTTATACTGAATCCGGGATTCAGGTGGAGCTACGCATACGTTATTATGATAGCTTTTGTTTCTTCTCAATGACACTGCCGGTAGTTCCAAGAGTTTATGAATCTTTTGAATTTTTCTTTATTAAAGCAAAAATTGGCTGGGACAGGTTTTGGGTTAAAAATGTAGAGTACGAAATTGATAACAATAAAAATACAATTTGTGTATTTCTAGAAGGAGGAATACTCAATCGCTATCGTGAATTTGCAGTTGAAAAAGCTTTATTTAAAGGACAGATTTCGCATAGAGACGAGTATGAAAAATTCGATTTTGAAATTGATGATTTAATTCTGGGAAGAAACCGGGAATTGTATGGGTAAACAGCCCGCACAAAAAGATGCATTCTGAAAAGTTCTATAATTGATAAAATTTCTTTCGATAACTAAACATAAAGAGCGATGGAAAAAACAGCGGTATGGAGTGCTGAAAGAAAATGCTTTTTATGGAATTGGATGAAAAGATTTAGGTGCAGGAAGGAATGGCAAAAGTATTTTCATCAGCACGGAGTACTGCTGTGCGCTGTGACGGAAGCGGATACACAGCTTGCCTGTGTATTGGCTGGAGGAACCGGCAAAAGACGACACTTCCTGCATCTTTTTGTGCATCCTATGAAAATGGGCGGGAAAAAAGCGTTGGCAAGGAAATGGCGCAAAAGGGCTATGCCCGTTGCAAGGAAAGCATTTAGCATAATCCCAAATTATAGGCACCAATGGCTTTGGCACGGAGCGGAGCTTTGCGGAGTGGAGGGCAACGTTTCGCAGCTGCCGTGCGTATAATTTTGATTATGTTACTTGCTGCGGGAAAGCGAGGATAAAAACTTACTCAGTCAAATAGGGTATATCTTGCAAAAGATTATTTTCTGTATAATCATCTACTCTAATATTAAACCTAACATCCATAAATTCTTTTAGAGCTTTAAAATTAGGAGTTAATAATTTTGATTCTAACCCATAAGTAGATAAAATTGCCATTGCTCCAATATTAAATTGATCTATAAATTCTTTTGATTTAAAAGCTTCCAAAGGGTATTTTATATAGCAATCCTTTTCATTCATAAGTGAATACTTATGAAACATTTTTTGGAATTCTTCATAATACTTATCATCTTCTGTATTTGATAAAATATAATTTTCAAAAACTCTTACTTTATGATTAATCATAAAATTTTGCATATTGACTAAAATTTGCCAATCTTTCCAACCTTCATCTCTATATCCATTGATCAGAACTGAAAAATTCGGATCTTGTTTTAATTCTTTTCTGATTCTCCGCAAACACACCTAATATTTTTAGTATATTAGCGCTCAAAAAGCAGGGATTATGAACATATTCAGTTTTACGGCTCATTTCGGTTCGGAGGAAGA
>LAZY01000027.1 GCA_001013295.1 Chryseobacterium indologenes | reverse complement strand
TTTTGAAGAAGTTAACACACAGCAAATTAATTAATTTGCAACTATTAGGAAAGCGAAAGCTTTCCTTTTTGCATAAAAAAGGCTATCTCTTTTGAGACAGCCTCTTTTTTGTTACAAACCAAAAATATTTTTTTGGAGCCCCATAAAAGCAGGGACTATGGAAAACTTATATCTCAACTGAAGACGTGAAATTCCCCTCCTCTGGAGGGGTGGCAAAAATTCAAAGAATTTTTGACGGGGTGGTTTTCCCCATCCATTCTCACAAAAAAGCGCCTTAAGGCGCTTTTTCTATTGCTTAACAATTTTATGTATTGTAGAACTTTCAGTTGTTTTAATCTCTACCCAATAAACTCCTTTATTTAAAGACTGAATATTAACTTTTGCAGCCTGTGAAGTCATCACTTTCTGACCCGTCACAGAATAAACATTCACCTCTTTCAGACTTTCTGAAGTTTCAACCTGGATGAAATCACTTGCCGGATTAGGATAAACACCCAAAACCTTCTTATTGACCTGAGAAACTCCCAGCGTAACATTGGCCGCTTCTGTAGGGGTAAATGGTCTTCTTTCTCCAAAACTTAAGCCCAGCCAGTCATTATTTCCTAATTGAATCTGAGATAGATTGCTTTTTTTCTGCCAGCTCGACAGATCTTTTCCTTTGTATACCTTCCAGCTACCTGATCCGGAAGTGTTTCCGGTAAAGCTGTTTAATGAAAGAGTAGAAACCTGATTGTTGGCTGATGTAAAATTAAAATAAGAAGTCTGAGACTGGATCAACTGTAGTGCCTGCTCAGCTGTTAAGGTCCCGTTGTATCTTATTCCAAAAACAAAAGAATGGGCATTGCCGTTGGAGCTATCAGTACCAAAATCTACAACAACAAGGCTTTTATTGGTTCCGGTTCCAATCCAGTTGGTAATCTGAGATGAAGTATACCATTGAGAGCTGTAGGCAGGAACAGGAGTGGAAGGAGGAATACTCATATCATCCAAACCATATTTGATCCCAAACCAAAGCCCGTCTTTTAAAGTTGTATATCCTACGCCATTATTTTGATTAGACATATTCCCTGCACTTAGGCCAGTCCAGGTTATCCAACTATCATCGGTGCTTGGGGCATGATGATTGTATTTGAAACTGTATAGAAACCCTGAAGGAATATCCGCTTCCATTTTAGGTTCCGCAGAGATAATAGCATTGATCATGTCTTCTGCTTTTAAATTGTTAGCATCAAAACGATACCCCCATGCATAGGATTTTGGACTGTTGTTGTCATTGAAATCGGCAATAAAATAAGCCTTTTTAGAACCTGTTCCCACCCAGAATTTAATGTCGTTTTCTGTAAATTGGGCAAAGAAAAACTGCATACTAAGCAGTAAGAAAAAGAAATAGATTTTTCTCATGATATAATTAAATTAAAGTTTTATTCCCGAAACTTATAGACAGAAAAAACATACATGTCTTCCTGAAGTTAAAATGTATTCAAGGCAGGTCTCCTGGCTTACATCCTATAGCAAACCTTCCCGGGTCTTAATCCCAGTGGTATTATATAGCTATAGGTAAAACAGCTTACAGTTGCGGGTACAGCTCAAGAATTGAATGATATTCTCACTTGATTCCCTATTAATGAACAATGTTCAACCTTAAAAACACCGCAAATATATCATATAAATTTTTGAGGTTCATTTTGTGAATTATATAGCAGTTTCCTGTTATTATAAAGGGTAAGTATAGGGTCAGGGAAAAGTTTTTTTCAGATTAATAAAGAATAAAGGTCTCTGTTTGGTTTTTCGGATTGTAATGACGAATATTGTTGTTTATATTGAATTCATTTTGCAGGTTCTATTGTTAAAGTACAATTATTATTACATTCAAGATCAGTTTACAATCAATTTATACTTTCGCAGCCATAAAAGAGAATATGAAAAAACTATTACTATCTGTTTTGATGTTCGCTGCATTGGTATCATGTAATGATAACGATGTGCTGAATAACCAGGATACTGAAATCAATTATTCCAAACTTCCTCAGGAGTTTCCGTTTACTAAGTTGGCTACTATCAATGGAGTAGATGTGATCAATGGCGGGTTTGGTTCCGGAGCAGCAGCCCATCCTAGCAGAAAAGGAGAGTTTTATGTCATTACCGATAGAGGTCCCAATACGGATTATCTGAACGGGAAAAAATTCCTTACCCCTGATTTTACGCCTACCATTATGCATTTCAAAGTGAACGCAGATGGAAATATTGAGGTGATCAAATATATTAAGCTTAAAAATCCAGCCGGAAAACCAATCACAGGTCTTCCAAATCCTGTAGGTATGGGAAGTACAGGGGAGATTGCCTATGATGCTTCTGGAAATATTTTAGGAACGGATAATTATGGATTAGACAGCGAAAGTATCGTTGCAGCACCGGATGGTACATTCTGGGTTTCTGACGAATATGGTCCCCATATCGTGCATTACAGTGCAGAAGGAATGGAGCTGGAGAGAATAAGCCCGATCGGTGTGAATACCGGTCCTAGAAAATTACCTGCCGTTTTGGCCAAAAGGAGAGCGAACAGAGGAATGGAAGGTCTTTGTATGACCCCGGACGGAAGAACGTTGGTTGGTACTATACAGTCGATGATGTTTGTCCCTACAAAAGCATTGGCAACCAATACGACACTGATAAGAATTGTAACATTTGATATTAATACAGGACAGACCAAACAGTTTCTATACAGACAGGATGGTGGAGCTTCTGACTCAGTATGTGATATTACTGCATTAAGCAATAATGAATTTTTAGTGATCGAAAGAGACGGTAATTTCGGATCTCAGGGAGGGATTAAAAAAGTATACAGGATCAACCTGGCCAATGCTACAGATGTAACCGGAACAGACATTAACGCTGTAGACGGAATGAAGATAAACGGAAAAGCGCTGGAGCAATGCTCATGGGATGAAATTACCAATGCAGGAATTAAAGCGGTTTCAAAGATACTGGCAGTGGATCTGGTGAAAAAACTGGGATATGAACATGATAAATTTGAAGGAATCGTTTATTTAGGAAATAATAAACTGGCCGTTTTCAATGATGATGATTTTGGAGTAGTAGATGACGGAAACGGAAATCCTAAAGCGAAAATTCTACCTAAAACAGGAAAGGTAGATAAAGGAACAATGTATGTAGTCGATATTCAATAATTAGATTTTTTTTAACGGAAAACGGCGGAATCGAAGATTCCGCCGTTTTTATTAGGTGTGGATGTATTCAATAAAAACGGACTTTAGTCCGTTTAAAATATAAGAACATCTTCCACCGGCTTTAGCCGAAACATATATTAAAAACCCCTGAAATCATCTTTCAGGGGCTTATGCTTTATAGATTTATTGTTCCTGACAATATTAGTTGAACGCCTCAACGATTTTAGAGAAATCTTCAAGCTTTAATGCCGCTCCTCCGATAAGACCACCATCAATATCAGGCTGAGAGAAAATTTCTTTAGCATTATCCGGCTTTACAGAACCTCCGTACAGAATAGAAATCTCATCAGCAATTTCCTGTCCGTATTTTGCAGCGACGATGCTTCTGATGTGAGCGTGAATTTCCTGAGCCTGCTCCGGTGTTGCCGTTTCTCCGGTTCCGATAGCCCAAACCGGTTCGTAAGCAATTACTACTTTTTTGATCTCTTCAGCAGAAAGTGTGAAAAGAGCTTCTTCAGTCTGGTTCTTTACTACGTCAAAGTGCTGACCTGCCTTTCTCTGCTCAAGCGTTTCCCCATTACAATAGATAGGAGTAAGACCTTTATCCAAAGCCAATTTGATCTTTTTGTTGCATTGAGCATCAGTTTCTCCGTGGTATTGTCTTCTTTCAGAGTGACCGATCAAAGATCCGTTTGCTTCAATAGATTCCAGCATATCTGCAGAGATTTCCCCTGTGTAAGCGCCACTTTCATGCTCGCTCATATCCTGAGAAAACACCCCGATTTCATCCTTTTCAAAGATGTCTTTTGCCATCATCAGATACAAAGAAGGAGGAGCAATCCATACTTCGCAGTTGGTAGTATTGTTGTTTTTATAGCTTAGTAACTGAATCATCAATTGTTGTGCATCAATTACATTTTTGTTCATTTTCCAGTTGCCTGCAACTATCTTTCTTCTCATAATTATTTTTTATTTAATCTTCGTTTATTTTTGTATCAATGAAAGAATAGGTATTGTCTTTTTTACCCATCATTTCGATAGATTGAAACTTAACATCACCATTAGGCATGACCTCATAATTATAAATATCAGTCACTTTATCTGTGTTGTGAAGTTCATAGTATTTTCCGTCTTTAGTCCACCAGCTGCCGTTTTCCGTTTCCTGTACTACATTACCATCCTGATTGATGGCTACAAACATCAAGATACTTTTGCCTTTCTCCAGTCTGCATGATACCCAATATTTTGAGACCCCTTCCATCTGTTGATTGACTTCTGATCCTTTATAACATCCCATTACTTTGGGATCATATTCCTTCTTTTGAGCTGCTAATCCCGTTGCTATAGCCAACAGAGATAACACAAATAATTTTTTCATGGTTTTTTCTTTAAATCAATATTTATGATAATCCCCATAAGTTTTTTAGCAGAATATAGAAGGTATGTTCCTCTTCAGTTACCTTATTATCTGCTTTGATCAGGGACTTGGCAAACTGAGCAAACTTTACACGTTCATCTTCTGTAGAATCATCATGGAAGCATCTTGCATGGAATTCGAAGTGATCTTTCCATTCCTCAGGCTGTAAAAGCGCAAGCGTTTCCAATTCATTGTCAAGATTCATTCTGAACGGAAATTCATCAGCCAGGTATTGCTGTACAAGCATTCCTTCCTCAGGAGCAAACTCTCCGTCTACAGAAGAAAGGATCATCAATAAGTGATAACCTGCGATTGATTTATTTGATTTTTGCATAAGTTTTATAATTAAGTTTAGTGTTTAAAGTTATACTACCTCCAGATTTTCATCTTTAAGTTTTTTTGAAATTCATCATTCACCAGCAAGGTAAAACTGACGATTCAGATTTATTTTACATAGTCCTTTGCAGGCTGTTTGTCGATGATTTTTCCATTTTCAAGGATCAGGACAAACGGATTGCTGCGGGCAATTGTTTTAATTGCTGTCCCATCCATCATGGCATTTTTGATGGTTTTAAAAGTTCTTGGTTCTGTAGAAATACCATAGATAAGGGCTCCTTTCTGAGCATTCACTTTGGCTTCCACCTTTTGAAGAAGGTCAGCAGAAATCTCCTTGGGATGATAAGAAAAAACAAGAACAGCTTTTGGTGCCGTGATAATTTCCTCTGTAAGTTCCATTCCTGAAGGATTTTCTATTTTAAATTTTACGATCTCAGATTTATAACCTTCCTTTACAAGAACAGATTCATTTTTTCCCTCCTCAATCTTCCATGGTGAGCCTTCTGCCCAGTATTTGGTTTCTTTGATATAATCATCCTGATTGACTCTTAGTACTTCTCCGGTTTTCTGATTTTTCAGAGAGTAGAACGTTTTATATTCAGAAGGATTTTTACTGATCTTAGCCTTTTCTCCTTTGATGTCTGTTCCAATCTTATAATCACGGAAATCAATCATAGGTTCATGCATAATACCTTGAGCCATAATGTAAATCATAATCAGAGAAAAAATACCTAAAAGAATATATTTAAACTTATTGGAAGGCTCTTTTCTGGTTACTCCATACTCATCCTTTTTACGGAATTCTTTTCTATATAATACAAACAGAAGAATAAGACCTGCCAGAAGGGCTACATCTTTAAAGAAACTCTGCCAAGGCGTAAATTTGATCGCATCACCGAAGCATCCGCAATCCGTTACCACATTGAAGTAAGCAGAATAAAAAGTAAGGAATCCGAAGAATACACAAAGAGTTATTAATGAAGATAAGGTAAATTTCAGCTTTAATTTCAGCAGTAACATAAATCCGAGGAAAAGCTCAAGCACCACTACAATAATTGAAAACAGCAACGCAAATTTTTCAAAAAACGGCATATTGAAAACAGCAGGCGAGAAATATTCCTCCATTTTGAAAGAAAATCCTACCAGATCCACAGCTTTTACAAAGCCCGAAAGGATAAAAATGACAGCAATAATAAAGCGTAATAAACCTTTGATCATATTAAATAGTTTTGGGTTCGAATTGATTATTTTTTTCAGAGAATTTAATCAGACAGAAAACAGCATAGTTCAGCATATCGAAATAGTTGGCATCAAGCCCTTCAGAAACGATAGTTTTACCCTGGTTATCTTCAATTTGTTTGGTTCTCAGTACTTTCTGATAAATAAGATCGGTGATCGAAGAAATTCTCATATCTCTCCATGCCTCTCCGTAATCATGATTTTTTCTTTCCATTAAAGCTTTCGCTTCACCGGCATATTTGTCATACAGACCTATAATTTCTTCCTTATTTTCGTTGAAATCATTGGAAAGTCCTTTTTCAAGCTGAATAAGTCCAATGATAGAGTAGTTGACAATTGCGATGAATTCGTCTTCCTCACTCTCATCCACCATTTTTATATCGGTCATCTGCAACGTGCGGATTCTGTTGACCTTGATGTAGATCTGATCCGTAATGGAACTCGGTCTTAAAACCCTCCATGCTGCACCGTAATCCTGTAGTTTTTTACCGAAAAGATCACGACACTGACTGATAACTTTCTCGAATTGTACTGATGTTTTTAGCATAAATTTTCTTAATCTTCCAAATATACGAATTCGGTTTGAGATTTTAGAGTGAGAAGTAGGGTGTTTAAGGGGGGAGAGAGTTTGAGAGTAGGAGGGAGAGAGGGTAGGGAGTGTTATGGAGTAAAGAGTAAAGAGTAAAGAGTAAAGAGTAGCGGATTACACTGAAACAATATCTCAAGTCTCTCATCTCTTCGTCTATTATCTGTTATCTCCATCTATTTCTATCTCAATTTTTCCCTAAATACATCTCACAAATTCTTAATTTTGCAATAATCAAAAAATCATTTATCAATCCCCTCTCACATGCTCTCAAACTCTCCAACCCTCCAAATCTCTCACTCCCAAACCTATTCAATCAACTGCAACGGAAGACTTGTACTGCTGGATACACCAAAGATCATGGGAATCCTCAACCTTACTCCGGATTCTTTTTCTGACGGCGGAAAATTTAACAATGAAAAGGCAGCTTTGGAACAGACTGAGAAACTGTTGAAAGAAGGGGCAGAAATTATCGATATTGGCCCACAATCTACCCGTCCCAATGCTGAATTCCTAAGCAGCGCGGAAGAGATCAGCAGAATCGGAAATAGGATCTCTCAGATTAAAAAAGAGTTCCCGGAAGCCTTGATCTCCCTGGACACTTTTTATGCTGATACCGTGAAGTTTGGATATAACGAAGGGGTTGACATCATCAATGATATTTCAGGAGGGCAGTATGACGAAAAAATGTTTGATATTGCGGCAGAAACAAAGCTTCCTTATATCCTGATGCACATCAATCAGTCGTATGAAACGATGCATGAAAAAATCAGGTTTGAAGACATCACACTGGAGGTGAACCGGTATTTTTCTGAAAAGGTAAATGTACTTCTGGAAAAGGGGGTAAAAGACATCATTCTGGATCCCGGTTTCGGTTTTGGAAAAACCGTGGAAGATCAGATGAAAATGATCAGCGAAACGGAATACCTTGGATGGGGAAGATTGCCTTTACTTATAGGAATTTCCAGAAAATCATTTATCTATAAACCTCTTGGAAAATCACCGCTGGACATTAATGAAGAAACCCAGAAACTTCACCTGAAAGTATTGGAGCAGGGCGCAAAAATTTTAAGGGTTCATGATGTGGCTGAAGCAAAGGAAACACTTACTCATTTTTTGCAGAAAAAATAAAAAGTGTTAAAAAAACTTGTGAGTAATTAAAAAGTTTATACATTTGCAACATGAATTTTACGAATCAGAAAAATATTATGGTCATTTCTATTGCAGCTGTTGTCATTTACAACAGTAAGGAAACGGCATTTTAAAAGTAGATTTTAATTTAAATTATATACGGCCGTTTCATATTTGAAACGGCTTTTTTTGTTTTAATTTTTTTATTTGTACAGCATATGTATCAGTTATTAGCAGTAATTATTATCGTCATTATTATTCCCTTGCGTCTGTGAGAAGGAAAGTGTATGACTGTACATATATTGAGCCCTCTCACAGCGTGAGAGGGCTTTTTTTATTCCTTTTATTCAATTTTAAACCCCTATAGCATGTATTACAACGACGGCACCGTTATCTATTTCGACGGAAACTTTATGAAAGCCAGCGAGGCAGGAACCGATCTTTACGGGCAATCACTTCACTATGGATACTCTGTTTTTGAAGGTATTAAATCCTACAGCACAGACCATGGAACAAGGATTTTTAAAGCAGAAGAACATTATGAAAGACTGAAAAGATCAGCAGAACTGATGCATATTCCTTTCGATTATTCCGTAGAAGAGCTTACGGCACTTACCTATGAGCTTTTAGAAAAAAACGGTTTCACAGATGCTTATATCCGTCCATTAGTTACATGTTCACCCAATATGTCCCTTTCAAAAGGAAAAAAATCCTACCTCTCTCTACTGGCCTGGGAGTGGAGTAACGGATACCTGGCAGATAAAATGAAGATCATGACCTCAGACTTCCAACGTCCGAACCCTAAAGCCTTCAAAGTGGAAGCGAAAGTAGGAGGACATTACGTCAACTCCATTCTGGCCTGTCAGGATGCCAAAGACAAAGGGTATGACGAAGCCCTTGTATTGGATGAAAACGGAAACGTTGCCGAAAGTTCCGGAGCCAATGTATTCTATGAAAAAGACGGAATGCTGTTTACGCCTGCTAAAGGAAGTATCCTTCCGGGAATTACAAGACAGACCGTTTTGGAGATCTGTAGTGAACTCGATATTCCCGTAAAAGAAACATTTTTTAAACCCGAAGAAATGCGTGGTGCAGATGCCGGCTTTTTCTGTGGTACAGCTGCAGAAATCGTAGCCCTGGATTCACTTGATGATGTTCCTTTTACAAAAAACTGGAATGATACGGCAAGTGCTCTTGTACAACAGGCGTATTTAAAACAGGTAAGAGTTCTGTCATTGTAAATTTTTAGAATGTTAAAAATTAATTATCAAATATATACATTGATTTTTCAAACAGTTGAGTATTGTATTTTTTAGAAAATATGAAAATGAAAAAAATATAACAAGCTGTAGTTTTGAACCGGAATTAAATAAAAACTTCATTGTAAAGAGATGAAAAGAACAGAAAATGCAGGATAAATATGCTAAATAAATATTCAAAAACATTCACGCAGAATAGCGAACAGCCCGCCGCAAAAGCCATGTTGTACGGGATAGGTTTTACAGAAGAAGATATGCACAAAGCACAGATCGGCATTGCAAGTATGGGCTATGACGGGAATACCTGCAATATGCACCTCAACGATCTTGCTAAAATGGTAAAGAAAGGAACATGGGAGCATGGCCTGGCAGGGCTGATATTTAATACCATAGGAGTAAGCGACGGGATGAGCAACGGGACAGACGGAATGCGCTATTCACTGGTAAGCCGTGATGTGATTGCAGACAGTATTGAAGCCATCTGTGGAGCACAGTACTATGACGGATTGATCGCTTTGCCGGGCTGTGACAAAAATATGCCGGGAACCATTATCGCTATGGGAAGACTGAACAGACCTTCTATCATGGTATACGGCGGAACCATTGCTCCGGGATGCTATAAAGGAGAACAGCTCAATATTGTTTCAGCCTTTGAAGCCTTAGGAAAAAAGATTGCCGGAGAGATCTCTGAAGAAGATTTTAACGGAGTGATCAAAAATTCCTGTCCCGGAGCAGGAGCGTGTGGCGGAATGTATACGGCCAATACAATGGCTTCGGCAATAGAAGCATTGGGAATGAGCCTTCCCTATTCTTCTTCCAATCCTGCTTTAAGCAAAGAAAAACAGGCAGAATGCCACGAAGCTGGAAAATATCTGAAAATATTGCTGGAAAAAGACATCCGACCTTCAGATATTATGACCCGTAAAGCTTTTGAAAATGCACTGCGCATGATTGTTATTTTAGGAGGAAGTACCAATGCCGTACTGCATTTTATAGCCATGGCTAAAAGCGTTGGCGTACCGTTGATTCAGGATGATTTTCAAAAAATGAGTGACTGCACTCCTGTACTGGCAGACCTGAAACCAAGCGGGAAGTACCTTATGCAGGATCTGCATGAGCATGGAGGAATACCGGCAGTAATGAAATATCTTTTAAATCAGGGATTGCTACATGGAGACTGTCTGACTGTCACGGGAAAAACACTGGCTGAAAACCTGGAACATGTTCCCGATCTTGATTTTAATAAACAAAAGATCATACGGCCTCTCTCGGAACCGGTAAAAGCAACCGGTCACCTGAGAATATTGTATGGTAATCTTGCGGAAAAAGGAAGTGTAGCCAAGATCACCGGAAAAGAAGGAGAGCGCTTTGTAGGCAAAGCAAGAGTATTTGATGGTGAGAAAAACCTGATCAGAGGAATTCAGGATGGAACGGTTCGGCATGGAGACGTCATCGTTATCAGAAACGAAGGTCCTAAAGGAGCTCCCGGTATGCCTGAAATGCTGAAACCAACGAGCGCTCTGATCGGAGCAGGATTGGGAAGCAGTGTTGCCCTGATCACCGATGGAAGATTCAGTGGCGGAACCCATGGTTTCGTGGTGGGGCACATTACGCCGGAAGCCTATGAAGGAGGTTTGATCGCCTTTGTGGAAAATGATGACCTCATTGAAATAGATGCGGTAAACAATACCATACAGCTCAAAGTATCAGAACAGGAAATTGAAAAACGAAAACAAGGATGGCAGAAGCCTTCCCTTAAAGTACAGAAAGGACTACTCTATAAATATGCATTAACCGTATCATCAGCTGCTGAAGGCTGTGTAACGGACGAAATCTCATAATCACAATATCATGGAGCATTTAAACAGATCTATCGAAACAGAACTTAGCGGAAGCCGGATCATCCTGGAGGCTTTTCTTCAGGAAGGGGTAAAAACAGTATTCGGGTATCCGGGGGGAGCCATTATTCCTATTTATGATGCACTTTACGACTATCAGGGAAAACTGGAGCATATTCTGGTCCGTCATGAGCAGGCAGCCGTACATGCTGCACAGGGACTGGCGAGGGTATCAGGTGAAGTAGGAGTAGTGCTGGCAACCAGTGGCCCGGGAGCCACCAATCTCGTCACCGGTTTAGCAGACGCATTATTGGATAATACCCCTTTGGTATGCATTACAGGACAGGTTTTCGAGCATCTTTTAGGAACGGATGCTTTCCAGGAAATCGATGTGATGAACATTACAAGTGCTGTTACCAAATGGAATTACCAGGTTACCAATGCCAATGAGCTTCCGGAAGTACTGGCAAAGGCTTTTTATATTGCCAGATCAGGAAGACCCGGTCCTGTATTGATTGATGTCACCAAAAATGCCCAATTGCAGCATGTTTTATTTAAAGGCTATTCTCCATGTCATTCTCTGAGAAGTTATAGACCGGATCCTGTTCCCAATATGGAAAATATTGAAAAAGCAGCAGAGCTGATCAATCAGGCAGAGAAGCCTTTTGTGATTGCCGGGCAGGGGATTATGCTGGGCAAAGCTGAAGAAGAATTTATACAGTTTGCTGAAAAATCGGGAATTCCGGTAGCATGGACTGTTTTGGGAATGAGCGCTATCCCTACAGATCATTCTCAGGCAGTAGGTATGGTTGGAATGCACGGAAATTACGGTCCCAATGTGCTGACCAATGAGTGTGATGTGTTGATTGCTGTAGGAATGCGCTTCGACGATAGGGTGACAGGAAAACTGGATCAGTATGCAAAGCAGGCAAAGATCATTCATCTGGATATTGATAACGCAGAGATCGATAAAAATGTAAAAGCAGATGTACCCGTTTTAGGAAACTGCAAGGAAACCTTACCGCTTCTTACTGCTTTCATCAAAGAAAGAAAACATACCGAATGGCATCAGAAGTTTACATACTGCTTTGAGATTGAAGATAGTACACTGATTCGTAAAGAATTATATCCTCTGGAAGGAGAAATTACCATGGGGGAAGTGATCAGATGCCTTAATGAAATGACGGATGGGAAAGCGGTGATTGTAACGGATGTAGGACAGCATCAGATGGTAACCTGCAGGTATTCAAGCTTCAGATATTCACGAACGAATGTGACGAGCGGTGGATTGGGTACGATGGGATTCTGCCTTCCTGCGGCGATAGGAGCTGCCTATGGAGAAAAGAACCGCCCGGTCATTGCGGTAATGGGAGACGGGGGAGTACAGATGAATATACAGGAATTGGGAACCATTATGCAGTATCGTCCTGATGTCAAAATCCTGATCCTCAACAATAGCTACTTGGGAATGGTGAGGCAGTGGCAGGAATTATTTCATGAGGAAAGATATTCGTCTGTAGATATTCAGAGTCCGGATTTTGTACAAGTGGCCAAAGGTTATGATATAGAAGGCTTCAAAGTAACCCAGAGAGAAGAATTGAAAACGGCTCTGCGTAAAATGCTTGATCATAAAGGAGCTTTCCTTCTTGAAGTAATGACGGGAAAAGAGCATAATGTATTTCCGATGATTCCACAGGGGAAAAGTGTTTCAGAGATCGTACTGAGTGATAAATAAATTTTTAAAAGAGAAAAAAATGAGAACAGAACATAAAGAATATACCATTACGGCGTATACAGAAGATTATTTAGGTTTGATCAGCCGGATCAACGCTATTTTTTCAAGAAGGAGAATTTCGATGATCACCTTTAATGTGGGCCCTTCTGAAACTGAATGTATAAAAAAGTTTGTAATTGTGATCCGGGAAACAGAAGAATCCGTGCAAAAAATTACAAGACAAATGGAAAAACAGGTGGATGTGCTGGAGGTACATTATCACAAAAATCCACATTTCACGGCAATGGAATATGCCAGCTAATCATACATTAAATCAAAAGAATAACAAATAAAATCAAAAAAATGGCAAAATTGAATTTTGGAGGAGTTGAAGAAAACGTAGTAACAAGAGAAGAGTTTCCCCTAAAAAAAGCTCAGGAAGTATTAAAAGATGAGGTGGTAGCCGTTATCGGATATGGAGTACAGGGTCCGGGACAGGCGCTTAATCAGAAGGATAACGGAGTGAATGTCATAGTAGGACAGAGAAAGAACTCAAAATCCTGGGATAAAGCAGTGGCAGACGGATTTGTACCGGGAGAAACCTTGTTTGAGATTGAAGAAGCGCTGGAAAAAGGGACCATCATCTGCTACCTTCTGAGTGATGCTGCACAAATCGAATACTGGCCCAAAGTAAAACAGCATCTTACTCCAGGAAAGGCATTATATTTTTCCCATGGTTTCGGGATTACTTTTAATGAACGTACGGGAATTGTTCCTCCTGCAGATGTAGATGTATTTCTAGTAGCCCCTAAAGGATCCGGAACTTCATTAAGAAGAATGTTCCTGCAAGACAGAGGATTGAACAGCAGTTTTGCCGTATATCAGGATGCTACAGGAAACGCTAGAGAAAGAGTGACTGCTCTTGGAATTGCGATAGGAAGCGGCTATTTATTTGAAACTGACTTTAGAAAAGAAGTATACAGTGACCTTGCAGGAGAAAGAGGAACGCTGATGGGGGCTGTACAGGGAATTTTTGCCGCACAATATGATGTTTTAAGGAAAAACGGTCACAGCCCTTCCGAGGCATTTAACGAAACTGTTGAAGAACTTACCCAATCCCTGATGCCGTTAGTGGCTGAAAATGGAATGGACTGGATGTATGCGAACTGCAGTACAACGGCTCAAAGAGGTGCACTGGATTGGTGGAAGCGTTTCAGAGATGCTACTTCGCCTTTGTTTGAAGAATTGTATGACAACGTAGCAAAAGGAAACGAAGCCCAGAGATCAATCGACAGTAACAGCAAACCGGATTACAGAGAAAAACTGGAAGCTGAGCTTACCGAATTGAGAGAAAGTGAAATGTGGAAAGCCGGAAAAACTGTACGCAGCCTTAGACCGGAGAATAATTAATCAATCTGAAAAAAATGATGAAAGAAAAAGTAAGCCCCTCCGTATTGGAGAATATCTGTAAAGCAGAGGAAAGGCTTAAAAATGTAGTGATCAGAACCCCATTAGCCCTCAATAATAATCTTTCGGTAGTTTATGGAGCTAAAATAAGCTTTAAAAGAGAGGACCTTCAGCAGGTAAGATCTTACAAGATCAGAGGAGCTTATAATAAAATGGCAACCATGACCCCGGAAAGCCTTGCGAAAGGAGTAGTTTGTGCCAGTGCAGGAAACCATGCTCAGGGAGTCGCTTTTGCATGCAACAGAATGAAAGTGAAAGGAACGATTTTCATGCCGCTGCCCACTCCCGGACAAAAGCTGGAGCAGGTAAGGATGTTCGGAGGAAGCTTTATTGATGTTGTGCTGTATGGAGATACTTTTGATGAAGCCAAAGATGCCGCATTGAAATTTTGCAGGGAAAATGATGGGGTGTTTATTCATCCGTTCGATGATCCTGCGATTATTGAAGGCCAGGCTACGGTAGGGATGGAGATTCTGGAGCAGGCGGATGAACCTATAGACTATCTCTTTGTACCCATCGGAGGCGGAGGACTGGCTGCAGGCATATGTTCCGTATTTCGGGAGCTGTCGCCGCAAACCAGAATTATCGGGGTAGAACCTTCTGCTGCTGCCAGCATGAAAAAGGCAATGGAGAAAGGGAAGCCTGTACTTCTTGAAAAAATAAGCCGGTTTGTGGATGGCGCCGCTGTACAACAGGTAGGGGCCATTACTTTTGAGCTTTGCAAAAATGTATTGTCTGATATGGTGACGGTAGATGAGGGGTTGGTATGTGAAACTATTCTTTCATTATATAATAAAGATGCGATTGTTGTAGAACCTGCA
The DNA here is from genome assembly GCA_001013295.1 of Chryseobacterium indologenes. GTDB lineage: Bacteria > Bacteroidota > Bacteroidia > Flavobacteriales > Weeksellaceae > Chryseobacterium > Chryseobacterium indologenes_B. The sequence goes on along the minus strand of LAZY01000027.1, from coordinate 37,412 downwards.
GGAGCACTTTCTGTAGCAGCCCTGGAAAAGTATAGGGAAGAGATAAAAGGCAAAAACGTGGTATGCATTATCAGCGGAAGCAATAACGATATTACCAGGATGGAGGAAATCAAAGAAAAGGCATTGCTGTATACCGGCCTGAAGCATTATTTTCTGGTCAGGTTTCCTCAACGTCCCGGTGCATTGAAAACTTTTGTAATGGATGTGCTGGGACCTGATGATGACATCACATATTTCGAATACACTCAGAAAAATTCAAAAGAAAAAGGAATTGCTGTGGTGGGAATCGCCTTAAAGCAGAACAAAGATTTTACTCCATTGATCAGTAAAATGAAAGAATATGATTTCTTTGTCAACTATCTGAACAATGATCCGTCTCTGATGAACCTGCTTATTTAAAAAAAATCAACCATTAAGAAGAGTTTAGTTTTTAAGGATTATTAAGGGAAATATCTTTGATATTTATTAAGCGTCTTGCAGATCTTTTAAATGCAATCATCTGCTATATCCGTTCAATCTGCGAGATATTGATTCCTCACTTTGAATGTCGGATTTATTTCGGGAGCTTATTCATTCAAATTTATTTGAATCTTAATTTCTCTTAAAAACTAAATTCCCCTTAATGGTTAAAACACCAGAATATGATTCAATTTTACAACGATTCTATAACCCAATGATGAAAAAGAGGCTGTCTCAAAAGGTAAACTAATGCTCTGAGAATCTCCTAAATGACAAAATTTGTCAGACAGGAGTCCGAGAGAGGGGGTACTTTTGAGACAGCCTCTTTTGTTATTTATCTTTCAAGTGTAAAATTCGGAATGATCTTCGGACGTTCCGTTTCATTCGCTACTTTCCAGGATGTTCTGTACATCCATTCAGTCATTTTATAGAGCTTTTTGTAATTGATGTTTTCAGATTCATCCTGTGGAGTATGGTACTGATCATGCAGGACGCTGGTAAAGAATACAGCAGGAATCCCGATCTTGGCATACGGAAGATGGTCGCTTCTGAAGTAGAAATATTCAGCATGATTAGGAGAATCCCAATCTTTCAGATAATTGAATTTCGTACTTTCATTATTCGCTTCTTCAGCCATTTTTACCAGGTCATCCGAATTTTTGTGAGGAGCATTTCCACCCAATAAAGCAGCTTCATTGTTGTCGTTTCTTCCGATCATATCGCCATTCAGTACGGCTACAATTTTCTCTTTTGGAACGACAGGGTGAGCGGCATGCCATCTGGAACCCAATAATCCTCTTTCTTCAGCACCGTGAAATACAAATAAAATACTTCTTTTTCCAGGCTGCTTTTTATAGGCTCTTGCCATGGCCAGCATGGCGACACAGGTACTGGCATTATCATCGGCTCCGTTGTAGATGGTATCGTTTTTTACAGGATGCCTGATACCGTCGTGATCCTGATGGCCGCTCAGTAACACGTATTCATTTTTAAGAACAGGATCGGTTCCTTCTATTTTTCCGATGATGTTTACAGAAGGATATTTGTAGGATTCTGTAATCAGGTTCAAGGCAATTTTAGGATTGTTTTTCACCCAGCCTGCATTTTCCCTTTTGATCCACAGAACAGGAAGATTATTGGTAATTTTTTCTCTTAGACCTTCTACACCGTAGCTGCCTCTTGTCATCTGAGGAAGTACTTCTACCCAGCTTTGCTCAGAAATATCATCGGTAATGAAAATAATGGCTTTAGCTCCCAGTTCGGAAGCTTTATTGTAGTATTTTGTGCGTACAAATCCAGGGTATCTTCTTACAAAAAGAGTCATGTCTTTTGAAATGTTCTTGTCGGAAGCGTTTACAGCAAGCACCTTACCTTTAATGTTCAGTTTAGAAAGATCTTCAGGTTCAGCATTTCCGGCATATACAACTTCAGCATCCAAAGAAGCATTTACAGGTTCGGCAACAAGAAAATCTTTCCATAATTTCAGATTCTGATCTCCTATTTTCAGGCTGCTCTGAGGAATGATCTGATGTCTGTACATATCAAAAAACTGGAAGAATGTACCATGATCACCGAAAGGTTTCATCCCGGCTTCTTTAGCTTTATCAGCAAGCCACATCGATACCTTTAATTCATCCAGTGTTCCAGCTTCACGCCCCCAGAACTGATCAGCGGCAAGTTCATACATGTCTTTTCTGAGATCAGTTTCCTTGATGGCAGAAACCAACGGCTTTTTATAGCTTTGAGCATTTCCGATACCGAACAGAAATAGGCTCAGCAGCGAAAGAATATAGTTTTTATTCATCTGTCTTTTTAGTTCATATGAGCAAGTTTGTCAGAGAATTCTTTTGAAAACTCTTTTCTGTCTTCTTCCAGTTTTTCCTGAGTGGAAGGTAGAATATAATTAAAAAGGATCTTGTCTTCATGGTCTAAAAAGATAATTTCCTTTTCATTTCCATCGATCATCTGGGAGAAAATTTCCCACATCGGAGTGTCTTTCAATTTTAATAATTCAAAAAACTGTTCTGCTTTGATTTCGATTTTCTGCATGTTCTTTTTTATATAGTGTCGTTGAATGCTTTTGAAAAATAATTTAAAATTACAGATTTTGCTTTTCCCGGAATCTTAAAATTCCAGAAACTTCAGCTTAAACTGAATGGCAAAATTTTCCTTGAAATGAGGCGTAGCGTAATAACCCACCCTGTAGAAAACCCCAAGGTTGAAATAGCTGGAAAGGAAATTGTTCCATTCCAAACCTACTTCCTGATACAGGTGGTCAAGTTTTCTGAACTTAAACTGGTGGTATTCCCTGTGCTTCATATCCCCAATGGTTCCTCTTAATACAAAATCAAAGCTGGAAACATTGTGACCGAAACTCTTGAAGTACCAGGGTAATTTGTGGGTGAAATAATAGGCTACAAATTTGTCATTATAATATTTACCACCTTCAAGGGTTGCAAATCCCAGGTAGGAGGTAAGGTTGAAGTTGAAATCTTTCCCCGGAGAGGCCAATCCGTTCATCGTAAAGTTTTTCCAGATCGGAGCTTCTCCCAAAACCACCCCTCCGTAGAGCCTGAAGCCGGTAGTCCCGATCGCTGTCTTGAAATTATGAACAAAAAGGGCATCAAAACGGGAGTAATTGAAGTCTCCGCCCAGCATTTTGTAGCTCTGCTCATAGTTGAAATAAAGCTCAGGAAATTTCTGATCGATCAGAGATTTTCCCTGCGGCGTCATGATATTGGTAGAATTCGGAGAATACTTTAGCGTAAACAAGGTATTGAAGTTCTTGTAGGAAGTTCCTCTGTCTCTGAACTGATAATCAAATTCTGCACCCTCTATATTTCTTCTTACCGCAAAGGCAAGAGTAAGGCCATTCGTTACGTCGTTCATATAAGATAATGAAGCTCCTTTAAAGTAGAAATATTTGTCATTGTTGAGGTTATTTCCGAAGTTCATCGTTCTCATTTTGAAATTCCATAGCTTTCGGTTAAATTCTCCCGATGCCGTTACATCATCATAGAATTCAAATCTGAAAATTGAGTTTTTCTCCAGAGTGGTTCTCACATCAATCCCCATTCCATATTTCCAGGCTCTGTCTTTTACCCCATAAGCAAAATAATAATCCGGTGAAAAATAAGGGTTGAAGTTCTCATTGATCTTGGCCTTTAATCCCAATCTGAAACCTTCATAGGAGTTGTAGTTTACCACTTCATCTACGGCAAAATCCACAGAACCCACCCTGATCTGGCCATTGAGCAATCCGGATAATATCTGGGCCTTACTGTCGATTTTATACTGTTTTCCTAAACTGTCGATGGTTTTATAGGTATTCTGCTCTCGGCTGGTCAGAGGATCTGTTCTGTACTTGTCCAGAGAATGTCCGTCAATGCTTTTTACAGAGAAGGTATATCCTTTGAAGTCTTTCGGATTCTCGTCAATAGGAGATTCAAAATCAAAATATCTGGAGGTCAGGAAGGCATAGGTGCCAAAACTTTTTTTATCTTTTTTGTTGAGGCGGTCTTTATCATCCATGGCCATTTTACCCATCTTAAGCTTTGCTTTTTCGTGGGCGAGAAACCATTTGTTATTATAAAATATCCAGGTACTGGTGATGATTCCGTCATTTTTGTTTTTACTTAAATTTTCGATCTTTTTGATTCCGTAGGTTTCCGTATCTACATAGATCGCTCCGTTGTATTTTCTTTTTCTGTCCGGATTTTTATAATTCACTTCACGGAAGCGGATCACAAAATTTTTCCTTCCGTCCAGTTCGATTGTATCCGACAGAAAGAATTTGTAAAGCCCTCTGTTTTCCGGTTTCACCTGTTCAGGAACAACATCTCTGTTACTCTGCTGAAGAGCGATCATTTCATAGATAGGCTGTTTCAGTCCTGAAATTCTGTTGTCAAGAATATTGATCTTTTCACCATACTTCTTTGAGAACAAAAATTCCTGTGCCCTTTCCCAAAGGAAGAGTTTGCTTTTGGAGAATATCTTTCTTGCATTGATGTTATTCAGAGAGTCTTTTTCTCTTTTTTTCTTGAAAACATTCAGGTCATTGAAGTATTCCTGAAACTGAGAAATGCTGTCTTCATCAATATCCAGAGAGATTTTTTCGTATGACTTATAAGAATAGGATCTTAAACTTTTCGGAGAGTTCTCATTGAAGAGTTTATTTACTTTTTTCAGGATTTCCAAAGCCCTGGGATCACTTTTATCTTCAATGACCACTGCTTCGATGGCGGTTGTTTTTGAACTCTTTTTGAGCAGGGAAACTTCCATACTGCTTTCTACGGAAGCTGTTTCTATCTGATAAGAACCGGCGTCAATACTGATGTTTCTGCAATCTGTTTTAAATTCCAGCATTCCCTGTTCATTAGTATAACCGAGAATTTTGTTATCACAGGAGATTTTAGCATTTGAGACAGGCTTTTGACTGGTGTCATCCACAACCTTTATTTTTGATTGTGAATACCCCAAAAAGTACATCAGAAAAAATAATAACAATAAAACCCTTTTCATGTAAAAAAACAAGGTCAAAATTAATCATATTTATTCTCTTAGAAAAGTTTTTAAGAGAGGTTAACATTGATTTGATCTAATCTTTCAATGGATAATTTTTAATCATAGAAGGTGTCGAAAGCCGACTTCTCCGATTCATTGATGTAAGATTACCATGCTGATCTTTTACACTAAATCCTTTCGATGGTCAATTGAGCGACTGTTTATCGGTCATCAAGAGCTTTCATAAACTCAATAATATCATGTATTTCTGAATCACTGAGCTGAAGAGGACTATCTGAAAGCGTTTGATTTTCAACTTTAAACCCAAAGCCTTTTCCCCCGCCTTTATTATAGAAATTCATCACTTCCTTTAGGGTTTTGTAACCTCCGTTGTGCATATACGGAGCAGTCTTATTGATATTTCTGAGCGTAGGAGTTTTAAAGGAATGCTGCAGGGTAGCTACCGTTTCGTGGAATCTTCCTCTGCCCGGGTCCTGATCAAAAACCTTATTTTCTCCGTTCACCGCTACTCCAAGTACTTCCTGTTCTGTTTTTTTGAAAGTAGGCGGGACGGTCCCATTGAACAGAGGCAGAAAATGACAGATGGCACACTGGGCTTTTCCAACGAAAAGATTAAATCCCTTTTGCTGATTTTGGGTCATCGCAGATTTGTTTCCCCTCATATAATCATCAAAATCAGAATTGAATGTTGCCAGCGAACGGATATAGCTTGCCAATACATTCTGAAGCTGCCAAGTCTCGGTTTGAGATGTTTTATAGATCTTTTTAAATTCTGATTGATAATTTTTATCCTGATTGATTTTCGATAAGATGGTATGAAGGTCACCATGCATTTCATCCTTATTGGAGATCACATCAGAACTCTGGCCCTCCAGATCATCTTTCCTCATATCCCAGAATTGACCATGCTGAAAACCAGAATAATTAAGGGATGGAGCATTTCTTGCAAGTGCCGTATTACCCAGCGACATAGATTGAGGGAGGCCGTCGGTAAATGCTTTTTCTGCGATATGACAGGTGGCGCAGCTTCTGTTGTTATTGTTAGACAAAATCTTATCATTGAACAGTTTTTTCCCGAGAGCCGCTTTTTCTTCAGAATAGGCATATTGCTTTCCCGGACTGAAGGCATCAGGATTAAAAGCATTTTTCGAATAAAAAGTAGCTGCATTTTTATTCAGGGCAGTCGTGACGTCCACATTTTCAATCTTTTCCTGTTTTTGAAAATCCAGCAGTAAAGAAGCCAGCGGATTCAGATGATCAGGGATGAAGCTTGCATAATCAAATGTGTTTTTATCATTATTTTTCTTTAGAATGCTGATGGCAGCATTGATATGAGTATTAATACTTTTTAATACTTTGTCTTTGGACCTATTCGTAGCAATTTGCTCTAAAGTCTGCCTGATTCCTTCCAATGCATAAGGCATTTCCTTTAAAAACGTCCCGGAAACAGGCGTATCAAATCCTGAAATCCCTAAGCTTGAAATTCTGAAAACTTCCTGTCGAAGGGCATCAAATGTCTGGCTTTTGTCTATGGTAATCGCCTGAAAATTGATACTGATCGCATTAGACTTGCTGCTAAGCTTTGTAAGAAACCTGATTACCTCATCTTTATTGGCTTTGTCATAAGGATACAGCATTTCTTCAAGAACCTGCAGGCCTTCGGGTTCTATTTCCGTATGTTCGTCCATTTCAATTTCGGGCAGGGCAGGACCATTGATAAATCTGGCAGAATAGGGCAGGAAATATTCTATGGCCCATTCCATTCCTTTATAGGTTTTGCGGAGCTCTTCAAATTTCTGCTGGATTGTCTTTTCTTCTGCATTGCCGGAAACAAGACGAATGAGTTCACTGATCTGTTTCTCAAATTCTGAATTCGTTTTCAGAATTTCTTTTTTTACCGATCCCAGGTCTTCACTTACAGGCTGTTGTTTGTCTCCTTTGCAATGAGAGAGAATAAAAAGCGCTGCTGCTGAATAGAGAAATAAAAGGATTGGGTATTTTGAAAGCTTCTTCATAAGTATGAAAAAGTATCAACAGAAATTTTTCTATTGATACTTTGGAGGTTTATTGAATGATTAAAACTATTTTTCTACGTTTCTGATGATGACCGTCTGGCCGCCTTCTTTGTTGGTATTCACTCCGGAACCGTCAGGATTTTTGAATTTATCCAACTGCCATGTATGAGAGTGGATATTCACCGCAAAGGTATTAGGAACACCGATGATGTCTGAAATGTCAACCATAGCTCCAAACTCCCATGAACCGAATTTCTGAAGATCTCCGGACTGGTTGTAAGCAGTCTGCCAGGCTGCATTATTTCTGTTGTGCTGCATATTCAGCCATGGTTTGTACTGTTTCGTTGCGATATTCAGCTGCCAGATATAAGAATCATGCTTGGCTGCTTTATAGTAAGAGTCACCGTCTTCCTGAATGTAAACAAAGTTTTCAGTAACGCAAAGGTTATCAGGGTTGATCAGGTTGTTTCCTGGGTTAGAATCTCCTTCCGCTACCACTTCCAGTTTCCCGGTTAGCATATTATTGCTGTTTAAAACAAGCTTGTACACTCTTCCCCACATCGTTAATCCCGGTTTAGGATTGATTCCGTCAGAAGATTCTCCTGTTGCCGTAAAGTAGATTTCTCTTCCTTTTCCAGCTCCTTTTCTATAATCTACATCTTCCACTCTTGAAAAACGGATCGCATTATTATCAATGTTTTTCTGGTTGATCTGTGCTCCGGTAAGGTTTTTAGCATTAGGAATCTCAACAAACTCTACGTCATAGCTGCTTCCTTTGGTCATATCCGTTTCCGTATAGTTGTTGTTTGTTCTTTTTAAGGCATATAATTTTCCGTTATCCAGATCGCCTTGTGTATCGGCTACATACATGATCAGCTGCCCTGCAGATTGATGGGAAGTAGAATAGGATTGATCTTCACCGATGATGATATAAGATTTTCCATTGGAAACATCTTTAGGAAGCGGAACCGCATTTTCCATTGAAGCTTTTCCTAAAGCAGGTTTTACTCTTGTTTTATCTGAAGCCTGAGATGCAGGTGCTAATGGATTTAAAGCGTGAACCATACTTTCCTCACCAGATTCTCCAGCAGTAAGGAAGGCACTGAAACCGTGAGCTTCAGGGGTAGCCAATGTTGCGGAGCATAATCTTGTCATCCCTCCGGTTCCATTTAAAATATATTCCCCTTTGAACGGCTTAAAGCTCTTATCCAGATATACTCTCGATACAGATTGTTTGATCTCATGGTTGGTAATCATCAGATACCCGTCAGAATTAGGATCCTTCATGATTCCCATACCGTCCGGCTGACCTCCGAAAACGAAATCAGGCGAACCCGGAAGAACATCGGAACTGGAGATAAGCGTAGTAATATTTAAGTTTTCAAAACCAGGCATCCCGTACACAAAAGCCAATTCCTTAGAAAAATTCTCGATTTTGATTTTGTCATTGACAGGGGTGCTCGTATCCCCGTTATTGTCATCATTACAGCTTTGAAAGGCAAGCGCTGCAAAGACTAGAGCTCCAATAGTTCTGTTAATTTTCATAATTGTTTTTTTGAATTTCGATTAAGGCAAAACTAGAGTTCTATTGTGAACTGGATTTTAAGAGGGCGAAACAAATAGTTTAAGATTGAGTGATGGTTTGTTAAGCGAAGGTCAATAATTAGAATGGATATAAATAAAAAACTCCTGAAATTTTCAGGAGTTTAGGTAAAATAGATGTACAATATTTGTTCTTTTTATAACACATTGAGTCTGAACTGCACTCCGAAATTATCTTTAAACTGGGAAGTCTGATAATATCCCAGTCTGTAAGAAAATCCAACACCAAAACTTCTTCCCAAGAAACGGTTCCAGATAAGTCCAACCTCCTGATAGTAATGATCCAGAACCTGAAAATTGAACTGGTGGTCTCCTCTGTTTTTAAAATCTCCGATGGCAGACTGATATTCAATTTCTATGTTGGAATATCTGTCGCCAAATGTTTTAAATCGGAAAGGCAGATATTGTGAGACATGAAAAGCAACAAATTTATCGGTAAAAAAAGTTCCGGCAGGCATGGTTGCAAATCCCAGATTGGTAGGGGTACTTATTTTTGAAGACCATTTGTCGGCATTGTTATCTGTTTGTCCGGCAATTTCAAAGTTTTTCCAAATTGGGGCAGTACCGGAGGATATTCCTCCAAAAAACTTAACGTTGGTATATCCTAATTTTGATCTGAACTGATGAATAAGCAGTAGATCCAGCCTTTGATAGTCGAGATCGCCACCTAAAGTTTTAAATCCCTGCTCATAATTCATAAAAACTTGCGGAAACCCTTTTTCATAGGTGTATTTCCCGCTAGGAGTCATAATATTCTTGTCATTCGGAGAAAATTTCAGAGATAGCGTTGCACTTGTATTGTCAAAACGGTTGCCTGCGTTTTTATATTGATAGTCGAAAAGAGCTTCCTGTTTTTCTTTATTTACCGCCACTTTCATGCTTAATGAATTGGAAATATCATAAAGAAAAGACGCTCCCCATTTTTGATTTTTATAGAAATTACCGTTGTGAAGATCAAGATTGATATCAGAAAATCTCATCATTGCATCCCACATAGTATTATTGAATCTTCCGGCTGCAAATACATCATCTACGTAATCGATCCGGAAAACAGAGGTTCTTTTGTCTGATAATTTAATGTCTAACCCTACACCATATTTCCAGTGATGATCTTTAAAGCCATATCCGAAATAGCCATCAGGGGAAAATGTTTTATTGAATTTTTCGTTAAGTTTGATTCCTGCCCCCAAACGGATTCCCTGGTACTTATCGTAACTGATAAATTTTGTAAGATCAAAGTCAATCATTTTATATCTCAGATTTCCTCTCATTAACTGGGTTAAAAAGCTCAGCTTCTTTTCGAAGTCATGTTTTTCTACAAAGCTGTCGATTTTGGCATAGGTTGCACTTTCTCTTGAGGTCAGACTGTCGGTTCTGTATTTTTGCATAAGACTTCCGTCCGGGTTTTTCATTTCGAGAGAATAGCCTTTGAATTCGGATGCTTTTTGTGCTTCATTTAATTCAAAATCAAAGAATCTGTTTTTGACATAGAGATAATTTCCAAATCTTTTTTTGTTGTATTTTATTTTTTCTCCCGGTTTTAAACTGTCTTTTTTAGAGGTGTTAAAAGTTTGATCGCCCATTTTTAATTTGATGTCTTCATAATCCAGAAACCATTTATTATTGATGGGTTTCCATACAGAGACAATATTTCCCTCGTTTTGTTTTTTATTGACACTTTCAAACTTTTTCAAAGCAAAACTTTCGGCGTCAATATATATTTTTCCATTAAATTTTCTGGGATTCTGCTTTTTCTTATCGGTAATTTCTTTGAATTTGATGACATATGTTTTTCTGCCGTCAATCTGCAATGTGTCAGAAAGATAAAAATGAAACAGTTTTCTGTTTTCAGGCCTCAGTTGTCTTGGCGTTTTATCCAGATTTGAAATATTGATCGCTAAAGCTTCATAGATAGGATTTTTAAACCCTGACATTCTGTTATTGATAATATTGGTTTTTTCTCCATATTTCCTGGAATATTTGTATTCAGTGGCTTTTTCCCAAAGAAACATCTGGCTTTCCTGCGAAGCATTCAGAAAGTCTTCATTGATTAAGGAATCCTTCTTTTCACTTTCTTTCTGTTTGAAACCTCTTCTGTCAACTTTTGAAAGAGAATCTTTTCTTACCGCCAAAAAAATTTTAAAAGTGTCAATAGAATCCTGATCAACATCAATTGAAAATTTGGTATACGATTTAAAATTATAGGAATCTAAAGATTTTGGTGAGTTTTCTTTTGCTTTTTTATTGACTTCATCCAGAATTTTTAATGCTCGGGGATCACTCTTATCCGTAATAATAATTCGTTCGATATTTTCTCTCTTTTCGGATAGTGGCTGCATAGATACCTCCATGGATCCTTTAACGTCCGCTACAACATCTGCAAAATTACTGGCAAGAATTTCGACTTTTTTACATTTAGTCTTAAAAGATAAAACTCCTTCCTGATTGGTTTTCCCAAGCAAATTATCATCACAATAAACACCTGCGTTCGGAATAGGCTGCTTATTGCTTTTGTTGAGCACCTTCAGTTGAGTCTGACCCAAAAAAAGCCCGGTGAAGAATAAAAATAAAGGAAATAATAGTCTTGTCATTGTTTTTTACAGATAAGACGAAACTATTGATCAAAAAGTTACAAACTCTAAGGAAATATATTTTTTTATGGTGTTTTGTTATTTTATTCAGTTTTTTCTGAAAAATAAAAGCAACCATCCTGAAGACAGTTGCTTTATTATTTTATATTTGATTATACCATTAGATATTCAAAGCTTTCTGGTAAGCATTTTCCAATCCGTCAAGGTTTTTACCACCGGCTGTTGCGAAGCCTGGGTTTCCACCGCCACCACCTTGGATCTCTTTTGCAAGATCTTTTACGATAGCTCCGGCTTGATAATCTGCTGCCAGATCATCAGAAACTCCTACAGTAATCATTGGCTTACCATCAGCATTAGAAAGAATGATCGTTACCGAAGTCGGGATTTCTTTTTTCAACTGGAATACAATATCTTTAACAGAACCGGCGTCTAAAGAAGTCTTTTTTACTAATAACTGCTTGTTACCTTTCTGCTCATAAGCATTCTTCCAATCACCGATTTCTCCTTTTGCCTTTTCCTTTTTAAGGGCATCTACTTCAGACTTTAATGATGCATTTTCCTCGATTAATTTCTCGATAGATCGTACAACATCTTTAGACTTCAGCAATTGAGAAAGCTCAATGATCTGTTTTTCAAGATTCTTGAAATATTCCTCAGACTTGTCTCCTGAAATCGCTTCAATTCTTCTGATTCCTGCTGCTGCAGAACCTTCAGACGTAATTTTGAAGTGACCGATTTCGCTGGTGTTTTTTACGTGAGTACCACCGCAAAGTTCTTTTGAACTTCCAAACTGGATCATTCTCACATGGTCACCATATTTTTCACCAAATAAAGCCATTGCTCCTTTATCCAAAGCTTCCTGGATAGGAATGCTTCTGAATTCCTGTAAAGCAATGCTTTCTTTGATCTTATTATTGACTTTTTCTTCAATTAAAGCGATTTCTTCTTCAGTCATTTTGTTGAAATGAGAGAAGTCGAAACGAAGATAGTCAGGACCTACATAAGAACCTTTCTGTTCTACGTGCGTTCCTAAAACGTCTCTTAAAGCTTCATGCAGAAGGTGAGTTCCAGAGTGGTTGGCCTGAGAATTTTTTCTGTCCGTTGCATTTACTTTAGCATAGAAAAGAGCTCCTGCATCTTTAGGAAGACCATTGATTAGGGAAATGATCAATCCATTTTCTTTTTTGGTTTCCAATACCTCAAAGCTTTCGGTTGCATTTTCCAATACCCCTTTATCACCAACCTGTCCACCACCTTCAGGGTAGAAAGGAGAGTTGCTTAATACCACCTGATAAAATTCTCCGTCTTTGTTTTCTACCTTTCTGTATCTTGTAATATACGTTTCAGCTTCAATCTGGTCGTATCCTACGAAGTTTTCATCTCTTTCTTCTACAATAACCCAGTCATATACTTTCTGAGCAGAATCTAGCTGAGAACGTTTTCTTTGCTTTTCTCTTTCAGCTTCGAATCCTTTCTCATCAATGGTTAATCCTTTTTCTTCTGCAATAATTCTTGTTAAATCATCCGGGAATCCGTAAGTGTCATACAATTCGAAAACCTCAAGAGTAGGTAACACTTTTTGATCATTCGCAATGGTTTGCTGAATTAGTTTTTCAACCCGGATTAATCCTGTTTCAATTGTATTTAAGAATGAATCTTCTTCACTTTTGATTACTTCAGTAACCAGTTTTCCCTGCTTTTCAAGCTCTGGGAAGAAAGGCCCCATCTGCTCCTGAAGAACAGCAACCAGTTTATAAAGGAACGGCTCTTTCATGCCTAAGAATCGGTAAGCATAAGAAATTCCTCTTCTTAAAATTCTTCTGATCACATAACCGGCTCCTCCGCTTGAAGGAAGCTGTCCGTCTGCAATCGCAAAAGAAACCGCTCTGATGTGGTCTACCACAACACGGATCGCAATATCTTTTTCGTCTTCTAAAATTCCCGTATACTTCTTTCCTGAAAGTTCTTCAACTTTAGCAATAAGCGGAGTGAAAACGTCAGTATCATAGTTGGAAGATTTTCCCTGAAGTGCCATACAAAGACGCTCAAAGCCCATTCCCGTATCTACGTGCTGAGCAGGAAGTTTTTCCAGAGATTTATCTGCTTTTCTGTTGAATTCCATGAAAACCAGGTTCCATACTTCCACTACTTGTGGGTGATCCTGATTCACAAGGGAAATTCCCGGAACGGCTGCTTTTTCTTCAGGAGTTCTCAGATCAATATGGATTTCAGAACAAGGTCCGCATGGCCCGCTTTCACCCATTTCCCAGAAGTTATCTTTTTTGTTTCCGTTGATGATTCTGTCTTCTGCAATGTGAGATTTCCAGAAATCATAAGCATCCTGGTCTCTGTCAAGATTCTCAGAAGCATCTCCTTCGAAAATCGTCACATATAAATTTTCTTTTGGAATTCCGTATACTTCAGTCAGTAATTCCCAGGCAAAAGCAATAGCCTCTTTTTTGAAGTAATCCCCGAAAGACCAGTTCCCCAACATTTCAAACATGGTGTGGTGGTAAGTATCTCTACCTACATCATCCAAATCGTTGTGTTTCCCGGAAACTCTCAGACACTTTTGAGTATCGGCTATTCTTGGGGCCGTAGGCGTTTTGTAGCCAAGGAAAAAATCCTTGAACTGTGTCATTCCTGAGTTGGAAAACATAAGGGTAGGGTCGTCTTTCAGCACAATAGGAGCTGAAGGAACGATAAGGTGTTCCTTACTTTTAAAATAGTCTAAAAATTTTTGACGTATCTCTTGTGATGTCATAGTATTGCTTTTGCTTTTTTTAGTATCAAATTTTGATAAGATGCAAATTTAAGATTTTTAGGTGATTTTGTGTCAAAAATTTGACATGATTAGATCAGTTTAAGTACAAACAGGATGGAAAGCTATATTCTAGGCATCATGATGGTTTATCCAGACGGAGTACCTTTACTGGTGAGCAGCGAAGTGACGAAATAATCTTTATAAAAATAGATACTTTATAATATAACATATCGCAATGACAGATATGTAGAAGTTTGAAAAATTTATTACCTTCAACCAAAATAAACAATTTGAAAATAAAAGGAAAAGTTTTGGCACAATGGGTAATAGGAAGCATAGCTATCTATCTTTTTCTGTTTGTTTTACTATTTTTGCCAGCTGATGTTGTAGATGGATCTATACTATCTGTATTAATTCAATTTTGTTTTTACCTTGCGATACCGGTTTTTATCATAAGTTGGATCCTATCAATATGGAGTTTACGGCTTGAAAAAAAAAGAATAAGCTATTGGGCGTTATGTTTAACGATATTGTATTCATTAATTTTTATTTGGGGTTTATATTTTATTACCCATTACAAAATGTGTTAATATTGTTTTAATTAAAAGTCATTCAAAATAAAATGATGAAAAATGAAACACTGAAAAACTGGATCAATCAATATTCAGGCCCTCTTTTGAAAAAGGCAGTCTATCTGCTTTCGGATAAAGAAGATGCACACGATGTTGTTCAGGAAGTTTTTCTGGCTGCCTACTCAGCATATGATTCTTTCGAAGGGAAAAGCCAACCTTTAACATGGCTGATGGGGATTCTGAACAGGAAAGTGGCTGACTTCTACCGGAAGAAATATAAATCTGAGCCCCATGTAAGGCTTGATCATTTTTTTGATGAAACGGGATCGTGGAAGAGCAATGATGTCTTGAAAAACTGGGATGCATCCGATACGGGAGATGAGCTTTTAGATAATACTGATTTCAACAAAACGCTGGAAGAATGTATCGAGGAATTGCCCGCCAGATGGAAAATTTTGCTGAAAATGTATTATATTGAAGAAAAAAAAGCCCCGGAAGTGAGTCAGGAATTGAATGTTTCTACGACCAATCTATGGAAGATCCTTCAGAGAACCCGGATGCAGCTTCGGGAATGCCTGGAATTCAACTGGTTTTCAAGAGTATAAGAGATTGAAATGATAAAAAAAATTCTACATACATTATTTCTGCCATGCAGCGAGGCCACTCTGCTGATGGAGAAACGAAATGCCCAATCCATTTCTGCCAAAGAAAACCGGAAGCTTAGTCTGCACATTATGATCTGTAAATGGTGTAAAGCGTATAATGAGAAACTAAAAATGCTGGATAAGCTTTTTGAAAAGACCTTTTCTCAAAAGGAAACTGAAATTAATGAATCTGAAATTCAGAATTTTAAAAATAAAATGATTGATAAATTAAATTTCTAAGAAAATTTTGTCAGGATATTAAAATGACACCGACTATACTTTTGAAAACAATAAAGTATTCATTTAAAAATTTAAAAGTATGGTCGGAACAGAAATCAAATCAAATCACAATCAATTATCCGGAGCAGGATATTACATTTCACTTTTCGGGGCAGCCCTTATTTTACTCTGGATAGGAATATTCAAATTTACCCCTACAGAAGCAGCAGCGATAAAACCTTTGGTTGAAAACCATTTCCTAACTTCTTTCGTATATAAGATGATGAGTGTTCAGGCAGTGTCAAACCTTATCGGCGTGATAGAAATTATCATTGCTTTACTCCTGATATTTAGTGCGAAATTTGTTGTATTAAAAAAATATGCAGGAATAGGAATGATCGTCACGTTTCTGGTAACATTGAGCTACCTGTTTACCACACCGGGAATATGGAAAATAGTGGATGGAGTTCCTATAACCGACTTCTTTATTCTGAAAGACCTTATGCTTTTAGGATTTGGATTGATGATCGTTCAAAATAATAAATAATGAATAAAAAGCTAAATATGAAAAATATATTAATCGTACTCGGAATCATTCTGGGTATCGCAGTATTTGCTGCAGGATCAGGGCTTTTTAAAAAGACGAAGCCTACTGAAGATAAAAAAGAAAAACAGGAAATTATGGACAATAAGAACGCAAGAGAGATTTATTTTGCAGGCGGATGTTTCTGGGGAACAGAGCATTTCTTTCAGCAGATTCGTGGGGTAGTAGGTACTGAAGTGGGATATGCCAACGGAAATACCCAGAATCCTACGTATGAGGAAGTGGTAAGCCATACCACAGGCTTTGCAGAAACGGTGAAAGTGAAATATGACCCTGAGCAGGTAGATCTTAAACTGCTGATTGATCTGTACTTCAAAACCATTGATCCTACCAGTAAAGATCAACAGGGAAATGACAGAGGAAACCAGTACAGAACAGGAATTTATTTTACTGATAAAACAGACGAAGCTGTGGTAAAAGGTGAAGTACAGAAGCTGGCAAAAAACTACAGTAAGCCGATATTGGTAGAAACCATTCCGTTGAAAAACTTCTACAGAGCGGAAGATTATCATCAGGATTATCTGGACAAAAATCCGGGCGGATATTGTCATATTGAACCGGGCTTGTTTGAAATGGCCAAAAAAGCAAACCCACTTCCGGCAGCTCCCAAAGCTACCTCATATCAAAAACAGGATAAAAAGGTTTTAAAACAAAAACTGACAGCAGAACAATATAACGTTACCCAGGAAAACAGTACCGAAAGACCTTTCCAGAATGAATACTGGGATGAAACCCGTGAAGGAATTTATGTAGATATTACCACCGGAGAGCCGTTATTCATTTCAACGGATAAATTTGAGTCCGGCTGTGGATGGCCAAGTTTTTCAAAGCCGATTACAAAGGGTTTAATAGATGAAAAACTGGATCGTACCCACGGAATGACCAGAGTAGAAGTAAGAAGTAAAACCGGAGATGCCCATTTGGGACATGTTTTTACTGATGGTCCTGCAGATAAAGGTGGCCTTCGTTACTGTATCAACAGTGCTTCTCTGAAGTTTATTCCAAAAGCTGAAATGGAAACGAAAGGTTACGGAAAATACCTTCCGTTGTTAGATAAAAAGTAAGATGAAAGAAGGAAATTTTTTGAGTCTTTGATTAAATGGGGCGGCTGAACCGAAGGTTCAGCCGCTTCTTTTTATAAGCTGTTTTTATGCCACGAATTCACGAATAAATTTTAAATACGTTTGTTATAAATCATAGATAATTTTGAATGATAGAAATCCTAGTGCCTTAGCATTGAAAGGGAAATACGGGTCTGACTTTCACCGTTAGTCCCAGCTCCATAGCTGTATAGAGTGGATGAACTCTCTGACTCCCATAATACCAGAATAAGATTGGTATTACTACCGCACTGATCAATCCAGGGAAATAATATATTTTTTTCATGGGTATTGTTCTATAAAAACTGAATGAAAATTTTAAGCCAAAAAAAGTGGCCCGGAAACGAACCACTTTGAATGTATTTTTTAAATCAATTTTATAAGATCTACCAATCTCTTTTTCTCAGAATCCAATACGATCCGAAAATAAAAAGCGCACACCAGATAAGACAGGCAACAAGGCTTTCTGTAGGGTAGTGGAACTCATATTTTAAGCCCATCATTTTCGCCATATTCAGACGCATCATCGGATTGGGAATAAGGTTCGACATACTTTCCATCGGTAAAAGATGGCTTACAAAAAAGTCATTTTGCAGGATTTCATTTCTTTGTGGGCCCTGCATTCCTTTTACCTTTGAGAAAACCTCAACTGCGGCTACAATTCCTTCTCCGATCCAGAAAACGAAAAGGGCCAGAAACACGAAAATCGATTTTCTCAGCAAAATGGATAGGAACATTAAGAAGCAGAAGAATGTAAACAGTTTAACGAAGTAATTCCCGATAAAAAAGATTTCTTCGAAAACCTTAGCAGACTCTGTAGTCTTCGAATATTGGTATCCTAAAAATAAGGTAATGGCAAATACGATTAGAGTAGAAACAATAGTGAAAATACTGATCGTCAGTAATTTTGACATGATGAATTCTTTTCTGCTCAAGCCATCAATCGTATTCTGCTTAAACATCCTGTTGCTGAATTCCTGTGAAATGGAAAACACAATGATCAGTCCTAAAAAGATCTTCAGCAAAGCAACAATCCAGGTGGTAAAATTCCAGATTTCAGGGAAGTTATAGATGCCTTCTTCTTTTAAATTAACAGTTCCCCCGAAAAGATCAAAATCTACCAGTCCAATGAAAAGCAATGCGATAAGAATAGCAAAGTAAAGAATGGTAAAGACTTTAAAAGGTCTGTAATTCAGATTTTTATAATATTCTAATTTTAATAATTTGATCATGATTAATGGGTGTTTTTTACAAGTTCAAGGAATTGAGATTCAAGAGACAGCTTTTTCTTCGTCAGGTGTGACAGGAAAATACCTTTCTCTGCCAGTTTCTGATTCAGTGCAGAAGCCGATACCGAAGCGTCATCACGGAGTTGGGCTTTAATATAATCTCTGTCCTGATTGACGAAACTGAACCACGGAAGTTCATTCAAAGCATCAAAAAGTAAGGTATTGTTGTCTGCCTTCAGTTCAAAGTATCCATTGTTGGCCGTCATTTCATCCACTCTTCCACAGTAGATGGAATTTCCTTCTTTCAATACGATCACATGGCTGCATATTTTTTCAATTTCATCTAAAAGGTGGCTGGCAATAATGATGGTAATACCTTGTTTGGCAATATTGCTGATAATTTCCCTGATCTGAATGATTCCTTCAGGATCCAGGCCGTTGGTAGGTTCGTCCAGAATTAATACTTCAGGATTGTTCAGCATGGCAGAAGCGATGGCAAGACGCTGCTTCATTCCTAAAGAAAAGGTTTTAAAGGTATCCTTTCTTCTTTCGTACAGATTAACAATTTTCAGAACTTCTTCAATCCTGGAGTAAGGTGCATTTTTGATTTCTGCAACGATTTTAAGGTTGGTTTCAGCACTTAAATAAGGATAAAAATTAGGCTGTTCTATTATCGCCCCAATTCTTTTTAATGTTTCAGAATCAGTTCCTTTTTGGCCAAACCAAAACCAATCTCCGCTGGTAGGATTGATGGTTGAAAGCAACATCCCGAAGGTTGTTGATTTTCCGCTCCCATTGGGTCCCAATAGTCCGTATACATTTCCTTTTTCTACGTCAAAAGAAATATTGTTGACTACCACTCTCTTGAATTTTTTTGTCAGATTCTTTACTGATAAAATCTTTTCCATGTAATTTGTTTTACATAGTAGTAGTCTATGTAAATTAAGAAATGTTACAGAATTATCATAAATCAATTTAAATTTAATGGTAAATGCATTAAATTTGATAGAATTAATGAAAAGTTATGAAGTTAATTGAACTGGCAGAAGAACTGAATGTTTCTGCAGAAGCGATCAAACAGTTTATACAGGATTTTGATCTTGAACTGGTAGACTGTATCAGTACCAATTTTGAAGTAAAAGAGGATTTTGAAAAATTTGCCCGCGAAAATGTAGATTTTTTAAGGCTCTATGAAAAAGACCTGGATAAAAATAAAACCCTGGAGCAGATCGCAGAAGTGATCAACCAGCCTAAAGATAAAGTTGAAAAAGCCATTAAAGACAACGATCTTAATATTTTTGATAATGGGTTCTTCAAATCCTCCATTTCAAGTTACGGGATCGATAACAAACTGGGAGGGAACTACAAATTTGTCTATAACTATTTTGGGCATAAGACCAGCCTGCAGCAAAGAGACTTTATAGGATACAGAGATCTGTTTTTCTATACTTCCGCTGTATTAGAACCCTTTCTGAATCCTCAGCAGATCAAGGATTGGGGTATTAATAAGCCTGCAGGGATTATTCTTTACGGACCGCCGGGAAGTGGGAAGATATTTTGGGCTAATAAGATCGCAGAGATCATCGGCTATCAGTTTAAAGAGGTTAAAAAACATTATCTCGGAACTTCACTCATTGACGGAAATGAGATCAATTTCAGTGATTTCCTGCTCAAGATGATGAAAGAAAATAAAATGCTGCTTTTCCTCGATGATTTTGATGAAATTATGAGACAGAGAACGGCAGAAACTGATATTACTTCCTGTAATCTTGAAGCTCAGGAACTTATTCTTCATTATATCGCTAAATTTGAAAAAGAAGGTGTATTAATGGTAGGCTCAGCCAATTCTGTTTCAGAAATTGACGAGGAGATTCTTGCTCCCGGAAGATTTGATGTGATGATCCCTATCTTTCCACCCAATGCAGCAGAACGTTCGGAAATTATTTTATATGCGATGACAAAAGGGCTTGAAGAAGATTCTTTATTGTACAAAATCCTTAAAAATAATAAAGCCGACAAAGTTCCTTTCTGGCATGAAGTGGCTTCCAAAATGAAAGCTTTCAGCAATACGATGCTGATCGATTTTACGCAAAGTTTGAAGAAACGAATCAAAAATCTTTACCAAAGAACCAGAAATGAAAAGCTGAAAATAGATCAGAAACTTTTGGATGGAGCATTAAGGGATGCTGCCGGAAAGCTGACTGAAGAATATCTTGATCAGGTTGCCAGATTCCTTGCTGACGTTATTATCAATAATCTCGATGAATTCAGATTCAGAATCCAGGCATTGAGAAATGAGCTTGAAACCTATAAAGTAGTTGAAGAACCGAGACGTGCGATTGGTTTTCATCACAATGGGGAGAAAGAAGACTAAAGTGAATACGATTTTCGGGATGTGCATTCCAATGGTTTCAAATTTAGAAATTGAAGCTCTACAAAGTATTTCCCGTACCTCATGTCCATTATCTTTTTGTCTATCATCTATTATTTTATGCTCACCACTATCACCAATTACTCATTACTAATTACCTATCACGCATGAACAGCATCTGGGAACTGGAAACCTTCTACAGAAAAAGAGAAATTGTCATTATTGGTTCCGGATTTTCCGGACTCTGGACAGCTATTGCCATTAAGGAAAAACATCCTGAAAAATCTGTTCTGATTATAGAGCGAAATGCTGTTCCATTGGGTGCTTCCACAAGAAATGCAGGTTTTGCCTGTTTTGGAAGTTTCACGGAGGTGATTGCTGACGCTCAGAAAATGGGCTGGGAAAAGACGTTGGACCTTGTTACAATGAGATTTGAGGGACTTCAGAAAATCAGACGGTATTTTAAAAGTGATGAAATAGACTTTGAACTCAACGGAGGCTATGAAATTTTGAATAATGATGAACCTTTGAAGCATATCAAAGAAGTCAACGAAAAACTGAAACGCATCACAGGACTTGAAGAAACCTATACTTTAAAACAACATAAAATAGAAGAATTCGGTCTGGGAAGATCTCCGTTTCTGATCGAAAATCCTTGTGAGGGAAGTCTGCATTCGGGAAAGTTGCTGCAGAAACTGCTGGAGAAATGTTATGACCTGAAAGTTGAATTTTTATTGGGAACAGAAGTTGAAAATATTGACGAAACCCCTCATGAAGCTGAGGTCTATCTTTCAGGAACTACTTCTATAAAAGCGGATAAGGTGATATATTGCACCAATGCGTTCAGCTCAAAATTTCTGAAAAACGAAAATATTATTCCTGCCCGTGGACAGATTTTACTGACAGAACCTATAGAAGGGTTGAAACTTAACGGAACATTTCATTATGACGAAGGATTTTATTACTTTCGAAATCTGGGAAATCGGGTGCTGCTAGGAGGCGGAAGAAATCAGGATTTTAAAACTGAAGAAACAACAGCGTTTGAAACAACAGCATTCCTGCAGGGCCATTTAGAAGATTTTTTAAAAGAAGTTATTTTACCTGATCACAATGTTAAAATTGCTTTACGCTGGTCAGGAATTATGGCAATGGGGGCAGAAAAAACACCTATTGTAAAGCAACTTTCTGAAAGACAGTTCTGCGCCGTAAGGCTTTCCGGAATGGGAATGGCTCTAGCTCCTGTGATGGGCGAAAATATAGCAGAACTTATATAATATTATTACACCATGAAATATCTACCTTTTGAACGTATTACTTACACAACAGACCAGACTGGCAAAGAAGTGATAGAAAAACTTAATGAATTTGTTGAACCTAAAAAATTTGGTTTTGGGAAGAAGTATAGCAAAGAATATGAAGGGGCTGTGAATCCAGACAGTTTTGAGATCAGTCGGATCATCAATTACAGGAATTCATTTCTTCCTCAAATAAAAGGGACAATAGATACAAGCAATGCCGGAACCCAGATTGATATTACCATGAAACTTCATGTATTTGTATTGGTTTTTTTAATCTTCTGGTGCTCGTTTGCCATCATGTTCTTTGTGGGGATGTGTACAAAGGCGGTACAAGATCGTGAAGTATCAGTGATGTTATTGATCCCCTTACTGATGCTGCTGTTTGTGTACATTTTAACAATGGTGGGCTTCAAAAGTGAAAGTAAAAAATCAAAAGAATTTCTGAGAAAAAGTTTTGAAGCAAGAATTATAAATGAATAGTGATCTGTTAATCATTTTGCGACAGGTTCTTGTGAATAGAATTCAGAATGATAAAGCCTGTAAGTGATATACAATTCGCTTTTCTTTTTAGATTTAAATTTCAAATCCTAATTCCTTAAAAATACTTTCAGTATAGACCCTCAACTTTTAACTTTGAATTCTGCACTCTAAAAGAATTCCTTATTTTTGTAAAAAAGAAAAAATCGTGATCAACAACGACCAGATAAAAGAAGTTCAATCCAGAATTGAAGATTTACACAGATACCTTCAGATTGATAAAAAGAAGATAGAAATTGCCAACGACGATGAAAAAACAGCAGCTCCTGAGTTTTGGGACAGTCCTAAAATTGCAGAAGCTTTTCTGAAGCAGCTTCGTTCCAAGAAAAAATGGGTAGAAAGTTATGATGAAATCCAGACCCAGTTTGAAGATATGCAGGTTCTGGCTGATTTTGCCAAAGAAGATCCTGATTCTGAAAAAGAACTGGATGAAACTTTCCCACAATTGGTAGAAAAAATTGAAGACCTGGAATTCAAAAATATGCTTTCTAATGAAGGGGACGAATTGTCTGCCGTTCTTCAGATTACTGCCGGTGCCGGTGGTACAGAAAGTTGTGACTGGGCTTCTATGCTGATGAGAATGTACACGATGTGGGCAGAAAAGCAAGGGTACAAGATCCGTGAGCTGAACTTCCAGGAAGGAGATGTAGCCGGAGTGAAAACCGTTACCCTTGAAATAGAAGGTGAATTTGCCTTTGGATATTTAAGAGGTGAAAATGGAGTACACCGTTTGGTAAGAATTTCCCCTTTTGACAGTAATGCGAAACGTCATACAAGTTTTGTTTCCGTATATGTTTATCCTTTGGTAGACGATACTATTGAGATCAACATCAACCCTGCCGACATCTCTTTTGAAACCATGAGAGCTTCAGGAGCAGGAGGTCAGAACGTCAACAAGGTAGAAACTGCAGTACGTCTTCGCCACGCACCTACCGGAATTATCATTGAAAACTCAGAATCCCGTTCCCAGCTTCAGAATAAAGAGAAAGCCATGCAGCTTCTTCGTTCCAGACTATACGAAATGGAATTGGAAGAACGTATGAAGGCCAGAAACGAAATTGAAGCCAACAAAATGAAGATCGAGTGGGGAAGCCAGATCAGAAACTACGTGATGCACCCTTATAAATTGGTGAAAGATGTACGCTCAGGTCATGAGACGTCAGATGTGGATGCGGTGATGAACGGAAATATCACTCCGTTTCTCAAAGCTTTTCTGATGGCCGATGGGACCGCAGTTTCCGATGATGATATGGATCTGTAAAATATCACATGAATTTTAGTTAAAATCTTATAATTAATTTTTGTTTCAGACATTTTAGACTTATTTTTGTTGTTCATCGATATATATGGAAGATTTCAATAGCTGGAAGGATTTATTAAACCCGGAATTTTATATCAAAATGGGCGGGTTTTGGCTTATTTTGTTTATTGTGTTTGCTGAAACAGGTCTTTTTGTAGGATTTTTCCTACCCGGAGATTCATTATTGTTTGTTTCAGGAATTTATGCCGTTGAAATCATCAAAGAGACTTTTGGCTCCACAGGAAGCGATTTCCTGGATACGACGCTTTTAGCGTCTGGAGTAGCACTTGCCGCAATTGTAGGAAATGAAGTAGGATATTATTTTGGTAGAAAAGCGGGTCCGGCTTTGTATAAAAGACCAGATTCAATGCTTTTCAAAAAGAAATACCTTTATCAGGCTCATGACTTTTTTGAAAAACATGGGGCACTGGCTATTATCATGGCGAGATTCTTACCTGTAGTGAGAACCTTTACTCCAATTGTTGCAGGGATCGTAAAAATGGATAAAAAAGAATTCTTAAGAGATAATATTATCGGAGCTGTTCTTTGGTCTTTCATTCTGATCTTTGCCGGACACTATCTGGACAAATTATTTATGGAGCAGTTTGGGATCAACTTAAAAGAAAAACTGGAATATATCATTATTGTGATTGTTCTTGTGACCACACTTCCGGTGATCATTAAGTTTATGTTTGGAAAAAAAGAAGATTTTTCTAAATATGAGAATAAGGACTTTGAATAGGAAATTTAAACTCAAAATATAGAAAGCGGTCTCGTATGAGGCTGCTTTTTTTTGCCACTAATACACGAATTTTATTTGTTGGAAAACGCAATGGCGCTAAGGTTTTCCTTTTCGTACCTGTGTAAGGCGCCAGGATTTTATCTTCAATAAAATTGAATGCTTATTTATCACCTATAGATTTATACAAAAATCATATATAATATACGCTTATAACAAACACGTTCAGAATTTATTAGTGCATTCGTGGCAAAAAAAATAGACAATATCACAACTTCGAAGTAGACTCATTTCTAACCCAATTCAGAATATTAGGATAAATAATGCTGTCTCTTTTCTTTTTACTGAAAAATCTCGGTACATGACCTGTTCTTTTCATAAAAATAAATTTATGCGGAACATTCATATGAGTTAGAGCCGAATCCATCGCTAATCCCTGATGCTGATTCACCAGAAAGTCATTGTTCCCCTGAAATAGTAATGTTGGAACATTCGTGATATTGGCGATCGGGCTGGCTTCTTTAAAGGCTTCAGAAATACTTTTCCGGTTAAACTGGCTCCCTACAACTTTCTGAAAAGTAGGAGAGGTGTATTTGGAATAAAAAGAATTAAGGTATTCCGGGCTGTAAAAGTCGGTAGGTCCGCTTAAAGAAATGATTTTTTTGATCTGATCAGGATGCTGGTATCCGTAAAGCAAGGCAAGATGTCCGCCGGCACTCTCTCCCAGAATAATGTAATTGTTGGGTTGCAGTTCTGCTTTTTCTGATAAAGAATTGAATTTGTCAATGACAGAGCCTATATCCTCCAACTGTTGTTTGTAAGTGATTTTTTTCCGTGTGGAGACCAGCCGG
Source organism: Chryseobacterium indologenes (assembly GCA_001013295.1). Classification (GTDB taxonomy): domain Bacteria; phylum Bacteroidota; class Bacteroidia; order Flavobacteriales; family Weeksellaceae; genus Chryseobacterium; species Chryseobacterium indologenes_B. Next base: position 11,993 of record LAZY01000027.1, on the reverse strand, counting down.
TAATTCATATTGATGCTGGGAATCTTATTTTTGAAAAGCATTTTCTGAAGCTGGATCATATGTTCCTTTCTTCCCATAGTCCAGGCTCCTCCATGGACAATTAACACAACGGGAGAATCTAAAGCATAATCTTTTGGAAGAAAAATATCCATTTTCTGCCTTTTGTGTTCTCCATATTTCAGATTATAGATTTTCTGCTGGCCATCTGGCCCTACCCAAACCCTGAATCTCGTATTACAGGATTGCAGCAGGAAACTAATACATCCCATAACGAAAAAATGATACCTCAGAATGAGCTTTTTCATAGATTAAATTTACGGAAAAAATCGACTCATTGCAATACTTAAAGCCGTTCTGCTGTTTTTGAGGAAAGTCCTTTTCTGATCATGATAACGTCTTTTTCTCCCTTTTTGAAAATGAAAGAAATTTCGGTGTCATCATCCTGTAAGTAAAATGCATCTTCTTTTTCAGCAAGCATTCTTATTTTAGGATCATTATTGTTTTGAATATAAAGCTGACCGTTTTCGTAGAGAATATGGAGGACATTATTATCTGAGAGCTCGTAATTCCCAACATATTTTTTGAGAGTCTCCGTACTCAGAGTTATTTCTTTCGGAGGCTGTGGAAGAGTGTAGGATTGCCCTAGAATAGCTGCCAAAATAGTATTTCCTGCCTTTTCCAATTTTTTACTTGTGATATTGTTGAGGAGGATAATGCAGAGATCGTCATCAGGAAGCATGGCAAAATAACTTGTAGACCCCTCAATATTTCCGCCATGATTGATCAGTTTTTTTCCATATAGATCATCAATGAACCAGCCGTAGCCATAGCCGCTCAGATAAGGTGTTGTCGCTTTTTTGAATGCTTCTTTGGAGACAATTTTATAGTCTCTCAAACCTTCATAGTATTTGTACAGATCTTCAGCAGTACTGTAGATCTGTCCTGCAGGTCCTGTAAAGGTAGGATTCCAAATTTCTGTTTTTTCCTGTTTGGTTTTTGAAATATAAGAATAAGGAACTGTCTTGTACGGACTCTTTAGTGCAAGGTAATCAAAGCCGGTATGAGCCATTTTCAGAGGATTCAGGATGATTTTTCTTACCGCATCTTCATAGGAAAGGCCTGTTACTTTTTCAATGATCATTCCCAACAAAATATATCCCGAATTGGTATAAGAGAACTGAGTGCCGGGTTCAAAAGCCAGAGGTTCGTTTTTAAAAAAAGAAAGCTGTTCATTTTTGGTAATGATTTTTCCGGTATGAAGCAGACGAAAGTACTCTTTATTTTGTAAGGCTTCATAAATTCCTGAAGTGTGGGTAAGAAGATGTTCGATGGTAATTTCATTTCCCCTCGGATAATCGGTAATGAACTTTGAGATGGGGTCTTTAACGGAAAGTTCTCCCTCTTCATTTAGTTTTACAATCACCAGGGCTGTAAAAGATTTGGTTAAAGAGGCAATCTGATAAACATTTTTATTTTGATTGAGGATCTTTTTTTCCACATTTTGCCAGCCGTAAGATCTTTCGAAAATGGTTGTATTCTGATAATGGATTAGAGCTGTTCCATTAAATTTATGAATAGCTTCATACGCTTTTATAATATGGTCTATTTCCTGTTTTTTCTTTTCCGGATTGTTGATACTCGTTTGACTCTGGGCTTTTACAGGGGTTAGCATAAAAATCAAACATCCTAAGGCTAAAATATAAGATGGATACCGCATACTATCTGGTTTTAAAAAACGGTTAAAAGTAAGCAGACTTTTATTTATTTCAACAATTTAAATAAGAATTATCAGAGAAATATTTATCTTTTGTTTTTCATCTTCTGCAAATTGAAAAGGGGATCGTTTTTTTTGATCTTTCGGATTGTTTTATTCAAGAATAATATTCCTGGAACATTGAGTGTCTGCCCAATAAATAATAGTTGTAGAATATCCGTTCTTACATTTACACTGATCAGGAGAACTGCTGTAGCTGGATTTTTTTAAGATGGGTTGATCTTTTTTATCCAATTGATAGGATTCTTCAATGTTATACTCTTTGATTCTTTTTTCAAAGGTATTTTCTTCCCGGGCATAAGAATATTCCTCAAAGAGAATTCCATTTTTATAGACCTCAGAAAGTGCTGTGCCATAAAAAGAATCCCTGTAGAGATAAGCGTATTCGTCAAATTCATTTCCATGTTGATGAAAACTGTATATCAGTTGATCATTTGAATTATAATAGTAGAATGAAGCTTCATACTCGGGATCATTCTTATTTTCTTTGCTTAAAAGCTGAAGATATTTTTGGTTGGCATTAAGATCTATGGCCTTTAGTTTTGTATTATTTTCAGTCCCCTTGTATCGTATTTTTGAAAGAGCACCTTCATAAATGAAATAGAACTTTCTGTGATCACCGGATTCCTGTGAATAATGAATTTTATTTAAGGGATCATATTTCACATCTTCAGGGCAGCTGAAGCTGATTTTGTCTTTATATTTTTCAAAAGCTCTTTCGGATAATCCTTTTTGAAGATCACTGAACCTGCCATATATGGTAATTTCTCCTTCACTGCCGATTTTGGAAATGATCTTTTTGCTGTTCCCGTTACAGACCGTGGTAAGTGATTTTAAATAACATTGAAGATAATCGGGTTCTTTCTGGGCCCAAAATAATGCGGGAAATAATCCTAATAACAAAAATCTAGCTCTCATCGGTTATAATGATTATGGGTTTCCTGGCTCACTATATTCCAATGCCCATTGTTATATTCATAGGTGAAAGATTGAAAATCATTTCCTTTTACGAATTCAACAGTCGCTTGGTTTTTGCTTTCATATTCCGGGAAAAGTAGTCTTATTCTAAGGCTTTCAAATTGTTTAAATTCAGGTTTCTGCGTACTTCCTGGATAATAGTAAATTTCCTGATCCGAAGAAGATTGGCGAATGCCGGGAGCTTTGGAAAAATTTTCCATAAAACTGTAATATCCTTTAGATTCATAATCGTCCAGCAATACACGAACTATAGGATATTTTCCAAACCCTATAGTTGGGAAGATGTTTTTTTTCAGCTTTTTACCAAGGTACTTAAAGGTTTCCTCATTCCAGAAAAGCTGATCCAGAAACAGCTGCTTGTCATGCAATAGAGAGGATCTGGAAGCGCAATCTTTAATATTATCATTGATGAAGGTATTCACATGAATGCTTACAATGATGTTATTCCCTGGCAGAAATTTTTTAGGTATGTGATTGAAGATGATATTCCTCAATGTTGTAAATCTTTCCTTCTTTGCATTGTTTTTTGCTTTGAATTCTTCAAAGATTTCATTCTGCTTTTTTAGGTATTTTTCACAATTGTTTTCAGGGCATCCATTGTCTCTTGTATTGCTGCTTGCTACCCCTGGAATAGTGGGGCAGGCATCATCCTTATCAAGGATGCCGTCTCCATCGGTATCTGGCCACGGACAGCCATTATTTTCAGCATCCCCTTTTACATCTGGGCAAGCATCGTTTTTATCAATAATTCCATCATTATCAGTATCAGGCCATGGGCAGCCTTCGTTTTCCAGATCACCACTTTCTTTAGGGCACTTGTCAAGATAAAAGAGAATACCGTCTTTATCTTCATCAGTGAGGCATATTTTCTTGGAATATTCCTTCCTGCACTTCTTAAGCTCTTGCTGGTCCGTTATTTCCTGGGATTGAAGAAAGGAAAATAAGAACAGTAAAAGAAGGGAATATTTTTTCATGGCTTAGTTTCTTGTTATTTAATTTGAGTTTGAAAGATACAAAATGATCCTAAACGATGCTCCTTGAAATTATTGTTTTATAAACCGTTTGTAAATAGAATTAAATATTTATTTTTGCTGAACTTAACAAAGATTAAAAAATTATTAAAATATGGCATCAGGCTTTTTTGCAATTTTAGATGATATTGCAGCATTGATGGATGATGTAGCCGTTACAAGTAAAGTAGCTACACAAAAAACAGCAGGTATTTTGGGAGATGATCTGGCTGTAAATGCAGAAAAAGCCACTGGCTTTCTATCTTCCCGGGAAATTCCTGTTTTATGGGCAATTACCAAAGGATCATTTATCAATAAACTGATTATTCTTCCTATCGTTTTTTTACTCAATTGGTTGTATGCTCCGGCTATTAACTATGTATTGATCCTTGGGGGATTCTATCTGGCTTTTGAAGGCGTTGAAAAAGTAATAGAATTTCTTTTTCACCGTGACAAAAAAGGTCATGAAGTTATAGAGAAAATTGAAGAAGAAGAAAAAAGTTCAGAAGAAATAGAAAAACAGAAAGTAAAATCGGCAATTACAACAGATTTTATTTTATCAATCGAGATCGTTATTATTGCTTTAGGAACCGTATTGGAAGAAAGTCATCCTTTCATTACACAGATTTTAGTAACGAGCTTGGTTGCATTTATCGCTACTGTTGGAGTTTATGGAATTGTAGCTTTGATCGTAAGAATGGATGATGCAGGATTTAAATTAATAAAGAAAAGTAACGATAAAGGTTTTTTCGGAAGGCTTGGACATCTATTAGTGAAGGCTTTACCTATTGTTATTAAAATATTAGGAGTCGTAGGAACAATTGCTTTAATAATGGTTGCCGGTGGAATTTTTCTGCATAGGATTGAATTTTTCCATGGTATACTTCCAACCTGGCCAGACGTTTTGAAAGAGCTTACGCTTGGTGTGGTTGGCGGATTGGCAGCGGTTGCCGTATTTACTCTGGGAAAAGGAATCTATTCTTTAGCTACAAAAAAATAAAACAGAATTAGAATTAAATAACCAAAAAAAATCCTGTATTCGTGAGAGTACAGGATTTTTTATAAGGTTCAATATTTAAACCTTGAATTTAAAATGTTGAACTTTAAACAAAAAAAGAGACTTGTAAAAAGTCTCTTTTTCTATATTAATTGAATAAATCTTTCACTTTATCAAAAAAAGTTTTTTCCTTTCCGGACGGTTCTGCAACCATTTCTCCGCTGGACATCTGCTTTTCAAAGAAGTCTTTCTGATCTTTAGTAAGTTTTTGAGGGGTCCATACATTGATGTGGATGAACATGTCTCCTTTTCCATAGCTATCGATGCTTGGAAGACCTTTTCCTGCTAATCTTAAGATTTTTCCGGACTGCGTTCCTGGATCAACGGTGATTTTCACTTTTCCACCTACGGTAGGGATTTCTTTTTTCGTTCCTAAAGCAGCTTCAGCAAACGATACATACAATTCCTGGTGAAGGTTATCACCTTCTCTCTTGATGGTCTGATCCACTTCCTCTTCAATGATCACCAATAGGTCACCCGGAGTTCCGCCAAACGGAGCGTCATTTCCTTTTCCTCTTACATTAAGCTGGATTCCGTCTCTTGCTCCTGCCGGAATATTGATGGTGATTTCCTCTTCATCTTTTACAAGACCTTGAGCGTTGGCTCCTGCAGGAATTTTATCAGCAACCTTTCCGATTCCCTGACAAGTTCCACAGGTAGTCTGAGTCTGCATTTGACCAAACATCGTATTCATTACTTTAAGCTGAACACCGGAACCGTTACAGGTAGGGCATGTTTTTGAAGTGGCACCTTCTGCCATCTTCATTTTTTTTACTTTAATGGTTTTGTGAGTTCCGTTTACCATTTCCTCAAGGTTCAGCTTGATTCTGATTCTTAAATTAGAACCTTTCACCTGCTGGCGACCTCCGCCGCCACCGCCGAATCCTCCGAAACCGCCACCGAAAATATCTCCAAACTGGCTGAAAATATCTTCCATGTTCATACCGCCTCCGAAGCCTCCGCCTCCGAAACCACCGTTTCCGCCCATTCCGGCATGGCCAAACTGATCGTATCTTGCACGTTTCTGATCGTCGCTCAATACCTCATAGGCTTCAGCTGCTTCTTTAAATTTTTCCTCAGCCTCCTTATCGCCCGGATTTTTATCAGGGTGAAATTTGATGGCCATTTTACGGTATGCTTTTTTTATTTCGTCGGCTGATGCAGATTTGCTGATCTCAAGAACCTCGTAATAATCTCTTTTTGACATGACAATTAAATAATTGATTGTTGATAAATGATAAAAGATATTTTAAAGTCTAATAAATGAAACGTCATCAATTATCACCCATCATTTATCATTTATGAATTTTAGTTTCCTGTTACTACTTTTGCAAAACGGATCACTTTATCATTCAAAGTATATCCTGTTTCAATAACGTCTACGATTTTTCCTTTTAATTCTTCTGATGGTGCAGGAATTTGAGTAATAGCCTCGTGGAAATCTACATTGAAGCTGTCTCCAGCTTTTACTTCCATAGTTTGTAACCCCTTTTCAGTAAGCTTGTTTTTGAATTTCTGATAGATCAATTCTACACCTTGCAAGTCAGCAGGATTTCCGTTTTTAGCGATTTCCTTTAATGCTCTTTCAAAGTCATCCAAAACACCCAGCATAGAAACCATCATATCCTGATTAGCGTATTGGAAGAATTCCATTTTTTCCTTAGAAGTTCTTTTTTTATAATTTTCGAACTCAGCATACAATCTGATGTAACGATCCTTTTCTTCTGCCAAAAGTTCCTCAGCAGAAGGAGTTGCTGTCACATTGTCCTGAGACGCTGTTTCGTTCTGAACGTTGTTATCTTCCTGATTATTGATGCTTTCTTCGTTAATATCCTGATTTTCCATAATTCAATATTTATTTACATGAATGATTCGCAAAGACTCTGCCAAAGGAAAAAACAGGACATTAAGGCAGAAAAATGATCGTAGATATAGAAGGAGGAAAAGCGTATAGTTGTAATATTTTATTAAAGAATAAAGAATAAAGAATAAAGAATAAAGAATAAAGAATAAAGAATAAAGAATAAAGAATAAAGAATAAAGAATAAAGAATAAAGAATAAAATACAGTAATTTAAAATGAATGACCGCCATTATTCCCATCCTCTGGAGGGGTGGCAAAAATTCAAAGAATTTTTGACGGGGTGGTTTAATCTCTTAACACACACCAACTATCTTCAAACCCAAACCCAATTATTATTCTCCTGTAAATGTCTGATATAATAGATATAGGTTTAAAACAATAATAATGATTGAAATTACCCATACACCTACTTTCAGGAAAGGCTTGTTTACAAATTCACCCATTTTCGCTTTGTCATTGGTAAACATCACCAATGGAACTACAGCAAAACTTAGTTGCATGGATAGAATGACCTGGCTTAAAACCAATAATTCGGTGGTGCCCTGTTCCCCATAAAGAATAGCTACAATCAATGCCGGAATTACGGCAATAAGTCTTGTAATCAGCCTTCGCAGCCATGGTTTTAATTTGATATTCAAAAATCCTTCCATGACGATCTGTCCTGCAAGAGTTCCTGTAAGAGTAGAATTTTGTCCGGAAGCCAGTAAGGCAATTGCAAAAGCGATACTTGCCATTGAAGCTCCCAGAATAGGAGTAAGCATCTTATAGGCATCATGAATATCTGCCACATGCTCATTTCCTGTAGTATGGAAAGTAGCTGCTGCCAGAATAAGAATGGCCGCATTGATGAAGAAAGCCAGCATCAGGGAAACAGTACTGTCTAAAGTGGCAAACTTAATCGCCTCTTTTTTGCCTTCCGTATCACGGGTATAGTCTCTGGTCTGAACAATACTGCTGTGAAGATAAAGGTTGTGGGGCATAACGGTAGCTCCCAGAATTCCGATAGCAATATAGAGCATTGCCGGATTTTGAATGATTTCCTTTTGAGGAACCAATCCGCCCAGAATTTCGTTGAATGCCGGTTTGGAGATTACAATTTCATAAACAAAACAGGCAAGAATGATAAAGATAAGTCCGCCAACAATACTTTCAATCCAGCGGAATCCTTTGGCTTGGAGTAATAGAATGACAAGAACATCTACGGTTGTAATGACAATTCCCCAGGTCAATGGAATGTGGAATAGGAGGTTCAGGGCAATCGCTGAACCAATCACTTCGGCAAGGTCGCAGGCAGCAATGGCTATTTCACAGAATACCCAGAGAATAAAATTGGTAGTAGGACTGAAATGATCTCTGCAGGCTTGTGCGAGGTCTCTTTCTGCAACGACTCCCAGTTTAACAGATAAATGCTGTAATACCATCGCAAATATATTGGAGATCAGAATCACCGAAAGCAGGGTATACCCGAACTGTGCCCCTCCTGCAATATCGGTAGCCCAGTTTCCCGGATCCATATAACCTACGGCAATCATCAGCCCAGGACCTGCAAACGCAAGGTATTTCCTCCAAAAATTAGCTTTTTTAGGAACTTTGATAGAAGAATAGACTTCCGATAAGGAATGAGATGTTTTATCTTTTCGCCAGGCGCTTTTTAAATTGAAACTCATAAATGTTAGAAATGACTAACAAATTTAATTAAATAAATGTAAACACAAAAATCATGGCAAGAAAAAATCCCGGAAATTACTTTCCGGGACTCAATTTTTATTGATTCTAAAGATTATTTAGCAAATCTTACTGCCATTTTTCTGTCAGCAGCTCTTTCTGCATCAGATGCTTTTGCATCTACTTTAGCAAATTTACTTCCATATCCGTCAGCTTCCAGTACCTGAGCTCCAACGCCTGCTTTTGCTAAAGCAGCTTTGATATACTCAGCTCTCTCTTTGGATAGTTTTAAATTTTTAGCTTCGTCCCCTGTTTTGTCAGTGTATCCACCGATTTTTACTTTAGCATCAGGGAAAGCCTTAAGGATTGCTACAAGATTATCCAGCTGACCTTGAGATCCGGCTTCTAATTCATTCGCTTTTCCTATTTTGAAATTCACATGGTCAAAATCATACCATTTGTCTTTCAATGCTGAATCATCAGCTGCATTTTTATAACCACCGGATTTCAGGAATGCGATCATCTGATCTTCCATACCTCCTTTGTAACCTTTTAACATTACCCCGTTCAGGTCAATGTTTTCATCTGTTTTAGCAGTTGCCGGAGCTGGAGTAGCAGTTGCTGTTCCGCTTACAGAAGCTGTATCCGTACCCGAACCTGCTTTTGTAGAATCAGAGGTAGTGGTTGTAGTGGTAGCCTGTTTCTTCTCACATTGCTTCCATAGGAAATATCCTGCAGCAATGACTAACAAAAGCGGAAGCAACCATTTCCAAATGGAGCCTCCGCCTTGATTATTGTTGTTATTTTCAAATTGCTCTCTTATTTCTCTTGCTCCTTCCGAAACGTTTTCTCTTGCCGTAGCCACACCTTCAGCGATGTTGTCTTTAGCAGTAGATGTTACTGATGAAACCGTTTCCTTAGCCTGACCAAACCAGTTTTCAGCTCCCAGTCCGAAGGAAGCCAAAGAAAGACCTGCCGGCAATAAGGAAGAGATAATGCCTTTCTGATCATTCAGTAAGCTGGAAATCCCTGAAGCACCCAAATTATTGTCTGCTGCATATTTTCCCACAGTGCCTACTGTAGCCCCGGTAACCAGGTTTAACAAAGAACCTGCAGAATTGTTGCTGATTCCTGAAAAACTGGCAATGGAATTGACGAGTCCGCCTACTTTATCCCCAAAAATTGAAGACAATAAAGTGGTAATGATAGAGTTATTGGAAGATCCTCCTAATAAATTTCCTAAAATTCCACTGGATGAAGCTTTCGTAATAGCATCCACAACACCAGGATTGTCTGCGTTATTGGCTAATCCACCTACTACTGCAGGTAATAAACCACCAATTGCTTTAGAAATACCGGATTCGCTTTCTCCAAACTGCGATGCAGCCTGTGAAACCAAAGCGGGACCTAATTGCCCTTTAATTAAATCAATGACATTTAAAGACATAATAAATTTTTTTGGATTAATGTTGATATAAATTTAAACAAAAATCTGTCCAAATGTCACTTTATTTTGAATATTTCTCTAAAAATTAACGGATTTTTTTTAAATCGTTAAAATTATTAGTACGCTTTTGCGAATAACACACGTCTCTTAGATGGTTTCCCGGAGATCAGAGAAACTCCCTCTTCTACATCATCATCCAAAGGAATACATCTGATGGTAGCTTTAGTTTCGTCTTTAATCTGTTCTTCCTCTTCAGCAGTACCATCCCAATGAGCATAGATGAAACCTCCTTTCTCTTCTAATACTGTTTTGAACTCTTCATAAGTGTCTACTTTGGTAATATTCTCTTTTCTGAAGTTCAGGGCTTTGTTGAAAATATCCTGCTGGATTGTTTTCAATAATTCTTCGATATAAGTGTCTATTCCTTCGATAGAACGAACTTCCTTGGTAAGATTATCTCTTCTCGCAATTTCCACAGAATTGTTTTCAAGATCTCTTGGTCCCATGGCAATTCTTACCGGCACCCCTTTCAATTCATATTCTGCGAATTTCCAACCCGGTTTGTTTTGAGTATCGTTATCAAATTTTACAGAAATACCTTTAGCTCTCAGTTTAGCCTGAATATCCAACGCTACTTCGCTGATCTGTGCCAATTGCTCTTCTCCTTTGAAGATCGGAACAATTACGACCTGAATAGGAGCCAGTGTAGGAGGCAATACCAATCCGAAATCGTCAGAGTGCGTCATAATCAATGCACCCATCAAACGGGTAGAGGTTCCCCATGAGGTAGCCCATGCATGTTCTATTTTACCTTCTTTGTTGGTGAATTTTACGTCAAATGCTTTTGCAAAATTCTGACCCAGGAAGTGTGACGTTCCTGCCTGAAGAGCTTTTCCGTCCTGCATTAATGCTTCAATACAATAGGTTTCGTCAGCTCCTGCAAATCTTTCAGAAGGTGTTTTTAATCCCTGAATTACAGGTATTGCCATAAAGTTTTCTGCAAAATCTGCATATACTTTATTCATTTTTTCAGCCTCTTCTACAGCTTCTTCTTTTGTAGCATGAGCAGTATGCCCTTCCTGCCACAAGAATTCCGCAGTTCTAAGGAACAGACGGGTTCTCATTTCCCAACGTACAACGTTTGCCCATTGGTTGATTAGGATAGGCAGATCTCTGTAAGACTGAATCCAGTTTTTATAAGTATTCCAGATAATTGCTTCAGAAGTAGGACGAACAATCAGTTCTTCTTCCAGTTTTGCATCCGGATCCACAATCAGTTTCGATGGGTTGTTCGGATCTGTTTTCAGTCTGTAGTGAGTAACTACAGCACATTCTTTAGCAAAACCTTCCGCATTTTTCTCCTCTGCCTCAAACAAGCTTTTGGGCACAAAAAGCGGGAAGTATGCGTTTACGTGACCTGTTTCCTTGAATTTTTTATCCATTTCATCACGCATTTTTTCCCAGATTGCATAGCCATATGGTTTGATTACCATACATCCGCGCACACCTGAATTTTCAGCTAAGTCAGCTTTTACAACAAGCTCATTATACCATTTGCTGTAATCTTCGCTTCTTGAGGTTAATTTTGCCATTATCTTTTAAAATTTTTTTAACTTTTGTACATTATTGTTATCTAAAAATAAAAATCTATTTTTGATAGATTTTTTAACCAGTATTGGTACATTTTTGGTACGGATTGCAAATATAATTTAAATTAAAAATTTTTACGTTATCATGAAAAGAAATATACATAAAAATTTGCTTGGGCTGCTAAAATCCAAAGGGGTATTGGCAATCTCAGGTGGATTGTTTCTTGTGTCTTGTGGTGCTCAGATGGGAGGGTATAGCGAGACAGACGGGGTATATTATGACCCTAATAAGGATACGCTACCTGAAGGAGTTATCATTAATGATAGCGGAAACAGAGTAGGGGAGTATTATGACTACTATCAGGATTCCAATGTGATTCAGAATGCAGAAGCGAATTCCCGAGAACAGCAAAACAGATATAACGAATGGAGCGGAACCAATCCTAACTGGAGCTCAAATGCTACGGATTCCGATTGGGGAATGTATGCAGGTTCGCAAACCAACTATTATGACAATTCCTGGGGTTGGGGATCTCCTTGGGGCTGGTACGGCGGCTATAACCCATATTGGGGCTGGAACCGTGGCTGGGGCTGGGGCGGAAGCCTTTCC
>LAZY01000026.1 GCA_001013295.1 Chryseobacterium indologenes | reverse complement strand
TGTATCTCAACGAGTTTATTTACAAATTAAACAGACGGTATTTTGGAGACAAACTCTTTGACAGACTAGTAATTGCGAATATAACAGGTGCATAAACGGATAATCAGAAATTTTACTATAAAAATCGTTATTTTATAAATAATATAAATATTTTATCAATGTTTTTGTTGGATATGGTTGAAAATTTTCATTAGAAGGTTGATATGGAAGCTAAAAAGGCGAAACAGCAAAATTGCAAATAGGCGCTTGTCAACGGATTTACCCTTGGAGCCATACATAATACAGAGCAAACTTTAAAAAGTAAAAATTCAGATATTCCATGATATAAGCTTGCATTTATATATGAGCATTTCCAAATCCGAGTTTCCAGATTTTATATTTAGCCATTAGGACCTTCAGCTATCTTTACCAGCATTTTATTTTGCTGTTTTACATTTTTGCCTTTTCACCCTTTTACCCTTTCACTCAAAAAACATGATGTTTATCTAAAAATTTCCAAAATACATTTATTACACTTACATTTGTAGAAATGGAAGAATTTGTAGTTTTAGTAAATCCTGAAGATGAAGTTATAGGTCTGATGGAAAAGCAGCAGGCACACATCAACGGTCTGTTGCACCGTGCTTTTTCTGTATTTCTGTTCAACAGCAAAGGAGAAATGCTTCTTCAGAAAAGAGCTTCGGGAAAATATCATTCTCCTAACCAGTGGACCAATGCCGTATGCTCACATCCCAGAGAGGGAGAAACTTATCTGGCCGGGGCTACCCGCAGATTGAGAGAGGAACTTGGAATAGAAACGGAACTTTCAGAAAAATTCAGCTTTATCTACAAAGCAGATGTAGGCGGTGGCCTTTGGGAGCACGAACTTGATCATGTGTTTACAGGAAATCATGAAGCAGATTTCAATCTGAACCCAGAAGAAGTAGAGGAAGTAAGATTTATCTCTCCTGAAGACCTGGACAAAGAAATTTCCGAACATCCTGAAAACTTTACAGAGTGGTTTAAAATCATTCTTGAAGAATATAAACACCATTTTTAATAATGAAAAAACTTCTTCTTTTCTCTGCTTTTTTGTCAGGAAGCCTGTTCTTTGCCCAAAAAGCAATGACCTACGACAGCCCGAATTACTCCATAAATGTTCCTGAAGGCTGGAAATCTACCAATGACAGTGAGATTGTCAACATCTTCCCTACCAGTGAGATCGGAGCAATTACCATTTCTGAATATCATGACCTGAATCTTCCCAAAGCTGAAACGAAGAAATTCATTCTGGCCCTATATAAATCCGAAGATCAGGAAAGTAAGGTAAAAGAAAGCCGAAGTAAAAAAGGATATACAGAATATTACTACGAATATTTTGATCCGAAAGAAAAACTATTTTGGGTTACCAGGGCTTTTCAAAAAGAAAAAGAGCTGTATCTGGTAACTATCAACTGTGGCCAGAAATTTTGGAACGGAAACTATATGACCCTATTCAATGAGACTTTCAACAGTTTTAAAATAAAGAAATAAAAATTAAATATGAAGAAAACAGCATTGTACGACAAACATGTTTCTTTGGGAGCTAAGATCGTACCTTTCGCAGGTTTTGAAATGCCTGTACAATATTCTGGAGTAACGGAAGAGCACTTTGCAGTAAGAGAAAAAGCCGGATTATTTGATGTTTCCCACATGGGACAGTTTTTCATCGAAGGACCAGGTTCAAAAGATCTTTTACAATACGTAACTACTAATAATGTAGATGCTCTTGAAAACGGAAAAGCTCAGTATTCTTGTCTTCCGAATGAAAACGGAGGTATTGTAGATGACCTTATCGTTTACAAAATGGAAGATGACAAATATTTCGTGGTTGTAAATGCTTCAAACATAGATAAAGACTGGAATCATATCTCAAAATATAATACTTTCGGAGCTAAGATGACCAATGCTTCTGACGAGATGTCGTTATTGGCTGTTCAGGGACCTAAAGCTACTGAAATCCTTCAGAAACTTACTAATGTAAATCTTTCTGAAATCCCATACTACCACTTTACGGTAGGAAGTGTAGCCGGAGAAAATAATGTGATCATTTCCAATACAGGATACACAGGAAGCGGAGGTTTTGAAATCTACTTCAACAACGAAAGTGCTGAAAAGCTTTGGGATGCTGTAATGGAAGCAGGTAAGGAAGAAGGAATTATTCCTTGCGGATTGGCTGCCAGAGATACTTTGAGATTAGAAAAAGGATTCTGCCTTTACGGAAATGACATCGATGACACCACTTCTCCTATTGAAGCAGGTTTAGGATGGATTACGAAATTTGATAAAGACTTTGTTTCTAAAGATGTTTTCGCAAAACAGAAAGAAGAAGGAGTTGGAAGAAAATTAGTTGGTTTCGAATTGACTGACAAAGGGGTTCCAAGACACGATTATCCTGTAGTAGATGCTGAAGGAAATGTAATCGGGAAAGTAACTTCAGGAACTCAGTCTCCAATGAAGAAAGTAGGTTTAGGTCTTGCTTATGTAGACAAGCCTCATTTCAAATTAGGATCTGAAATCTTCATCCAGGTAAGAAACAAGAACATTCCTGCAAAAGTGGTGAAAGCTCCTTTTGTATAATTGAAGATTCTTTTACATACAGAAAGCCGCAGATTATTCTGCGGCTTTTATTTTTTACAGGAAAAGTATCTTTCTTAAACCAGTTTAAGATTTATCAGAAAGTCCCTATTTATCTTTGTTCAGCTTAAAATTCAATATTAACCTGAAGACAAGATTTATTATGAAGATCAAAAATTTGCATTACTTTTCCGGAGTGACCATTACCTTATTTATAGGGCTTCACCTGTTCAATCATTTATGCAGCATTCAGGGCATCAATCAACATATTGAGGTCATGAGTATATTCAGAAGTTTCTACCGCAATACAATCGTTGAAAGCCTATTACTGCTTGCGGTCATTATACAGATCGTTTCAGGTCTTAATCTTGCTTTCACAAAGCGTAAAGTTTCTGTTTCCAAATTTGAGAAACTTCAAATCTGGTCCGGATTATATTTAGCATTTTTTCTTATTATTCATGTATCTGCAGTATTAACCGGAAGATTCTGCCTACATCTGGATACCAACTTCTACTTTGGAGCAGCGGGAATCAATACTTATCCTTTTAATCTATTCTTTATTCCTTACTACAGTCTCGCTATTTTATCTTTTTTTGGCCACATCGCCGCTATTCATTACAAAAAAATGCAAAACAACCTATTGGGGCTGTCTCCTTCAAAGCAGTCGAAAGGAATTCTGGGAATTGGTATTCTTATAACGCTTATGATTTTTTATGGTTTTACCAATCATTTTAAAGGAGTGCAAATTCCTGAAGAATATAATGTACTTATTGGAAAATAATAAAACTGCCATGCTCAACAATTAAACATGGCAGAATATAATATCAACTTTTATCGTTTTACCTATTGGCTTACCCCGAAAAATGACTGAAGTGCCTCTACATTCTTCTTATCGTTTCCAACAAAAATTTCTTTATCTGTCATGAAAACAGGACGTTTTAGAAATGTGTAGTGATCCAAGATCAGTTCTTTGAAATCTTTTTCTTCTAAAGACTTCACATCCAGACCTCTCAATTTGATCTGAGTAGATTTTCTGCTGAACAAAGCTTCATACGACTTGGTCAACTTATACATTTCCTCTAGTTCTTCTGAAGTAACCGGCTGTTTTTTGATTTCACGAAGTTCCCAGTCTGTAAGGTCAAACTGTGCTAAAATCTTTCTGCAGGTATCACATGTGTTCAGGTAAAATACTTTCTTCATTACTATTCTTTATCTGTTACGGTGTTCAAATTCTACACCATTATTGTTTCGTCTTTCAAAAGTAGGATTTAATCTAAAACTTTGGAAATTATTGAATAACTTTATTCAAATTTTATAAAGATGCAGAACAAGCCTATTACTTTTCAGTTTATTTCAGAACCTTCAGATGTGAACTACGGCGGAAATGTACATGGAGGAAGTGTCATGAAATGGATCGACCAGGCAGGCTATGCCTGTGCTACCACCTGGAGCGGAAATTATTCTGTAACGGTATATGTGGGAGGAATCCGTTTTTATGAACCTATCAAGATTGGTGAAGTGGTGAAAGTGGATGCTCAAGTCATCTATACCGGAACTTCAAGCATGCACATTGCCATCAATGTCTTCTCAAGAAATCTGAAACAGCCGACTTTCGATAAAAAGACCCACTGCATCATTGTTTTTGTTGCTGTAGATGAAAACGGCAAAAAACTTCCTGTACCCAAATGGATCCCTGAAACAGAAGAAGAAAAACAGCAGGAAATATATGCCAAACGCCTAATGGAACTGAGAACCCAGATTGAGGATGAGATGAAGCCTTTTTTGTAAGAGATGAGATTCAGGTTTCGAGTTTTAGGTTAAATATTTAAAGTTCAAAGTTTAAGGTTTAAGATTGTAGTAAAAACAGTAACAACCAGCAACCAAAACAACTTGCAACAAAGAATTTATTTTTGAAAAACAGATTCTTCTTTTTATATTTGCACTATCAAAAGGAAATGGTGTTCTTCCTTACCCAACCGCTTTACAAAAGCTGATGACGCCTGATTGAGAGATTATTAATGAATAACTAATCAGGATTATTATGTCAAAAAATCAACGGACACTTGGTAAAAAAGCTATTTTTCACACTCATTTTTTCTTCAGAAGATTTCCGGCACTGCCTTATATTTTAAAATGGCTGGTGATCAGCATGATTATTGGAGCTTTGGTGGGAACAGCCTCTGCAGGATTTTTGCTTTCTCTGGAATGGGCTACAAATTTCAGGGAAAATCATTTGTGGCTGATTGCATTGCTTCCCGTAGCAGGTTTTCTGATCGGCGCTTTGTATTACTATTGGGGGAAAGATGTTGAAGCAGGAAATAACCTTCTGATCGATAACATTCATGAACCTAAAGGAACCATACCGTTCAAAATGGCTCCATTTGTTTATCTTGGTACAATTGTTACCCATTTCTTTGGCGGATCTGCAGGACGTGAAGGAACAGCACTCCAGATGGCAGGTGCTATTGCGGATCAGCTAACTAAACCTTTTAAACTTGACAACAGTGAAAGAAGAATATTGATTATTTCAGCTATTGCAGCAGGGTTTGGTTCGGTTTTCGGAACTCCTCTGGCCGGAGCTGTTTTCGGACTTGAAGTTTTTCTGATCGGAAGAATACGCTATAATGCCATTTTCCCTGCTTTTGCTTCGGCAATATTGGCTGATTGGGCTACCAACCTGTGGAAAGTAAAGCATACTCATTATCATATTGATCTTATTCCTAAACTGGAATTTTCACCTATCCTTTATAGTATTCTGGCAGGTATTGCCTTTGGGATCTGTGCTGCTGCGTTCAGCAAAATCATTCATTGGATGAGCTCTCTTTTTAAATCAAAAATTAAATATCCGCCACTTCGTCCGGTGATTGGAGGGATTATTATTGCCCTGGCAGTTCTTGCGATGGGAACCACCCGATATATCGGATTGGGAGTTCCGGTCATTGTAGAATCTTTTGAAAAACAGCTTCCTTTATATGATTTTGCTCTAAAAATGATTTTTACAATCGTTACACTTTCGGCAGGATTTAAAGGTGGAGAAGTAACACCTTTGTTTTTTATCGGAGCTACTTTGGGAAGTGCCTTATCCCTGTTTATCCCATTGCCATTCGGATTATTGGCCGGAATGGGCTTTGTGGCCGTATTTGCAGGTGCAACGAATACACCTCTGGCCTGTATGCTGATGGGTATTGAATTATTTGGAGCTGAATGCGGAATGTATGTCGCCATTGCCTGTGTTGTTTCTTATCTTCTTTCCGGCCACAACAGCATTTATACTAAACAAAAGATCGGGGAAGCCAAAAACAGGAGGTATGAAAGTCAGCAGGACAGATCTATTTCGGATTTTTTGTAGTTAAGAGTAGAGAATAAAGAGACAAGAACCAAGAATAAAAATAAAAATAAAGAGTTGAGGCTGGAGATGTGAGATCGGGGACTTTAATCATTAATAATATCATTGAATAATAGGTTCACAAACTTACACAGCTATTCACGACTCTCTCCAACCCTCCCACTCTCAAATCCTCTAACCTTCTAGCACTCCCAAACATTCAAACTCTCCACCACAAACATCCTTAGCTTTACAACTATAATCCGTACTTTTGCCTCATGTTCGATTACAGGTTAAAAGTTTTTCATACAGTAGCTTCCAGGCTCAGTTTTACGAAGGCTTCAGAAGAGCTTCACATTTCACAGCCGGCAGTTACAAAACACATCAAAGAAATAGAAACTCAATTAGGATCTAAATTATTTGACAGGAAAGGAACTTCCATTCAACTAACCCAAAGCGGAAAAATCCTTTATGAATATGCTGAGAAAATAAGAAATATCTATCGTGACCTGGAATTTGAGATCAGCCAGATCAATCAACAACACAAAGGAAAATTGATTATCGGCGCAAGTACCACTGTTGCCCAATATATTCTTCCTGAAATCCTGGCCAAATTCAACAGCTATTACAAAGACATCAAAATCGAACTTCTTACAGGAAATACGGAAGCAATCTCTATTCTTTTAAAAGAGGAAAAAATTGATCTGGGCATCATTGAAGGTGAATCTCAGTCTGCTTATTTTGATTACCAGCCTTTTAAAGCTGATGAAATTGTATTGGCAGCTAAATCAGGGCATTCTCTAGCTCATAAAACGCTACACCTCAAAGATCTCTATGATACACACCTGGTCTTCCGTGAACAGGGCTCCGGAACATTGGAATTCATACAAAACCGTTTAAAAGAGAAAGGGATCAACATTCACGAATTAAATACTGTCATGCAACTAGGCAGCAGCGAAAGTATTAAAAACTATCTTCTTCATTCAGATGCAATGGCCTTTCTTTCAATCAGCACCATTCTGAATGAATTGAAAAACAATACACTGACTGTTATTGACATCAAAAATTTCAGTATTGAAAGAGATTTCCATTTTATTCTTCCGAAAGGGGAACAGTCTGAGCTGATACAGCTTTTCCTGAGGTTTGCGGAATAGTTTTTTACAATAGCAAGTTTGTTTTTTAAAGGGAAATTTGGCGATTTTATAAAATATTTGGGGGGATATTGTTTAAAAGCAGATATGTTTTTAAGTTTTGGGGCTGAAGCCAATGGAATTTTTTTTATAATGAAAGCGCGCTAAAGCTCGCTCCTATTGATCCAGCCAAGCAAATATTGAACTTTACCGACAAGATCTTTTATCTTTTATCTTTTATCTTTTATCTTTTATCTTTTATCTTTTATCTTTTATCTTTTATCTTTTATCTTTTATCTTTTATCTTTTATCTTTTATCTTTATAACTTATAGTTATCACACATAACAAAATACAATCTACTTTATAATACTATATTCCGGAACTTTGGTGCAGATTTTAAAAGTTCGCATTATGAAAGATTTCATTCAACATGAAATGACACGGAAAATAGTTTTTATAGTACTGGCGGTTTTATGCTTAACTCCGTTGGTATCTTCTCCCATAGCTCTTGCACTAGGTTTTGCATTGGCAGTTTTTATCGGAAATCCTTTTGAGAAACATCTTCATCAGTATATTCACCTGCTTCTGCAGATTTCTATTGTAGGACTCGGTTTTGGGCTTAAACTGGATGAAGCACTTCACGCCGGAAAGACAGGACTGATGCTCACCGTAGTAAGTATTGTTACGGTAATGGTTCTTGGGTATTTTTTAGGAAAAGTATTTAAGCTGGAAAGGCCACTTTCTTATCTTCTGTCTGCCGGAACAGCTATTTGTGGCGGAAGTGCCATTGCAGCGGTTTCTCCTATTATTAAGCCCAGCACAAAACAGATTTCTCTTGCTCTGGCGATCGTTTTTACGCTCAATTCCATCGCTTTATTCATTTATCCCGCTATAGGGCATCTGCTTAATCTTTCGCAGGAGCAGTTCGGTTTATGGTGTGCGGTGGGAATTCATGACACCAGTTCTGTAGTGGGAGCCGCCGGAAAATACGGAGATGAAGCTTTAAAAGTGGCAACTACCGTGAAACTTGCCCGTGCCTTATGGATCATTCCGGTTTCTGTGATCACGATGTTTATTTTTAAAAGTAAAGATTCAAAAATCAAAATTCCATGGTTCATCGGATACTTTATTGTAGCAATCCTGCTGAATACTTATTTCCCTTTTTTTGACCGTTTCAGCAGTTTAATCACTATTCTCGCAAAATCAGGATTGAATCTTACCTTATTTTTCATTGGTTCTACGCTTTCGCTTCAGACCCTGAAAACGATAGGTGCCAAACCTTTACTGACGGCTGTGCTTCTTTGGGTAACCATCAGCGTTGGAAGTTTACTTTATATTATTCACTAAAAACAGCAGCATCCTTTTGAAATCAAAAGGATGCTGCCTATTAAATGTGGAAATGTTTATTTTATGTTGAAATATACTTTTAAATTTCTCCGCAAGTATAAACTTGTTGGCAGGCAAAATAATCTGAGCAATATTTAGGACCTGTTACCGCTCCTGAGCAGCTGCATCCGCAAAGGGACAAATCGATCTCAATATTTGCCCAGCTGTCAAGGCCTCCTGTAATATTTTTAAGTTCCTGTTTTCTTAGTTTTTTAGCATTTTTCATAATGTTCATGTGAATTAGTTTTGATTAAACAATATAGTTTTAGTTACTTCCCAAAGTTAAACAAATATTAATTATACACAACAAAATTTAATACAAATTTCAATAATATATTGATTTTAATCTAATTATCATGTCAAAAATCAGGAATACCCCATATCAATTTATTAAACAAATTTAAATCATCGGAAAATCCCATCTTCTTTCACCGCCTTTATAAATGATGAATCATCTGGACCGGGAACCGAGAATTACTATTATGCAAACCTCAATAACTTTATTCTTCCAGCCTCCAACTTCCTTCCCTAAAAAACAAAACCTTCCGGTTTCCCGAAAGGCTTATATCAATAAAGGATTTTTTCTCATTAACAGGTTATTACCTGCAAGCATCTTTTATATTTCACACAATATGACGGGCCTGTCACTGCACCTGTACAGCTACAGCCACATTTCGAAAGATCCGGGGTTACTTCACCCCCTACACCTCCTGTAATATCCCGAAGGTCATTCCGTTCCAACTTTTTAGCATTTTTAAAAATTTTCTGTGACATGATGATTTGATTTTGGTTAAACAATATAGTTGAGTCAGTTTGTTTTCATATTATTAAAACGCAAATGGCTGACAATTATTTTATTCTGTGAATTCAAGGTCTTTGTCGTGGGTTTCCGAAATCGTAAGTGCAGAATAAAAAGCAAGTCCGAATACCACCATTCCTACAATGGCTGCACTTTCCACTACTGAGAAGCTGTTTTTAAGAAAATCAAAAGCAAAGATCATGACAGGAACAAGTCCTCTTACTATATTCGGAACCGTTGTAGTTGCTGTGTTTCTGATATTGGTCCCAAACTGTTCTGCTGCCAGGGTAACAAACATAGCCCAATAGCCAGTTCCAAAGCCCAGCCATACACAGAACAGATAATATTTTGTTTCTGTATTGGTATTTCCGAACAACATGATGGCTACTCCGATTAAAGTGAAGATCAGCATATAGAAGATTGCCATTTTACGGGATTTTAAAGCATGGGAAATAAAACCACTCAACAGGTCACCCACAGAAATCCCTACGTAGGCCCACATAATTGCTTTTCCGGGGTTGAGATCCTTTATGCCCATTTCAGGCGCAAATTGATTGGCTAAAACAGCCAGAATCCCTATACAATACCAGGTGGGTAATCCTACTGCAATACATTTTACATATCTTGTCAATCGGTCTTTATTGGTAAAAAAGGACAGAAAATTTCCTTTGGAGACATTTTTATGCTCAATATTCTTATAAATTCCGGATTCGGAAACACTTATTCTGAGTAATAATAACAGGATCCCCATCACACCGCCGATGATATAGGAAATATTCCATCCTCCGGCTAATTCTACCGTTAATTGGGCCACTACTGCTCCCATCAATCCAAAACCGGCCACAACGGAGGTTCCAATGGCTCTTAAACTCTTTGGCAGACTCTCAGAAACCAGGGTAATTCCGGCTCCAAGCTCTCCAGCTAACCCTACACCTGCTATAAACCTTAAACCCGCATATTGATATACTAAATGCTCTTTCGGAAAATAAGGCAGGAAGCCACAGGCAATATTGGCAAGTGAATAAACCAGAATGGAACCGAAAAGTACTGAAAGTCGCCCTTTCTTGTCTCCAAAAATTCCCCAGAAAACACCGCCAATGAGAAGCCCTACCATCTGACAGTTCAGAATGAAAGTACCGTCTGCATCCGGATTGAGTCCCAATGCTTTTAAACTGGGAATTCTTACAATTCCGAATAAAAGGAGGTCATAAATATCTACAAAATAGCCTAAGGCAGAAATGATAACAGGAATAGAGAAAATGTACTTCAGTTTTGAAGACAGGGATAGTTCTTGCATTTTTAAGTTTTGATAAAAATAAAAAACCTTTCAATTTCTTGAAAGGTTTTTATAAAATATCTTGATTCGATTATTATCTTGCAATATTCACGGCTCTTGTCTCTCTGATTACGGTTACTTTTACCTGTCCCGGATAAGTCAGCTCGTTCTGGATCTTTTCAGAGATGTCGTATGATAACTGAGAAGCTACTTCATCATTTACTTTTCCGCTCTCTACCATTACTCTCAGCTCTCTACCTGCCTGGATTGCATAAGCGCTGGATACGCCGTCAAAGCTTAATGCAGCAGATTCAAGGTCTTTCAGTCTCTGGATGTAAGATTCCAATACCTGTCTTCTTGCTCCTGGTCTTGCTCCTGAAATAGCATCGGCTACCTGAATGATCGGAGATAATAAAGACTTCATTTCAATTTCGTCGTGGTGAGCACCGATAGCGTTTACTACTTCCGGATTTTCACCGTATTTCTCAGCCCACTGCATACCTAATAAAGCGTGAGGCAATTCTGATTCCTGTTCTGGAACTTTACCAATATCGTGTAAAAGACCTGCTCTTTTAGCCAATTTTACGTTCAATCCCAGTTCAGCAGCCATAGTTGCAGCGATGTTGGCAACTTCTCTTGAGTGCTGTAGCAAGTTTTGTCCGTAAGAAGAACGGTACTTCATTCTCCCTACAATCTTGATCAGTTCCGGGTGTAATCCGTGGATTCCTAAGTCAATGATTGTTCTCTTACCTACTTCAATGATCTCCTCCTCTATCTGTTTTCTGGTTTTTTCAACCACTTCTTCAATTCTTGCCGGGTGAATTCTACCATCGGTAACCAATCTGTGAAGGGATAGTCTTGCGATTTCTCTTCTTACCGGATCGAAACATGAAAGAAGGATCGCTTCCGGAGTATCATCAACAATAATTTCTACTCCTGTTACTGCTTCTAAAGCGCGGATATTTCTCCCTTCTCTACCGATGATTCTACCTTTCACTTCATCTGATTCAATATTGAAAACAGATACTGAGTTTTCGATAGCCTGCTCGGTTCCGATTCTCTGGATCGTCTGGATAACGATTTTTCTCGCTTCGTTTTTAGCATTCATCTGAGCTTCTTCCATGATGCTCTGAACGTGTGCCTGAGCTCTTGTTTTAGCTTCAGCTCTCATGGTTTCTACCAATTCTGCTTTTGCCTCATCGGCTGTATAATTAGAAATTTTTTCAAGAATTTCAACCTTTTTTGCGGTTGCTGTATCCAATTCCTGCTGTTTTCTTTCTAAGATCTCGTTCTTTTTAGAATAATCAGCGATCTGCTTATCTAAATCTTTTTCAAGTTTACCTACCTTGCTAAGTTCGTCATTCCATTTATGCTCCTTCTCCTTCGCTCTTTTTTCAACCTCCTGTATTTTCTTTTCACGGGACTGGATGTCTGCATCGTGCTGAGATTTCAGCTCCAGGAATTTTTCTTTAGCCTGAAGGTTCTTTTCTTTCTTTATGGATTCAGCCTGTACGTTAGCTTTTTCTATAAGGTTTTCGGCATTTTTCTTAGCATCATCTATGATGAATTTTGCTTTAGTATTCAGAGAGCTTTTGGAAAAAAATAGTCCCGCTACTGCTCCGATTACCAAACAAACAACACCTACTATAACTTCTATCATAATGTATATTGAGTTTTAATTGTATTCATATCCTTTTAAAATAAAAAAGCCCACAATAATCCAGAGATTGAGAGTAAACTCCTAATCAACACGATTTGAACTGATTTCCACTGTCTGTAATCCGGAAGACCGGCACGCCATTCAGCGGACATTTGTTCGGTAATTGTTTAGCGTTGAGTTTACCTTTAATGTGTTAGAATTATTGTAGGCAGTCTGTTCAGGAAAAAAAATCTATTTCCCGATTTCATTCAACGATTGATTGATCTGTTGTAATCTTTCGTTGGTTGAATTAATATTTTTCTCATAGTTAAGAGATACTACTTCTGCATTGGTTCCCAGTTTCAGGGCACACATTGCTAAAGCATCCTGTTTATCTCTTACATCGAAATTCTGTTCAAAATCTTTAATCATATTTTCAATCTGCTTCCCTACTTTACGCAAAGTTTCTTCCTCTGCTGCCGGTACGTTCAGCGGATATACTCTTCCTGCAATGTTGACGGTTATTCTCCTTACCTCCATTATAATCCACTGTTTTGAAGCTGCGCAATACAGAAATCAATTTCTTTCACCAATCTGTTGATATGATTTTTCATTAACCTATTGTGTTCAGGATTTCCTGATATTGCTGAATAAAGTTTTATATTTTTTTGTTCTTCTGCTAATACCTGATTTCTTCTTTTCTCCTCATCATACTTCTTCTTCAACTCTTCGTGCTCAATATTTAATTCTGCTAAGTTTTCTGTAAGACTTTTATAGTTCTTTTGCAGAGTCGAAATTTTTCTCTCTAATTCTGAAAAATTGTTTTCTAAATCTTGAAGCATTTCAGGTTTGTATATTCTAACTAGAAGCAAAAATAAAAAAATAATAACACTAACAAAAATAAAACGCTCTATATTTTGAAATACCAACAAAAAAGGAGGTCCCGAAGCACCTCCTTTGTATTTTTAACCGGATATTTTCTTATTCAAATTTCAGAACAAACATCACAGCTCTGGTCTGTAATGTAGAGACTGCAGAAGCCCAGTAAGGAGGTGTAGTGGCGTTATCCGCTACTTTCTCATTGTTCATGAAGAAGGTTCCTCTGATCCCCGGAGTCAGTTTAAATTTGTTGAAATAAAACTGGATTCCCATTTCTGCAGACCACGCAAAATTGTGTGTTGTAGATCTGAAAATCCCCTGCATATTATCATCGGTAGAAGTTGCATTAGACTGCAGGTTTACGACATAGTTTACCCCAGCAGCAATATAAGGCCTTGAATTGTACCATCTCTGCCCATGAAGTTCCAAAAGAACAGGCACATCAATCAGTGTAGATTTGATTTCTCTTACTTTATCTTTGTCCTGTAAAGGGAATGGCATGAAAGGAGGATTCGTCAGAGATCCACCTGCATAGATGTCATTAGATTGCGTATTAAAAGTCAACTGTCTTTGAGCAAACTGTAAACCCGGTTCTATTCTTAAATCAAGATAGTCGTTCAGTCTCCATTTTGCAATCAGCCCGGCACCGAAACTATAACTTTCCTTAGAGGTTACAAGATTTTCATTTTCGTTCATCCCATATTTGGGGTGCAGTACGATGCGGTAATCCAGTCTGTTCCCGTTCAAATAAAACCCCCAACTGAATTTCTGTTCGTCGAAATCTTCCAACTTATCCATTCTGTTTCGGGTTCTGAATTGCGCATTTGCAAAAATGGCAACATTTACTGAGGTTAAAACCAGTGCTTTTAATAGAAATTTATTCATAGGTTACTTTGTTGCTTTATAAATTGTGGCTATACCTAAACTTAGTTTTTTATATTCTACTTTCTTAAATCCCGTATCTAAAAGAATTTGCTTCATCTTCTCCCCGAAAGGAAAAGCATTTACAGAATCCGGAAGGTATGTATACGCCCTATTATCTTTGGAAACCAGTCTGCCTATGGCAGGCAATATATTTTTGAAATAAAACATATAAAATGGCCCCATAAACCCCTCAACCTTTGAAAACTCCAGTATATAAACACTCTTGTTATCTTTAACTACTCTTCTTAATTCTGCCAAACCTTTGGTAAGGTTTTCAAAATTCCTCACTCCAAATGCAACGGAAACAGCATCAAATCTATTGTCCTCGAAAGGTAAATTTTCTGCATCTCCTTTTTGCATGGAAATTTTGCCGTCTAATTTAAGTTTTTTTATTTTAATAACGCCAACATTCAGCATTTGTTGTGATAAATCTAAACCAACAACCTTAGAACCGGTTCCTTTTTCAATGGTAATTGCCAGATCTCCCGTTCCTGTAGCCACATCCAGCACTTCCTGCGGATTGTCATTTTTCATCCATCTTACCAGTTTATTTCTCCATAAAACGTCAATTTTCATGGACAGGACATGGTTCAGAAGGTCATACTTCGGTGCAATATTGTCGAACATATCCTCTACCTGGCTCTTCTTTGTAGCCTCAGAGTTGTAAGGCGTAACTTTGGTAATATCTTTTGTCAAAACTTAAAACTTGTAATATTCTTTATAATAATTTAGGTAATCCTGCTTTCTGAAGATCTTTGATCTTGATTCCACTTTCTGAATGTTTTTGATTACTTTATCGTAATCTTCATCTACATTATAATAAAAGTCTTCTGTGTAAAGCTTATTAAAACGCTGTGCTCCCCCGTAATATTGCTTTCCATCAATTACAGTTCTATCAAGCGCCATCAGTAAGGAATCTTTTTTAAGGTTGTACCCATA
Organism: Chryseobacterium indologenes; assembly: GCA_001013295.1. Classification (GTDB taxonomy): domain Bacteria; phylum Bacteroidota; class Bacteroidia; order Flavobacteriales; family Weeksellaceae; genus Chryseobacterium; species Chryseobacterium indologenes_B. The sequence goes on along the minus strand of LAZY01000026.1, from coordinate 22,795 downwards.
ATACTGATCGTTTACATAATAATCCTGATGCGCAATATTGAGCAGACCGCGAAGTTTGTTCACTTCAAATGCCGAATCATAAAGCATTTTCTTATTCTGATCGAAAACCTGAATAGAGTTTTTCCCTTTCTTCAGATCCACATGAACGTACTGCCCCGCTGAAATGATTCCTTCTGAACCGTTATTGATTTTAAAGTAATACGTATTCGGGGTAGGATTATCTACAACATAATAATTCTTCTTGGCTAAAAAAAGGAAGTAGATCCCAAAGGCACCGATAAACGCCACAACTGCAATGAGTAAGCCTTTTAAGGATGGATTGTTTTTCATAGATTGTAAAGTACAATTTTTGCAAATTTAATAATATTTTTAATTCTCCGTTATTAATATTAATTATTAACTTTGCAACTTTAAAAAAATCATATAAACGAATGCCGAATACGATCATTATTGGCTCTGGATCTTATATTCCGAACAGAGTTATTGGTAGGGATTATTTCATGAATTCCGAGTTCTACACAGAGGATGGTGTAAAGATTGAAAAGCCTGTGGAAGAAACTATTGCGAAATTTGTAGAAATTACAGAAATCGAAAACAGGAGATTCATTGAATATGATCTTTCCAATTCACAAATCGGATATGAAGCCGCAAAAATTGCCCTTGAGGATGCAAAAGTAGACGGCGAAGAACTGGATTATATTATCTACGCAAGCAATTTCGGGGAAGTTACTGAAAACGGATATGCCGATTTCATGCCGACAATGGCTGCAAGAGTAAAGAATAAACTGGGCATTAAAAACAGAAAATGTGTAACGTATGACATGATTTTCGGATGTCCGGGATGGGTGGAAGGTATGATTTTAGCCGACAACCTTATCAAAGCTAAAGTTGCCAAAACAATCCTTGTTATCGGAGCTGAAACTTTAAGCCGTGTAACAGATCCGCATGACAGAAACAGAATGATCTTTGCTGATGGTGCCGGAGCAGTAGTAGTAAAGGCTACAGATGAAGAAAATGTAGGAATTATCGCCCACAACACGATTTGTGACAATGGCCCTGAACTGAACTACCTTGAAAACCAACCTTCTATCAACAAAGAAGTAGATCAAAAACGTCTTTATGTAAGAATGTTAGGTAGAAAAATCTACGAATACGCTCTTAAAAACGTACCGGTTGCGATTAAAGACACCATTACAGATGCAGGTCTTTCTATTGAAGATATAGACAAAATCTTAATTCACCAGGCCAACGCTAAAATGGATTACGCTATGATCGAGAGGCTTCACAGGCTTTATGATGTGAAAGAATATGATCATGCGATCTCTCCAATGACCATTCAGGACCTTGGGAATACCTCTGTAGCAACCATTCCTACGATGTATGATTTAATAATTAAAGGAAAAATGGAGGGTCAAACGTTTAAAGATAATGGTAACATTGTGATGACTTCGGTAGGTGCCGGAATGAACATCAATGCTATCGTTTACAGATTTCCTAAGAAATAATATTTAAACCATTTAAAATATAAAAGCACAGGGAAGTTATTCTTTGTGCTTTTTTTGATCAGACATGCAAAAGAATTTTTTAATCATCGCTGGAATCTTCCTTTTTCTGGAAGTATATATTTATCAGGCCATCAGAACGCTTACCGATAATTCCTGGATAAGAATCGGCTATTGGGTCATCTCTTTAATTGTATATGGAATTTTTGCCTATGAAGTCACCCATTACCAAAGATCAGACAGGAGCATGGTAAGGGCACAGATTATGATTTCATTATTCCTGATCTTTATTCTCCCTAAAATATTTGTGGTTTTATTCTTACTGATTGATGACATGGTCAGAATCGGAGGTTACCTGGCCGGTTTCGCAAAACCCTCGGAAAATTTCTTTCCGGAAAGGAGGAAGTTCCTGAGTCTTCTAGGACTTGGAATGAGCGGTGTTCTTTCAGCTCTTTTTATCGACGGAATCACATTCGGAAAATACCGCCACAAGGTAAGAAAGATAAAAGTAAAGTTCCCTAATCTGCCTCAAAGCTTTAAAGGCTACAAGGTAATCCAGATTTCCGATGTACATAGCGGAAGCTTCTCTGATCCTAGTAAACTGCAGCACGCTGTTGATCTGATCAACGAACAGAAACCAGATCTTGTCCTATTCACCGGAGATATGGTGAATAATGTAGCCGAGGAATTCAAACCGTTCATTCCTTTGTTTTCACAGATCAAAGCAAAAGATGGCAAATTTGCAGTCTTAGGAAACCACGATTATGCAGACTATGTAACCTGGGATTCTCCGGAAGCCAAGAGAAAGAACCTTAACACCCTGATCGATTACGAAAAACAAGCTGGGTTTGATATGCTGAGAAACGAGCACAGAATTATCGAAAGGAACGGAGAAAAACTCTATATACTTGGGGTAGAAAACTGGGGATTAAAACCTTTCCCTCAGTTTGGCAAAATTGACGATGCTTTAAAAGGAGTTCCGGAATCTGCAACAAAAATCTTAATGAGCCATGACCCAACTCATTTTGATTATGTGGTGAAAAAACACCCGGGTAACATTCATCTGACCCTATCAGGTCATACGCACGGAATGCAATTTGGTTTGGATCTTAAAAATGTAAAATGGTCACCCGTTCAGTACCGCTATCCAAAATGGGCAGACCTTTACGAAAGTGAAGGAAAACTATTGTATGTAAACAGAGGATTTGGGGTATTGGGTTATCCTGGAAGAGTTGGGGTATTACCGGAGATTACACTTTTTGAGTTGAGTTAGCAGACAAGAGATTCAGGATATAATCTGATTATAAATCACCGGTTTCCTGCAAAATAACAGCATTTGATTTAAAGGTACTTTTGAGCAAACAGTTCAATAAGGGATTTTGAATCAAGTGCTTTTTCGTCTAAAACAGTTAAAACTTCACGGATTTTTGGAAATTCATCTACAAATTCAAGCCCTTTCACCTCTTTCAGCCCGAATTCTTTCATTATTGCCCTAAACCCTTCTTCATCAACTCCCCAGTACTTTACATATTTGCTTTCGTCAACAAATATCTCAATAAGGGTTTCTTTATCATTATAAATTAATCCAAAGTGGATAAAAGCATCTTCAGACAATTCATATTGATATTGGGTTATAAAATCCAGTGTACTTTCTTTATCCTGATATTTTCCATAATTCAAGTCGAAATCTATATATCCGAACAGAAAAGCAATTTCATTGGGAAGAGTTTCTGAAAGAGCTACTATTAGATTCCAAAGCTTCGGATGATCTATATTGATTTCTGCGTAAAAACTGAATCCTAAAGTATTATTTTCAGGATTATTATTAAAAGTTAAAGTATACCCTTCAACTATATTCGCCACTTTGCTTTCCTCCCATCTCTTCAATACAGATGCATTGTTTTGCGGAAGTTCATCCTCTTTTAGAAAGCGTATTGTTTTAGGCAATTGTAAAACCGGTTTCAACATCGTTAGAATATTTTAGAATATTAAAATATATAATCTTTCATTCTGGAAGTAGCCATATCTTTCTCGTTGAGAAAAGTAAGGAGCGCATCTAATTTGTCCTCCATTTTTTTGCCCGAAAATAAGCTTCGGTAAAAAGGAATATCAAAGCGGTACTTCTTAAAGTCTGTAAACTGCCAGGAATTAAGATAAATCAAAACAAATTCATCATTCTGCAAGGTTTCCAATACCATATTCTGGTAAAACTTCATCGGCAGGATCTGAAATACAAAATCGTTGTACGGCAGCTGGCTGTAAGGAGAAATACTTTCCGGCACTATGCTCAACCCATCTTCTTCGGTTATTTCGGTATCTCTTTCGAGACGTTTGAAAGGAAAAAGAATGTTGGCATTATCAATATTGGAAACATAATTAAACTCCAACAACTTCAGATTTTCCTGTGGTACCTTCACATCTTTCTGACGAATTCCCCGGATCTGTTTTTCCAGAAGATCCTGAATATCCTTCTTGGCATTTTCAATTTCTTCCAGATTAGAGCCTTTGTTATAAAAAGCAATTTCATGCCCTTTGGATGAAATTGCTTTTATAAGATTCTGCAGTTTTCCTGTAAGAGAAACCTCTACAAAAAAACTTGCTTTAATGTCATGAAGATCTAAAATTCTAAGAATAGCTTTGGTATTATCTTCTGAAATTTTCAGCCTTTCTTCATCAGTGATTTGGGAACCGTTTTGAGGTTCCGCTTCAATATTTGTGATGTTAAAAGTCAATAATACCATTTAAATTAAATTTTATACAAATATTATAATTGGTTAAAAATCAGATGTTAAAACTGTTTTTAATTAAACAATTACTTTACATTATTAATTCTTCGCTAATTTTACCTTAAGATTTTTGATCATATCTTTTGTCATTTCAGAAATTCCGAAATCGTAAGTCAATCCCCAGTCTTTTTTAGCGACTGAATCATCAATAGAAGCCGGCCATGAATCCGCAATGGCCTGTCTGAAATCCGGGTTGTACTCGATGGTAAAATCTGGGATCTCTTTCTTGATTTCTTCCGCCAGTTCTTTCGGAGTGAATGACATTCCGCCCAAGTTATAAGATGAACGAACCGTCAAACTTTCTTTTGGAGCTTCCATCAGTTTCAGCGTTGCATTGATGGCATCATCCATATACAACATCGGCATGCCTGTATTTTCAGAAATGAAACTTGTATATTTTCCGTCTTCGATGGCTTTGTAGAAAATCTCAACTGCATAGTCGGTAGTTCCACCTCCTGCCGGGGTCTTCCATGAGATCAGTCCAGGATACCTGATACTTCTCACATCTACTCCGTATTTGTCGAAATAGTACTCACACCACTTCTCTCCTGCCATTTTAGAGATTCCGTACACGGTTGTAGGATTAAGAACCACATCTTGCCCTACGTCATGTTTTGGAATTCCTTTCCCAAATACGGCGATAGAACTTGGCCAGAAGATCTTTTTAAGAAGCCCTTCTTTTGCCATTTCACAGAAATGAAGCAGAGGTTCAAGATTTAATTTCCATGCGAAAATAGGCTGCTTTTCCGAAGTCCCGGATAAAAGCGATGCCAGGTGATACACTGTAGTGATATCATAATCTTTAATCACCTGTCTTACTAATTGTGTATTAGTAACATCCATTCTCTCATAGTGTCCGGCAGAAGTAATGCCTTCCTGCCATCTGTCAAGCCCAGAGGCTACAACATTCTCCGCTCCGTGTATTTCAACAAGTCTATTGGTAAGTTCGGTGCCGATTTGTCCCAGCGCACCTGTAATCAGTATTCTTTCCGTATAGGATTCCATTTTTCAGATTTTTTTAGAATTGTACAAAAGTAAAAAAATCATGCTTATCATAATAAAAAAGGTGGATTTAAAATACGTATGAATATTCCTATAGAAAATTAATTATAAAACTACAGTGGAGACTTTAAACTTCAACTCTTTTTCTCAATTTAAAAACGAGCATCATACAATGCTCGTTTTTAATGTAATAATTTGATCTTAAATTATGAAAATGCTTTTATATCTAATTAGCTTCTAATTCATACCAAATATCCTGAAGCTTTTTGTTATCGATTTCTATACTCGGATGAACTTTTTCAATATGTTCATTATTTTTTTCAACAAGACAAAGAGAAAAGTAAAAGCGGGATTTTAATTTTTTTCCAAACGAAACTATATCGAAATTATCTGGAGAATGAGTAAAAACTATTGTTGATTTACAAGGGCTTTCTACCCGTAAAACATTATAATTCTTTAATGTCTGAAGTATTTCAGTCCTTGCCAGATCATAGTCACCATCAAAGTGTTCATTACAATCAATTACATCATAAGACAGATGATACTTTCTTTCCATAGAGTTTAAAATTATTTTTGAAAATACTTTCATATTCTTTTTTTTGTAAAACTAGGAAAATCAAACGCATAATATTTACGGGAAACCGTAATTATATTGACAATTTAATTATATGCTCCCCTTTATGCATATTAAATACTCTACTATCTAAATCATTCTAAAATATGCTGTCAGCAACAACTATTCAGATAAAAAAAATTCAATAATTTTGTTGTAAAGAAACAATCATATGAAGAAGTTTTTAATCATTTCGGTACTATTGACAAGTCAGCTGAACTGGGCTCAGTTCAAAGACTTCAATATTGTGAAGGAAGTACAGGTCAAGAATAAAGGGGTCGTAGTATCTGCACACCCACTAGCCAGCGAGGCAGGTGCAAAAATCCTGAAAATGGGCGGAAATGCCTATGATGCAGTCACGGCTACACAATATGCTTTGGCCGTTGTATATCCTCAGGCCGGAAATATCGGCGGGGGCGGATTTTTAGTAGGCGTAAAAAATAATGGTGAAAAATTCACATTGGACTACAGGGAAACAGCCCCGAAAAAGGCTTCCAGAGATATGTATCTCAATAAAAAAGGAAAAGCAGATACCGATCTGTCTCAAAACGGAAGACTGGCAGTAGGAATTCCCGGAAGTGTAGCCGGATTTTTTGCTACCCTGAAATATTGCAAACTCCCGATGGAAAAGATTATTCAGCCTGCCATTGATCTGGCTGAGCAAGGTTTTGCCATCACAGACAAAGAGGCAGATATGCTCAACAGCCAGAGAGAGAAATTCCAGAAACACAATAAATCTTCTATCATTTTTGTAAAAGACAGTCCATGGAAAGCTGGTGATATTTTGGTTCAGAAAGACCTTGCTGAGACCTTAAAGCTGATTCAGAAATTAGGGGCAAAAGGATTTTATGAAGGAAAAACAGCTGAACTTCTCGTTGCTGAAATGAAAAGAGGTAATGGTATCATCACACTGGAAGATCTTAAAAACTATAAAGTTGCAGAAAGAAAGGCTTTAGAATTTGACTACAAAGGAAACAATGTTGTTTCTATGCCTTTACCATCCAGCGGCGGACTTCTTCTTGCCCAGATGCTGAGAATGGCCAGCTTTGAAAATCTTGAAAAATATCAGCAAAACTCTACAAAAGCAGTTCAGATCATGACTGAAGCAGAGCGAAGAGCTTTTGCCGACAGAGCAGAATATATGGGTGATCCGGATTTCATTCAGGATAAAACCTCTTATCTGATCTCTGATGAATATTTAAAGAACAGATGGAAAAGTTTCAGCTTCGACAAAGCCACTCCAAGTGCGGAGGTTGGAAAAATCATTGAACAGCCTAAAGAATCTACACAAACCACTCATATTTCCGTCTTGGACAAAGATGGAAATGCAGCTTCTGTAACGACCACTCTTAACGGATATTACGGAAGTAAAGTTTTGGTTTCAGGAGCCGGGTTCTTTTTAAATAACGAAATGGATGATTTTTCCATCAAACCGGGAGTACCTAATATGTTTGGAGCGGTAGGCGGTGAAGCCAATGCCATCCAGCCAAACAAGAGAATGCTTTCTTCGATGACGCCTACCATCCTGCTTAAAAACGGAAAACCTTATATGGTCGTGGGAACTCCGGGAGGAACTACCATTCCAACGTCTGTCTATCAATCCATCGTTAATGTGGTTGATTTTAAACTGAACGCCAATCTATCGGTAAACTCACCTAAGTTTCACCATCAGTGGCTTCCGGAAAGCATCAGCGTGGAAAACAACTTCCCTGAAAGTACCATTGCAGAGCTGAAAACCAAAAATTACGTGATTGAAAAGGTAAAATACATCGGAAAAACGGAAATGATCGTTCTTGATGACAACGGAAACATCCATGCTGTTGCTGATGGTCGTGGAGATGATTCTGTAGCAACCGAATAGTTGAAAACCTCAACATATGACTCATACAAGGGGATAGATTTTCAGATCTATCCCCTTTTTTTTACAGCCTAATTCTCAAATAATATTTCTTAAAAAGCCAATATTTCCCAACAATACCGCTGTTCAATCAGGAATATCATGACATTCGTCATGTTTTTAGAAAAAATTCATAATTTCGCCTTCTCAAAAAAACTTTTATTGAAAGCAAAAAAATTTTATCCGCAACTTTATTTCCAGGTGATCATAGCCATCGTTGCAGGTGTTCTTCTTGGAAAATTCTATCCTGAACTGGGAGAAAAAATGAAACCTTTGGGGGACAGTTTTATCAAACTGGTCAAAATGATCATCGCTCCGGTCATCTTCATTACCCTTACCCTGGGAATTGCTCATATGACGGATCTGAAAAAGGTAGGCAGGATTGCAATAAAGGCAATGATCTACTTTTTTACATTTTCAACCCTGGCCCTGATTATAGGATTAATCGTAGGTAATCTTCTGCAGCCCGGTCATGGCTTAAATGCTGATACCTCTACCCTTTCGGGAGATGTTTTACAATACCAGCAAAAGGCTCATGAAGCCACCCTCACCGGTTTTGTAATGAATATTATTCCCGACACTCTTTTCAGTCCATTGGTGGGAGATAATATACTACAGGTGCTTTTGGTGTCTATTTTAATGGGGGTTGCCCTGGTTTTAACAAAAGAAAAAAGTCAGAGAGTCACTGATTTTCTTCAGGATCTGTCGGCTCCCATATTCAAGATTGTTCATCTCCTGATGAAGCTGGCTCCTATCGGGGCTTTTGGTGCAATGGCTTTCACTATAGGAAAATATGGACTCCATTCTCTTCTGAATCTGATCTTTCTTGTCGCCACTTTTTATATTACCTCTATCTTATTTGTGGTATTGGTTTTAGGATCAGTAGCCTGGTATAACGGATTTAATATTTTTAAGCTTTTATTCTATCTTAAAGAGGAACTTCTTCTGGTATTGGGGACCAGCTCTTCGGAATCTGCCCTTCCGGGGATGATGGATAAACTGGAAAAAGCCGGCTGCTCAAGAACAATCGTCGGACTTGTAGTTCCTACCGGATATTCTTTTAATCTCGACGGAACTAATATTTACATGACCCTTGCCTCTCTTTTTATTGCTCAGGCATTAAATATTCATCTTCCTATTGAAAAACAGCTGATGCTTCTTTTAGTCGCCATGTTGAGTTCGAAAGGAGCTGCCGGAGTTACCGGAGCCGGATTTGTAACACTGGCAGCAACACTGGCCGTAGTTCCTGAAATTCCTATTATGGGAATAACACTGATCTTAGGAATCGATAAATTCATGAGTGAGTGCAGAGCATTGACCAACGTTATCGGCAACTCTGTCGCTACAGTAGTGGTAGCCAATTGGGAAAAACAGCTTGATAAGGAACAGTTTCATTATTGCCTTAATCATCCGGAAGAGATTGAAAGAAAGCTGGAAGTTTGATCTTAATTTATATACAAAAACCGGAGCACATCATCGTTGCACTCCGGTTTTAAAATCATTGAATCAGCAATCTGATTCCTTATTTTTTTTCAATTTTCTTTATGATTCTGTTCTCATTATCTGATATGATGATAAAATAAATTCCTTTTGGCAGATCTGATACATTATAAGATTCTTTACCAGACTCAAAAGTTTTCACTTTTTTCCCTGCCATATCTACCACCTCAATATTTACATTGTTTTTACTGTAAACTTTGGGTAATTCTATTTTAAATGCATCCTGAACAGGGTTTGGATAAACCAACAGATCATTTTTAACTTTTGCTTCAGAAACGCCTAAAGTTGTTGCCGTAATACTAATATCATCAATTCTCCATTGGGCTCCATCAGTTCCAACATAATTAAAAGCTATTTTAACATTACCCTGACCAATCAGAGAAGTTAAAGGAACACTTATATTGTACGTTGCAAATCCTGCTGGTGTAGCTACTGTAATATCATTTTCGCTCCAGATTTGCGTCCATGTTGCCCCATTATCAGTGGAAACCTTCACAATTGTATCATAATTATTATTAGGTGTAATTGCCCAATAAGGATTAAAATTGGACTTGAAAGTCAAAACAGGATTCGTTACTGACATTAGACTGAACGATGGTGAAATTAGCTTTTCATTTTGTGGAACCAGGGCAGGGTCATAAGCTACTCCGGCTGAATTCGTTCCTGAAATACCTGTGGTTTTTACCCATGTAAAAGCTGCGTTGGTGGATTGAATCGTCCATCCGGATGGAGGAAAAGCTGTAGATTCAAAATTTTCGGTCAAAAGCTGGCTTTTTATTCCAATAAAGCAAATAAAAAGCATTAAGATAAAGTAATGTTTTTTCATAGAAAATGTTTTTAATTTTCATAAAAATATTACTATCCCACAACAAAAACAATAAAAATAGAAATATACAATAATAAAATAAAGAATAAATTAAATTATCAATAACAAAAACTCACTTTATCTTGACATATATACATTCGGAAAATCCCTGAAAGTGCATTAGCAGGACCAAACAACACATCAAACTGAATATCAATATATTAAAATCACAAAAAGTAAAGTAAATTCCAAACGGGAAAGAACTTTATTTTTTTTGCCTTTAGATAAAGAATTATTGAAAATTTTGTGCCTTTAAATCAGAATATTAAGACTTGAAGGCTGTACTTTGACATGAATCGGGGACTGTATCTTATTAAATTCCCCATCCAGATGCCAGTTTTTGGTATTGACTTTGAATGAAATCTCAGAAACCGGAAGATAGGTAACATATTCATCATCCTTCAGTCTCTTGGTAAACATTCTGAAAGCAAAAAGTGCTGAATAGGTCAAAGGAAATTTTTTAACCAACACCATATCAACCAGACCGTCACTTTTGCTTGCTTTTGGGGCAATGTATGCATTATTCCCGAACTGACGGGTATTGGCGATATTCAGCATCAGATACCTGCCGTTGTATTGCTGGTATTTTTCATCTAAAAATTTCACCTTGATCGGTCTGTAGTTGAAGAAAGTCTTCAGAGATACTTTGATGTAATTTTTGAATCCGCGACTTGTTTTTTCAAATTCCTTTACTACTTTACCATCGAAACCTGTCCCGGAAACATTGATAGAAAGCCTGTCGTTCACTGTAAATGTGTCGATCTTTCTGGATTTTTTCGCTTTTATTTTTTCTAAGAGCTCATCCAGGTTTTTGCTGAATCGGGTTTCATTGGAGAATCCGTTTCCTGAACCTGCCGGAAAAATTGCCAGAACTTTTTCTGTATTGATCAGGTTTTTGGCTACTGTAGAAATGGTTCCGTCCCCTCCTATTGCCACGAATATATCCACTTCCTCAAAGTGGGTCCGAATAAATTCGTCAGTTCCTGGAATCGATTCGGAAACGTAATACAATGGATTGTCAACCTTAGATTTCAGCTCATTCAGAAACGGCTGATAATTTTTTTTGGCTGAAAAGGGATTGATAATAAAAGCTACTTTGTTCATCACCGCAAAAATAAAAAATGCTTCCTGAACTGGAAGCATTAATTTACTTAATTTTCATTCTTTCTTTAAATTCTGCATTTAAAGTCCCTTTTAATTCCTCCCAGGAAACCGGAATGGTAATATCTCCTGCTGCAAAAGCTGCAATTTCGTAAGGACTATAATGGAAATACAGGTTTTTATCATCAAAGTAGAAATTATCTGAAGCAGGAATCTTCTCTACCAAAAGCATTTCGGAATTCTTCACTTCTCCGTCCCCATCCATTGTTCCGCTGTTGATCTTATTGATATTCTTCATCAGAATAGCCTCAATCTTGTTTTTAGGCATTGAGGTAATATCTTTCAACTCAAGTCTTTTGCTGTTTTTAAGATCAAATACTCTTTCTGAAAATCCATAATTATCGTGAGCTCCGCCTTCATAGCCGCTTCCTGTATACTGAATATGCATATACCCATTGGCATTGGATATTAAATTCATATGAGAACTAGAATACCACTCCTGAGAATAGGTAACATCAGAAAGCCAATCTTTATTATCTTTTTTTACAGAGGTGAAATAATCATTTTTTTCCTTGTCCAGAAAAGCCTGAAGCCCAGCCTTAGAGAAGTCTTTGATTTTATTGTTCTGAAAGTAAATGCTATCCAGCAACTTTTTATCTTTTAAAGAAGGAAAAACCAACAACTTGGAGGTATAAGTAACTTTTAAAGAATCAGTAATTTTAGTGGAATCACTTACTTTTACCGAATCTACCACCAATTCTTCTGAAGGTTTATTTTCTGTTTTTTCTGTCGTCGCTTCTTTTGTTTCTCCCTTTTTACAGGCCGTAAAAGCTAAAAATGATGACAATGCCAAAACAGCAATCGTATTTTTCATAATTCTAATTTTTCGATACTAATACAAAAACCATTCAAAAGATGAATGGTTTTGATTTTTTTTATAAAAAATATTCAGTTGTCCCTGTTCAAGGATTATTTTTGAATCAGACTGATCACCTGATTTTCAAACTTTGAAGCAACGCCCCATATTTGTTTGAATGCCACATAATATTCTTTCGGATAGTCTGCGCTTGCCACTTTTGTAGTGGAAGTAATCTCCAGTTTGTTTCCTTTTTGTTTAACGAAATAGCTGTATTCGATCTCCTTATCTTCGGTTACGATCTTTTTTTCTTTCGGCAGCTCTTCTATGGTATAGCCTTCCGGAATTTCAAGGATTACTTTTTTGACTCTTGTAATAGGTGCTCCAAAATCGATGGTATATTTCCTGGCTTCCGTCTGATCAAATTCATTGGCATTCTTCCATAAAAACAACATCGGGTTGATGATCATTTTCTTACCTACCCTATCGATCAGGCTCGTTGAGGAGAATTTCATTGTACTTTCAAATTCACCATTTTCCAGGATTTTTGATTCAACTCCTGTAAAATCTACGGCATAATTGTCTTTATAGGCTTTCTTGTATTTTTCAGCATTTTCGTCATACTTATCTTTTGCCAACATTGCAAAAGCACCGGTATCACGGTCTGAATAAGTTCCGGAAATACTACTGTCTCCATTAATCTTGGCTTCAGCGGTAAGGTAAGTATTGCTGGTTTTTGTATTCGTCATCTGAATCAACTGACCCTTTGTTTTGGTTACTAAAAGCCCATACTGATTCCAGTTTTGTATAGGAATTTCATCCAGAGAAGACTGCTTGGAGGTAGCATCATAAATATGAAGTTTCCCTTCCATTTCTAAGGCTGCCAGTACAAAATTCATATTGGTAACATTAGGGGACACGAGATTAATCAAACCGTTGTTTACTGTGGAGATAATAAGTGGATCTGCCTTAATGCCAGCTTCACGCAACATCATGACCAGAAAAAGATTAATTTCAGCAGCATTTCCTACTTTCGTTTCCAGCATTTTCTTAATCCCCTCCTCGGTATAGATCCCCCTGTCTTTGTTCCAGGTAAATGTTTTCTGAACGTATGCAAAAATAGCATCGGCTTTTTCAGCATCGGTTTTCAACCCCGAAACTGCTGCCGGCATATTGTCTTTAGCCAGTTTTGATCTTTTCAGCTCTTCTCCAAAGTCTTCATTCTGGTAAAGCCTTTTGCTGATCTGATCCCAGGAAGAGGAATACAGCTTCAGCTCTCCGAAATTGGTAGAATGCAGTTCTGCACTTATCTTTGTCCGGAAGTTCTTATCATTTCTTACCAACTTTTCGGTTTTAAAACCTTTCAGATTTTCATATGCGAATCTATAAGTCTTATACTGACTGCCGTACAGGTTCCGATCTTCAATCTCTCTGTATTTAGGAGGTACATCTCCTGTATAATTGATATTATAGGCGATATTGAGCGGCGCATCCAGGACGTATTCTGTATTCAGTGAAGGGGTATCCGTCTCTATCAATATCTCAGGAATGACATATAGAAAAGGGGAATTTACTTCATACTGATATTCCAGTACTGATCCGTTTTTCACATTGGGAAAGGCAAATTTGGTAATAGTAACGTATTTGCTTTCTTTACTTTTATACTGGGAACTCTTTTCTACTTTCACAGGTACCACGTTTCCGTTCTCCAGATTGTAAGTAAAAGCTTTAAATTTACCCAGCGATTCTCTGTTGGAATTGAAACTATAAAGAGGTATTTCAAGGTTCAGCCAGTCTTCCGCCTTATCTTTATCATAGATTTTTACCCGGTAGAAGTATTTTTTACTCAGGGTTCCATTAGAAGTATCCACCATAAAGTGTACGGACTTGTACAAAATTTCAGCGGACGCATTTTCGTCTAATAATGATTTTGTTTTAGACAGGTCTGCATCATTAAATTTTGGAGGGTTCAGAAACTGGTATTTCTGTGCACTGATTAGGATGGTATTGGCCGAACAAAGAACCAATACGATTATTTTTTTCATCTTTATATTTTAGTAATTAAAACTTTTGAATTGTCCATATTCAAGATCTTTTTTCTGAAACTTATATAGTCATTGTATTTTTCTTTCGGATAGATCCCTTTATTGAGCTGTATTTTTCGGAACACTTTCACCTGATCGTTGTCTTTTACAAAACTTATTTTATAAGACCCGAATTCTGAACTGATATTTGAATCTGCAGGAATTTCATCAATCTTATAGCCTTTAGGAAGGGTAAAAACTATATCATAATCATCTTCAAAAGACTGCCAGATCTCAAAAGGGAGTTCACGGCTCTCGTCTGTTTTATACACCTGACTTTCAAAAATAGGAACTGCTCTGAACAAAAGGCTGCTTCCTGCTTTTTTAGAAAAATCATTGGTTTTAAAATCTATATCATAAGTAATAACCGCTTTATCTCGATCATTATTGAAATTTTTCATCTCAACTTTTTCGAAATTCAAAATACTGAATCTTCTTTTCAGGGCATCATTTTTTTCTTTGGGATCAAGGTTTACCAAGCCTAAATTACTATCATACTGACTTCCTGTATAAGAAAAATTACCTACTCCTGTAATGCTGTTATCTTCGTTGAGACTGATCTTTAAGATTTGTTTTTCTCTGTTCTGTTCAGCTTTGTAGACTGGGGTATTGATGAGTTCTATTCCTTTCGGAGTCATGGCAAGCACATTTCTATCGGCTGTACTATACCCTAAGTGATTGAAAGCTATCTGCTGGGAAGTATTTTCAAGCCATATATTCCCTTTTTCTGTAGGCACCATCAGAATGGCATGATTTCCACCCATTGAAGGAAAATCGGGATCGAAAGAAATCGGTGAACTACTCGCGTTGATAATACAATACGTAGAAGGAATACCTGCCTCATTCAAAAGCGCTTTCATATAGTTAGTAAGTCCTTTGCAGTCACCATAGCCTTTTTTATGAACTTCATCCGGCTGCATGGGAAGCCACCCTCCGATTCCTAATGCAACAAATATGTAGCGGGTCTTCGACTGCATATGCTGATAAAGCTTTTTCACTTTGTCTTCTGTTGATCCTTCCAATTTTAATGCAGCAACTTCCGCTTTAATGCCAGGAGATGAAACAGCAACAGGTTCTACCAAGTTCGTATAACACCAGGTTCCGAAGTCTTTCCAATCCGTCAGAGTTCCTTTTCTTCCGGCCAGATTAAACTGTGCCAGAGAAAAGCTCACTTTAGGTAATATTTTTACCGGATCCGGCAGCAACAGAGCATTTTCAATAGCGGGAACATTTTTGTAGGTATATGTTTTTTCAATCCCACTTCCACTTTCTACAGCTGATGCATAGTTATATTTTGATGGATAGTTTTTTGTTCTCAGCTCAATTCCTGATTTGTTTATTATTTTAAACTGAGCTTCTTCCAACGAAGTATTGGTAGAAGAAAAAGGAGCAAAGCTTGGGATAAAAACCGTATTCTGATCAGTAATCTCATAGGAAAAATCTACTGTATAAGGATAATAGGCAGAAGTATAAGGCAATACCAGAACTCTGCTATCCGAATAAAATACCCCGGAAGAATTATTTGCAAAATCCTGAAAGTCAGATTTTGAAAAGCTCTTTACTTTTTTCCCGGCTTCATCATAGATCGTCACTTTCACCCCTGAAATATTGTCTCCTTTCTCATAAGGAATGTAGATGGCCGCTTTGGAGTCGCCTTCTTTATTCATAACAGTAGTTACTTTGTTGTACTGATATGTGATTTCATCGATCTTATTGATCTGTGCTGTTTTCAGGTTTTTTCTGATAACAACATCCGCATTTTTCTTTAAATTGTCAGGAATTGCAGTAGCCGGATAGCTTTGTGCAAAGTATATTGAGGCTGCAGACAGAGCCCCTAACGTCAAAATTTTCATCATTACTGTTAGTTTTTCACGAAATAAATTATTAAAAACCGGAACATTAGTTTTTCTCCAGGCTGATCACCTGATTTTCTGTTTCCGAAATGGTCTTCCATATCTGTTTAAAAAAAGGATAATATCCTTTAGGGTAATTTTGACTGGCCACCTTTATTTTTGAGGTAATAATCAATGTATTGCCAAGTGTCTCAACTTTATAGTTAAAAGAAATCTCACCATCATCTGTAGCAATCTTTTTATCTTTTGGAAGGCTCAGGACTTTATAATGATCAGGAATTTCCAATTCTACTCTTTTTTCTTTGGTGAAAGCTGATGTAAAATCAATCTGATGCATCCTTTCTTCGGTTTGGTCAAATGATTCTTTTTCAGCGTTAAGGAACATCATAGGATTGATGATCACTTTATTTCCTATAACATCCATAAGATTGGTATTGGCAAAAGCCACCTGAGTTTCAAAATCACCATCAGGAAGAAGTTTTGATTCCACGTTTTTACCTTCTATATTGTAGAGTGCTAAAAACGATTCCTTATACTTTTCTTTATTCATGTCAAAATCTTCATAGGATTCTATGGCATACATTCCATTGTCTTTTTGTACAAAAGTTCCTTTTACCGAAGGGTTTTCCAGATCTAAACGTGCTTTGATGCTGAGTTCTTTTTTACTCATTGTAAGGTTGGAAAATGAAAAGGACGCTCCTTTCTTACCTTCAATCAGAATTCCGAAATCATTCCAGTTTCTTTCCGGAAGTAGGTTTGCTTTAGAATTAAAAGATGTTGCATCATAAAAATAAATCTGATTATTGATTTTTGCAGAGGTAAACAAAAAATTCAGGGTATTGATATTAGGTAAAGTGATGTTTAAAATCCCATTATCTATTGTAGAAATCAACAAAGGATTGGCCTCAATTCCTGCATCCCGCAAAAGCATTGTCAAAAGAAGATTAATATCAGCACTATTTCCAGCCTTCGTTTTTAAAAGTTGTTTTAAGCTTTGGGAAGCTATTATTCCATAACTTCTGTTCCACTTATAGTTTTCTTTTACAAAATTGAAAATTTTGTTGGCTCTTTCTAAGGGGTCAAAATAGGTTTTAATATTCTGAGGAAGAATATCTTTTACATTACTTTTTAAAAAACCTCCAAACTCATCATAGTTATCCAGTGTTTCTGCTACTTTGTTCCAGTCTTTAAAATTATTGTAAGCAAAATATTGGTTGGAATATCTTCTAAGCTCAGGTTTTATTTTCCCCCTGAACCGATCTAAATCTTTCACATACTTTTCTTTCTGGATGGGTTTTATATTTTCATATCCAAATCTGAATACATTGTATAAAGCTCCCAGATGACTTTCTGTGGTAGACAACTGATATTTTGGCTTAATAATCTTTCCCGTCGTATTAAAAGCATAAGTAATCGCTTCATCAGGATATTCTAAATTATATTCCTGGTAGACTACAGGGATATTATACTCCAGAAAATAATTAGGGTTAATTAAATTTTTGGAGCTTATTTTATAGCTATATTCTATGATTGATCCGTCAGAAACACTTGGTAAGGCAAGTTTATAAATTCTTACCCCTTTGGTAAAATTTTCCTTCAGCTGCTCCTTCTTATCAATAACGAGTTTCTCCACTTTGTTATTTGAAAGATTGTATATCCTGACTTCAAATTTCCCCAAAGACTCTCCTGTCTGAACAGGAATGTTTACATTAAGCCATTCTTCTGCACGCTTCTTATCATATATCTTAATTTTTGAATAGTATTCATTCTCTGCAGAGGCGTCATTCATTATATTATACCGCACACTGTTATAAAGGATCTCAGCCGGTGCATTTTTGTCTACTAAAGAACTGGTCTTTCTCAGATCTGCTTCATCAAAAGGCGGAGGAGAAAGAAATTGATGCTGCTGTGCAAAAAACATATTGACAGCCAGACATCCCACTACTACAGCAGGTTTAGAATTGATTTTCATCGGTTTTTTTATTATCAGTTTTTAAGTTTTCGATAGGTCATATCCCCGGAAAAGGGATTGCAGGTAAATTGAAGCGAAAGAAACAGCTTCTGGAAATACATATTTCTCATCATGGTTATTAATATTATGCAAACATAAGAAAATCTTAATAACTGTTAAAATATATAAAAGAAAAGACCCCAAAAAAACATGGAGCCTCTCAATACTTAAAAAGTACTATCCTAAAAATTGCCTGTTTAGGCTTAAAACAAAAATAATGGAAGATGATATGAAATATTTTATCAAAACATTTCATTACATGAATAAGGATCAGGTATCTTCTGTTTCAAAGTTAATATAATTAACCACACTTGTAATTCAAACAGCGTAGAATTAATTCTAACAACGTGTCGAATTTATTGCATATTAAAAACAAAGACTTCATCGCTGAAGTCTTTATCTTTTTTATTTTCTAATCATTAGGTATTCTCTTACCGTCGAAGGTATCACTTCCCAGCCCAAGAACCGGGATAAAAATAAATCCGAAGAGCAGGATAAGAATAGTATACAGCGGAGTTTCTTTTCCGAATCCTTTTGCAAGTCTATCATATACTACCCAGCATGCAAAAATATTGACTAAAGGAATACAGAATAAAATGAACCACCATATCGGTTTTTTCACAATATCCAACAATACGATCGTATTATAAATTGGAATAAAGGCTGCCCATGCATCTTCTCTTCCTGCTTTTTGGAAGATTTTATACATACAGTAACCATAAAAAATATAGATCAGAAGACCCATAAACATTGTTCCGATTCCTAATCCCGCCGCAGCTGCACCAGAAATGGCATTTGCACTTTCATAAGAATCTGTTTGTAGAAGAGTTAACATAGTATTATTTTTTTGGTTTCTCCAAATATAAAAAAAGCTTCTAAATAATTAGAAGCTTTTTTTATTATATTTTTAAAAACGTTTATGCGTCAATTTTTGCATATTTCGCATTTTTTTCGATAAATTCTCTTCTTGGCGGAACTTCATCTCCCATCAACATTGAGAAAATACTGTCTGCCTCTACTGCATTATCAATCGTTACCTGCTTCAGAATTCTGTGTTCCGGATTAAGGGTTGTTTCCCAAAGCTGTTCCGGGTTCATTTCCCCAAGACCTTTGTAACGCTGTACTTCTACTCCTTTTCCGTCCGGAGACATTTCTAATGTAAACTCTTCACGTTCTTTTTCGTTATAAGCATACACTTTTTTGTTTCCTCTCTTCAATAGGTATAAAGGCGGTTGTGCAATATAGATATATCCGTTCTCAATAAGTTCTTTCATATATCTGAAGAAGAAAGTAAGAATCAGGGTAGAAATGTGAGATCCGTCAATATCGGCATCGGTCATGATGACAATCTTATGGTATCTCAGCTTCGCCATATTCAATGCTTTGCTGTCTTCTTCAGTTCCTACAGAAACCCCAAGGGCTGTATAGATATTTCTGATCTCTTCATTATCATATACTTTGTGAAGCATTGACTTCTCAACGTTCAAAATCTTACCTCTTAGAGGAAGAATAGCCTGGAAGTGTCTGTCACGTCCCTGTTTAGCCGTTCCACCTGCGGAATCTCCCTCTACCAGGAAGATCTCAGATTCTGCCGGATCTTTGGATGAACAGTCAGACAGTTTCCCCGGAAGTCCTGAACCTCCCATCGGAGATTTTCTCTGAACCATTTCACGGGCTTTTTTAGCTGCTTGTCTTGCTTTTGCTGCTAAAACAACTTTCTGAACGATTTGTTTTGCCTCATTCGGATTTTCTTCAAGGAAATTGGTTAACATTTCCCCTACAATTTTATCTACTGCTCCGGAAACTTCAGAGTTCCCCAGTTTTGTTTTCGTTTGTCCTTCAAACTGAGGTTCCATTACTTTTACAGAAATTACAGCTGTTAATCCTTCACGGAAGTCATCCCCTGTAATCTCTACTTTTTCTTTCTGTGGAATTCCTAAATCATCAGCATATTTCTTAAGGGTTCTCGTTAAAGCACGTCTGAAACCTGCCAGGTGGGTTCCCCCTTCATGAGTATTGATGTTATTTACATAAGAGTGAAGATTCTCGTTGAAAGAAGTGTTGTAACGCATTGCTACTTCTACAGGGATATTATCTCTTTCTCCTTCCATGAAAATCACGTGTTCCATAATAGATTCACGGTTTCCATCGATATAAGCAACAAACTCTTTTAACCCTCCTTCAGAATGAAAAACTTCTGATCTGAAAGAACCGTCTTCCAATTTCTCTCTTTCGTCAGTAAGGGTAATAGTAATTCCTCTATTAAGGTAAGAAAGTTCTCTTAAACGGGTTGCTAAGGTATCATAGTTGTAAACTAATTCTGTAAAAATAGTATCATCCGGCTGGAAGAACTGTTTTGTACCTCTTTTATCACTGTTTCCAATCTCTTCTACTCCTGTCTGAGCTTTTCCTTTCGAATATATCTGCTGGTAAACGTTCCCGTCTCTGTAAACCGTAGTGATCATTTCGTTGGATAGTGCATTCACACACGAAACCCCAACTCCGTGAAGACCTCCTGAAACCTTGTAAGAATCTTTATCAAACTTACCTCCGGCTCCAATTTTTGTCATTACAACTTCAAGAGCAGATTTTTGTTCTTTTTCGTGGAAGTCAACCGGAATACCTCTACCGTTATCGCTAACCTCGATTCCGTTTCCTTCTTTAATGGCAACGAATATTGTGTCACAGAATCCTGCCAAAGCTTCGTCGATAGAGTTATCTACTACTTCATAAACCAAATGGTGAAGACCTCTTAATCCCACATCACCAATGTACATTGAAGGACGCATACGTACGTGCTCCATTCCTTCCAATGCCTGAATACTACTAGCTGTATATTGTTTTTGACTCATATTAAATATTAAAAATTTTGCTATATGCAAAGACTTACAAATATCGTGATTTTTTTTGACGTGTGAAAGTTAAAATATGTCAAAAAAGTATTAGTATAAGCATGAAAGATCACAGGATTACTCAGCTGTAAATTTAGAGTTAAAATTATTATAGACTCAGTTTTTTAAATGTAAAAAAACAAACCGATCTTTAATATCCGGAAGTAATGAACAGCTCTTTTCAGAAATGGTTTTACATTCATTCAAAATTATTTGTGCAACTATTTAAAATGATTATATTTAATTAATAATTGTATAAAACAAGCAAGTAAAATACTGAAATTATATAAATTACACTTTATTCTGTAAATAAATGAATAGACAGTCTAGTTTAAAATTCTACTCTTTTATGCACTTGTTTTATACCATTCACAAATGAAAAAACACAAAAGGAAATATTAACCTTTAAATATACAAATGATGAAAAATTTACTATTACTTTTCGGCTTATTAGCCGGAACATCCGCCATGGCCCAAAACGTGAACATTCCTGATCCGAATTTTAAAAATGCTTTACTTAGCCATAGTCCTGTAATTGACACCAACGGTGATGGAGAAATACAAACTACGGAAGCGCAATCTTTTACAGGTGCAATAAATATTATGAATAAAAATATTTATAATGGTATTGAAGCATTTGTGAATATGAAAGAACTTTGGGTTTCAAATAACCATCTGAGCAGTTTAAATACAAACCAGAATACGGCATTAGAAACTTTATATTGTAACAATAATCAATTAACGGGCCTGAACGTAAACAACAATCCTAATTTAGCTTTTTTGGACTGCTCTAACAACCAACTTACAACACTGTACATAACTCATAATCTAAA
Source organism: Chryseobacterium indologenes (assembly GCA_001013295.1). Classification (GTDB taxonomy): domain Bacteria; phylum Bacteroidota; class Bacteroidia; order Flavobacteriales; family Weeksellaceae; genus Chryseobacterium; species Chryseobacterium indologenes_B. The sequence goes on along the minus strand of LAZY01000026.1, from coordinate 1,001 downwards.
TCTGAGCTATTTGGTATGTTCTTCCAACCATCTTACACAATTGGATATTAGTAAAAATGCTGTTTTAGACTATCTAAATTGTCAAAATAATTATATTACTGAATTGGATGCCAGCAGTTGTTTGAATTTAATGATGCTGCACTGTCAATATAACCAACTTACCACTTTAAATGTAAGTGGTCTACTCTATTTGACGGGGCTTCAATGTTTCCACAATTCTCTTACACAGATAGACGTCAGCTCAAGTCCGGCTTTATCAAGTTTAATATGCTTTGAAAACCAGTTAACAGCATTAAATCTAAGTAATAATCCGGAACTGAAAGTCCTTGAATGCTCTCATAATCTGATAACAGAATTAAACCTGAGTAATAATATTAAGCTATCTTTTGTATCTGCTAATGACAATCAATTAACGTCTTTTAATATCGCTAATGGAAACAATAATCTTTTTATGGATCCCAATGAGCCCAATTATCCTTACAATGGATTAATCGTTGATAACAATAATAATCTTACCTGCATCAAAGTAGATAACCCTGTTTACAGCAATGCTAACTGGACAGATCCGCTTCGCTTCAAAAAGCCAGCAGGTGCGATCTGGGGAACATGTACAGCCACTTTAAATGTAAATGATATACAGCAAAAGGAAAGTTTTAAAATCTATCCTAATCCTGCACAAGATTTCATCACCATTCAAGATTCTAAAAAACAAAACGAAACCCTGAAATATGAGATTTTTGATGGATCAGGCAGACTGCTTAAAAAGGGTAAAGCTTTATTTAATGGAAAAATTAATGTCTCCAGTCTGGAAAAAGGAACTTATATTCTCCAGATCCAATCTGGAAATGAGCCCAAACATAGTGTGAAATTGATAAAAAATTAACTCTTACTGAGTCGTCCTAAAATAGGTTGACATAAATTAAACAATATTTAATCCGGAGAGATATTTTATTTCTTCGGATTTTTTATGCACTTTATCTGGAGTTTCCATATTAAGGCTT
>LAZY01000025.1 GCA_001013295.1 Chryseobacterium indologenes | reverse complement strand
AGATTAAAAACTTTAGACTACAGCTTAGAGGTGTAAAAGACAAAACTTTCTTTATCTTTAGATTAACCAAACTTTTTGCTTAGCCCCCAGATTTTGTGCTTGATCCAATTTATATCGAAAATATAATGAATATCGCCTGTAGACATTCCCACATTTTTGGGGGCTGGCTTCCTCTTTTCTGTTATTTGTAATATATATAAACAAAAAAAGGACTTTCGAAAAAGTCCTTTTTGGTAGCCCGTAGGGGAATCGAACCCCTCTTACCAGAATGAAAATCTGAGGTCCTAACCGATAGACGAACGGGCCGGTTAGATGTGTTTTAAAAGAATAGCTTTCCTACTTTCTCTTTAAAAAACCACTGATTTTATACAGTGGCTTTTCAAGATTGAAGTAGCCCGTAGGGGAATCGAACCCCTCTTACCAGAATGAAAATCTGAGGTCCTAACCGATAGACGAACGGGCCAGCTATACTTTTACGCTAATTTATTAACGTGTTTTGTCAATTTGCTTTTCAAGTTAGCCGCTTTGTTTTTGTGGATAATGTTTTTCTTAGCTAATTTATCCAATAAAGCGATAACTTTTGGCAGCTGCTCTGTAGCAGCAGCTTTGTTCTCTTCATTTCTTAGAGCTTTCAATGCTGTTCTAGCAGTCTTGTGATAATATCTGTTACGAAGTCTTCTAGTTTCGTTTTGTCTGATTCTCTTCAGTGCTGATTTATGATTTGCCATATCGTTCAAATGTGAGTGCAAAACTATAAACTTTTTTTTAAACTACCAAATTTATTTTCAAAAATTTTAATTTTCTTCTGAAAGGTACTTTCTAAGTTTATTTATTGCTTGTTCTATTTTTAAATTTTCTTGTTCCTTTTCTAATTTTTTGATCGTATTTCCTAGCATGATCAGTGCGTTGTTCCATTCTCCAGTGGTGTTGGTGAAAGTGAGTCCGTCAATTGTTACTTCAAAAGCAACCCTTTCTCCAGTCCTGTAAAGTCTGAAACTGATTTTATCATCTTTGCCTGCAATCCCGTCTTCATTGATTTGTAAATCATAACTTTTTGGGTTAGAGTGGATTTTCTTAAAAAGCAATTTAGCTTCTTGTATTTTTAAATCCGGCATGATATAAAATTTGATAGTCTGTAATTTCTTACAGCCTGTGGATTATCAATAATATTTTTCATCAGTGTACCATATTTGGATGACCAATTATGGTTAAAAATTTTTGCAAATATAATGCTTTTGTAATATATAACACCTATGAAATAGTTTTTTACAGCAAAAGATGGAGATGTTTTTGGACGGATTATGCTAATGTTTTTATTTTCAATATTCTATAAGGATGCTTATTGTTTTTATAGTATCCATCAAAAAAACTTTTACTTGTTTTTTTTTAAAGGGTAAAGAGGTAATTCGGATAGATAGTTAAACAATGAAGATTTGTCGCTGAAGAAGCATTCATAGATATACATCTGTTTGAAAAGGATCAATGAAATTGATTTCACTATTTGTTTCCTTGCCATATTTATATTAAAAAAAACTTTAGGTGAAAAAATGAAGAAGGACTTACCTAATTATATTTCAAGAATACTCTTCCCTGTTTTTATAACTGATCTAATCTTTTTGAAATTTAAAGAGCATAAGAAAATGGCAATAAAAAAACCTTTAACCGGGAAGTTAAAGGTTTTAATAAGTAGCCTATAGGGGAATCGAACCCCTGTTGCAAGAATGAAAATCTTGAGTCCTGACCACTAGACGAATAGGCCAAATTTTGAGGTTGCAAAAGTAGAAATTAACTTTTAAACTTCAAAATTATTTTTTTAAATTATTTATAAATTTTCTGTATTACCGTGTTTTTGATTCCTTTAGCTTCAAGATCTTTTTGAAGTTTTACAGCATCTTCCAGAGTGTATTCTTTTCCATAGGTGTAATAGAAAATACCATTATCTTTTTGTCTTTCTACATCTTTCAGGTTCTGAACAATGTAAGAATTACCGTTCAGCTTGTCTCCTGCATACACTTCTATGGTATAATACCCCATACTGATTCTCTGATTCGGCATGAAACCTACTGCGAAAGCATTTCTGAATCCGGCATCCTTGGCTGTTTTAAGATTGATGTCTTTTACAGAAGCCATATTCGTTACAGCATAATAATATTTGTACTGACCGTTTTCTTTGATGGTAAGAATATAGTTTAATCCTTTAAGAGCAGGATCGTTTTCGTTGTACTTCGTAGGAGAGCTCATCAGTAATATTCTGAAATCATTTTTCAGGGGAGTTTCTGCTGGTTTCTCTGGCTCCTGCTTTTTAATAGCAATAGATCCGCCGGTTTTTCTGTCAATTGCCTTCTTGTAATCAATAATTGCATTATAGATACTTTCTGCAATTTCGCTCTGGCCTTTTTCCGAAGCGATATAATGACTTTCTTCCGGATGATTGATGAATCCGGTTTCTATCAGTACAGAAGGCATCGCATTCATACGGAGAACGTGAAGGTTTTTCTGAAAAACACCTCGGGAAGATCTTTTGTCTTTATTAACGAAATTATCCTCTACCAATCCTCCCAAAAGAAGACTTGATTCAAGGTACTTGCTCTGCTGAAGTTTCAGAGCGATAAGTGATTCCGGAGAATCCGGGTTGTATGAACCGAAGGTCTGTTTATCTTTTTCATCCAGGAAGATCACATCATTTTCTCTTTTGGCGACTTCCAGGTTTTCGTTATTCTGGTTGGGTCCCTGTACGTAAGTTTCCGTACCGTAAGCTGTAGGTCTTGCAGAAGAATTACAGTGAATGGATACGAAAAGATCCGCCTTGCTTCTGTTGGCCAGGTTGGTTCTGTCAGAAAGGGAAGGGTATTCATCAATTTTTCGGGTGTAAATTACCTTGAAATCTCTGTTTTTTTCAAGCATCGCTCCTACCTTTAAGGTAATGGCGAGCGTAATATCTTTTTCTGCAATTCTTCCAATGTCTGAATAAGTCCTGTTGGCTCCATGATCACTACCTCCGTGTCCTGCATCTAAAACAATGGTAAATTTCTTCTGAGAGAAAATAAAGTTGCTGATTAGGATAAGGAGAAATGATAAAATTATTTTAAAATTTTGTTTGTGCATCTTACAGTTATAAAAATTATATTAATTTTGGGCCTTAATTATATAGAATAAAATTGGCCAAAACCGTCCTCAAAAATATATTACAAATTTTAATTATCCTAATTTTTAACAATTTTTTAGCACAGAAAACTCCTGAAAAATTGCCTAAAAATGCGGTTAAAGATACTATTTCCAAAAAGGATACCATTGTTGCAAAAAAAGAAGCATTGGATGATGTTCTCCGCACAAAAGCTGATGATCAGCGAAGAGATGTGCCTAAAAGAATGACATTTCTGAACAAAAATGCGCAGGTAAAATATCAGGATATGCAGATTGATGCAGATTATATCTCCATTGATGATAACAAAAACCTGATCTATGCCAGAGGAAAACAGGACTCTTTAGGGAAAATCATCGAACCTGTAATTACCACCCAGGCAGGGAAAAAATACGAGACCAACGAATTCAGTTATAATACAAAGACCAAGCAGGCCATTGCCTTCAATGCCAGAACAGAAGAAAGTGAAGGGGTGATTATTGCCCAGAAAACTAAAAAATATAATGATTCTGTTTTTGCGATGGTAAAAGCAGATTATACAACGGATGATTATTTCATCAAGAAAAAAGATACGGCTGCGGATTACTTTATGAGGGCTTACAACATCAAGCTTATAAAGACCAAGAACAAATCCCAGATCGTTACCGGACCTATCCAGATGTTTATAGAACAGGTTCCTACCCCGTTGTATATGCCGTTTGCCATCTTACCGTTTTCAGATAAAAGAGCTGCCGGTATTCTGATCCCTAGTTTCGGGGAAAGGGAAGATGTAGGTTTCTTCCTCAACGGAATAGGGTATTACCAACCGATAGGGGAGCACTTTGACCTTAAAGTACTGGCCGATATTTATACCAAAGGAAGCTGGAATATCCGACCACAGATGAACTATCAGAAAAAATACCGCTACTCGGGAACTTTCAATGCTGATATTGGAACGATGGTAAGAGGGATCAAAGGACTGGACGACTATAGCCGAAATAGTACTTATAGAATTAACTGGACGCATTCACAGAATGCCAAAGCTAACCCATTCCTTACCTTCAGTGCTTCGGTAGATATTGTGAGTACCAAGTTTTACAACAATCCGCTGAACAACAATTATATTTTCAACCAGAATGTACTGAATACCCAGCAGAACTCAACGGTAACCCTTACCAAAAGATTCCTGACATTGCCGATAACCATTACAGGAACGGCTTCTTATTCTCAGAACTTCGCAACAGGTTTGGCAGATCTTCGTCTTCCACAGATGAACGTAGCCGTTAACCAGTTTTATCTGTTCAAATCAAAAACCGGTGTAAGATCCGGACTTCTTGAAAATATTACAGTCAACACAGGTTTCAACCTGACGAACTTTGTGAACACTCAGGAGAATGAACTGTTTAAAAAAGAAATGTGGGATAAAATGCAGACCGGGCTTAAAAACAATATCGCCCTGGCAACAAATACCACTCTGGCAAAATATTTTACTTTCAGTTTAACTGCGAACATCGACAATGCGTTAACCACAAAAACTCTTAACAGGTATTATGATCCTGTAAAAGCGGTTACGGTAGATGATGTCAATAAAAAATTTGCAGGCTATTCTACGTTCTCTGCGACAGCAAGTATTCAGACCATTCTTTACGGGCAGATGCAGTTTAAGAAAGGATCGGTTATAGAAGCCGTAAGACACATGGTAACACCAAGTATAGGATTTACGTATTCTCCGGATTTCTCAAGTCCAGGTTTTGGATATTATAAAAACTATTACAATGCCAATGGAGCCCTTACTCCTTATTCCATTTTTGAAAAAGGAATTATTGGAAGTCCGCAAAGTGGAATGGTGGGTGCTTTAGGTTTCAATATCGGAAACAATGTTGAAATGAAGGTGAAATCTAAGAGCGACTCTACAGGAGTGAAGAAGATTAAAATCTTTGAATCTTTAGGCGTTTCCGGAAACTATAACTTTGCCGCTAAAGATCACCCTTGGTCTGTGATTACGATCAACGGACAGTCTTCATTCTTTAATAGCAAACTTACTGTTAATACAAGTCTTGCCCTTGATCCTTATAAAATTGAATTCCTGCCAGGACAGGATACCGGAATCAGAACAGAAAAATTCGGAGCTTTCAGTGTACAGGGATTTAATGTACAGATGTCTTATCCTCTGAGCAGCGAAATTTTTGGACCGAAAACGGAATATGCTAAGAAGTATTCTAAAAAAGGAGAGGTGCGAAATGAGAATTATTATTTTGATGATGATAATTATGCCCATTTCGATCAGTCATGGACTTTAAATGTAAATGCCAACTATGCTTATTCCAAAGGGCTAAGCAGAACGGCTAACAAGATTGCATCAATAGGTCTTGACGGGAGCATCAAGCTTACCCCATTCTGGAATATCAACGGAAGTACCCACTATGACCTGGTGACAAAACAGCTGGCTTATACAAGGATAGGTTTTGCCAGAGATCAACGAAGTTTTACGATTAATTTCAACTGGGTTCCTTTCGGACAATATAAAGTGTACGACTTCTTTATCGGGATCAAAGCCAATATCTTAAGTGATGCATTGAAGTATAAAGACAGAAGTTTTACTCAGCCTAATGCACCTTTCTAATATCAGATTGGCATTTGAGAATATAAATTTTATATTTGCAACCAAAATAAATTCTAACTAAATTACCGCTTAGAAAGTAGAGGGTAATTGTATAGATCAAAAAAATAAATATCCGTTATGAAACAAATTATCAACACAGTTAATGCTCCTGCAGCAATCGGGCCTTATTCACAAGCTAATATGGCCAACGGAGTTTTGTATATCTCCGGACAGATTCCTGTAGATCCTGCAACTGGTAAACTGGTAGAAGGAATTGAAAAGGAAACGCATCAGGTAATGAAAAACCTTGAAGCGATTCTTACAGAAGCTGGGATGACTTTTAAAAATGTTGTAAAGGCTACAATTTTCCTTAAGAACATGGATGATTTTGCGGTAATGAACGATATTTATGCATCTTATCTGGATGCGGAAAGTTATCCTGCACGTGAGACGGTACAGGTTTCTTGTCTGCCCAAAAATGTGGATATCGAAATTTCTATGATTGCACATCAGGATTAATGAATTTTATAAGAAATACAATTGCGGTGCTTGTAGGCCTTGGTATAGCAGGGCTTATTATTACTCTTGGTATAAGGGCTTTTCCGCAATGGGTTACTTTTGAAGCTTTCGCTCCGTTTGAGCATTGGCAAAGGTTTCTTTTCAGTATGAAAGATGATAAGGCATTCTTTGGGTTCCTGTTGTTTATTTCCGGATTAGGAACAACAATCGGGGGGGTGGCTACAGCCATTATCGTAAAATATGCCAAAGTTGCCTATGCTATTCTTATAGGTTTTATTATGCTCTTTATTGCTATGTTGGATGTGATTATATTTCCTTACCATCCTACATTTTATAAGATCTCCATCTTCCTTACCTTCTTTCCGTTTTCATGGATCGGCGGTAAAATTGTAGAAGTGATCTACGAGCGGAACAAAAAGAAAAGCATTTCTGAAAAAATGAATAAGCCTAAATAAAAAAATTAAAAAACGCTGCAGACATCTGCAGCGTTTTTTTTGTTGTTGATATGATCAGCTATTGTTTTGTCTTATGATTAAGGCATCTTGAATCCTTTGGTGTACATTCTTCCGTAGTCATCCACAAATTTTACCTGTACATTCCCCTGATACTTATCCAGAATCTTTTCAATATCTTTTTGTGAGTTGACAGGCTTGCCGTTAACTTCAATGATGATATAGTTGTCTACAATTCCGATTTTGGCCATTTCGCTGCCTTCAGAAACATTTTTAGCAACAACACCGCTGTTCAGTCCATATTCTGTTTTGAACCTTTCAGTAAGTGGGTCAAATTCAGATCCGATTTTTTCAGTTACGCTAAGGTCAGCTTTCGTTTTGGTAGAAGTTCCTCCCTTCTGATCTCTAAGCGTTACGGTAGTTGTATTTTCTTTACCATCTCTCAGATAAGTTACCTGAACTTTATCACCAGGACGCTTGCTTCCGATAGACATAGACAGATCAGCGAAGTCTGTTACTGCATAATTGTCAACTTTAGTGATGATGTCACCTTTTTTCAGGCCTGCATCTTCAGCACCGCTCTTTTCTCCGAATCCGGTAATATAGATTCCTGAACCTACTTTAAGATTTGTCTTGAATTGTCTGTTGTATCCTAAAACCTGCTGATCGTTTGAAAGATCTAATGATGACACACCTAAGAATCCTCTCTGTACGATTCCGAATTTCTTGATGTCTTCAACAATCTTTCTTGCCAGGTTGGCCGGTACAGCAAATCCATACCCTTGGTAGTATCCTGTAGTAGACTGGATTGCAGAATTGATCCCGATCAGTTCTCCATTCGTGTTTACCAATGCACCTCCTGAGTTACCCGGGTTGATGGCAGCATCGGTCTGAATAAAGCTTTCAATTGGGTTCGCAGCTTTTCCCTGGCTTCCAAGAATTCCGATTCCTCTTCCTTTTGCAGAAACAATCCCTGCGGTTACTGTAGAATTAAGCCCAAGTGGGTTTCCTACTGCAAGTACCCATTGTCCTACTTCAATATTGTCTGAGTTGGCAAAATTTAAATAAGGAAGTCCTTTTTCTTCAATCTTCAATAAGGAAATATCCGTGTTAGGGTCAGTTCCTACCAAAGTAGCAATATATGATTTCTTATTGCTCAATACCACTTCCAGTTTGTTGGCACCCGCCACCACGTGGTTGTTTGAGATAATATAGCCATCCGGCGAGATGATTACCCCTGAACCCATTCCCGAAGGCATATTGTCAGGAGTCTGCTGTTGTTGTTTCTGTCTCTGCTGGCCGCCTCTTCCTCCGAAAGGATCTCCGAAGAAGAAATCAAACAGATCCTGTTCTGAAGCCCTGCTGGATGTTCTGCTTTGATAGTTTTTGATGGTAACTACAGCCGGAACGGTCGTTTTGGCTGCCTTTACAAAATCATCACCCACTGCTCCCGTATTCATTCCCGCAAAGGATGCGTTAGGTGCTGATGTTGTGAAATAAGATTGATCTCCATTATTGGAGCCATGTCCGAAATATTGTATAGCTCCAACGGTAGTAGCTCCTGAGATAACTCCGACTACTGCAAATGGTAATAGTTTTTTTAAAGTACTCTTCATTTTATATCTTTCTTTGTTGTTTATTGTACTAATTTCTTTTCTATGTTTTTATGTAAACAAATTTAATGCTAAATAAGTAAGCAATTAGTATGCTATGTTTCAATTTTAACTAAAATTTAACGGCTATACTGTTAATTTATACATTATGTCATAATTGTTAACGGCATAGTTAACAAAACTTAAAAAAAACTTAAATGAAATTGTGACAGAATGTAGCGTAATAAAGATACAAAGTATTGGCTACATCTCACTGATTATATCTACCATTATCGCGGAGAGCTATTAATTTAAAAATTCTTACCTTTGCAAAAATATTTTTCTCACTTAAAACGTTTATAGCATGCAACTGTATAACACCTTAAGCGCAGAAGAAAGAGCTCGACTTATTGATGAAGCTGGTAAGGAACGCCTTACGTTATCTTTCTATGCGTACGCTAAAATTGAAGATCCCAAAAAATTTCGTGACGATTTATTCATAGCCTGGAACGCCCTTGATGCGCTTGGCCGTATTTATGTTGCACACGAAGGTATCAACGCTCAGATGAGTGTTCCTGCCGATCAGTTTGAGGCTTTTCGAAACACACTGGAAGTGTACGATTTTATGAAAGGAATTCGCTTGAATGTAGCGGTTGAGCAAGACAATCACTCCTTTCTGAAACTGACAATTAAAGTCAGACACAAAATTGTAGCTGACGGTCTGAACGATGAAACCTTTGATGTAACCAATAAAGGAGTTCACTTAAAAGCTCAGGAGTTTAATAATATGCTCGCTGATCCCAATACCATTGTAGTAGATTTCAGAAACCATTACGAAAGTGAAGTGGGACATTTTGAAGGCGCTATTACCCCAGACGTGGAAAACTTCAGAGAAAGTTTGCCGATCATCAATGATCAATTACAGGATTTCAAAGAGGATAAAAACCTTTTGATGTATTGTACTGGGGGAATCCGTTGTGAAAAAGCCAGTGCTTACTTTAAACATCAGGGATTTAAAAACGTTTTCCAGTTGGAAGGCGGAATCATTGAATATACCCGTCAGATAAAAGAAGAAGGGATAGAAAGTAAGTTCATCGGTAAAAACTTCGTGTTTGACCACAGATTGGGAGAAAGAATTACAGACGATATTATTGCGCAATGTCACCAATGTGGTAAGCCTTGTGATAATCATACGAACTGTGCTAATGATGCCTGTCACCTATTGTTTATCCAATGTGACGAATGTAAAGCCGCAATGGAAAATACATGTTCTACAGAATGTCTGGAGACCATTCATTTGCCTTGGGAGGAACAGTTGAAACTGAGAAAGGGCTTACAGGTTGGAAACAAAGTTTTCAGAAAAGGAAAATCTGATGCTCTGAAATTTAAAAACTCAGGAGATTTAGCTACAAAAGCTTTAGCACAGGCCACGAAACCTGAGATAAAGAATATTCGCCAGAAAATTTCCGTTAAAAAAGTTTTGATTGGAAAAGCAGAACACTACTATTCAAAATCAAAAATTGCTCAGTTTTTAATAGAAAGTAAAGAGCTTTCAATTGGTGATAAAGTATTGATTTCAGGTCCTACAACAGGAGATCAGGAAGTGATCATCACTGAAATGTATGCGAACGGTGGTCCTTGTGAAACTGCGAAAGCAGGAGATCAGATCACTTTTGAACTTCCGTTCAGAGTTCGTTTATCTGATAAATTATATAAAATCTTGCAAGCTGAAAACGCATAAGTGAGATATGTTGAAAGCTGAGCTTAGAAAAAAATATATGCAAAAAAGAAAAGCCTTGTCTTCTGATGAGGCTTTCTTGTTATCCGGAAAGATTTTTGAGAATTTCATGACTTACTTCAAACCTCACACAGGACAGAAGGTACATATTTTTGTTCCTATTGAGAAGTTTAATGAGATCGATACTCAAATCTTCATTCAGTACTTTTTAGCGCAGAATATCCGGGTGTATGTGCCAAAGATTGTAGCGGATCAACTTATTGCGATTGAAATTTTCGAAGATACATTGTTTGAAACAAACAGCTGGGGAATCTCCGAGCCTGTTTCCAATGAAGATTCCGGTGAGAATGATTTCCATTATATTATTACTCCACTTTTGTATTGTGATCATAAGGGAAATAGGATAGGCTACGGAAAAGGGTTTTATGACAGTTTTTTCCAAAGTGTTTCACCGGAGGCCAAAAAAATCGGAGTCAATTACTTTGACCCCGATGAGTATATTGATGATGTCTGGGAAAATGATATTCCTCTGGACTATTTGGTAACCCCTACAGAAGTACTGTCTTTCTTCAGCGGTTTGGAATAAAAGTCGAGAAAGTAGAATTTAAATTCCTTTTTCATTTTGGAAGTTGACAGAAGAATGTATTGTGCATTTTTTTCAAAGCTTCCCAATGATTTATTCTTATTGTCAAAATATTCCACATTGAACTTCGCATAATCCAGAGTATCTTTTTTATAGAATTCTTTGTAGACATTCAGGTTATTTACCTTTACAGACTTTACCTTCATGCTGTCCAATTCCTTCAGTAACTTTTTAAACGTTAAAGAATCAGGTTTATGGAAGTAACTTTCCATCTGTGAATAGATCACAGTGTCTATTTCTGTATTTCTGTTGCCAGATAAATATAAGGTGGACAGATCAAGAAGTTCCTGAACTTTCTGCTTGGTGATGGAGTTGATGGCCTGCATGCTGTCCATTTGTACAGAAGGGTAGCTTTTGGTATTATTGCTATTTCTGAGTTTTTCAAGGTCGCTTACTTCCGCTTTTTTATTACAGGCAACGAATAGAGTAAGGAGTATGGTGAGAAGTAAAAAATTATTTATTTTTTTCATCTGTAGTAGCAATTTTAAATTTAATGGAAACAATTTTACCGTTGTCTTTTTTCATTTCTATTACATTCAGGTTTTTCAATGATGTAGTAGGAGTGGTTACCAGGGTAATGTACTTCTGTTTGTCAAGTCGCTCTATACCATATGTATTATTGTCATAAACCTGATAGATCACTGCATTGTTGCTGATCAGGTTTTCCAGCTGATTTCTTTTTTGCTTCATAAGAGCCACTCTCTCTGCAGGATTACCTTGTTGAATGTCCTTTATAGAGAAATAATAGACGGCCATTTTATAATCATCAGGTTTCAGTTCTATTTTTTCTTCTTCCGGAGCATTTTCCAGATTCCTGTTGACTTCCAATGGCTCATAGAAAGGTGCACTGATGCGCATTTTCAGATTTTTATCCTTGGTAGAATAGTAAAAGCACTCTCCCGGCTTTATTTTATACATCAGTGGCGATTCATTTTCCTTTACTACCATTATTTCCAATGTATTGATTACCGAAACTCCTCTGTCCTTATCTATAAAACAATATTTATAAGTTTTAGAAAAAAGAACATCCTTAAATCCTAAAAGTCCGGTAATGGCAATTAAAACCGAAGTGACAAGTGCCCAGGCGTTCTTTTTGAAGAAATTTTTTTTCGGTGTAGCCTGTGAAATTTCAATTTCTTTTTGTGAATTTTGATTTGTGTTAACTATTTGATTTTCAGTAGTTGTTTTTTGTAAATCAGTGTTTTGACTAGGCTGTATTTCTACTTTCTGAGGCTGAATTTCAGTTTTTGGAAGTTCAGGAGCAGCTGCAACTGTTTTTTCCAATTCATTGATTTCTTCTTCATCCAAATTCTCATTTTCCTGCAACAATTCTCCGGCAAAAAGATGCTGTTTCTTGAATTCGTACCATGAGTCGTATCCTGCATAAATACTCAATAAATTGAGCATATCTATCCTTGGTAATTTAGTGACCGGCGAAGTTTTGAAATAGGTGTAAAATGACTTTTCACTGATGTTTCCTTTTGCTTTTTTGCGAAGGTCTTCCTGAAAATATATAATGTCTATACCCTTCCACTTGGAAATATCATCCTGTGATGGGGTATATTCTTTTAAGTATTGACCCTGAACGTCCTTTTTTAGTTGCTCAAAGTGTAATAGATCTAAATCTGTCAATTTTTCAAAAAATAATTAAATTATTGATTATCAGCTATGTTTTTTTGTAAAACTATTTTACAAAGGTATTACAATTATTTTTCATAGACAAATTTTCTAAGTGCTCTACCTTTGTCTTGTTCAAATAACAGAACAGAAGAAAATTTTATAAAACAATATTAACAAAATTAAATTTAATTTATTATGAAAAAGTCATTATTCGTAGCTGCTATCGCTGCAATCTCTCTAGTTGCTTGTAAAAAAACTGAAGCTACTTCTACTGAAGGTACAACTGATTCTGCTGCTGCTAACGTAGCTGATTCTGCTGCTGTAGTTTCTGATTCTGCTGCTAAAGTTGTTGACTCTGCTGCAACTGCTGCTGTAGGTGCTACTAAAGATGCTGCTGCTGCTACAACTGCTGCTGGTGCTGAAGTTGCTAAAGATGCTGCTAAAGGTGCTGCTGACGCTGCTAAAGGTGCTGCTGATGCTGCTAAAGGAGCTGCTGACGCTGCTAAAGATGCTGCAAAAGACGCTGCTAAGAAATAATTCTAGCATAAGCTTAAAAATAAAAAAACCGTTTCACCCAGTGAAACGGTTTTTTTGTGCTTAGTGATTGCGAGCCGAAGGTGAAGCAATCTCATTTTATCTGCAGATTATAAATATAGAGATGATAAAGTTCAAAAATTGCTTATCCCTTTTTCTGCCTCAATGATTCATAGCAGGTAATAGCTACAGCATTGCTCAGATTCAGGGAGTCAATACTTCCAGCCATGGGAATGAGTGTATTTTTTCCCTTTCCAATCCAGAAATCACTTAATCCGGAATGTTCAGTACCGAATAAGACCGCAGAACGCTGAGTAAAATCCCTTTTATAAAGATCTTCAGCCGTTTCATCCATAAGGGTTGTATAGATATTGAACTGATTTTTCTGAAGGAATTCCAAAGTTTCGCTGTTTTCAGCCTGATAAACTTCCATTCCGAACAGACAGCCTACACTGGATCTGATGACATTAGGGTTATAAAAATCTGTTTTTCCGTCCGCTACAATAAGGGCATCCACTCCAAATGCTTCACAGCTTCTCAGAATAGCACCCAGATTACCCGGTTTTTCAACACCTTCTACAATGATTACTGTAGAGTTTTCTTTAGGAATAAAGGAAGAAAGAGGTGTTTCTTTTGCTGTATATATTCCGATAATTCCCTCAGAACTTCCTCTGTAAGCGATCTTTTCATATACCTTTTCGCTCACATAATGAATTTTTCCGCCAGGAAGTGTTCCTTTAAATATATTTTCACAGATAAAGAATTCCACAGGTTCAAAATCATAGTGCAACGCCCTTTCATTTTCCTGTTGGCCTTCTACTACGAAAACTTTTGATTTTTTACGGAAACGGTTGTCAGTAAGGAGCTTAGTGACATTTTTTATTTTATCGTTTTGGAAACTTTCTATCAACATTCTGCAAAATTATGCAAAATTTATGATTGAACTTCTCCAGATTTTATAAAAAGACTTTTCCAGGTAACCTGAAATGATTTTTTATTCTTCCTTTTATGATATACAATGATGGCGATAATCAGAAATAGTGACAAAAATTTATAAAGATTTCCATAGAGATTCCCGGAAACATTCTCTGAAACATTGAATATTTCCCAATATAGATTCATTAGAAAATGAAGAAATATAGCGGACCAGATATTAAAATTCTGTTCAAAATAAACCCAGGCAAAAAATACTGAGCCGATGAATGTGATGGAAAATATCTCAATAAGTTCCGATGTATTTTGACTTTGATATAAATGGACCTGGGCAAAAAGTAAGGAACCTATCAGGATGGATGATAAAAATCCCAGCCGGGTAAATCTATAGAGCGTCCCGATGAGAAAAGCTCTGAATATTAGTTCTTCAAAAAAAGCGGAGGAGAGGGTATTGATGAATAGAGATTCAGGATTGATACTGCTGATACCCCTGAAATGAATTATATATCCGGCCAACATGGGCAGAGTTCCAATGAAGGCCAGACTGAAGCCTTTTATAACGGATTGGTTTAAAGAAAACAGATCAAAGATGTTGTTTTTAGGAAATAGTACTTTTAAGGTGATGATCAAAGGGATGATGGTAATGGAATATGCCGATACATGGGCTATAGCTTTACTATGAAAAAACTCTTTTGTAAAATGCTGAATGCTTTTAAAACAAAAAAGATCAAAGAAGTAATAAACAACAAATCCTAAAATAAATACGGAAAAGAAGCGGATATTTTTACTCATGCTAATTATTTTGAGCAAAAATGAAGTATCTCTGAAAACGAAACAATTTAATGTGATGAGCACCAAAGAATAGTGACCAATGACAAGCTTTTATTTTTTTAATTGCTGTAATTGGGGGATAATAACCGATATAAAACTTCTCGAAACAGGAATTTCAAAATCTGTTTCCGTAAGAATCATCTTATAACCTTGTGCATTTCCTTTAAGACTTTTTACTTTTCCAAGGTTGACAATATAAGAACGGTGACATCTTTTGATTGTGTCAGTTTCTACTTGTACCAGAATGTTAGATAGGCTTATTCTCAGCAACAGTTTCTTTACTTTATGGTTTTCTAAAAAATATACTGTGCAATAATTTTCCATAGACCGAACACATAAGAAATCATTTTCAGCAATTTTCAGTTCCGTAGCATGGGTTGTGATGGTGAGAACAGTCTTTTTTCGGTGTTGAATCTCATTGATTGATTGCCGATTGATGTCCCGAGCTATATGCTCATGGTTGTTTTTTAAATAAATATACCTTGATAAAATATAAATGGCAGAAATAGGAATTCCTATAGCCAGACAGTAAAGAAACATATAACCATAATTTTCAAAGCTAAGCTTTACATGACTTATGAATAATGAATTGTAAAAATAGGAAAAGACGGAGCCAAGTAATAAAATGACAAATATTTTGAATAGCTCTGACCCGAGATTCCAATCATTGAATCGGTAAAAACAAAGACTTGAGATGAAAAATGCGGCTCCAAAAATAAGGGTATAGGGAAAAAGAATAAGATATTTGTAAGGATGATTAAACCCTTCTGTACCAAATGGCTGGAATATAATCAGGAAAAGATAAACCAGGAGTCCTGCCGCCAATGAGGAAACCAATATCTCTTTTACCGATTTGGATATGGGATAGGAATAAGGGGCAAAAGAAAAAAGCATACTGATTATTTATGAAATTTTATTCAATGAGATTACTATTATCAATAAGGCTTTGTGGCAAATCCTTTTTATTTTTTATTCCCAGAGATTTCAGCTTTTGAGTCTGGATCACGAGATTATCATTTCCGGTATGAAGCTGTTTGTACGCATCATTATAGACATTTTTGGCCTGGTCAAGATTTCGTCCTACCTTTTCCAGATTTTCCACAAAACTTACAAACTTATCATAAAGTTTTGCCCCTCTATCCGCAATTTCCATAGAATTTCTGTTCTGATATTCTCGCTTCCACAGATCAGCAATCAGCTTCAGGGAAGTAATCAGATTACTTGGATTAAGCAACAGAATTCTTTTTTCATAAGCAAAGTTCCAAAGATTGGTGTCTGCCTGCATGGCGGCAATATAGGCCGGTTCACTAGGAATAAACATCATCACAAAATCTAGTGATTTTCCGTAATCATCATACGCTTTCTGGCTAAGCTGTGTAATGTGGTTCTTGATAGATCCGAGATGTTGATTGAGCTTTATTGCATAAACATCAGGATCATTTTCATCCACAAGATCTGTAAAAGCGGTTAAAGATACTTTAGAATCGATGATCACATTTCTTTCGTCAGGATATTTTATAACAGCATCCGGGCGCATTTTTTTTCCGGAAAACTCAGAGAACAAAGCATTGTTATCTTCATCACGAAGTTCGTGTTCCAGAAAATATTCCCTTCCTTTTACCAGACCGGATTTTTCAAGGATACTTTCAAGAATCATTTCCCCCCAGTTTCCCTGGGTTTTACTTTCCCCTTTTAAAGCTCGGGTGAGTTTTTTGGCATCATCGGAGATCTGTTGGTTGAGTTCAGCAAGTTCCTTTACCTTTTCGGCCAGAGAAAAACGTTCTTTATTTTCCTTTTCGTAGGCTTCATTGACTTTATTTTTCAGATCTGCAATTTTCTCCTGGAACGGATCGAGGATATTTTTTAGGTTATTCTGATTTAAAGTGGTAAACTTTTCCGTTTTTTCCTCAAGGATTTTATTAGCCAGATTTTCAAACTGAAGTTTTGATTCTTCCTGTATTTTGAGAATTTCTTCCTTTTGGGTGTCTAAAGATTTCTGGAGACTTTCGTTTTTTGCTGAAAGTTCAGAGTTTTTAGCATAAAGAACCTGTTTTTCAATGATATGGGTGTCAATCTGGGAGCTTTGTCTGGTACTGATTTGTTTTAATTCCTGAAACTGAGTATTCAATGAAGCATGTTCGGCTGATATTTTTGAAAACTCATTTTTGAGATCATCCAGTAAATCCTGCTGTAGGGTATTGGATTCTTTTTCTCTGTTGATATTTTCCTGAAGGTCCTGGATCTTCAGATTTGAATTTTCAAAATCAGATTTGTTTCTTATAAAAAGAGCATTCAATTCATCATAAGAACTTCTTGAAACCATTGATGACTTAAGTGCAAAGTATAAAATAACGGCTCCCAATATTCCGCCGGCCATACATCCGATAAGTAAATATATCATCTCCATCTTTCAAAATTATGAAAAAAGGCTGGAAGAAGGAAGAAGGATGTTGGAAGTTATTTCCGGGCAGGTAAGAACGGACTATTTTCTTAAAATTAATTTCAATGCTTTTAAAAAGTGAATAATATTGGGAAAGAATTACTTTATTAAATTCTATTCCCCCTCTCTTCCAGCCTCCAGCTTCCTTTCTTAATTAGATTACTTATATTTATACGAAATTTCAGAAGAATATGAATATTTTGTTGGTAGAAGATGATCAGAGGATCAGTAATTTTCTGGTGAAGGGACTTTCCGAAGCCGGATACAACACGACGCTGGTTGATTCGGGAGAAAAGGCAAGAGAACTTCTCCATACCTATGATTTTGATATTATCTTAATGGACATTATGCTTCCGGGACTGGATGGAATGCAGCTTACCCAGATCATCCGTTTTAAAGGAAATTATACACCGATATTGGTTTTGAGTGCCCTGAACAGTCCTGATGATAAAATTAAAATGCTGGATCTGGGTGCCGATGATTATCTGTCGAAACCATTTCACTTTGAGGAACTGATCTCAAGGATCAAAGCATTAACAAGACGAAACAAACTGAGCTATCAAAAAGAAGATCAATATTTGTCATGCGGTAATATTGTCATTGATACGGATCTTCATAAAGTCACTCAAAATGATAAGGAAATTGAATTTTCTCCTACAGAATACAAGCTTTTTACTTTCCTTATGGAAAATAAAAATAAAGTACTGAGCAGAACACAGATCTTACACAAGGTCTGGGGAATCGATTTCGACAATACTACGAATGTAGTGGATGTGTATATTTCCTATGTCCGCAATAAGATTGATGAAACCGAACAAAAATATATTCATACGGTAAAGGGGACAGGATATTTAATTAAAGACTGAAAATGACTCTCAGAAGCAGGTTTACTCTGATCTCAAGCCTTTCATTCGGCATCGTTTCTATCATCACATCTGCGGTGATATTCTTTGCCTACTATGACAGTACCAAGATTTTTTATTTTGAAAAGCTGAGAAATACGGCGCTTATTTCTGCCATTTATTATCTTGAAAAAGACGAGCTTCCGAAAGACAGACATGCACAGATTAAAAAAGAATACAATCACCTTATTCAGAACAACAGGGTAGCTGTTTACAATCAGAACAATAAGGTAACCTTTGGGCAAAACCTGAAAGATGAAAATATAAAACTTTCTCACTTACAAACGGCCAGAAATAATAAAGGAGTACAGTTCATGTCTGATAATCAGTTTTACTATGGGATTTTTTATCCGGATAATCAGGGAGACTTTGTCGTTTTTGTAAAATCTCCTAATGATTCTTTTCAGTCACAGATCCTGAGACTTTCCATTATCATGCTTTCTGTTCTTGTGCTGGGATTGCTGGCTATTTATTTCCTGAGCAGGTATCTTTCCAATATTGTGTATAAACCCATATCCAATGTGGTGAAAAGAATCAACACTGTTGATTACAACAATATTTCTACGGCTATTACTTCAACCAATACCAATGATGAGATCGAAGAACTGATCAGGTCTTATAATAAATTATTGGGAAGGATCTCTGAAAATGTTTTGCTGCAGCAGAACTTTATCAATTATGTTTCCCATGAATTTAAAACTCCTTTGGCGGCCATCTCCGGAAATCTTGAGGTTTTTGCCCAAAAGGACAGGACGCCTGAAGAATACCGGGAAGTCGCAAAAGATTCACTGGAAAATGTGTATGAAATTGAGAATATCCTCAACAATCTTCTGCTGATGTCCGGGATGACCAAACTGGAGTCTTCCCACAAACAAATGAGAGTGGATGAACTCATCTGGAAGATTTATGAAAAACTGGAACCTAAAGCAAAAGAAAAACACTCAACGATAAAAATACAGCTTCAGGTTACCCGGCCAGCTCTTTTAGAATTTCCCGGAAATGAGACGCTCCTGTATCTGGCATTATATAATATTGTAGAAAATGCAATTAAATATTCTTATGATAAACCTGTCGTAATCACCCTGTCAGAAAAAGAAAACCGATTATCTATAGAAGTAAAAGACGAAGGAAGAGGAATTCCTCCGGATGATCTTGTTAAAATTTCAGATACGTTCTACAGAGGGAAAAATGTAGATGCTATAAAAGGAAGCGGAATTGGCCTATCATTGTCAAAAAGTATTTTTGATCATCATCAGATTATCATGAAAATTGATTCTAAAATAAATGAGGGGACAGACGTTTTGCTTGTATTTCCTGAACATGTTTAAGCCAAATACTTTTTTGTAAGTTTTGGCTAAAGCTAATTGAATTGTCATCAACTTCCTGAAAATTTCACGGGTATTTCTAGATAATTTTTTCACATAGCGGGTAGTATGAAATTGTGTTATTTGTGAATAACATTCGTGCAATTCGTGTTAAAATTCAATAAAAACAGGTTTTAACCTGCTCATAGAATACACTCAAAATCTTTCGGCTTTAGCCAAAACATACCGATTACAATTTAGCTTTCTGTAATAAACCCCCATTCTAATCAAACTCTAATGTTGAACTAACCGAATTTTAATTTTGTTTAAAATTCCCTCTAATATTAGACAAATAGCTTTGTGGTCTTAAAATAAGAGACCTTGAAGAAGCTATTTTTTACCCTATTTTATATTCATTGTTTCAGTTTCTTTTCTGCGCAGATTTCAGATACCCTGAAAATTGACAGAAAAGAAGCCGAGACTATTTTTCTTGCTAAAAACCTTGACCTCATTGCTCAGAAACTGGAAATTTCGCAAGCCGAAGCAAGAGCTGTTCAAGCGAAATACTGGCCTAACCCGAAGTTGAGCATCAGTGAAGTCAACCTATGGAGAACCTATGATATTGAAGAGCAGCCGGCACTGATCGGAAACTGGGGCAAGAATACCCAGATTTCTGCGGAGATCGAACAGGTAATCCAGACAGCAGGTAAACGAAGAAAAAATATCGAACTGCAAAAAATAGAAGTAGAAGGAGAGAAATATGAATTGCAGGAAGTACTGCGAGAGCTCAAAAAAACTTTACGAAATACGATGACTGACATCCTGTACAATCAGGAGCAGCAGAAAATCTATCAGGGACAGATCTCTTCCATTGAGAAGTTAACAAAATCTTATCAGAACCAATTGAACCTTGGAAATATCAGCAAAGCAGAATATGTCCGCTTAAAGGCGCAGGAAATAGAGTTCAAAAAGAAACTGGTTTCATTAAAACAGGAAATTGAAGACCAGCAGGTAGAACTGAAAGCTTTGCTGATGCTTCCGTCAAACACTTATCTGGTGATAGGAGATTCATTTACCATACCGGAAAAACAACTTTCAGAATTAGAGATTATGCAATGGATGGAAAAGGCGAAGGAAAACCGCCCGGATATATTGATCTCAAAAAACAAAGAGAAACATGCGGCTAAGAATCTTGAAATTCAAAATGCAATGAAAACTCCGGATGTTGCAGTATCTATAGGGTATGACAGAGGTGGGAATATCATGAAAGATTTTATTGGATTGGGAGTTGCCGTTGACCTTCCCATTTTCGACCGGAATAAAGGAAATATTCAGGAGGCAAAACTTGAGATTGAAAAAAGCAAGCTTGAAACCCGCAAAAATATGCTGAAGTCTGAGAATGAAATTGTCTCCGTTTTCAGAAACTATATCCGAACCCAAAAGGTGTCTGAAGAGATAGATGAACATTACGAATCAACACTGGATGGTCTGTTGGTAAGCCACGAAAAGAATTTCAGACTGAGAAACATAAGCATGCTGGAGTATATGGATTTTCTTGAAGCCTACATTGGCAATAAAATGATCATACTGGATACGAAAAAAGAACTCAATCAATACTACGAAAACCTGCAGTATGTTGTAGGACAAGACTTATAAGATATGAACAAAAATACTACCCGATACATTGCAGTAGTTTATCTGTCTGCCTTGGTAGCCTTTACTGGCTGTGCCGGAAAAAAAGAAAATAAAGAAGCGGAAAAAGGTTATTGCATCAGTAAAGAGCTTAAAAAAGATATTAAACTGGTAAAAGCAGAAATGCTTCCCATAGAAGAAAGTATCACACTTACCGGAGAAGTGGAAAGTAACTCAGACAAAACTGTACCCTTTGTAAGTCTTGTAGATGGAGTGGTGATCGATACTTATTTTTCTTTAGGAGATTATGTGAAAAAAGGACAGACATTGGCGAGTGTGAAAAGTACAGCTGTCAACGAAATGCAGGATGATACCCAGACCTTACAGGCTCAGCTGGCTGTGGCAAAAAGGAAGCTGGCTTCTGTAGAAGCGATGTATAAAGATGATATTGCCTCTCAGAAAGATCTTCAGGAAGCCAGATCAGAAGTGGCTATTCTGCAGTCTAATATTTCCAAAACACACAAGAACATGCAACTGTACTCAGCAGGGGGTAATACCATTCAGATCAAAGCTCCGGCAGACGGCTATGTGATTTCAAAGAATATTTCCAAAGGAATGCCAGTTACAGCGGGAGGTGATCAGCTCTTTACCACTTCTAATCTGGAGAAGGTGTGGGTAATGGCCAATGTCTATGCAACCAATATGAGACACGTCTATGTAGATCAGCCTGTAGTAGTAAAGACCTTAGCGTATCCGGATGACAGTTTTTCCGGAAAGATCAATATGATTTCTCAGGTTTTTAATGAAAATGAAAGAGTTCTGAAAGCTAAAATTATCATGGATAATAACGGAATGAAGCTAAGACCGGGAATGTCGGCAGATGTTGTCTTGCCGATTAATTCACAGAATAAAACAGCATTGGCTATTCCTGTAAAAGCCTTGATCTTCGACAATAATCAGAGCTACGTGGTGGTGTATAAAAAAGACTGTGAACTTGAGATAAGACCGGTAACGGAAATTGCATCCAATAGCCGGTATATTTATGTAGAAGGAAGCTTAAAACAAGGTGAACAGGTAATTGCATCCAATGGACTGTTGATCTATGAAAACCTGAAAAATCAATTAAATAACTCCACCAAGTAATGCGAAAATTTGTACAGAATATCGTTTCCTTTTCGTTAAAAAACTCATTGATTGTTCTTTTAGGAACTTTTCTTTTGCTGGCAGGAGGGATTTATTCCTATATGCATACTCCTATTGAGGCTTTTCCGGATGTTACCAACACAAGAGTAAGGGTGATTACCCAATGGCCGGGGAGAAGTGCTGAGGAAATTGAAAAATTTGTCACCTTACCGATTTCTAAAGAGATGAATGCTATCCCGAATAAAACGTCGGTAAGATCCATCTCACTATTCGGGTTGTCGGTTGTTACCGTGATCTTCGATGATCATGTCAATGATTTTTATGCCCAGCAGTATGCATCCAATAAACTGGGTAATGTAAATCTCCCCAGTGGGGCAGAATACAGTATAGAACCTCCGTCCGGAGCTACCGGTGAGATCTACCGGTATATTATTAAAAGCAAATTACCGATAAAAGAAGTTACAGCTATTCAGGATTGGGTAGTGGAAAGAGAGCTTTTGGCGGTTCCCGGAGTAGCAGATGTGGTAAGCTTTGGGGGTGAAGAAAAAATTTATGAAATAAAAATTAATCCTACAGAATTACAAAACTACGACCTTTCCCCCCTGGATGTGTATGAAGCGGTTTCGAAGAGTAATATTAATGTAGGCGGAGATGTAGTAGCAAAAGGTGATCAGGCTTATGTAGTGCGGGGGATCGGTCTTTTAGAGAAAAAAGATGATATTGAAAACATCAAAATTGAAGTCAAAGGTTCAACTCCTATTCTGGTAAAACATGTTGCTGAAGTAAAAGTCTCGGCAAAGCCGAGATTAGGACAGGTAGGGTACAATAAAGAGAATGATGTAGTAGAAGGAATTGTGATCATGCTTCGTGGCGAAAACCCAAGTGAAGTAATCGCAAGGCTGAAAGACAGAATAGAACAGCTGAATGGAGGTGAGTTGCCGGGTGACGTGCAGATTGTTCCGATTATTGACCGTACGGAATTGGTAAATACTACGGTGAATACGGTTTCTAAAAACCTGGTAGAAGGAGTTATTCTGGTTTCGATTATTGTATTTATCTTCCTGTACAACTGGAGAACAACCTTTATTGTTGCGTCCGTTATACCATTGGCTTTCCTTTTTGCAATTATTATGCTGAAAATTCAGGGGCTACCGGCCAATCTGATTTCTATGGGAGCTTTGGATTTTGGATTGTTGCTGGAAGGAACACTTGTGATCGTCGAACATGTATTTGTCGCACTCGAACTTAAGGCAAAGAAAATTGGACTGCGGAGATTCAATAAAATATCAAAACTGGGGATTATTAAGAAAAGTGCAGGAAGTGTGGCCAGTTATATTTTCTTCGCATTATTGATTCTGATTGTAGCATTGATGCCGATCTTCTCATTCCAGAAAGTTGAAGGCAAGATGTTCTCTCCATTGGCATTTACTTTAGGATATGCATTATTGGGATCATTGATTCTGAGTCTGACGTATGTTCCGGCGATGTGTAAACTTTTGCTGACGAAAAATATAGAAGAAAAAGAGAATTTTATCTCAAGATTCTTCAGAGTGAATATTTACAGAATCTATGAATTCAGTGACCGTCATAAAAAAGGATTTATCATTGGCTTTGTTGCATTGCTGGCCATTTGTGGATGGAGGTTTTCCAATTACGGATCTGAGTTTCTGCCAAAATTAAACGAAGGTGCCATCTACGTAAGAGCAACTCTTCCAAACAGTGTCAATCTGGATGAATCCGTAAGGCTAACCAAGGAAATGAAAGAAATCCTAATGAAGTATGACGAAGTAAAATTTGTAATGACCCAAACCGGTCGTCCCAATGACGGAACCGATCCTACTGGATTTTTCAACATCGAATTTAATATCCAGCTGAAGCCGGAAAAAGAATGGAAGAAAAAAATCTCCAAAGAAGAACTTCTTGAAGAAATGAGAACCTCTCTCGAAAAATTTCCGGGTATCAACTTTGGATTCAGCCAACCAATACAGGATAACGTTGAAGAATATGTGGCCGGGGTGAAAGCGCCTTTAGTGATCAAGATTTTCGGAAATAACCTGTTTGAACTTGAAAATTATGCCAATCAGGTTGCCAATTCTATCAGAACGGTTCCGGGAATTTCAGATGTGAATGTATTTAAAAATATCGGTCTTCCGGAGCTCAGAATACAGCTTCATGATTCCAAAATGGCAAAATACGGTGTTTCAACAGCAGATGCTCAGGCCGTGATCGAAATGACCATCGGTGGCCAGGCTGCGACTAAGTTCTATGAAGAAGAAAGGATGTTTGATGTGATGCTGAGATTTGAAAAACAATACCGTGATACTCCGGAAAAAATTGGCAATATTCTGATTCCTACTCAGGATAATAAAAAAGTTCCTTTGAAGGAAATTGCTACTATTGATTACCATACCGGGCCGTCATTTATTTACCGGGAAGGAAACAGCAGGTATATCGGAGTCGGATTTAATATTGAAGGCCGTGACCTGGGAAGTACAATCAAGGAAGCAAAAGAGAAAGTAGAAAAAGAGGTAAAACTTCCGAAAAGCCATAAAATGACATGGGCAGGAGAATTTGAAAGCAAAGAGAGAGCAGCCAAACAACTAGCGATGGTAGTACCCATTTCATTGGTTCTTATTCTGATGTTGTTGTATTTCAACTTTGGGAATGTAAAAGATACGCTGATCTCTTCCATTACATTGGCGTTTGCATTTATCGGAGGATTCTTATCCCTATGGTTTACAGGGACAATATTTGGAATTTCTGCCGGGATAGGATTCATTATTCTTTTTGGAGTGGCGACCATAGATGGTATTGTTCTGATAGGAGTGATGAAGGAAAATCTGCAAAACAGAATGTCTCTAAAAGAATCTATAGCAGAAGGTGTGAAAAGTAGAATCCGTCCGGTGGTGATGATTGCCCTGATGGGATCTATGGGACTTCTTCCGGCTGCGATGTCGAACGGTATGGGGTCGGAAATTCAGAAGCCTTTGGCTATTATGATTGTAGGCGGGCTAATCATCTGTATGTTGCTGTCCTTTACAGTATTGCCAATTATATTCCATTATGCCTATCGTAAAAAGCATAAGGAAACCCTATAGTTTCTTTTATTTTGTTCATTATGAGGCCGGGATCCGTGAGGAAGATCCCGGCCTTTTTGCTATGTTGTTTTGGTGGATTCTAAAATCTCAATATTCTTCACTATATCACTGCTTTCGCAATTTTTGAGTTTCTTTAAAAGGGTAGGGGTGAGGATTTTCGGATTTAATATTTGTGTGGCAACTTTTGCAGCTGCATAATCTACAATGCCAATCACCGATTCTCGTAAGAAATTGGGAGTGTTGGAAGCAATTACAGCAGTTGCCCAGGAAGTATCCCTTGCTTTGGAAATCGCAAAATCGAGTACAGCATTATCCTTTCCATTGGCGAGTTGGTCGATAAGGTCTACAGGGTAACATATTTTATTTAAAGAATCCTGAACATTCTGATTGATGGAAGCAATGACATTATTAATGTTTTCAAAATCTGTTTTTAGTGGATTTATTTTCCGGTAGGGCATGATGGCGGCGGCAGAAATGCCAAGGTCCAGATTGATATGAGCATTCATACCCAGGAAAATGTGCTGCAGGATCAATAGGTTTTTATTTTTAGCTGCTTCAAAAGCGATATACCAGGAATTGGTACATTTTTCCCCTTTGTGATAGCTTTCCCATGCCTGGAGGTATCTTTGTGCAAAAGCAATATCCAGCAAGGTCATTCTTGTTCCGTCTTCAAATTTCTTCTGCTGAATTCCTTTCAATACTTGTGCGGTCATGATCCGGTAAGTACAGGCGAAATATCCGGCAGAACTTTTGTTTTCTTTACACCAGATGATGATTTCATCCAGTTTTTTAAGGACTTCTTCAATAGTTTTCATGGCAGGTTTTGTTTATTTAAAGATACTAAAAAAGTGAGCCGCAAAGCTCACCTTGTTTATTGTTTATCAGATGATGGGGTCGATGTTAATCGGATCAGGAAAAGGTTCAAGAACCAATGGCTTGCACATTGCTGCCGGCTGGCAGGTTCCTCCCATACATATAAAATTAGTCATCGTGGTGGTGCCGTCAGGACATCTGATCATGCCTTCACCGTGGCATCCTCCCGGACATTCTGGTAAATGCAAATACCCGCCAAATACATCTTTCAAATCTGTTCTTGAAAGTTTTGTTAAGTTCTTTTTCATGGTTTAATTTTTTTGTTTAGTAAAATAATTTATTCTTAACACTCTTATAATTAAATAAGTAGGTTTTAAAATATTAAACTAAAATAGTAAATTATTCCATGATAATTGAATTAATTTATGATAAATGTTATAATGAACGTTATATTTTTTGGATATACCAAATAAGTTTAAAATAGAAAAAGGTCAATTAGATTTGAAATCTAACGATGAATAGTTAGCGATATGACTTCTGCCTATTTGTGTTTTGTTTTTGCCTCCAGTTTAGGCAAGTCTTTTTTATATTGCTTAAGATCTTTCATCATGGGTGGATATACTGATCAGCATGTTGAGTCACAAGAAATAATATAGCACTTCACCGTCAGCCAACAACATCAGGACCAACCCAGCCATATTTACAAAAGTGTGAATTTAAATTTTAATTCTTCAGGATTTTTTAAGGTAATATTATGGGTTTTCCTTTGTGATCTCTTCGTGATGTTTTAGATACAAAGGTAACGCTGCTGAACCATACCATGGGAAAATTTCATAACTAAAAACTCCGGCTTGTACAGCGGGATCTGTTTTTACCCATTGCTCAGCTTCTTCCTTAGATTTGGTGTTGAAAATAAACATACCGCGGTAGTTTTCTTTATTCTTTTCGAGGAAAGGTCCGGCTACAACAATTTTACCTTCATCTGCCAGTTTTCCGATATTGGCCATGTGGCCTTTCATAAGTTCTCCCATTTTAGCTTTGTCATCAATTTTTGCAGAACCTGTTGTTAGCATGACAATAGTATAGGGTTTCATTCCATATTGATCTGCTCCTAAAGAAGTAGCAAGTTCCTGATTATATTTAGGTTTTTCTGCTTTCTTTTCCTGAGCCAAGGACAATGTTGATATAAGGAGGGATGCCGTTAGTAATATTCCTGATTTCATTTTGTTTGTTTTGATAAATATAATAAAAGCTTATAGTTTTTTTTTACTTGAACTTCTAATGATGATATAATAAAAAAAACCTCGATGATTAAGAGGTTTTTTATTATTGTTCTGAAGGAATTACTAGTCTTTAATTCTCAAAAATTCTTTCGCCAGTTCAATCATTTTAGGATCGCCGGTGTATTTGCCGTGTTCGTCAGAAAGCTTTACAGTAGGAATCCATTCCTTATTAGGAGCCTGTACTCCGATCAGTTTCATCACGATATTCATAGGCTTTAATCCTACATCGTTGGTAAGGTTAGTTCCTATTCCGAAAGAGATCCCTATTTTTCCTCTGCAGTAGTTGGTGATTTCTTCCACTTTTTCAAGATTTAAAGCATCAGAGAAGATGATGTATTTAAACATCGGATTGATGCCGTTCTTCTGATAGTGGGCAATAGTTTTATCAGCAAATTCAAGAGCATCACCACTGTCATGGCGCACTCCATCAAAGAGTTTTGCGAATTTTTTGTCAAACTGCTGGAAGAAAACATCAGTAGTGTAGGTATCTGAAAGAGCTACTCCGAGATCACCTCTGTATACATCTACCCAGTGTTCCAGAGCAAGCTCGTTGGCCATTTTGAATCCGTATTCTGCAGCATGGAACATAAACCATTCGTGTGCATGAGTTCCTATTGGTTTCACGCCATATTTCATAGCAAAATGTACATTCGAACTTCCGATAAAAGTAGAATCTTTTTTCTGATTCAAAGCTTCCATCACCAGGTTTTGTACCTTATAAGAATGTCTTCTTCTCGTCCCGAATTCTGCAAAAGTAACACCAAGTCTGCCCAATGAATCGGCTTTTTCAAGAGTCTTGCTCATTACTACCTCATTAGAATCCCTTTCCATATGGTTCATTTCATAATGAAGCTCACTGATAAGGGCCAGCAAAGGAACTTCCCACAGAATCGTTCTGTACCAAAGTCCTTCTACCGTTACAGAAAGATCACCGCCTTCCTGATGAATCTTAACTTCAGAAGGATCATAATGATAGCCTTCTAAAAAATCAAGATAAGGAAGATCGATATAAGGACAGGTTTTTGCCATGAATTTCTTTTCATCCTTGGTAAGTTTAAGTTCTGCCATTTTATTGACTGCCTCTCTTAAAGCTGCATCAAAACCTTCCGGAAAGTGGTGTTTTCCTCTGTTAATAAATTCGTATTTTACAATAGAACCAGGAAAAAGTTTTACCACTGCATTCTGCATGGTTATTTTATAAAAATCATTATCAAGAATGGAGTTCAGTCTTACGTCGTTCATAATATGCGTAATTTTAACGCAAATATAAAAATAAAAAATAAAATCGCCTAAATGTAAGGCGATTTTTTTGAAATATTTCAATGCTTTTGATGGACTTATTTCCCAAGATAAGAATTATACATCCAAACTTCTTTTTCCTGCTCGGTGATATAGTCGCTCATCTGAGAGTTGGTACCTTCGTCACCTGCTTCATCCGTAATGTCTAAAAGTTCTCTCTGAAGGTCGATCACTACTTTGAAAGAGCTTAAGATCTGTTCTACACTTTTGGTGCCATCCGTTACTTCTTTGCTTTCTTTAATAGTGGCTACTTTTAGATAATCAGAATAGTTGTGAGCAGGAGTAGCTCCTAGTGTCAGGATTCTTTCTGCAATCTCGTCAATCTTTAAAACCAGACTGTTGTACAACTCTTCAAATTTCGGGTGAAGGGTAAAGAACTGGTCTCCTTTGATGTTCCAGTGAGAACCTCTGGTATTCTGATAGAATACGGAATAGTTAGCCAATAAAACGTTTAATTTTTCTGAAATCTTTTTACAATCAGCTTCTTTAAGGCCGATAATACTAGCATTTTTCATATGTATATATTTATTTTTTCTGAAGTTTATCTTTTGTGTATTTCAAATTTACGAAATATCGTGCCGAACGCCACAGGATGTCAATAGATGCTAACTATAAGGCGTTTTTTGAAAATAATTCAGATAAATTTGTTTAATATTGCAGATGATCAAGAGCTTTTTAACAACTGTGGCTTTATTTTTCGGGATAGGTCTGATCTATCTGTTGATGATGCTGTCCAAAACCGAAAATTATTTTACCTATATATTGGATGATGCTTATATTCATCTTGCCATAGCTAAAAATTTTGCAATGCATGGAGTCTGGGGAGTGACACCATATACTTTTTCTTCATCCTCTTCATCTCCTGTTTTTACTGTTTTTCTGAGTGGTCTTATTTATATTTTTGGAAATAATGAGCTGATTCCTTTGATCTTTAATGGGATATGTATATTCTTGACCATTTACTTTCTGAATACCTATTATACACTATTTTACAATAAAAATAAATCTATAGTAACAGCAAGCCTTTTTACATTGCTGTTTACATCAGTTCTTTTTCTTCTTTTTTCAGGGATGGAACATATGCTGCAGGTGACATTTATAGTAATCAATATTCTTTCCTTTGAAAAATGGGTGAGATCGGAATGGAAAAACTCAAGAGCTGCCGGATGGTTTTTTCTTTCCCTCGCTTTGCTTGGGTTGATAAGGTTTGAAAGCATGTTTTATTTTGTATCCCTTATTGTCATTGCTTTATTGCTCAAAAAAATAAAAATGGCTGCTCAGGTATTGATTTTCGGTTTTCTGCCAATCCTGATCTTTGGGTATTTTACCTATCAGCATACCGGTTATTTTTTCCCCAATTCAGTATTGATAAAAGGATTAAGATTTGATTTTTCAGGAAACTATCTCTCGCAAATAGTGGATATTATTTTATTCAAAATTGTATACAACCCGTATTTCTATAATGCTGCTTTGTTTCCGTTGTTGATTTCCTTAGTTTTGATTGGGAGAGATCTTAAAAATAAATTGAGCTTTCAGGAATTGATCACTAAAAATTTCCTTCTCATAGTGTGGATCATTACTTTGCTGATGCATAGTATTTTCAGTCAGCTTAACAATTTCTACAGATATGAGGCTTATATATTGATGGGATTTGCCATGGCATTGGTTCCAAGGTTTAAGAACTTTGCCTTTTGGTCAAAACAAAACAGAATATTATCAGGTTTGATTGCTTCCTCATTGGCGGCATTAGTGTTGAAAATCGGGATGGTGAGTTTTTTAATTGTAACTGGTAGTAAAAATATCTATGAACAGCAGATACAGTCTGCAAGATTTCTGGAAAAATATTACAGAGAATCTAAAGTAGTGGCGAATGATATAGGAGCTATCTGTTATTTTACGGACATTCATTTGTTTGATTTTGTAGGACTGGGGTCAAAGGAAATTGTTCCTTTGAGAATGCGGAAAAATGAAACAGATGATGAGATTGAAGATTTTTTAACAGATTATTTATCCAAAAACGGCTATCAACTGGCTATCGCCTACGAAGAATGGCTGGACGGGCATGTTCCTGAAAACTGGAAAAAAGTGGCCGAGTTAAAAATAAAAGGACCTAGTGCTGTGTTAGGAAAAAAACATCTGTTTATCTATGCTGTAGATCCTGCTATTTATTATTCCTTAAAAGAAAATGTGAAAAGCTTTCAATGGAATAAGAATGTGGAAGTAATGATTATTGACTAAGCTTACTGAGAAAATATATAATAAGTAGTCTTACAAAAGTTTAAGTACTATTGTATTTTGAGGTGATGGACATGAATTCTAAAACCAAGAGGGAAAGCTAGCTGTTTATTTCGCATTTTGAATCAGAATACAAATTTCATAATTATTTAATATTCGTTTTTTTAAGAGCTGAAAAATCATTTTTTAAGCTGTTTTCCGCGTGTATATTATACTTCTTTGATGGCCATAAAGAAACCTGTTTGTTTTTTGATGTAAGTATTTGATTTTAATTTTCATATAAGTATTTGCAGATTAAAAAAATATTCCTATTTTTGCACCCTAAAATAAAAAGCAATTAAATGCCTACTATTCAACAATTAGTAAGAAAAGGAAGAGCCACGCTTGCCAAGAAGAGCAAATCGGCTGCCCTTGATTCTTGTCCACAAAGACGTGGAGTATGTACGAGAGTATATACTACTACACCTAAGAAACCTAACTCTGCACTTAGAAAAGTTGCAAGGGTAAGACTTTCTAACGGTAAAGAAGTTAACGCCTATATCCCGGGCGAAGGACATAATCTTCAAGAGCACTCGATAGTATTGGTTAGAGGCGGAAGGGTGAAAGACCTACCGGGAGTACGTTACCACATCGTAAGAGGTGCATTAGACACAGCTGGTGTAAATGGAAGAACTCAGAGAAGATCTAAGTACGGAGCTAAGAGACCTAAACCAGGGCAAGCTGCTGCAGCTCCTGCAAAAGGAAAGAAAAAATAATCATTAAATAAGGTACAGAAGCAATGAGAAAGACAAAAGCGAAAAAAAGACCGTTGTTACCAGATCCGAAATTTAATGATCAATTGGTAACGAGATTCGTAAACAACCTAATGCTAGACGGTAAGAAGTCTATCGCATTCAAAATTTTCTATGATGCATTAGACATCGTTGAAACTAAAAAAGGAGATAACGAAAAAACTGCACTTGAAATCTGGAAAGATGCACTTACAAATGTAATGCCTCACGTAGAAGTACGTTCTAGAAGAGTAGGTGGAGCTAACTTCCAAATCCCTATGCCAATCAGAGCTGATAGAAAAATTTCTATGGCAATGAAATGGTTAATTAGCTACTCTAAAAAGAGAAATGATAAGTCTATGGCTTTGAAATTAGCTAATGAAGTTGTAGCTGCTTCAAGAGAAGAAGGTGCAGCTTTCAAAAAGAAAACTGATACTCACAAAATGGCGGAAGCTAACAAAGCGTTTTCACACTTTAAATTCTAATCTGAAATGGGTAGAGATCTTAAATTTACAAGAAATATTGGTATTGCTGCTCACATTGACGCGGGTAAGACTACCACTACAGAAAGGATTTTATTCTATACAGGGGTAAACCACAAAATTGGAGAGGTTCACGATGGTGCTTCTACAATGGACTGGATGGAGCAGGAAGCAGAAAGAGGTATTACTATTACTTCTGCTGCAACTACTTGTTCTTGGAACTTCCCAACAGATCAGGGAAAACCTCTTGCAGATACTAAGCCTTACCACTTCAACATTATCGATACACCGGGACACGTTGACTTCACTGTAGAAGTAAACAGATCTTTAAGAGTATTGGATGGATTGGTATTCTTATTCTCAGCAGTAGATGGAGTAGAGCCTCAGTCTGAAACAAACTGGAGACTTGCTGACAACTACAAAGTTGCTAGAATGGGATTCGTAAACAAAATGGACAGACAAGGTGCTGACTTCCTTAATGTGGTAAACCAGGTTAAAGAAATGTTAGGATCTAACGCAGTTCCAATCGTTTTACCAATCGGTGCTGAAGAAGACTTTAAAGGTGTTGTAGACTTAATTAAAAACAGAGCGATCATCTGGGATGAAGCTGGACAAGGTGCTACTTTCGAGGTAGTTCCAATTCCTGAAGACATGAAAGATGAAGTTCTTGAATATAGAGAGAAATTAGTAGAAGCTGTTTCTGAATATGACGAAACTTTGATGGAGAAATTCTTCGAAGATCCGGATTCAATTACAGAAGAAGAAATCAATGCTGCATTGAGAGCTGCTACTATAGATTTATCTATTATCCCAATGACTTGTGGTTCTTCATTCAAGAATAAAGGAGTACAGTTTATGTTGGATGCAGTATGTAAATACCTTCCTTCTCCATTGGATAAAGATGATATTAAAGGTACTGACCCAAGAACAGACGCTGAAATTACAAGAAAGCC
This sequence comes from Chryseobacterium indologenes, assembly GCA_001013295.1. Taxonomy (GTDB): domain Bacteria; phylum Bacteroidota; class Bacteroidia; order Flavobacteriales; family Weeksellaceae; genus Chryseobacterium; species Chryseobacterium indologenes_B. Next base: position 107,520 of record LAZY01000025.1, on the reverse strand, counting down.
ATCTGTAGATGAGCCTTTCTCTGCTCTGGCATTTAAGATTGCTACTGACCCATTCGTGGGAAGATTAGCATTCTTCAGAGCATATTCTGGAAGACTAGATGCTGGTTCTTATATCTTGAACACTCGTTCAGGTGATAAAGAAAGAATCTCTAGAATCTATCAGATGCACGCTAACAAGCAAAATCCAGTAGAATATATTGAAGCTGGTGATATTGGTGCAGCGGTAGGATTCAAGTCTATCAAAACTGGTGATACGATGTGTGACGAGAAAAACCCAATCGTTCTTGAATCGATGGTTTTCCCTGATCCGGTAATCGGTATCGCTGTTGAGCCTAAAACTAAAGCTGACCAAGATAAAATGGGTAATGCTCTAGCTAAATTGGCTGAAGAAGATCCAACGTTTACGGTAAGAACTGACGAGGCTTCTGGACAAACGATCATCTCTGGTATGGGTGAGCTTCACTTAGATATCATTGTAGACCGTATGAAGAGAGAATTCAAGGTTGAAGTAAACCAAGGACAACCTCAGGTAGAGTACAAAGAAAACTTAACAAAAGTTGCTCAACACAGAGAAGTTTACAAAAAACAATCTGGTGGTAAAGGTAAATTTGCTGACATTGTATTTGAACTAGGACCTGCAGACGAAGGTAAAGTTGGTTTAGAATTCATCAATGAGATCAAAGGTGGTAACGTTCCTAGAGAATTTGTTCCTGCAATTGAAAAAGGATTTAAAGCTGCAATGAAGAACGGTCCATTGGCTGGTTTCGAAGTTGAAGGTATTAAAGTTACTCTTAAAGATGGATCTTTCCACGCAGTGGATTCTGACGCTCTTTCTTTCGAAATGGCTGCTAAGCTAGGATTTAAAGAAGCTGGTAAAGCTGCTAAACCGGTAATTATGGAGCCTATTATGAAACTGGAAGTTGTAACTCCGGAAGAATATATGGGTAACATCATTGGTGACCTTAACAAGAGAAGAGGTACAATCAGTGGTCAGGAAGAGAAAAATGGAGCTGTTGTAATCAAAGGTTCTGTTCCACTTTCTGAAATGTTTGGATACGTAACTACTCTAAGAACACTTTCATCAGGAAGAGCTACTTCTTCTATGGAATTAGAGAAGTACCAAGCTACTCCACAAAACGTTGCTGAAGAAATCATAGCTAAAGCAAAAGGTTAATTTTTAAATTAAAGAAATGTCACAAAGAATCAGAATAAAACTAAAATCTTACGATTACAACTTGGTAGACAAGTCTGCTGAGAAAATCGTAAAAACGGTAAAGGCTACTGGTGCTGTTGTAAACGGTCCAATTCCATTGCCAACGAATAAGAGAATCTTCACAGTGTTGAGATCTCCGCACGTAAACAAGAAAGCAAGAGAGCAGTTCCAATTATCAGCTCACAAGAGACTAATGGATATCTACTCTTCTTCTTCTAAAACTGTTGATGCTCTAATGAAATTAGAACTTCCTTCAGGAGTTGACGTTGAAATTAAAGTGTGATAACTGCATACTTTGCAATGATTATACAATCCGTTCCTTTTTAGGAACGGATTTTTTTGTTTCAATTTTTCAAAAAGACAGTAATATATTGAGCAGATCCAAACATTATTGATATTTTTGAGGAAACATCAGGAAGAAGAATTCTTTTGAAAATAGGTCATTGATTCTGATGAATGATTTCTTTTCCTTACAATCAACGGATAAAATGAATTGGATGCTTATAAGTGATACAAAAGTTGATGGACAGTATAATCTGCAGAAAGCAACGACAACTTTTGGAGGCAGAAATTGGGTAGCCTGGTTTTGCAAAGACATTAATTTAAGCGAAGGACCCTATAAGTTTCGCGGACTTCCGGGACTCATCTTCGAAATAGAAGACACTGATAAAAACTATATCTTTAAACTGGCTAAAAGTATGAAGTTTCCTAAGACCTATGAGACTCCATTCCTTGAGAGTTTTATCGGAAAGAAACCTATTCCTGTGACTGAGAAGATCATTGCAAAAAAGCAGCTGGAACTGTATAATGATCCGTTGCATGATATTGCACAAGCATTTAAATCCAATACCAATCCCGACAATACATTCTATTTTATGGGAGTACAGATAAAAAGCATCGACCAGCTGAAAGGAATGTCTGATGAAAGAAGAAAAATGATGCTCAAAGAAAACAATCCTATTGAAATTGATAAAGCGGTAAAATATCCTTTGAATTAACGAAAATAACAATACTCAAGTATATCCCTCCTTTCTGCAGGAGGGATTTTTTGTGCTGGAAATATTTAAAAAGTGAGATATGTCAGATTCATTCATTTATTTAGAATTAATAAAAATAATAATTTTGCAAAAAATTATCAGATGAATAAAGTAGTATCCTTTTCTCTGCTGTTATTGGGTGGGGTTCTTGCAAATGCACAGAAGACGAATGATTCGATCAAGCACAAAAAAATCGAAGAAGTAGAACTGTTTGGTGAAAGAAAGAAACAACCGCAAGGTTTGGAAGCAATCACAAGATTGCCGTTAAAAACCAGAGATCAGATTCAGAGTATTTCTGTAATCTCCCATAAGGCAATTGAAGAATTAGGAGCACTTACTGTTACTGATGTTGCTAAAAATGTGCCCGGAGTAACATTATTCTCCAGCTATGGAGGCGGAAGTGAAAGTATGTCGATCAGAGGATACCGTGGAGTTCCTGTACTTAAGAACGGTGTTCAGATGGATTCTGATTTCCGTACGGCAGGATTGATGACGGATATGCAGGGGGTAGAAAGCATTCAGGTGATTAAAGGTTCTGCTGCAGTAAGCCAGGGGATCGGTAATGGATTAGGTTCTGCAGGGGGAGTGATCAACGTGGTGACGAAAAGACCTCAGTTTATTGATCAGACCAATGTTGGATTCCGTTACGGAAGCTGGGATTTTTACAGACCTACAGTAGACTTTCAGAGAGTTTTGGATTCTCAGGGAAAAGTGGCTGTAAGATTCAACGGGGCATATCAGAATAACAATTCATTCAGAAGCCATGTAAAAGGGGAAAGAATCTATGTGAATCCTTCAATAGCTTTCCGTCCGGATGATAAGACCTACATCAATGTAGAGATGGATTATTTGCATGACAAGAGAACTCCGGACAGAGGAACCATCAATCTGGCGCCTGGAGATACAGAAGCATTATACCATATGCCAAAAGGAAAATTCCTTGGATATACTTCAGATTTTGCGACTACAGAAACATATAATTTTGCAACTACAGCCATTCGTCAGCTTAATGATAAACTGAAAGTGAGAGTTGCTTTCGTCAACTCTACAAGCAATTCGGCGAATGAAGCTTCATCCATATCATTACCAACGGGAGGTACAAATTATAATATAAGACAACGTACCATTGGTAAATCCGAATCATTGGACATCAACAGAGTTTTACAATTGGATTTCATCGGTGAACAGGTAAAAACGGGATTCATCAAGCACACTTTCCAGGTTGGATTCGACTGGAGAGAGACAGAGACCTCTTCTGTAACATATGAAGCGTACAAAAACTCTATTGCTGATGCCAACCTGATTACGGCAAGACCAACAGAAATAAACGGTGTAAAATATGCCGCAAACCCATTAGATACATTTGATGTAGTGAACGGATCTATTCCAAATACTCTTCCCGTAAATGTTGTTTATAAAAGTCTTGGACGTTCCAATGCGGTGATGACTCCAAGTATCGGAGCAATGGCACAGGATGTCATGTCGATCGGTAAATATGTAAAAGCACATTTAGGGGTAAGATACAGCAGATTGAATGGTTCAGCTAATGAAACTGTTGATACATGGAACCCATCTTTCGGATTGATCCTTTCTCCAATTGAAAATATTAATGTATTTGGATCTTATACAACAACAACATCATTGAGATCTTCCAATAATATTCTTCAGGCTGGAGGATTGGTAGGACCATCACAGACAAGACAATGGGAAGCAGGAATCAAGTCAGACTGGTTCAATGAACGTTTGAGATTCAATGTGACTTATTTTGACATCAATACCGATAATCTTTCATTCCAGATCCTGGATAAAAATTATAACCCTATAAAAGATAAACAGAATAATATCCTTTACGGATTGGCTGGTAATCTGAAGAGAAAAGGGGTAGAAGTAGAATTGATCGGAAGAATTTTACCTAACCTTCAGGTGATGTCCGGATGGGCGTATTTAGATGCTCAGTATCAGGACAGCCCGGCATACATCAATGGGTCAAGACCAATGAATGCTCCGAAACATACTGCTAATGCATGGTTGAATTATAAATTTAACAAAGGTATTCTGGATAGAGTTGATATTGGAGCCGGTATTTATTATGTTGGTAAGCGTCCTGTAGATGAATGGACTCAGAAAACATTTACAGCCGGACACATCAATAGTGTAGAAGCAGGAAAACAGCCTTTCGATATGCCGGAATATACTACGGTAGATGCTCAGGTAGGTTATTCATTGAAAAACAGAATGGGCGTAAGAGTATTCTTCAACAATATCTTTGATAGTGTAGGGTACAGCTCTTATTTCAGAGGTGGGTATATTGATCAGATTCAACCAAGAAACTTTGCCGTACAGGTAAACTATAAATTCTAATCAACAAATCAGCAATTATGAAAAGCGTAAAAACAGTATTCTTAGCATTGGTTCTTGGAGCAGTTACCATGTCATGTTCAGGAGATAAGAAGAAAGGAATTGACTATAACGAGTTCAAAACCGAAGTACAGCTTACCCCGGATCAGGTAAAAAGTTTCGATGAGATCACTAAAAAATACCAAGACCTTCAGGAGCAGAACTTCCAGGCTGCAAAAGCACAGGGAGGAAATATGGACCGTGTGGCGTTAGGCATCAAAAGTGAAGAGTTGAGAGCACAACAGGCTCTTGAAATGGCTAAAGTACTGGATGGCCCTCAAATGGAAAAATTCAACCAATTCGTTGATGAAAACTCCAGAAAAAGACCAAGATATGATAATGCTCTTTTAGAAAGAATAAAAGCAGAAGCTCAGCTTTCAGAAGATGAATTCAAAGTGGTAAACGCAGCCAATGATGCATTCGAAAAAGCATTCAACGATGCCCATGATGTGTACCACGGAAATAATGATCTGGCCAAAGAATATTGGGAGAAATTTGATACGCAGAGAAAAGCTGCTATTCAGAAAGCACTGACTCCGGAGCACTATACAAAATTCGAAGAGATTGTGAAGGATGTACAGTTCAAAGGAAGAAAATAACTTTAAACATTCATATTAATTTTAATTTAAAGAACATTAAGATCGTGAAAGGTCTTAATGTTTTTGTCATTAATACCCAGATGAAAACATTATTTAAAAGTCTTTACAGGAAAAGAAGGAAAAATGAATCAGTCACCAAATATCTGACGTGGCTGTTGCATCTCTGGCTGGGGCTTTTATCATCTATAATTGTTTTTGTTATGTGTGTCACCGGTTGTCTGTACGCATTTAAAAATCAGATTACCGATTTTACTAACCGGGATAAAGTATATATCAGCCCGGGTTCCGGTAAGGTCAAGAATCCTGATCTGATCCAGGCTAAACTCTTGAAACAGAATAAGGAGCTTACCTCGATGATGATTCCTGATGATAAAGGAAGATCCTATATGATTGGCTACCGTGAAAATCAGCTGGACAAAAGTGCTTATTACAATCAGTATACGGGCAAGATACTTGGACAGCCGGAAGTAGGATCAGGCCGGTTCTTTGAAATAGTTCTTGTTCTTCACAGAAATTTGATGATGGGAAATGTGGGGCGCCAGATCGTAGGAGCATCGGTATTGATTTTTTGCGTTCTCCTGATTTCTGGTTTGATCCTTTGGCTTCCTAAAAAACTCAAATTTCTGAAACAGGGCTTAACCGTCATGTGGAAATCCAAATTTCAGCGGGTCAATTATGACCTTCATAATACCCTTGGCTTTTATACTTTTCTGATGCTCTTCTTTATTGCGGTGACCGGATTGTATGTCACATACCCCTGGGTGAAAAATGGTATTATCGTTAGTTTGGGCGGATCTTCAATAGACAATATTTCTAAGGAGAAAGACAATGATGATGCCTTTGGAGGACTTCTGGAAGATATGCTTCAAAAGCAGGATGAAAAGAAAAACCTTAAAGATGCAATTTCAGCTTCCATCGACCAGATTTTGAAACTTTCCGATCAGCATCTTCCTTACAAGGCCGTGACCAGTATAGAACTCCCAAATAAAGACAATCCCAGGTACGTCGTTATTAAAACCAATACCAATAATCTACTGGGGATGATGCTTCCTGATGAAGTCACTTTTGATAAAACCGGTGTTTTTAAAACCAAAGAATTATTTGCTGATAAACCTTTGAACAAACAATTTACCTCTCTGGCCAAGCCATTGCATACCGGGGAGATCATGGGGCTGCCAAGCATCATATTATATTTTATCGTATCCCTTATCGGGTGCTCGTTACCCGTTACAGGATTTCTGATCTGGTGGCATAGGTATAGGAAGATAGGTAATAAGTAATAAGTAATAAGTAATAAGTAATAAGTAATAAGTAATAAGTAATGAGTAATGAGGGAAACTCTGGATTCCCTTTTTTCAATTTTATATACCCTATTTTTCCCTTTTATTCTTTTGATTTCAGGTTAATTTTATACATTTATTCTCCAAATCATTTATATTATGGAGCATAAAAATCATAATTTCTTTGAAAAATTTTCTAACTGGGCCGTGAAATTCACCGGAAGTCCTGCTGCTTTTTTAGGAGCAATGACTATTGTAATTGTCTGGGCGATATCCGGACCTTTTTTTGATTACTCAGAAATATGGCAATTGGTGATCAACACAGGTACTACGATCATTACCTTCCTGATGGTTTTCCTGATTCAAAAAGCACAGAATAAAGATTCAAAAGCAATACAGATCAAGCTGAACGAACTCCTCGCTGCTCATGAAAAAGCAAGCAACCGGATTGTGGATATTGAAGACCTCACGGAAATGGAACTGGACCAGCTTCATCATTACTATGAGCAGCTTGCTCAGCTGGCCAAAAAAGATTTGGATATCCATACTTCTCATTCTATTGATGCCGCCCAGAGAAATCATGATTATAAATACGAATTTTTTAAAAATAAACATGAGGAGTGGCTTCTTAAAAATAATAAACCCTCACAATAGCGAGGGTTTGTAATACTACAATATTTTAAATATATAAGGTCGTCTTAAATACTGACCTATTGAAAAAGCCAATATTGCAACCAAAAATATCCATTGATCATACTTTATCAGCCAATAAACAAATGGCAAACTAATAAGCAACCACTCAAAAAATAATTTATAATTTGTGTATTGCGGCTTTTTGTCAATACTAAAGAATAGAAAATCTAATAAAGCAATTAGCATCGAAAACCCTAACCAAAAGGGAAGGTAGTAAACCATTAAACTACCAAAAGTATTATAGAGCGCATCCTTTAAAGTTGCAATACCTGGAACTAACTCAGAAATAAACAGCCATCCAAACATAAAGATATGCACCGTTAAAATATTGACCCAGTTTGTCAATGCAATTTTTAATACTTTTTTCATAATTATTGTTTTTGAGTGGGTTGAGAGATGAATCGTTTATTCCAGTCTTTTATACTATAAGTTGTTTTTCCTTCTTTAACTCCTGTAAAATTGCCTCTTTTGTCTGTAATAATTATAAAGTTAAAACGGGTAATCGGCCTTTCATTTTTGAATGGTAATTCCGTGAAAGGTCCAAAATCTTTATCAACTTCTGTCGCTATTTGTCCCACTCCAATAAATAAATTATTCCCAGAAGAATCTGTAATAAAGGCTTCTGTACTAGGGAAATTATCTCCTCTCAAAGAGCCGCTGACTGAAAGAGTACCCGCTTTTTCATTTTCAGTAATAGAAAAATTTGAAAATATGTCAATTTCTTTTGTACCAGGTGGAGTAAGTGGATTATCTTGAAGTTTTTTATACAGGAGTTTTTCCAAAGTTTAGGACAGCCTTTTACTGTATTTCTCCATAGAAAATATTGCTTGACAAAGAAAACCTTCTTGTAATCCTACAAGGTGGTTTTCTCTATCTGTAAGCATAAATGATAAGTTCGGGCAAGTGTGAAAAATTTAAAACTCAGTTCCTGTAAGTTGTTTAATAGCTTTTAAAAAATCATTATTATATTGAATGGAAAAATATTTATCTAAAGATTTTTTATCAGTTACATAGAATTCCTGAAATTTTAAGTTTTGGTCATTATTGCTATTCCCATATGTTCCAACAGTACCATCTCTATATATCCCTATCTCTTTTGTGTTTTTATGATTATCAAAGAGTATATTAATTGGAGTTCGGTTACCTAAAGAATCAACAAAATAATATTCGTGTTTTATAAAGCCATATTTAGGTTTAGCTTTTACCAAAAGTATCCCATTTTCAGGGACTTTATATACTTTTTTATTTCCTTCGTAAATAATTTCCTGTCCTTTTAACTGATTAAAAATTATATTAACTTTTCCTCTATATCCATGAGGTATTAAGTATATTTCAGGCTCAGGTCTTTGCTCTGTGCATGAACTTATTATTAACATACATACAATTAATAATAATAAGGGTTTTATATTTTTCATAAAAAATTAAATTGTTTTACCAACGTCTGTCTGCTCCTCTTCCGCCAAATGACCCTCCTTTTTCTGATTTATCCTTATCATCAGCATTGAGTGGAGTACTTTGCATCATTTTATTCCATTCTTGTATACTAAATATAGTGGTACCCATTTTTATACCAGTGAATACTCCATTTTTATCAATATTGACACTAAAATTAGCAGTCATCATAGGTCTATCATTATCATCTCCAGGTAAACTTTTATAAGGGTTACCATCATATGGACTTACTCCAATAAGCAAGGCATTTCCTTTAGTGTCTCGTATAAATGTTTCAGCCGCTGGAAATCTGTCTCCGGATTGTTGTGCCATAATATCCAAAGTTCCCGTTTTAGTATTCTCCGTTAATGAAAATTTAGTTTTAACATTTATATTGGGTGAGCCCGGTATCAGCGGATTATGTCCTGCCATTGTTGAAGTCCATGATATTGTGTTACTACCATCCTTATTAACCTTATAGATAAAATCAGAAATACTTCCTTTATCATCTGAAGCTGTTTTCGTTCCAAATAGAGGATGATGTGATGGATCCGATTTTGTTACTAAATTTGTATATTTATGAGTGGAAGGATCCATAATATAACTTTGACTTAATCTGGAAGTAGCACTTAATGAAGTCGTATATCCTCTGTTTTCTCCATCTCCGCTAAAGCCCATTCCAAAAGTTTTGAATGGAGCAAATGCTCTTATGTAAATTGGATATGGCCAGTTATCATTTGTAATAGCCTGTGAGCTGTACATTGCTGATTTTATATCTAGATAATTACGCATTTGATCGATATTCAAAGTCGTCATAAAACTTTTTTCAACCTCTTTAGTTTCCGGATGATTAAAATTGCCGGTTCTTGCCAGGCTTTCTTGAAGTTTTTTATAGAGTAATTCTGAACCTGAGTTCGAATGATGAGTCGTTGGCCGTTGCATTTGCTGGTGAGGCTTATTACTTGCTTCTACAGAGTGTATTGATTTCATGTTTAATAGTTTTAAGATTCGAAATTCGCTCTTTTTTTGGAGAATTCCTTGTTTTTGAAGGGATGATTCCTGTAGATGCATCAAAGAGTTTTTCAAAAAGCTACCCACGCTTTAGACCAGCTTTTTATTTTGTTTGTACAATAAAAAATATACTCAAATGAACTAATAGTTTTCGAACTTTTTAGGTCAGTCTTTCTTATTTGAAACCTTTTTATAGCAATTCTCTCCAGAATGATAACCAAAGCAAAGGGTAATATTTTTATCTTTTTTCTCAAAAAAAGTAGTATAAGTCATATCGACATCATTAATGTCTTCTGGAAAAGTGACTAAATCTTTGTCTAAATTTAAATAAAAATCATCAAAATTTATGGTATTACCTTCTAATTTGTATTTAGAATTGTAATTCAATAATCTCTTCTTTTTTTTATCATAAACCCTTCTATTATAAATGCCGTCTTTATTAATTGTCAGAGTATCAAATGAGTTTTTGTACGATATAGGCGAATATTTTCCATATATATCTTCACTACTTATATTTTGGCAGGAAAATAAAAGTAATAGTAAAACTAAAATCAAAGAAGTATTATGTTTGATTTTCCTAAAAAGAAGTTTTATCATTATAGCTGAAGGCCCAAATTAGGATAATGACAGAAATAATTATAATGCCCCACGAAAGGTTCCTTATTTCTTTTTTTTTCTCTCTACAAAAATCATTGAATGATAATTTCTTATCATTAAAAAAAGCGTAAAGGATAATAGCTGATAGAATATCAACAGTATATCCGGCAAATATATCAAAAAATCCCATTTTTATTTTTTTTCACTAATTGTATAATCTTTATCCCTGGTGAATATTTCTTTACTTTTCAATAAAGGTAACATCTTTTTATTATATTGTTCAAATAATTCTTCTGTTCTTCTATCAATTTGCCCTTGTAATGTTTTATTTTTATCATTAACTAATATTGGGCTTAGCAGACCACCTAATCCTCCAAATCTTCCAAAATTAACGACTTTATTTAAAACTTGTTTTGCTAAAAAACTAGAAATAAAATAACCATGTTTCTTTATTAATTTAGCCGCTTTTTGATCAAGTTCCATTTCTCCTGCTTTAATAAATTGATATGAATAATATTTATTTATTAAATTTTGCTTTGTCAACTCAATGAAATAGGGGGCCAAATCTATGTTTACATTATATTCTACTCCTTTTAGGTTAATCATCAATTCTTCTTGAGTAAATTGACTATAAACAAAATCAGTTGCATGGCCTTTTAAAAAATAGTTTCTGTAAGATTCAACGGAAATTTTTTGAGAAGTAGTCAAATTAGGTGGAGTAATCATTATATTGCGCCCCAAATTCCTTATTACTGCTTCTTCTCTGGTCAACATTGGAATATTCCAAAATATAAATGCGTCACGGGAACTTGCAAACCATCCAACTTCACCAGTTGAAAGATTCAAAAACCAACCTGATGCAGCATTTGGGTAAACATTTTCCTTATTTTTGGAATTATTAAGACTTTCCGAAACACTAGTGTCTGATTGCCTATCGCTATAATGGCGCATCTGATCAATACTTAATGTTTTTATATAGTCTTTTTCAATCTCTTTTGTCTCAGGATGATTAATATTGCCGGTTCTTGCCAGGCTTTCTTGAAGTTTTTTATAGAGTAATTCTGAACCTGAGTTCGAATGATGAGCTGTTTGCCGTTGTGTTTGTAGGTGAGGCTTATTGCTTTTTTCTACAGGGTTTATTGCTTTCATGTTAATAGTTTTAAGATTCAAAATTCGCCTTTTTTTGGGAGAATTCCTTGTTTTTGAAGGGATGATTCCTGTAGTTGCAATAAGAAGTTTTCCAAAGTTTAAGATAGCCTTTTACTGTATTTGTAAATGTATTGATATTTTTGAAATATCAGAAACTTCCGAATTGGGTAGTTATTTTGTCTATTCAATCTTAGAGACTTTGAACAGCAAAAAAGGCGTCGCAAACTTTAGATGAAGATTATTATTCTATTTTTTTGAATATGTAATTATATACGTTAAATTCAATTTCTAAAACATCTTTACTATCTTCAGGTTTTTCCCAATAAGCAGTCGAAGCACCAATGTCAGGTTTTGAGAATACCATATCCGACTCATTGTGATCACTAAACAATAAAAAATCATAACATGTAATGGTTTTCCCGTCTGCTTCAATGGTTCCATTCGATTCATATAATACCTGTTTTTTATCTTTAGAATAAACTTTATTGTTAAATGTAAAGTCTGAATTAACTTTTAGTATCGAAGCCTCTCCTGATGGAAATGTATATAAGTATGTACCGGGTAAGTATTTTTTTGCATCTTTTTTACTATAATAGTTACAGCTGGATAAACTGATAGAAAAGATTATTATTAATACAAACTTTACAAGCTTATTCTTTATCATATTAAATTACTATGTTTTTAATTGAATAAATTAGACAATTGTCTTGAGATATAACAGCCTTATGTATCTTGGTTGTCAGATTATAATTGACCTGTATTGTTCTGTATCTGTTCAGTTGTAGAGACTTTGAATAGCAAAAAGATGCCGCAAAGTTTAGATGAAGATCATTATTCTATTTTTTTGAATATGAAATTATATACGTTATATACAATTTCTAAAGCATCTTTATCATTTTTTGGTTTTTCCCAATAACCGTTTGGTGAATCACCCACAAGAGGTTTTGAGAATATCATCTCCGATTCATTGTGATCAGTAAACAACAAAAAATTATTAAATGTAATGTGTCTGCCATCTACTTCAATGGTTCCATTCGTTTCATATAACACCTGTTTTTTATCTTTAGAATAAACTTTATTGTTAAATGTAAAGTCTGAATTAACTTTTAGTATTGAAGCCTCTCCTGATGGAAATGTATATAAGTATGTACCGGGTAAGTATTTTTTTGCATCTTTTTCACTATAATAGTTACAGCTGAATAAACCGATAGAAAATAGTAGTATTAATACAAACTTTACAAACGTATTATTTTTCATATTATTTATTAAGTTATTATGTTTTTATTTGAATAAATTAGAAACTTGTCTTGATATAGCAGCCCTATGTATCGTGGTAGTCAGATTATAATTGACTTGTATGGTTCTCATATATCCATTGGGGCCATAATAGTTGTTGGGAATAGTAGCTTTGCCGGAATATTTACCTTTAACCGGAGGATTTCTAGTACCTGATGTAGCGCCCATATGATCTGTACAGGTTATTTTCACAGTATAAGTATCTACAAGATTACCATTATCCACTTTTATAATCCTTGCCGTTGCATTAAAACTTCCATGAAATGTACTTGTTGGATTAGTAATAATGTTGCTTAAAGCATCAGCCATATATGTTTTATCATCTAGCCACTGATTCCCTGTATTAAATTTCTTAGGATTATTTCGGCTGACATCTCTGGCTCTGGTACCTTTATCTCTATAACTGTCCACAAGCTTTTCGATCCCATCGTATATTTCTTCAATTCGTAAGAATTGTTTCCCCATTTTAGAATTTTCATCAAAATTTCTTACAGATTTACCTTGTCCATATACCCATTGATAAAACAATGAATATGGATCAACTTCTTTATCTGATTGTTCACGGGAAAGTCTCCCATGAGAAAGTATATCAGCCGCTGAAGCGATTCCTTGATATTTAAGTCTATAAGACTTTTGGTCACTAGATTCTTTTCTGCCACAGGTACCACAACTTCTTTTTTTCGGTGAACCATCTGGGAGATATGTTCTTGATTTCAGATCGTTATATTGGCGCATCTGATCAATGCTTAATGTTCTTATATAGTCTTTTTCAATCTTTTTAGTCTCAGGATGATTGATATTGTCGGTTCTGTCTAAGCTTTCTTTGAGTTTTTTATACAGTGTTTCTGAACTAAGATTCGAAGGATGAGCAGTCTGCTTTTTCGCCTGCTGGTGGGGCTTGTTACCTTTTTCTACAGCATTTGTTGATGTCATGGTTTTAGTATTTTAAATTTTAAGGTTCAAAATTCAACCTTTTTCTCAAAAAACTCTTCCTTTTTGGGAAGAGTTTTCCGTAGTTGCGATAAAAAGCCTGTCTATTACTATTACCTCATAAAATAACTAAAATAAGAACAGCTACCCATTAGATTCTTTGTCGTCTCAGTATCTGAATATTGTGCTTTCAGCTGTGCAAAATAAGTTCTGTATTTCTGGTTTCTCAGATTATCCATCTGTTTTTGGCGGGCATCTTCTTTTTCAGACCACTTCGGATCAGAGTAATCAACATCTTTTGGAGCCTTAGCTTCATACTGATAATATTTACCCTGCTCGGCGCTCGCCATCTGGAATAGAATTCTTGCTTTTTCTTCTTTATTCTTAGAAAGCTTAAGGGCTTTTTGGTAATAGTTGATGGCTAAATCAAAATTATCAGGTTCTATATAAGACGTATCAAGGAAGTTTTTATAGTAATACTTATACGGATTGCCTTTATCATTATTCCAGAAGTAGTATTTTCCGCCATTACTGTTGTCGATGTCCATTACAAATAATTGACGGTAATAGCCTAAAATAGAAGTATTATACAGCAGGTTTCCGATAAGCTGATTGGCTCTTGCTGCCTTTTCATCATTACCAGTTCCAATCTTTTTAAGCTGGATCAGAATGTCTGTCAGTTCCAGTTTATTCATATTGCTTTTGATGAAAGGGAAATCCGTAAAACCTTCAGATTTCATAGACTCATCTGCTGTACTTTGGTAGCTTTCCCATACATTATGACCAAAAACTAAATCCGAAATATTATTGAAACCATCATAATTTTTTCCATTATATACAAGTTTTTCATAGTTTCCGGTTTGAGGATTGTATCTCTCGTAATCCTGTCTTGGTATTCCCCCAAACTTCTGAGCCTTTTCATAATAGGATTTGGCTTTTGCAAAATCAGCAAGCCGTATTGCTCTGTCACCGTAGATCGTATTGAAGAAAGCATCTATATTTCCTACGCTATCCATATTTTTGGCAATAATTTGCTGTTCAAACTGGGTTTTGTTAGGTTTTCTGTAGAACTCTTCAACACTTTGTACCAGACTGGAGTTCGGATTGTACTGAAGATCAGAAAGTTTGTTATTCATCAGGAAAGATTTTCCCTCCTCTCCCTGGAGGAAGTAACGGTTGGCCATTACATCTTTTAGGAAATCAGCGGTGGAAGGTGCATTTCCATAATAGTCGTAATCACTGTTGACATTTGCTGTATCTTTTTTCACTTCTTTTTCCACAAAATATTCAGCATAGTCTTTCATCAGATGATCTTCAAAAGCGGCATCCACTTTTGGCTGGGAAACAATGTCATTAAGAACTTTCATTCTTTTAATTTCTTCCAGATACTCAGGGTTGGTGGTTTTGATGTCGTTCAGGATTTCAGTACTTTCTTTATAGTCTTTCTTTAAAAATTTAAGATAAGCATCTGCAATCTGCCAGTATTCATCTTTTGATTTCTCTTTCGTCTTTGAAGTGAATTTTTCAAGATCATCCAGATAATCTTTGGTTTTGTCATCATAGCCTCCATATCCGGTCGTGTAAAAAGGAATTCTGTTTGGGTTGTTCAATAGCTCATCATCACTTTGGTCCGTTTTACTTCCAGTGCCAGATGAATCTGATTTGGAACCGCCGAAAAGATTTTTAAAAAACCTTACAATTTTCTGCCAGAAAGAGATTTTTTCTTCTTTTACCTCTTTTGCCTCCGTGGTTGTTTTATCTGAAGCAGCTTCTTTTGAAGTATGATTTTCAGTATTTCCTCTGTAGACAGATACTCTTCCGTAGGAATCAGAAGTGTAATAATAGGTGGGAAGGTAACTTCTTTCCAGTTCATTGATGCTTCTTACGGCCATTACCTTCAGGATTTCAGAGTCAGGATTGATGTCAAACATCTTTTCCATAGTAGGAATAGGATTGTTGAAATCTTCATACCCTAAAAGGAAGTAAGCCATATTCTTTTCCTCACTCGTATTGGCTCTTTTCATAATATTGCTGAAAGAAGCCGTGTCCGAAAGTTTCATAGAAACAAAAGCAGATTCCTTACGGTCTTTACTTTTCATAAATACCTGAAAGAAGTTCCAGTTGGCATCACTGTTCATTTCCATTCCTCTTTGAGCACCTGCCAATTGATCCAGAGCCATATAATAGACGGTACCTTTTAATTTGATAGGCTCAATATAGCTTTTGAAGGCCTGCATCGCTGAGTTATAATTTCTGGTATAATGATTCAGACGTACAAGTTGATAGCCATAACGTTGCTTTATTTCAGGATTTCTGGCAGCATTATATAAAGAAGTTAATGCACTGATCGTTTTATTGTAATCTAACGCCGTAGCATTCTTTCTGTTCTCCTCTCTATTATAGTAAAATGAGTTTTCACTTTCAATATAATTGATACTCATGTAAGGCTCCAGGTATTTGGCCTCAATTAAATAATCAATTCCTTCTTTATATTTCTGGTAAAAATTAATTCCAAGTTTTTGTAGAAGAGGGTTGGAGGGTGCTCCATTTTTCAGTGCATTGAGATCGTTCATGCTTACTTTATAAACAAGATCTTTGGTCTCTGCATAATTAAGCTGATTATTGAAATACTTTTTCCATGTTTCAATATTGTCATCAGGAATCATAGAAGGATTGTAATCCCCAAAAAAACGTGTAGAATAAGTACGAAGAAAAGGAAGGTAAGATTTATCCTTAATGATGCTCTGCGTAAAAAGATTGAAGTATTCATAATCCGGATCCGACCATGCGCAGGCGTTGGAGTTGGTGTAGAAAAGAGATACAACCGCAAGTGAAAGAATATACTTTTTCATAGGGTGTGTAGTGTTTTTTAGTTTTTATAGAGTTATTTTGTAATCTGGCTGCAGATAGAAAATTACATAAGATATTGATTATATATTCTCTGTCTTAATCTGTAAAAGATTTAAAATTTCCGATCTAATACAAATTTACTATCTAATTGATAATAAATAATATTAAAGTGAGGTATTTTTTTCTGGAGAAAACGGGTTACGTCTTCCAGCTGTTCTTTCGAAATTTCTTCAAACTTTATTGTAAAACCTTTATTGAGGTAATTACCGAAATAAAAGCCGTCTTTCAGAACTTCAGCCTCAAAGTCTGACATCTTCTTAAAGTTAGGGTTGTTGAGATCTTTTTTAGAAAGAGCATTGATGAGTCTATGCTTGCCAAGATGATTTGTAATGATTCCCCATGAATAAATAGGTAATGCCACTTCAATTTTTTTGACAGGATAGTCTTCCATTTTCGAAAGATAGCTTTTCAGGATATTCACATCCAGAATAGAATTTTTATCTGATTTTTCTAATGGGGAAGAAGTAGAGTAGCACATCAGATAAACTTTATCAACAGGGGGAATTCCTGTTTGTTTTTTATCTTTAACCTGATGAAGGCGCAATGTGCAGGTAATTTCCTTTCCGGAAATTTTTTTAAGTTCTTTTAAAAATTTAAAATAATCATCCCGTGTGCCTGCAGTCCAGTCGCAGTCGATTTGAATTTCATTATTAATCTTTAAATGGTATTCTTCTGCTTTCTTCTGAACCAGGTGATGAACGCTTTCAGCCAGAAATCTGATTTCTTCCGGGCTAATTCCGACTAAAGTTGGGTTTGTGATAAAAACAGTTGGCACGATCTGCTTAGCCGTCTGGAAACTCTTATCTTTTGTAATAACAGCAACAGGCTGGAATTTTCCGCCTACCTTATCTACATCGAAAAATCTTGTATATAAAAAAGGAACAGGTGCGTGATCTAAAACTTTCTTCTCTTCCTGGTCAAGCTTCAGATTCGTTTTCCAATAATAAAATGTGTAAGGGTGATTTTCTTTTTCACTGCAGGAAACCATAAAAAATAAAATCCATAAAATCTTTAGTATTTTCATACTGAGGTGTGCAAAATTGATTCTTCAAAAGTAAAGATATTTACCTAAACCATAAACCGTAAAATCCCGGTGATAAAGTGGAAAAATATAATTGGTATTCCCCAACCCTCATGCCTACAAGGAACAAAATCGATATAATCATTCCCCTCCCTTGGAGAGGTGGCAAATCTTCGATTTGACGGGGTGGTTAAATATTATCCCTACTCATACAACTCACTCTCACAATTACACGTATCCTTATCCATGCTTTCTTTAGCAGAACAGCAGCCTTCAAGATTCAGAACATTTCCTTTCTCATCGGTCATAAAAATCTTATTTTTATCAAATTTGACAAAGAAAGTTTCTTCACCTTTTTTGAAATGTACTTTCATGACTTTATTGGGAGCGTATTTCCCAGCATTTACTTCCTCTTTAGTCTCTTTTTGATTGGCCTGATTCACCTGTATATATCCAAAAAAGACATCTCCGTTTTTTTTCACATCCAGATAATAATGAGGAGTTCCTGTACCACTATAGCCTTCCATAATATCAAAACTTCTGTGGCCTACAAAGGGAAGTTTTGCCTGCTGTGCAAAAGCAAACATACTAATGCACAACATCATTGCACTGAAAATCTTTTTCATATTCTTTTTTATTCAAAGGTAAAAATATCTGTCCAAACCATAAACCGTAAAATCCCGGTGATTTATGATCAATGGCAAATCCTAAACTCTCAAACTTGCTTGCCAACAATGATCTACAATTTGTAAGAGCATTCCCCTCCTTTGGAGGGGTGTCAAAAATTCAAAGAATTTTTGACGGAGTGGTTTAGTTTCCCTGCATATATAAAAAACCACCCCAAAAGGAGTGGCCTATATCATGAAGTAAAATCAGATTAAAAAACAGTTGCCGCCAACTGAATCCTTGCATACTTATTAGAAGGATTCCACATGGCCATCATAGAAACGGGAAGACTGTAGTGGTCTGTGATTTTAATGACCTTTCCGGCTTTTACCCCCACATTGACAATATCAAAATTATTTTTTCCATTGCCATACAAAAAGGTATTGCCGTTTAATGAAAATCCTGCTCCTACAAAAGCGTCAAGATTCACTTTTTGTCCACTGATCACAGGATAGCTTGCCTGAACATAAGTAGAATATCTGTTCTTTTTATAGCTTCCATCCGGCTCCAGGATCACTTCTCCCGCATTGGCTCCTCCGTACAGCATGATGTCAGCTTCAATATTGATTGGAAAAGACGGTCCAAAGGTATAATTCGTTCTTAAATCGATAATGTGAGCCGTTCTCCTTTGAGAATAACTGAAAATGTCATCTGCAGCAACAGCCGTGTTGATATTCCTTGAGTTGTAAAGATCCCATAATCCGATATAAAAACGTCCGTTAGAATACTGAACATAGTAATTGATCTCCTTATAATGGGTATTGTCCTTATCATCTGCAAGGGCTGAAGCTCCCCAAATACCTACTTTCCATTTCTTTTCAGCATCCAGCGCATAAGAAAGGTTTCCCATAACCACGGGTTTATCCGTGATGATCAATCCTCTCCATAGGTGATTGTTCTGAATATTGGCTGTAAAATCAAGTCTGCCTTCTTTGGCAGTGCCCGTTTCGCTGCTTTCCTGGGAAAATAATTTTCCTGTGCCTAATACAAGCAGGAAGATTCCCTTTAAGATTTTCGTCATTGTATTCTTAGTTTTTTATTTTAACATCGTGAATACTAATGCCGCAAGTACGGCTCCGGTAACAGGTCCTAACACAGGAATCCAGGCATAGCTCCAATCGCTGCTCCCTTTTACCGGAAGAATAGCATGCATAATTCTTGGTGCAAGATCTCTTGCCGGGTTGATGGCGTATCCTGTAGTTCCTCCCAATGATAATCCGATTACCCAAACAAGAAACGTGACAGGGATTGCACCTACAGAGCCAAGACCTACTTTTGCTGACGGATCGGCATGAAGAGAAATACTTGGATCTGAAAAATAAAAGATCACAAAGACAAGGACAAATGTTCCAATGATTTCACTGATAAGATTGGAGGATGTTTTTCTGATAGCAGGACTGGTACTGAAACAGGCCAGTTTGGCGCCTTCGTCTTCCGTAATCGCAAAATGATCCTTATGAAAGAGCCATACAAGAAATGCTCCCAGCATTCCGCCGATCATCTGAGCAGCGATATAAGACGGAACGAGATCCCAAGAGAATTTTCCGGCAGTGGCCAGACCAATGGTCACTGCGGGATTCAGATGGGCACCGCTTACAGGCCCTGAAACTGTTACTCCTACAAAAACAGCAAGTGCCCATGCGGTGGTAATTACAATCCAGCCTGAATTATTTCCTTTAGTATCTTTCAATACAACGTTGGCTACAACACCATTTCCTAATAATACAAGGAGTGCTGTGCCTATTAATTCTGCAATAAATGGAGTCATGTGAGTTTTTTTAAGGTCAGGAAATTAATCTTCTATCCAGTTTTGAGCGCGGGAAACAGCTTTGTCCCACATATGGATCATTTTATCCACTTTTTCTCTTTCCAGTTGAGGATGGAAATCTTTATCTACAATCCATTGAGCCTGTATTTCGTCGATGCTTTTCCAGTATCCTACGGCAAGACCGGCAAGATAAGCAGCACCAAGAGCTGTAGTTTCTAAAGTTTTTGGCCTTGTTATTTTAAATCCGAATAAATTAGACTGTATCTGCATAAGCAGGTCACTTGCTGAAGCACCACCATCTACTCTCAATTCAAGACTTTCTCTTCCGGAATCAGCTTCCATGGCCTTTACAATGTCATAAACCTGAAATGCAATTCCTTCTAAAGTAGCTCTTGCAATATGTCCGTCGGTAGTTCCTCGGGTGATTCCTACAACAGTTCCTCTTGCATATTGATCCCAGTGAGGGGCGCCTAGTCCGGTAAGAGCAGGGACAAAATAAACACCGCCATTATCTTCAACAGAAGCTGCCAGTTCATTGACCTGATCAGAAGAATCGATCAGCTTAAGCCCGTCTCTCAACCATTGGATAGCAGCTCCGCCTACAAAAACACTTCCTTCTAAAGCATAATTGACTTCTCCATTGATCTTCCATGCTACTGTGGTAAGAAGGTTGTTTTTAGAAGAAACAGCTTCTTTTCCTGTATTCATTAATAAGAAACATCCTGTTCCGTAAGTATTCTTTACCATTCCGGGAGAAGTACACATCTGTCCGAATAAGGCCGCCTGTTGATCTCCTGCGATTCCGGCAATAGGAATTTTAGTGGAAAACAGGGTAGTGGCTGTTTCTCCGTATACTTCACTGCTCTGTTTCACCTCAGGAAGGATCGCTTTGGGAATATTGAATAATTCCAAAAGATCATCGTCCCACTCCAGAGTGTGGATGTTCAGTAGCATTGTTCTGCTGGCATTGGATACATCGGTGATGAACATTTTGCCACGGGTAAGTTTCCAGACAAGCCATGTATCAACAGTTCCGAAACATAATTTCCCGGCTTCTGCTTTTTCTCTTGCTCCATCTACATTGTCGAGAATCCATTTTAATTTGGTAGCAGAGAAATAGGCATCTAATACAAGACCTGTTTTCTCTCTTATGGTTTCCGCATGACCTTGTTCTTTTAATTCATCACAATATTTGGATGTTCTTCGGTCTTGCCATACAATGGCATTATAAATAGGCTCTCCTGTTTCTTTATCCCAAACTACGGTAGTTTCACGCTGATTGGTAATCCCGATAGCAGCTACTTCCAATCCGGAGATCCCGGCTTTTGCTATAATTTCAGCCGCCACGGAGATCTGTGATGACCATATTTCATTCGGGTCGTGCTCTACCCAACCCGGGGTAGGGAATATCTGTCTGAAGTCTTTTTGAGATACATACCTGATCTCTCCACTGTGGTTGAATAGAATCGCTCTGGAGGAAGTTGTTCCCTGATCTAGAGCGAGGATTAATTTTTCATTCATATATGTATGTAGTGTTAATTTAGGTTAATAACTTTAGGCGAATAAGGGGTTAATAAATACCCTCTGGCCAGATCAATGAATTCATTTTCCTGTTTCTGTGCCCATTCTTCAGAATATCCTTTTTCTTCAGCAATAATTCTGGAAACATTTTGTGCGCTGTCAATCGCTGCTCTTGCATCTAAAAATAAAAGACGTACCCTTCTGGCCAGAATATCCTCAATGGTTTCTGCCATTTCCTGTCTTACGGCCCATACTATTTCTGCTACGGTGAAAGGATGATCAGGGTGGATCTTTTGAGCATAACGTGGGTTGCTTTCCTGTAAAGCTTTTATGGCTGGGATGTCTGATCCGTAAACATATAAATGATTGGTTCTGTCTACCTGTTCAGGTTTCACATTCCCATGAATAGAAAGATGTTCTGTTTTAGACGGACTATTTCCCAGTCTGTGAACTTTCATCGCTTCATTTACCGTATCCTCTGCCATTTTACGGTAAGTGGTCCACTTTCCTCCGATGATGGAGATGAGTCCTGTGTCGGAGGTAACTACTTTATGGCTTCGGGAAACCTCTTTAGTACTTTTGCTTCCGTCTTTAGGCGCGGCAAGCGGACGAAGCCCGGCAAAAACAGATTTTACATCCTCACGGGTTGGTTTTTTAGACAGATATTGTCTTGCGGTATTTAAAACGAAACTGATCTCTTCTTCCAAAGCACGAGGTTCGAAACTTTCATCTTTTAATAAAGTATCTGTAGTTCCTACCAAAGCTCTGTCATGCCATGGAACAACAAACAGAACTCTGCCGTCTGAAGTTTTCGGAATCATGATGGCATCATCACTTTTCAGGAAAGATTTATCCAGTACCAAATGGATTCCTTGGCTTGGAACAACAAATTTTCCATGCTTAGGATTGTTCATATTAAGAATATCATTGGTAAATACCCCTGTGGCATTGATGACCACATTTCCATGAATCTGGTATTGTTCCTGGCTGAACTGATCTTCAGCAGTAACCCCGATAATTTTACCGGAATCATTTTTCAAAAGGCCAACCACTTTCATATAATTGATGGCTGTTCCTCCTTTTTCAATAATGGTCTGGGTAAGGTTAATCGCCAGTCTTGCGTCATCAAATTGCCCATCCTGGTAAACAACACCGCTCATCAGGTGGTTTTGTTCAATCGTGGGCAGTTTTTCAACGGTTTTCGATTTGCTAATGTATTTCGTTTTTCCCAAACTTAGTTTTCCGGCAAGGAAATCATAAACGGATAATCCTATTTTATAATAGATTCCGCCCCACCATGTATAATTAGGAATAATGAAAGACTGGTTTTTTACAATATGAGCCGCATTTTTGGCCAAAAGACCTCTTTCTTTTAATGCTTCTTTTACCAATCCTACATCTCCCTGTGCCAAATATCTTACTCCACCATGTACCAATTTGGTACTTCTGCTGGATGTTGCTTTCGCAAAGTCATGAGATTCAAGCAATAAAGTTTTGAATCCTCTGCTTACTGCGTCTAATGCTGACCCTAAACCACTAGCTCCACCTCCTATGACAATAAAGTCCCATTCTTTTACATGGGTTAACTTACTGAGTTCTTCGTTTCGTTTCATAAATGTTTCGTTTATGTTTCGTTTTCAAATATATAAATTAAAAATGAAAGCAAAAAGAAAATAAATGAAATTTTAAGGAATGGAAAAAAAGCGGTACTTTTGATGAAACGAATAAAATGGAAAAGCTAATTCCGAGGCATGATGAAATATTGAAAGAACTTGACGAGAAAGGACATGTTCTTGTTCAGGATCTGTGCGAAAAATTTAATGTGTCTTCGGTTACGATCCGAAAGGATCTGAACTATCTTGAAAGTTTAGGACTTCTTTTCAGAAATCATGGTGGGGCTAGTAAGCAGGTGAGGTATGCTTATGAAAAAAATGTAGGAGAAAAGGAAAATATTAATGTAGAGGCAAAGCAGGCTATTGCCAGGGCAGCGCTTTCATTGATTCATGAAAATGATTGTATTATTCTGGCTTCTGGAACTACGATGCATTATCTCGCCAGGATGCTGGTGAATTTCGGTCCGCTTACGGTATTGACTTCTTCTTTACGAGTGGCTATCGAACTTTGCAATAATCCCAATATTAATATCATTCAATTAGGAGGCGAGGTGAGGAAGAGTTCTACCTCTATAGTGGGTTCTATTTCTGAGGGAATCCTCAAACAGTTTTCCTGTAATAAACTTTTCCTGGGAGTAGATGGTATTGATCCGGAATTTGGGATCAGTACTTCCAATGCTGCAGAGGCACATCTGAACCAGGTGATGATTGAATGTGCAGATCAGACGATTATTCTTGCCGATTCTTCGAAGCTGAATAAAAAGGGCTTCGGTAAGATCGGATCTCTCGACAAGATCGATTATCTGATTACGGATAATGGAATTTCATCAGAAGACCAGTTGAATTTGGAAGAAATTGGAGTGAGTGTTATCAAATAGAATCATCATATTATGTATGCTGATAGAAAAACGGATGTTGATTTTGTCATCTTATCTCGTTATGAAATACAAACCTTGTGAATGCACAAGGTTTTTTTATTGAGTGCAAGTAAAATTGTCATCATGACAAATCGGGATATGATTGTGTTTTTTTTGTCAGTGATCTGATGGCTTCAGAAAAAATAAGGAAAAAGTGGCGAAATATTTCATTATCCTGTAGTTATGGCATTTTTTTTGCGTCTTGCAGTTAGCCTTAGCGTTGCTGAAAAGTGTGGCGGAGGTGAAGTGTATTTTTTATGATGAATTCTTTTTTGTAAAACCTGTTCTGTTTTTCGAAAATGATCTAAATGATTAAAAATCAAAATATTTTAGTTGAAATATTTGTCAGTTACAAAATTATTCATAAATTTGCACACTCATTTTAGGAGCGTAGTGTGCCTATATCAAAAGTAGAAATCACTTCAGACTTCCGAAAAATGGAAAAAAATAAAGGATAAATTTTATTATAACATAAACAATGTCAGGTATTATTGGTAAAAAAATCGGTATGACATCTTTGTTTAACGAAGAAGGGAAAAACATTCCTTGTACAGTTATTCAAGCTGGTCCATGCTCGGTTTTACAGGTCAGAACCTTAGAAAAAGACGGTTATAAAGCTGTTCAATTAGGTTTCGATGACAAGAGTGAGAAGAACGTTGGTAAAGCGTTAGCTGGTCATTTTAAAAAGGCTGGTTCTGCTCCTAAAGCTAAATTGGTAGAGTTCTACAGAGAATTCGTTGATGAAGTGAAAGTAGGAGAGGAAGTGAAAGTTGATCTATTCATGGAAGGTGAGTATGTAGATGTAACAGGAACTTCAAAAGGTAAAGGTTTCCAAGGTGTTGTTAAAAGACACGGATTTGGAGGTGTAATGCAGGCAACTCATGGTCAGCACAACAGACTTAGAGCTCCAGGTTCTATCGGTGCTGGATCTGACCCTTCAAGAGTATTCAAAGGGATGAGAATGGCTGGAAGAATGGGAGGTAAGCAGGTAACTGTTCAAAACCTTCAAGTGTTAAAAGTTGATCAAGAACAAAATCTTTTAGTAGTAAAAGGTGCTGTTCCGGGAGCTAAAAATTCTTATGTAATTATCAGAAAATGGAACTAGTAGTATTAAATACATCAGGAAAAGAGACCGGAAGAAAAGTAACTCTAGACGAAACAGTATTCGGAATTGAGCCAAATCAGCACGCGGTTTACTTAGAAGTTAAACAGTACCTTGCTGCACAAAGACAAGGAACTCATAAAGCAAAAGAAAGAAGCGAAATTACTGCTTCTACTAAAAAGCTTAAGAAGCAAAAAGGATCTGGATCTGCTAGATATGGTGATATTAAATCTCCAACTTTCAGAGGTGGAGGTAGAGTATTCGGACCAAAACCAAGAGACTACAGATTCAAATTGAACAAAGCTCTTAAGAGATTAGCTAAGAAATCTGTTTTATCTCAAAAAATGA
Organism: Chryseobacterium indologenes; assembly: GCA_001013295.1. Lineage (GTDB taxonomy): Bacteria > Bacteroidota > Bacteroidia > Flavobacteriales > Weeksellaceae > Chryseobacterium > Chryseobacterium indologenes_B. The sequence continues at coordinate 82,021 of LAZY01000025.1, read as the reverse complement.
GAGACAACAGCATTAAAGTTTTAGAAGATTTGAGCTTTGGAGCTCCTAAGACTAAAGATTTCATCAATGTATTGAACGCATTGGAACTTAACGGTAAGAAGTCTTTATTCGTTCTTCCTGAAGCTAACAAGAATGTGTATTTATCTTCAAGAAACTTACCTAAAACTAAAGTAATGAACTTCAACGAAATCAGTTCTTACGATTTAGTAAACGCTGGTGAGATCATTTTCTTAGAAGGTGCAGTTGAAAAATTCCAGGAAAATTTAAAGAAATAAGTCATGTCAGTTATTATTAAACCAGTTATTTCAGAAAAGGCTAACTACCTTACAGATTTAAGAGGTACTTATTCTTTCTTAGTAAACCCTAAGGCGAATAAGATCGAGATCAAAAAGGCTGTTGAAGCAGCTTACGGTGTAAAAGTAGCAGACGTTAACACAATGATTTATGCTCCGAAGGTTTCTTCAAAATACACTAAAAAAGGTCTTCAAGTAGGAAAGACAAACAAATTGAAAAAAGCGGTAATCAAACTTGCTGAAGGTGAGGTTATCGATATTTTTGCTGTAAATTAATTATTAATTATAAATAATAGTAATGTCTGTTAGAAAATTAAAACCTATCACCCCGGGACAGAGATTCAGAATTGTAAACAATTTTGAGGAAATTACTACTAACAAGCCAGAGAAATCTCTAGTTGTTGGTATTAAAAAGTCAGGTGGACGTAACAATACAGGTAAAATGACCATGCGTTACACCGGAGGTGGACACAAAAAGAAATACAGAATTATTGACTTCAAAAGAAACAAAGCAAACGTTGAAGCAACTGTAAAATCTGTAGAATACGATCCAAACAGAACTGCATTTATCGCATTACTTGAGTATGCTGACGGAGAGAAGAGATATATCATCGCTCCAAACGGTATCAAAGTTGATCAGAAAGTAATTTCTGGTGAAAGTGTAGAGCCAAATGTAGGTAACGCAATGAAGTTGAAAAACATTCCTTTAGGTACTGTAATTTCTTGTGTTGAAATGAAACCTGGTCAAGGTGCAATTTTAGCAAGAAGTGCTGGTTCTTCAGCTCAATTAACATCTAGAGATGGTAAATATGCAATCATCAAATTGCCTTCAGGAGAATCAAGAATGATCCTTACTGAATGTATGGCAATGATTGGATCAGTTTCCAACTCAGATCACCAATTAACTGTATCAGGTAAGGCTGGTAGAAGCAGATGGTTAGGTAGAAGACCAAGAACAAGAGCGGTTGTAATGAACCCAGTTGATCACCCAATGGGAGGTGGTGAAGGACGTTCTTCAGGAGGTCACCCAAGATCTAGAAACGGTAAACCAGCTAAAGGTTACAAAACTAGAAAGAAAAACAAAGTGTCTAACCGTTACATCGTATCTAAAAGAAAATAATTATGGCAAGATCACTTAAGAAAGGACCGTTCATTCATCATACTTTAGATAAGAAGGTTCAGGCAAATATAGAGTCTGGTAAGAAGACAGTTATCAAAACTTGGTCTAGAGCATCGATGATCTCTCCGGACTTCGTAGGACAAACTATTGCTGTACACAACGGGAAATCTTTTATCCCAGTTTACGTTACAGAAAACATGGTTGGTCACAAGTTAGGCGAATTTTCTCCAACAAGATCTTTCAGAGGTCATGGTGGTAACAAAAACAAAGGAAGCAGATAATCATGGGATCAAGAAAACAAGATAGTTCAATCGCAAGAAAAGAAGCTAACAAAGACGTTGTAAAAGCTTCATTAAATAATTGCCCGTCTTCTCCAAGAAAAATGAGATTAGTTGCTGATATCATTAGAGGAGAGCAGGTAGATAAAGCTCTTTATATCCTAAAATATTCTAAGAAGGATGCATCTAACAAGTTAGAGAAATTACTTCTTTCTGCTATGGCAAACTGGCAGACTAAAAACGAAGGTGCGGATATTGAAGAAGCTAACCTTATCGTTAAAGAAATCTTCGTGGATAGTGCAAGACAATTGAAGAGACTAAGACCAGCTCCACAAGGTAGAGGGTATAGAATCAGAAAAAGATCTAACCACGTTACATTAATCTTAGGTAATAAAGAAAATTAATCAAGGTATGGGACAGAAGACAAATCCAATTGGTAATAGATTAGGTATCATCAGAGGATGGGATTCTAACTGGTTTGGTGGAAACGATTATGGAGACAGAATCGCTGAAGACTACAAAATCAGAAGATACCTTGAGGCTAGATTATCTAAAGGTGGTATTTCAAAAATCTATATTGAAAGAACCCTTAAATTAGTAACAGTTACAATCACTACTGCTAGACCGGGACTTATCATCGGTAAAGGAGGTCAGGAAGTTGATAAATTGAAAGAAGAATTGAAGAAACTTACAGGTAAGGATATTCAAATCAATATTTTCGAAATCAAAAGACCTGAATTAGATGCTGTACTAGTTGCTGATAGTATTTCTAAGCAAATTGAAAACAGAATTTCTTACAGAAGAGCTGTTAAAATGGCAATGGCAAGTACTATGAGAATGGGTGCTGAAGGTATCAAAGTTCAAATCTCTGGTAGATTGAACGGAGCTGAAATGGCAAGATCAGAATCTTTCAAAGAAGGAAGAATTCCATTGTCAACTTTCAGAGCTGATATCGATTACCACTGGGCAGAAGCTCACACTACTTACGGTAGACTAGGTGTAAAAGTTTGGATCATGAAAGGTGAAGTTTACGGTAAAAGAGAACTTTCGCCACTAGTGGGACAACAGAAAAAAGGAGGTCAGTCAGACAGAGGAAACAGAGGAGGAGACAGAGACAACAGAAGACCTAGAAAAAACAACAACAATAACAATAATAATTAAAATTTTAGATTAGAAATTTTGAATTTTAAATTACCGTTACTTTTTTAAAATTAAAAAAAATCTAAAATCTAAAATCTAAAATCTAAAATTTAGAAATTATGTTACAACCAAAAAGAACCAAATTCCGTAGAGTTCACAAGATGAAGATGAAGGGGAATGCCCAAAGAGGTAGTCAACTTGCTTACGGAACTTTTGGGATCAAAGCAACGGAAGGAGCTTGGATCACAGCTAGACAAATTGAAGCGGCTCGTATCGCTGCGACAAGATATATGAAGAGAGAAGGTCAACTATGGATCAAAATCTTCCCGGATAAGCCAATTACTAAAAAACCAGCGGAAGTACGTATGGGTAAAGGTAAAGGTGCTGTTGAATACTGGGTAGCTGTAGTAAAACCAGGTAAAATTATGTTCGAAGTTGGTGGAGTTCCTTACGAAGTAGCGAAAGAAGCTCTTAGACTTGCAGCACAGAAATTACCAGTAGTTACTAAATTCGTAGTTGCTAACGATTTTGTTAAACCTCTATAATCTTTGAATACAATGAAAAAAGCTGATATTAAAAATTTAAGCGCGGGTGATATTCAAGCTCAATTAACTGAAGCAAAAGCTCAATATTCTAAATTGAAATTAGCTCATGCGATCAGCCCAATTGAAAACCCTATTCAAATCAGAGATTTGAGAAAGACAATCGCAAGACTAAACACTGAGTTAACTAACAAACAATAATTTCATTTTACAATGGATAGAAATTTAAGAAAAGAAAGAATCGGAGTGGTTTCCAGCAATAAAATGGAAAAAACTATTGTTGTTAGTGAAACTACAAGAGTAAAGCACCCGATGTACGGTAAATTCGTTCTAAAAACGAAAAAATATACTGCACACGACGAGAACAACGAATGCACAGAAGGTGATACAGTTTTGATCCAAGAAACTAGACCTTTGAGCAAGAGCAAGAGATGGAGATTAGTAAGAATCATTGAAAAAGCTAAGTAATAATGTTACAAACAGAATCAAGATTAAAAGTTGCTGATAACACAGGTGCAAAAGAAGTACTAGTTATCAGAGTTCTGGGAGGAACCAGAAGAAGATATGCTTCAGTTGGTGATAAAATCGTTGTTACGATCAAAGATTCTACACCATCAGGAAACGCAAAAAAAGGTCAGGTATCTAAAGCTGTAGTAGTAAGAACTAAAAAAGCAGTAAGAAGAAAAGATGGTTCATACATCAAATTCGACGACAATGCTTGTGTATTACTAAACGCAGCGGGAGAAATGAGAGGAACGCGTGTTTTCGGACCGGTTGCTCGTGAGTTGAGAGACAAAGAATATATGAAAATCATTTCATTAGCTCCTGAAGTACTTTAATTTTTAAAATTTTTTAAAGAAATGTCAAAGTTAAAAATAAAAAGAGGAGATAACGTAATCATTACTACTGGTAAGAAAGATATCAAAGGTAAGACTGGTGAAGTTATTGAAGTGATCAAGAAAGAAGGAAGAGACCCTAGAGTAATTGTTGCAGGACTTAACATCATCAAAAAGCACGTTAAGCCTTCAGCTTCAAACCCTCAAGGAGGAATCGTTGAAAGAGAAGCTTCTATTCATATCTCAAACGTAGCTTTAGTTGGTAAAGACGGAAAAGCTATCAAAATCGGTTACAAAATCGAAGGAGATAAGAAAGTAAGAATCAACAAAAAAACGGGTGAAACTTTATAATTTGAATTAACACATGGAATTTATAGCAAGACCCAAAAAAGCATATAAAGAAACGATTGTTCCTGCAATGATGGAAGAATTCGGGTATAAGTCAGTAATGCAAGTACCTAGATTAGAGAAAATCGTTGTATCACAAGGTTTAGGAGATGCTACTGCAGATAAGAAAATCATTGATTATGCTGTAGAAGAGCTTACAAATATCACTGGTCAAAAGGCTGTTGGTACAATCTCTAAGAAAGACGAAGCTGCTTTCAAATTGAGAAAAGGAATGCCTGTAGGTGCTAAAGTAACATTGAGAGCAAACAGAATGTATGAGTTTTTAGACAGACTTACTTCTTCAGCTTTACCACGTATCAGAGATTTCTCTGGTATTAAAGCTGATGGTTTCGATGGTAGAGGTAACTACAACTTAGGTATTACTGAGCAGATTATCTTCCCTGAAATCGTAATTGACAAAGTGAAAAAAATCCAAGGGATGGACATCACCTTCGTAACAACTGCGAAAACAGATAAAGAAGCTAAAGCATTATTAACTCACTTCGGTTTACCATTTAAAAAGAACTAAGAAATGGCTAAAGAATCAATGAAAGCGCGTGAGCGCAAAAGAGAAGCACTAGTTGCTAAATACGCTGCTAAAAGACAAGCTCTTAAAGAGGCTGGTGATTACGAAGGACTTCAAAAATTGCCTAAAAATGCTTCTCCTGTAAGATTACACAACAGATGTAAACTAACAGGTAGACCAAGAGGATACATGAGAACGTTCGGTATTTCCAGAGTAACTTTCAGAGAAATGGCAAACAACGGTCTTATCCCAGGTGTAAGAAAAGCTAGCTGGTAATCATCACTAGATAAAAAATCGGAACAATTAAGTTGTTCAGATACTAAAGATAAAAATATCAGACTGAAGATTTCTGACGTCTGATATTTTACTCTTCAAGTCTTTGCAAAACTGATTGTTCTTTAACCAATAATTTATAAAAGAAAAATGGTAACAGATCCAATTTCAGATTTCCTAACAAGAGTAAGGAACGCACAAAGCGCAGGCCACAAAGTGGTGGAAATTCCTGCATCGAAAATCAAAAAGGAGATTACTAAGATCCTATTTGATCAAGGGTATATCTTAAACTACAAGTTTGAAGATAACGCTGTTCAAGGAGTGATCAAAATCGCTTTAAAGTACGATAAGCAAACTAACAAACCTGCTATTAAGTCTATTCAAAGAGCTTCAAGACCAGGTTTGAGACAGTACAAAGGTTCTACTGAACTTCCAAGAGTACTAAACGGTTTGGGTATTTCTATCATCTCTACTTCTAAGGGAGTAATGACTGACAAGAAAGCTAGAGAAGAGAAAGTAGGCGGTGAAGTAATCTGCTATGTTTATTAATTTTTAATCAGAGGAAAATGTCAAGAATTGGTAAAGCAATTATAACAATTCCAGCTGGAGTTACAATCACTGAAAACGAAGGTGTAGTAACTGTAAAAGGAGCAAAAGGAGAACTTTCTCAAGAGCTTACAGCAGGAATTACTATAGAACAAAAAGATGGTGAACTTAACGTAAACAGACCATCTGATTCTAAGCAACACAAAGCGCTTCACGGTTTATACAGAGCGTTAATCAACAACATGATTGTTGGTGTAAGTGCAGGTTTCGAAAAGAAACTTGAACTAGTAGGGGTAGGATATAGAGCATCACACGCAGGTCAAAAACTTGAGCTAGCTTTAGGATTCTCTCACGGTATCGTATTGGAACTTCCAAACGAAGTAAAAGTTGATACATTGACTGAAAAAGGTAAAAACCCAATTATTACTTTAACGTCTCACGACAACCAACTTCTAGGGATGGTAGCTGCAAAGATCCGTTCTTTCAGAAAGCCTGAACCATACAAAGGAAAAGGTGTGAAATTCGTAGGAGAAATTGTTAGACGTAAAGCTGGTAAATCTGCTTAATAAATTATAAGTATTATGGCATTAAGTAAATTAGAAAAAAGAATAAGAATCAAAAGAAGAGTAAGAGGGAAAATCTCTGGTTCTTCTGAATTGCCAAGATTATCTGTATACAAAAGTAATAAGGAAATTTACGCTCAGTTAATCGACGATAAAAATGGTACAACGCTAGCATCTGCTTCTTCTAGAGAAAAAGGTGTAGACGCTAAAGGTACTAAGACTGAAGTTTCTGCTGCTGTTGGTAAAGCTATCGCTGCTAAAGCTATCGCTGCAGGAATCGAAAGTATTGTATTCGACAGAAACGGATTCGTATACCACGGTAGAGTAAAAGCTCTAGCTGACGGTGCAAGAGAAGGAGGACTTAAATTCTAATCATTAAATTTCGGAAAATATGTTAGGACTAGATAATATAGAAAGAGTAAAACCGGGAGGATTAGAATTAAAAGATCGTCTCGTAGCTGTTAACAGAGTAACAAAAGTAACAAAAGGAGGTAGAGCTTTCGGATTTTCTGCTATTGTTGTAGTAGGAAATGAAGAAGGTGTTATCGGTTTCGGATTAGGAAAATCTAAAGAGGTTGCTTCTGCAATTGCTAAAGCAGTTGAAGACGCTAAGAAAAACCTTGTGAAAGTTCCTGTAATGAACCACACTATTCCTCACCAAACTACTGCTAGATACGGTGGTGCAGATATCTTCTTAAGACCTGCTTCTCACGGTACAGGACTTATCGCCGGTGGTGCGGTAAGAGCAGTATTGGAATCTGCTGGTATTCACGATATCCTTTCAAAATCTAAAGGATCTTCTAACCCTCACAACGTGGTGAAAGCTACTTTCAAAGCGTTATTAGACATCAGAAGACCTGAAGAGATTGCTAGAATGAGAGGAATTTCTCTAAGTAAAGTGTTTAACGGTTAATAATTAAAACAATGGCAACAATTAAAGTAAAGCAAGTAAGAAGCGCTATTGGTAGAACAAAAACCCAAAAGAGAACGCTTGAAGCATTAGGATTAAAAAAACTTCATCAAGTTGTAGAGCACGAAGCTACTCCTTCTATCTTAGGAATGATCGCTGCTGTAGGTCACTTACTTGAAGTTCAAAAATAATTTTATAAAAGAGAAATTAAAATGAATTTAAATAACATACAACCAGCTGCAGGATCTACTTTCAACTCAAAAAGAATTGGTAGAGGTCAGGGTTCTGGAAAAGGAGGTACTTCAACAAAAGGACACAAAGGTCAAAAAGCTAGAGCTGGTTATTCTCAGAAAATCGGTTTCGAAGGTGGACAGATGCCTTTACAAAGAAGATTACCGAAATTCGGATTCAAAAACGTAAACAGAAAAGAGTTTAGAGGTGTTAACCTTGATACTATCCAAACTTTAATCGAGAACAAATCCATCACTGGAGAGATCACGAAAGAAGTTTTAGTAGCAAACGGTATCGTTTCTAAAAACGAATTAGTGAAAATTATGGGTAGAGGAGAATTGAAATCTGCGGTTTCAATCTCTGCTGATAAATTCACGAAATCTGCTGAAGAGCTTATTGCTAAAGCAGGTGGAAAAGCAATTACCTTATAATACTTACTAATGAAAGAATTTATACAAACACTTAAAAATATTTGGAGTCTTAAAGAATTAAGAGATAAAATTCTCTTCACTTTAGGGATTATCCTTGTGTATAGATTCGCATCTTATATCTCACTTCCCGCAATTAACCTTGCAGAGGTGGGAGATCTCTTAGAGCATTATAAAAATCAAGGCGGTAACAAGCAAGGAGCAGGTCTCCTTGGCTTGCTTTCGTCGTTTACGGGGGGGGCTTTCAGCCACGCTTCCGTAATGGCGTTGGGTATCATGCCTTATATTTCTGCTTCTATTATTGTTCAGTTGATGGGGATGGCTATTCCTTATCTTCAGAAGCTTCAGAAAGATGGAGAGTCAGGTAGAAATACATTGAACCAAATTACAAGATGGTTAACGATCGGGGTTTGTCTGGTACAGGCACCTTCTTACTTAACTTCTATTACTCAATTATTCTTACCATATGCTCAGTTCCAATCTGCATATTTTGTAGAACCCAATTCAATCATGTTCTGGTTACCAAGTATTGTTATACTTGTAGGTGGTTCAGTGTTTGCAATGTGGTTAGGTGAAAAGATTACCGATAAAGGAATCGGAAATGGTATCTCTATCCTTATTATGGTGGGGATCCTTTCAAGATTACCTGAGGCATTCGTACAGGAGATGGCCGTGCAGAACGGAAAAGGAGGAATGGGATCTATCATGATCCTTATTGAAGTATTATTCTGGATGTTGGTAGTTCTTTTAGCAGTGATCTTATCAGTAGCTGTTAGAAAAATTCCAATTCAGTATGTAAGCAGAGCTCAAGCAAGAGGAGGTGTAAACAGAAATCTTATGCAGGGCGCAAGACAATGGATTCCATTGAAAGTAAATGCTGCTGGTGTAATGCCGATTATCTTTGCTCAGGCATTGATGTTCGTACCAGGATTATTAACAAAATTCGATGAATCTAACACTTTTCTTGCAGGTTTCAAGAATGTTTTTAGCTGGCAGTACAATGTATTGTTTGCGCTATTAATTATTATCTTCTCATTTTTCTATACTGCAATTACTATTCCGGTAAACCAGATGGCTGATGATTTAAAGAGAAACGGAGGTTTAGTACCGAAAGTAAGACCCGGAAAAGAGACCGCTGACTATTTAGATGATATTTTATCAAAAATTACCTTGCCAGGTGCAATTTTTTTATCTATCTTTGCAGTCCTTCCAGCAATTGTGCATGGAAGCTTTGTTCAGACAGATGCGTTTGCCCTATTTTTCGGGGGAACGTCACTATTGATTATGGTGGGTGTAATTTTAGATACAGTTCAACAGATCAATACTTATCTGCTGAACCATCACTATGATGGCTTAATGCAGTCTAAATTGTCAAGAACGACTGGATATTAATTTATGGCAAAACAAAAACATATTGAACAAGATGGCGTTATTACGGAAGCACTTTCGAACGCCCAGTTCCGTGTAGAACTAGAGAATGGGCATATCCTTATTGCTCATATTTCTGGTAAAATGAGAATGCATTATATTAAACTTTTACCTGGTGATAAGGTAAAACTAGAAATGTCTCCCTATGATTTAACAAAAGGGAGAATCACATTTAGATATTAAAACAAATTAGCCAAATGGAATTCTCATTCCATTTGGCATTTGTAAAAAATAAATACTATCAAAATGAAAGTAAGAGCATCAATTAAAAAAAGAAGCGCTGATTGCAAAATCGTACGCAGAAAAGGTGTACTATTCGTAATCAACAAGAAGAACCCAAAATTTAAACAAAGACAAGGTTAATTAAATTATGGCGAGAATTGCAGGTATTGATTTACCAAAAAACAAAAGAGGAGTTATCGGTTTAACTTACATTTATGGTGTTGGAAGAAGTACTTCTTCTGAAATCCTTAAAGCTGCCGGTATCAGCGAAGACAAGAAAGTCAACGAATGGAATGACGATGAATTGGCTGCAATCAGAACTTATATCTTAGAAAACGTAAAAGTAGAAGGAGAATTAAGATCTGAAGTGCAATTGAACATCAAGAGATTGATGGACATAGGATGCCAACGAGGAATACGTCACAGACTTGGATTACCTTTAAGAGGCCAGAGAACGAAAAACAACTCTAGAACCCGAAAAGGAAAGAGAAAAACTGTTGCTAACAAGAAAAAAGCTAGTAAATAATCGTTAGGAATTATGGCAAAACAAACTAAAGTAGTTAAGAAGAGAAAAGTAAAAGTTGAAGCTATTGGTGAAGCACATATTCAAGCTTCTTTCAATAACATCATCATTTCTTTAACAAATAAAAACGGAGAGGTTATCTCTTGGGCTTCTGCCGGTAAAATGGGTTTCAGAGGTTCTAAAAAGAATACTCCATTTGCTGCTCAGATGGCAGCTGAAAATTGCTCTGCTGTAGCTCACGAAGCTGGTTTAAGAAGAGTAAAGGTGTTTGTGAAAGGTCCAGGTGCAGGTAGAGAATCTGCTATCAGATCAATCCACAATTCAGGAATTGAAGTTAGCGAAATCGTTGATGTGACTCCAATGCCACACAACGGATGTAGACCACCAAAAAGAAGAAGAGTTTAATTTTTAGAATTTACCCATTATGGCAAGATATATTGGACCTAAAACTAAGATTGCTAGAAAGTTTGGTGCTGCAATCTACGGAGATGACAAAAACTTCGAAAAAAGAAAAAACCAACCGCCAGGACAACACGGTCCTAACAAAAGAAGAGGTGCTAAAAAATCAGAATATGCAGTTCAGTTAGCTGAAAAACAAAAAGCTAAATATACTTACGGTATTTTAGAAAGACAGTTTGCTAACTTATTTGAGAAAGCACACAGAAGCAAAGGGGTAACAGGGGAAGTTCTTTTACAACTTTGTGAATCAAGATTGGATAACGTAGTTTACAGATTAGGTTTTGCTAAAACCAGATCTGGAGCTAGACAATTAGTTTCTCACAGACACATCACTGTGAACGGAGAGATTCTTAATATCCCTTCTTACTTGGTAAAAGCTGGTGATGTAATCACTGTAAGAGAAAAGTCTAAGTCTCTTGAAGTTGTTACCAATGCATTGGCTTCTAAGTCAAACTATGAGTGGTTACAATTCAACGATGAGAAGAAAGAAGGTACCTTCATTTCTGCTCCTGAAAGAATCCAGATTCCGGAAGACATCAAGGAGAACCTTATCGTCGAACTTTACTCTAAATAATTTTTTAATCAAATTTTTGCTCAACCCAATAATATGGCAATTTTACAATTCATAAAACCCGATAAAGTAATTTTACTTAACTCTGATGAATTTAAAGGTCAATTTGAATTCAGACCTTTAGAACCAGGTTTCGGGCTTACAATCGGTAATGCTTTGAGAAGAGTGTTGCTTTCTTCTCTGGAAGGATACGCTATTTCATCTATCAAAATAGAAGGTGTAGAGCACGAATTTTCAACTATTCCAGGAGTAATCGAAGACGTTACCGAAATTATTCTTAACCTTAAGCAGGTAAGATTAAAAGCTGCAGCAGAAGGCCAGGCTAACGAGCAGGTTGTTGCTAAAGTTTCAGGTCAAACGGTTATTACTGCTGGTGATTTAGGAAAATCGATCAACGGATTCGAGGTATTAAACCCGGATTTAATGATTTGTAACCTAAATACTGATGTAACTTTCGAAATTACTTTCAATATTGAAAAAGGTAGAGGATATGTTCCTTCTGAACAAAATAAGTCAAACAATGCTCCTGTTGGAACGATTGCTATCGACTCTATTTTCACGCCGATCAAGAAAGTACAATACAGCATTGAAAATTATCGTGTAGAGCAAAAAACAGACTACGAAAAACTTGTATTAGATATAGAAACTGACGGGTCTATCAGCCCTCAGAATGCTTTAACAGAAGCTTCTAAGATATTAATTTATCACTTCATGCTATTCTCTGATGAGAGAATCACGCTTGAAACTGAAGCTGTAAAAGCATCTATCCAATATGACGAAGAAACTCTTCATACAAGACAACTTCTTAAGTCTAAATTAGCAGATATGGATCTTTCTGTAAGAGCCCTAAACTGTCTGAAAGCAGCTGAAGTAGAAACTCTTGGAGAATTGGTTTCTTACAGTAAGTCTGATTTGATGAAATTCAGAAATTTTGGTAAAAAATCTTTGACAGAACTAGAAGAATTAGTGCATTCAAAAGGTCTTAACTTCGGTTTCGACGTTGCAAAATATAAGTTAGACGCTGATAAATAATTAATAATGAGACACGGTAAAAAATTCAATCACTTAGGAAGAACAGCTTCTCACAGAAGTGCTTTACTTTCTAATATGGCTTGTTCTCTAATTGAGCATAAAAGAATCAACACTACTGTAGCTAAAGCTAAAGCTTTAAGAGTATATGTTGAGCCTCTATTAACAAAAGCAAAAGAAGATACTACACACAACAGAAGAGTAGTATTCTCTTACCTTCAAAATAAATTTGCGGTTGCTGAATTATTCAGAACTGTAGCTCCTAAAATCGCTGAAAGAAACGGTGGTTATACAAGAATCATTAAGACAGGTTTCAGACCAGGTGATGCTGCTGATATGGCTCTTATCGAATTGGTAGATTTCAACGAGCTTTACAACCCTAATGCTGAAGAGAAAAAGACTACAAGAAGAAGCAGAAGATCAACTGCTGCTCCTAAGAAAGCAGAGGTAGCTGATGCTCCTGCAGTAGAAGAAGCTAAAGCTGACACTACTGAAGAGAAAACTGAAGAATAATATTCATTCAGAGATATAATAAAAACCATCCGGATTCCGGGTGGTTTTTTTGTTTCATTTTACCTTGGTCATCAGGATCATTCCTATTCCCGCTTTTCAATATACCTTATAAAAAATAGTACAGTCAATACCAATACTATAAAAGAGAAACTCGAAAAAATGGTAAAATAATATTTTTCGAAGATTTTATTCATATTAATAATCAGAATATAAGTACATCAATTGAAGCCCATTACTAAGATACTAAAGAAAATCATTCGAAATATGGATAGTTTTCTCTATTTCTTTAACGCTTAATTAATTTTTTTAGAATAAATTTGAAGCCTTAAAAAAAACTTCTTCATGATCATCGTAAAAGATAAGTTAGGAAAAACGATTTCCGGCGAGAGTGTTAATTTTATAGAAACGCTCAATAAAGAGGGAATTATTGTTCCGGAATACATTATCATTCATTTTACAGCAGACCGCGGTGTTGAAAATTCTATAAACTGGTTTCAGGATCCTATGGCAAAAGCCTCCGCTCATGTTATTATAGACAGAGACGGAAGGATTACTCAAATGGTTGAATTCAACCGAAAAGCATGGCATGCCGGAAGGAGCCGTTGGTCTGACAGATCAGGGTTCAATGATTTTTCTATTGGCATAGAACTGGAGAATCCCGGAAAACTGACCAAAGTAAATGACAGGTTTTATGCATGGTTTGAAAAAGAATATTCAAAAGATGTGGTAGTGGCAGCCAAGCATAAGCATGAGAACACGACATCTTATTGGCATAGCTTTACTGAAAAACAACTTGAGGTTTGTTTTCAGGTATGCAAGCTACTGATGGAAACTTATAATATTAAAGGGATTTTGGGACATGATGATATTGCCCCTTTTAGGAAAAATGATCCGGGACCGGCATTTCCTATGGAAAGCTTTAGAGCAAAATTATTCGGAAGAGAAGATGACTCTGCTGATATTTATAAAGTGAAGGCAAACAATATCAATATAAGGAAAGGGCCAGGTGCAGAATTTGATCCGATTGTACAGCTTAATAAGGATACTGAAGTAGAATTTATCAAAAGTAAACTTGGATGGTTCTATGTGTATGTTTTATTAGCAACACCCAAAGATGAAGAACCGGTATATGGCTGGATAAATGGTGACCTGCTGACGAAGGTCTAGTCTGATGATATTTGAAAAAGAAATGCCCCTCAATCTGAGGGACATTTTTTTATATTTTGGTTCTTTTCAGTTCAATGATATTATTACCCTGTTCAAGATGAAGACTGTCGCCTTTTACTCTTGCAGTCATATCATCTTTTTTATAGATCGTTTCATCCCCTTTCGTTTCAGATTTTGGAAGGGTAAATGTCTTTTTGTTGCTGGTAATCGCTACCGTATTTTCTTTTGGATCATTTTTGAATACTACTTTTACCAATGTTCCGTCTGTAGCTTTATAAACAAAATCGGTTTTTTCAGTTTTCTGCCCATTAATGTCTACCGTAGATGAACTTTGTGTTACAGAATCTATTTTTCCGTTGGTATCTGTAATGACGGTTGATGAGCTGTCTGTTTTAATAACGCTTTTGTTTCCGCTTTCACTTTTTTTGCAGCCAATAACTGTTAAGGTAAGTACTGCTCCAAGTACTAAAATACTTTTTCTCATGATTATTTTATTTGATATTCAATATGATTTTTATTCTTTAATTTTACAAAAATCATGCCTTCTAATATGAGAAATTTTAGCCGATATTTATATATAATTCTTTTTGTTTTCCTTGCCAATTCAGCATTTTCCCAAAAAGGGAATTTTGAAATAAAAGAGGGCCATTTTTTATTGAACGGAAAGCCATTTACGATCTATTCCGGAGAAATGCATTACCCCAGAGTTCCATCTGAATATTGGAAACATCGGTTGCAGATGATGAAAGCCATGGGATTGAATACAGTGACTACGTATGTTTTCTGGAATTACCATGAAGAAGCTCCCGGTAAATGGAACTTTTCAAGAGAAAAAGACTTACGGAGATTTATAAAAACAGCACAGGAAGTAGGATTATATGTCATCATTCGCCCCGGACCTTATGTTTGTGCAGAATGGGAGTTCGGAGGTTATCCCTGGTGGTTGCAAAAAAATAAAAATTTAGAAATACGAAGAGACAATAAGGCTTTTTTGGAAGAAGGTGAGAAGTATATCAGTCAGCTGTCGAAGCAGATTGTTCCCTTACAGATTACTAATGGCGGTCCAATCATCATGGTGCAGGCCGAAAATGAGTTTGGATCTTATGTCGCCCAAAGGAAGGATATTCCATTAGAAGAGCACAGGAAATACAGCCATAAAATAAAAGACATGCTTTTGAAAGGCGGTATCTCTGTTCCATTGTTTACTTCAGACGGGAGCTCACTTTTTAAAGGAGGTTATATTGAAGGAGCTTTGCCTACTGCCAATGGAGAAAGTGATATTGATGTCCTCAGGAAAAGCATTAACGAATATAATGGAGGGAAGGGACCGTATATGGTGGCTGAATATTATCCGGGATGGCTGGATCATTGGGCAGAACCTTTTGTAAAGGTATCCACTGAAGAAGTAGTGAAGCAGACAGACTTGTATATAAAGAACGGAATTTCTTTCAATTACTATATGATTCATGGAGGAACCAACTTCGGTTTTACAAATGGAGCTAATTATAATAAGGAGTTTGACATTCAGCCTGATCTTACCAGTTATGACTATGATGCGCCCATCAGTGAATCGGGTTGGGCTACCCCTAAGTACCATGCTCTAAGGAAAATTTTTGAGAAGATCTATAACGGTAAGCTTCCTGAAATTCCCCAACCAACAAAAGTGATCACCATCCCCAATATTGAGTTTTCAAAAACAAGCAGCCTTTTTGATGTTATTGCCAGGATAAAACCTGTCATTAAAGATCAGCCTCTTACTTTTGAAGATCTGAATATCGGAAACGGATATGTTTTATACCGGAGAAAATTTGATAAAGCTCAGAAAGGGCTGCTGAAAATGAAAGGATTAAGAGACTATGCCAATATCTATGTAAATGGAGTTTGGAAAGGTGAGCTTAACAGGATTTACAAAAAATATGATCTTGAAATTGATCTTAAAACCGGAGATCAACTGGATATTCTGGTAGAAAATATGGGCAGAATCAATTATGGAGCTGAGATTGTTCATAATTTAAAAGGAATTATAGAACCAGTAAAAATAAATCAGGCTGACATCACCGGGAATTGGGAGATGTTTCCTCTGCCTTTCGACCAGTTTCCGAAACATATTTCCAATACTAAAAAAATGATCGATGGTTCGCCCATCATTCAGGAAGCAGAATTTAACCTGAATGAAACAGGTGATACTTTCCTGAATATGCGGAATTTTGGAAAAGGGATTGTTTTCATCAACGGAAAGAATCTGGGAAGATATTGGAGTAAAGCAGGTCCGCAACAAACACTCTATATTCCCGGAGTATGGCTGAAAAAAGGAAAGAATCTTATTCAGATTTTTGAACAGATCAAATCCCCGAATTCGGTCAGCAGTATTGATCATCCGATCCTGGATCAACTTGCAAAATAATTGATGATTTATTTAAATGAATCTGACTTTTGCAATGAAAAATTGATTAAATTTAATAGAATAAAAACTGGCCATAATATAAACTCAAAATGTTAAGATTACACAAAGGTGTAATTGATTCTTATCTGTTTTCTGTTGAAATTTGCTTCAAACAAAAATGACATGAGCATTTCCATCGCCATAGTAGAAGACGAAAAGAACTACAACAATGCGTTGAAGAAGGTGATCAATTACCAAAAAGATATGAAGGTAGTTGCCCAGTTCTTCGATGGAAATACCGCGCTTAAAAATCTTTCTGAAATTTCCCCGGATGTTGTCATGATGGACATTCAGCTGCAGGACATGCTCGGAATAGAAATTATTGAGAAACTCAGAAAGGATATGCCGGATACCCAATTCATCATGTGCACAAGCTTTGAGGATGATGAAAAAATCTTTAACTCTTTAAAAGCAGGTGCCATGGGCTATCTCGTAAAAGGAGAAAGCATGGATAAAATTCTTTCGTCTATCCGGGATGTCCATAGTGGTGGGGCTCCTATGAGTTTTTCTATTGCCAGGAGAGTTCTTAAACATTTCGAAAAGAAACTCCCCGAAATCAAAGGTTTTGATGAACTTACCGAACGTGAAAAAGAAATTCTTGAACTCCTTTCACAAGGTCTCCTGTACAAGGAAATCGCCGATCAGAAATGCATCAGCATCGATACAGTAAAAAAACACGTGGGCAATATCTACAGAAAGTTGCATGTCAGCAACAAAGTAGAAGCAATAAATAAATTTAACAATTTTAAAAACTAAGAAATCATGAGTACAAAAAATCTAAAGCTTACCGCAAGCGACATTGACTGGAGCAAAATCAAAGTCTATGATCAAAAAATCGCCGGATTAATTTTAGGGGATACCCATATTATTAAAGAGTACGATGTTCCTCAGGAGCTTCATCAGCTTCATGGTATAAATGTTTATAAAGGCTTTATTGTAAAAAAAAATGGACAAGAATTTTTAATACCTGTTACTAGTGAATTTCCTGCAGGACCGGCTTTTAAAATGGTGAACACGTACAGCCAATTGGTAGAAGATCAATATGAGAAACCGATAATGATTAAAAAATCAGTCGCCGACGATATTTTTTTAAATAAAACTGAAGTTCAGATATTTTTAGGAGAAGGAGAAGCGGGCATAGTTTTTATGATTGAAGATAAGGAAGAGAAATATTATATTATTAGTAATTGTGACAATAAAATTGAGATAGAACGGGCAGATTTTTTTAGTAATAGAAATATTTATAATAACGCATTGAAAAGTAAATTAGACGCATATATTCAAAAACAGCTAAATGATCCTACAGAAAGTAATACGAAACGATTTACATTGGCAGATGCTGTTTATAATAAATGTGTGGAAAAACAAGACGAGGATCCTACACTAAACATAGGAATTGCATGTTATCCGGCAATTCATATGGCAAGTGATGTGTATAAATACAGATTAACTTTTATCATGATATTGGGAAAATATAATGGAACGGATTTTACCCCATTTGACGATGTTGGGGTTTATGATAGAAACGGTCTTTGTCCTCCAGGAAATTGTTAAAGATGACTATACCAGACATTATATATTATAATATAATCAATATAAATTTTATTGTTTCCATAGCGTATAAAAGGCTGTGGAAGCAATTTTTTTTTCTTTATTTCGGAATTACTTTAGTGATTGAAATCATGATTGCTGTTGAAATGAAGATAATCACGTCAAGGATATACAGTTATCTGGATTTATTTTGTATCGGTTATTTTGGATATATTTATTATAAAGAAATTAATAACAGTAACATTATTAAGACTGCTACGCTTATTTTTCTTACAGTAAGTAGTTTTATTATTTTAAGCTCTATTTCTGAGAAAGAATATTCTATTTCTACTGGATATTTTTACTCTCTATTCTTAATTTTTATTGCTTTGTTCTGGTTATATAAAAAGATTTCGAGCATAGATGAAGATAATAATATTTTGGACCTACGCTTTTTCTGGTTGAGCAGTTCCTTATTATTTTGGGCTGTTTTCTATATTTTCAGAATGCTTCCTATGTATTTTTTTAACAATACTGATCGTGATTTTTTAACAAAAATTTCTCATATTTTTACCTTTATAAATATCACAACCTATTTATTATTTTTACGTAGTTTATTTTGTAAACAATGAACAATCTGCCCATCGAAATAAAGATCGTATATATAACAGCAATAAGCATAATGATGTTGTTTGTAGGGTTCCTTATTTTTGTTGTTCTCATCTATAACCGGAAACAGTTGTTGCATTTAAAAGAAAAACAACTCAAAGAAGCCGAATACCAAAACCAGCTCCTCCAAAAAGAACTCGAAAAACAACGATCAATAGAGCAGGAAAGAGAACGTATTTCCCATGATATGCACGATGATCTCGGTGCAGGTATTTCTGCACTGAAGCTTCAGGCAGAGTTTCTGAGGCAGCGGGCTGAAGATGTAGAATTACAGAATGATATTGACGAACTGTTGAAAACTTCAGAAGAAATGAATATTTCCATGCGGGAAATGCTTTGGAGTCTTAATTCTGGAAATGATACATTAGAGCGTTTTATAGATTATACGACATTGTATGCCGGGAATTTTCTGAAAAAAACAAAAATAGTATTGCATTCGGAATGTAAGGGAATTGTTGCAGACACAGCTATTTCCACAGAGCAGCGAAGGAATCTGTTCTTATGTTTAAAAGAAGCGATTAATAATGCTTACAAATATAGCCAGGCAAGTCAGCTAAAACTTTCATTTTCTCAGAATGCCGATATTTTTACCATGGAGATTTCAGATAATGGAAAAGGAATTCCTGAAGAATGTCAGGAAGGAAATGGCCTCCGGAATATGAAAAGAAGAATGGAGGAATTAAAGGGTGAATGTGTATTATCATCTCATAAGACCGGGACCAGCCTGCTCTTCAGGATTACATTATAAATCAATGGAATTTTTATTAACAGCGTCATTTCTAATGATGCTGTTTTGTTTGTAATATTACCCGTTTGGGTAATTGACATGAATGTTTTTTTGACAGAAATTTATATCATAAAACTGATAACCATGGAAACTTTAGCTAACGGAAGGTTTCAATATATAAGAGGAGCCTTTATCAACAGAAATCATAGTGGGGCGCAAAATAAAAATCCCAGATCAGTACGCTCTGGTTTGCCTCCCAAAGATGATATTTGGATTTGCCGGACGATTGTTATTATTCTGGGGCTGGTAATTCTGATGATTATTATTGGAGTGTTTATGCTTTCAATAATAAAAGGAGGAATTAAGGTTGAAGTGATTACCATATGTACAGCCATCTCTTCCGGAGCAATTGGTACTTTGGCAGGGCTTCTGGCACCGTCACCCAATAGGCAATAACTTAACGATTAAAAACTAATGACCCTATATCTTTAGATTTTTTCAATGGATTTAAAGACCAAAGTCTCCAAATTATTCATCAATATTTGGAGACATTTTTATTGGGAACTGACATTTCCAAACGGATGTATTCTATGAATAAAATTGCTGCGTTTATCATAATATAAATTAACTAAAATTTAACTGTGATTTATTTCAAAAAGATCCTCCCGGAATACCCCTAAAAGTTAAATTTTGATTAAATTTGTATAAACTAAAAAAAATAAAAAATGAGTGCAATTTCTTACATAGAAGCAAGACAGATTTTAGATTCCAGAGGTAATCCTACCATCGAAGTAGATGTATTCACAGAAAATGGAGCAATGGGGCGTGCAGCTGTACCTTCAGGAGCGTCTACAGGTGAACACGAAGCTGTGGAATTACGTGATGGTGGTTCAGAATACCAGGGAAAAGGAGTTTTGAAAGCTGTTGAAAATGTAAAAGAAGTAATTGCAGAGAATTTAGTTGGGCAGCCGGTTTTTGAGCAAAACTATATCGATCAGATTATGCGTGACCTTGACGGAACGCCTAACAAAGGAAATCTTGGTGCTAATGCTATTCTTGGTGTTTCTTTAGCAGTAGCAAGAGCTGCAGCTGCAGAACTGGGAATGCCTCTTTACAAATATGTAGGTGGGGTAAATGCAAACACGCTTCCTGTACCAATGATGAATGTAATCAATGGTGGTTCTCACTCAGATGCTCCTATCGCATTCCAGGAATTCATGATTATGCCGGTAAAAGCTGATTCTTTCTCTCATGCATTGAGAAAAGGAACAGAGATTTTCCACAACCTTAAATCGATCCTTAAAGGAAGGGGGCTTTCTACAGCAGTGGGAGACGAAGGAGGTTTTGCTCCAACTTTCAACGGGACTGAGGACGCTTTGGATACTTTACTTCAGGCAATCGAAAAAGCAGGTTATAAGCCTGGTGACGACATTATGTTGGCATTAGACTGTGCCGCTTCAGAATTCTACAAAGACGGAACTTACGATTACAGAAAATTCGAAGGAGATAAAGGAGCGCACAGATCAAGAGAAGAGCAGGTTTCTTACCTTGCTGAATTAGCAGCTAAATATCCGATCATCTCTATCGAAGACGGTATGCAGGAAGATGACTGGGAAGGATGGAAAATGTTAACTGATAAAATCGGTGACAGAGTACAATTAGTAGGTGATGACTTGTTTGTAACGAACGTTGACAGATTATCAAGAGGAGTAAAAGAAGGAATTGCTAACTCAATCCTTGTAAAAGTAAACCAGATTGGTTCCCTTTCTGAAACAATGGCAGCAGTACAGATGGCTCAGAACAACAAATTCACTTCTGTAATGTCTCACAGATCAGGAGAAACTGAAGATTCTACCATCGCTGATTTAGCAGTTGCAATGAACTGTGGTCAGATCAAAACAGGTTCAGCTTCAAGATCAGACAGAATGGCGAAATACAACCAGTTGCTAAGAATTGAAGAAGCTCTTGGTGAAACTGCAATTTTCCCAGGTTTAGAAGCATTTAAAATTAAAAGATAATTGAATTTATAAATAACGGCAAGCGATAATTTTTGTTTGCCGTATTTTATGGAAAGTGGTATATTTAAAAAAAATAAATAAATAATGTCAGACAACAAAGTAATATTGAATTACGACGGTAATTCATATGAATATCCAATCGTGGATAGTACTATCGGAGACAGAGGGATTGATATTTCAAAATTAAGAGACCAGACAGGTTTGATCACTCTGGATTTAGGTTACAAAAATACAGGAGCTACTATTAGCGACATCACTTACTTAGACGGAGATAAAGGAGAATTATTCTACAGAGGTTATCCAATCGAGCAGATTGCTGAAAAATCTAACTTCACAGAAGTAATGTATCTTTTATTACATGGAGAATTACCTACTCAGGATCAATTTACTTCTTTCGACAACAACATTAAAAAATATAACTTCATCGCAGACGAAATGAAAAAGATCATTGATGTTTTTCCTCGTTCTGCTCACCCTATGGGAGTTTTATCTTCTTTAACTTCTGCTTTGACAGCTTTCAACCCGAAAGCAGTTAACGTAAACTCTAAAGAAGAAATGGATCACGCTGCAGAGCTGATGATCGCTAAGTTCTCTCACCTTTGTGCTTGGACTTACAGAAAAACTCAAGGTTTACCATTAAACCACGGAGACAACAACCTAAACTATGTAGAAAACTTCTACAAAATGGCATTCAGATTACCAAACGCTGATTTCGAAATCGATCCGGTAGTAGTAAATGCACTAGATAAATTATTAATCCTTCACGCTGACCACGAGCAAAACTGTTCTACTTCTACAGTAAGAATGGTAGGTTCTGCTCACACAGGTCTTTTCGCTTCTATCTCTGCTGGGGTATCTGCACTTTGGGGACCACTTCACGGTGGTGCTAACCAGGCTGTAATCGAAATGCTTGAGCTTATCGAGAAAGATGGTGGTGACGTATCTAAATATGTAGCTAAAGCGAAAGACAAAGGAGATAGCTTCCGTCTAATGGGATTCGGACACAGAGTATACAAAAACTTCGACCCAAGAGCAAAAATCATCAAGAAAGCTGCTGACGACATCCTTAAAGCATTAGGAATCCAGGATAAAGCTCTTGACATTGCAATGCAGTTAGAAAGAGTAGCGCTTGAAGACGAGTACTTCGTAGAAAGAAAACTATATCCAAACGTAGACTTCTACTCTGGTATAATCTACAGAGCGTTAGGAATTCCTACAGAAATGTTTACGGTAATGTTTGCATTAGGAAGACTTCCAGGATGGATTTCTCAGTGGAAAGAAATGAGATTGAAAGGAGACCCGATTGGAAGACCAAGACAGGTTTACCAAGGTGCTCAGGAAAGGAACTACATCGACATCGCAAGCAGATAATATTTGCTTATACCATAAAAAAATCCCAAGGCTTGCTTTGGGATTCTTTATTTTTAATGATTAGGAGCTATTTCCCGCTATCCACTCATACTCCTCACGCCTCCGCATTTCCGGCGCATGTTGCGGGGTAACCGTTTCTATCGGGGCTAAGATATAAGCAATATCAATATAACTTTTCCACATTATTATCCACAAAGTTTATCATTCAATAGAAACGGGCTTTAGCCCGTTATCCAATAGACAAACCTTCCATTGGCTTTAGCCAAAACTTAAAATACCCATATTAATTTCAAAAAAAAACATAAAACTATCTGAAATTCAATCCAATAATTTATTAAATTTACTCTTGCAGATTATTATAGGCTTTGGCTAAAGCCAGATGAATGAACTCTATAAGTTGAACGGACTAAAGTCCGTTCCTATCGATCCGGTTTGTAAATATATTTGTATCAAAAAAATTAATCAATCATGACTTTCGGACAACAGATGTTATTTTTCTTCAGTGCAGTAGGAGCATTCAATGGACTTCTTCTGGGAATCTACCTGCTCTTTGTCAAAAAACTGAAATATGTACCTGATTTTTTTCTTGGGCTTCTTTTGCTCACACTGAGTTTAAGAGTGGGCATTTCCGTGTGTATCTATTTCTACCCTGACTTGCCGAGGCTTATCCCTCATTTGGGATTGTCAGGACTGGTTTATACAGGGCTGGCTTTGTATTATTATGTGAAATCCTCTTTTCAGCAGGAACATTTTGATTGGAAGAGCTGTCGTCGTCTGTTTGGAATATTAACCCTGATCTTAGGAACTGTTGGATTGCTCTATTTATTCTTTCCGGTGACCTGGGATCATTATTTTGGGAGCTTTATTTATACCGTTTGGTCAATATTTGTATTTCTTACGGTTTATCAATATTACCTTTATTCAAAACAGAACATCAGAAGTCCCAATAAATTTGTGGTTTCCGTTCTGGTTAGTAATGTGATTATATTTCTGACGTATCAGCTTATTTCTACAGGTTGGGTACAGATCTATTGCGCAGGAGGAAGCTTGGTGTTTTCATTCGTTTTGTATGCTAATTTTCTGATTTTATTCAATAAAAAATACCAGCAGACTCCGGTAAAAGAAGCCGAAAGGTATTCTAATAAAAAGATTTCCGGAGAGCAGGCAGATGGCTTTACGATGAAACTGGAGCGGTTAATGGATTCAGAAGAACTTTATAAAAACCCCAATCTGAAATTAAGTGATCTGGCTTCCAGAATGAATATATCTGCCCATCAGCTTTCTCAGTTATTAAATGATAATTTAGGTAAAAGTTTTTCAACCTATATCAATGAATACAGAATTGATGAAGCTTGTGAGAAAATTGAAAACGGATCTTATCTTAAAATTGAAGAGATCGGATATGAAGTAGGATTCAATTCCAAGTCTACATTTTTCTCTACATTTAAGAAAATAAAAAATACAACCCCTCTTTTGTATAAACAATCTCAACCCCCCTTCTGAGCCGAGGTTCCAGGGTTCAGATTTATAATTTCGTACTGCGGAATTTCAATTCTAAAACCTCATTTTTACTTTGAGCCTATACTTTTGGATTCATAAAATTAAAAATTATGATATTCAAATTATGGCTTCTCCTGATATTGCTGTTTCTCTCACTTTTAGGAAAGGCACAGGAAAGAAAATTGCCAGACTCACTTACAGAATCAAAATCTGTCACAACAAATATTTCAGAAGTTGTCATCCGTTCAGCTCCCCGAAATGCAAAACTGAATGAGGGAAATGTAGTGGTGGCCGTCTCCGGAAACAAAGACTTTAAAACATCAGTCAACCTTCTTGATGTTTTGAGAAAAACTCCTGGGGTAACGGTAGATCAGGAAGACGGAATTTTTGTTGGCGGAAGAATAAGTCCGGCGATCCTTATTGATGGGAAACCTGTTGTGATGAGTAATCAGGAACTTCAGGTCTATTTACGGTCATTATCACCGGAAATGGTAGCCTCTGTAGAAGTCAATACCAATCCATCTGCAAAATACGATGCAGAGTTTAAAGGAATCATTGATATTAAATTAAAAAAGAACACCAAACTCGGCTGGAAAGGAAATTATGGTGCTAATGTATATGTCAACCGTTTTAATTACAGAGAAAACACATTCAACCTTTCTTACACTACAGGAAAAGTTACCTACAATCTTCAGGCAGGATATAACAACGGAATGTCCACTTACCGGTACAATGCTGTACAAAGATTGGCTAATACCAATATCATGCGGACCAATACCTATCAGAAAGATGATATTTTGGCTTACAATATACAGGCGGGTGCAGATTTCCGATGGAATGAGAACAATAGAATAGGTTTAAACCTGAGAGGCAATTTTCGTGATAATAACCGCTCCCGTGACGGATCACTTTATACAACTGATAAAAATGAAAGCCAGCTGATTTTTAATACACTGAGTGAAAATCCTTCTGATTATGGGCAGGATACTTATGGATTGACAACTGATTATTCTTTTCAGAAAAAAGGATTCAGACTCAGTTTGTTAGGGAACTATCTTTCAGTAAAAAATAAGCAGAAAGATGATTTCATCAATAGAAATCAACCTGCAAATGAGATTTTGTCTTATTGGAAGTCGGATTTGCTTAATAAAATTGACATTTATACCGCTCAGATTGATGTTTCACAAAAGTTGGGAAACGCAGACATCGAAGCGGGGATAAAGTTCAGCAGCTCAGATACCAACAATAATATCAGGTATGATACTTTATCAGTTGCGGGGAAATTCGTATTTGATCCTTTGAGAAGCAATACATTTTCCTATAAAGAAAGAATATGGGCTGGGTATATGGCCTACCGCCAAAAATTCGGAAAACTCCAGATCAATGCAGGACTAAGGTTTGAAAATACAAATAGTATTTCTAATGCGGTTACCATAGATTCTGTCGTTTCAAGAAACTACCTGGAATGGCTGCCGTCTTTCAGTGCAAGCTATACATTCAATACTTCAAATGAACTTTCCCTTTCTTACAGCAGGAGAATGACAAGACCTGTTTTCTCACAACTTAATCCTTTTCGTTTTTATTTCAGTCCACTGAACTATTGGATAGGAAATCCTTATTTACAGCCTTCTTTCACCAGCCAGATTAAGGCAACTTATCGATATAAAAACTGGATCACAAGTTTTACGGTAGGGAAAGAAAAGGAGGTAATGACACGTTATCCACTATACAATCCGGAAACCAATGTTTTGGAATATTTAGGAACGAATCTTCCTTATCGGAATTTCGCCGTCCTGGAAACCAGCTTTCCTGTTAAAATAGCAAAATGGTGGAACATTACCAGTCAGATTGCTGGATATTACAACTATGAATTCAGACCCTATCTGGATGAGGTTTTTGCAATAGGTATTTACAATTATGAAGTCAGGCTCAATCAGGTTTTTTCGCTTCCAAAAGGGTATACGATTAATCTCTTTGCCAATTATGAATCCAGAAACGGAAACAGCCTTTATATAATTAAACCAAGATATACGGTAGACCTGTCCATTCAGAAATCATGGCTGGATAATACACTCAACACAAAAATTGGGTATAATAACATCTTTGATTCCTATGATCAGCGATTGGAATTCAGACACAAACAGATCATGGATAACCGTTTTACACACTGGTGGGATAGCAGCCGCCTGTTTCTTTCACTCACCTATAATTTTGGAAGATCGAAATATCAGGCAAAAGAAACTCAGAAAACAGAAGAAGAAAACAGAGCCAGATAAAAAGAAAACCTGCTTTTCAGGCAGGTTTCTTAGTTGATTATGGACATTGGCATCTGTCACACGTCCATATATAGCATTTTCCAGTGACATCATCCCATTCGCAGCATCTTCTGTTTCCTGGTGAGATGGCACCTCCCATTACTGTTTTTTGTTGCTCTCTTCCTAATTTTTGTGCATTTTTCAGCACCGGATTTTTCTTGTTCATGACTTTGTTCTTTGATGTTAATACTAAAGTTTTGTTTGTGTATAATTTCTCGAGAATTATATCACTAATATAGGAAATTAAATTTAAAAAATATCTGTTTTATCATGCTTATGTAGATGAAATATAGTAAGTTGTAGACGTTTTTGCATACTGTATCTGTGGTTTGTCTGATAGGAGGTAAATTTTCCTGAAGGCCGCTGCCAGAGGCGGTTAAATTTAATATATAAAATAATCCAAAAGTTTTGCAGATAGAGACCTTTACTTATATTTGTAGTATTGCATAAATCTTTATGAGACTAAACATTAAAAACGAAACGGGAAGGCTGAGGTCAGTAGTACTAGGTCAGCCTAATTCTTTGGGGGCGGTTCCCACACTGGAAGAAAGTTATGACGCCAAGTCATATTACTCAATCGAGAACAACATTTATCCTAAAGAAGAGGATATAATCAATGAAATGAACGCTTTTGAAGCGGTTTTAAAGAAGTATGACGTTGAAGTCCTTCGCCCAAGTATCATAGAAGATTATAATCAGGTTTTTTCAAGAGACGTAGCCTTTGTAATTGACGACAAAATGATCATTTCCAACGTGATTGCTGACAGAGCAGACGAGCAGGAAGCATACAAAAGCGTTTTCGAAAAAGTGGCATGGAGAAAAATTATCAATCTTCCTGAAACAGCCCATATCGAAGGTGGAGATGTCATTGTATGGAATGATTTTATTTTCATAGGTACCTGCTTCAGCGAAGACTACAGAAACTATAAAACGGCGAGAACAAATGAATACGCCATCGAAATTTTAAAAGAATATTTTCCGAAGAAAAGAATCATCGATCTTGAACTGAAGAAAAATGATAAAGTTCCGTTTGAAGGAATTCTTCACCTTGACTGTACCTTCAACCCAATAGGAGAAGATAAGTGTATCATCTATAAAAATGGATTTGTAGATGAAAGTGACTACCGTCTGATCATTGATATTTTTGGTGAAGAAAATTGCTTCCACATCAATGACGAAGAAATGTTTGAAATGTTCCCGAATATCTTCTCTATTTCTCCGGAAATCGTAGTTTCAGACAAAGCATTTACCAGAATGAACAACCACCTGAGAAATGAGTGGGGAATGACTGTAGAAGAAATCCCTTACAGAGAAATCTCCAAAATGGGTGGCTTGCTGAGATGTTCTACGATGCCACTTGTGAGAGAGTAATTGAGTGGGAGAGTTCTAGAGTTTTGGGGTAAATGAGTTTGTGTACAATTTTTAATCTTAAATACATAATTATGTCAACGATTAAATTTCATCAGGACCTAAATGTTTATCAAAAATCATTTGAAACAGCACGAGTGATTTTTGAACTCTCAAAAAGCTTTCCAAAAGAAGAACTCTATTCTCTTACAGATCAAATCAGACGATCATCAAGATCCGTAACGGCCAATATAAGCGAGGCTTGGGGAAAAAGGAAATATGAGAAATCATTTATTGCTAAACTGACTGATTCTGAAGGTGAGGCAAGAGAGACCCAGACATGGCTTCAATTTGCTTATGCCTGTAGTTATGTGAATGAAGAGCAATATAATAATCTGCTAAATCAATATAATCAGATAATCGGGATGTTAGTTAATATGATGAGTCAGTCAGAAAAATGGTGTTCATTTTCATCATTGAATAAAAATGATGAAAATTTATAGCCGGGCTGATTTGCTCTCAAACTCTTGTACACTAACACCCTCAAACTTAAAAGAAATGCAAACAACAGATACAGTACTAATGATAGAGCCGATTGCATTCGGTTACAACGCAGAAACTGCGAAAAATAATTACTTCCAGGTAGAACAGACAGGTTCTGATATTCAGTCAAAAGCTTTGGCGGAGTTCAATACTTTTGTTGGAAAACTGAGAGAAAAAGGAGTTAATGTTATTACCATCAAAGATACATTAGATCCGCATACACCAGATTCTATTTTCCCGAATAACTGGGTAAGCTTCCACAAAGACGGAAAAGTGGTTTTATATCCGATGTTTGCATCCAACAGAAGAGTGGAGCGAAGAGAAGATATTCTTGAAAGTATTGAGCAATTAGGTTTTGAAATTGATGAAATTGACGACTGGTCTTTCCCTGAAACACAAGGTCATTTTCTTGAAGGGACGGGAAGTATGATCTTTGACCATGACAATAAAATTGCTTATGGATCAGTGTCTTTAAGGCTGGATGAAAAATTGTTCAGAGAATTCTGTGCAAAATACGGTTTCACGCCGATAGTTTTCCATTCTTATCAGACCGTAGGGACAGAAAGGCTTCCTATTTACCACACCAATGTAATGATGTGCGTTGCAGATAAGTTTGTGGTGATCTGTCTTGATTGTATCGATGATGAACTGGAAAGAGAGAAGGTGATCGAAACCATCAAGGGCTCAGGAAAAGAGATCATCGAGATTTCAGAAGAGCAGATGCAGCAGTTTGCAGGAAATATGCTTCAGGTTCAGAACAAAGACGGTGAAAAGTTCCTGGTAATGAGCCAGACAGCTTATCAGTCTTTGACTTCAGAGCAGGTAGCCGCAATTGAAAAATACTGCGAAATCATTTATTCAGATCTGAATACCATTGAAGTAAACGGAGGGGGAAGTGCAAGATGTATGCTTGCAGAAGTATTTCTTCCAAAAAAATAATATATTTACGAAAAAATTAATTGAACCCATTATCAAATAAAGGTTTACATATTCTTCTGACTTTGGAAACAGAGTCAGAAGATTTGTTATTAGACAGCAAAGGTTTTCTGGCATTTACAGAAAGTATCCTGAAAACCAAAGACGTGGAGATTGTAGGAATTACCAATCATGTTTTTGACAATCAGAGTTTTACTTCGGCAGTATGCCTTAAAGAATCGCATCTTTGCATTCATACATGGCCGGAATTTAAACAACTTACTTTTGATGTTTTTCTGTGCAATTATACACAGGACAATACCTTGAAAGTAGAGCAGATTGCCGATGAGGTGGTTCAATATTTTAAAGCTAATACCATTCAAAAACACAAAATTTACAGATAAAAATGGATCACATCTGTCCCTTTTGCCAAACCCACAATAATGATCTGGCAATTGACTTTTCCGTTGAAGAATTTATCTGCAGCCATTGTGATAGCCTTGTTGAGGTAGGAAAAACTACCAAAAAGAAAGTCATAAAGAAGCCTGTAGAAAATGTTGTTCTGGAAGTAGGGCGCAAGGGGACGCTCTATGGTACGGAATACTGGATTATTAATATCGTCATCAAAAAATACGGTTCATCTACTTTCTGGAGAGAATATTCACTGAAAGACCGGGCCGGAAATAATGTGTACCTCAGCGAAAGTGATGGACATTGGGTGCTTCTTCGTCCTATTGATTTTGCTTTTAAAGAATATCAATATTATGCTGAGGCAGATGGCAGGAATTACAGATGGTATGAAACCACTCCTTGTACAGTACATGCAGCTACTGGTTTTTTTGAAGATAAATTATCATTCGGGTTAGCTACCTACAAAGAATATGTGAACGGAGCAGAAATGATCTCCCGGGAAGAATATGGAAAATCTGTTCAATTCTTCAAAGGGAATCATATTTCAAGAACGGCGATCAGAAAAGCCTTTGGAATAAAAGATATGCCGTATCGTACCGGAATAGGAATTGTTCAGCCTTTTCCACTTAATGTGAAACAGTGTATCAATATTATGGCCGTTATTGCCTTGTTGATCTGTGTATTGCAGCTGTATGTGGTGACCTCAAGAAACAACCAGACCGTTTTCGAGCAGAATATCAATTTTTCAGATGTTAACGACAAAGAATTGGTCAGCCAAAGCTTTACTCTTTCAGGAGGCTCAGCTCCTCTGAAGATCCATGCTTTTTGCGATGTGGATAACTCCTGGGCCAATGTAGGAATAGGCCTGGTGAATGAAAAGACCAACGAAGTAATCTATGCTTCTAAAGATATTGAACAATATTCCGGATATGAAGATGGCGAAAGCTGGAGCGAAGGCAGCAAAAGTGAAGATTTCAATATCTGTGGAGTGGCTGCAGGAACTTATCATTTTCTGGTTTCCGCAGAAAAAGAAGGCGGAATAGCAGATCCGTTTAAAGCCGGATACAGGCCGGAAAACGGAGATTTTTCTGTTATACAGAATGAAACAGGAACTTATTTTTTGCAAAACGATAAAGACAAAAGCGTTAATAGCTACCATGACAGAGATTCCCTAAAGAACAAAATAATAGAAAGAACAGGCATTCTGAATAATGTGAAAGCAATGGGAAAAATAGATTCTGTTCTTGTCAATATGGTTCCTGATTATGGGTATCCCAGCAAATATGAGCAGAATGCAGCAATAAAACTTAAAGCTACATGGCTTCCGGTTTCCTTCTGGAACTTTGGAATTGTACTCTTCTTTTTAGCTTTGTTTACCGGATTGACTTATCTGATTAAACGTATTTTTGAAGGCAGCAAATGGAGTAATAGTTCGAATTCACCTTATCCTACCAATTAAACTATGGAAAGAATCATCAATTATATCAGAAACAACTGGATGCTGTTTGCTATTGGAGGAGTATTTCTGGGCTGGTTCGTTTATCTGACTTTTACAGGAAACCAGTTCTGTGACTGTACCAAAACAGAAAAATATCGTGATGGCACTACAAAAAGCCATTCCAGAGCAGGATTTTACAGATATTATCACAAATAAAAATATAAAACTATGGACAACATCAATCTATTACCAATATTCAATTCGGTTCTTTATTCATTTCTGGGAATCGCTATTTTACTGATCTGTTATTTCATTATAGAAAAACTGACGCCGGAAAAAACATGGCACGAGATCGCTCAGAATAAAAATATTGCACTGGCAATTGTTTTCGGAGCATTCATTATCGGAATTTCAATGATTATAAGCGCAGCGATTCATGGATAAAAAGAGGATCCCTCTTGAAATGCTTTTATTGTTCTCGGTATTTGTCATTGCTACATGTGGGTTGATTTATGAATTGGTGGCCGGAGCACTGGCAAGCTACCTGTTAGGAGATTCTGTCAAGCAGTTTTCCTTTATCATCGGTGTTTATCTGTTTTCGATGGGAGTAGGTTCCTATCTGGCAAAATTTATCAAAGGGAATCTCATCGATAAATTCGTGGAGATCGAAATTCTGGTAGGCATTGTTGGCGGGATCAGTTCCGTTGTACTGTTTATCCTTTTCAATACAATGGCTCATTTCGAAGCCGTTCTTTATCTGTTTGTATTCTTTACCGGATGTCTGGTAGGGGTGGAAATCCCTCTTCTGATGAATATCCTCAAAGACAGAATAGGATTCAAAGATCTGGTCTCTAATGTATTTGCCTTTGATTATATCGGGGCACTGTTGGCTTCCATCCTGTTTCCACTCGTACTTATTCCGCATCTTGGAATTGTAAAGACCCCGCTGTTCTTTGGTCTGATCAATATTTCAATTGCTATTTTTCTATGCTTTTACCTGACAAGAGAACTGTCTAAACCGGTTTCCTTAAAAGTAAAATCTATCGGAGCTTTTATACTTCTTCTTGGTCTTTTTATTTTTTCAGATACCATTCTGTCATATTCAGAAGAGAAGCTGTATGGAGAAAATGTGGTGTACACCAAGAGCTCGCCGTATCAAAGAATTGTTCTGACCAGAAACAGCCATGAATTCCGTCTGTATTTAAATAATAACTTACAATTTTCCTCTACCGATGAATACCGTTATCATGAAGCGTTGGTACATCCGGCGATGTCAATGGCCAAAAATATAGATAATGTCCTTATTTTGGGCGGTGGTGATGGTTTTGCAGTGCGAGAGGTATTAAAATATAAAGACGTTAAAAAAGTAACCCTTGTGGATCTCGATGGTGAAATGACGAAGTTCTTCAAAACCAATGAGACCATGCGCGGGCTGAATCAGAATTCCTTTTCCAGTCCTAAAGTGGAAGTAATCAACAAAGATGCTTATATCTGGGTAAAAGACTGCAAAAAGAAATTCGATGTGATTATCATAGACTTTCCGGATCCATCCAATTACAGCTTAGGAAAACTGTATTCACTGCAATTTTATAAAGAACTTGAGAAGCTGACGACCCTTGATACCAAAATTGTGGTGCAGACGACTTCTCCATACTTTGCCCCGAAATCGTTCTGGTGTATCGAAAAAACAATCAATCAGATTTTTCCTTTCACGGCTGCATATCATACCTATGTACCATCATTTGGAGAGTGGGGATTTTCGATGGCTTCCTTTGAACCCATCAATAACAGAGTCTACAGAAAGCTGCCCAATCTAAGATTTTATGATTATAATTTTTCGCAGATGTCTTATTTCAACAAAGATATGAAGGTAAAAGAAGTAGAAGTTAACCGTCTGGATAATCAGATATTAGTGCGTTATTTTGATGAAGAGTGGGGGAAAGTTCAGTAGGAAGGATTTCCTTAAAACTATATTTTTAGGTAGCCTGATGCTTCCTTTCCTTCAGTATTGTGGGAAGAAGGTAAAATCGTTGTTGCTGAAGATCACCGGGACCAATCATGTTCTGGGACATCGGCTTTGGGCAAAAGATTTTCCACAGTTTTCAGAAGTTATCCACACTCAATACCTCATTGTGGGTGGCGGGATTTCAGGGCTTTCTGCAAGCAGATTCCTTAGTTTGAATAATAAGAAAGATTATCTCCTTTTGGAAATGGAAAACCATTTGGGCGGAAACTCTTCCAACGGGCAGAATCAGTTTTCAAAATTTCCTCTGGGAGCCCATTATTTACCTTTACCTAATAAAGAAAATACCGAGATCATAGATTTTCTGAAAGAATGTGAAATTTGTCTGGGAACAGATAAAAACGGAGAGCCTGTTCTTGACGAATATCAGATGACTTTTCCACAGCAGGAAAGACTATTCTTCAAAAATTCCTGGCAGAATGATGTAGTTCCGCAAAGAGGGATTACAAAAGAAACTCAGATAGAGCTTACCCGTTTTTTCAAGATGATGGATACATTTCGGGAAAAGAAAGATATACACGGAAAATATTGGTTTACTATTCCCGTACATGATTCCAGCAGGGAAGATGAGGTGGTAAAGCTTGAAAATAGGCTTTTCAGAGATTGGCTTAAAGAACAGAATTACGATTCAGAAGAGCTGTTGTGGTTATTGGATTATTCCTGTAGAGATGATTACGGATTGGGGCTTGATTATGTTTCAGCTTGGGCAGGAATTCATTATTTTGCAGGCAGGAAAAACAATTGGAGTAAAACCTATAAAGACCAGGTTTTCACATGGCCGGAAGGAAATGCCAGACTGGCACAGCATTTTTCAAAATATACAGCAGGAAAACACTTATCCGGACATCTTGTTTTTGAGGTGAAGATCAATGATAAAGTTGAGGTATTAAGCTTCGACAGTGTTCAGAAAAAAACAAAAAAGATCATTGCAGATAAAGTACTCTTTGCAACACCGCAATTTGTGAATGAAAGAATATTAGGCGATAAAAGAGCTTCATCATTTCATTACGTTCCATGGCTTCTTACTACCATTACGTTAAAAAATGAATTTGGGGGTGATGAAGAATTGGCATGGGATAATGTGATCTATGGATCGTCGGGCTTAGGCTATATTTACGATCAGCATCAGAACCTCAATCAGAACCTTGGAGAAAAAGTGATTACTTACTATAAAAGTTTTTCCGGTAACGATTGCAGAAAAGCAAGAAAAGGGCTGTATGCGATGAAAGAAGCCGAACTGAAAACTTTAGTTTTGGAAGACCTGAAGAAAGCGCATCCATTGATAGAAGACTTTATTGTGGAAATGCAGTTTCATAAAATAGGACACGCCATGATCGCTCCGGTTCCCGGCCAGATTTTTGGTAGGAAAACGCAGGCTGCAAAAGAACCTATAGGTCAAAAAGTTTTCTTTGCTCATTCTGATCTCTCAGGAATCTCTATTTTTGAAGAAGCTTTTTATCAGGGAATGAGAGCCGCAGAACAAATGATATAAAGCAACCAAAAGCAAATCATCATGAAGCAACCTTGGATCCATAACGCAAAAACAGACGGGTGGCTGATCTTATCACCTCCTTTTCTCGTTCTTTTGATTATTTTCCTTTTTCAGAAACAGATTCAGGGGCTGGAAAGCAACTATTCTTTTTATACATGGCTTTTTCTTATTGTTTTTGTAGACGTTGCTCACGTGTATTCCACACTGTTCAAAACCTATTTTGTAAAAGGAGAAATACAGAAAAGAAAACTTCTGTATTTTGGTATTCCATTGATAAGCTGGGTTCTTGGAATTATTTTATTTCAGTTTGGAGGGCTTACATTCTGGTCTGTCTTAGCACTGGTCGCTGTTTTTCATTTCATCCGTCAGCAATATGGGTTTATGAAGATATATGCCCGTTTCGAGCCGAATAACTGGAGCAAAAGAATCGATGAGGTTGCCGTTTATGCAGCGACTCTTTATCCTATGTTATACTGGTTTAAGACTCCAAGATCCTTTACCTGGTTTGTCAACAATGAATTTGACTGGCTTCAGAATCTTCCGGACTATACTGGTTTTATCACGGTTTTATACTTTGGGATATTGATGACCTGGCTGATAAAGACGGCTTTTGAAGCTTTTAAAACAAAACAACTGAATATTCCTAAAACTGCTCTGATCACCGGGACTTATCTTTCCTGGTATTTCGGGATTGTTTATTTCAATAATGACCTTCTTTTTACCTTTCTTAATGTTGTCTCCCATGGAATCCCTTATATCTCACTGATCTATATCCGGGAAATCAGACAAAAAGAGAACAATCAGCTGAACAGACTGCTGATCTTCAAGTCTGTGATGGGAATCTTTTTATTCATAGGAGTCATCCTTGGATTCGCATTCCTTGAAGAATTTCTTTGGGAAACACTAGTCTGGAATGAACATTTTTCACTAGACTTTACAGTTCCGGAAATCCTCCTTCAGTTTCTGGTTCCACTATTGGTGGTTCCGCAGCTTACCCATTATCTTCTGGATGGTTTTATCTGGAGGAAACCGAAAAAAGTTAGCTAACTTTGCCTCGAATATAAAAATCTAAAAATGAGACAATATCTTTTATCGCTAATCATTTTCCTCGGAATGTGGGTGAGTGGTCAGCAGAAAACCTTCTGTAACCCCATCAACATCGACTATGGTTATACCCCTTTTGAAGTTTTTTCCAAACAAGGGAAACACCGTGCAACGGCAGATCCGGTAATTGTCAATTTTAAAAATAAACTTTTCCTTTTTTCTACCAATCAGGAAGGGTACTGGTACAGTGATGATATGCTGGACTGGAAGTTTGTGAAAAGAAAATTCCTGAGAGATAACAAATATATCCATGATCTTAATGCTCCGGCGGTATGGGCTATGAAGGATACGCTTTATGTGTATGGTTCTACTTGGGAGCAGGATTTTCCGATCTGGAAAAGTACCAATCCTACGAAAGACGACTGGAAAATAGCAGTGGATACTTTAAAAGTGGGAGCATGGGATCCTGCATTTCACTATGATGAAGATAAAAACAAACTGTATCTGTACTGGGGATCAAGTAATGAATGGCCTTTGTTAGGAACAGAAGTAAAAGTAAAAAATCTTCAGTCTGAAGGTTTTGTAAAACCGATCATTAAGCTGAAACCTGAAGATCATGGCTGGGAAAGATTTGGGGAATATAATGATAATGTTTTCCTTCAGCCTTTTGTGGAAGGAGCATGGGTGACAAAGCATAATGGAAAATACTATATGCAGTATGGAGCTCCGGCTACAGAATTCAGCGGATATTCCGATGGGGTATATGTCAGTAACAAACCTCTGGAAGGTTTCGAATACCAGCAGCATAATCCGTTTTCCTATAAACCGGGAGGTTTTGCAAGAGGAGCAGGGCATGGGGCAACGTTTGAAGATAATTATAAAAACTGGTGGCATGTTTCAACCATTTTTATCTCCACGAAAAATAATTTCGAGAGAAGATTGGGAATATGGCCTGCCGGGTTTGATAAAGACGATGTAATGTATTGTAATACGGCTTATGGAGATTATCCTACTTATCTTCCGCAGTATGCTCAGGGAAAAGATTTTACAAAAGGTCTTTTTGCCGGATGGATGTTGCTGAATTATAATAAGCCCGTCCAGGTTTCTTCTACCTTAGGAGGTTATCAGCCTAATTATGCCGTAGACGAAGATATTAAAACCTATTGGAGTGCAAAAACCGGAAATTCCGGGGAATGGTTCCAGACAGATCTGGGCGAGGTGTCTACCATCAATGCCATTCAGATTAATTATGCAGACCAGGATGCTGAGTTTATGGGGAAAACTTTAGGGAAAATGCATCAGTATAAGATCTACGGATCAGATGACGGGAAAAAATGGAGCGTTATTGTTGATAAAAGTAAAAATACAAAAGATGTTCCTCACGATTATGTAGAATTGGAAAAGCCAGCTAAAGCAAGATTCCTTAAAATGGAAAATCTGAAAATGCCTACCGGGAAATTTGCTTTGAGTGGCTTCAGAGTATTCGGAAAAGGACCAGGGGTAAAGCCTAAAAAAGTAGACGGTTTTGTTCCTTTACGAGCCGATCCCAAAAAGTATGGGGAAAGAAGAAGTATCTGGATGAAGTGGCAGCAGAATCCTGAAGCAGATGGATATGTGATCTATTGGGGGAAATCTCCTGATAAAATGTACGGAAGTATAATGGTCTATGGTAAAAATGAATATTTCTTTACCGGAGCAGACAGAACAGATGGTTACTATTTCCAGATTGAAGCTTTTAATGCTAATGGAATGTCTGAAAGAACGGAGATTATAAAATCTGAATAAAACATACTATATTCCTATAAAACAAACGCTCTGATCCTTTTTCAGAGCGTTTATTTTTTATCAATCCGTTTCAGAAAAAGATCGATTTTATCAATAAGGAACAAATCATTTGGAGAGCGATCCCAATCCAGATGCCCTCCGTTGAATTCACAAGTCTCGTGTATTACGTTGTTTTTATTTAAGACAGAATCCAGGATCTTTCCCTGGGTAGTAGGAATCACACGATCAGTTTTTCCGTAGTAGGAAAGGGTAGGAGGAGTATTTTGCGTAATCCAGTGAATGGGGCTGGCAAAATCAATACGTGATATGCCTGGTTTAGGTATATGAGGATCCACAAGTCTTCTTTCTACAAATGAATATTCCTGGTAGCTTCTGAAGCTGGGATCTGAAAGATCGGTTGGCCCAACAATATTAATCACGGCTTTGACCTTCTTCAACGAATCTGAATGATACGCATACAACATAGATAAATGCCCGCCGGCACTATTTCCCAACAAGATCATTTTTGGACTGTAATGCAGTTTCTTCTCTAAAAATTTAGAAACCTCATGAATATCATCGAGCTGATTGGGTAAGGCATAGTGGGTTTCTGATGCCAGCCTGTAATTCATATTGACAAAAATATGATCGGGAAACTTTTGCATCAGCGAAAGCGTGAAGAAAGTGAGTTGAGATTTATTACCGCTGCGCCAGCCTCCACCATGAATAATCACAAAAACTTCTCTTTCTTTTGCCGACTTTGTCTGAGGAATATAAAGATCCATGATCTGCTCAGAAACACTTCCATAAGATACGTCAGCTTCTTTATCAAAGGTGGTGCTCTCCCCAAGACTGATCTTCTTCTCTTTACAGCAGATCAGTAAAAGAAGCAAAATGAGAGTAGCCAATAGGGTGAATACTGTTTTTTTCATACCATTAAAGATAAAAAACCCGACGAAAACTCGACGGGTTATACAAAATAATTAATTGAATATGAAGAAAGATAACTATTATCTGGTTCTGCTTTTGATGGAATCTGATGCTCCTTCGATGTCTCTTACCTTTTTCACTTTCTGATTTCCAAAATTGTAGGTAAGACTTATTGTAAAACTTCTGTTGTAACGGTTTTGATGGATGTAATTATAATTTCCGTTAGCCTGGTAATCTTCAATTTTAATGATATTGGTATTTAAAATATCATTGACGTTGGCTGCAAAGGTCCACTCATTCCATACTTTCTTTAAACTAAGATCTAAACTCATCAGGCTTTTCAGTGATCCCAGTTCAATCTGCTGTCGGTCTACGAAGAAATAATTAAGCCCGAAGAACCATGTTTTCTTTTTATCAAGACGGATCGTGTTGTTAGTCTGAATCAAAAGACTGGTAGAATTTGTTTTGTTGGTATACACGATATATTCTCCTTCTTTATTTTTGAAGCGGTCTCCTGTAGTAGGGTCCGTATCGAGGCTTCCGTTATTGATATTATGCTGAACACCGATGTTGAAATTGGTGGTCCAGTACTGTTTAAAGAATGATTTTTGCATCCCTATCATGGCAGACATTTCCTGTTTGTTCCCAAAATTCGTTCTGATGTATCTCAGAACAGGATTCGCTCCTACGCTGCCATCAGGAGAAACAGGGTATCCTTGTAGCGGAACCTGAGTAATGGCATCCTGAATATAAGAGTGGTTCAAAATAAGGAAGTATGAATTCTTATACATGTAGGTCAGTTCCTGATTATAAGTGGAAGAGGCCTTTACAAAAGGGTTGTTTTGAGTATAATTATCATCCGTCAGGATATTTTTTACCGGATTCAGTTCCCAGAAGCTAGGTCTTCTCATTCTGCTCGAAAATGAATAGGAAATATTGTTCTTGTCATTGATGGCATAATTGAAGCTTAGATACGGAAGGAAATTCTTATAATTTCGTTCAATTCTTTTGAGTTCTTCAGTAGAGGCATTATCAGAAGTTCCCAAACTGTTGGTAATTTCATATCTGGCCCCGATTTTACCGGATATTTTATCTGAAAACTTCTTTTCAGCTGTTAGATAGACCCCATAAATATTTTCATCATAAATAAAATGGTTCGGTCTCGGATCAGGAGCTTTTGCGGGATCAAAGAAATAAGTAATGTTTTTAGAATCGTTGTCTGTTTTTGTTTTATTATAGTTTCCTCCTATGGAAATCGTAAGATCATTTTTAAACTTCTGGATATAATCGGCCATTCCGGAGAAATTATTAATGATCTGTGGCAGATCCTGAATCACCTGGGTGGTATTCGTTCCTATTCCTCTGTTGGCATCCGAAATATAGGTCTTGTTATCTGTATACTGAAACCTTCTGTAATTCAGATAAGCAACATTCAAATTCAATTTACTGCCCAGTGAATCTGTTTTCAGCTCATAGTTTAAGTTCAGGGAATTGTTATAAGACCTTGCATCTTCTTTGTTTTTAGACCATGTATACCTTGGGTCTTCACCATCATCTTTAATCGTATTGAAAAGGTTCACGGTAGAATTATAGCTTTTATTCGCCCAGGTATTCCAGGATAAAGCCAGATTACTTTTATCATTCAGCTGATAGTCGATGTTCAGATAACCTCCGATATTTTTGTTCGGATCATCAATATCTCCCGTAGATTCATTAGAAGTAGACGCAGTACCATTCCTTAAAGTATAGGTCTGAGCTTCGATATTCTCACCACCGCTAAGGCTGGCATTGACCCCAAGTTTTCCCTTTCTGTAATTGGCTGAGAAACTTGCCTGGCTTGCATTGTATTTGTTGGTGGTATTAGACATTCTCATATTTCCGTTGAGACCATCACTCATTTTTTTCTTTAAAACGATATTGATGATTCCATCTGAAGATTCTACCTGATATTCACTTCCCGGAACGGTAATCACTTCAATTTTCTGAATATTCTCAGCAGGTGTATTTTTCAGGAACTGAACCAGAGACTCAGAGTCCATATTGGTTTTTCTTCCGTTGATATAGATCAGTGCATTATTCTTTCCTGCAATTTTTAAGGTTTTATCATCTGTAGAAGATAATAACGGAGTCTGTTTCAAAAGGTCAAAAGTGGTATTTCCTTTGGCAACGGGTGAGGCGGCTACGTCATATACAAAACGGTCGCTTTGCTTTTTAAATACCTGTTTGGTAATAGTGATACCTTCTATATTCTTCGTTTTGGCCGTGTCAGATTTTTTCTCCTGAGCAAAGGTGCAGGTTCCGAAGACGATGGCTATTGATAAAAGGATACGTTTCATGTTGGTTTTCTTTAGAGAGTGGTAAGTGATAAGTTTTTTATAGATTAGGTTCTTGATTTTACAGCATCATTCGCTGATTTCATTTCCCTTGCTTTTTTCAGTTTCTGATTTCCGAAATTATAAGTAGCGCCGATGCTGATTATTCTTGGATAGCTGAAGTTGGTGATATTATTATACATTCCGTTAGGCTGTATTCCTTTCACCCTGTAGAAGCTTTGGTTGAAGAGGTCGTTTACTTCCGCCATAATCGTCCAGTCACCTGCGATTTTTTTCAGACTCAGATCGAAGCTCTGTCTTGTGCCTACTGTACCTCCTTCCATGGCTACTTTACTTCCGAAGAAATAATTGACACCCAGATACCAGTCTTTTTTGGAAGAAAGTCTGATAATATTGTTAAGAGAAGCAGACATGCTGTAGTTTTTGACATCAATGATGTAAGGATCCAAAGTTTCAGTTTCTCCCGGAGTCGGTATAGCTGTTGGGTCTTCCCATACTCCGCCTTTGTAAGTAGAATAGGTTAAGTTAACCGAATAATTCGTTGTCCATATATCTTTGAACCATGATTTGTTCATTCCAAGCGTTAAGTTTAGCTCTCTGTTCTTTCCGTAGTTGGTTCTTATATATCTCAGGAATCTTACCGTTTCCATAACTTTATTTCCGTTGTTGTCAAGGATGATATTTCCATTAATATCTCTTTTAGGACGAGTGATACTTCCCTGTAATGGAAGCATATCAGAAGCGGAAGCATCTTCTACCATATTATAACTAAGGTTGGCATAGAATGAATTTTTATACATATAATTCAGTTCCTGATTATAAAACTTAGCAGCCAGTATAAACGGGTTGTTCTGTGTATAATTGGTAAGAGTAAAATACGTTATGGATGGGTTTAGCTCCCAGAATCTCGGTCTTCTGATTCTGCTTGAAAAAGTATAGCTGAGGTTGTGATCCGAATTGATAGTATAATTTAAATTCAAATAGGGCAGCAGGTTGTTGTAATTTCTTTCAAATCCTGTTTTATCCACAATATCACCTGTACTTCTTGTCATTTCATATCGGGCTCCAATTTTCCCGTATAACTTTTCAGTAAGCTTTCTCTCATAGTTGAGGTAGATTCCTAAAATATTTTCTTTATAAATAAAATGATTCGTTTGTTTTGGATCTTCTACGAATTCACCGTTTTGAAGTCTGTCCTGCTTGGCATCATTATCCGTATTCGTACGGTTATAGCTTATTCCCATCAGCCATGTAGCCCCTTTGGCTGTTTTTTTCAGGTAATCTATGTTGGCTGCATAATTGTTGATGATCTGCGGTACAGATTGATGCAGAGCAGAGTATATGTTATTAGGATCAGTATTTAAAGGAAAGGTTTCGTTGAAGCTTACCTTGTCTCTATTGAACCAAAGATAAGATACATTAGATGTCAGCTTACTTCCCAGTGAATCCGTTTTTACTTCATAATTCAGATTGAAAGAATGATTTCTGGTTTGGGCATCCTCATTATTGATCGTTCTGTTCGTTAAAACCCCGTTTTGCCAGTTTGTAATATCCAAAACAGAGTTGAAACTTTTATTGTATCTCATATTATACGAGAATCCAAGACTTTGTTTCTTGTTGATTTCATAGTCAAGGTTGAAACCGCCACCGAAATTTTTATTGGGATCATCATTGTATCCGGAGGATTCATTTCTGAAAGTAGGGTCCCCATTAGAAAGTGTATAATTTTGTCTTTCCGTCCAGCTGCCCATTCTGAAATTAGAATTCCCGGACCACTTTCCCTGTCTGAAATTAAAAGAACCTCCTGCATTAGGGTTGTTGTAATAAGCCTGTTCATTCTGCATTTTCATCGTCCCGTTGTAGCCGTTATTTTTGTTCTTTTTCATTACGATGTTGATAACCCCTTCCTTAGATTCCACCTGGAATTCACTTCCGGGAACGGTAATGACTTCAATTTTCTGAATATCTTCAGATGGAGTAGACTTCAGCATTTCAATTAATGCCTCAGAATCCATATTCGTTTTTTTGTTGTTGATGTAGATTACCGCATCATTTTTTCCCAGAATCTTCAGTGTTTTTCCGTCAATACTGGAAATCATAGGAGTCTGCTTCAACAAATTGAACGTATTGGTTCCTTTGGCAATAGGAGAAGCAGCTACATCATATACTAATCGGTCTCCTTGTTTTTTGAAAACTTGTTTCTTGATATTGACAGCCTCAATGCTGTTTACCTTCAAACTGTCTTTTTTCTGCTGTGCTATAGCAAATCCGCTGAAAAATAGGGCTGCAATA
This sequence comes from Chryseobacterium indologenes, assembly GCA_001013295.1. Lineage (GTDB taxonomy): Bacteria > Bacteroidota > Bacteroidia > Flavobacteriales > Weeksellaceae > Chryseobacterium > Chryseobacterium indologenes_B. The sequence goes on along the minus strand of LAZY01000025.1, from coordinate 38,931 downwards.
AAAATTTGAGTTTTCATGATTGTTAATTTTTTAGTTTAATAGCTTGTATGGTTTGTTATTTAACATTACAAAGATATATAATAAATTTAGTATCATGCAATACAAAGTACTGAAAAATAATTTTAATTGAATTTAACTTATTGATTTTCAGTTGTTAAAATTTCGTATTAAAAAATTGATTGCTTGACCTTTCTGTATAATAAGACAACTGTAACAATAATTTTGTTACAGCAAAACATGAAATTTTATGAAAAATATTTTTATTCTCTGTCGAAATTAGCCAACTTTTTATCTACCCATACCGTAGCGAAAGGGAAAAATGCAGCCAATAAAGCGAATACAAAATCTTCATCATCCCAATGGTAAATTTTTCTTGCGGGAAGACAGAGTAAAAGATAAAGCGTAAAAAATAATCCGTGTAAACTGCCAATCACACTGATGAAAATAATAGAATACAGATTCTCATCATATCGAATCCAGATCATCGCAACACAATACAACAAAACACATGAAATGGCTTCTGCAAGACAAATCTGTTTAAACCATTTGATGAGTTTTTCCTGAGAGTATTTTGAAAATAATTTTTCGATGAAGTTCATTTCTAGAATTATGGGTTATGAATGATAGGCATTGTATCTGAACTAAGCATTACATACTGAAGCTTAATTCCTGAACTGCAAAATTACTTATAAAAATTACTTCCATCCAAATATTCAAAAACTTCAGGAGGAAGCATAGGCCTTACATTTTTGTCATCTTTGATCATATTGCGGATCTCCGTGGCAGAAAGCTCAATAACCGGAGCCTTGATCATAGAGATATTTTCGTGCTGTAGATATTCAGAATCTTTTTTCTCTCCATCAAATACTCTTGGGTAAACAATGATGTGATGGTTTTTGATCAGAAGATCTGAGTTTTTCCATTTGTGAAGACTCTCCAGGTTATCTTCACCCATGATCAGGCTGAATGAATAATCCGGATATTTTTCATGAAGATAGGTGAGGGTATCAATCGTATAGCTAGGCTTTGGTAAAGAAAACTCTACATTGGATGCCCTCATATTAGGGTAGTTTTTTACAGCAAGCTGCACCATATCCAGCCTGTTGTGATCTTTTAATAAAGATTTTTTATCCTTAAATGGGTTTTGCGGGCTTACTACAAACCAAAGTTCATCCATATCAGAATTTTCCAGGATATAATTTGCCAGAATAAGATGCCCGATATGTATTGGATTGAAAGACCCGAAAAATAAACCGATTTTTTTCATTTTTTGTTACGTAGTAGGTAGCTGATAATAGGTGATAGCACTTTTAAGTATAACAAGGAAATTAAGTTTTTTAGATTAACAGAATCTTCTGTTTGGGTTTTGATTTTACCTGCAACCTCAATTAGTCTCTAAATTTTACATCCTTGATATTAAGATAATGCGTTACATTGCCTTTCCAATGATTTTCTTCAAGAGTAAAAGCCAGATCGAAGTTTTTGTTTTTAAAATCTTCCACAAACTGACCTAGTTTGAAGCCAACACACTCTATATTCCTCCCGGTGGATTCCTGTCTGATATAAAACTTCAGGTGATTATTGTCCTTCCCCATTGTTTTTACATAGCCGGAAAGTTTCTGATCCGTCAAGGTAAAAATAGGTTTCATATTATGAGGTCCGAAAGGAGCCAGTTTTCTATGGAAATTGATAAATTCTCTGTTGATCTCATCCACTTTGATCTCAGTATCAATGGTGATGGAAGGCTCTTTCTGATGCTCCTGGATTTTTTCAGAAACAATTCTTTCAAACTTTTCCTTAAAGGCATCAAATTTATCCTTCTCCATGGAAAGTCCTGCTGCTGCATGATGTCCACCAAATTTAAGGAAATATTCCGAGCACATATCAAGCGCTTCATGTACATCAAAATCAGAAACAGATCTTGCGGAAGCTACCATTTCCCCGTTATTACCATCTGTAAATACAAGAGTAGGTTTATAATAGGTTTCAATAAGTCTTGAAGCAACAATTCCAATTACTCCCTTATTCCATTCAGGGTGGTAAACGATTGTAGTATGTTTGGTTTCCTGCTGAGATTCTATAATCTGATTCAGTGCAGAAAGTGTGGAGTTCATATCCAGTTCACGCCTTTCATCGTTGAGGTTCATAATGTCATTCACGATCTGATTGGCATGCTTCAGGTTATCCGAGACCATAAGCTCTACAGCAGCCTTACCATGTGAGATTCTTCCGGCAGCATTGATTTTGGGAGCGATCTCAAAAACGATATTGGATATTTCAAAATGAGAAAGCTTATCCTCGGGAATCAGTAATCTTAATCCCAGATTTCTTGTCTTTCTGAGTGTTTTTAACCCCATTTTGGCCAAAACTCTGTTTTCTCCGGTCATCGAAACAATATCTGCTGCAATAGAAATGGCAAGAAGATCTGTAAGCTCAAACAATTCAGCTTCCGGAATTTTATAGATGGTATTCAGTCCCTGGCAAAGTTTAAAGCCTACGCCACATCCTGAAAGCTCTTTAAAAGGATACCTGCAGTCACTTCTTTTAGGATCAAGTACGGCAACCGCATTAGGGATTTCTTCTCCGGGAAGGTGGTGATCACAGATAATAAAATCGATGTCCAGACTGGTGGCATAATTGATCATATCAAGTGACTTGATTCCACAGTCCAGAGCGATGATTAATGAGAAACCATTTTCTTTGGCGAAATCAATTCCTTCCGTAGAAATTCCATATCCTTCAGAGTTTCTGTCCGGGATATAGTAATCCAGGTATTTTTTCTCAACAATTTTGCTGAGGTATAGGTACATCAGGGCTACAGCTGTAGTTCCATCCACATCGTAGTCACCATATACCAGTATTTTTTCTCCATTTTCAATAGCCGTTGCAATACGCTCTACAGCTTTTTGCATGTCTGCCATTAAAAACGGGTTGTGTATATCGTTAAGGTTTGGTTTGAAAAATTCTCTCGCCTTCTGATAGTTGTCAATTCCTCTTAGAACGAGAAGTTTAGATTCAAAAGTACCAAAACCAAGCGACGAACTTAGTCCGTCCACAATTTCCTCATCGGGTTCGGGCTTATAAATCCATTTTTGACTCATGTTCACAAAAATAAGGAAAAAAAATAGCATTCCGTGAAGAACAGGAATTAAGTTTTGACTTAATAATTGTTAAAAAATAATTATCTTCGTGCTCCAAATTTTAAATGATTATGAAAAAAATTATTGTATGCCTTATTCTATTAGGGGCTACACATTCGATTAGTGCACAGAAAATCAATCTTGGTAAAGCAGCTGGTATGGTTTCTAACGGTGCAAAAGCTTTAACATTTTCCAACGAAGACGCTATTAAATTATCCAAAGAATCAGTAGATTGGATGGATAAGAACAATCCTGTAGCCGGACCTAAAGATCCGTATACGGTAAGATTGAACAAACTGTTTGGAAAACACAAATCTCAGGACGGATTGAACCTGAACTATAAAGTGTATAAAGTGAAGGATATTAACGCTTTTGCCTGCGCAGATGGAAGTGTACGCGTATTTTCTTCATTAATGGATATTATGACGGATAACGAATTATTGGCTGTAATAGGCCACGAGATCGGTCACGTTAAAAATGAAGACACCAAAGATGCCATGAAATCTGCCTATCTGAAAGCCGCAGCACTGGATGCCGCATCTTCTGCGTCTTCAGCAGTAGCTACTCTTAATGATAGCCAGATTGGGAAAATGGCTAATGCGTTTGTAGATGCCTCTCACAGTAAAAAACAGGAATCTGAAGCAGATACTTATTCCTACGATTTTATGAAGGCAAACAAATATGATGTAGTAGGAGCGTATACTGCTTTCAAAAAATTAGCATTACTTTCACAGGGAAGTACACAGACCGGCTTTGAGAAAATGTTCAACTCTCACCCGGATAGTGAAAAAAGAGCTCAGGCAATCAAGAAGAGAGCTGAAAAAGACGGGCTGTGGAAAGATCCGGGAACTGTTGCTCTGCCTACTGCAAAACTGACAAAGTAATTTATTTTACCCATAAAAATAAGAAACTGTTTCACCATCTGTGAAGCAGTTTTTTTGTTATTTCTACACTTATTTAATTTTTGACCACACTTAAACAGAATTCGTCTACACTTGAAGGATACTTGTTGACAGGAAAAAGGATTATCATCATATTAGTTGAAGATTTTTAGAGAATGTATCTCTACAAAAAGCAAGCTTTAAAAAACACATATTATGAAAACAAAACTACTATTAGTATGCTTTCTCATGCTATTCTGTATGAGAAAAGCTCAAATCGTTAATATTCCGGATGCCAATTTCAAAGCGAAATTGCTGGAATCGTCTTCCACCAATCAGATTGCCCAAAATTTATCAGGAAGTTATTTTGCTATAGATGCTAATAATGATGGCGAGATACAGGTTTCTGAGGCATTGCAGGTAGGGGAGCTGGAGATTATCGATCCGAATACTTTTACTTTTATTCTAAGTTATACCGGGATCTTGTCATTCGCTAATCTGAAAAGCCTGAAAATTGACTATTTCAATGTTCCTAATGAGCCCGTTATTATTTCAAATTTTATGCACTTCATACACTGAGTATAAAGTTTTGGAATGTTGATCCGGGTATATTAAATGTATCTGGCTGTCCCGGTTTGAAAAATGTAGCTATTTTGGGAATAACTCTGGGGACCCTTAGCAATAATCCTTTGATAGAAAACTTCTCACTGGATGGTACGTCACTTTCTCCGGGAGTAATGAGTGCTATTCAAAACCTAAGTAATTTGAAAAATCTGGAATTTGCAAATTTCATGGATACTATAGAAAATCTACCTTTAAATTTAAACAATCATCCTAATTTGTTGTCCTTAAAAATTATGCAGACAGATTTAACTGTTAATGCAAGTGGGTGTCCTCTATTACATGATATTACTTTAGATGGTTATCAGAGAGTTGTAAAGATTAATTCCAGTAATTGCCAGAGCCTTGTAAACTATAATGTGGGAGAAAATTTTGATATAGCCGCTGAAATTACTTCAGATAACTGTCCTTCCTTGCTTATTTTTTCTTCTCTGTATGGCGATGTTACATTATCTTTCAATAGCTGTATCAATTTGAAAACGATTGATGTAAGAAATCTGAGAACATTGTCTGTAAATAATTGCAGTAATTTAGAGACAATCAAAGCGCTCCGCTTCAGAGATACTTCTCTTGATTTATCTAACAAAGGATTGAATTCCTTAAAAAATCTGGAAATCAGTTATATTTCTCCTTTTTCTCCTTCCATTGTAGATTCGGGAAGCTTAACCAATCTTAATTTCCAGGGGATTACCTCTTTGAAATTATTGGAATGTGCCAATCATGAGATCACCAATCTTAATGTTGCAGGATGTACCAATTTACATATGCTGGATTGCAGCAAAAATAAACTGTCAACCTTAGATCTTGGCAGTGCCATACATCTTCAGGGTTTTAACTGCAGTAATAATTTGCTTACATCATTATTGATAAAGAATGGCATGAATGAAACTGCTGAGTTTTATAATAATCCTGACCTGACATATATTTGTTGTGATAGTAGCCAAATTCAGAATATACAAAGTATGGTAGCTACATATGGTTATACGAATTGTACAATAGACAGTAGTTGCAACGCTTTTCTGCCAATCATGGAATCCGGATCAAAAACAGATGAAAATTGGATAACCATTTACCCTGTTCCGACAAAAGATGAAATAACAATAAAGGCAGAAGCAAGTATTATTTCTGTTGCTTTATATGATGCTCAGGGAAGAATCTTTAAACAAGAAAAAACAGATTCTAAAAATACAAAGATCAATTTACAACCTTATCCTTCAGGAGTATATTATTTAAAAATCAATACGGAAAAAGGAATCGCTATAAAAAAGGTTGTTAAAAACTAAAATGAATGAAAAAATCCTCAAATAAGCTTTGAGGATTTTTCTATAATAAGTTGTAATACTTCTATGTGATTAAGAATACATTTTTTCTCTTAATTCTTTTACCTTTTTATCAGCAAGGTACTCATCATAAGTCATTTCTCTGTCGATGATTCCGTTAGGAGTCAATTCAATGATTCTGTTACAGACCGTTGATAACATTTCGTGGTCATGAGATGCCAACAAAAGATTTCCTTTGAAGTTAGACAAAGAGTTGTTCAATGTTGTGATACTTTCAAGGTCCAAGTGGTTGGTAGGTTCATCTAATAAAAGAACATTAGCTTTCTGAAGCATCATTCTACTGAACATACATCTCATTTTTTCACCTCCGGAAAGTACTTTACAAGATTTTAAAGCTTCATCACCAGAGAAAAGCATTCTTCCTAAGAACCCTCTTACAAATTCTTCATGACGCTCTTCATCGTTTTTAGTGAATTGTCTTAACCAATCAACCAGACTTAAATCTTCCTGGAAGAAATTAGTATTATCTAAAGGCATGTGAGACTGGTTAGTCGTAACTCCCCAAGCAACACTTCCTTTGTCTGCTTCAACGTTACCAGCCAAAATTTCGAAGAATTCTGTGATCGCTAAAGAGTTTTTAGAAAGTACAGCTACTTTATCGCCCTTTTTAAGATTTAAATCGATATTAGAAAACAATAATTCTCCGTCTTTTGTTTTTTCAAGACCTTTTACATCAAGAATCTGATCTCCGGCTTCTCTTTCCATTTCGAAAATAATAGCAGGGTATCTTCTTGAAGATGGCTTAATGTCGTCAATATTTAATTTGTCGATCATTTTCTTTCTTGCAGTAGCCTGTTTAGCCTTAGCAACGTTAGAACTGAATCGGGCAATGAAATCCTGAAGTTCCTTTTTCTTCTCTTCAGCTTTCTTGTTAGCCTGAGCTCTTTGTCTTGTTGCTAGCTGAGAAGCCTGGTACCAGAAAGAGTAGTTACCAGTATAAAGGTTAAGTTTAGAGTAATCTAAATCTCCGATGTGTGTACAAACCGTATCCAAGAAGTGACGGTCGTGAGATACAACGATTACTGTATTTTCATAGTCAGCGAGGAAATCTTCAAGCCAAGAGATGGTTTCAATGTCAAGGTCATTGGTAGGCTCATCCAGGATTAGTACATCTGGATTTCCAAAAAGTGCCTGAGCCAAAAGAACCTTTACTTTGTCTTTGTTCTCAAGTTCACTCATTAGCTGCCAGTGCATATCATCAGTGATTCCTACGTTGGAAAGCATAGTTTGTGCATCAGATTCAGCAGTCCATCCACCCATTTCATCATAGATTACACCTAGTTCACCTGCTTTAATTCCGTCTTCGTCAGAGAAATCTTCTTTTGCGTATAACGCATCCATTTCCTCTTTTATCTCAAATAATTTCTTATTACCTCTCAAAACAGCTTCAAGAACAGTAAACTGATCATAAGCAAAGTGATCCTGCTCCAAAACTGACATTCTTTTCCCTGGTTCCAGAGATACGTTACCTGTTGTCGGATCCTGCTTTCCTGTTAATATTTTAAGGAATGTGGACTTTCCCGCTCCGTTTGCTCCGATGATTCCGTAGCAGTTTCCTTTGGTAAACATAATATTTACCTCGTCAAAAAGAACTCTTTTCCCGAATTGTAAAGATAAGTTAGATACTGTTAACATATAGTTTTGTAAATTTGGCGCAAAAATACAAAAAGAATTTGGGTATTTTGTAATAATATAATAGTCAAGTTTTTAAATGTATGGTATTTTTTATATATTTCATTAACGAAATTCTAAAATGATGAAGATTGAAAAAACAGTTAACATATTAAACAAAAGAGCCCGCTTTGAATATGAAATTCTTGAAGAATATGAAGCCGGAATGGTTTTGACGGGTACAGAAATAAAATCTTTACGCTCTTCCAAAGCATCTATCACAGAATCGTTCTGTCAGTTTATTGATGGGGAATTATACATCATCAACATGATGATTGATGAGTATAAATTAGGAACTTTTTACAACCACAAAACAAAAAGGGAACGGAAATTGCTCTTGCACAAAAAAGAATTACAAAAACTTGAAAAAAAGTTAAAGGATGCAGGTAATACTATTGTACCTTTAAAATTATATATCACGGACAGGGGGAAGGCAAAGGTGCTGATAGCGCTGGGTAGAGGAAAAAAACTCTTCGATAAAAGGGAGGCCATTAAAGATAGAGAAAATAAGCGGAACCTGGACAGAATATTAAAGAAAAGTTAAAAATCATTTGAAAAACTTTGTATATAAAGAAAAATTATATTTATTTTGCATTATCAATTATTTAATCATTTAATTCTATGAAAAATCTAAAATTAGGAATTTCAGCATTGGCGCTTACTGTTGCTTCTACTGTTTTCGCACAGACGACCAACAATCCGTGGTTAATCGGAGTTGGTGCTCATGCGGAAAACCACATAGCGGCACGTAGTAGCTTCGGTAACACGTTCTCTGCGAATAATTTAACGAAAAATATGTTCAATGTGAACAATTTTTCTATTACACCTCCACTATCTAAGTTAACAGTTGCTAGAAACATTGGAAAAGGTTTAGTAATCGACTGGCAAACTACTGTTGGAAATGTTGAAAACAAAAGATTCAACATGGGAAAAGAATTTTTCTTAATGACAGGTATTGGTTTCCAGGCTCACGCTGCAGGTCTTTTATGGAACGAAGAATCTTGGTTTGATCCATATTTAAGAGTTGGTGCTAACTACTTAAGACATGACTATACTGCACTTGCTTTCCCAAGAACAAGTGTTGATGCTAATGGTAACGCAATTGAAAACGTTACTAACGGTAGCAATGGTAACGAAAACGGTAAAGCAAATCACTTTGCTGTAGCTACAGGTGCTGGTGCTAACTTCTGGGTAACTAAGAACTTCGGTCTTGGTATCCAAGGAGATTATGTATCAACTCCAGGTGATAAATCTACAGTTGCTAACTTCTGGCAAGCTTCTGCATCTATCTTATTTAGATTCGGAAACAGAGACAGAGATAAAGATGGTATCCTAGATAAAGATGACCTTTGTCCAGATACACCAGGTTTACCAGAATTCCAAGGATGTCCTGATACAGACGGTGATGGAGTTCCAGATAAAGACGATCAATGTCCAGAAGTTGCTGGTCCAGTTGAAAACAACGGTTGTCCTTGGCCAGATACAGACGGTGACGGTGTAATCGATAAAGATGATGCTTGTCCTACTGTAGCAGGTCCTGCTGAAAACAACGGTTGTCCTTGGCCAGATACAGACGGTGACGGTATCCTAGATAAAGACGATGCTTGTCCTACTGTTCCAGGTCTTCCTGAATACAACGGATGTCCTAAGCCAAAAGACGTAATCGCTAAAGAAGCTACAGGAGCTCTTAAAGATATCTTGTTCAACTTCAACAAAGCTACAATCAGACCAGAATCTAATGGTAAATTAGATCAAGCTGCTCAAATCATTAAGCAATCTAACGATGGTACTTTCTTAGTAACAGGTCACACAGATGCTAAAGGTGCTGCTGCTTACAACTTGAAACTTTCAAGAGAAAGAGCTGCTGCTGTAGTTGCTGCTCTTGAAACTAGAGGAGTTAGCGGAACTCAATTGAAATCTACAGGTGTAGGTTCTAGAGATGCTCAAATTCCAGCTAAAGCTACTGATGCTGAAAGAATGGCAGACAGAAAAGTAGTTGTTGAAGCTGTAAATGGTGCAGCTTGGGACGCTCTTAAGAAATCTGATCTAGACGTAGTAGAGAAGAAGACTGTAGTGAAAAAAGCTAAAGTTCCAGCTAAGAAAAAAGCTGCTGCTAAAAAGAAAAAATAATTAATTTTTCTAAATAATGAATACCTCCAATTTTTTGGAGGTATTTTTTTTTTGTAGACTTTTAAGTAATTTTGTTGAAAATTTAAAATTTAAAAATGGGAAGAGCATTTGAATATAGAAAAGCTTCTAAAATGGCCAGATGGGATAAAATGGCCAAAACATTCTCTAAAATAGGTAAGGATATTGCGCTGGCAGTAAAAGCGGGTGGTACAGACCCGGAATCAAACCCGGCATTAAGAAGATGTATCCAGAATGCGAAAGGGGCTAATATGCCTAAAGATAACGTAGAAAGAGCAATCAAGAAGGCAAGTGGTGCTGATGCGGAAAACTATGAAGAAATCACTTACGAAGGTTACGGACAAGGTGGGGTTGCTTTCTTTGTAGAATGTACTACAAACAATACAACAAGAACGGTAGCAAACGTAAGAGCTGTTTTTAACAAATTTGACGGTAACCTTGGGAAAAACGGAGAATTAGCATTTATCTTCGACAGAAAAGGTATTTTTACCATTGATCTGGCTCAGGTTAAAATGGATTGGGATGATTTCGAAATGGAAATGATCGACGGTGGTGCAGAAGATGTTGAAAAGGACGACGAAGAAGTAATGATTACGACTGCTTTTGAAGATTTCGGATCTTTATCTCACAAATTGGATGAACTTGGAATTGAAGCAAAGAGTGCAGAGCTTCAGAGAATTCCGAATAATACAAAAGAAGTAAACATGGATCAGTTCAAAGCAAATATGAAAATGCTTGAGCGTTTTGAAGACGATGATGACGTTCAGAATGTTTACCACAATATGGAAATCACTGAAGAGCTGATGAACGCTCTATAAAAAATAATATAGCATTCATATACAGTTAATTTACAATTAGTTTCTTTGTATAAAACTATGAAACGCCTTGTTCTGTTTTGATAACAGTAAAGATGGAGGCGTTCCATCCGGCCAAATTAAAAAAGCTGAAAATATACGGATGAAAAGAAACGTAGAATTAGTTGTTATATCGGATGTTCACTTAGGAACTTATGGATGTAAGGCTAAAGAATTGCTGAGATATCTGAATTCTATTCAGCCTAAAACTTTAGTTTTGAATGGAGATATTATTGATATCTGGCAGTTCAAAAAGTCTTACTTCCCTAAACCTCATTTGAAGGTAATCAGAAAGATTCTTTCATTTGCTACCAAAAACACCGATGTTTATTATATTACAGGCAACCACGATGAAATGTTCCGTAAATTCACGGATTTTGAACTCGGGAAACTTAAGGTCTGTAATAAAATCTGTCTGACTATTGATCAGAAAAAAACCTGGATATTTCATGGGGATGTTTTCGATGCCTCTGTCCAGCATTCCAAATGGATCGCCAAACTTGGTGGAAAAGGATATGACCTCTTAATTATTATCAATAATGTTGTAAATTGGTTCTTAGAAAAAATGGGTAAAGAAAAATATTCATTTTCAAAAAAGATCAAGAACAATGTGAAAAAAGCAGTAAAATATATCGGAGATTTTGAGCTTACAGCTTCCGAACTGGCTATTGACAATCATTATGATTATGTGGTTTGCGGACATATCCATCAGCCACAGATCCGTGAGGTAGTCAATAAAAAAGGTTCATGTACTTATCTGAACTCCGGGGACTGGATCGAAAATTTATCTGCTTTGGAATATCATGATAAGGAATGGAAGATCTTTTACTATGATGAACATAAGCACCTGCTTAAGGATGATGAAGCAGAAGAGATTCAGGAGATGGATCCTTCAGCACTTTTGAAAATAGTAACCAATTTTTCTTAAATGAAGGTTCTTTATGCATTTCAGGGGACTGGAAACGGACATGTTGCCAGAGCGCAGGAAATTATTCCTCTCCTTAAAAAATATGCTTCGGTTGATACATTAATCAGCGGACACCAGTCTCAATTAAAGGCTGATTTTGATATTAATTTCCAATATAAAGGGATTTCCCTGCTTTACAACAAAACAGGCGGTTTATCCTACCGTAAAACATTTACAGAAAACAAATTTTTTGAAGCTGCCAGAATTATAAAAGAATTGGAACTGTCAGACTATGATCTCATCATCAATGACTATGAGCCACTGACAGGCTGGGCATCTAAATTGAAGAATCTTCCGATGATAGAGCTCAGCCATCAGGCATCAATGAGCTTTTCTGAAACACCCAAGCCTAACAAAAAAGATTTCCTGGGAGAAATGATTTTAAAATATTATGTTCCCAGTGAAAGAAAGATCGGTTTTCATTTTGAAAATTACCATCCTCAGATCAAAAAACCGGTTATCAGAAGAAAGATCCGAAATCTTAATCCCTACAAGCAGGGGTATTATCTTGTCTATCTTCCAAGTTTTGCTGACGAAAATATTATCAAGGTTTTAAGAAAAGTTCCTGTTGAGTGGAAGGTATTTTCCAAATACAGCAAAGTGCAGGTAAAGGTGAAAAATGTGGAAGTGTTTCCTATTGATGAAAGCCAGTATCTGAAATACTTTGAAAGGTGTGAAGGTATTTTATGCAATGCCGGTTTTGAGACTCCTGCCGAAGCTCTTTTTATGGATAAAAAATTATTTGTGATTCCTATTCATAATCAATACGAACAGGAATGTAATGCCTGTGCATTGGATAAAATGGGAATACCTAATTCTAAAGTATTAAATCTTCAGGAAATTATGGAGTGGGTAGCTTCTGATCATCATTTAAAAGTAGACTATCCGAATGATATTGAAGATATTCTGGTAAATGAAGTTTTAATTCTTTAAAAATATATCCTCCACATCATTCATTCTCATCATTACCGCTCTTGCATAGGAACAGTGAGGATAAACCTTCCAGTTATTTTCTCTGGCAAATTTTATCGCTTCTTCCACTAAATATTTTCCCATTCCTCTGCCTTCAAATTCCGGATGTACCAATACAAAAGATATGATCAGTTTATGATCTTCTGGAAAAATGGTATAGGTTAATCTTCCTACTTCTTTGATTTCATTGTTCAGAGTAAGAACACCTCCGTTTCCGGATTTATTGTTTTCAAATTTCATGATTTCAAATTTTATTAATAAAGATACAAAAAATAGACCGGCCTGTTTCTCGATGCATGCTGTCTCGAATTACTCTTTCCCCGTATAATAATTATAGTCTTTAATTATAATGCCGATAAACTGTCTTTCGGTCATTTTTGTGGGATCAATCTCCAGTTTCAGAATGCTTTTAATCTTATCAGAAAGTTTACTGATGATCTGGCGGTCATCCACTTTTAAAGCTTTGGTATAATTGTCTTTGATGATTCTCATATCATTGTCACTCAATGCAATGACCTGTGGGAAGGACGGAATATAGTTTTCATGGATGTTTTCCAGGATCGTATGGGAAATATTGATGTTGTTTTTTAAAGAAATGACTGCTGTACCTGAGGCAATATCTCCTAAACGCTGATTATTCTTAGAGACAATCATGGAGATTAATCCTATCACTCCCGCAAAAGAAACATCAATGATTCTGAAGACCCATCGGATCATATAATCGCCAAAGCTGGCCTGGTAACCATCAATTTTCACTACCTTTATTTTCATGAGTTTTTTACCCGGAGTCTGGCCTTCCATAAGGCTTTCCAAAACAACAGGGTATATGTAGACCGGGAATGTAAGAATAATGTAAACCGCTCTGATAGACCAATCATCCAGACCATTTAATATATAGCCCAAATCAAAAATATTGAAGAACAGATACAGCGTAATAACGATATAAGCAACCCTTATCAGAAGATCGATAATGAAGGCCAGCATCCTTTCTCCTATACTGGCAGTATTAAAGCTGATATTTACATTTTGTGAAGTATTTATCGCAATTTGAGACATATTTTTTATTATTTTAGCCTTACAATTATGAGAGAAGTTTATTTCATTAAACAAAATAAAGAAAAATGGTTGGGAATAGAACAGGTTATTGATGGGAAAGTAAAAAAAAATCCTGATGACCTGTCTTCATTATATATCAACCTGATCAACGATCTTTCTTTTGCCCAGACGTATTACCCCAAAAGTAATACGACGGTTTATCTTAACCATCTGTCATCTCAGATTTTTCAGAAGATCTATAAGACCAAAAGGGTAGAAGAAAACAGACTTTTGTATTTTTTCAGAACAGAAGTTCCTCTTTTGGTATATCAATACCGCAGATACCTGCTTTATGCTTTTCTGTTTTTCATCCTGTTTACCTCCATTGGAGTACTTTCGGCTATCCATGACAAGCGTTTTCTGGCCGTTGCCATACCCAACGGGGAAGCTTATGTCAATGAAACCATAGAAAATATTAAAAGCGGAAATGCTGTAGCCATCTATGAGAGCGGTTCTACGTGGGGAAGTACCATCGGGATTATTTTTAATAATATCGGAGTAGGAGCCAAATTGTATGTATATGGTATTTTCGGTGGAGTAGGAACTTTATATGCACTGCTTTCCAATAGTGTAATGTTGGGGGCTTTTCAATATTTTTTCTATGATTACGGAGCATTGAAAGACAGTGCAAGAGGAATATGGCTTCATGGAGTATTCGAAATTTTTGCCATGGTTATTGAGGCCATGTGTGGATTGATTTTAGGAGCCTCCATTCTGTTTCCTAAAACTTTTTCAAGATTCAATTCTTTTAAAAAAGGCTTTAAAGACTCTTTTAAAATATTTTTGAGTACCATCCCTTTCACTATTTGTGCCGGGATTATTGAAGGCTATGTTACAAGGCATGCTTTGAGAATGCCTTTGACGGTCAACCTATTGATTATTTTTACTTCACTTGCCATTGTGATATTTTATTACCTTGTGTATCCATCCATTGTCAAGAAAAAAACTAATAAACAGATCCATGATACAGTTTTATAAAAAAAGAGATTTTGGTGCTTTTATCAGTGATAGTTTCAATTTCTTTAAACTATATGGGAAGAATTATTTCAAAAGCTATCTTTTGATCAACGGGCTCTTGCTCATACTTATGGTAGGAGTCGCTATTTTCGGATATAGAGAACTTTTTAGCAGGCTTGTAACATCCAATATGGATGGTGATTCCGGATATTTTGAACAGTATTTTTCTGATAACGGGGGAATGCTGATTTTTGTGGGAATGCTCACCTTACTGCTTTTTATGATTCTGGCGATTGTCAGTTATCTGTATCCTGTTTTTTATATGAAGAGAATTGTTCAGGGAGCGGAGAATATCAAAACAGATGAAATTCTGGGAGATTTTAAAAAGAATGCAGGGAAAATAGCCAAGCTATGTATCGGGCTGATTTTTATTGTTACCCCATTGGCTTTCTTTGTGATAGGATTTTCTTATATCCTTATCTTTCTTATTATCGGATTTTTCCTTGTAATGCTGATCTATCCTACCATATTTAATGTCGTTACATTTTTGATGTATGACTATTTTAATTCGGACAGAAGGTTTTTTGAAAGCCTCAGTTACTCTATACGATCACAGTTCTCGTATCCGAACGGAAGTGAAAAGTCACCTTATTGGAAATATTGGGGAGCATCCATTATTATGATTACGATGGTATCCATTATTTCTTCAATTTTCACTTATATTCCATTTATATTTTTTTATGGATCGATTTTGACTACATCTCCTGATGGTAATTTTGAGCAAAACCCATTCACCGGAACTTTAGGAATGATCTTTTTTATATTTTATGGAATTTCTATGCTGCTTTCATTCGTTCTTTCCAATTTGCTGTATGTGAATTCCGGACTGATGTATTATGACAGCAGAACAGATCTTCACCAGAAAGTAGAACTAGAAGAAATAGACACGATTGGCATCAATGAATAAGATTCTTTTTTTTATCCTGTTTTTTCTTTCTCTTGGGCTGGTTCAGGCTCAGGATGACAGTCCTATAGGGGATGATCTGATAGATTCTCTTTATACAACTGGCCATTACCGCAATATGCTGCGTGCAGATTCAGTATTGATGAAAACCCCGGTTTCCGAGAATACGGTTTATCCTAAACAGTTCAAAGAGAATATTCCATCAAGATATAAAGGAAATGAGTTCGATTATTCAGTATCCAAGCCCAGAGAGTCTTTCGGGCAAAAACTGATGCGAAAAATAGAGCAGCTTATACGGAGTATTTTTGGTGAAACAGCTTTTACAAAATCTGCGGAATTCACAGTTCTTCTTATTCGTCTGTTTGCTATTATTCTTGTCGGGTTTTTGCTTTATTTCATCATCAAGTATATTCTTGGAAAAGATGGAAACTTCATTTTCGGTAAGAAAAATAAAAAACTGAATTTGAATGTAGAAGAACTGCATGAAAACATCCATGAGATTAATTTTCCCGAAAGCATTGCCAAATTTGAGCTTGCACATGACTATCGTTCGGCGGTACGGTATCAGTTCCTGTTTATTCTTAAAAAATTGAGTGATAAAAAACTGATCAGCTGGAACCCTGAAAAAACAAATAAAGATTATGCGGCAGAACTAAAGGCCGCTCATCTGAAAAATGAATTCTTTGATCTGTCCTATATTTTTGACAATGTCTGGTACGGGGAGTTCAACATCGAAGAACAAAGTTATCAGAAATTTAAAAATAAATATCAGGCATTTAAACCATAACAAAAACTAATCATGAATAAAACTTTCAAAATATATGCTGTAATTTTCATCATTGTGATGACGATTCTGGCGTTGCTTGAAGTTAATAAAAAAGAGACTCTAAACTGGCGGAAGAATTTTGATATTCATGAAAAATCTCCTTTTGGCCTGTTTGTCTTCAATAATGAAGCTGGAAATCTCTTTAAGAATAATCTGAAAAAAATTGATACGGCTCCTTACGAATACTATAACCAGCATCAAAAAGGAATCCATAATATCATTGTCATCGAAAACGAAATAGATGGCCAGTCCTGGAAGAAAATTCTGGACCAGGTTTCTGCCGGATCAGAAGCAATGCTGATGGTAAGCCGTATGCCTAAAGAGATTTCGGACAGTATAGGGTATTATGACTCGGAAATATCATTTGAAGAAGAAAATGTACTGAAACTTACAGATAGGAAATATCAGAATGATTTCATTAAATTAGATAAATTTCCATCAGGAAGAGGGTTTTCATTTATTAAACCCGGAGTTGAAGTCTTGGGAAAAACGGTAGAAAAGAGGAATACCGATCAGGCAAACTTTATTAAAGTTAAATTTGGCAAAGGAACCATCTATGCCCATACAGAACCTCTTTTTCTTACCAATTATTATCTTCTGAAACCCGGAAATATAAAATATGCACAAGATGTGTTTTCCTATCTTCCGGACAAAGAAACGCTTTGGTTTGTAAAAAGCAATACAAAGACTTCCCAGTTCTTTATGAGGTTTATATTAGCCAATCCGGCTTTAAAGTATGCATGGTGGATCCTCTTGGGAGGGTTAGTACTGTTCATTTTCTTTAATGCAAAGCGAAAACAGAGAATAGTGCCTATAACAGAACCATTGCGAAATACCTCACTGGATTTTGTGAAAAGTATTGGAAATCTTTATCTTCAGGAAGGCGATTTTCACGATATGATGTCAAAAAAAGCCCAGTATTTCCTGAATAAAGTTAGACTGGATCTGCTTATTGATACCCAGAATTTAGACGATGACTTCGCTAAAAAACTACAATTAAAGACTGGAAAATCAATGGAAATGATCAATGAAGCCATCAACCTGATCAAAAAAGCTCAGGATCCTTATGCCAGTGTGATCAAGGAAGACCTTGCAAGGATCAATAAACTGCTTGACGACATATTTAAATAATATAATAGTATAGCAGCAGACGAATGGTATACAAACTATTTTAATAAAACTGTATAATTCTTACATTGCTGTATTAAAAAAAGAGAGTCCCAACGGGACGATTTAGCCAAAGATAGAAAGAAGTCCTATCAAAACAAAAAATAATAATTATGGAAAACTTCGATAACCAAAACACACAAAATCAAACTTCTATAAATCTTAATAAAAACGAAGATCAGTTTCAGTCCAGAATAGATATGATCGAACTTCGTGCAAGTCTGGATAAAGTAAGAGCAGAAATAGGAAAGGTCATTGTTGGACAGGAAAATATGATAGACCACCTTTTGGCTGCGCTGCTTTCAAACGGGCACGTTCTGATTGAAGGAGTTCCGGGAGTAGCTAAAACCATTACGGCTAAACTGTTAGCCAAAACCATTGATGTGGGCTTCAGCAGAATTCAGTTCACACCAGATCTTATGCCTTCAGATATTCTGGGAACATCCGTTTTCAGTGTAAAAAACTCGGAATTTGAATTTAAAAAAGGACCTATTTTTTCCAATTTTATACTCATTGACGAGATCAACAGATCGCCGGCAAAAACACAGTCTGCTTTATTTGAGGTGATGGAAGAAAGACAGATTACAATGGATGGTACCCGTTATGCGATGCAAGAGCCATTCCTTGTTGTTGCTACCCAGAACCCGATAGAGCATGAAGGTACCTATAGACTTCCGGAAGCTCAGCTGGACCGTTTTCTATTCAAGATCAACGTGGGGTATCCAAACCTTGAGCAGGAAATAGCCATTATCAGAAATCAGCATGAAAGTAAGAAAGAAGATAAAACCGAAGGAGTACATCGTGTCATTACAGCAGAACAACTGAAAAATTATCAGCATCTGGTAAAAGAGATTATCGTGGAGTCGCAGCTGATGGAATATATTGCTAAAATTATTATCAATACCAGAGAAAATCAGTTCTTATATCTGGGAGCTTCTCCAAGAGCATCATTGGCACTTCTTACTGCATCAAAAGCTTTCGCAGCCTTAAGAGGAAGAGATTTTGTAACCCCTGAAGATATTAAAGAAGCAAGTTATGCTGTTTTAAGACACAGAGTCATCGTTTCTCCGGAAAGAGAAATGGAAGGACTTACAGCAGATGAAATTATCCGCCAGATCTTAGAAGGAATAGAAATCCCTAGATAGGAAATAGATCGGAGGTAGCAGGTGATGGGTGATGGATCACCAAAGTTTAATTAAAGTACAAAATATTCAATATGGCAAATTTTAAAGACCTTTTAGTTTAGCAGAAGTCTATTGATTTTGTTACTGAAGTTTATAAAGGTAAAGATGCTTTTTCCTAAGAATGAAGTCTATGGACTAATATCACAGATTAGACGGGCATCAGTTTCTATATCTTCATATTGCCGAAGGAAATTCAAGAAGAAGTAAGCCTGATTATCTGCAATTTTTAAAAATATCAAGAGGCAGCTGTAGAAACACAATTGATTATCTCGAATAATCTCAAATTTTTAAAAGAAGAAGATTATGTAATATTAAGTGAGCAAATTATAGAAATTTCAAAAATGCTGAATGAGATAAAGCTAATGATCCCACTTACAACCTACAACCTGTTATCTATAAATTATTATCTACCACCTAACCAATGAAAAACTTATACATCAATACCCGCTTTTTCTTTACCCTCATAGGAGTAGGAGTGCTTTATGTTCTGGCATTTTTCTTTCCGGTTCTGATGTGGGGAGCTCACATTGTTTTGTTACTCTGCTTCCTTGCGGCTATGGTAGATTATCTGTTGCTTTTTAATCAGAAAAATGCATTACAGGCTCAGAGAATATTACCAGAAAAATTATCCAACGGTGACGAAAACTTTGTGAAAATTGATATTAAAAACAACTACAACTTTACAATCAACACAAGGATCATTGATGAAATCCCTTTCCAGTTTCAGAAAAGAGATTTTTTAATTGAGAAGAAGATCAGTCCTGGAGCCAATACCTTTTTTCAATATACCTTAAAACCCAAAGAGAGAGGAGAATATCATTTCGGAGGATTAAATATCTATGCATCTTCACCCTTAGGATTGGTGTCAAAGAGGTATACTTTTCAGAAAGATGCAGCAATGGCTGCTTATCCGTCATTCATTCATCTGAGAAAATATGAACTGATGGCTTTGCAAAGTGAATTTTTGCTCGGTGGAATTAAAAAGATCAGAAAACTGGGACACACCATGGAATTTGAACAGATCAAAGACTATGTTCCCGGAGATGACATCAGAACAATCAACTGGAAAGCAACCTCCAAGGCCAATCGTCTTATGGTTAATCAATTTCAGGATGAAAGATCACAGCGGATCTTTATGCTGATCGATAAAGGAAGAACGATGAAAATGCCGTTCAACGGATTAAGCCTTCTGGATTATTCCATCAATGCTGCCATGGCATTATCACACATTATTCTCCGAAAAGGGGATAGGGCAGGAATGATGACTTTCTCGAAAAAAGCGGAAAATAAAATTGCCGCAGATAATAAATCGGGGCAGTTGAAAAAAATTTCAGAAGCACTTTATAATATTAAAACCGATTTTTTTGAAAGTGATTTCAATCGTTTGTACCAGGATGTAAAATATTCTATCAATCAAAGAAGCCTTATTTTACTCTTTACCAACTTTGAAACCCTGGATGGGCTCAACCGTCAGTTGAAATATCTTCGTGGAATTGCCAAAAACCACTTACTGGTAGTCGTATTTTTCAAAAACTCTGAACTGCAGACGCTGATCAATAAAAATCCTGAAAATATGCAGGAGATTTATGATGAAATTGTCGCTGAGAAATTCGAATTTGAAAAGAAACTGATCATTCAGGAACTCCGTAAATATGGGATTTATACCGTATATACCCTTCCCGAGAATTTGAATATTGATGTTATCAATAAATATTTGGAAATAAAAGCGAGAGGAATTTTATAACTTTGCAACAAGCAACAAGCAACAAGCAACAATGAAAATAACACTTAACAGAATCAACGACGACTTTTTATTCGAATGCACAAATGGCCAGGGAAACTCTATTCTTTTGGACAATACTTCTCAGCCGGGAGCAAAAGGAGTATCTCCAATGGAAAGCGTACTGATGGCAGTGGCAGGATGTAGCGGAATTGATGTGGTTTCTATTCTAAAGAAGCAACGTCAGGAAATTAAGAGTTTTCAGGCAGAAGTAGAAGGGGAGAGAGTACAGGTAGATGATGCTAAACCTTTCAAGTCAATCAAGGTAAAATTCCTTTTAGAAGGAGAGATTGACCCTAAAAAAGCATTGAAAGCTGCAGAGTTGTCTTTTGAAAAGTATTGCTCAGTATCAAAGACCTTAGAACCGAATGTGGAAATAGGGTACGAAGTATTTGTGAACGGAGAAAAAATATAAACTATAAATGAGGCTTTCAAACCTCATTTTTTTTGTCACGAATTCACGAATTTTTTTATTTATATAAAGTGTCTGTGGGATGAGTTTTTTTAACCATCTAGATCTATGTTTTTCTGGCAGTAGACCATTCAGGAATTATTTCATTAATGAATTCGTGGCAAAAAAGGTAAAAAAAAAGAAAACCGGATAAAACATCCGGTTTTTTATTACTCATTACCTATTACTCATTACTCATTAAAAAGTGAGTCTCGGCTTAATCAGTTTCGCTACCGTAGCCGTCCATCCCGTTTGGTGAGAGGCACCTACGCCACGTCCATTATCCCCATGAAAGTATTCAAAGAACGTGATATAGTCTCTAAAGTGTTCATCATAATTAAACTTTGGGTTTCCTCCATTGAAAGCCCGCTGGCCGTGCTCATCCTTTAAGAAAATTGAACAAAGTCTTTTACTGATATTTTGGGCCACTTCATCAAGATTTCTTTTATCTCCGCTTCCAGTGGGAAGATCTACTTTCAGACTATTGCCATAATAATAATGAAAACGTTGCAGACTTTCCACAATCAGAAAGTTGATCGGGAACCAGATAGGACCACGCCAATTGCTGTTTCCTCCAAACATCCGGCTGTCACTTTCCGCAGGCGTATAATACACTACATTTTCTGTTCCGTGAACGGAGAATACAAAAGGATTTTCTTCATATACCTTAGACATGGCCCGGATTCCATAAGAACTTAAAAATTCTTTTTCGTCCAGCATCCTTGTTAATACCTTTGTCAATCTGTTTTTACGGAGAATACTCATAAGATGCTTTCTTCCGTGTCCTTCTTCATCCCAATGAGAAACAAGTTTCGTGAGTTCCGGTTTATTTTTTAAGATCCACTCCATTCTGGTTTTGAAGTTAGGCATCTTTTCCAGAAGGCGATGATCCACAATTTCTACGGCAAACAGAGGAATTAATCCTACAATACTTCTTAATCTTAAAGAAACACTGTCTCCGTTTCCAAGCTGGAGAACATCATAGAAAAAGCCATCCTCTTCATTCCATAAACCTTTCGTTCCTTCTCCCAGATTTTCCATGGCTTCGGCGATATACAGATAATGCTCAAAGAATTTGATGGCCATATCCTCATATACCTGATAATACTGGGCAAGTTCCATAGCAATTCGCATCATATTCAAGGCGTACATTGCCATCCAGCTTGTTCCATCGGCCTGCTCAAGGTGCTGGCCATCCTTTAGCTCAATGTTCCGGTCAAAAGCACCGATATTATCAAGCCCAAGGAACCCGCCTCCGAAAATATTCTTGCCGTTTTTATCCTTACGGTTGACCCACCAGGTAAAGTTGAGGAGAAGTTTCTGGAAAACTTTTTCAAGGAATAAAAGATCCGGTTTCCCATTATTTTTTTCATCAATTTTAAAAACACGGAAGCAGGACCATGCGTGTACAGGCGGGTTCACATCACTCATGTTCCATTCATAGGCAGGAAGCTGTCCGTTAGGATGCATATACCATTCTTTGGTCAGCAATAGAAGCTGCCCTTTGGCAAATTCAGCATCAATAATGGAAAACGGAACACAGTGAAACGCCAGATCCCACGTCGCATACCATGGATATTCCCATTTATCAGGCATGGAAATAATATCTTTATTGTGAAGATGATTCCACTCCGTATTTCTTACATATTCGTTGAAGTTTCTTGGAGCTTCAAAATTAGGATCTCCTTTCAGCCATTTTCCGATATTATAATGATAGAACTGCTTATTCCACAGAAGTCCTGCAAAAGCTTGCCTTTGAACATTCTTTTCATCTTCATCTACCGTATCATACTGAACTTCATTATAAAATTCTTTAGCTTCAGCCTGTCTGGTAGTAAAGATTTCGTCGAATTGAGCAAAAGGCTCATCTGTTTCATCAGGACATAGTCTGAATTCAAAAACTTTAGACTGTCCCGCTTCAATCATTTCATCGATCAGAAAAGCAGCTTTCGTTCCTTTCTGTTCGGGATTCACCGTATTGGCCTGGTGGATCACAAAATCATTGATCCCATCTTTAAAATAATTATTTTCAGCTAAAGGAGCTCCGTAAAGCTTAGACGTATTGGTTTCATTATCACAGAATACGCACTGTACATCGGAATTTCTTGAATACAACTTTTTGATTGAAATGCTGTCATGCCCGATATTAATGCTTCCGTCATGAGAATAGGCATTCATCTCCGCCTTATAAGTGTTGTACCCCCATTTCCAGTTATTTCTGAACCAGGCAGTGGGAATCACAACAATGGGAGCATTATGCTGACTCCGGTTGCAGATGGTAACCTTTGCCAAAATATCATTATGATCAGCTTTACAGTATTCGATGAAAATATCAAAATATTCATCATTGTCGAAAATTCCGGTATCGAAAATTTCATATTCCGGATCTTGTTTACTTCGTCTTCCGTTTTCAATAAGAAGTTCATCATAAGGAAACTCATTGATCGGATATTTGTACACCATCTTCATATAGCTATGCGTAGGCGTATTGTCTAGATAATAGAAGATTTCTTTAATGTCTTCGCCATGATTTCCCTGTGGGTTGCTCAGACCAAAGAAGCGCTCCTTTACCATTTTGTCTTTCTTATTCCAGAATGAAAAAGCAAAACAGAAAAGCTGTTTTACATCGGAGATTCCTGCAATACCTTCCTCACCCCAGCGGTAGGCATAGCTCTCCGCATTATTATGATTGGTAAAGTTCCAGGCATTTCCGTTCGGGCTGTAATCTTCCCGTACATTTCCCCATTGCCGGTTGCTTACATAAGGTCCCCAGTTTTTCCATTTGGTATCTTGTAATCTTTCCTTTTCGGCGATCATATATCATCATTTTTCCATACGAAGGTAGTTTTTTTGCAAAATAATTCCAATTCTTTCTATCTGAATAATAATTAATATAGTTCTGAAAGACTTGTGTTTAACGGCTTTTTTTAATATTAAAATAATTTTTTTTTGAAATTAAAATAAAAGAACTACCTTTGCATCATTCGTTCATTCAAATATTGAAAATGTTATCAAGAAAGGTTGAGGGATTAGACCCTATGAAACCTTAGCAACCCTTTGTGCAAGCAAAGAAGGTGCTACGTTCTACCAAAATAATTTTGGACAGATAACTTACTGAAGTTCTTTTCAGCCATTTCCTGTGGCATTTTCAATTGTATTAAAATAATAGAATTGAAAACAGAACTAAACTATATTAATCTTTCGTATCAGACCTATTCCCAAAAGGAATACCATATCCCGTTAAGCTATGAGCTTTTCGGGAAAGACTTATTTACAGCTCCCATCATTTTGATCAATCATGCCCTGACCGGAAACTCAGCAGTATCCGGCGAAAAAGGCTGGTGGAAGCAACTGGTAGGGGAAAATCAAATCGTTGATACGAATAAGTACACTATTCTGTGTTTCAATATACCCGGAAACGGTTATGACAATTTTTTAATTGAAGACTATGAAGACTTTACCCCATCAGATATAGCTAATCTATTTCTGAAAGGGCTGGAAGCTTTACATATCAAAAATTTATATGCCATTATTGGAGGTTCTCTCGGAGGAGGAATTGCATGGGAGATGCTGGCAAAGCAGCCTAAGCTTGCAGAAATTTTTATTCCCATAGCTTGTGATTACAGAACCCACGACTGGCTTCATGCACAATGTCTGGTTCAGAAATTCTTATTGAATTCTCAGGATGAACCCTTACAAAAAGCGAGAATTCATGCCATGTTGTGCTACAGAACTCCACAATCGCTCAACGACAGATTTCAAAATCAATACAATCTGGATAAACAGCGCCTGGAATCAGAAGACTGGTTAATATATCATGGTAATGCTCTAAACGAAAGGTTTAGTTTAAAAGCGTACAAGCTGATGAACCACCTGCTGATGAATATTAGTGCTGATGAAACCGCTCTGGAGAGAATAGAAGCACGAATGCATATGATCTCCGTAGATACAGATTTATTCTTTCCGGCTTCTGAAATCCGAATGTGTTTTGAAACTTTAAAAGCGAAAAAGGAGAATATCTCTTATCACGAGATCCAATCTATGCATGGGCATGATGCCTTCTTAATGGAATATCAACAATTAAATAATATCATAAAAAACATTTTATAAAGTAATGAAAAAGGTTAATGAAATAAAATTTTTAAAGAACAGATCAATTATCAAATTTGAAGGAGAAGATTTCTTAGGGGAAATCGGAATTGACGGACGAATTTTTAAAGCGCTTACCTTAGCACGAATCAGCGTAGGGGTGATCTCCCAACAGGCCATAGAAAACGGAATTTCTATTTTGGTTCACGAAAATGATGCAGAAAAAGCGGTTGCTTGCCTTATCGATGAATTTGAAGCCGAAAGAAAATCAGGAAAAGTTTCACAGATCTATAGCATCAATAATGTTTCTGTTATTGGATTTGTAGCAGAAGATTTCAATAAAGTTCTTGCTGAACTGGCGAGAAATAATGTTTTCCCATTGCTTTTAAATCAGATCGCAGGAGAAAACAGAGTCAATATTGTAGTCACTTCCTCACAGGACGAAAAAACGAAAAATATCATTGAATCCGAAATTTTCAAAAAACCGAAAACCGTTCATTTGGCGATTATTGGCCACGGAAACGTAGGAAAGACTTTGATTGATCAGGTTCTGGAATCTTCAGAAGAGATCAAAAGACGTAAGAATATCGACCTTAAGGTAGTGGCAGTAGCCAATTCCAGAAAAATTGCATTCAATAAAAAAGGATTTGAATCCAATTGGAATGATGAGGTTCAGACAGCAGAACATCCATCCAATGTGGAAGAGCTGATCAACTTCTCTAATGAAAATCAACTGGAGAACTTTATCGTTGTGGATAACACGGCAAGTAAAGATTTTGTTAAAAATTACCATGCTCTGGCCGAAAACGGATTCGATCTTGTCTCTTCCAATAAGATTTTCAATACCCTTCCTATCGAAGAATACCGTAAGCTAAGATATACACTGAACAAAAAGAACAGACGCTATCTCTATGAAACTAACGTGGGAGCAGGGCTTCCGTTGATTGATACCATCAAATTATTACACCTTTCAGGAGAAAATATAACAAGGATCAAAGGAGTTTTCTCCGGAACGTTGAGCTATGTTTTCAACAATTTTTCTTTGAGAGAAGATAAGTTTTCAACCATCATCAATGAAGCTTTGGAAAAAGGTTACACAGAACCGGATCCAAGAGAAGACTTATCCGGAAATGACGTGGCAAGAAAACTATTGATTCTGGCAAGAGAATTAGATCTGATCAACGAGTTCGAAGATATTAACATTCAAAATCTGGTTCCTGAGAGTTTACTTTCCGTTTCAAAATCAGAATTCCTGTCAAGATTGGAAGAACTGGATGAAGAATACCAGAAAATAAAGGAAAATCAGGAACCTGGTCACGTATTGAGATATGTGGGTGATTTACATGGTGACTTACAGAAAGACAAAGGCGAACTAGATGTAAAACTGATTTCTGTTCCTGCTACTTCAGCATTAGGACAATTAAAAGGTTCAGATTCAATCTTTGAAATTTATACCGAAAGTTATGGCGAAAATCCAATCGTGATCATGGGAGCCGGAGCCGGAGCCCTGGTAACAGCAAGAGGAGTTTTCGGAGATATTTTAAGACTAAGTGAAACAAAATAAATTAAAGTAATAATCTAACAATGCAGCTGTTTACCAATGATGGTATTGCCATTCTGAGCAAAGCGAAGAATCCCATTGTTACACTGTTAAACTGATACATTGGTAAATTAATTAAAACTATATGGAAAATTTCGAAACATCAGCAATAAGAACCCAAACGGAGAGAACCCAGTTTGACGAGCATTCCACCCCATTATATCTTACCTCCAGTTTTATCTTTCAGGATGCGGAAGATATGAGAGCAAGTTTTGCTGAAGAAAAACCTAAAAACTTATACAGCCGTTTCTCTAATCCAAATGTAACAGAGTTTACAGAGAAGATTGCAAAAATGGAAGGAGCTGAAGCAGGATATGCTTTTGCAACAGGAATGGCAGCTATTTATTCAACATTTGCAGCATTACTAAGTGCCGGAGATCATATTGTAAGCTGTCAGTCTGTTTTCGGGTCTACTCATACCTTGTTTACCAAGTATTTCCCGAAATGGAATATTGAAACCTCTTATTTCAAAGCAGAAGATGCAGCAAATGTAGAACAATATATTAAACCTAATACAAAGATCCTATACCTTGAAACACCTACCAATCCGGCGATAGAAATTCTTGATCTCGAATTTTTCGGACAGATTGCTAAAAAGCATAATCTTATTTTTATTGTAGATAATTGTTTTGCAACATCTTATCTTCAACAGCCGATCAAATATGGTGCGGATGTTGTTGTACATTCTGCAACGAAGTTGATCGACGGGCAGGGAAGAGTATTAGGGGGAATTGCAGTAGGAAAAGCAGACCTGATCAGAGAAATCTATCTTTTCGCAAGAAATACAGGACCTGCATTATCTCCTTTTAATGCATGGGTATTATCAAAAAGTTTGGAGACATTAGCCATCCGTGTAGAAAAACATTGTGAAAATGCATTGAAAGTTGCTGAGTTTTTAGAAAGTCATCCTAATGTAGAACTGGTAAAATATCCATTCCTGAAATCCCACCCAAGCTATGAAATAGCCAAAAAACAGATGAAGCTTGGTGGAAATATTGTTGCTTTTGAAATAAAGGGAGGAATAGAAGGCGGAAGAAACTTCTTAGATAAGATACAAATGTGTTCGCTTTCTGCCAACCTGGGTGATACAAGAACGATCGTTACTCACCCGGCATCAACAACGCATTCTAAGCTGTCCGATGAAGAAAGAAACGAAGTAGGCATCACAGCAGGTTTAGTGCGTTGCTCAGTAGGCCTGGAAAATGTAGATGACATTATTGCAGACCTGAAACAAGCTTTAGATTAATCACTAAGAGCCCCAACGGGGCGATTTAATCCCACGATAGGATGTAGTCCTATCATCCTATAACATAAGAGACATGACAAATATAGAATCCCTAAACAAAGCCCTCAAAGAACGCATCCTCGTTCTGGACGGTGCCATGGGAACCATGCTTCAGCGATACAAATTCGAAGAAGAAGATTACCGTGGAGAACGGTTCAAAGATTGGGAACACCCTGTAAAAGGAAATAATGATCTTCTTTCCCTGACACAGCCCCATGCTATTGAAGAAGTTCACAAGAAATACCTGGAAGCAGGAGCGGATATTATAGAAACCAACACATTTTCCGGAACAACCATTGCTATGGCAGATTATCACATGGAAGAATTGGTGTATGAGCTGAACTATGAGTCTGCAAAGATTGCCAGAAAAGCCTGTGACGAGTATACAGCAAAAAATCCGGATAAGCCTAGATTCGTGGCAGGATCTATAGGACCTACGAATAGAACCGCAAGCTTAAGTCCTGATGTGAATGACCCAGGATACAGAGCCATTACTTTTGAAGAATTGAGAGTCGCTTACAAACAGCAATGCGAAGCTTTATTGGATGGAGGTTCCGATATTCTTTTGGTGGAAACTATTTTTGACACACTGAATGCAAAAGCTGCTTTGTTTGCCATTGATGAAATTCAGGATGAAAGAGGAATCAAAATCCCGATTATGGTTTCAGGAACCATTACAGATGCATCGGGAAGAACATTGAGCGGACAGACTGCAGAAGCTTTTCTGATTTCTGTTTCCCATTTGAATCTGCTAAGCGTTGGATTCAACTGTGCCTTAGGAGCAGATCAGTTGACCCCTTATCTGGAAACCCTGGCTCATAATTCAGAATTCCATGTTTCAGCCTATCCGAATGCAGGATTACCGAATGCTTTTGGGAAATACGATGAAACGCCGGAAGATATGGCCAGACAGATCAAAGAGTATGCAGAGAAAGGTTTAATCAATATTATTGGAGGATGCTGCGGAACCACTCCGGAACATATCAAAGCCATTGCAGAACTGGTGGCAAACTATCCGCCAAGAAAATTGAGAGAATTTGTGTAATAAGATAGATTTTTTTAATTAAAATCAAGAATGGGGGCTGGGTTATAAATATTATCTTTAAATAAATCACAAAATTTAATATAATGGAAAAGCCGAGTTACTTAAAAGATTCAGAAGACGCCAGACTGTTTAATGAACTGAGAAAGAAAGTAAACCAACGGGTAGAAGCCATTTCTGAAAACCGTGATATTTATATTCAGATGAAGGCTATACTGCTGCCCCTGATCTATGTAGGTTTATATTTCTTTGCCTTGTTTAATGCTGAAAAACATTGGGCTTATATATTGAGTTTTGTTTTAATGGGCATTTTCCTGGTTCTGATTTATCTGAATTTAATCCATGAAGCAGCCCATAACAACATCTATAAAAGCAAAAGGCTAAACTGGATGGTCTTACACATTTTTGATTTTATAGGCGCCAATTCCTATATCTGGAAAAAAAGGCATATCGCAAGCCATCATGCTTATCCTAATGTGGATGGATGGGATACAGATATTGAGCAGAGTGGTTTGTTGCTGATAGTACCTTGGATCAAAGCAAAAGGAGTTCAGAAGTATCAGCATAGGTTTTTCTTTTTAGTATATCCGTTGTATTTGTTCAATTGGATGTTTATAAGAGACTTCAGAGACTTCTTTGACAAGGAAAGAGTGATTTTGAAAACCCAGGGAAGAATACCTGTAATAGAAAAAGTAAAAATGGTGAGCTATAAACTGTTCTATTTCTTTTATCAGATTGTAGTTCCTGTGTTGTTCTTTAAAGTATCAATAGGATTGGCTTTAGGAGCTTGGTTTTTACAGGTGATTTCGGCAAGTATTTTTGCATTGTTTGTTTTATTGCCTTTGCATCCGCTTCCTGATAATGCCTTTCCAAAATTAAATAAAGATAATGGACTTCCGTTCAGCTGGCTTCGTCATCAATTGGAAGTGACCAATGATTTAAAAGAAAATAACTGGTTTGTGAGGAATGTATTGGGAAACTTTAATTTTCATGTAGCCCATCACTTATTTCCAAACTATAGTTATATGTATTATAAAGAGATCACAGAAGAAATCGAAGAATTTGCTAAAAATCATGGTTTAGCATACAAAAGATTTCCGCTGCTCACAGCTTTAGGTAAGCATAGAGATTTATTGAGGCAGAATGCCAATAATGCCTACTATATTTTAGAAGAATAAAATGAAGTATTTAAGATTATCAGGCCTTGAGCCTCTTATCATAACGCCGGAAAGTAATTTCATCAATGTTGGTGAAAGAACCAATGTTGCCGGTTCCAAAAAATTTTTAAGACTCATAAAAGAGGAGAAATTCTCTGAAGCATTAGACATTGCCCGCCATCAGGTAGAAGGAGGAGCTCAGATTTTGGATGTCAACTTTGATGATGGATTGATCGACGGAAAAGCATCCATGATCAAATTCCTGAACTTAATAGCCTCTGAGCCGGATATTGCAAGGATTCCGATCATGGTAGATTCTTCCAAATGGGAAATTCTGGAAGCAGGTCTTCAGGTGGCACAGGGAAAATGTGTGGTCAACTCGATCAGTTTAAAAGAAGGAGAAGAAGAATTTATCAAACATGCTAAAGCCATCAAGAGATACGGAGCAGCGGTCATTGTAATGGCATTTGATGAGGTTGGGCAGGCTGACAATCTTGAACGAAGAATCGAAATCTCAAAACGTTCCTACGATATTCTGGTCAACCAAATCGGTTTTCCGGCAGAAGATATTATTTTTGACTTAAATATTTTCCCGGTTGCTACGGGAATGGATGAGCACCGAAGAAATGCCATCGATTTTATCGAAGCTACACGCTGGGTAAGACAAAATCTGCCTTATGCGTCCGTGAGTGGGGGAGTGAGCAATGTATCCTTTTCATTCCGTGGAAATGATACCGTAAGAGAAGCAATGCACTCAGTATTTCTTTATCATGCGATTCAGGCAGGAATGAATATAGGTATCGTAAACCCTGCAATGCTGGAGGTATACGATGAAATTAATAAGGAACTTCTGGAACTTGTAGAAGATGTAATTCTTGACAGAAGAGAAGATGCTACAGAAAGACTTCTTGATTATTCCGAAAAACATAAATCGGTAAAAAAAGAAAAAACCGAAGACCTCGAATGGAGAAACAATCCATTGCAGGAAAGAATTACCTATGCTCTGGTAAAAGGGATTGACCGCTTTATAGAAGAAGATGTAGAAGAAGCCAGACAATTGGCTGAAAGACCACTCCATGTTATCGAGGTTAATCTTATGACCGGAATGGGAGTCGTAGGAGATTTATTCGGAAGCGGAAAGATGTTCCTGCCACAGGTGGTTAAATCAGCAAGGGTAATGAAAAAAGCCGTTGCCTATTTGCAACCGTTTATTGAAGCTGAAAAAGACGGTTCAAGACCTGCCAACGGGAAAATCCTGATGGCTACCGTAAAAGGAGATGTTCATGATATTGGTAAAAATATTGTGAGTGTAGTGCTTGGTTGTAACAATTATGAGATCGTTGATCTTGGAGTAATGGTTCCTGCTGAGAAGATTATCCAGACTGCTATTGCAGAAAAAGTAGATGTCATCGGGTTAAGCGGATTGATTACCCCAAGTCTGGATGAAATGGTATATATCGCTTCAGAATTGGAAAGACAGAATTTGGATTTTCCTTTATTGATTGGTGGAGCAACAACTTCGAAAGCACATACGGCTGTAAAAATCGACTTAAAATATAAAAATGCTGTCGTTCACGTAAATGATGCCTCAAGAGCAGTGAACGTAGTAAGCTCATTATTGGGCGACAGAAATAAAGAATATGTTTCTGATCTGAAAAATGATTATTCAGATTTCAGAGAGAAATTTTTAAACAGACAGGTAGATAAAGACTATGTCTCCATTGAAGAGGCCAGAGAAAATCATTTTACTATCGATTGGGAAAATGAAGAGATCTTCACACCGAATAATTTAGGTATAAAAATTATTGAAAATCAGGATCTGAATGAGCTTCTTCCTTTCATCGACTGGTCACCATTCTTCAGAAGCTGGGATCTCCACGGGAAATACCCGAATATCCTCGAAGATGAGGTGGTAGGAGCACAGGCAAAAGAATTATTCAAAGATGCCCAGGTGATTCTGAAGAGAATTTTAGATGAAAAGCTTTTAACAGCAAAAGCAATCTTTGGAATCTTTAAAGCCAACTCCAACGAAACTGATGATATTCTGATTTTTGATGAAAATAATAACGAACAGGCAAGATTCTTAACTCTGAGACAGCAGGCTCAAAGATCAAAAGGTAAAGAATATTTGGCATTAAGCGACTTCATTGCTCCACAAAGTTCAGGAAAAACTGATTATATGGGGTGCTTTTGTGTGACTACAGGCTTCGGTACAGATGAGCTATCAGCTGAATATGAAAAAGCCCATGATGATTATAACTCTATTATGGTAAAAGCATTGGCAGACCGTTTTGCGGAAGCTTACGCTGAGTTTTTGCATAAAAAAGTCAGAACAGAATACTGGGGCTATGCCGTTCAGGAAGATTTGAGCAATGAAGATTTAATTGCTGAAAAATACAAAGGAATCCGTCCTGCACCGGGATACCCGGCTTGCCCTGATCATCTGGAAAAGAAAACGATTTGGGACCTTTTGAAAGTAGAAGAAAATACAGGTGTTTTCCTTACCGAAAGTTTAGCAATGTTCCCTACAGCATCCGTTTCTGGATATTATTTTGGAAGCCCGCATGCCAAATATTTCGGATTGGGAAAAATTACAGAAGACCAGCTGAAGGATTATGCCGACAGAAGAGGTTGTAGCATCCAGGAAGCGAAAAAATGGTTGTCACCAAATTTAGCAGATTAGAATTGATATGAAGATAACAGAACACATTAAAAACGCAAACGGAAAAACTTTATTCTCCCTAGAAGTTGTTCCGCCACAAAAAGGAATTGGTATTGAAGACCTTTATACGAATATAGATCCTTTGATGGAGTTCAAACCACCATTCATTGATGTTACCACTTCTAGAGAAGAATATATCTATCTTGACAAAGGAAACGGTTTGATGGAACGTCGTATCACAAGAATGCGTCCCGGAACTCTGGGAATTTGTGCAGCCATTCAGCATAAATATAATGTAGATACAGTACCACACCTTCTTTGCGGAGGATTCACAAAAGAAGAAACCGAATATCTTTTGGTAGACTGTATGTACCTGGGGATCGATAATGTAATGGCATTAAGAGGAGATGCGATGAAAGGACATCAGTATTTTGAACCTACTCAGGGAGGACATGCAAGTGCAATGGATCTTGTGGCCCAGATCAATAA
The DNA here is from genome assembly GCA_001013295.1 of Chryseobacterium indologenes. GTDB lineage: Bacteria > Bacteroidota > Bacteroidia > Flavobacteriales > Weeksellaceae > Chryseobacterium > Chryseobacterium indologenes_B. The sequence goes on along the minus strand of LAZY01000025.1, from coordinate 5,589 downwards.
CCTGGGAAGGGGAAAATACCTTCACAATGAAGAACAGGTTTGTGATGAACTAAACAAATTCTGCATTGGGGTAGCGGGTTATCCGGAAAAGCATATGGAGGCGCCTTCTATGAATTATGATTTGAAATGGCTGAAGCAAAAAGTAGATGCAGGAGCAGATTATATCGTCACCCAAATGTTTTTTGACAATAAAAAGTATATTGAATTCGTTCAGAAAGCAAGAGAGATGGGAATCACAGTTCCGATTATTCCCGGAATTAAGCCTATTGCCACCAAAAAGCATTTGAAAATCCTGCCACAGGTATTCAAAATAGACCTTCCTGAGGAGCTTATCAATGAAGTAGAGAATGCAAAAAATAATGAAGCTGTTAAGCAAATTGGAATAGAATGGGCCATTGCTCAATGTAAAGAACTTCTTGATTTTGGAGTTCCCGTTTTACACTTCTACTCAATGGGGAAAAGTGATAATATTAAAAAAGTAGCCGGTGAGCTATTCTAATAAAAGTACCAAAAATGAAGGAACCCCTATGATTTTCACAGGGGTTTATTTTTTATCCGTTCATAAAGTTAACCAGTTTAATAAGATCCTCTTCTTTATTGAATTTGATATTATTAGATTTTACGAATGTTTCGAAAGATTCCCTGATAATTTATAAGTATGGATGCCTTTCAAATTCTTTATTTCTGTCAAACAGGTATCGATAGGTTGCTAATTTTCTGGTCACTGTTGTATCAAGGGTCTCTGCGATTTTGACCATTTTAGGATTAAAGTCACCAATCCACTGGAGCTCAGTAATCGTAAAATCAGTATGTTTTCTCAGATGTTGAGTACCTTCCCAGATCATATAACCGTCAATCCCTTTCTTTTGCCATTCAGGAACCACTCCGAAAACGAGACCTACCATTTTTTCATTCTTTTTAAATCGTTGCAGAAACCAAAATTTAAGCTTGGTAAAGACTCCGAATTTTCCGTTCAGGTATTTGAACCACTGATTAAGATCCGGAAGATTGATCCACATGGCAATAGGTTTTTCATGCTCATAGACAAACCACGAAATATGCTCGTTAAGGATAGGTTTCATTTTAGTAAACATCTTCAATACCTTGGCCTCTTCAAGATGCTTTCCTTCCCCATGAGCTGCCCATGCTTTATTATAAACCTCCGTGAAATCTTTGGCAAACTTCTTCAGGTTATTTTTCTTCATTGGTTGAGCTGAAATGGCAGGATTTCTTCGGTTTTTTTCATGAGCGATGGTGAAAACCCGTGAAACTTCTGCAAAGATCGGTCTGGTAAAACAAAGCTGCTCAAAATATACCTGAAAACCATAGTTTTCAAAAAGATCTTTATAATAAGGGAAATTATAATTCATCCCAAACAGAGGTTCAATAAATCCGTCAGTCAAAAGTCCCCAGAATTTATCCCTTTCCCCAAAATTGATAGGCCCGTCCATGGCTTCCATCCCTTTTTTCTGAAGCCATTCTTTACAATGGTCGAAAATAAAATTGGCTGCCTGCTGATCATTGATACAGTCAAAGAATCCTATTCCTCCGGTAGGCTGTTTCTGCTCATAACAATTGTTGATAAAAACCGCCACTTTACCAATGGTTTTAGTATTCCTTTTGAACAGAAACCTTTTACATTCTCCATTTTTAAAGAACTTATTCTTTTCAGGATCAAAAACTTCCTCAATGTGTTGATCTAAAGGGCGGATATAATTTTTGTCGTGTTGATAAAGTTGTGCCTGGAATTCCAGAAATTCCCTCTTTTGGTCTTTGCTTCGTACTTCTTCAACAATAATCATAGGTTTTAATCAGAATAGGTTATAAAAGATAGTGTTTTTCGTTCCAATTGAATATAGAGGAACAGATATTATCCGTATTTTTGCTGCAAATTAAATAAAAATGGTTGATTTTACTGATAACGACGATGATATTTTCACTGGAAAAGAACATACGCCTATAAGGGAAGATGCTTTTGATAAATCACCAGAGGAAAAAATAGAAAAAATTACTGAGCTTTTTGGAGAGATTATGGAAACATTGGGATTGGATATGACAGACGATTCCCTAAAAGATTCTCCGAAACGTGTTGCCAAAATGTATGTAAACGAAATTTTCGGAGGACTTCTTCCGCAAAACAAACCGGGCATATCTACTTTCTCGAATAAATACAAATATCGCCAGATGCTGGTAGAAAAGGACATCACAGTATATTCTTTCTGTGAACATCACTTTTTACCCATTATAGGAAGGGCACATGTAGCTTATATTTCGAATGGAGAAGTAATCGGGCTTTCAAAAATTAACAGAATTGTTGATTACTATGCAAAAAGACCTCAGGTTCAGGAAAGACTCACGATGCAGATCGTAGATGCTCTGAAAGAAGCATTGGGAACAAAAGATGTAGCCTGTATCATAGATGCAAAGCACCTTTGTGTGAACTGCCGAGGAATTAAAGATACAGCAAGTTCTACCATTACAGCAGAATTGAGCGGAATCTTCAGAACAAACCCTATCACAAGACAGGAATTCTTACATTATGTAGGAAGTCATGCCAAATTAGATTAATAGTAATGAACTACCAGATCCTTAAAAATATTATAGATGAAGAACTTCAGAGATTCCAAACAATTTCTGAAGAAGAGTGGATCTACAGGGCAGCACCGGAAAAATGGTCCAAAAAAGAAATAATTGGTCATCTTTGTGACAGTGCTTTTACAAATATCCGTAGATTTGTAGTCACTCAATATAAAGAGAATGAAAATATCGTATACGATCAGAATATCTGGGTAAAGGCACAGAATTATCAGAATGTACCAACTTCCGAATTGATTAATCTTTGGAAAGCGCTAAACTATCAGATTGTTCACATTGTAGAAAATATTCCTGATGAAGCACTGCAGAGAACTTGTGATACCACCAAAACAGAACCTCAGAGGTTTACATTGGAGTTTATCATCAATGATTATGTAGATCATTTGCAGCATCATTTAAAAGCGATTTAATAATGATAAAATTTAAAAAAGTTTCATATAAAATTTTTATCACAACGATTATTTGTTGTGACAGAATATTATTTTAACTAATTTTTAAATCTTAAAACTATTGAATCTTTTAATAAAAAATAAATGCAACTAAAAATATATAACTCGCTTACAGCAGAAAAAGAAATATTCAAACCTATTTTAGAAGGAAATGTTGGAATGTACGTCTGCGGACCTACAGTGTATAGCAATGTGCACTTAGGAAATGTAAGAACTTTCCTTTCCTTCGATTTTATCTACCGTACCTTAATGCATTTAGGGTATAAAGTGAGATATGTAAGAAATATTACTGATGCGGGACACCTTACCGATGATGGAGATGTAAATAACGACAGATTCGTAAAACAAACCAGACTTGAAAAGCTGGAGCCTATGGAGATTGTGCAAAAATACACTGTAGATTTCCATAAAGTTTTAGATATGTTCAACCTGCTTCCCCCTAATATTGAACCTACAGCTACAGGTCACATTGTAGAGCAGATTGAGCTTACTCAAAAACTGATAGATACAGGTTTTGCCTACGAAAGCAATGGTTCTGTATACTTCGATGTATTAGAATATAACAAAAGAGGCCTGAACTATGGCGAGCTTTCAAAACGTAACATAGAAGAGCTTTTCGCCAATACCCGTGATCTTGACGGACAAGGAGAGAAGAAGAATCCTCAGGATTTCGCTCTTTGGAAAAAAGCATCTCCCGCTCACATCATGAGATGGAACTCTCCTTGGGGAGAAGGATTTCCAGGATGGCACCTTGAGTGTACAGCAATGAGCACTAAATATCTAGGTGAAACGTTTGACATCCATGGAGGAGGAATGGACTTGAAATTCCCACACCACGAATGTGAAATTGCTCAGGGAAAAGCTTGCAATGGAGCTGCTCCGGTACACTACTGGATGCACGCTAATATGTTGACAATGAACTCGCAGCGAATGAGTAAGTCTACAGGGAACTATATTCTTCCAATGCAGTTGGTGACAGGGGATAATGATTTCTTTGAAAAACCTTTTCATCCGTCAATTGTACGTTTCTGCTTCCTGCAGGCACATTATAGAAGTGTCTTGGATATTTCCAATGATGCAATGATTGCAAGTGAAAAAGGATTTATCAGATTGATGGAAGCTGTGAAAGTGTTAAATACAATCACTCCTGGCGATACAAAACAATCCGGTTTTAGCCTGAAAGAGTGGAAAGATAAATGTTATGATGCTTTAACAGATGATTTCAATTCTCCAATCCTGATTGCTCATCTATTTGAAGCCGTAAAATACATTTTTGCTTTGAATGATGGCAAAGAAACAATCTCAACAACAGATCTTGAAGATTTAAAATCAACATTGAATGCCTTTATCTTTGATGTTCTTGGATTGCAGACTATAGAGGAAAACAACAATGAAAAACTGGATCAGACCCTAAAAGTATTGATCGAATTGAGAAATCAGGCAAGAAAATCCAAAAATTTCGAACTTTCAGACCAGATCAGAGATAAACTGCTTGCTGAAGGTATCGAATTAAAAGATGGAAGAGACGGAACATCCTATGTTCTGAACTAGAAAATATAACTTCGTTTTATAACCATTCCGTAGGAGTCCCTTATATACAGGATTCTTACGGAATGTTTTTTTATCCCTCTTTAAATATTATATCTTAATAGGTTTATGCATGCCGGACTACTAAATTCCCTAATGCTCATCCGCTTATCTTTTCTAATTTATTGTATAGCTTAATCCCGCTATCCGCTCATACTCCTCGCTCCCGCACGCTCCAGCTCCTAAACTTCCGGCATTCCAACGCATGCTGTGGGGTAACCGCTCCTATCGGGGCTAGGGTAGGGCCGGGAATTACAAAGGATCCACGGTAATAGGTAATAGGTAATAGGTAATAGGTGTAGCTCAGTATTAGTTCCAGTATCTTTTATAGAAACTATCGTCTTGAAGAAATAATAGACAGTTCTTATATATAAGAAGGCCCTGTTTATCCGCCCAATCTTCCATCACTAGGAACGGGCTTCAGCCCGTTCACCTAAAAAGCCCACAATCCATCGGCTTTAGCCAAAACCTAGAAACATCAATTACCACAGGCACCCATCTCCAGAGTCATTATCATACCGTAGGCATCTCAAGAAAGCTTTCCAGGTTACCCTATAAATAGAAAATTCAAAAAGTATACTATATAATAGGTTTATTTTCATTATTTACCCACTGCACCTACTATATATGCACTCCAAAAATCCCTTCCAAACACTCATTTTCCTCCATTTTCCAGATTCTTCACGATCTCATCCCAACCCTCAAACATTTGTTTAAAATTTTTCCTACTCCTTATCAGATGTTTACATAAAAATATTCCTGGAATATGAACTTTATGTTAAATAAACTTGTTTTGCTTAGTTATAAGTTGTTATCTTTGCCCCACTGAAAAACGAAAGAGATTCAGTAAGCGCAGAAGGGCTTTTAGATAAGCAAAAACGAAATACTCTAAATAAGAAACGAACGAAAAAAAACTTTAAATTTTTATCAGTTAAAAGTTGCGGGTTAAAAAAGAGTT
>LAZY01000024.1 GCA_001013295.1 Chryseobacterium indologenes | reverse complement strand
ACTACTTTTGAAGAAGTTAACACACAGCAAATTAATTAATTTGCAACTATTAGGAAAGCGAAAGCTTTCCTTTTTGCATAAAAAAGGCTATCTCTTTTGAGACAGCCTCTGTTTTCAAGAGATATTTAAGCCCCGGTTTCCCGGGTACGATTATTGATCCGGTTTTCTTATTTCCAATAGTTCCAGACTGATCCGTCAAATACCGCCAATGTTTTACTGGCTGTATCATAGCATATCATTCCGGGGTATGGATTCTTTACATTAAGGTGTGGCGCTGAGATCTGAGGAAGGATCATTGCTTTATCCGGAGATTCCAAAACCAATACTCCATCTGCCGTACTGGACGACTGCCCCATTACAACTCCTTTCCCTAACTCCGCAGTCGTATTCGCCACAACGGCCGCTGAGCTTCCGGCATCTGATAATGACTTCCAAGTATCATTTTCATATACTTTAACTTTATTGTCTGTTGTATCGAAAACAAAGGTTCCGTTCACCAATGCTCCGGTGGCAACACCTGATGTCGCAGGCAGAATCAATCCTTTCGTATTCCCTGCTACATTATTAAAATCCAAAACAGTGCTGTTACCGTCTACCACCTGCTTTCCAATAGCTACTTGAGCAACTGAAAAGTTAAAAAAGGCAACCGCAGCTACGATACTTATATTTTTTATATTTTTCATAATATCTTGTCAATTAAATTAATCGTTACAGCTTCTCTCAACACATTTCCATTCTGTACCGTTGTAAAGCTTTACACATTTGTCCTGAATATCATACACCAGCATTCCTTCTTTTGGATCAGCAATGGCATCTCCAGATTGTGGAGCCTGGCTTACGTGCTGCACTCTTGTAATGACAAAACCTTTGTCTTTTGATTCCATAGCCAAAAAGCCATTAGGAATATTTTCAGGCCATGAGCTGCTTTTCTGTTGTACGGTAATTCCGAATTTAGTAAAACCGTCCGGCGTACCTGAAGTTGCCGGCTTGGTACAGAAACCATCCATATCATCAATAATTGTAGGCGCATTTCCACAACTGCTTTTATCATCAGATAATCCTTTTGGCCAAAATAACGGACATGTAGCAGACGTAGCATTAGGACCACAGAAACTTGCATTCCCCATACCGAGCCCCGTTACATTTCCCATAGCTATGGCTACAATCTGGCTATCATCACTGATTACAGCATTTCCTCCTCCTCCACTTACATCAGCCTTGGCAATACAATACGCTTTCCCCGTAGGAATCCCCACGTACTTCACTGAAGGATACGTTGTAGACTGCTGGGTAAATGTACCACATATCTCTACGACGCTGCTTGTTCCCATTTCTATCATAGAGGTTGATCCCGGGAAGCTCCCAAAAAAAGTAGGATCTTCCTGAACCACCGACCCTACCAGCGACAAAAATGATTTGGTTCCTAATTTGATTTTTGAATCTTTTTGAGAATTAAACGCTCCTACTGTAACAGTACCTGTAGATCTTACACTTGCACCATCACCAATTTCCAGAACACCACTCACCTGAATACTAACAGATTGCAACTGTCCGGTCTGAATAATAAGTGTTGCTTCATTTGGAATACTAATATTGGTTCCAACATTAAGATTTCCATTAAGGCAATACGTATTCCCGGGAGTCATTGCCTGCCCGGTATAGGCGATACATTGCGCATTGGCTACGCTATAAAAAGCAATCATTAATAAAAAAACCATTTTCTTATTAACGTTAAAAAAAATTAAGTTATTCATATATATTTATAGAAATTTAACAAATTATTGATATTTTAATGATAAATAATTATCATTTTCATATGTCGAATCCCTAATAAACAATTAACATACCAAACTTCTTTTAAGTATTTAAATAACAATACAACACTGTGCCGAAATTTATTTAATCAAAGAATAACAATTTATAAATCAATTCTCAAAAGAAAAGCTCAATCCACTACAAAACAACACGTTACACAAAAACAGCTTATGTATTTGAGAAATACTTTTTCACTATTAAAAATACTAATATTTTTATATCAATATTGCTTTATTATTAAAAAAAACAAAATATTAAACCCACAACAATATCATTTCATTAAAAAAACGTAAAACAGGCCATTCATCCGATATACTACACAGATACTACATGATACATTTTACCGATAATCATCATTTTACAATGTATTTTGTTTTCATTTCTTCAATCATGCTCATTATAAAACTGAATCATCTGCCTCATTATAATTCGCATTAAAAAGCGTAAATTTGCAGCATGAATAACGATACCATTTGTGCATTGGCCACTGCCAACGGAATAGGTGCTTTAGGCATTATCAGAGTTTCAGGAGATGAAGCTTTATCTGTAGTTCAGAAAAGCTTTCCGGCTAAAAAGCTTGAGAAACAAAAATCCCATACCATTCATTATGGATATTTCATGGATGGAGAAGAGGCTATTGATGAAGTAATGCTTTCGATCTTCCTGGCTCCGAAAAGTTTTACAACAGAAAACTCTGTAGAAATTGCCTTTCACGGCTCTCCACATATTGGAAAACGTATTCTTGAAACCCTGATCAAAAATGGGGCACGAATGGCTAAAGCGGGTGAATTTACCCTGCGCGCCTTCATCAATGGAAGAATCGACCTTTCCCAAGCTGAAGCCATTGCCGATGTGATTGCTTCCGAAAATGAAGCCTCCAGAAAAGTGGCGATCAACCAGCTGAAAGGCGGGATTACCAATGAAATATCTATATTGAGAACTGATCTTCTGAATTTCGTCTCCCTGATTGAGCTGGAACTTGATTTTGCTGAAGAAGATGTAGAATTTGCCGACAGAACTGCATTAAGTGGATTGCTGGATAAAATTGATATAAAACTACTCTCTCTTATCGAAAGCTTCCAATATGGAAATGCCATCAAAAATGGAACAGCCGTTGCCATCATCGGAAAGCCCAATGCCGGAAAGTCTACCCTACTCAATTCTTTACTGAAAGAGGAAAGAGCCATTGTAAGTAATATTGCCGGAACAACAAGAGATACGATTGAGGAAGTTCTTCACATCAAAGGGCATGCCTTCCGTTTGATTGATACTGCCGGACTTCGTGAAACAGTGGACGAAATTGAAGCCATTGGAGTAAAAAAAGCCAAAGAAAAGGTAGAAAATGCCAATATCCTGGTATACCTGGCCGATGCTGCCACTGAAGATTTTTCGGAGGATATTGAAATGATTCAGTCTTTATTAAGGGATGATCTGAAACTGATCATCTGTGCTACAAAAATTGACGAAGTTACTCCAACAAAATATGAAACGGTAGAAGACATTTTCAGAAATGCCATTTCTCATGAATTTGACTTCATCAAAATTTCAGCGGTTGAAAACCAGAACATCCAGGATCTTAAAAATGAATTATCTTCCTATGTAGAACAATTAAAATCCGAAGAAAACAACGTAGTAATTACCAACCAACGTCACTTCGAAGCGCTACAAAAATCTTTGGACGCCGTAAACAAGGTAAAAGAAGCTATTTCTTTTCGTATTTCTACAGAATTGCTGGCGTATGAATTGAGAAATGCCTTAGAACATCTTGGTGAGATCTCCGGTGAAGTGACCAATGATGAAGTGTTGGGGAATATTTTCTCTAAGTTTTGTATCGGAAAGTAGAAGTTTTTTTAGATGATATAATTGAGATTTTTATAAAAATTAGAGCGAGTTGTTGACTCGCTTTTTTTGTGTTTGTATTTTTTGAAATAATAGGCAACGAGCGTACCCTCGCACCAGCGAGAGACTACCAGCCGTGTACTACATAGCTTTTTTTAAAAATTACTCGGTCAGATTTTATAAAAATTGCATCTTCAAGATAGAAAAATGAATTTCATCTTGTACATGAAACACAAAATGAAAGTACAGAACAGATTTTTTCAAAAATATTTTTCAATATTTGTACATGGCTTTATTTATAACTCTGGATAACGTTTATCAATTATATAATATTGATCCCTCAAAAAAGACAGATGGAATCGTTCTATTCCATCAATTGCCCGACTCAAGTAATGGATACACTGAACATAGCCGTTTATTTGACGGATTATTACTTGGCTTTATGATTACCGGATCTATGAAAATGCAGATCCATTTCCTGGATTACGAAATCAATGCAGGTGATATAGCGGTTTTACCACCACAGTTATTAATTGATACAAAATACCTGAGTGACGACGCAGAAATAGTAACCATTGGTATATCTTTAGATTTCATGTCAGCATTTCCAATATTACGTGAATTTGTAATGAATAATCAGATACGATGGCAACCTGTAATCAGGCTTCGGGAGGATGAAATAGGATTACAAAATGAATTAATCACTCTGATAAAAAATTTTTACCATAAAAAGCCGAGCCCCAATAAAGCTGAAATGCTTCGACATCTTGTCATGGTAATAATCAATATGATTTCCGAAATATATACTGAGATGCCCAATTCAAAGAGTTCATCAAAAAGTCGGACACATGAAATTATAGATGACTTTTATCAATTGATTTTAAAACATACCAAGGAACAGAGAAGTGTTAATTTTTATACAGAGAAGCTTCATTTAACCCCTCAGTATCTTTCCACCTTTCTGAAAGAAAAAACGGGCAGATCTGTATCGCAATGGATTGATCATATTTTGATACTGGAAGCCAAAACACTCCTTAAATCAACCAACTTGTCTATAAAGGAAATCAGCAATGAATTAAACTTTGGAGAAACCAGCATCTTCTGTAGATATTTTAAAAGAATAACCGGAGTATCTCCAAAATCATACAGGCATCAAAATGCAATAACCACGCTTCCATAGTCAATTCACAGATCACTTTACAAATTGTACGTAAAACCCATTAACGTGTCAACGTCTGATTTTTTGGCTCTGTCTACTTTTATGACATGAAAAAAACAGATAAAAAAGCAGCAGTTGGTTTTATATTGATCACTTTGCTGATTGATATTACAGGTTGGGGAATTATACTACCCGTTGTTCCTAAACTTATTGGAGAGCTTATTCATAGTGATATTACTGAAGCGGCGACCTATGGTGGCTGGTTGGGTTTTGCTTATGCTTTCACTCAGTTTATATTTTCACCAATTATTGGTAACCTTAGTGACCAATACGGAAGACGTCCTATCCTATTGATTTCTCTTCTGGGATTTGCATTAGATTACCTGTTCCTTGCAGTAGCTCCTTCTATTGGATGGTTATTTGCCGGACGAATCATTGCGGGGCTCACCGGAGCCAGTATCTCAACGGCAAGTGCTTATATTGCCGATGTATCTACGGATGAAACCAGAACTAAGAATTTTGGATTAATTGGTGCTGCATTTGGTTTTGGATTCATCATAGGCCCCGTCATTGGAGGGCTACTAGGACATTATGGTGCCAGAATTCCTTTTTATGTTGCATCGGTCCTATGTTTATTGAACTTTCTCTATGGTTACTTTATTCTTCCTGAAAGTTTGGATAAAAACAAAAGGCGACCATTTGATTGGAGGCGTGCCAACCCCATTGGAACTCTGAAGTTTTTAGCAAAGCATCCAAAAATTTCAAATTTAGTGATTGCTTTAATTTTAGTCTATATTGGGCTCCAGGCAGTACAAAGTAACTGGCATTTCTTTACGATGTATCAATTTGATTGGTCAGAAAGAGCCGTAGGTTTATCGTTAGGAGTGCTAGGGCTTTTACTTGGATTGGTGCAAGGTGTTTTAATAAGATGGACAGCTCCTAAATTAGGTGAGCAAAAAAGCATCTATTCCGGATTGATTTTTTACGCACTAGGTTTATTATTATTTTCTTTTGCAAGTGAAGGTTGGATGATGCTCGTATTTCTTATTCCTTATTCATTGGGTGGCATCTGTGGGCCATCGCTTCAATCGATAATCAGTAAAAGTATTCCTCCAAATCAACAGGGTGAACTTCAGGGATCATTAACAAGTCTGGTAAGCGCCACTTCAATTATCGGACCGCCTATTATAACTCATCTTTTTTACTATTTTACGCATGATAAGGCTCCGTTTAAATTTTCAGGTGCGCCGTTTCTTCTGGCTTCGGTTTTTATGATGATAAGTGCTATTATCATCTATTATACATTGAAGAAAAACAAATCTTCAGATAAAATATAATAAGGAATGTAATACAGAATGGATATTGGACAATCCTGAATGAAATAGAAGAACTGATCATTCCGGACGACTTAGAAACTGCATTCAAAAAACAGAATGGCTCAAAAGATTATTTTCTAGGCCTGAGCAAATCAACAAGAAAAATAATATTGAGCTGGATGATCCTCGTCAGAAAACAGTAAACCAGGCAAAAGCGCATAGAAGAAGTCGTAGAAAGTGTGGCATTAAATCTTAAACCCAAACATTTACGATAGAAAACATACCGGATTTACTCCCAATGCATTTCAGAAGGGAGTTTTACAATAATCTCCTGCATTTTTGAAAAAAATAGTATTAAAAAAGTTATTCTAAAATTTAGAAATGACCGAAAGGTCATTTATATTTGCTACGTAAAATAGAAATAGAATGAATAAGGGTGAACGAACAAGACAGATGATCATTGAACAATCTGCTCCGCTTTTTAACAAGAAAGGGATGGCAGCAACAGCAATGAGCGACATCATGGAGGTTACCAAGCTATCCAAAGGCAGCCTGTATGTTCATTTTGAGAATAAAGACGTATTGGTAGAGGCTGCTGTGGATTATAATATGGATCAGCTACAAAGTAAAGTCATCGCTTTAATAAATAAATTTCAACATCCGAAAGATAAGTTATTTGCCTATATTGATGCATTTAAGAATCCTTTAAACCCTCCAATAGTTGGAGGTTGCCCCATGTTGAACTTTGGAATGGAAGCTGATGACCAAAATCCCGTAATACTTAGGAAAGTATCGGATCTGGTCAATAAGAGTCAGGATTTGATCAGTGAAATTATTACAGAAGGGATTGAAAAAGGCATTTTTAAAGCAGATTGGGATCATAGAGAATTTTCTACAATCATGTTCGCCATGCTTGAAGGAGGTATTTTTATAAGCAATACCACTAAGAAAATCGATAAGATGAGTATTATCAATAAAAGTCTAAAAAAAATGATTGAGGCACAATTGTGCTGATTTTTTTTAAAATAAAAATGACCTAACGGTCATAAATATATTATTAACATTCTAAAAATAAAAAACATGTCAAAAACAATTTTTATTACCGGGACATCCCGTGGATTTGGGAGACTTTGGGCGGAAGCATTTTTAAAACGTGGCGATAAAGTGGTTGCAACAGCACGTAACAAAGAAACATTACATGATCTTGTGGAGAAATACGGAGAAAATGTACTGACTCTTCAGCTGGATGTAAACAGCCGTGAAGCTTCCTTTGAAGCAGTGAAAGAGGCACATGCACATTTTGGCAAGATCGATGTACTGATTAATAATGCCGGATATGGACTGTTCGGAGCCATTGAGGAAACTACTGAAAAAGAAGCCCGCGACCAGATGGAAACGAACTTTTTTGGAACGCTTTGGATGACACAGGCTGTACTTCCCATAATGAGAGCCCAGCAAAGCGGTCATATTATACAGGTTTCCAGTTTTCTGGGACTGGTTACCTTACCGATATTAGGATTATACAATGCTTCTAAATTTGCCGTGGAAGGATTTAGCGAAACGCTGGCAAGTGAAGTAAAGCATCTGGGAATCAATATCTCTTTGATTGAACCTAATGGCTATTCCACCGATTGGTCAGGAGCATCAGCTTTCCAGACAGAACCGATGGAAGTCTACAATCCCGTGAAAGAGGCTTTTATGAAAGGAGCAACCCCTGATATTTATGGGAATCCGGAAGCTACCGTGACGGCAATAGAAAAGCTGGTTGATTCTCCAAACCCACCATTGCGACTATTACTTGGAAAAATTGCCTATCCATCGGTCAAGAGCACTTATGAGCAGCGTTTGGCCAGTTTTGAAGAATGGAAAGAAGTTTCTGAACAAGCACATGGATAATACTCAGCTCCAAAAATTGAAACTATTGAACATCCTGTATCATAGTTGAGAGAATGAACAAAAAGCTTACATAGATTCGTACAGTATATGCTATAATGAACTCTATTCAGCAGGCATTTCTTTTTAAATGATAGCGGGCAACTTTGGTAAAGTTGCCCGCTACTTTTTATTGATCAGAAATCGGTTTAAAACTAACCTCAATATCTCTTCCATGATCAGAAATGAAAATTAATATCAATGTCCTAAATATAGATTATTCTTAACCATCTTGATGGTAATGATAGCCTATTTTCATTATATTTACTTCTTGTTTAGACAAAGCAACAACTCATGTACGATACTTTAATAGAATATATCAATTCGCGGGTCTCCAGACCTTTAGCATCCAATGAAATTGATATTCTGAAAAATAATTTTGTTCCTCATCAACTTAAAAGACGGGAATTCTTTTTGCATGAAGGAGATATAAGCATTTATATGGGATTTCTTGCCAAAGGTTCTATGAAAAAATACAGTACAGATTCTAAAGGTACCGAGCACATTATGAGCCTCTATATTGAAGGCTGGTGGGTAGGTGATCGTGAAAGTTTTGCAAAACTCACTCCTTCTTCCTTCAATATTGAGGCTTGTAAAAATACTGATTTACTTGTATTAACCAAGACGGCGGCAGAGGAAGTATTCTCCCTTCCTGTTATGAACGAACTTAGACGTCAGTTGGATGAAAACTATTCTTTCGCCAGTCAAAGAAGAATCAACGCTGCCATAAGCATGACGGCTGAGGAACGATATACTATGCTTATTGAGACTTATCCTGAATTTGCACAGCGGTTTCCACAACACATGATTGCATCATATTTAGGCATTACCCAGGAAACCCTAAGCAGAATCCGATCCCGGGCCATCAAAAAGTAATCAGGATTGGTTGACAATAGGAATTACCTTTGTCCCAATTAATTCAATAGCCCGGAATATATCTTCTTTGCTCAGTCCCTCCACCCCTTTTTTCCTTTGTAAACATATCATCTATACAAAAAACAAGATCGTTTACCTTTTACTTATAAGTATAAAATCACTGATTATAGGGAGTGATTTGTAAGTTTTAAAACCCTTAATTTGAAAACAAAAGATCAATAAAAATACGTCATGGAGAAGATAATTGATAAGTTAATCCAAATGAATCGTTTTGAGGAAGAAAAAGGACTTAGTTTAGAGGACATTAGAGTCTTAAATGAAAATTCAGGAAACAATATTCCTGAATTTTTTATGTTCTATCTCAAAGTCTTTGGATTTAATGATAATTTATTTGGGGGAGTTTTTAATGAGGAAGCTGATTTTGTGGAGCAAAATGAGATGATTCAGGAATTAGGATATACTGACTATATTGCCATAGGCGATGCATACAATGAAAACCTCATTGTTGCACACATTGAAAATCAGAAGCTATTTTTAATAGAGGATGATCATTTGATTGATCTGGAAATGACTTTTTCTCAAATGCTAATTCAAGCTGTAGAAGCTTTAGACTCTAAAAAGTTTGAAATCATACAACAAGTCAATTCCGTTTATGAAAGTTTTCAAGATCATAAAAATTCTTTGAAAAATTCTTTTATAAAGAGTTTTAGTCTATTAAATGAGACCGTTACTAACAATCTGGATACCTTATATGGTATTGTTATCGCAAAAAATAATGAGGGTAATTTGTATCGTTTATATGGCGGAAGTCTTACTACTTTCAGAGTAGAAATGAACAAACAAAAGGTAGATTATAATCAATTGTGGAACCCTGAAACAATGAATTATCACCAAGCTATTTCTATGGATGAAATTTTGACAGATATTAAAACGGAAATTGATTTTAAAGCACTGGATTTATTGTTTTTGGATGTCTTGCGCGATTTAAAAGAAGAAGAGTATTTTAGAGATCAAATGAATCGTTTTTCAATTTCAATTCAATCCAATCATGTCAACTTATTTCCTGAAGATTCTTATAATGAGTCCTTAATGAAGGAAAATAATTTAGAAACAAAAATCAGAAGATTTTGGGAGTCTCCTTATGACCGCACCCGATTATTAATGGAAATAGTATAGCTTAACAGATCATTATTAAACTGAATGAGTCAATATTTAATCCGTTTTAAAGTTATTCTTTTTGATTATAACTATCAGATTAAGTATTGACTCATACACAACAGGCTATCTCATATCTGAGACAGCCCGCACATCAACAATATTAATGAAACCTGTTCATTATTTCTTTTTCGCTTCTGAAATCGCTTCAGAAATTCCGCCTCCTGCAGTTTCAAAGAAGGCAGGGCCTGCAAGCAGGTATACTTTTTCTAATTTTTTTGTAGTGGAAAGTTTATGTTCTTTTAAATAGCTCTCGGAACGGTTGGCATGTACAATTCCTCTTACTACATTTCCTGCTACCAAAGCTGTTGGAGAATCTATTCCGGCATCTTTTAAATCGCTGGCAAAGGCAAAATTGGAAACGCCCAATCTCATGGCTTCGCGGGCTGCCACTTCTCCTACGGAAGTCATCAGATCAGGGGTGAATTTATTTCGGTCCCCTAAACCAATCAGTAAAAGTTTTTTTGCAGACATAGATCCTGATGGTGGTGTGATAAGAATGGTTTCTAAAGCATGTCCCTGAAACTGTCCTGTTTGTCTTATTTTAGTCAGTTCTCCTTTTAATGCTTCATCCAGATGTACCAGACCGTTCAGGTTGGCTGGCAATGCCGGAGCATTGAAAATATCTCCGTCTGTATATTCGAAAACACAGGCTACCTGAAGCTGGGCATCAGCTGAAGAAGGGCCCTGTACCAATCCTATCATAGAAATCCCATCTACTGAGCCCCAGTTTTTGGAGGTTCCAACGGCAGTTGTTTTTGTTGTAGACGTCGTGGTGGTTTGTGCTAATGCAACAGTTGAGAATGCTAATGTTGCAGCTATCAATAATCTGTTTACGGTGTTTTTTAGTGTATTTTTCATGAGATTTATTTTTGTTAATTGTGGTTGCTGGTTGCTCGTTATTTTTGTTGTTAGTTTTTGGTTGATGTTAAGGAGCAAGTTTTTGAAGATGTATGGTTTTTAAGATGTAAGTTGTTTTGTTCTTGCTATTTTTTGTTTTATCAAAGGTAATTTCTCTATGGAAAAGCTACATTGATGTGAGATAATTTAATCTTGTTTTTTGTTCTGGATTGATGGGTTGGAGGTAACGTAAGGGCACAAAGGATTCTTAAGGGCTCTGCTTTTAAGGCCCAAGTCGCTTCGCTCCGGCTATTTTTTTGTTTCTCTATGAAGAAATTTCTGTAATGAAAGGATGGGTGTTGTTTCAAATATTTTCAAATTATCTTATTTTCTAAATTCCTCTCGTTTTTAAAATTTAAACACAAGTCTGGAATTGATAAAAAGACCATCTTTATGATTGTCGATGACATCGTTGATGAATGCTCCTGTATTGAAATATTGAATGCCTGTATTAAACGTTAAAAATTGATTGATTTTATAATTAATACTTCCTAAAAAAGCGGTTCCGATGTATCTCTTTTTTGAGTTTGAAGAGGCTAAATTCAATGTTCCGCTGGGTCTGTAAATTCCGTCCTGGAGGGCATATCTCCAATTGAAAACTACATCTGCCTGCACGGTGATTTTTTCATTCAGATCAATGGTTGCATACGGGTGAATATCTATTAAATTCACAGGTCCGATCTGTGGATTGAATCCAAAGTATCCACCTTTCGGATACAGGGGATTAAATGTTCCCAGCATTCCGTCTCCTTTTTTGCTGTCTCCGGAGATATAATCATTTCTAAGATTGATGGTTGGCCTTCCTTTTACATTTTCAAACATATAGCCAATGTCCGCAGAAGCCGTCCATGCACTGATATTCCCTTTGTTGAAGTTACCGAATTGATAGGCTGCTTCAAAATTGTAGATCAATCCACCGCCATACTTCCAGAATCTTCCACCCAAAGTATGTCTGTTTTCATCAGAAAGACCATCTTCAAAACGTACGTCTTTTCTATGAATTCCCAGATAATACAGTTCTAAATTTCCACTTCGGGGAATGATCCATGTGTTATAACTTCCCCAGAGATTAATGGATTTTGAAGAGGTATTATCAAATGCACCCGGACTGATTTCACTGGCAGCCATCATAAAGGCATCTGATCTGAAATTTCCTTTTTTATACATGAATTTTAACCCGTCAAAATAGAGTCTCAGGTTGGGTCCTTCTCTCACTGAGATTAATCTTCCACTTCCGTAATCCAGCTCCTGTCTTCCTGCACGTACCGTCAGTTTTTCTTGTTCATTTTTGATCACATCAAAGTCAATGAAGAGGTTCTGAACATTTAAATGGTCTTCATCAATTGGTCTCGGCCCATTTTTCCGTCCGTTTTCCCAGGCACTTCTCATCTGCCCGAAAATTCTCACCCTCGATCCCAAATGCAGATCTGCATGTACATTATATCTTTGAATCAAAAAAGGGTTGCTTCCAATTCCCATTCTTCCCCAATCTTCATTATTGAAATCTACAAATTCAAGTCTTGCTTCTCCTCCCATCGACAGATAGTTATTGCTCTTTTCTGAAAGCGGGATATATTTAATTGAATTATAAAAGGTCTTCGCAGAATCTTTATAGGTAGCATAATCTTCGTCAAACCTCATCAACTTAAACTGAGCAGAGAGCTGAGCCGGAAGAAAAACTGAAAT
The DNA here is from genome assembly GCA_001013295.1 of Chryseobacterium indologenes. GTDB lineage: Bacteria > Bacteroidota > Bacteroidia > Flavobacteriales > Weeksellaceae > Chryseobacterium > Chryseobacterium indologenes_B. The sequence goes on along the minus strand of LAZY01000024.1, from coordinate 49,740 downwards.
GAATAACAAAATGGTTATCAGCTTTTTCATAAGATTATATTTTTCTTAAATAATGATCCACTGAATATTTACCCGAACCCATAAAAAGCAAAAACAGGTAACACAGACTATACATGAATGGGGTATCTTTTACCAGTAATGCATCATTCCAGTGAAGGATAAAATAACCTGTGAGAGTCACTGCCAAAATGGGTAATACCGCAATTCTTGTGAAAAACCCAAAGATGACGAATACTGGAAACACCAAGTTGGCAGCATCAGCAAAAAGACTGTTGAAAGCTTCCGGAAGGTGTAACGGATTGGGAACCTGCTCTGCTTCGGATACTCCCACTCCTATTTTTTTCAATCCATGAGCTACTATTAATTCTACGGAAAGTAATATTCTGAAAATTAATAATGAAACATGGGTTATTGTTCCTTCTGGGTTCGTATTGGTGATGGTTTGGATTAACTTTTTCATAATGGTTATATTTAATGGAGACTGTTTGGAGAAGTGTACTACTTTGCTGCATAATGTGTTTTCTAACACTTTAGTTCACTTAAGAAAGTTTATGCCGCGACTGTTTAAGTAAGTTCACTTTAGATAAAAATCAGAGATTTTCATAATACTTAAGTGTTATGAGGCTTTTGTGGTTGGGGTTAACCACCCCGTCAAAAATTCTTTGAATTTTCGCCACCCCTCCGAGGGAGGGGAATGTTTAGCCGTTCAGTTGTAAAAACTGCCTAATTTTAGGTTAAAGTCTACTGAGATTTAAATATTATTTTGTTTGGTAGCCACCATAATATTTTACAGGAGACCAGTCCGGAATAACCGGAAGCTTTGCAGGGGCTGCATTTTTATAGGTTTCATCACCATATACTACCTTTCCGTCTACAATGGTAAGTTTGGAAGTAATCGTTTTAATATCTTCATCATTTACCATGAAATAGTCTTTATTCAAAATGGTAAGGTCTGCAAAATATCCTTTCTGAATTTTTCCTTTCTGGTAATCCTTGATCAATTCATAACCTCCATAGGTAGAGAGTGATAATGCTGTTTTCCGGTCCAGTGTATTTTCTTTAGCCATCACCTGATTTCCGCCGATTGTTTTTCCTGTTGTGATCCAGTATAAGGCAATCCATGGGTTATAACTTGCCACTCTGGTTCCATCGGTTCCTAATCCTACGGGAATTCCCATTTCAAGCATTTTTTTCACGGGTGGTGAAGCTAAGGCCGGCTTTTTACCATATCTGTGAATAAAGCTTTCCCCCTGGTAAGCCATTCTGTGCTGTACAGCAATTCCTCCACCCATCGCTTTGATTCTTTTCATATTTTCTTCAGACACTGTTTCTGCGTGGTCAATAAACCAAACCAGACCATTCAAAGGGGTTTCTTTATTTACTTCTTCAATAACATTTAAAAATCTGGTGATGCTTTCGTTATAGGTGGCATGAATTCTGAAAGGCCATCTTTTTTTTACCAGAAGACTTACCACATCTTTCATATTTTTTTCCATTGTGGCTGGAAGTTCCGGTCTTGGGAAAAGAAAGTTTTCAAAATCGGCTCCGTCTGATACCAGATTCTCTCCGCCTCCATTGACATGATAATCTATTTCATTGAAATCATTGTGACCATGATCGTCTATATCCACCATTCCTACCCATTTGGTATAATCGGCAAGCTCAGATCCTTTCTTCTGGGCAAACAGGTAATACGGCAGGCGAACGGTAATTTTTCCTTCTTTGTTCAGCTGATCGGTGGTTCCGTAATCATCAGGAAAGTTCTGAAAACCTCCTCCGGCATCCATTACAGCTGTTACTCCTAATCTGTTCAATTCGGTCATATACTGAAGGGTGGAATTTACTTTTTCGTCTTCTTTCAGCTCCGGCAGTTTTGCCAGGGTTGAGTAAAGGATAAATGCATTGGGTTCCGCCACCAGTAAACCGGTAGGATCTCCGTTGTTGTCTTTTTCAATTAAACCCTGTACAGGATTGGGAGTATCTCCATTGATGTTCAACTCTTTTAAACCAGCTTTGTTCAACCATGCTTTTCCATAGAGATACATAATGAAGGTTGGAACATTTCCTGTCGCTTCATTAATTTCTGCCAATGTTGGAAGTCGTTTTTCTTCAAACTGATATTCATTCCAGCCACCGATTACTCTTACCCACTGCCCTTTTGGTGTTCTTTGGGCTTGCTCTTTCAGCATTTCCAACGCTCTTTTCAGAGTTTTTACGCCATCCCAACGAAGTTCTGTATTGTAAAATCTTCCGCCACGGATTACGTGCAAGTGACTGTCAAACAATCCGGGAATAACTCTGTTTCCTTTAGCATCTATGACTTTTGTGCTGTTTCCCTTTAATTTTAAAATCTGCGTATTCGTTCCGGTCTGGAGGATTTTATGATCTTTTATAGCCACGGCCTGTACTTCCGGATTTTCTGCATCCATAGTGGTGATTTTCCCGTTGGTAATAATAATATCGGCATTTTGTGCATAGGTAAATCCTGTTCCTAGCCCTGCAAAGACTATCAATGTATTCAGTAGTTTCATTATCTTGATGTTTAAAGTTTGAAGAAAAGCGGCAGCCTTTCAGTCTGCCGCCACTGATTGATTAATGTTTCAACATTTCCTGAGCATACTGAATTCCGATACCATACGCTCCACCATATTTCTTCATCAGGTCGTTGACAGGCTTATAAGTTTCTTTTCTCGCCCAGTCTCTCTGAAGTTCCAATACATATTGAACAGAAGTGATTGGATGTGCCCCTGCCTGAACCATACGGGTTACTGACTGGTCGTGAGCTTCCTTAGATATATCCCCCGAAGCATCTGTTACCACATACACATCATATCCTTCATCAATAGCAGATAATACAGGTCCTACAATACATACGCTTGTCCATAATCCTGCAAAAACCAGTTTCTTTTTATTTTTTCCTGTAATCGCTTTGTGTGCATTCAGATCTTCCCAGGTATTCATTGTCGTTCTGTCTACATATCCGCTGGTTGCCTCAGGATAAACGGCTGAGATTTCAGGGAAAACAGGGCCACTGAATGACTTTTCCGCTACTGTTGTTACTACTGTTGGGATATTGAATATTTTAGAACCACCTGCTACCAATGCTACATTGTTTCTCAATTCCTCCATACTGATGCTTTTTGTAGCAAAAGCCATTTGTCCTTCGTGGTCAATCAAGACCAGTGCATGGTTGGTAGGATTCAATAATGATTTCCCTGGACTTTGAGCCATAACTGTTAATGATAATAAGCCTGCTGCGAATGATAGAATTAATTTTTTCATAATCTTTAATTTTAAATGTTGTTGTTATTTTCTTAATCGTTGTTTATAAGGTCATCGGTACTTCCATAAGAAGGATTTCTGTACCTTTTGTAAGGGCTTTCAGGTCTATATCTTTAATATCCCAAACACCAAAACCGTCTCTTTCCTCTATTTTCTGGCCTTCAATTTCAGCGCTTCCTTTAATGATAAAAGCATATACCCCATTTCCTCTTTTTCTGATCTGATAATTGACCTCCTTCCCTTCATCAAAAGTTCCCATGTGAAACCAGGCATCCTGATGAATCCAAATGCCTTCATCATCTGCATTAGGGGAAAGAATCTGTTGAAATTTGTTATAGCTTTTCGTTTTGTCTAAAGTGATCTGATCATATCTTGGCGTTACGTTTCTCTTATTCGGATATACCCAGATCTGAAGAAATTTCACCAGTTGATCACTGTTTTTGTTGAATTCACTGTGCATGATTCCTGTTCCTGCACTCATCACCTGAATATCTCCACTTTTGATGATCGCTGTATTTCCCATGCTGTCTTTATGTTCCAGATCTCCTTCCAACGGAATACTGATGATCTCCATATTGTCGTGAGGGTGAGTTCCAAAACCTCTTCCTGCTTCTACTCTATCATCATTCAAAACTCTTAATACTCCAAAGTGCATTCTTTCGGGATTGTGGTAGTTAGCAAAGCTGAAAGTATGCTGGCTCAATAACCATCCGTGGTCTGCTTTTCCTCTTGAGTCTGCTTTATGGATTACAGAATTGTCTTTGATTTTCGATTCTGTATTGGGCAAATGATTGTATCCGATGGGTTCTAACGGTTCAATTTCATCGATCTTATTTTTCATCGTATTTCCTAAAGAAGCAGAGGCCACAAACATCCCTGTTCCGAGTAATCCTTTTTTTAAAAAATCTTTTCTGTCCATATCTCAATTGTTATTTGTTCGTTTTTGATATGACAAATTTAGAGAGACGGAAAAGCCTGTACATTTAACTAGTTTAATAAATGACTTTGAAGCAAAAAAATGCCGGATACTTTTGTATTCGACATTTTCTCACGGATGAATATTATTTTTGCAACGAATTTTTTAATGACCACTTCTATATATTTAGTTTTTAGACAGTTAAAGACATTTCGAAGCTTCTTCATTTTTACTTCAATTTGATGCAGTAGTAAATGTATATCAGGAAATAGAGTCGGAATATAAGTGGTTTTAAAAATATCGATGAATACTACTTTGTTTAAGAAAATATATTTCGGTTGTTTATTTTGAAGGGATCAAATGTATATCATACAGTCTCTAATGTATAACATCAGCGGTGTAGGGCACAGTACCTTTGTATCAGAAATTTTAAACAAAAAATATGAGCAAGTTATTTGTCGCCAGCGAAGTATTTCATGGTGCTGGAAGTTTATCAGAACTGAAAAATCTGTCTGGAAAAAAAGCAATCATTGTGACAGGTGGACAATCAATGAAAAGAAGCGGTACACTAGACCGTGCAATAGGTTATTTAGCTGAAGCAGGATTGGAGACCATTGTTTTTGATGGCGTTGAAGAAGATCCGTCATCCGCTACAAGTCTTAGAGGAGCTGCAGTAATGCGTGATTTTCAACCGGACTGGATTGTAGGTCTTGGAGGATGTTCTGCCATTGATGCTGCAAAAATGATGTGGGTATTCTATGAACATCCGGATGCTGATTTCGAAACGATGACCAAACCTTTCAGCGTACCGACATTACGTCAGAAAGCAAAATTTGTAGCCATTCCTTCTACCAGCGGAACAGGAACAGAAACAACAGGATTAGCAGTAATTACCGACAGAGAAAAAGGAGTAAAATATCCAATTGTCTCTTATGAATTAACCCCGGATATTGCCATTGTAGATGGAGAAATCTGTGCTACAATGCCAGCCCACATTACATCAAATACAGGATTGGATGCCCTTACTCACTGTGTTGAAGCTTACGTCTCCAATATTGAAGACAATTATGCAGATGTATTGGCAAAAGGAGGGCTGGAGATTGTATTCCAGAATCTGGAAGAAGCGGTAAAAAATCCTACCAGTATCAAAGCCCGTCAGAATATGCATGACGCTTCATTTATGGGCGGTTTAGCGTTCAACAATGCTTGGTTAGGAATTGTACACTCTTTATCTCATCAGGTAGGGGCGTTGTATGGAATTCCCCACGGTGCTGCCAATGCAATTTTCCTTCCGAATGTAATCCGTTATAACCAAACAGCTACTACAAGATACCCGGATCTGGCTAAACTTATTGGGAAAGAATCAGCGGAAGAGCTGGCACAGGAAATTGAGAAACTGAGAACTTCTGTGAACAATATTGGTTCATTGAAGGCATTTGGAATCTCCCGTGAAGATTGGGACAAAAATCTGGATTATATCACCCAAAATGCTTTGGAAGATCCGTGTACAGGTTTCAATCCGCGTAAACCTAGCCTTCAGGAACTGAAAGACCTTTACAACGCTTCTTACGAAGGGGAGGTTTATCAAAATTAATGAAAAGGCTGGAAGTCTGAAGTTTCATCTATAGAGGGTTACCATAAACTAATGACATCATTGTTTAAAAAGATGAAAATACGGAAAAAACTGTTCTTTATAACCTGAATAACTTCCTTCTTCCAGCCTTTGATCATAGATCCACTGAATCTTCAGATATAATGCTAATGGATACAAAATGCCATTGCCTCTGATAGAATTGTATGTTTTATCCATAATATTTTGATACATTTGAAAGTATCTAAGGAAAAATATAAACATATTAAAATTTTAAAGATTCCGATAGTTTATGGAATGGATGAAACGCCATTCATGAAAATTTAATAACTAAAAGTATGAAAACAAAAATTCTGTCTATTACAACATTGGGAATTGCAGTTTGTTGCTTTATTTCATGTAAACAAAATAAAACTGAGGCTGGCCGTGAGCATTATATCGAGACAAAAAACATAGATAAATCGGTAAAGCCGGGCGATGATTTTTATGAATATGCCAATGGCAGTTGGATGAAGACCGCAAAAATTCCTGATGACCAGACTTACGTGGGTGGGTTTTATGATGTAATAGATTCAACCAAAAAAAGAATTAGATCCATCCTGGAAGATGCAGCAAAAGAAAAGGGCAAAGCCGGAAGTATTCAGCAAAAGGTAGGCGATTTTTACGCCTCGGGAATGGATTCGTTAACGATCAACAAACGTGGATTTGACCCGGTAAAACCGTTGTTAACAAAAATAGATGCCATCAAATCTGTCCCGGAGATGATGAAGTTTGTTGCTGAAGAAGAAAAGAACGGCACTGAAAGTCTTATCAGCTTTATGGTATATGCCGACCAAAAGAACAGCGCGATGAATATTGCCTGGTTGACACAGAAAGGGCTTGGGCTTCCGGACAGAGATTATTATTTCAAAAATGATAAAGAAACAAAAGCCGTTCAGGATGCCTATAAAAGCTATTTAACCTCGTTATTCAAACTTACGGGTTCTGATGCGGCAACGGCAGCTAAAAATACTGAGACCGTTTATAATATCGAGAAAAATCTGGCATCATCTCATAAAACCAATGTTGAGCTTCGTGATGTTGCAGCGAATTATAACAAAGTACCCTTCTCCAAAATAGTAAAAGATCAGCCCAACTTAAACTGGAATCAGTTCTTTACAATCTTGGGAACAAAAGTAGAATCATTGGATATGGAGCAGCCAGCTTATTACGATAAGCTGAACACGATGCTGAACACGGTTCCGCTTTCTGACTGGAAGCTATATCTGAAAGCACATTCACTTAATTCTTATGCAGATCTTCTGAGCAGTGATTTTGAAAAAGCCTCTTTTGAATATAAAAAAGCGCTTACGGGGCAAAAGAAACAAAAGCCGAGATGGGAACTTTTGGGGATAGCAACAGATCAGGAGCTGGGAGATGCTTTAGGACAGCTGTATGTGGAAAAATATTTTCCACCTGAAGCGAAAAAAAGAATGGACGAGCTTATTTCTAATCTGACCAAAGCATTTGCAAACCGTATCCGAGGGCTGGACTGGATGAGTGATGCTACCAAAAAAACAGCCGAAGAAAAACTGAATGCTATCGGCAGAAAAATTGGCTATCCTGATAAATGGAGGGATTATAGTAAAGTGAATATCGACAGAACCAAATATTTTGAAAATACGATTGCCTGTAAACGGAATAACTTCGAATTTCAATTATCTCAATTGGGAAAACCTGTTGACAAAACCTTATGGATCACAACACCAGCAACTGTGAACGCATTCTATAATCCGTATTTGAATGATATTAATTTTCCGGCGGCCATTTTACAGTATCCGATGTTTGATAAAGATGCTGATGATGCGATCAACTATGGTGGAATCGGGATGGTTATCGGACATGAGCTGACCCATGGGTTCGATGATCAGGGTTCTCAGTATGACAAAATCGGAAACATGAAAGACTGGTGGTCAAAAGAGGACAAAGCGAAGTTCAATGAAAAGGTAAAACAGATTCAAAAATTGTACAGCGGCTTTACGATTCTTAATAACCTTCATGTCAACGGCGAATTAACCACAGGTGAGAATATTGCTGACTTTGGAGGAATTGCCATTGCATATGATGCCTTTAAAATGACAGAGCAAGGAAAAGGAAATAAGAAAATTGACGGGTTTACGCCGGATCAGCGCTTCTTTCTGGCAATGGGAAATGCATGGCGCACGAAAATGACCGATGAATTATCCCGCCAGCTTATCAATATTGATACTCACTCTCCGGACAATTGGAGGGTTTTGGGACCTTTAATGAATTTTGAACCGTTTTATAAAGCATTCAATGTAAAACCTGGCGACAAAATGTACAAAGAGCCTAAAGACAGAATAAAAATCTGGTAATAGATTGATTCTAATCCATATGATATATTCAGGAGGCTGGTCGGAAGATCAGCCTCTTTTGATTTCTTCGTTGATGAACTTTTTTAATCACCAAGTCTATATTTTTTCTAACTTAGGTCATGGAAAATCATTGATGAGACCAAGCGCTGAATGAGATTTACAATTAAACTCAGTCTTCAAACAGCAACAATTACAGATTTTGAAGGGGGCAAGCAGTCAAAAGCCATGCAGGATACCAATTATGATCTGTTCACAAGGAAAGGCACGACTCAAGATGCTGAAATACAGAATCTGATTAAAAAACACCCTTCTTCTTTTCATATTTTATTCGGGATTCTGAAAAAAATCATTTCTGAGAATAAACTTAACGGAATTGAACTGATTTTCATTTCAATTGATGAAAAAGAATCAGAATGGCAAAAAGCACTTAAAGAAGAAAACATGAGTTGGAAACAATTTATTGTATCAAATGCAGAAAGTGAAAATTTAAAAACGATTTTAAAATATGGCAGTGCCATTCCTTATTCTGTACTGATCGATAATAATATGAAAATACTGACCAACTCACACCGGGAAGGCTTATGATAATAACTTTTGTTCCATCATTACCATTAAAGACAGGCAAATTGTTCATTGGCGGGATTATATGGATACACTTGCGGTGATGCTTTCTGTTACAGCTGATTAAATGAGGTGATTAGAGAAACTATCCTGAAAATAACCGGGATGGGATCAGAGGTCCTATTAAGGGAGTTTTGTTAAGATTTGGCATCATGAAAAATAACACCTAAAGTATGTCTTTCTCCACTTTGTATTGTTGCAACACCATGCTTCATCGTTACTCTATAATAACCTTTTGTCCCTTTTACCGGACGGAAGTTGGTGGCAAATACAATCACATCTCCTTTTTTAGGTTTTATGACATGAGTACGGGATTGAGCCATCGGAATATTTTCCGTGAGAATAAACTCACCCCCTGTATAATCTTCGTCAATATTATCAAGGAAAAGTACAATCTGCATGGGAAAATAAACCTCACCATACAAATCCTGATGCATAGCACAAAATCCTCCGACACCATAGCCCAGTATTAAAGCGGTTGCTTTTTCCTGACCATTTTCTTTACACTGCTCAATAAATTCGCTGTGATTTTTCGGATAACGGTTTTTTATCTTTAATACTTCCATCCAGATATTGGCAACGGGAGCGAGGTAACCATAGAAATGGGTTCTTAATTCAGTCAGGATATTGGGTAATGGATAGTTGAAATATTTATAGACGCCTTTTCCAAAACGATAACGTTCCATGGCTACGGTCTTCCGGTATCTGTATTCTTCTTTGAAGGCTCCAAGCAGTTCACTACATTCCTGATCGTTGATAAGATCGGGAACAATAGCAAAACCTTTACTGTTCAGCTCATCAAGAATGATGTCCCATTTTTTTGTCTTTAACCTTTGTTCTATTGTATTCATGTTTGTCATCATTAAAAATTGAAACGGGTAAAAATTTTGTATTTGTTTGTTGGGACAAAGGTAGAAGACGAAGTATGGAAATAAAATCTGTTTCTTGCGGTTTTTAAGGGTATTTATTCTCAATTATAGCAAGATTCGGATGGTATATTGAAGTGTGAAATCTTTAATATATAATATTTTGAAAATCAAAAATCAGGAGATAGAATTCAGTAGATTTTAGATTATAAGTTTTCTAACGCAAAGTTTTATGTTTGTGTAGGCTTTATTTTAAGTGAACTAAGAAGGGATCGATTTTTAATCGATCTGAAGAAGCAAGCACATAGTCACAAAGCTTCATCAACGACGAAGTCTCGTTACTTAGCTCCCTTACAATAATGCGGAATGATTAATGAACTTTGCGTCTATCTTTTTAATCAAAAATAATTTCAAACAGAATGTAAAACGCAAGATTCGGATTGCAGAGATTTATTGAGTGACATATATTTGTAATATAAAAAGTACATATTATAAAAGATTTAGAAGCAAATAGGTATGTGCTTTACCTTTCGTAGAAAAATAAACTTACTGAATATGCTGCAAAATCGAGTATCACCCAATGGCTCTTTTATCAAGACCAAAGCAAGAGGTTCATGGCTTGGCAACCGTGGGATTATCCATAATGAGAACAAAGAAATAGTCAAGACCTATACCATTAAAGCCTGGATTATATGTATGTTGGAATTCAGGGGCAGGCATCGCGAAATCATGCAGCCTGGCCACTGGACAGAGCTTTTTTTTCTTGATGAAGCAACAGCGTTTTCTGCAGGACATAGACCCTGTTTTCAATGCCGGTATAAAGATCATATCCGATTTAAGGAGTATTGGCTAAAAGGAAACCCTCAATACGGATTCGATATGAAAACATCGGTGAAAACTATTGATGAAATTATCCATACAGAACGCATTGACAGATATGGAAAAAAAGTAAGCTATACGGAGCAGATTAAGAACCTTCCGGATGGAATAATCATTAGTAAGGGTGATGAATGCTACCTTCTATCAAAAGGTAAATTGTATCATTGGACTCCATCAGGTTATGACCGTTGTGAAGATGCAGTACCCGAGCTTGTTGTTGAAGTCCTTACGCCTCGTTCTGTGGCTAATACTTTTATGGCAGGCTATGATCCGCAAATAGATAAAAGTGCTGAAATATAGAATCATTACTGGATTTTTGTAATAAAATCTCTATAGTTTATATTTGAAAAGAATGTTTTTTGAGATAGAATAAACAGACATACGGCCTAAAGAATAAACCATTTTCGGCTTTTTTATGAATAGTTGGAATCGTCAGATGTTAGCTGAGTCCATCATGAAAAATAATACCTAAACTATGTCTGTTTCCGCTATGTAACGGACTTACCCCATGCTTCATACTGACTCTGTAATATCCTCTGCTTCCTTTTATGGGCCGGAAATTGGTGGTGAATAAGAGCATATCACCACGATTAGGCTTTAATACATTGGCTTTGGACTGAGCGCGGGGAATTTGTTCAGTGATCACAAACTCACCTCCGGTATAATCTTCATCAGCCTGATCAAGCATAAAAACCATTTGCATCGGAAAAAAAATCTCACCATATAAATCCTGATGCAACGTATTGAAACCACCTTCACCATATTTTAGGATAAGGATTGTAGGTTTTTCCTGGCCGTGTTCCTGGCAGAGCTTTTTCATTGCTGTATGAGCAGCAGGGAACTTTTTGTCAATATTCAGTTCCTGCATCCACTGATTGGCTACGGGGGCTATTTGGGCATAAACATTCTCCCGCAATGTAGTGATCAGATCCGGTAATGGATATTGAAAGTACTTATATTCCCCCAGTCCGAAGCGATAACGCTGCATACTGATTGTTTTTCGGTAGGTATCATCTGCATTGTAAGCTTCAATGAAATGATTACACTCCATTTGGGTCAATACATCGGGAACAATTACAAAACCCTTGTCATGAAGTTCCTGGGTGATGGATGGCCAGTCTTTGGCTGCTAATCGTGTTTCTATAGTTTTCATACCATTTTTATAGAAGTAAAGTTAGCAGTAAGAAAGGGTAGAAAAAATCCGAAACTTGCGGTCTTTTTGCATTTATTAAACTAGTTAAATGTACAGGCCGTTCGTGAGCTGTAATTTAGCATAAAAATTAAAGACATGGACAATAGAATATTAGGTCTGCATCATATCACTGCTATTGCAGACAATGCCAAAAGGAATCTGGATTTTTATACCCAGGTTTTAGGAGTAAGATTAGTAAAGAAAACCGTAAATTTTGATGATCCGGGAACCTATCATTTTTATTTTGGAAATGAAAACGGAACACCGGGAACAATCCTGACCTTCTTTCCATGGGAAGGAATCGGACAGGGAACAAACGGAAGCGGTTTGGCAACCCATATTGGCTACTCTGTTCCGAAAGGAAGCCTGGAATTTTGGAAAAACCGTTTACAAGGTCTTAACATCAAAGTGGAAGAAGGTGAAATTTTCGGGGAAAAACTGATCTCTTTTAAAGATCCGGACGGACTTCAGCTGCAATTGATAGAACCGTTAGCCGAAGACAGCCGAAAAGTATGGACCACTGAAGAATTGAAAGATGAAAACGCTTTAAAAGGATTCCATAATGTAACTTTAACTTTGAAGAAAGCAGAACCTACAATGAAAGTTTTGACGGATATTTTAGGATATGATCTTCAAAAACAGGAGGGAGAAAGATACAGATTGGCAACAAATGCGATTGATACCGCTAATCTTGTAGATATTATTGAAAATGATAAAACACCGGCCGGAAGAAATGCTGCCGGAACCAATCACCATATTGCCTTCAGGGTAAAAGATGATCAGGTTTTAATGGAATACCGTGACAAAGTATTGTCAGCAGGTTTAAGCATCACTCCGAAGATTAACAGGGATTATTTCTATTCGTTATATTTCCGTGAACCGGGAGGCGTTTTATTTGAAATAGCAACCGACAATCCTGGATTCACGGTAGATGAACCATTGGATGAATTGGGAACTCACCTGAAACTTCCTACTCAATATGAAGGAATGCGTGATAAAATAGAAGGAGTATTGCCGAAGTTATCATAGATCATTCATCAGACAGAATAAAGATCATACTTTTGAATAATGATTTTTCACAAAAGGATCATTAAAGATGAACATCAATAAAAAAATAAAGAAATGGAAAGAACAGAAGTTATCCTGGAAGGAAGAAAAGGAGAGATCCAATTGTTTTCAGACGATCATAAAGCAGGAAAAATGGATATTTCAGTGATTGGTAAAAAGCTAACGGTTTATCACACTGAAGTTAATCCCGAATACGAAGGAAAAGGATTTGCCAAGATTTTACTGGCAAAACTGGTGTCCTATGCAAGGGAAAACGATTTGAAAATCTTACCGTTATGTCCATTTGTACATGCCCAGTTTAAACGCCATCCGGAAGAATATAATGACGTATGGATGAAAGAAGCATAGTAGGAAAGAGGCCCATTGAAAAAAAAGGACTAATACCCCAATCAATTTGCCCTTTAGCGATTTCACCATTTCACCTCCCCTATCCTCCTTTCAATAACAACAATATAACCTAAAACACAAAACAATGACACTTATTACAGGACTGCACCACGTAACCGCCATTACCGGAAATACTCAGGAAAATATAGACTTTTATACCGGAGTACTGGGGCTGCGTTTGGTGAAAAAAACGGTAAATTTTGATTATTCTGATGTGTATCACCTCTATTTCGGAGATGAATACGGAACTCCGGGAACCATTATGACAACATTTCCTTATGGTAAAGATCTGGTGAACGGAAGACATGGTAAAGGAATGCTGAATACAACTGCTTTTTCTGTTTCTATAGATGCCTTGGATTATTGGTTGAACCGTTTGGATCAGTTTAATATTGCTTATAAACAACCCCAGCAAAGATTTTCAGAAGAAGTTTTTATTTATCTTGAAGATTTTGACGGATTGGGACTGGAACTGGTTTTCAATAATAAAGATGAAAGAAAAGGATATTTCAACGGATATATTCCTAAAGATTATGCTTTAAAAGGAATCCACCATGTTGAGATCTGGTATGATGCCTATGAAAGAACTGCGGCTCTTCTGACCACTCAGATGGATCATAAAGTGATCTTTGAAAGTCCTGATAGATTAAGATTAGGAACAGATGATCAGCCAGGAAAATACGTGGATCTGCTTTCTATGCCTAATTCACTGAAAGGGCTTGCCGGAAGAGGTACCGTTCACCACGTTGCTTTTGCTACTCCGGATGCACAATCACAGCTTAAAATGGTAGAAAGGTTAAATACATATGGATTGGAACATACCGAAGTGAAAGACCGTAAATACTTTACCTCAGTCTATTTTAAAGAACCCGGAGGGGTGTTGTTTGAAATCGCTACATCAGGTCCCGGATTCGATGTGGATGAAGAGCAGGCATTTTTAGGAGAAGCGCTTCAGTTACCTCAGCAGTTTGAAAAACAGAGAGAACGTCTGCTTGATGTGCTCCCTCCAATTAACTATCCAACAGAAAAATTCAGATAAGAAATAACAATGAGTCATACATTAAATATAAAAACAGCAGGAGTACCATTAAGACAGGCAAAAAAAGCCCTGATCATGGTCCATGGAAGAGGAGGAAGTGCCCAGGATATATTGAGCCTTTCCCAACATTTGAATGTAAAAGATTATGCCGTATTAGCCCCACAGGCTATGAATCATACCTGGTATCCCTATTCATTTATGGCTCCGGTGGATCAGAATGAACCATGGTTGTCATCAGCCCTTGAAATGGTGGAAGAAACAGTGAAAGCCGCTCTGGATGCCGGGATTGCTTCTGAAAATATTTACTTTTTCGGATTTTCACAGGGAGCATGTCTTACCTTGGAATTTTTAACCAGAAATGCACAGAAATTTGGTGGAGCAGCAGCCATTATCGGAGGAGTAATAGGAGATAAGATCAATCGTGAAAATTATAAAGGAGATTTTGCAGGAACACCTGTGTTTTTAGCAACCAGTAATCCCGATTTTCATGTTCCGGTAGAAAGAGTCTATGCAACAGCCAATATCTTGAGAGAAATGAATGCTGAGGTTACAGAAAAAGTATATGCCAATTTCGGACATTCCATTAATCAGGAAGAAATTGAACTGGCCAATTCAATTGTATTTAAATGATATTTTAACCAATAAATAACCATAAAAGATTGGAAGATGGAAGAAGGAGGTGGAAGTTACTTTTAGTTATAGATACGAAAACTTTCGTAAAATCAAATGAGCTAAAAAAGATGGCAATCTGTTATTGATGACCTTCAGAACCTCCCTCTTCCATCTCCCAGCTTCCAAGCTCTGGTGGTTAAATTTAAGTAAAAAAAAACTATGCACGAGAAACTACTTTTAATATTAGGCTTATTGCTCATCGTTATGCTGCTGGTTATGTTGGCTCAGAGAATCAAAATAGCCTATCCTATTTTTCTGGTTCTTGCCGGGCTGGGGATCAGTATGATTCCTGGAGTTCCCGTATTAAAGCTGGATCCGGATATTATATTTCTTATTTTCCTGCCACCGTTATTGTATGAAGCGGCATGGTACACCTCATGGAATGACTTTTGGAAATGGAAACGGCCTATCAGTTTATTAGCTTTTGGGCTGGTATTTCTGACCTCTTTGGTTGTGGCATATGCCTCACAGGCGTTGATTCCCGGGTTTACCTTAGCATTAGGCTTTTTATTGGGCGGAATTGTTTCCCCACCGGATGCTGTAGCAGCAACAACGGTATTAAAAGGACTGAAAGTACCCAAAAGAACCATCGCAATACTGGAAGGAGAAAGTTTAATCAACGATGCTTCTTCACTGATCGTATTCCGTTTTGCTCTGGCAGCGGTAATGACAGGAGCTTTTTCAATGCATGAAGCTACAGGTCAGTTTTTTTTAGTAGCAGGAATGGGAATCGTAGTAGGAATTGCAGGAGCCCATATTTTTTATGCCATCCATAAATTTTTACCAACCACTCCGGCTATTGATGCGGCACTTACGGTGATGACCCCATATATTCTGTTTCTTTCTGCAGAACATTTTCATTTTTCAGGAGTAATGGCGGTGGTAAGTGGCGGATTGTTTATGTCTTTTCGTGCACATGAGATGTTTAAAACAGGAACAACAAGAATCAATATGACGGGAGTCTGGAACACCCTGATTTTTGTGATGAATGCTTTGGTTTTTGTTTTGATAGGTCTTGAACTTCCGGATATTATCAATGGTTTAGGGGATACATCTATGATGCAGGGAATCAAATATGGATTAATGATCAGTGGTATTGTCATCCTCGTTCGTCTGTTATGGATTTATCCTGTCGCTCATCTTCCAAGATGGATTAGTGAAAAAGCCCGTCGTGATCCCAATCCCGGATGGAAGAATCCATTGATTATAGGTTGGGCAGGAATGAGAGGCGTTGTTTCTCTGGCTACCGCATTATCAATTCCGGTAATGATGAATTCACAGACTGATTTTCCCATGAGAAACCTGATTATTTTTATCACCTTCGTCGTTATTTTTGTAACATTGGTTTTCCAGGGACTCACTTTACCTTTGATTATTAAATTAACAAAAATCGGAGAGATTGATCCAATCTTACCTTCCCATGAACAACAGGCAGGAATTCAGATGAGACTTGATAAACTGGCTATAGAAAAGCTCAATAAAGAACAGGAAATGAGTTCAAACAGTTTGATTGAAAATCTTAAGAATGCTCTTGAAAATGATATTAAACTTCATCAGAATCACTTAAGTTCTTTGGAAATGTGTACCAACAGGCAAAATGACATGAGGGAATACCATGAGATCATGCTTGATATTTTTGCTTTACAAAGGAAAGAATTATTTAAAATGAAACGTGAAAAACTATTCAGTGATGACGAAATCAGAAAAGCAGAATCACAACTCGATTTAAATGAATTAAAAATAACCGGAAACAAACATTTATAACAGCCGGAATAAACCTTAAAACTTAAACCTTGAACCTTAAACTTTGAACCTCAAACCCCTGAACATTGAACCCAATGAAAACATTACATTTTTTAGTGATCGGAAAAAACCAGGAAATTCTGGAAGTCCTCAAGCGGATTATAGAAAATAATGAAGGCTGGACGGCAGAAATTCAATCTGATGAAGAACTCAGTTATGATTATCTTACAGCAAATAAAGTTGATATTGTCCTCTTAAGCTCCGGATTGGAAGAACAGTTTGAGAAAGATATGAAAGTATTTTGTGAAAATCTGGGTGGTAAAGTAAAAGTTATTGAGCATTACGGAGGCGGAAGTGGATTGTTAAAGAACGAAGTTTACAGTCTTTTTCCTAATTTGCATTCATAAAATAATTTTATGTTTGAAAATATCATCAAAAACATTACCCGATTTATCACCATTACCCCGGAAGAAGAAAAGATTTTTACCGACTTATTGGTCTGCAAGACATTTCCTAAGAAAACCGTTTTGCTGAGAGAAGGAGAGATCTGCCAGTTTGAAGGGTATATCCATAAAGGATGTTTGCGTATGTACTGTTTAGATGATAATGGCACCGAAGTTACTTTGTTGTTTGCCATAGAAGACTGGTGGATCAGTGATATAGCTTCATTTCAGGATCAAAAGCCTTCCAAAGTATATATTGAAACACTGGAAGATTCTGAAATTTATATGTTGAACCCTACAACAAAAGCAGAATTGCTTGAGAAAATTCCTAAATTTGAGAGGGTTTTCAGAATGTTGGTCCAAAGAAACCTTTCCACGCTTCAGGCCCGTTTGGTCAACACCATTTCAAAAGCCGCTTCAGACCGATACCTTGAGTTTATCAAAGTATATCCTTCCATCCCACAAAGAGTAGCCCAATATTATATCGCTTCCTATCTGGGAGTTTCAAAAGAATTTGTAAGTACAATCAGAAAACGTCTGGCTTCCAAAGAGAAATAAGCCTCTTATCTTTCTCCATCAAAAATTTCATTCGTGCATTTGTGGCAATCTAAAATCATTTTGCCACGAATGCCTTTAGATTTGGATGAAGATATTCTTTTTTATTAAAAAAATCTTCGATTTTTACAACCTATGTGTACTTCTATACAGGAAGTTTTAAATTTAAAATTACTAAAGTATCAAAATCTTTTGTGGTTTGATTTTAAACCACAGATATACAAAGATTTTCACAGATATTTGTATATAATTTGGGTTTGCAGGTGCTTCCAAAGTAAATCTAGGTTTTATACATTTGTGCCAACTGTTGCTGCAGATGGGTAGGTGTTTCATCCAATTTTGCACGCACAAACTTATTGAGTGCTGCAGGTGAATTGAATCCAAGTTCAAAAGCAATTTCTTTATGGGAATAATTGGAAAGCAACAATAACTGCTTGATCTCATTCATAATCCTCGCGTGAATGGTTTCTATGGAGGTTAAGCCAGCTGTTTTTTTAGTAATTTCATTAAGCTTTTTGGGTGAGATGAGGAGTTTTTCAGCATACCAGCTAACGGTGCGTTCTGTCTTATAATTCCTTTCCAACAGTTCCAGAAACTTCCCATACAGTCTGGTATTTTCATTGGTCAGTTTATCTTTGTCCCATCTTGTATGCACAAATTCTACCAATTTCAATAAGGTTATTTTGATATAAAATCGGGCCTGTTCTTTTTTGATGGAGGTTATATCATGATATAATTTTTCAATCTGTTCAAATAACAATTGTACTTCATCTGCCTCTTCTGCAGGCAGTTCAATATAATTAAGCTTGACCGAGATATTATGATTGTAGATACTTAATTCATTCTTTAGAATATCTGAACAAAACAATACCTCATCAAATAAGATCATTTTCCCTTCAAAGTTATTACTGATCTGCTCTTTTGAAGATAACTGCCCCGGAAATATCACGCAAATACTATTCTCGGAAACATTATACCGGCGGTCTTCCACCTGCATTTTCATTTTTCCTTTTTTGACGAATAAAAGGCAGAAATGATCTTTTGTATGGGGCTCTCTATACTGTTCTAAAGCCTCTTTGTCCAGATGAAAAATATGAAAGGGCGTAATAGCCCTTTCAGAATTGTGTTGTATATCTTTCAGATGGTGTGTAACCATGTTTTCTAATTACTTATAAAAATTAAATAGGATCATTCAGATATTTCGCTGCCTTTTCATCTACCAGAAACAAAAGTTCACCTTCGGCAGGGTTCAATAATTGTGATGGATATACTGATGGATTATATTCTCCTCTCAAAACTTCTTTCAATGCTTCGGCTTTCGCATCACCAAAAGTCAGAACAATGATCTTCTTAGCTTTATTTAAAAAAGGAGCTGTAAGGGTAACTCTGTACATTTGCTGAGCCTCCAGATAATAGGCAGCCACCCATTTTTCTTTTTCGTCCAATACTCCTGTTCCGGGAAATAATGAAGCGGTGTGTCCATCACCACCCATTCCCAGAAGGATAAGATCCATTGCACCACTATCTCCTACTTTTTCTTTCAAAAGGGCATTGTATGAAACGGCAAAATCTTCCGGTTCTACGCCTTCTTCAAACATTGGAAAAACATGAGATGGCAAGACAGGTACGTTTTTTAAAAGGGATTCCTGTGACATCCTGGCATTGCTCAGCTCATTATCCAGCGGTACCCATCTTTCGTCGCCCCAAAAGACAAGCACATTGCTCCAGTCGATCTGGCTTTTATATGGTTCTTCTGATAAGAGTCTGTATAAGCCTTCCGGTGAAGTACCACCTGTTAAAGCCACTGTAAAATAACCTTTCTGATCTATTGCTTCATTGGCAGCAGTTACAAATAGCTTTGCTGCTTCTTTAAAAATTTCTTCTGTTGATGGTAATATCTTAAGCATTTTCTTCACTTTTCAATGGTTCATGGGAGTTTGTAAGCCAATAATGGCCTTGTCTTTTCAATAATTCATCTGCGGCTTCCGGTCCTGAACTTCCGGCAGGATAAGTATACATTTTTGAAACATCTCCTTTCTCCCAGGCAGCCTGAATATTAGCGATAACATCCCATGCCTCTTCTACCTGATCGGAACGCATAAACAGTGTGGAATCTCCATCCAGAGCATCCAACAATAAAGTTTCATACGCTTCCGGTGTATCTGGTGAGCATTCAAAATAATCGAAGACCATCTCAGCAGGTTTTAATTTCATATCAAGCCCTGGTTTTTTGGTCATAAACGATAATTTGATGTCCATTTCAGGCTGAATATCGATCGTTAATTTATTGGGCTGTAATTTGTTTAAATCTTTCTGAAAGGTAGTACAAGGAACTTCTTTAAAGCTGATGATTACAGAAGATGTTTTTTCTGACATAGATTTACCTGTACGCATGTAAAACGGAACTCCGCTCCATCGTTCATTATCAACATAGAACTTCATGGCAACATAGGTTTCAGTATTTGAGTTTGGATTCACTCCCGGCTCCTGCAGATAGCCCCTCTTTGGTTGTCCGTCAATTTCTCCCTGAGTATATTGTGCTCTGACTGTATAATGATTAATGTCTTCCGGATTAATCCTTCTGACACTTTTCAATACCTCTACTTTCCTGTCTCTGATCTCTGTAGATTCAAATTCTGTAGGTGCTTCCATGGCTACCATACAAAGGATCTGCATTAAGTGATTCTGAATCATATCACGCAAAGCTCCCGATCCGTCGTAATATCCACCTCTGTCTTCCACACCTACTGTTTCTGCAACGGTAATCTGTACGGAATCGATATATTTATTATTCCACAGTGGTTCAAAAATAGTGTTCCCAAATCGGAAAGCCAGAATATTCTGTACATTTTCTTTTCCTAAATAGTGGTCAATTCTGTAGATCTGTTCTTCTTTGAAAGTCTCTGCCAGCATTGCATTAAGCGCTACGGCCGATTCTTTATCATACCCAAAAGGTTTCTCAATAATCATACGGTCCTGCTCTACATTATCGGCCAGACCATTGTTCTTAAGGCTTTTCGATACCTTTTCGATAAAACTAGGCGCTACAGAAAGATAAAAAAGACGATTAGCCCTGATTCCTAAACTGGTATCAATATAATCAAGCTGATTTTTTAACTGGATAAACGATTCTTCCTGAGTAATATCAAATCTTATGAATTTGATTTTTTCTTTGAACGCGTTCCATTGATCTTCAGAAAAGTTTTTATTTCTTGAGAAGGCTTTGATATTTTCTAAGATATAGTTTCTGAAATCTTCCTGGGTATGCTCTGTTCTTCCTAATGAAAGAAGCTCAAAGTCGTCCGGCATCCAGCCTTCCAGAAAAAGATTGAAAAATGCAGGAAATAATTTTCTTTTTGCCAGATCCCCCGTTGCTCCAAAGACGACAATAGAGGTTGGCCTTTTATCATTATTTTTCATTTGATTTATATTTTATGCTTCCCAACGGGTATGGAAAATTCCTTCTTTATCAATTCTTTCATAGGTGTGTGCTCCGAAGAAATCACGCTGGGCCTGGATAAGGTTAGTTGGTAAGTTTTCTGAACGATAAGCATCAAAATAAGATAATGCATTCATCCATGCAGAAACAGGAGTTCCATTTTGAATGGCATCTTTCAGAACAGAACGGATACTGCCTTGTGTTGCATTTAGTTTATCTGCAATCTGCTGGTCAAGCAACACGTTTGGCAAATCTGACTTTGCCGCGAATGCCTTTCTGAAATCTTCCAACAAAGTAGCTCTGATAATACAGCCTCCTCTCCATATTTTACAAACCGTTTCCAGATGTAAGTCATACCCATAAGTCTCTGAAGCGATTTTAAGCTGAGCAAGTCCCTGAGCGTAAGTAGTTATAATAGCAAAGAAAAGACCTTCTTTCAGTTGATTTAAATCAGCATTATTAATTCCCTGATCATTCTTCCAGGTCAACAATTTTGAGGCTTGAATTCTTTCCGGTTTGTATTTGGATATATCCCTCATGTTTACGGCTGCATCAATCACCGGTACTGGAACCTGCAGATCCATAGCATTTTGTGAGGTCCATTTTCCTGTTCCTTTGGATTTTGCCCAATCGGAAATCAGGTCTACCAGATATTTGTCGCCTTCTTTCTGTTTCAGAATATCGGCTGTAATCTCGATAAGGAATGAATTTAATTCTTCTTTATTCCATTGCTCGAATGACTGTTGTATGGTTTGGTGATCCAAATGATACACATTCTTCATAATGTCATAGGTCTCTGCAATAAGCTGCATAATTCCATATTCTATTCCATTGTGTACCATTTTCACATAGTTTCCGGCTGATCCGTTTCCTAAAAATTCTACACACGGCTCACCATCTACTTTAGCTGCAATAGCTTCGAAGATGGGACGTAATCTTTCATAAGCAATTTTATCTCCTCCAGGCATCATACTTGGTCCTCTTCTCGCACCACTCTCTCCGCCCGAGATTCCCATTCCGAAAAAATGGATTCCTTTTGAAGAAAGTTCTTTATATCTTCTGTCTGTATCTGTAAAATAAGTGTTTCCGCCATCGATGATAATATCTCCCTGATCCAAAAACGGAAGCAGGGATTGTATAGCGCCGTCTACAGGTGCTCCTGCCGGCACCAACAGCATAATGGCTCTAGGCTGCTCAAGAGATTTCACAAAATCTTCCGCCTTAACCGTAGCATAAATTTGGTGGCCTTCCTGTGCTTCTGCCTGTAATGAAGCTGCCTTTTCCTGATCTAAATCTAAACCGGCAACAGCATATCCGTTATCAGCCATATTAAGCAATAAATTCCGGCCCATAACGCCTAAGCCAACTATACCAAAATTGTATGTAATCATTTTCAAAATATTTTTATGAATGTCAATTGATCTCGAATACTGCTAATACATCGGGTAATTTGAACCAGCAGCGATTCTTTATTTAAAAAACTTGATTAAAATTAATCCTTATTTTCGACATGTCTGAGATAAAAAGAGAGATATTTATATAATCAATAGAAGGGTTTGGGCTGGAAGAGGGAAGCTGGAGGATGGAAGTTTCTTTTAATCAATAGTTTCTCTATACTGCTTCTAAAAAATTAAAAATAGCTGTAATGGTTATCTTTTATGGCCTTCATAACTTCCCTCTTCCAGGTTCTATACCTATAAGGGTTTGGGCTGGAAGAGGGAAGCTAGAAAATCGAAGTTTCTTGTAATCAACAGTTTCTCTATACTGCTTCTTAAAAAATTTAAAATAGCTGTAATGGTTATTTTTTATGGCCTTAATAACTTCCTTCTTCCTTCTTCCTTCTTCCTTCTTCCCTCTTCCTGCTTCTAGCTTCAGACCGCTTCATATTTCAACACTTCTGATTCCAGTTCTTTTTTAAGATTCTCAACAAAGTCTGAAGGAGCCAGTCCTGTTTCTTTTTTAAATGCATTCTGGAACGCTCTGGGAGTAGTATAACCGCATATTTCTGCTAATGAAGTGATTTTATACTTTCGATACACGGCATCTTCATACAGCTTTCTGGTAATGTATTCTATCCTAAGGCTATTAATATACTGATTGAAATTTTTGTTTTTGTGATCATTAATAACCACTGAAAGGTATTTTGTATTGGTATTGAAACTACTGGCAAGTCCGGCAATGGTAATATCACTTTTCAGATATTTTTCCGTTTTTTCAAATTTTGCGATTTTGCTTAGCAACTGATTGACGGTTTCCTCAGCCATTGAGCTTGAAACTTTTATTGTTTTTTCATCCTCTGTTTCTTTTTCCTCCTTTTGGATTTCCGCTTCAGATTTTAATTTTGTAATAAGTTCCTGAAATCTTCGCTGCAAAACTTTGTTCCTGTTTTTCCAATAGTACCATACTCCACCGCATGCGATCAGGATTGCGATCAGGAAAATATACAGGTAATTTTTCAATGTATTATCCTTTTCCAGATCTTTTTCTTTTTTGATCGCTGTAGTCACTTTATTGACTGAATGCTTCTCCGCAGTTTTTATACTGTCTTTTAATTCTGTAAGAAGTTTACTGTATTTTTTGCTGTCTGCCGTATTGTTTTCTGCCAGATAAGCTTCAGTCAAAATCTCATAAAAGATTTCCCTGCCGGAAGGAGAAGAGATCTTTTGCTCCAGCTTCAAACCTTCTTTAGCATAATAAATCGCCTTGTCGTTGTTTTTCTGGTCAAAATAAAAATCACCTGCAGTTCTGTATAAATTCATTTTATTAAGCGGACTTATATCTCTGCTTTCTGCAATCTTCAATGATTTCAAAAGATAGTCCTCTGCGGTTTTAGGGTCGCCAGGCTGCATGATCCATAAATAATACAATGCCAGGTTTGCCTGTATAGAAACTATTAAATCATATTTTTGTTTGGGCGCTATTGCAGACTTCTGATCAGAAATTTTCTCTGCTTCACTCAATCCTTTTATAAGGCATAGACGCACAGAATCAGGCTGCTTTTTGCTCTGATCAAAATACCCGGAATAATTAGAATACAATAAGCTGCTGTAGTAATGACGGACATCATTGTCCTTAATTTTTTCCAGATAGGTTCTGGAAGCAAGATAAGCTTTTCTGGAATCGTCAAGAAATCCCAAAGCCCCTAATGCTCCTGCCTGCATTTTATACATATTGGATACTTCCTGTGGAGATGAACTTTCATTAATGTATTTTTCCAGGTCTTTTGAAACTTCAATCACCTTCTCATTATTATCTAATGTGGAATAAGTCCGCATCAGCTCTGCTCCAATGAGAAAAGCAACATTGTATTTATTTTCTTTGGCCGTTTTGTAATTTTTCTCCAGTTGCTGTATGGTATTATTTACAACACCTGTACTGGCGACTCCGTTCTGTATTTGGTGCAGTTCTTTTTTCAGCTGTTCTTCAGATATTTTCTGACTTTTCCCTAAAATAAACAGGTGTAAAACAATGAAAAATAAAATAGAGGGGTAGGATCTCATACTCTTTAAATTTGAAGTTCGATGGGTATTTGTTTAAGAAGAGTCTTTACAAATATATGTATATTCCGGGCAAACCAATTATTACAATATCATTAAAAACACTATATGAATAACAGATTTAAATTAATAATTATTTTTTGAATACAATACTATTTAAAACAACCTGAAACAACGCAGATGATCTATTATATGAAAATCTGAAATAAATTTCCGTCTGGTATTCTCTAGCAAATCAGAAGCAGCCTATATTCAGCATCATGTTCAACCGGAGCTCTGTGTACACAGGGTAAAACCTCCTGCGCAGGGTGATCTACTGCCAAACGCCAAAGATGCCCTAATCCTAAATTGACAGGTTTTGCATTGGGTTTGGGCTGATAATGCAAATCGAAGAAATAGTCTTTCAGAAAGTCTTCAAATTCCTCTTCGGGACCATCATGCAATGCTCTTAGCTTTTCCCTGATTTCCGGAATCAGAATTTTTTGTTCTACCTGATCATTTGGAAGAATATCGCTGGCAGCCCCGTGATATGTACATAAAAAAGTATCTGTACCGATAGGTGAACGGTCCACATGATAAGAATATACATCTGTTGAAATGAAATCCAGCTCATCATCCCGCTCATAGCATTTCAGTAAGTTAAGTGAAGGGAGTGCCCCGAAATCTGTTAACAGCTGTAAATCATTGAGGATAATATCCCGTGCAATACTTCCCTCTTGAGATAGCTGCAATGCTATAAGGTCTTCTTTAGAAACCTCTGTAATATTCTCTTTTAACTGAAGCATGGACACTATTTCTTTAAAATCTCCGGCTAAATTTCTATGCCAGCAAATAGCATTCATAGCTCCCCCGAAACGGGTATTGACAAGTTCGGAAAAAGTAGAAACCACTCCTATTTGAGCATTATCAGAAAATATATCGGTCATATTAAGAAGAGACAATTGAGTCACTATTCTTTGCAAAAATAAGAATTCCAACATAAGATTCCATCAGGATTATAGGTTGTTCTCCTGTTCCAGATTAGTTATAATAATCAAATATCTTTTTCCATTTGGCAATGGTATTCCGGCTTGTACCAAAATGCCTTGCCACCTGGTGGTTATTCATTTTATGATTTTTCTGATAGTCTAATATATTAAAGATGTCTGCGGTATTGTAGGAACGGTGTTTTTGGCTCTCCTTTTCCAATTCCTGATCTGTGAAACCAAAAACTTTTTTATTAAGTTTTAAAATATCTATACTTGACAGATTTTTTTTATTTAATAATTTCTGACATTCCGCCTTCTTATGGGGAAACTTCTGATCGATAATATCAGAATAGATACGTTTGTAGTTGGGTTGCGTATTTTTTTTCATCATGTGTATTCAGCTCTTAAAGAGTTACGTTGTCATTATAGATTGAGTATTTTTTTTAAACTCTCTTCGTATTTCCAGATTCTTTTTTGTATGTACAGTCTTGAGCGGCTCTATATGAAAATCCCGCAATGCATTCAAATCACAGGATTTCTTTATTGTAAAATATTTTCATTCCTTTAGTAAAGAATAAAGTTTCACTGTAATATCAGACTCTTCTGTATTCCTGAAATATTCTCCGCCACTTGGTCATGGTATTCATGCTCAATCCAAAGTGTTCGGCCACCTGCTTATTATTCATCTTTTTTGTTTTCTGATATTCCAGAACGCTGATAATATCGGAGACATTGTAAGACCGGTGCATGGAATTTATTCTTTCATTCTCTTTATCTGTACTCTCAAAAATCTTTTTATTGATTTCTAAAATATCGATGACCGACAGATGTTTTTTATTTAATAATTTTTCACACTCTTTCCTCTTATCAGGAAACTTGCGGTCTATAATGTCAGAATAGATCCTTTTATAATTAGGCTGAGTATTTTTTTTCATTGAGTTTTTTTTCATTATCAGATTTAATATGATCGGTTATTATATTTCAACACCCATTTGCTTATGGTACTGTGAGGAATTCCATATTCATCCACAATCTGGCGTTTGGTTTTCTCTCCTGTACTGATCAGCTCAATAACAAAATTAATGATCTCCCGGGTATAGATACTTTTTCGGAATTTGGGAAGTTTGGATCCATCCTTCACTTTATCCGAAGCTGAGGGAGGAGCATACAGTATTAAATGCTGGGAGTATAGTCTGAAAAAATCATATTCCAATAGTTTACTCCATCTTAACAGGATATTTGTAGGAAGATTTTCCTGTAAATACATTTCTCTTATTTCACTCTCTGTACAATCCATAAAGTTGCAGATACGGGACACATCGATATTGGTTTCGATCACCCGGGTATTGATAAGCTTTCCGATATGGATATTTCTAAAATTTGAATTCATTATTAATAACTATTTAAAAAGGGAATATTACAGGCTTTTATTTATCAGCCGGTAGTATTTATTTGTTTGAAATGACAGCAAAAGCATAATTCAACTGAATGATGATGATAACCCCTATACCCCAATAAGGATTAATCAGTCCTAAAAGAGCACCCAAAAGATAGAGGGTCTGAGCGGTTACAATCCTTCTCTTGATGGCGGTTCCGATTTGTTTGTCTGCATCGGAAACCAGTCCTTTTCTTTCTGCATAGCTCCAATTGATATACAGGATAAGGCCCAGTAAAAAGATATTGAACCAATACAGCCCCAGAGCAAATTTATGATCCAGATAATCTCCTAAGAAAGCTGTGGTAAAAGGTAATACGGCAACAAACAGGAGAAACAGCAGGGTGATCCAACTAAGATTCCGGTCACTTTTCCTGATATGATCAAACTGAGCAGACTGACCCATCCAAAAGATACCGGCCGTCATAAAACTCAGAAAGTAGACCATGAATTTTGGTAAAAGTCCCAAGAAAGCCATCATCAGTTCTTTATCTTTTCCTTTCACCTCAGGTACTTTTATTTCCAGTACCAAAAGTGTCATTGCTACCCCAAATACAGCATCACTTATCGCAATAAGTCTTCCTGTATCTCTACCTGCTATATTATTATAACTATTATCCATTATATAATTGGTATACCCAGAATTGAATCCGATGAATATCAGAGAGGGTATTTTTTCAGTATTATGCTGTTTTTTAAAAGAGCCTTGTTGAGAATCAATGCCTCAACAAGGCTATATATAGGTTCTGATCTTATTATTTCTTTGAATGTTCAGAGAAATAACTGATCTATCTGATCAATTAATCAGGACAGGTCTGCGTCGTGATACAATGCCATGCTGAAGAAGCATCCCCTTCTTTTTGGGTGTATATCTTCATACATTTGTTGGTTGTATCATATAGCAACATCCCTTCTACAGGAATGATAATAACAGGTGTTACTCCATCAGCTGCAACAGGCTGGTTAGCTGCGTTGAATTTGACTTTATTAGGAACAAAACCTTTGGTTTTTGCTTCCAGAGCCATCCAACCGCCTTTTCTTACCATTGGCCAATTGTCAGTATTTCCTAGTCCTGCTCTTCCGAGAGAAGTAATTCCCACTTTCGTAGACAATGCAGGATTACCTGCTGTAGCAGTAGCTCCCGGCTTGTAGCAATACGTTTTACCTTCAACGAAAGTGATATACCTTAGTACATTGTCCGGATTGAAATCATCGGCAAACACCCATTTTCCTCCTGTAAATACTCCAGGTACAAGTTTAACATTCGTTGTAAAGGCAGCATCATCTGCTACGATCATCTGAATACTGTTTCCTGCTGTGAAAGTCGCTCCGTAAGCTGATAGATCAGCTTCGAAATATAAAACTCCCGTATTGTTCAGACGTTGAGATAACCAGGCTCTCTGGATTCTTTTCATGGTATTCCCGGCAACGGTAAGATTAACAAGCGGTGTCGCAGTGATGTTATTATCTCCTAAAAGGAAATAGGTTTTATCATTAGCAAATCCGGTTCTTGCCGCAGTCTGGTTAGGAGAAGCAAAATCATTAATAGTCGCTACCGTAAGAACAGTTCCTGCGTTAACACTTTTTGATACCTTCTGCTCGAAAGCTTCAATATCATCTCTGGTTACTCCAAAAATATTATTGTTATAAGCAGTGTTCGTCGTTCCGTTCCATACAATGGTTTCGTCGGTGGCAAGGTAGTGGTCCGTATTCACACGTCCCAGTGTAATTCCATACTTGATAGCAAGATAAGAGTCTACTTTTCTTCTTTCAGTCGCTGTAAGATTACTTGATCCGTAAATAATGGTTTCCCCAAGATTACCGATAAAGCCGCCATTGTCACTGTTATTACCCGTCCAACGTGTATCTCCGAATATATGTCCACCCAAAGCCAATCCTACCGCAGAATAAGTTGCAGTAGCTGCATTTGCAGCACCGTTCAATCCTCTGGACAAAGTGGTATTGCTAAAGGTGTTGTACATGATACTCGGAATTGTAGAAGAGTAAAGCAAGTTGGAATTAACCATCTGTGTACCACCGTTTACAACTCTCCTTTCGATTACGTTGGTAGTAGGATACATTCCCATATAATCCCAATTGCTGATCGTGGTATTTACGTTATCCATACCTATACTCAGGAAGTGTGGGTTCGGACTGCTTGGTGCGGTCATTCCTTCCTTAGTCACCGTAAATATGTCATTACTTGTATTGGTAACGGATTGTACATCTGTATTACCTAATGTCTGGGTAATGGCTGTAAAATTAATCCCTGGGTTGAAGTTGAAATAATTAGCAGCACCTTGTGCGTATTTCGGTAAGGCATTGCTTACTTTTTGTGCAACAGTAGTTCCGTTCCATATATCCGTCCAAGCGGTCACGTCTGTCCCTGCACCTGTATTGACAGCATTTTTATCTGCTCTGTACCAATAAGACAGGCTGTTTACAACCCCTCCAGGGGCAAGTCCAAATCCTGCAAAAGTAAAGAACTGTCCATTGGCTAATGTAACATTAGCAGTGTTATAGACAACACCGTTTACAGTAACCTCAGTCGTCATTGGAGTAAAGGTATCGGCTCCGTCAAAAACAGCATCTGAAGATTGTACCAGATACAAATTCTTCACTCCTTTTGGCCATGCCACCGTTACACTTCCTACGTTTCCTGAGTTTTGTGTTTTCCAGATGGATTCGAAACGGAAGTTGGTAGCTCCGTTAGAACCGGCTGTATAAGACAATGGTGTCGTAAGGCTTTGTTTCAAACCATTATCACCCGTCATCAGGAACTGCATCTCTGTAAGGCTGTTGGTATTGGCAATATTGGAATCAAACAAAGAAGTTCCGTTACCAATAACAAGTTGCTGACCTGCTGCTGTACTAGCCGCCTGCTTTTGGTGTAGCGCAGAAGAATTATCCCTTGCCAGACCGAATATATTGTTGTTATACCCTGTGTTGGTGGTTATATTCCATACTGTGCTATTGTTAGAGGCCAGATAATCCTCTGCAGCTGTAACCCCATTCTTAATTGCAAGATAGGTGTTCACTCTTGATTGCTCATTAGCCGTTAACGTACGGTTGTACCATGCAACCTCCATAACGTCTCCCGGGAAAGCACCGGAAACATCCCATGTAGCATATCCCAATCTCAGATTTGTTCCATAAATCTGGAATTTATTGGCTGCAGCAAAACCAGAAAAGGCTTGATAAGAACCGTTAAGTCCTAATCGCTTTTCTCCTCCGGCAATGGCAGAAGTTCCTCCGTTAGCTACCGTATTGTTGGCTAATGCCGAAAATACATTAGACTGCCCGATATTAAAAGGCGTAGAGAAATCTGATGATGTTGTTGTATTCCAAAATTCATATTGTCTTGGGTTTCCGGCTGAGGTAATAGAAACTCCGGGTTCGGCAGCATTGGCAGCATCATTATCTATTCCGATAATACGTCCGGCAGCAAGAGTTGTAGGTCTTACCGCGGAGAAAATAGAGGTATTGATATTAGGAAATTCCACATTACCTAACGGGTTCATCTTAGAAGTGTTGTTATGGAAATACTTACCAGAAGTATACCCAGTTGTATAAGGATAGAAATTGTGGTTTCTGTCCGCTGCTGATAATGTTACCCCTCCTACGTTCGGGATATTATCTGCATTGATGGAGTTGTCTTTCCATGCTGTAGAAATTGTTCCTGCATCGTCGGATTTCACCCAGAAATCAACATCTATAACTCCTCCAGGTCCCTGTGCAAAACCTGCAAAAGTGAAATACTGTCCATTGGCTAATGTTACATTCGCCGTATTGTACACTACTCCATTTACGGTAACCTCCGTCGTCATTGGAGTAAAGGAATCAGTTCCGTCAAAAACGGCGTCTGATGATTGTACCAGATATAAATTCGCTAACTCTTTAGGCCATGCAACTGTTACAGTTCCTATACTGTTAGTGTTCTGAGCTTTCCAGATCGATTCAAAACGGAAATTTACGACACCGTTAGAACCTGCTGTGTAAGACAATGGTACTGTAAGGCTTTGTTTAAGACCATTATCTCCGGTCATCAGAAACTGTCCGTCAGTCAGGGTATTGGTATTGGCTGCATTGGTGTTCGCCAATGAACTTCCTGCTCCAATAATTAACTTTTGTCCCGGATTGATACTGTTAGACTGCATTTGATTCAGATCAGATACTTTATCATTGGCAATACCAAAGATATTGTTATTATATCCTGTATTGTTTCCGGATGTCCATACAGAAAGAGAATTACTGCTGAGATAGTTCGGAGTACTTGTCATATCAAGAGTAATACCTCCTTTTATAGCCAGATAAGAATCTACTCTGTTGATTTCATTTGCTGTAAGTGCTTTATCGAAGACTATGGTTTCAGACATTGTCATTCCTGTACCGTTGTCATCACCACCATCATTGGCATTTCTTCCCAACAGGAAGCCTCCATCCGGCCAGGTAGTAAGGGCTGGAGCCATTGTCATCGTTGAAATAGCAGCTGCACCGTTCAATGCTCTTTGGAACTGATTGCTGGTAAAGCTGTTTCTTACGATAGTTGTATTACTTAGTTGAGCATACTGAGCAGCAACAGGTGTTACAGCTGCATTGATATGAGAACCTGCCGCATTGTCCCTCATATTGATATTAACGGCTGCAATCCCCGGGCTGTCATACTTATTACCTCCCGCAAGTGCAGAATAATTTAATCCTACAACCCTATCATAACCTGATCCGGTAACTGGTGTTGTGCTGGTATATATCGAATAATTGGTACTGGAAACAGCATTGAGTACAGATGAATTTCCTAACGCATTTGCCGGTACGAATGTTACTCCCGGGTTAAAGTTAAGATTCAATCCTGTTCCGTTTGTTGCCGTAGGTGCTGAGGTTGTAGTAGCTAAATTAGGTGTAATGGTAATTGCACCCGCAGAATAGTCTTTCCACGAAGTTACAGCACCATTCACCGGAGTCAGATTTTTATCTGCACGATACCAAAGAGAAGAAACCACCCCTCCCGGAGCATTCAGGTAACCTGCAAAGGTAAAATACTGTCCGTTGGCTAAAGTTACATTGGCAGTATTATATACTACTCCGTTTACCGTAACCTCAGTAACCATTGGGCTAAAGGTATCGGTTCCGTCAAAAGTTTCATCAGCAGACTGTACCAGATAAAGGTTGTTCACGCCTTTAGGCCATGCAACCGTTACTGTTCCTATCGAATTGGTATTTTGTACTTTCCAGATAGATTCGAAACGGTAATTGGTAACTCCATTAGAGCCAGCCGTGTATGCCAATGGTGTGTTTAGCACCTGCTTCAGACCGTTATCTCCGGCAAGAAGAAACTGTCCGTCTGTAAGAGTACCGGCATTTGCTGCATTGGTATTGGCCAATGAGCTTCCTGCACCTATGATCAATTGCTGATTAGGATTTTCGCTTCGCGATTGCTTCTGGTATAAAGTAGAAAGATTATCCCTTGCAATCCCAAGAATATTATTCTGATAAGCAGCAATATAATTCCATATGATGCCACTTGTAGAATTTACATAATCTCCTAGCAATGTTGATCCCCATTTAACAGATAAATAAGAATCTACACGGGCTTTTTCTGATGCAGAAAGAGGGTTTGCAAATACAATAGCCTCATTCATCTGCCCATCATGACTTCCCCAGTTGGTATCGCGTCCAATCCTGAAAACACGGGTTGTTGCATTATCAGTTGTATTGACGTTTATATCCGTATTATTATAAACGGACTCATTACCATCCAGCCATGCTTTAGCCAATGTGTATGCTGCTGTAGAACCGGCTGCATTCAGCCATGAAGATCCTGCTACAAAAGGTCTTTTGGCAGCAAATAAATTGGTAGATAATGTAGTATAGCCACTTCCTGCCGTATAGAATAATAGCTTATCCGTAGTGGCATTGTTGGAAATATGTAAACCCGGATAATCCATTGTCTGGTCAAAACCGGCCAATCCGGCAGCCCCAAGCGTAGTCATTTTACCGGCAATATAGATACTTCCCTGAGCACGATTTATAATCGCATTTCCGGTTCCCGGATCTGCAGCCATAAAGCCGCCTTGTCCTACTCCATGCCCTGCTGAAATAAAAGTTACGGTAGGATTGAAGTTAGCCAGCGTAGTCTGATTAGAGAAAGTTGGCTTTTGAGCAGCCGTTGCCTGAACAAGATGGTATCCTGTTCCCATCTGATCATTCCATTGCTGAACGGCTGTATTGTCCGCCGCTGCAGTGGTCCCTGCATTGGAATATACACCGGCATCTGCCTTATACCATACAGCAGCCGTTACACCTCCGGGAGCCGGAGCAGCAACAGTAACCGTAAGATCACTGGTACTGGCACAGTTGCCTGTGGTAACTGTCCATCGGAAAGTGTATACTCCAGGAGTATTGAATCCTGTAACATTGGTATTGTAAGCTGATGGCGTTACAATCACCGGATCAGTAGCCCCGGAAGGCTTGGATAACAATGTCCATGCGCCCGTGGCAACTCCCGGATTATTCCCATTAAATGTAGTTTGGGAAGTTCCTATTAAAGTCTGTGCAGAGCCCGCATTTGCGCCCACCTGACCTGATACGAATACAGAGAATGTACCTTCCAGAGAAGCCCCTGAACAGGCGTATTCTTTATCTAAAAAAGCACCTACTGTCGGAACGTATGTATCCGCTTTTATTTTGAATACATATTCCCCTTGCGTATCAAGATTCGAAATCGTAGTAGAAGCATTGGTAAATAATGTATTAGCATAAGGTTCAAATGTAGGATTTGCAGCTCCTGAAGGTTTTGAAACTAATGTTAATCTGTATCGTCCATCAAAATCCTGTAAATAACTGCTGTTGGGTACACCCTTATACACTGCAGGTAATGGAATAGTGGCTGTCACTATACCTGACCCCGGGTAGCATACTGTAGTATTAGGCACAGTTGCATTAGAACGATTACCATCAGAAATATGTATGTAATAGCTTTGAGAAATGTTACAAGTCCCATTACTGGTACTTACAGTGAATGCGTATGTTCCTACTCTCCATCCACCTGCAGGCGGTGTTATTATTGCACTTCTATTCGCTGTTCCTGCTCCAGCATCTACTATAGACGGAACTCCGCCAGGTGGGATTGTTCCCTTATTGGTTGTTTTAGTAATAAGGGAAGTTGGATCAGAAGGATTGAGTGTAAAAAGAAAAGTAATAGGTGTTGTCTGCCCCGCAAAGTTGCAATGAACTTCTCCTCCCGAATCACCAGAATCATAAATCATCATCTGTTCAGGTCTGGAAGCTACTAAGAAACTTGGATGGTTAGGCTGTATACCATTAAAAGTATAGGTAATCTCTGGGGTTGTGTATGACCCTGCTGCATTAGAAACAGTTAATGTAAACTTATAGACCCCCGGCACAGTTATACCGCCAAGATATATATTTCCATCATGTATATCCGAATATACTATGTTTCCTCCTGCAGGTTGACTGTTAACAGCCATAGTAATAGTGGTACCAAAGTTTCCCGAAGATCCTGGCGTACTTGAATATCCCTGAGAAAAAATTGGGGAAGTACTTTGTAAGGATACGAAATGACTACTTCCTCCACTTGAAGAAACACATCGGGAAGATGACAATGCAGGTACTATCTGTGGATTAGGTATAAATCTTACCGTGATCGATTTTTCGTACCAACAGTTGGGATTAAGAGTTGATGTTATCCTGAGCGTTACCAGATAAGCCGGATCTATATCGTGATCTGCTTTTTTGATGAGACTGAATGTAGTTGTAGCTGATGTAGTAGAACTAAACATGGCATTCTGCATATTCTTTATACTACTTCGCTGCCATCTGTATATATTATATGCACTCCATGATGCGGTATAGCCTGCAGGTACAATACCATTCAGTGTAACGGTACCTGTAGTGGCAGGCACATTCGTAATATCTGTCCCGGCAGTAAAGGTAGCCACATCTCCCGGTGCGGTAATCGTTACCTGGGATGATGCAGAGCCAGAAGGACTACAATTCTGTGCCACCTGAAATACATAATTGCCGGGAGCTGTCATTCCCGTCACATTGGGTGTCAGGGAATTTACATTGCTTATCACCGGATCAGGGGCGCCGGAAGGTTTGGACACGAGTGTCCATACCGGAGGCCCGCCGGTACTGCCCGATGAGCTTCCCTGCAGGGTATAGGATGTACCGCATATTGTGGCATTTCCTCCTGCATTGACGCTACATTGTGCGTAAAGGATCATATTACCCAGAAAGAGCAATAGGAATAAAAAGAGGTTTTGTTTTTTCATGATTAAGTAGTTTTTAATCGGAGATCCGATGAAAGTTCCGGGTTAATACCTACCTGACGACAAGCGGACATGCTTATAGAAAGCGGAACCAGTAAAATTGTTTTTTTCATTTTTAAAAGAGGGATCTATTTTTAATCTAAAGTCTGATATTGCTTATAATTAAGGTTTCCAGAAAGTCCAGACTTTACCATTATATACAGCAACCTGCTTTTTCACAGTGTCATAGGCTATCATCCCGGGAGCCGGATCAATGATATTAAGATGCGGGCTCGCTATTTTTGGTAAGATCATGGCTTTATCCACTGCTTCCAGTACAAGAATTCCTGTTGCAGAGGTGGGAGTTCCGATGCTTGTTTTGGCTGTTGCCTTTTCTGACTTATCTACTCCCTGTATACTCAGATCGGCAGTTCCAATGGTTGCAGCAGTTCCGTCATCTTCACTCAGGTTTACCCATTGGGCTCCATCCTTCAGGTATTTTACCTTATGATCCGTAGTGTCATAGATCAGCGCTCCTTCAGTGGTTACCGGGGTTTTATTTTCAATATAAGGAAGAATAAGACCTCTGTTTTCGGTATTGGAAAACTCCAGAGACACTGAAGCATTGGTCATATTCTGTTTCCCAATCGCCACCTGTGACTTTAAAGCACAGACCGCCAGCATTGCTATTGCCAGTGATGTTTTTTTCATGGTATTTTTATTTGATTTTATGAATGACAATACCTGTCCGCATGAAATAATTCCTGCGAAGGTTAGGTATAACGTTGATTTTTCCTGCGTGAGAGGCAGAATACAGAAATCTGATAATCTTGATTAAACAGATACTATATTGGGAATGATGACGGTGGTGGTCTATTAAAGTTTCGGTAGAAACGCAGATTTGAAAACCAGTAATTTCTATAAATGGGTATAAGCAGGATACTTAATAAGTAAGTCAAAATGAGAATGTCATTTTCAGGCTGCAGCAGAAAAAATTTAATCCTGTACTGAACGGGTGCTACCACCTGCTTTGCAATACCGGTACTTTCCAGTAAAGAAGTATCTGATGCTGTATTCCGCCAAAAAATGGCTACGGTTTTATTGATATGCTGAGCAGCGGAAGAAACAGGTTGTTCTTTTTGGAGCTTTTTCCGGTTTCGGGTAACAGAGGTTTTCTTTTTAGATTTCTTTTCTGATTTCTGTTTTTCCGAACCGGAGATATAGATATGTTCCATCCCGGAAACAACAGCATCATCCAAGATAAATATTGTTGCCTGTTCCGGAAAGTCTGATGAAACAGTTTCTTCTGTACCCATAGCCTGTCCCATCTGAAGATTGACCAATAACAGAAGAAATAAAAGAAATCTCCTCTCTCCAATCCAAGGCAGAGAGAAGATTTTGTTCATCATGTTATTTTCAGAATCGGTTATCATCTGATGCAATATTAGAACTCCGTGATAAGTACCACAAGGTTAATAGTGGAATAATTCTGAAAGTTTCATATATGATTTATTTCATTTTACAAATATGCACCACTGAAAATCAATAGATTAAATACGATTCTTATTTCAAAATAAAATGCATGGTTCGCACAAATAGGTATTGGGTATTTTAGCTTAAATATTTACTTTAATTTTGAAAAAAAATAAAAAAAGTACAACACCATTTTCAGATTTTGTTCATTCTTTATATCCAACTATCTTATTAAGGAATGAATCTGTATTCTAAAACTAATATGCTTTTCAATGAAAAAATTGTTCTCCTTATTCTTTATCTTTTTTTCTTATTATACTTTTCTTGCCCAAAATACAAAGCAGAATGAGGATATTGATAAAAAGTTAAAAAGAGATTATACAGCACATCAGGATAAAGATGGTTATATATCAAATATCTGCCACAAAAATGCTCTTGCTTTAGGGTATCTCGGTCTTGCTACTGCCAGTAAACTGCTATTGATCTGCAGGGAATATAAAAATAACTTATCTCTCCGAACAATGCGAATACACTACTCCACCCACGGGTATTTGCAAATGCCTTCTGGAAAGAGACGGGATTTATGTCCTATTATTTTGTGGAACAACTCAAAAATTTCGCATATTTTTCCCTTTCATGATCTATTTAAAAAGAAACAGTGCTCTCCGAAGAAAGCACCGTCTATATAAGGGTTATTAGTTTCAGTGTTGAATCAAAATCTTTATTTCTTCAGTATTTTCTCTGTTACTGTTGAAGATTTTGTTTTAAGTTTAATGTAATATACTCCCGTCTGAAGAGAAGATACTACGATTTGCTCCTGTGTACTATTCAAAGCACCTTGCTTGATCAGCTGTCCTGTGGCTCCGTAGATTTCATAAGAAACCAATGGGTCCTTACTTCTGATCGTAAGATAGTCCTGTACAGGATTCGGATATAGTTGTATCCCGGCCTGAACAGCCGTTTCTTCTACCGACATCTGACTGCATGCCGACTTGGCATATTTTGTGAAAAAAGATTGGGATTTGCCTCCCATTACATTAACCCCCATCGTATTCACCCCATCATTGGGATCAGTAAATAACTGGTCGTGAAACAGACCTCCCAATATGTAATTACCCTCTCTGTCTACAGCAATAGCCGTAAATTCGTCCTGAGAAAAATAACTGCTATAAATATCAGCTGCATCTATTACCGCTCCTGAATCTTTATTGAGACGAACCAATAGCGGATCTGCTTTATCTCCATTCGGGCGTACCATCGAATAACTGCCCCATATATCATTCCAGCTTCCTTTAGCAAAAGCAATTTCATTCCCATTAAGTACAATTTTACCTTTCACGAAACGGTATGCGCCATAAGTAGTTATCCCGTCAGCAATCTTAGCCCATTTTACCGATCCGTCTGCTGCCAGTCTCATGACAAAAGGTACCTGCCCCTGATAAGGAGGTAAGGGAAAAGTGTAAGTTCCGAAAGTTCCGGGAGTAGTTCCGGCAAAATACCGTCCTGAAATATAAATATCTGAAGAACCGGAGTCTTTAATAATCGAATGAATTTCATTATCCATCGATCCCGGCATATTAGTGTCAAGCTCCTTTCGCCATACTTCTGCCCCGGTAGTTCCGTCAAAAGCAAGTAAATAGCCATCTTTTGTAAAAGGAACGTTATTGTATGAAAAATCTTCAAAATACGTACTGTAGCTTCCATCCATTCTTCTTCCTGCAAGATAATAGCGGTTCAGGCTTTCATCATACAACAGATTTACCTTTCCATCCTCTCCTCCTGTACTTATTCCACCTGTTATAGGAAGCAGCAGCGGAGTGGCAAGGGTCATATTCCCATTGTTATAATTGAATTTTACCAGATAATATTGATAGCTTGTAGTGTATGTAGAAGGTACGGTAATCATCCCATCCAAATGAGTTCCTGCTCTAAAGCCCATGATTGCATGAATATTTTTCGAAGCATCCATATACATGGTTTGCACATCACAATATCGGCTTAGAAAATTGACATCTCCCTGCAAAGGCTTACTCCATGCCAATGTTCCGTTAGAGGTATGGTATTTTAACAGATAAGCTGCTTTGAATCCCGGATCTGGTGTGTTGACATCAACATAGGTATAGGCAGGAAGCGAATGGGTATCATCCAATTTGATAGGAATTTCATTGGGCTGAGTAGTATCTGCAGCGTTATATAGAGTGGCCATAACGTATAATCCACCGTTATTATCCACCTCTATGTGCCATGCATTTTCACCAGGGCCCGTCCCCCCTATTGTTCTTGACCATCTTATATTTCCCTGACAATCGGTAGAAAAAAGAAAAAGATCACGGGTCCCATAATTGGGTATTGTAGTCCCATCCAAGTTTTGATCCTGTGACCATACCGTCGTCAGATAATATGTATTGTTATTATTGTCTACAACAATGTCCCGAATTGATTCATCATATCGATACGTAAATCCCGGATCAGCTGAGCCTGTCGCTCCCCCTACCTGTTTTGCCCATTGCCATTGATAAGTCTGACTGAAAGATAATAAGGGCAGCATCAGAAGCAATACCTGTAGTTTGTTTTTTAATCGTGTCATAAAAATTCATTTGGTTATCATTTATTATAAAAACAGTGTTCTCCGAAGAGAACACTGCTTTATAAATCACTAATTTTTAATTAGCTTACCTTGCAATGAGGTATCTCCTGTCTGTACAATGACAATATAAACGCCTTGCAGCCAACTGGAAACTTCTACACCCACCTCTCCGGAAGATGCTTTCAGTTCCTTACGGAATTTGACATTGCCCATGGCATCAAAAACTGTAATTTGTTTTGCCTGCAGCTTTTCACTGCCTGTATTGTATGAGATTTTCACATTTTCCTTTGCAGGATTTGGTGTTATTTTCAGAGAAGAAGCAGAGGTCACAGCCATTGATCTTTCTGTTCCTGCACCTCCTTTCATCCATATACCACCTTCCATTTTTGTACTGAATTTACAAGTTTCATTGCTGAATAAGATCTCCTCCCAGCCAGGGTAATTGGCATTCGGATAGAATACCAGTGGATTGGCATTCATATCGTATGAGCCTCCTGCCGGGATTGTAATCATAGATGGAATATAAACTCCGAATCCGTTTGCACTTGAAACTGTAAGTGTTATAGCCTGACCTGCACTATTGTGAAGGATTCCGTGGATATTAAAGTGATCTTTATCCCACTTCATATAAACGTCACCTTCCAGCTTACAATCCGTTGTAACACCACATTCTTTACCAGGGAAGTAATTCAATGCTCCTGAAGTATACTGGCATCCAAAATGGTTGATCTGTAAGTTATAAGTTCCTGATGAACCAAGATACAGAGGATTGATAAAACTGTTATTTCCACTTTGAATACTGCTTCCGAAGTACTGCCATTCATGGTGATCAAATATTCCTTTTGGTCCTATAACATAGCTTTTTCTATAGCATTCATCATAGCATCCTGTAGGGAATACCCACATCAGACTTTCAAGACTCAGTGGCACTTGTACATTACCGGTTACTTTACATCCGCTTGGCGCTGTATAAGTCACCTGATAAGCTCCACCTTCATTCACTACAATAGATTGTCCTACCATACCGTTACTCCAGTTATAATCGCCTGCTGCAGATCCTGATGCCGTAAGTTTTACTTCATAAGGCTGGCAGCTTTGCAGAGAATAAGAAATAGTAACTGCTGGCGGAGGGCTGCTTACAGTAACCGTAAAGTTTTTAGAACTTGTACATCCTGCGGCTCCCGGAGTTCTTACCTCAAGTGTATAAACATAAGTTCCTACAGCCAATGCCCCTGTATTATAAACAATAGGAGCTGAAGAAGAAGCAACCCATGGTACTACTACTGTACCTCCTTTTCTCCATTGATATTCCAATGTATTGTCAGTCACAATACCACTAAGTGTTACGGATGATCCTGCACAGATATTCGCTTTACCTGAAATGTTTACATATGGAAGTGCTTTCAGGGTCACAGATAATGGCTGTGTACTCATAGATTCTGTTTTACAACCATTTGATGCGATCAGTACCGGCCAGTAATATCCTGATTGAGTAGGAGTAAAACTTGCTGAGTTTGGAGCTCCTGCCACTTGCTGAGCACCATTCATCCAGATGTAACTTGCAGGAGCTTGTCCTGAAGGTACGAAGGTAATTGTCGGAGCATTTCCAACGCAAGCTACAGCCACCGGAGGAAGAAGCGTACCGCTAAAGTTTGCAGAAGTAATCCCAATTCCCTTAATCGGAGAATCATAGGTGCATCCCTGCGGAGTTCTCACTCTGAACCATATATTTGTAGTTCCTGCTGGAACAATTGAAATTGGTGTAGTTGCTCCAGAAGCAACGATAGAATTATTTCCAAAGAACCATGTATAAGTATTGGCAGAGTTATAGCCCGGAACCGTTAAGTTAATAGGCTCTCCTGAGCACGCCGATGTTGGAAGCGTGAAATTAAGAGTCGGAGGTGCTGCCAATGTAATGGTTTGCGTAGTAATACACTGTGGCAATCCTGCCGCAACCATTTTCATCGTAAAGGTATAAGTACCTGGCGCTAAATTGTTATACGTTGCCGTCTGACCAATCTGATCAGGCTGTCCTGCAAGACTGAATGTATAGGTAATAGGTGCCGTAATATCAAATATCGTAGAGGTATTGTAAAGGGTAACATTATAAGCACTTCCATTACATACCTGGCTGATATTAAACTTAGGTTCATAATTTTTTCTTACCTCAATTCCTCTGCTATACCAGCATGAACCATATCTTAAACGTACGAAAACGATATGTGCCCCTGCAAGACTTGTCTGATAAGTAGCAGTAGAGCCACCCTGAGGAGAAACTAAAGTAAGTACATTATCCGTCACCCACTGGATCTCATCAGGAGTTCCAATGTAGCTTAGGTTAGTTACACTAATCGTATTACAAGCCGTCCATTGCGGAGTAAAGTTAATCTGAGGATTTAACGTACAGTTTCCGCCGGTTGGACAAGACTGTATTACTTTAACCTCCTGTGAATAAACTACACAAGTATTCTGATCGGTTGCCCGTACTTTGTAAGTTCCCAAAGCATTAGGTCCTGATATGGTGTAGACATTGG
This sequence comes from Chryseobacterium indologenes, assembly GCA_001013295.1. Taxonomy (GTDB): domain Bacteria; phylum Bacteroidota; class Bacteroidia; order Flavobacteriales; family Weeksellaceae; genus Chryseobacterium; species Chryseobacterium indologenes_B. The sequence continues at coordinate 7,908 of LAZY01000024.1, read as the reverse complement.
TATTGGCATTTGGTATTTGTACACCGTTTCTATACCATTGCCATCCGTTAGTATTGGTAAGACCTGTAGAACTGTTTGCGGTAAGGGTATAAGGAGCCATTGTCGCAGGATCACAAACTGCAATATTGTATACCGGAGAAATTGTAATAATCGTTTCCGGGTAAATAATAAAGTTAGCAGATGCTGTAGGTTTATAATTACATCCGTTGGTTCCGGTATACGTTACCGTTACTGTCTGAGAAATATTATTTCCTGTATTATTCTGAATATTTCCATTATTCACAATAGAATAGGTACCTGCCGGGTTGAAAGGCACGGTAGCTGTTGAGTTATTTGCAAAAGTGAACGTAACACTGGTTGCTGAAGTAATAGTTCCCTGATTAACTGAAAAGTTAAGGTTACCTCCTAAACAAATATTACCAACATTAAAACTGACAGTCGGAAGCGTTAATACCGAGATCGGGATACTTAAATCTTTGATCACCCCACATTTAATAATTCTTAAATTAAGAGTAGTAGGAATCGATGAAGAAACTTCATTGAAATTTACGCTAATATTAGGAGTTCCCTGTCCGGAAACGATACTTCCGTAATTAGTGTTTCCAAGGCTCCATGACATTGAATCCGGAGTAATCCCGTTCAGATTGGCACTGAAAGACTGCATGCTGCTTGGGCAGAATGGTCCCGGATTCGGATTAATGGTAATGGTATTAAGATCTAATGGTGTAACATTGAAAGAAATAGGAGCAGAAACACATCCTGCTCTACTATTAGCTAATCTGTTTCGTACTGATACCACATATTGCGGTGCTCCGGAATTAAATATTACCGTCACAGAAGACCCCGTATTACTTCCCTGAATTGTTCCGTTGGTAACTTCCCATACCGGTACCGTTCCAGGATCTATCGGTGAATTAAGTTTATATACGTAAGGTTTTCCCGGACATACTTTATTGTCTCCTGAGATTGGGCCCGCAGGAGGCATAGGAGCCTGCAATACCTTTACAAGGATTGCGTTACTTTCGCATCCGCCCCCATTTTTAGTGGCTGTAACCGTATAAGAACCTCCTGTCACAAAATTATAACTGAAAGGTCCTGACATTGGAGGAGATGTATATACTGAACTTCCTGAAGAAACTTTCCAGATAACAGGTACATTAGGTACTGCATTAAATGTCTGAACGGTACCTACACAGATTTCATCTGTACCTCCGCTTATCGTTACCGGCTGTTCTGCAACAATAGTAAAAGTAGCCTGTCCTTTGCATGATAACAATGTATTGAAATAATCCGCAGTAAGCGTATAAGTTCCCGGCTGGTAAGCAGTGAAAAGAACCTCATTTCTCTGTTGGTTATAATCCAGCTGACCTCCTGTTACCGTCCATTTTACGCTGGTGGTAGGCCATTGAGGAACAGAATACGTATACTGCTTGTTGATACATATTACCGGTTCACCTTTAATCTGACCTTTGTTTAAGATTACAGGAATCTTAATCGTAGTCCACTCAGGGCATCCGCATTCAGATTTGTACATCACGTATCCAAAACCGTCTGCCGGATCTACCTGATCCCATTTCACTTCAATTTCATTTCCATTTTGGCCTACAATAGTTCCACCTACTACATTCCATTCTCCTTTGCATCCATCCTGAACATTGTATTTCTCAGTACTTCCTTCACATACTACGGAAGCACAGTTGATCTGTACAGGATTAGATTTGATTACTTCCAGTTCTCTTTTGTAGCTGCTGGAACAGCCGCACTTATTCGTTACAGTCAACATAACGGTATAAGTTCCCGGATCTGCATAGGCATGAGACGGCTCAAACGCTGTTGAAGTAGTTCCGTCTCCAAACTCCCAGAAGTAGTTAACAATATCAGACCCACCATTCTGATAAGAAGTATTATCAAAATAGATGGTGGTATTTCTACATACCTTATACTCCAGATTGAGCATTTCAAATTTAGCAACCGGGCTGTTGATCTTTTCAATACAGATGTTCTGATTCTCAACAGTTCCGTCTGTATAAGTGATGACCGCCTGTACAGCTCCACTGCCGGTGCTGCCCCAGTTGACATTAGCCTGCGTATTGCCAGGCCCTGAATAAGTTGCTGTTCCTCCCGAAATGGTCCACTGTACGTACGAAATATTCTGGCCACTTACGGTGTAAGTAACCCAACTGTTTTCACATACACGAAGGCATTGGGAAGAGTTGATAAATGAGTAGGTGGTCCCGTTATCATCGGTACCTCCTTTTTCGCCCCGGTACTCTTGACATCCGACCTGGGAGCTCCATGTAATTCGAGCTGATTGTGCTTGTAGTGCCCACGGTACTAAAAGCCAACATAGTAGTAGCCATCTGAAGATGTGCTGCCTACTGAAATAGGTGTTGTTTTTCATAGTTATTAAAAAAAGTGTTATTAATTTTTATCCAAATTAATAAAAAAAATAATACAAAAATCATTTAAAAGTGAAAAATATTACGAAATTCAACACTGAATACCAATAATATAATGAAGTTTAATGCCATATACTATTTCACTTGCATTATAATTATTTTACAAAACCCCATTATCAGGGGCCTGAATAGCTAAAATTTCTATTTTTCATTTATACAATTTAATACCATGAAAAAAATTAAACACAATTCAATTTTAAAGTTAAAATTTTAAACAAAACATATCAAAAATTAAATAATTTAAATAAGACCATCAGCCAAAGAGATAATCTACGCTATGTTTTAATTTTTTAATAATATTTTAAGTCAATTATTACCTTTTATTTGAAATATTCACCGCATTTTTGAAATCACTATTGATGCCATTTGATAATCTTTTTCTCACACATCCACAACAATGAAAAGAACCTCCACCTGTTTCCTTCTTATCCTCTTTTCTATTCTCTGCCATGCTCAGAACAGCCAATCCCAGACCTTATCCGACACCTTACATCAACCGAAAGTCCCCCAAAAAGATATTGTAGATATTCTCCATAAAATACTTCATAAAAAAAATAACGGAGACACCATCCGTGAAGGGAAGAAATTTAACTGGTCTTTGATTCCGGCTGTCGGATATACTCTTCAGACGGGTTTCGCGGGGGTTGTAAGTGGTAATATTGGTTTTTATCAGCAGAGATCCAGAGATCAGAAAATTTCCAATATTACGACCAGCTATACCTATTCACAGTACAAACAAACAATTTTCCCTTTATATGCCAATATCTGGACAAAAGACAACAAAATCAACCTTATCAGCGATTTCAAATACCTCAACTATCCTTCAGAAATCTATGGCTTGGGAGGAAAGAAGATTTCAATAGAAGCGAATTCCAATACGGCTTATACGGTGAACTTTAAATACATAAAACTACATCAGTCTATCATGTTTAAGGTTCTAAAGGATTTTTATCTGGGCGGAGGCATTTATTATGACCAGTTCTGGGGTATTAAAGTCACCGATTCACTGGGAAAAAGAATCAGCCATCTTCTCTCGCGAGATCTAAAAACAGCTGAAAGAGCATCAGGAGTAGCAATAAAAGCACTATATGACAATAGACTCAACCAGATCAATCCACAAAACGGCGAATACCTAAGCCTTACCTATCGTCCCAATTTTACTTTTATGGGAAGTCAGAGCAATTGGTCCTCTTTACAGATTGATGCCAGAAAATACATCCGTTTCCCTGCCAAATCAGAAAATGTACTGGCATTCTGGGGCTTCGCGTGGCTGAACACCAGCAAAACAGCTCCTCCTTACCTTATGCTTCCCAGTACAGGGTGGGATGACCAGAACAATACAGGTCGTGGGTACATCCAAAGCAGATTCCGTGGCCGGAATATGTATTATTATGAAAATGAATACCGTTTCGGAATCACCAGAAACGGATTATTGGGTGGGGTCGTTTTTGCGAATGTACAATCTTTCTCTGCTGATCTTTCTGATGAATACAAAAAGCTCCTTTTCGGGTATGGAGCAGGATTGCGCATCAAACTCAACAAGCATAGCAATACCAATCTCTGTATTGACTATGCTTTCGGACAGAATAATTCTCATGGCTTTTTTGCCAATATCGGGGAAGTATTTTAATTCCCTCTGATTTTATATTGTAAGTCTGTTTAAACTTAACTTCAAAAGTCACAAAAGTTTTTATTTTTCAAACACTTTAGTACACTTTAGAATAGGTAACGAAATACCACATAATTCAGTTCACATAAGATGAAAATCATTGATTTTCAACAAAAATTTAGTGTACTTCTTATACATAAAGTATATCACTTAAATAGCTTAAGTGTTTAAAAAGCTGGGCTCCTTTGTGTTTTAATAAAAAAGGTTAAACATTGATTTCTAAAAGTTTCACAGCAATCCGTAAACTTTACCCATCAGTACAAAAGACAATGTTGAGTGCCTCCCTCAAAAAAAACGGCTATTGAAATTATGGCAAAATAGGAAGGATTTTATACTTATCAGTAATACCCAGCCAGAATATTGAGAGACTTTTAAAACCAATAAGATAATCAAAAATTTGATGTAAATTCATACGATCTAATTTCATAGAAAAATGAAACAAGCATCTGTATATCTAAAAGTTATATTTTTCTATCTGCTGTCCCTGATTGTTTTTGCCACAGCAGCCGGAATCACAAAAAAGACAGCTTATCCCGATCTTTTTTCTATAACAAGTGCAGCATTGCTGACCTTCACAATTGCCTTCCTTTTTACACGTTGGGACAAAAATACGTTGTCCGGTATAGGAATCCGATGGGATAAAAAAAGTATTCTCCAGTTTTTAACAGGCTGTTGCGTAGGAACAATATTGGTTGTAATCATGACCCTGATCATCACCCGTTTCTCTCCCATCAACTTCCAGAGATCACCCTCTTTTGATCCTAAAGTCTTTGCAATAACCCTTCCCTTATATTTTTTTGTGGCATGGAGGGAAGAGCTTACATTCAGGACTTATATGCTATGGCGGTTAAAAGATAATCTCGGACCTGTCTGGAGTCTATTGATTGTCACCATTATTTTTATCCTGGAACATCTTTTTACGGGTTTCACGTTAAAATGGGCTATCATCGGATCAGGACTGGGAGGAATTTTATTTGGTTGGGCTGCTTTAAAAACCAGAAATATTGCCTTATCTATTGGATTGCATTTTGCCTGGAATTTCACTCATTGGATATTGGGATACAAAGACAATACAGGTTTGTTTCACGAAGTACTCTCCAAAGGTGGAGAAAGCCAGGGAGAGTCCGTAGCCCTTATCGCTTACATTTCCGTCATGCTTTTAGGTATGGTATTTGTTACAGTCCTGTCTCAATCCCTCAATCTTCCTCCTAAACAGACATCATAATCCAATATTGTAAAGAGGGAATTGCCAACGAAGATGAAATATTTTATCTTTGTTTTCTCGAGGTTTATGTTAACATTTTATTCGAAAAGAGTCTTTATGAAAAAAAATAGCTTTTTATTTTCCGCAAAAGGAATTGTTCTTGCAGCTTTTCTTTCCTTACATACCATCACTTACGCTCAGAAAACGGCAGATATTTCAACGATTTCTGAAAAGACATTAAGTAGTATTCTGGAAAAAAACAGAACCTATTATACGCAGGGTAAAGTAGCGGATTATATTCCCGAGCTTGGAAAAATGGATGCCAAAGCTATTGCTTTTTCAGTGGTAGATAAGAATGGTAAAATATTCAATACGGGGGATGTTCAAAAAAAGTTTACCATGCAAAGCATTTCAAAGATCATTGCTTTAATGGTGGCTGTCAATGAAAGAGGGGAAGCTAATGTTTTTGATAAAATGGGATATTTTGGTTCAGATAAACCTTTCAATCATTTCTCCAATCTTGAAACCACAGGTAAGCCACTGAATCCAATGATGAATGCCGGAGCGATCCTCACCACGTCTTTAATTTCAGGAGAAGGTGAAAAGCCATTCCTTAAAGTGTTGGATATGGTAAGATACATCACCAAAAATCCAAGCATTGAATACAGCAAATCAGTCTATGAATCTGAAAAATCAACCGGGCACCGTAACCGCGGAATGTTTTACATCATGAAAAACAGTGGCCTGATCACAGGAAATGAAGATCAGCTGGATAATTATTTCAAACAATGTTCTATTGAACTGACCGCTGAAGACCTTGCAAAAATCGGGTATTTCTTTGCCAATCAGTGCGTTCGTTTCGACGGAGATTCTCAATATAAAAATGCCGAAGTTGCCAAGCTGATAGAATCCCAAATGCTGACTGCCGGAATGTATGAATTCAGTGGTGAATATTCCAGAATGGTGGGATTGCCAAGTAAATCTGGTGTTGGAGGCGGAATCACCGTGAGTGTTCCTGGAAAAATGGGCATCGGAGTATTCAGTCCTGCATTGGATCAGCATGGAAATTCATTGGCCGGTTATCATATGATTCTGGATCTGGTAAAACAGTATAACCTGAGTATTTTCTAAATTTCTCAAGAAGTCACAATCAATAAAAAGCTCCAAAAAACTTTTTGGAGCTTTTATATTATTTATTTTTCTCTTTTAACAGAAATGAACTGATTGCATCTGCCAGACCTACCAGCACATGTCCTTTTTCAGGATCAATAAAATACTCAAAATCGGGCAGCAACCCCTCAAGCCTTGCCCTGATTTTTTCTGAATCCCGAACCACATCATGAGCACCACCGATAAAAAATACAGGCATCGTGAGTTTCTTCAGTTCTTCATCAGAGAAAATATACTCTTTATCTATCCGGGAATTAACGGCTGACTGCATAAGATTCATAAAATCAAGAACCTGATGATCCACCTTTTGATTCCCAATGATAAGTTCATTGATTTTTTTCTTTCCGAAATTTCCAAGAAGAGAATACAATACAGCTTTAAAAATAAAACTACCCGTTGTATTTACAATTCCTGCCGGTGAAAGCAGCGCCAGCCTGTTCACTTTTTCCGGATACTTTATGGCAAATTTAGCAGCAATCCATCCACCTTGTGAAAGACCCGCCAAATAGAGTTTATCTAATTCTAATTGCTGAAACACTTCATTCAGCCAGTCACTGTAGCCATCATTTTCATAAGGCAGCCTGTTTTCATCACTCTTCCCCGGTTCACCGATAATATCGATAGCATACACCTTATATTCAGAGGCATAAGCAGCAAAATCTTTGATCCATGATGTAGCGTTCGAATTAGCACCATGAAGCAGAACCAACTTGGGTGCAGTTTCATCTCCATAGCTTAAAACATTCGTTTTCCCAAAACGGGTTTCCACTATCTCCTTCCGGATATTTCCATTAAAATTTGACAAAGAAATATTGTACTGTACCCATACTCTTTCTTTATAATCATTTGATTTAAAAACAGCAGTCTGTTTCATATATACCTATTTTTGAATTGAACCTTATTTATAATCCAAAATAAATTTCTGCATCTGTTCATTCTTAAAAAAGGAAGACATCATTTCTTTTCAAATAAAAATCATTCAAAATTGATGATAACGAAAGATAATCCGCCGGATAAAGATGGATCAGTACAACTTATTAATGGATTTTGATAATAGGATGACTTAAAAAAGTTCATCATGTATTATCTGAGACAGGCATATATAAAACCGATTTCCAATAGATCATGGAATACGATAGGTTTATAACGGGGCAAAAATACAAAATTCCGGCAAGGGCAAAAAGTAAATCATATTAATAAATTGAAAATTTTATTCCGCAGCTCCAATTTCCGAATTCATTTATAACATTTTTGAACTGGTATGTAAAATTCAGAAGGAAAAACACTATAAAATAAAATCTGATTCTCCGCAAACACACCTAATATTTTTAGTATATTAGCGCTCAAAAAGCAGGGATTATGAACATATTCAGTTTTACGGCTCATTTCGGTTCGGAGGAAGATTG
>LAZY01000023.1 GCA_001013295.1 Chryseobacterium indologenes | reverse complement strand
CTTTTGAAGAAGTTAACACACAGCAAATTAATTAATTTGCAACTATTAGGAAAGCGAAAGCTTTCCTTTTTGCATAAAAAAGGCTATCTCTTTTGAGACAGCCTCTTTATATTACTTATAGCTTATCGCTCATTACTTATTATAAAGAAGCAGCGTGTACAAGCATATCAACTAACTTGTTAGAGTAACCCATTTCGTTGTCATACCAAGAAACAAGTTTCACGAAGTTAGGAGAAAGCATGATACCAGCATCTTTGTCGAAGATAGAAGTTCTCTTATCTCCTACGAAGTCCTGAGATACTACAGCCTCTTCAGTATATCCTAGGATACCTTTCAATTCACCTTCAGAAGCAGCTTTGATTACTGAACAGATTTCTTCATAAGAAGCAGCCTTTTCAATTCTTACTGTTAAGTCTACTACAGAAACGTCAACAGTTGGTACTCTGAAAGACATACCTGTTAGTTTTCCGTTTAGTGAAGGGATTACTTTTCCTACCGCTTTAGCAGCACCTGTAGAAGAAGGGATAATGTTGTTCAGAGCAGCTCTACCACCTCTCCAGTCTTTCATTGAAGGACCGTCAACGGTTTTCTGAGTAGCTGTTGTAGCGTGTACAGTTGTCATTAAACCTTCTACGATTCCGAAGTTATCGTGAATTACTTTAGCTAAAGGCGCTAAACAATTGGTAGTACAAGAAGCGTTTGATAAGATTTTAATATCATCAGTAAGTTCCTTGTGGTTTACCCCCATTACGAACATTGGAGTATCATCTTTAGAAGGAGCAGAAAGGATTACTTTCTTAGCACCTGCAGTAATGTGTTTTGCAGCGCTTTCTTTATCTAAGAATAAACCAGTAGATTCTACTACGTAATCTGCACCGATTTCGTTCCACTTTAGGTTGCTTGGATCTTTTTCAGCAGTTACTCTGATTTTTTTCCCGTTTACTACAAGATCATTTCCTTCTACAGAAACTTCCCCTGGGAAAATACCGTGTACAGAGTCATATTTTAACATGTAAGCCATGTATTCTGCATTGATTAGGTCATTGATTCCTACAACTTCAATGTTGTCTCTTTCAGTCATTGCTCTGAAAACAAGACGTCCAATTCTACCAAAACCGTTGATACCTACTTTGATTGTTGACATAATAGTTTGTTTTTATTAGATTTATAAAAATAATTAGATTGCTAAAATTTCTGAAATCAACATCAGATCTTTATTGATTTCGTTATGTTTTTTAATAGCTTCCTCGATAGCGGTATACACCACATCGTTGGAACGCATTCCTGCCATTACATTCGTTTGCCCATCCATTAATCCTACTACTGCACCATATCCAAGTCTGCTGGCCAATACTCTGTCTGCACAGCTAGGAGATCCGCCTCTCTGCATATGCCCCAAAACGGCTACACGAATGTCATAATCAGGGAATATTTGCTTTGTTTTTTCTGCAAGTTCATAAACATTGGCTAGTTTTTCTCCTTCTGCCACTACAACGATGCTGGATGCTTTTCCTGTTTTTTCAGCTTTTCTGAATTTCTCAAAAAGATCATCCGTGCTATCTTTTTTCTCAGGAATAAGAATATCCAGAGCACCTGTTGCCAATCCGCTGTTTAAAGCGATAAATCCTGCATCGCGGCCCATTACTTCCACAAAGAAAACCCTGTTGTGAGAAGTAGCCGTATCACGGATCTTGTCGATGGCATCCATCGCTGTATTCAGGGCTGTATCGTATCCGATAGTGTTATCAGTTCCGAAAATATCATTGTCAATAGTTCCCGGAATACCGATCACTCTGATTCCGAATTCTTCACTGAAGATTTTAGCTCCGGTAAAAGTTCCGTCTCCACCAATGCATACCAATCCGTCTATTCCAAGCTTTACACAATTGTCATAAGCTTTCTGACGGCCTTCTGCTGTTCTGAATTCAGCGGATCTGGCAGACTTTAGAATCGTTCCACCCTGGTTGATTATATTTTTTACGGAACGGGCTCCCATTTTCAGGAAATCGTTGTTGATAAGACCATTGTAGCCTTCTCTCACTCCGTAACATTCGATATTATAGTAATTGGCGGTTCTTACTACCGCTCTTAATGCCGCATTCATACCCGGAGAATCTCCTCCTGAAGTAAGAACTGCAATCTTTTTTACAGCACTCTCTTTCATCTAGTAAAAAATTTCGAACACAAATTTACAAAAACAAGTTCAGATTATAGCAGTAACTTTCTAATAGTTTTGAATATAAAATATTAAAAGCTTCTGAAGTTTGTTGGTTTAAAAATATAACGGGCCGTTTTGGTTCCCGGAGCGTTGACATCAAGCTCATACCAGGGCGAAATATTCTGGTCAAAAGGGTTGGAAAGTAAATGAATGGATTGAGCGGGAGTAAAGCCTTCCCCCAATAAAAATAATTTCTTACCCTCCTTATTGATACATACACCGGCAATAAAAACAACATGCCCGGGACTTCCGGGAGTAATCAGTATATCTCCGGTTTTCAGATCTGCGTTTTTTGTGACAGGAGTTGTTTCTTTATTTAACGAAATGGTTCCTGAATAATTGAAAATAAGATCAAGATAGGCCCTGAAACTCTGGTATGAATCATCAAAACCAGCCGTTTTTCTGAAACTCACAGAATTTCCTCTGACAAAAGCTCTGGTTCCGTTCTTATAATCATTCCAGCTGAGTAAGTGGCCACTGGTAAAATGAAACTTGATGTTATTCTCCTTTTTATTTTTGTATAAATATTCAGCTCTCAGGCGAATCACTGCATCTGCACATTGCTGAAGGTCTTTATTTCCCGTATCAATATCAAAAACGGCTTCATGAAAATGTTGGGTAGAAATTGGAGAGCCATCATATCTTAAAATCTGACTGCCATAAGGTTTCAGTTTAAAATTTTCTATGAAATATCCGAAAGAATCCTGCTTTTCATCCTGCCACTGATAACCTTTTGGAGGTGAAAATCTTTCTCTGACTGTATTTTTATCTTTATTGATCTGCACCAAACTTTCGGGAGTTATACTTTTTGTTTCCTGAGAAGCATTGGTAGGAGGTACTTTATCATGAGTACAGCCCAATAACACCATGGTAATTACCACTCCTGAAATAATTTTTTTCATATTCATTTGATTCAGTTGCAAATATGGGATTTTTTATGAAAATACTGAAAATATTGATGCTAAGGTATTTTATGCATAATCTTTTGTTGGAAAACGCATAGTCGCAAATATTTATTAGGATTGAAAATATTTTAAGACGGAAGAAGATCAATGATTTTCAGTAGCAGTTGTACTGATATTTTTTTGCCACGAATGCACGAATAATTTTCTTTATATAATGTATTAAAATTAAGCGTATAGATGATTTATTCGTGCATTCGTGGCAATATTTAGCTGTATACAATTTTATCGCGGATAAAGTCTTTGCGCTTTAATAAGCCAGTCTATTTAGAACAATCTTGCGGCTTTGCGTTTTCCAACAGAAAAGGTTCTGTATTTTCCTCTTCAGGAATTAACAATTTTCCCCAATCATTCAGCTGCCAAAGAATAGCAACCAACTTTTCCCCAAGCTCAGTTAATGTATATTCTACTCTGGGCGGAAGCTCATTAAAAGCCTGCTTCGTCAGAATGCCATCTTCCACCATTTCAGTAAGCTGTTGGTTGAGTACTCTACGGTCTACTTTCGCAATTCCCCGCAGAAATTCACTGGGACGTTTTTTTCCTTCATTGATCTGCCATACGATGGGGATTTTCCATTTTCCACTGATGGTATTAACGGCGATTTCCAACGGACAGATTTTATTTTCTTCAGCTCTTCCCTTTATTTCCATAAAATTGACTTTTTTATCCCTATGGGTGAAAAATATGCGTTATTGCCTATTTCTGACGGCTTTTGGACCTTTGTAAAAATAATAAAATTTAAAATAATGAAGACTTTGGCTCAACAAATCGAACAGCTGAATCAGGAATTGTCATCCCAGCTTCCGCAAGAAATATTAAATGCATTTGGAAAATCTGTTGAAGATTTAAAAACAGAAAATATAGAAGAAAGCAGTATTCAGATTGGAGATGAAATGCCAGAATTTTTATTACCCAATATTTCAGGCAAGATGATTGATTCCAACAAAATTCTGAAAGAGGGCAAGATGATTTTAGCTTTTTACAGAGGAAGCTGGTGTCCTTATTGTAATCTGGAATTAAAATTTTTGCAGGATAACCTTTCCAGAATAAAAGATAAAAATGTGAGTTTAGTCGCTGTTTCTCCACAGAGCCCGGATCATGCTTTGAATATGGTGGAAAAGAATAATCTTGAATTTGAAGTATTGACCGATCAGAACAATGGATTTGCTAAAAAATTAGGAATTGTATTTCAGCTACAGGACTTTGTACTGCCTCATTATCAGAATCTGGGGATTGATCTTTCAGAGTTTAATAAAAACAATGAGAATACATTGCCGGTCCCTGCTGTTCTGATTATTGATGAAAAGGGAAAGGTCATATATAAATTTTTAGATGTAAATTACATGAACCGAATAGATGTAGAAGAATTAATACAAGCATTATGACAGAAAAACGAAAAGGTGCCCGTTCCATCAAAGATATTCCTGCAGATATTTTAAACCAGTTGAATCAGGGAGTAATAGAAACGGCCAATCTTACGGAATGGCTGGCAGTAGATCAAAGGCTGTTGCTGGAAAATTTATTGTTTCAGAATAACCGTTCAGAATATCTGAAGCCCGTTTTAAAAATGGTAGATCAGTTGAAAAAACAGACGGTCAATACCATTAATGAAGCAATCGGAGTGGGAATTCTAGATCAGGCTGTTAAAAACGATGATGAAGAATTTCTGTTGAACTTATCAACACATCCGGCAGATCTGGTACGCTGCTGGGCTGCCTATACTATTGGAAGAAACGATAAATTGGATTTTAAAGAAAAGTTTAAAAAGATACAACCGTTTGCTGCCGATTCCCATTTTGGAGTTCGGGAGATCTGTTGGATGACTGTACGCCCGGATATTTCAAAGTATCTTCCAGAGACTCTGTCTGTTTTATCAACATGGACTGCTCATGAAAACGAATATATAAGACGCTTTGCCAGTGAATCTACCCGACCGAGAGGGGTTTGGTGTGAACATATCGATGCTTTGAAACAAAATCCTGGATTAGGACTGGAAATTTTAGAGCACTTACGATCCGATTCATCCCGATATGTGCAGGATAGCGTTGGAAATTGGCTGAACGATGCCAGTAAATCGCAACCAGAGTTTGTTGTAGAAATTTGTGACGAATGGCTGCAGGAAAGTCCGACGAAAGAAACCCAATATATTGTCAAAAAAGCGCTTCGAACAATCAGGAAGTAAAAGTTATCCACAATATGACATTTCTGATTTGAATTTTATTTTAAATTTTTGATACTTAATTATTTAGATGAAGCCTTTAAAATAGGCATTTGTGAAACGTTGCAATATGAAAAAAGTTATCCACAATATCGGATTCTGTAAAATGGATTAATTTTAAATATTGATTATTAATAGATTAAGTATTCCTTTTGAATAAAGAGCTTATAGAGACAGCCAGGTGAAAAAAGTTATCCACAATATGAGTGTTGATCCGGAATGAATCTTAAGGATTAATGCTAAAAGTTGTGGAAATAGGGTTTCACGCAAAGTTTCAAGTTTGTGTATGCTTTATTTTAAGTGAGCTAAGAAGGGATCAATTTTCAATCGATCTGAAGAAGCGAGCCTATAGTCACAAGGCTTTATCAGCGACAAAATCACATTACTTAGCCTCCTAAAATAAAACATTCGAATCACTAATTCTTTGCGTGTATAAAATTTAGAATAATAAATCTGTATCCAATTGTTTTACCGCAACTTTTAAGCTTGGTCCCTTAATAATCAATATAGATATTGATATTCCGGATCTATAAAATCAAAAGAAATTTTATCAAAAATAAAATCTGCCTGATCTGATCAATCAGTGAGAGACAAATCAAATTAACCTTAAATCTATTCTTTTCCTGTCATCTGGAATTGATTGAAAAAGTTATCCACAATATGGGATTGTCAATTAATCTTATTAGTATCTATCACATTATCATCGTATTGAAAAAATCCTTTTAAAAAGGGGCTTTTGTAGCTCTCTCGAAACAAAGAATTGAAAAAAGTTATCCACAATGTCAGAATATAGATTAAAATTGAATTCTATCTTTCATGTAACTAATAAGTTAAATGAATCGCCTGTCAAAAAGCATTTGAAACGATCTCTTTTCATAGACTCAGGTGAAAAAGTTATCCACAATATGAGTTTTGAGTCGGAATGAATCTTAAGGATTAATGCTAAAAGTTGTGGAAATAGGGTTTCACGCAAAGATTCAAGTTTGTGTATGCTTTATTTTAAATGAGCTAAGAAAGGATCGATTTTCAATCGATCTGAAGAAGCGAGCGTATAGTCACAAGGCTTTATCAGCGACGAAGTTACATTACTTAGCTTCCTAAAATAAAATATTCGAATCGCTAATTCTTTGCGTGCATAAAATTTAGAATAATCACTATAGATGTCGAGGCTCTATATTCGCAAAATCAAATAAAATTTTTCTAAAAATAAAATCTTCCTGATCTGATCAATCAGTGAGAGAAGAAAATCAGATTACGCCTGAAATCTATTCTCTTCTGTCTTTTTGGTATTGATTGGAAAAAGTTATCCACAAAATGGGATTGTCAATTAATCTTATTAGTATCTGCCATATTATCAGTGAGTTTAGGGAAGCCTTTAAACAAGGCGCTTTTGTAGATCTTTCGAAACAAGAAACTTAAAAAAGTTATCCACAATGTCAGAATGTAGATTATGACTGATTTATATCTGTCATCTAACTAATAAGTTAAAGAAATCGTCTGTTAAAAAGCATTTGAAACCATCTCTTTTACAGGTTGAGGTTAAAAAGTTATCCACAATATGGAATTTCGATTGAAATCTCAAAATGAAAAAATACTTAAGAATTAAGCTTACCACTTTTCTGTAAGATACTTCCAATACCTTTTAGGAACATGTTGAATATGCAGTTTCAGATTTTTCCGTTCCACAATATTGGTTTTTGTGAAATACCGCTGCCAAAGCGTTTGATAACTTTTCTCTTCATCATGGAATTTCTGATGATACTGATTTAAATCCAGTTTGTCATCCGGATAAAAGAAATCACAGCTTTCCAGATCATAGACAATAGCATAATTTCTCCTGAGATCGTAGATCATCCATTTCTGATCCTGATAACGGTCATGGAAATGTTTTCTGATGAGGGGAAGAACATCAAAGTCGGGATCTATTTTAGCAAAAAAGATATTGTCCTGCATTTTTTCAAACCGGACAAAAGCAGTCATTCTATGGCTTTCTCTGCCTACAGATTTGCAGATTTTTGAAATTTTCATCATATCGGCATCTGCAAAATTTTCCAGAATATTTTCTCCGGGATGCCTTACGGATTGTTTTGTTGCAGATAAAATTAAATATTCCATTTCCGGATCTTCAGATAAAAATACTTTTAAAAGTTGATGGATTCCCGGTTTTCCGATATGCTGTTCCAGTTTATTGAGAACCCGCTCAGATTTATCCGTCTGAGTAATGACTTCATGAATCTCCGCAAAGATATTTTCCTGATGATATTTTTCTCTGTTTACAATTTCCACATCTTTATAACGATATTCGAATACTTCAAATACCGCCGTAAAAAGGCCGTCGAAACTTCCGTCATAAAGTAGAGTAGTCATTGTTTAATTTGATAATGAGATAATTTGAAAATATTTTAATTGCATTTCGGAAAATTGGATGAAGCCTGCCGGAATTATTCTTTATAACAAATTAGTTTCAATTCGTTTTTATCAGATTCAAGATAAAATTCTCCAATGGTTTGTATAATTATTGAAATTTTTTCCAGATCCTGTTCTGTTTTAGAATCTACTTTTTCAGGAAAAGAAAGATATTCTATTTCTTTGTACTGAAGCCAGCCTCCAAAAGAATTGATGCCTTCAAAAGCAGTTTGCCAATAATCAAACTCAAAACTGCTGTTTTCATCCAGATATAATTCCCCAATTCTGTCATCCTGAACTCTTTTAAATTGGATTTTCTTTATTTCATCCATATTATTAACAAGATGACCAATCAGTTTTATCCATTTAGCATTAGACATCAAGTGTTGTGAAAATTTTGAAACTTCCTTCTCAATACTTTTCATCAGATCATCGTTGGGGTTCATAGATTTTTTATTTGCCATTTTAAAATAAGCTCAGTTGTTGTGAAAACTGATTGTGATATTTGGAGGAACTCCCTCCAACCAGTAATTTTCTGAAGTTTTTATCCGTTAAATATCTCAGATAGGCATTGCCTGCAGTAAAGTCAATAAAATATTTAGCTCTGTTCACCGCTGCTCCCAATTGTTTTAAATGATCTATTGTTAAAACCTGAAAACGCCTTGCACTCACAATTTTCTGTGCAGATTTCACACCGATTCCCGGGATCCGTAAAATCATCTGATAATCGGCAGTCTGGATATTTACAGGAAACTGATCAAGATGTCTTAAAGCCCAACTCAGCTTCGGATCTACTTCCAGATCGAGGAACGGAACATTCGGATCCAGAATTTCTTCTGCTTTAAAACCATAAAACCGCATCAGCCAATCCGATTGATACAATCTGTTTTCACGAAGCATAGGAACCTCAGTCGTCAAAGATGGCAGTCTTTTGTCTTCCAGAACCGGAACATAGCCGGAATAATAGACCCTTTTTAAATTAAAATTTTTATAAAAATGATCCGCCACTTTGATAATCTGTAAGTCATTTTCATTGGTGGCGCCCACAATCATCTGAGTAGACTGTCCTGCCGGAGCAAATTTGGGAACCTTCTTCAAAATCTTTTTTTCATCTTCATACTGGCTGATCCCTTTTTGAATATATCGCATAGGGCTGAGCATATCCTGCCTGTTTTTCTCGGGGGCTAAAAGTTTTAATCCACTTTCGGTAGGAATTTCAAGATTAACCGATAATCTGTCTGCATATAAAGCCGCTTCCTGCATCAGTTCATCACTCGCTCCCGGAATCGATTTCAAATGAATATAACCGTTAAAGTTTTCTTCCAACCGAAGTTTTTTGGCCACCCTTACCAGACGCTCCATTGTGGTGTCTGCATTTTTGAAAATTCCCGAACTTAGAAATAAGCCTTCAATATAATTTCTACGGTAAAAATTAATCGTTAAATCTACCACTTCCTCCACAGTAAACGCAGCTCTTTTAATATCATTTGAACTTCTGGAAACACAGTAGGCGCAATCGTAAATACAGTGATTGGTCAATAGAACTTTAAGCAAAGAGACACATCTTCCGTCTTCCGTATAGGTATGACAGATCCCGCTTACAGAGCTGTCTCCTAAAGCTCCCTTTTTATTTTTTCTGGTCCCTCCGCTTGAGGAACAGGAAACATCATACTTGGCAGCATCAGCAAGAATTTCAAGTTTTTCCTTAAGGCGGTCAAAATTCATAGGTAAAAGGATTTGATATAATTTGTATCTAGATATTTTAAAAAATTGTTCAAATTTAGTTCCAAAATTGATAAATGTCAATCTTTTTTCATGGAAGTTATCAACAAAAAAGAGCCTCAAAATCATTATATTTACGGCTCATTAAAGTTTATATCATGAAATCGCTATGATTTGCAGGCACCAACGAAAATGTCATGATTGCATATAAACTTTAAAAAAATAAATTACCAATATATGAATCATAAACCAATCGAAGGTTTTTCCAAGCTTCCAAAGCAGGGGAAAATCGACTGGCTCGTAAACGAATATCTTGAAGGAAATCAGGAATACCAAAATATATTAAAACAATATTGGAACGAAGATGCAGATCTTCAGAAACTTCACGAAGAATTTTCTGAAAATACAATCTCCAATTTTTATATGCCTTACGGAATTGCTCCGAACTTTCTGATCGACGGAAAATTATTGGCATTGCCAATGGCTGTTGAAGAAAGTTCAGTAGTGGCAGCCGCTTCCAAAGCTGCAAAATTCTGGATTGATAAAGGTGGCTTTAAAACAACCATTATCAATACCGAAAAACTGGGGCATACCCATTTTATTTTTAATGTAGAGCCTCACAAATTATTACATTTCTTTAATTTCAGTTTAAAGAAAAAATTATTTGAAACCACAGAAGACATTACCTCGAATATGAGAAAACGAGGCGGTGGTATTCTCAATATCAGCCTGATCGACAAAACTGCTGAAATGCCGAATTATTACCAGCTGAAAGCAAGTTTTGATACTGTGGACTCAATGGGAGCGAACTTTATCAATTCATGCCTTGAGCAGTTTGGAAAAACATTGAGACAGGAAGTAGCAACCAGCGAAGATTTTACCCAGGAAGAAAAGAACTCATTGCAGATCGTGATGAATATCCTTTCCAACTTTACGCCGGACTGTATTGTAAGAGCTGAGGTTTCCTGTAAAATGGAAGATTTGAAAGACGACAGCGGAATTTCTCCAGAAGAATTTGCTTCTAAATTCAAACAGGCAGTTACCATTGCTGAAATAGAACCTTATCGTGCAACAACCCACAATAAAGGTGTAATGAATGGAGTAGATGCCGTAGTAATTGCTACCGGAAACGACTTCAGAGCAACAGAAGCCTGTGCACATGCATATGCTGCAAGAGATGGACAATACAGATCTCTGACTCACTGTACCACGGACAACGGAGTTTTCAGATTCTGGATCGATCTTCCTATTTCTGTAGGAGTAGTAGGTGGATTAACGAACCTTCACCCTCTGGTAAAGTTCTCTTTGGCCTTATTAGGAAAACCTTCTGCACAGGAATTAATGAGTATTCTGGCTGTTTCAGGATTAGCACAGAATTTCGGAGCGCTACGTTCTTTGGTAACGACAGGGATTCAGAAAGGACACATGAAAATGCACCTGCTGAATATCCTGAACCAGTTGGGAGCAACCGAAGAAGAAAAACAGCACTTTGTGACTTACTTTAAAGATAAGACGGTAAGCCATCACGAAGTGATCAATGAGTTTAACAGAATGAGAGGAAACTAATGTTACAGATTATCCTGCCCATTATATTTCTGATTTTTGGATTCTTTTTGAAGAAGACAACATCACCTGGTTTCCAAAGTTCCAAGAGATTTGCCAATATGTTTATCATACTGGGAATTTCCACATTAGTTGCTAAGTTTATTTTAATGTATCTAAAATCAAAACAGTGAAAAAAAGAATCCTGTTCTTCCTGTTGATTTCCGGTTTAGGTTTTTCACAACAGAAAAATGTAAAAATTATGGATTTACAGCCAAAAACTGAAGATTCTAATTTTCCTTTTATTTCTTATGCTGGAAATCCATTAGCAGAAAATAAAATAAATACTTTTTTACAGGTAAATGAGCTGGAATATGTTCCGAATTCGGGACCTAATCCTTTTAAATTGGTATCTACAGGAACAACTTCCTATTCCAACTATATCTCTTTTTATAGCTGGGAAAAAATTGAAACTCCTAAAAATATTCTCTCTATCGCAATGGATGGAGAAGCTTCAGGGGCTTATCCGGAAAACTTTGCAAAATGGGTGAATTTTGATCTTAGAACAGGAAATCTTATTAATGCAGAAGATCTTTTTAATCCCAATGCAGTTAAAACAATTGAAAATTTTATTCGGAAGCAAATAAAGAAAGAGATTAATGATTTTCTTACACAGTTAAAGTCTGAGAAGAATCCTTCAGAAGAAGTTCTGGATCAGATTGGTATTTATGAAGGATGCTTTACCGATTATACTTTGGATGGTATACAATATTACTTTGCCAAAGATAAAATCAGATTTATTGCAGGAAGATGTGCTAATCATGCTATGAGGGCATTAGATGAACTTGATAGCCATGTTGTAGAGTTTTCTTACAAAGAATTAGAAAAATACTGGAGTCCTTATACCAGAAATCTACTGAGTGGTTCTGATAAAGTAGAGAAAACAAGTTTCAGAAATAAGCTGTACAAAGGGAAAATAGATGGGAAATATCCCGTTACAGTGCTTGTCAGCCGCTTTTATCCTGCCGAAGATTCCTCAGGGATAAGTTCTTTTAATGCAGAATACTGGTATGACAAAAACAAAAAACTGATTAAATGGAATGGTCAGATGAAAGGAAATCATATTTCTATTGTTGAGAATGATCATTACAGTGAAGAAACTCGTCAATGGATTCCGAGAGCTCATGTAGAAGCAGAGATGAACGGAAATAAAATCATCGGAACCTGGCAGGATTATAAAACAAAAAAATATCTAACCTTAGAATTAGAAGAATTATAAAATGAAAACAATTACTTTAGTTTTTGGAGCGGTTTACGGAATGGTGTCTGTAATATTAGGGGCATTCGGAGCTCATGCTTTAAAGAAAATATTAGCTGTAGAAAGACTGGAAAGTTTTGAAACAGGAGTGAGATACCAGATGTATGCAGCTTTTTTCCTGCTGATCATCGGATATATCTTAAAATTTGAAACTTCTGCCGAGAAATGGACTTCCATTTTAATGATTGCAGGAACCCTTTTATTCTCCGTGAGCATCTACTTCCTGAGCATGCAGGATTATCTGGGAATGAATCTTAAATTCTTAGGACCAATTACTCCGCTTGGAGGTCTTATGATGATCTTAAGCTGGGGAATGCTTATTTTTTATTTTGCTAAAAATAGAATCTAATCATTGTCAGTCAGGCAAAAAAGAAGAATTACAGTATTTTGTGTAGATTGCTTGCTGAAAAATCACATCATGAAGAGTCATTGTATATTATTTTTTTATTGCGTTCATTATTTCTTCTCTAAGTGTTCAGAAAATCAGTGCACAGGAGAAGAAAGTACTAATGAACAGAGGTATCTTAACGGAAGTAAAAAATATACAAAAGCTTTTTTCCGATAGTGTAAAACGCTATGATTACAAAAAGGATGCTGCTTTATATCATCAAAAGTATAGAGCCTTTTACGGTGAAAAAATAAAAAATCTTAAAAGCCTGTATCAAAGTATCTATGATAAAGATGTGGTGATTGGAAAGGCAGATCCTGGTATTTCATTCAAAGCAGTGAACGGGGGGCAAATTGAAAACAATGTGCCTCAAGCAGGAATCACACCTCAGAAGGAAGTGAAAAATACTTCCATCAATATTGCTGAGGTTGAAAATTACCAGCAGCTTGTAGACTTGAAGAAACAGCTGACAGTTGACTTTCCTGTTTATTTAATAGATGACCTTACTGGGGAACCCTATCGTTGTAAATTGAATTTTACCATTGATGTAGATGGAAAATTTAAAAAAGTACAATACAGTGAATCATCAGATAAGGAGTTCGGTATCATCAGCGCATTGTTCCTTTATGCGGTGGGTGGTTTGGAAAAACCTTTGATTTATAATAAAAAACCGATTGTACAAACCTTTTCACAGCCTATTATAGTGGTATTCAAATAAAAATACATATTGCAAAAGCGGTCATAATCAGTAAAGACAAATGATGATATTCTTTTACTATTTATAATAAACTAAAATGAAAATCAATAGAAGAAGACGAATTATCAAGACATTTAATCTTTTGGATCAGCCTATCAGATTCAATCCGTTTGTATTTAGCCGTACTTTTTTTATGTGGGCAGTTACAGGTCTTATAGGTGGTATTATTGCCGGCGGATATTGGATAGTATTGGAACATTTTACCGAATTTCTGGCCGAATTCCAAGGTTGGCAGGTGATTCCTACAATGGCAATCTGTGGTCTGCTGGCCGGGCTGGTAATCCACTTTATCGGTGATCCCGGAGAAATTCACCTGATCGTTAATAATATCAGGTTCAATAAAGGGAAACTGGAACCGAAGAACAACCCTTCTATGATATTGTCATCACTCTTTTGTGTGGCATCAGGAGGAAGCTTAGGACCCGAAGCGCCTTTGGTGCAGGTAACAGGATCTACAGGAACCTGGCTTGGAAAAATTTTCAGACTGAAAGGAGAGGAGCTGCGCTCTTTAAGTATTGCCGGGATGGCATCAGGCTTTACCGCATTATTCGGTGCTCCACTTGGAGGAAGTCTTTTTTCTCTGGAAATCCTGCATCATAAACATGCCGTTGAATATTACAAGGCAATTATTCCTGCTTTGGTAGCAAGCTGCTTCAGTTATCTGATGTTTGCGCTGATCATTCATTTGGGAATAGGAGCAACCTGGGATCTGAAAGCTTATCATTACACCGGAGTGTATGATTTTCTATACGCAACTTTGTTCGGAATTGTAGGAACTCTATTTGGATGGATCTTCATCTTTGTCGTAAAGTTTTTCAAAAAGATTTTTGAATACAGAAAATTTCCAATTTACATTAAAACATTAGTGGGAGGAATTATCTTGGGAGTTATTGCCTATAATTTTCCTATCACAAGATATTTCGGGCACAATGAGATCAATCAGCTGATCGGTGGAAACTTCGGACTGAAGTTTCTGATTCTGGTTCTGATTTTTAAAATATTGGCGATTGCCATTACCGTAACTTCCGGATGGAGAGGTGGTTTTATCATTCCTCTTTTCTTTGTAGGAACAACATTAGGATTAATTATCCACAATCTATTCCCGGGTGTAGATACAACCCTGGCCATTGTAAGCTGTATGGCTGCCATCAATGCTTGTGTGACGAGAACGCCTATGAGTACAACCATTATTTTGGGAACACTGACAGGGTTTACCTATTTTGTTCCGATATTATTTGCCAGTCTTACCGGATATTTTATGGCTCCGAAAATTCCGTTTATCGGGTCACAATCGGAGAAATTGGCAGAAGAATAAAATGAATTACAATTTAGATCAATATAGAGCTTTTTTTAGTTGAAGAGCTTTTTTTATGAATTCAGGACAAGCGAGTATTAAGCTGAGGTTTTGTATGTTTCCTGAAATCTTCGCATATTTGAGCTGATCTTCCTTTATATATTACAATAAAACTAATATCATGAACCTAAAAACAATTATTTCACCGGTGCTTCTTGCTTTATCATCTACCATAGCGGCACAGACCATTCATTTCAAATGGGAGAAAGATTCTATCGGAAATAAATTGATTGACCATATTGCCATGAGTGTTCCTTTTTCAATTGAAAATAAAACATATCCTTTTCAATTTGATCTGGGAGCCAATACAACATTAATTTATGACAAATGTTTTGAGGGCACAGAACTTTTAAGAAACAAAAAAGTTGATGCTGCCTCAGAAGCAGCCGGGCATAAGATGTTCTCTGTTGAAAATCAGAGTTTCAATATTGATGGCTATTCGATAAAAAACTATAAACTTTCCGGCATTTTGAATTTTGATCAGGGAGAGGTATGTGGAGTAGTAGGAGCAGATCTATTTCAGAATAAATACCTGGTTATCGATTTTCCCAACAACGAATTGACCGTCACTGATGTTTTAGATAAGAAATTGAAGTCCAAAGCAGACTTTATCAACATTCAGGTCAAAAATAATAAGCCTATTCTGCCTTTGAAAATTGATAATAAAATGTATAACTTTCAGTATGATAGCGGGGCAAGTATTTTTCCGATTGTTACCTATAAAGAGAATTTTGCAGAGCTGATCGGAAACTCTAAGTATAAAGAAGAACTGAATATCCGTAATTTTAATAACCCGTTGATTGTAAAAGCTGTGGAGATTGATAAAAAGATTCAAATAGGGAAGGAATATTTTAAAGCCAATGAACTTTGGTATACCGATGGAGACTATTTTGCATTAAAACAAGATGGGATCGATGGGATTATAGGGAACGTTTTTTTCATGGATAAAATTATCATCATTGATTTTGTCAATAAAAAATTCGGAATTGTAAAAGGAAAATGATAATGAGTCTCCGTTCACGTTTTTCTGTCTAAAAACATGATTTTTATCTCCTTTAAATTTCTTTGAACAGCATTGCTTTCTTTAAAATAAAAATTGATATTTCATCTGTTTTTAGTAAATTTGTCAACCTTTAAATATTAAAATAAAATAATAAAAATAATATGAATCTTCACGAGTATCAATCAAAAGAGATTTTATCAAAGTATGGAGTAGCTATCCAACGTGGTTTCGTTGCAAACAACGTAGATGAAGCTGTAGCAGCTGCTGAAAAATTGACTGCTGAAACCGGAGCTCAGGCTTGGGTGGTAAAAGCACAGATTCACGCAGGTGGTCGTGGTAAAGGTGGGGGTGTTAAGTTTTCTCCAAACATGGATAAACTTAAAGAGAACGCTCAGAATATCATCGGAATGCAGTTGGTAACTCCACAAACGTCTGCTGAAGGTAAAAAAGTACACTCTGTTTTGATTGCAGAAGATGTTTATTATCCAGGAGAATCTGAAACTAAAGAATTTTATGTTTCTATTCTTTTAGATAGAGCTGAAGGGAAAAATACGATCGTATATTCTACTGAAGGAGGGATGGATATTGAGCACGTTGCAGAAGTAACTCCTCACTTAATCCACAATGAATTAATTGATCCGGCTATCGGTCTTCAAGGATTCCAGGCTAGAAAAATTGCTTTCAACCTAGGTCTTGAAGGAAATGCATTCAAAGAATTTGTGAAATTTATTTCTTCTCTTTACAATGCTTATACAGGGATTGATGCATCTCTTTTCGAAATCAACCCGGTATTAAAAACTTCAGATAACAAAATTATCGCTGTAGATGCTAAAGTAACTTTAGATGACAACTCATTATTCCGTCACAAAGACTTAGCTGAGCTTAGAGATACAAGAGAAGAAGATCCAATGGATGTTGAAGCTGGTGAAGCTGGTCTTAACTTCGTAAAACTGGATGGTAACGTTGCTTGTATGGTAAACGGTGCTGGTCTTGCAATGGCAACTATGGACATCATCAAATTATCAGGTGGTAACCCGGCTAACTTCCTTGACGTAGGTGGTACTGCAGATGCTCAGAGAGTACAGACTGCTTTCGGAATCATCCTAAGAGATCCAAACGTAAAAGCAATCCTTATCAACATCTTCGGAGGTATCGTAAGATGTGACAGAGTTGCTCAAGGGGTTGTAGATGCTTATAAAGCTATGGGTAGCCTTCCGGTTCCATTGATCGTAAGATTACAGGGAACTAACGCTGTAGAAGCTAAAAAATTAATTGACGAGTCTGGTCTTCCGGTACACTCTGCAATTACTTTAGAAGAAGCTGCAAACAAAGTAAAAGAAGTTTTAGCATAATCTAAAATTTTCATATAAAATTAAAAACCGTTTCATTTTTGGAACGGTTTTTTAATATATGTACAAAACATTATTCATGAAGAATTTATACATTCCGGAACCATGCTCCGAAAACTGGGAATCCATGTCTCCACAGGAAAAAGGAAGATTTTGTGCTGTCTGCAGCAAATGTGTGATTGACTTTACACAAAAACAGCCTCAGGAAATTCAACAAATTATAGAAGAGAAGAAAGATGAACAGGTGTGTGGCAGATTTTATGATTATCAGTTAAACAATTCAGCTTCATCTGAAAAACTAAAATCGCGATTCTTTACATTTATTCCTTCAGGCTTTCAGAATCATAAGTTTGTATTAAGCATGTTTTCTATACTTCTGTTTCTAACAGGCTGTTCAAAACCCAAACCGGAAGTTTATGCTACAACAGGAGTAGTGGTGGAAATAGAAGAGGATTCGCCTACCGTCAACAACAAGCCTGTTATGGGAGAAGCCCGGATCGATAAAAATGATAGTATTACTAAAATTCCTAAAAAGGACAGTATTGTGGCTCCCAAAAATCGTCACCAATAATCTTTGTTGAATGACAAAGGAATATCGAGGATCTTCACTATAAGTTTTTTTGGAGCGAATACACGATTTTTTTATTGATGTAGTTGTGATGGCAAATAGCTTTTTATATCCTTTAAAATCATAACTCATTTTTTTAATTTTATATGAAAAGTTATATCATATGTATTTGTTTTTCAGAATTATGAAGCATATATTTTACGCAAAAATAAGATTATTCGTGCATTCGTGGCAATCATAAACGTATTCAATTGTATCGCAGATAAAATCTTTGCGCCCTAGTGTTTCCCAACAAAAAAGCTGTTCCAAAAATGAAACAGCTTTTATGATTCCGATGTATCCACAGAATTAGCAAATCTGCGTGAGATAAAGAAATTACTTATCCTGACTTTCCGGCAGATTCTGTTCTCCGCTCGTAATACTGATACTCGTTGGTGTCACCAGCTGAATATTGTCCGTATCAAAACGTTCTTTAATGTTTAAATAGGCATTACTTCTTACCTGCGCCAGATTGGCTCCCACCTTAATCCAGAATTTTACCTGAAGATTAAAAGACCCTTGTTTCAGATCTGTAAAGATGACTTCTGCAGTATCCAGTTTATCCACATTATCAAGATTTCTGACGACGTCCAGAATTCCTTTCTGAGCTTTGCTTATATCTTCATCCGCAGGAATTTCAAAATTTAAAATAATTCTGCGTTGTGGTGATGCCGTAATATTATAAAAAGGAGCATTGAAGACAACCTGATTGGGAATATAGGCTTTCTTTCCATCATCTGTAAGGATTTTGGTCGTTAAGAACCCGATTTCCTGTACCGTTCCGGAATGGGCACCGATTGTAATATAATCGCCCACTTTGAAGGCTTTATCAATTCCGATCAGCATTCCTGAAAAAATACTGGATACAAGATCTTTTAAAGCAACCCCGGCAATCACCCCGGCTACCCCCAAACTTCCGATAAATTTCCAAAGGAAACCGCTGAAGCCCATGATTTCAAGAGAAATAAAGGTCCCCATCAGCATAATCAGAAATCTGAAGATACTGATTAAGGTAACCAGTGAACTCTCTTTCTGACTTTTTGGAAAGAACTTGTGAAAGAGTTTTACAGCAATCTGGCTCATGTATTTACTTGTGATAAGAAAGAATGTAAATACTAAAATGCCGACGATAAGTTTAGGAGTAAGTTCTGCAAACGTTACGTACCAATTTTCCAATACCTTATACACCAAATCTATGTACGTGAGTCCGGTTTTCTCCATGAATAAAATTTTACATTAAATATATAAATTTTCATCAAAAAATTTGCCAGTTCCAAAAAGTCTACTAAATTTGTAGACTATAAAAGCGAAACATTATGTCAATCAAACTAGGAGATACAGCACCCAACTTTCAGGCAGAGTCATCTGTAGGAGATATTAATTTCTACCATTACTTAGGTGATTCCTGGGGAATTCTGTTTTCCCATCCGGCAGATTATACGCCGGTATGCACTACAGAACTGGGATATACGGCAAAGCTGCAGTCTGAGTTTGATGACAGAAATACTAAAGTGATTGCTTTGAGTGTAGATGGGGTAGAAGACCATCAAAACTGGGTGAAAGACATTAACGAAACCCAAAATACAGAGGTCCGTTTTCCTATTATTGCTGATAAAGACAGAACTGTTTCGGAATTGTATGATTTTATTCATCCCAATGCTTCGGCGACGGCTACTGTACGTTCTCTTCTTATTATTGACCCTTCCAAAAAAGTAAGACTGATTATTACCTATCCGGCCTCTACAGGAAGGAATTTTGACGAGATCCTTAGAGTGCTGGATTCTTTACAGCTTGTGGATAATTATCGTGTAGCAACTCCAGTAAATTGGGTGAATGGAGAAGATGTTATTGTTCCTCCTACAATTTCCACAGAAGAAGCCCGAAAAATATTCCCAAAAGGAGTAACAGAAATAAAGCCGTATCTGAGATATACGCCCCAACCCAATACATGATTTATTTGATTTTTTATAGTTTAGTTTTAATTTGTACGAAAAGCGCCCCAAAAATAAAATTTTGGGGCGCTTTCATTTTTTTATAAGTATTTCAGTGATTACTTAACGTCGTTGATGATTTGTTTTGCTTTAGACGTTGGAAGGTAAATCTGGAATCCTAAACCAAAAGTAATTTTGTTAGTATATCCACCGCTTCCAAATCCTGCGTTTGCATCATACTTAACCAAACCTTCTAAACCAATATTAGGTGTAATGAAGTATGAATAACCAGGACCGAATCCAAAGTTAAGACCATTAGAAGAAGAACCTCCTTTAGAGATTGATGTTCCTCCGATACCTACATTACCTTCAAGGAACCATCTTCCGTGGTGTAGTAAGTTATTTACTCCTTGCTCTCCCGGGTTAAGATAGTAACGTCCTAACGCACCTACGTTATATGTAAAAGTAGTTGGCGCATCTTTAGCTCCTTTGAAACCTAAATCTACATATCCTCCTAATGCAACATTGTCTTCAATGAAATAAGCTCCCTTTGGCTGAATATTAAAATCATAACCACCTCCTTTGTTTAATCCGAAGTTGGCGCCTGCAAGGTTACCCCCTACCATCCAATTACCTTTCTGAATCTGAGCGTTTGCAGTTGCTGTTAAACCTGCAACAGCCAATATCCCTGTTAAAATAAGTTTTTTCATAATTTATTATTTTAATAATTAAATGTTTATTATTCACGAATTATAGAAAAAACAATAAATGTGCCAGACTCTTAATTTTAGACAATTTTTCTAAATTAATGTTAAGATTATGAGTGAGATATAATTCAAATTTTTAACATTATAATTGCTTATTTTATAATCATAAATAAAGAGAGGTAGAGACTGGACTGTAGAAATTATAAAAGTTCAACCAATTTAGTATTCATTTTTATGATCTTATTAAATTAATAAAAGGATCACTGAGATAATCAATCCTGCAATGGTAAACTTTATTCCACGTTTGAAAGCTTTTGTTTTAGGATTAAACATCCAGAAGCTTGAAACCACAAAGAAGAACAGGGCTACTCCGAAAAATACACTTAGAGGAGCTATGGCATCTTTAGACTGTGATTTGTGAAGAGAAACCATTTTATCCAGTACAAAAGGCAGCTCCATTTTTGAATATTTAGCCACTCCGGTTGCTGAGTCATACGTCCCTTTCTTAAAATGAAGCACGGTACCTTCAGTTTTCTCCACTTCAAGACCTTTCATCTTAAGTTCTTTTTTCAGTTCTTTTTCTGAAAGGTTGACAGATAAAGTCTTTTCATACTTTTTTTCACTCTTTAGAAAATCAGTGTCTCTGTAGACAAGAATGATTCCACTTACCGCATATACCGCCATAATACCTGCAAGGAAATACCCCAGATAACGGTGTGTAACTCTCATGAAACTTCTTGTGTCTTTGATCTTATCCATATCGTTTTTTTGTTTTGTTTTTAAATTTCAAAAGTGGAAACTGCAAAAATGCAATCTCCACTTTTAATAAAGAAGTGATTATATTTTAAATTTTACAGCTTGTAAGTCAGTGTAAAATAATAATTTCTCGGTGTAATAGGATTCACAGAGTAATTCTCGTGAACGTTGTAGTTGACTACGTCAAACAGGTTACCGACTCTTCCTTGAATAGAAAACTTTTTCCACTCGTAGCCTACAGATACAGAAACAGTAGTGTAATCTTTAAGATCAATCATTCTTGTTACATTATTTCGGCTGATATTGGTAGATTTTGAATCGTTCCATCCTGCAATTCTATCTCCGATATAATAAATACCTGCACCTACTTTCAAGCCTTTTGCGTAGCTGGTGAACTTATAAAAGATAGAAGCATTGGCTGTCGTAGCAGGAGTTCTTACCAATCTTTGGTTTTCAACATATCCTTTTTCAGGAGTATCAATATAGACTGAATTATTATAAGATACTCCAGCTATAATAGAAAGATTTTCATTAGGATTACCCGTAATATCCAATTCTACACCACGGCTTCTCATTTTTCCAGCAAGCTCTTTTAAATTGGTATCCGGAGTTATGATACTGATAACATTATTAGTATCTACTGCTGTATAGAAATAGTTTTGATAATAATTATTATAAATGATTTGGTATAGAGTAAGGTTTACAGCAAGGGCATTATTCCAGAAATTTTTCTTTGCTCCTATTTCATACTGGTCTACAGTAGTTGGTTTAATACCCTGTTTAGGTAAATTGTTGATTCTGGTTTGTATATCTTGTGCTGTTCCGCTTGTATTTAAGTTTTCGATTCCTTCAGCCATGTAACCTGCATTTGAAACGAATGAGTTTGTATACGTTGCAAATACAGAAAGATTATCATTAGGCATATATATCAAACCTACTTTTGGTGATAATGCCTGATCTGAGGTAGCTGTATTATTTACGGTAGTTTTTGTATTCGTTAAGAATTTAGTATTGATAGTAGGCATATTTTCTACATAAGACCAACGTAGACCTGCCAATACTTTAAACTCTTTGGTAAGGCTGATGAAGTCCTGAGCATATACTCCGATTCTTCTTGTATTGATTCTTGTTTTCTCTAATTTTTTAGAATCTGGCATACTTCCACTTGCCCATGTAGCTGGATCATCCAGAAATACTGTACCATCGGAACTTCCGTTCGTTCCGTACATATATCCTGTTCCGAAAACATTTTTCTTAGGATCGGAAATAGCAGGATTATAATAAGTATATG
This sequence comes from Chryseobacterium indologenes, assembly GCA_001013295.1. Taxonomy (GTDB): domain Bacteria; phylum Bacteroidota; class Bacteroidia; order Flavobacteriales; family Weeksellaceae; genus Chryseobacterium; species Chryseobacterium indologenes_B. Next base: position 105,573 of record LAZY01000023.1, on the reverse strand, counting down.
AGTCTGAAGTACCATAATCTGCGTCAGCCCCAATTAAAACTTTGTGATCAATTCTTCCTGTTTTGAACTCACCATTAATATTTACCTGAGCAGAAGTATAGTTTTGCTCATTATAAGTTCTGTTTAATGGTCTTTTCCAGAAAAGGCGATTGTCTTTATTATATCCCCATTGTACTCTTTCTGTGGAGAAATAGTCTTTCGTAAAATTCTGATAAGAGGCTACAGCATTCAAAGACCATTTATCATTAAATTGGTGGTTGAATGTTACATTGGTTGAAGCCTGCTCTACATTCTGATACTGCCAATCAGCTCCCAGAAAAGCACTCCTTGATAAAAGATTGTTCATTTCATAAGAAAAGCCATCCTGTTTTGTAATAGAGCCAATCCCAAAATCAGGAGTGAAGTTGTTCTTAAGATAATCAGCTTCTACAATTAATTGTGATTTAGGACTTAGGTTAAATAAAAATGATGGATTAAAATAATATTTCTCAGACTGTACCACATCTCTGAAACTTTCAGCATATTCATACGCACCATTTACTCTGAAGGCAATATTTTTAGATAATGGACCATAAACGTCAATCGTTGGTTTATAAGAATTCCAGCTTCCGCCGTTTAATCCTATACTTCCACCAAAATTGAATTTTGGTTTCTTGGTAATCATGTTAATAATACCTCCTGCTGCTGCATTACCAAAAAGCATCGCATTGGCTCCTTTTAAAACTTCTACTCTTTCCAATCCACTTACCTCAGGGAATACTCCACTGTTTACTCTTGCCCCGTTTTTGAAGATATTATCATTTCCTAAGACAAAACCACGTCCACCAAAACTATCCTGAGAATTTCCTCTTGACGAAGTTACATACATTCCGTTGACGTTCTGAAGTACATCACTCAATTGTTTCGCCTGCTGCTGCTCAATAATTTCATGAGTAACAATCGCAATCGGCTGTGGATTTTCCATGACGGTCAGACTAGACTTGGTAGATAATGTTCTCGCCTGGTTGGGATTTCCCGTTTTATGAAGATTAATGTCTTCAATGGTTTGAGTTCTGATCGTATCTGCTTCAATGTTTTTTAACTGTGCGCTTACTGAAACAGCGGTAAATAGAAAACCTAAAGAGAGTAATTGTCTTTTCATTTTATTTTTATGTAGAACAGTTTTAAATAAGGCGCAAATGTAAGTATTTGTTTAGAATAGATAAAAATAATTTTATGATTTTTGTCATATAATTTTGTGGTACCTGTGTTGATAGTTTCTATACTTGTTATGCACGGGTGATCAGGATATTTTTTATGAATATCTTTGTGAAAAATAAAAGAATATGCAATTGGTAAAAGCAGGACTTTGTGCCTTCGGGATGAGTGGAAAAGTTTTTCATGCTCCTTTCTTAAAGGAACATCCGGGATTTTTTCTTTCTGCAGTCGTGGAAAGAAGTAAAGAAGAATCTAGAGAAAAATATCCTGAAGCAACAATTTACCGTTCCGTAGAGGAAATGCTTCAGCATGCAGATGTAGAATTGGTGATCATCAATACACCGGTGCAGACGCATTACGAATACGCAAAAAAAGCATTGGAGGCAGGAAAGAACATTATTGTTGAAAAACCTTTTACAGTCAATGTTTCAGAAGCAGAAGAGCTGGTAAATCTTGCCGAAGAAAAAGGGCTGTTTCTGAGTGTATACCAAAACAGAAGATTTGATCGTGACTTTCTGAAAGTGAAAGAGGTTTTAAACAGTGGTCAATTAGGAAACATCAAAGAAACAGAGATTCGTTTTGACAGATTCCGTACCACACCCAGTGGAAAGCAACATAAAGAAAGTCCGGATCAGGTAGGTTCAGGTTCGCTTCATGATCTTGGAGCACACCTTGTGGATCAGGCAGTGCAGTACTTCGGTTACCCGGAAAAGCTTTTTGCAGATGTATTTTCTATGAAAGGATCAGCATTTGCGAATGATTATTTTGAGATCCTGCTGTACTATAAAAATGATCTCAGAGTGCGGTTAAAATCATCGGTTTTCACCAAAGAAGATCATTACGCCTATAAAATTCACGGAGACAGAGGAACTTTTCTGCAGGAAAGAACCGATAATCAGGAAAACGAACTGGTTGCCGGAGCTATCCCTGTCTATGGTAAAGAATGGACTCAACCTTTGAAAGCAGCAGACGGAATTTTAAACTTTTTAAATGAAAATTCAGAAACGGAGAGAGTATTGACCTCCAGCGAATCCGGAAATTATATGGATTATTACCAGCAGATCTATGAGCACATTGTTTTCGGGTATGCATTGCCTTCTCCCGGAAAAGAAGTCATTCAGAATATGAAGATCATAGACGCTTCTCTCGAAAGTGCAAAAGAAGAAAGGGTAGTAGTATTGTAAATAAATATAAACGAGCTATGAATGGATTCAAAGTTCAAAGTTTAAAGTTCAAGATTACTGGAAGTCAGAATAGAAATTCTACTCTTTCACTCTAAAAACCCTAAAACTCTCCGACTCTCAAACCCATTCATAGCTCGTATTTTTTATAGGATTTCCTGCAATTCAAGCCATCTCATCTCGTGGTTTTCCAGTTTTTCAGAAACCGTTTCCAGTTCAGAGGATAGCTTGGCTATTTTTTCATAATCTGCTTCGTTATTGAGCTGATCTAATATCTTGGCGCGCTGGATTTCAAGTTCCGGCATTTCTTTTTCTATCGTTTCAAGCTCTCTTTGTTCCTTGAAAGTTAATTTTCTTTTTTGAGAACCGGAAGATGAAGCGTTATCTGTAACAGCAATAGTTTCTTTTACAGGCTCAGTTTTTACCGCAGCATTTTTTTCTAAAGCATCTTCACGACTTTTAGCCTCACGGTATTCTGAGAAATTTCCTACAAAATCTCTGATTTTTCCATCTCCTTCAAAAGCAAGAACATGGTCTACAATTCTGTCCATAAAGTACCTGTCGTGGGAAACGATAATTAAAGATCCCTGGAACTGCTGCAGGAAGTTTTCAAGAACAGTCAGAGTAGGAAGGTCCAGGTCATTCGTAGGTTCATCAAAAATCAAAAAGTTAGGATTCTGATATAAAATATACATCAGGTGTAATCTTCTCTTTTCTCCTCCAGATAATTTCGAAATCGGAGAATACTGGGTCTGGTCGTCAAATAAGAATAACCTCAGGAACTGTGATGCAGAAAGGCTTCTTCCATTAGCTAAAGGATAATGCTCCGCAATTTCCTTGATGAAATCTATCACTCGTTCGTCTTCCTTATAAGTAAGGCCTTTTTGGGCAAAATATCCGAAGGAAATAGTTTCTCCTGTTTCTATTTCTCCTTTGTCTGCTTTTTCGAATCCTTGGATGATATTTAGTAGTGTAGATTTTCCGGCACCGTTTTTCCCGATGATTCCGACTTTCTCACCACGTTGAAACTGGTAGCTGAAATCCTTTAAAAGAACTTTACTGCCAAAGCTTTTGTCAATATGTTTAAGTTCAAGAATTTTATTTCCCAGACGTTTCATTTCAAAATCCAGCTCCAGTCCTTCCTTTCGGGTATCTGTTTTAGCAACTTTTTCCGTTTCGTAGAAAGCGTCGATTCTGCTTTTGGATTTGGTAGTTCTCGCTTTGGGTTGTCTTCGCATCCATTCCAGCTCCTTTCTGTAAAGGTTATTGGCCTTATCAATCGTTGCATTCAGGTTTTCCTCGCGGATCATCTTATTTTCAAGATAAGTGGCATACGATCCATTATGTACGTAAAGATTTCTATCTTCCATCTCCCAGATGATGTCGCAAACGCTGTCCAGGAAATAACGGTCGTGAGTGACAAGCAGTAATGTAATTTTTGCTTTATTCAAATAGTTTTCAAGCCATTCCACCATATCCACATCCAGGTGGTTGGTAGGTTCGTCCATGATCAGAAGTGTATGTCGGTGCTCGGCTCTGGTTTCCGTTAATAATTTTGCCAAAGCCACACGCTTGATCTGCCCTCCAGAAAGGGTTCCCATTTTAGCATCAAGGTCCGTGATTTTAAGCTGAGAAAGAATCTGCTTCATTTCATTTTCAAGGTCCCAGGCTTTATGCACTTCCATATCGGCCAATGCTTTTTCAATAAAATCCTGATCGGTAGAATGTAGAGATTTGTGATAGTTCTTCAGTGCCAGGATAGGCTCTGAGTCCAGTGTCATCATAAACTCTTCAATGGTAAGGTTGGGATCATAGTCAATTTCCTGATCAAACAGTACTACCTGAATGTCTTTATTGATGATCGCAGTACCGCTGTCTGCAATTTCTTTACCCATTAATATTTTCAGAAGGGTAGATTTTCCGCTTCCGTTTTTGGCAACAATGGCAATTTTGTCTCCTTCATTGATGTGAAAAGAAATGTTTTCAAACAAAACTTTGATGCCGTAAGATTTGGTAAGGTTTTCTGCAGAAACGTAATTCATTGGAAATTGATGGTTTGATTTTACTATTGAATTAAGCCGCAAAAGTACAAAAATGTAAGCATACAATTTTCCGGACTTTCTTTTATGAAAACGAATATTGATAATTTTTTAATAGACTGTGTCCATAGCCTGAGAAAAGGATTCAGTAAATTCATGGGAAGAAATCATGAATGTTTTGTAGAAACAACTTGATATTTAAATATTTTTAGATTATTGCTTTAAAGGATTTAATAATTAAAATAACTTTAACTAAAAGCAGATTAAATTTAATAATGCTTTATGAATGTTGGCGCTTTTAAATAAATAAGTTTGCATCAAACTTTTAACATGAAAAAACATACTGCTTTATTCTTTCTTTTTGCAGCTTCAGTCTTCAATGCCCAGGTAATTTCAGGAACCGTTCTCTCTAAAAGTGAAAACCAGCCTATTCCATATGTGAAAATTGGAGTGGCAAAGAAAACAACCGGAACGATCTCCGATGCTAAAGGTAATTTTTCAATTGACCTTTCCAATCTGGACTCTCAGCAAAAGGTAAAGATCGAAGTGCCTGGATATGATCCTTATGAAGAATCAGTACAGGACTTCAAAAAGTATGACCAGCAGAAAATATTTTTAACCGAGAAAACTAAAAATATTAAAGAAATTGCAATCAAACCTAAAAAGCTTGTAGATAAAAACTGGGGAGTCAATACAAAAACCAAAAGTGTTGCCTATTTCGTTAATCCGGAATTTGATAAAAAAAGTTTTCTTGGAGAAACGGCTTTGGAATTCAATGCCAAAAAAAGATCAAAGATTAAAAATATCAATCTGAACATTGCCAGTTATATTTCCAAACAGCCGGTTCTGATGAGATATAGCATTTATAGTGAGAAAAATGGTTTCCCGGATAAGAATATTCTTGATGAAGAAATCACTGTTGAACTTACAGAGGATATGATCAAAGACGGAACTTACACTCTTGATGTTAATGATCGCAATATCTGGGTGCAGGGCAGGTTCTTTGTCGGAATACAGTTCTTAAAAGCTTTTGAAGGCAAGATTAAAATAAGTGCAGCTCTTTTCAGAACAGGATTTTTAAGAGAGTTTTATGGGGATTGGCAAAAAATGTCTATTGCTGCCCCTGCCATTAATATCGATGTGAAAATGGATAAAAACGGAAAAGATACAAAAGACGATGACGAGAGCTATACAGACAATGCTCAGGAATGGCTGCGGGATAATACCAGAAATATTGAGGAAGCAAATCAATCGGTATATGGTAAAAACGAAAGTGCAGGAAGTTCTCTGAAGCTAAAGGATGCTGATCTCTATTACGAAACCTATGGAGAAGGTGAACCTTTGATACTGCTGCATGGTAATTCCGGAAGTATAAAAGATTATTATCAGCAGATCCCGGTTTTATCTCAAAAATATAAAGTTATTGCAGTCGATACAAGAGGTCAGGGAAAAAGTAAGGATACTTCCAAAAAAGATTTTACCTATAAATTATTTGCCGATGATGTGAAAGCTTTGGCAGATCATCTGAAATTGGAGAAAATTAATATCGTGGGCTGGAGTGATGGCGGAAATACAGGATTGGAATTTGCATTGAAATATCCGGATCGCCTTAATAAATTGGTGACCATCGGAGCCAATGCTTTCCCTGAAGGGGTGGAAGATAAACTCATGGAACGATTTACCACTCAGATGACACAGTTGAATCAGATGGGAGCGGCTGATGCCATGAATGAACGCAGGCTTTTAAAAATCATGCTTACCGAACCGAATATCAGTAAAAAAGATTTGAATAAAATAAAAAGTCCGGTATTGGTCATTGCCGGTGATAAAGACGTCATCAAACCAGATCATACCGAATGGATTACAAAGCAGATTCCCGGTGCAGAAAAGATTATCTATAAAGATACCACTCATATGGTTCCTTATGAGCGACCGGATGAATTGAATGCCGACGTTCTGAAGTTTCTTGGAAAAAATTAAAATCTGAATAAGGCTGGGAGTTATTATTGTCTTTTAAGAGATAATAACTCCCATCTTCTTTGTCAATCCAGTGTCAGCCTTTTCAAAGACCAGGAATTTCCATTATAAATATCAAGATCTACTTTGGTGTTGATACCATGAACAATTCCGTTTTCTGTAAACTGCCAGAAATCCCAACGGTCGTCAGGAGAAGGAGACAGAACATCATTGTAATTGGCCAGCCAAAGCGGGTAGTCGTCAAATTCACCCTTCAATAAATCCTTATAATAATGATAGTAGGTGTATATAATAGGTTTCTTACCGTAAGATTCTTCTATGATTTTACACCATACCTTCAGATCCTCAACCAGTTTTTTATTGGTTTTACGTTTGGGGATTTTTTCAATGTCTAAAATAGGGGGGAGGTCTCCGCTTTCCAGCTTTACATTTTCAAGAAAATTATTCGCCTGTATGATCGGGTCTTCATCAGCCCTGTAGAAATGATAGGCTCCCCGGATAAGATCGTGCTTTTTAGCTTCGCTCCAGAATTTATCAAAATGTTTATCGGCACTTCTGTTTCCCATGGTAGCACGCATCACGACGAACTCTAAAGGGATCGTTTTGTTTCCTATGCTTAGGCTGTCCCATTTAATATCTTCTCTGTTCTGATAATGAGAAATATCGAAACCATACGTTTTGTCAAGATTGCTGCTGATAATCCTCTGGATCCTCAGAGCTTCCTTTTCGCTATTGTGAAGTTTTTTGTGCTTAAATTTATTAAAGTACAAAGCGTAATAGTAGCTGACAGATTGCTTTAAATAAAAACCGGTGCCGATTAAAGCAACTATAAGGATTGCCAATATTACCCATCTGCGGAAAAAATACTTCTTCCGTCTGGTCTTATGGAGTTGTTTGGCAGTTTTTTTGGTGTACTTTTTTGGTGTCATAAAGTTTTGCAAAACTAACTTTTTTCACTACTAAATGCTAAATAAAATCAGTAAATTTGTGTATTATGGAAACACGCGAAAAAATCATCATTATTGGAGGAGGATTTGCGGGGCTGCAGCTTGCAAAAACATTGAATAACAAGAACAAAAAAGTCATTGTTCTGGATCGGATGAATCATCATATGTTTCAGCCGCTTTTTTATCAGGTAGCCTCAGGAAGAATAGAACCTTCCAATATTTCTTTCCCTTTCAGAAAGATTTTTCAGCAATCCAGAAACACACAATTCCGTATGACGGATGTCCGGGAAATAGATCCTGTCAACAATAAGGTGATCACTGATGAGGCAGAATTTACCTATGACAAACTCATCATTGCAACAGGCTGTAAAACTAACTTTTTCGGTAATAAAGAACTCGAAGGGAAAGCTTTCGGAATGAAGAATACCCAGGAAGCCATCAGTATCAGGAATCACGTTCTGATGACCTTTGAGAAGCTAATCATAGAAAAAAGCAGAAGTGATGACGGAAACTGGAACATCGTTATCGTAGGAAGCGGACCTACCGGAGTAGAACTGGCAGGCGCTTTTGCCGAAATGAAAAAAGACATTCTTCCCAGAGATTACCCTTATATGAACTTTGATCATTTGAAGATCATTCTGGTAAGTTCTACGGAAAAACCTCTTGCGGTCATGAGTAAAGAAGCTCAGGACAAATCCGAGAAGTACCTTAAAGACCTTGGGGTAACCTTTATGAGCGGAGAAGTGGTAACAGAATATGACGGCGATAAAGTACACCTGAAAAGTGGAAAAGAAATCCCGTCCAATAATGTAATCTGGGCAGCAGGTGTTACAGGAAATGTAATAGACGGTTTTCCGGAAGATAAATTGGTGCGAAACCGATATATCGTTGATCGATACAATAAAATAAAAGGCTACGATAATATTTATGCCATCGGAGATATTGCCTATATGGAAACCCCTAAATATCCACAGGGACATCCACAGGTGGCCAATGTAGCTATTAATCAGGCAAAGAATTTAGGTAAAAATCTTTTAAAGAAAAATCAGAGCGAGTGGAAAGAATATGAGTATGATGACAGAGGTTCATTGGCTACTATCGGAAAGCACAGAGCCGTTGTCGACCTGCCATTTATCAAGTTTCAGGGATTTCTGGCCTGGTATTTCTGGATGTTTCTCCATTTAATGTTAATTTTGAGCGTTCGAAATAAGCTGGCCATATTCTTCAACTGGATGTGGAGCTATATCAACAAGGATTCTTCTTTAAGATTAATTATTATACCTACTAAGAAAAACGGAACATTACAATGAGAATTGATATAATAAGCGTACTTCCTGAGCTGATGGAAAGCCCGTTTAAGACCTCTATTTTGAAAAGAGCGATGGATAAAGGGCTGGCAGAAGTACATTTTCATCACCTGAGAGACTGGGCGATCAACAAGCACAGACAGATTGATGATGAACCGTACGGCGGTGGTGCAGGAATGGTGATGATGGTGGAACCTTTAGACAATTGTATTTCAGAGTTGAAGTCTCAACGAAATTATGACGAAGTCATCTATCTGACGCCTGATGGAGTTACTTTAAATCAGAAAATAGCGAATTCTCTTTCTATAAAAGAAAATCTGATTTTTCTTTGCGGACACTATAAAGGAATAGATCAGAGAGTAAGAGATCTTCATATTACAAAAGAAATCTCGATAGGAGATTATGTTCTCACAGGAGGAGAACTGGCGGCTTGTGTTCTTGCAGACTCCATAATAAGATTGCTTCCGGGAGTTTTGAATGATGAACAAAGTGCTTTAACGGATAGTTTTCAGGATGATCTTTTATCACCACCCATTTATACAAGACCGGAGAGTTATAAAGGACTTGACGTTCCGAAAATTTTACTGAGCGGAAATTTTGGTAAAATAGAAGAATGGCGCCATGAAGAAGCAGTAAGAATTACCCGAGAAAAACGTCCTGATCTCCTTTAATAAAGAAGTTGTCTATACCTACTTGAGCATATGTATTTAATATATTCCATTTGTTGTTCATATAAATGGAATAATATTTGTTATATGTGTACGTGGACAGGAAATTATCAATAACTTTAGTTTTAAATTAATATTTTATTTTCATTATTTTAAAATTTACGTATTTTCCGATTTTGAATTATATGTTAAATTATTGAAATTTTTGAAAAATTAATTCACTATAAGTGGTTTTATTGAGGTTTTTTGTTATATTTGAAGTGTTTCTTGTTGGAAATTGATTTTAACCTATTGTAGGGAAATCAATGAAATTTGAAAAAAGAATAATAAATTTATATTTAGAAAAAGAACATAATAAATAAAAGTATAGAAATTAATGTTGATGGAACTGTTCTCTTTTTATAATGTTGAAAATTTATTTTTACCCGATCCGAAACCTGTACACCATTTAGATCCTACCCGGTCAGGCTTAAGGAATTGGGATGAAAAGAGATACCAAAATAAGATTTTTAAAATCTCACACGTATTTCAGTTGATGAAGGAGGAGAACGGCGTATTGCCGTTTATTATTGGTTTATCCGAAGTTTCCGGAAGGAAAGTTTTGGAAGACCTTGTAGAGCTGGAACCTTTTCATTCACAATATGGAATTGTACATTACAATTCTATGGATGAAAGAAAAGTAGATGTAGCCATGTTATATGATAAAAATAAAGTAGAGGTCATCGATTCCGAAACCATTACTTTCTTTTTTGAAATAGAAAATAAAAACACTGGAAATTACGACACAACCAGAGATGTGCTTTTTTCAAAAATTAAATATAAAGAGGAGATTATTAATGTCTTTATCGCCCATCTTCCCTCTAAGCGCGAGAAAGATATCAATAAACCCAAAAGAGCCTTTATATTGAACGAGGTCCGCGAGCGGATCATGAAAATTGTAGATACAGACAAGGAACATGTCATATTGTGTGGTGACTTTAACGAAAACCCGGATGATGAAAATTTAGTGCAAATTCTCTATGACAACGATCATGAGAAGGTTCTAATGAACCCTTTTCAACAGTTGTTTTCTACAAGAAATTATTCTACTTTTCATTATAAATCTGGATTGCTGTATGATCAGATCATCATGTCGAGATCTCTTCTAGACAATAAGACTCTGGCTTTTCAGGATGCGCATATATTCAATTCTGAAAAAATCAGCAGCAGAACCAGAAATTTTGAAGGACGACCTTTCCGAACTTATGCCGGTACACGGTATTTGGGCGGATATAGCGATCATTTTCCGGTTTTTGTAACATTTAAAAGCTTACAGTAAAAAAACATAAATAATAAAAAAGTAGAAAATGAAAAATTCGAGCAACACAAGCTATCATTTAGATTCGATTGACAAGGAAATCATCTACATGCTGATGGATAATGCTAAAACTTCTTTAGCTCACATTTCGAAAAATGTCGGAATTTCGACTACCGCGGTACACCAAAGAATTAAAAAACTGGAACACGCAGGAGTGATTGAAAATTCTATTTCATTCCTTAATCCTAAAAAAATCGGGTATAAGGTCATCTCTTATATCGGTGTGTTTCTGGATCAGCCAAGCCATTACCCAGACGTGGTAAAATCTTTGCATGACATCAATGAAGTGGTGGAAGCCCATTACACTACAGGAAACTATACTATTTTCCTGAAAGTTCTGTGTAAAGATAATGATCACCTTATGCAGATCCTGAATAAACTTCAGAAACTGAAAGGAGTAACAAGAACAGAAACCTTTATTTCTTTAGAACAAGGTATTTACAGACAATTGAAAGTATAACGATATGAACATAGCCCAATATTTGGATTCAACTTACCTGAAAACACCGGAACAATCAGGTATTTCCAATGAAGAAACACTTCAGAAAGATAAAGAACTTGCTCAGGAAGCGATTGATAATGGTATTTTTGCCGTAATGATCCGCCCTGATTATGTAGCGGAGATCAAGAAATATATTCAGGAAAGAAATTCAAATGTTGCAGTAGGAACGGTAATTGGTTTCCATGAAGGAACCTATACCGTTGAAGAAAAACTTGCAGAAGCTTCGAAAGCAATTGAAGACGGAGCTGATGAACTGGATTTTGTAATCAATTACCAAGCCTATCTTCAGGGTGATATTGCACTGGTAAAAAAAGAATTTGTAGAATGTACCAGATTGGGATTGGCGAGCCACAAAATTACAAAGTGGATCATTGAGATTGCTGCCCTAACTGATACTCAGATTGCAGATCTTACCAAAAATATTGCAGCCTGGGCAGAAGAGAATTTCTCTGAGAATGATTTTCCCCATATTTTTGTGAAATCTTCAACAGGTTTCTATCAAACTACAGGTGGAAAACCTAACGGAGCAACATTCGAAGGAATAAGAATCATGCTGGATAACGCAGGAAAACTTCCTGTAAAAGCTGCCGGAGGCGTAAGAACACCTGAAGATGCTGAAAAAATGATCAGCATGGGAGTAAAAAGAATCGGAACCTCTTCAGCATTGGCTTTGATCAAAGATGAATCTACTTCAGAAGGATATTAGAATCTATATTCAGAAAATAAAAAAACCATCAAATTATTTGATGGTTTTTTGTTTTATACCTGTTCCTGATACTCTTCGTAAAACTGTTGGGTTTCTTTGATCAGGCTATTCATTTCTTCCAAAGTGAAAACCTCCAGGAATTTTTTTCTGAACTCTTTAAAGTGAGGGATCCCTCTGAAATAATTGCTGTAATGCTGTCTCATTTCTACCAGACCCAGTCTTTCTCCTTTCCATTCTGCACTCCATTCCGCATGTTGACGTACGGCAAGTAATCGGTCAGAAATCGTAGGCTCCGGCAAATGCTCACCTGTTTTAAAGAAATGCTTGATTTCATTAAAAATCCAAGGATACCCAATTGCTGCACGCCCGATCATAATTCCGTCACATGCATATTTCTGCTTGTAAGCCAATGCTTTTTCCGGAGAGTCTATATCACCGTTTCCAAAAATTGGAATTTCAATATTAGGATTTTGTTTGATTCTTGAAATATGTTCCCAGTCTGCCTCCCCTTTGTACATCTGTGCACGTGTTCTGGCATGGATAGTCAATGCTTTGATTCCTGTTTCCTGTAAACGTTCTGCTACTTCATCAATATTGATGCTGGTACTGTCCCATCCTAAACGGGTTTTCACAGTTACAGGCAGGTGAGTGGAGCTTACAACAGCTTTTGTAAGACGAACCATCAGATCAATATCTTTCAATACTCCTGCTCCTGCTCCTTTGCACACCACTTTTTTTACCGGGCATCCAAAATTAATATCAACAAGATCAGGGTTTACTGTTTCCACGATTCTGGCAGACATGGCCATAGCCTCTTCGTCACCTCCAAAAATCTGGATCCCAACTGGTCTTTCATAATCGAAAATATCCAGCTTCTTACGGCTCTTGATCGCATCACGAATTAAGCCTTCGGAAGAAATAAATTCCGAATACATCAGGTCTGCACCATGCATTTTACACAAACGTCTGAACGGAGGATCACTTACGTCTTCCATCGGAGCCAGCAAAAGTGGAAATTCCGGCAGTTCTATGTTGCCTATTTTTATCATGGTGCAAATTTACAAAATTCTAAATATCCGGAAGTATGATATTATCTATTGATGTGATGGGTGAGTTTGAGAGCTTTGGAGAGAGGGTTTGAGGGTGGGAGAGTACTAGAGTATTGCGGAGAAAAGGAGTTCATAAGAAATAACTAATTTTAAACCTTAAACCTTAAACCTTAAACCTTAAACCTTAAACCTTAAACCTTAAACCTTAAACCTTTAATCCTAGAAGCTTGCTTTTACCTGCATACTTCCAATGTGGATGGTTCTGTCACCGGAATTTCGACCTTCATAGTTTAGATTCAACTGGATGAAAGAGTTGATCGCCTGTTGGATAAATACACTCCATACCTGGTTTTTCCCTGGTTTCAGACCATCAAGCATCTGGTTTCCTACAATACTGAAATTGTTTCCGGTAAAGTTGTTGCTGATAAAAGAGAAATTCCCACGGATAGACGTTTTTCTACGCTCCCATTGGATGGTTCCGGTAACATCAAAAGCTTTCAGGAGCTCTTCACCATCTATTCTCTGTTTTTGGCGGAAAGCGGAAGAAAGCTCAGCCTGAATTGCGTCGGTGAATTTGTAGGTAGCTTTAGGTTTGGTTTCAAAATTATTGAGACGGTAATCTCTGGTCGCAAATAGCTGAGAAGAGTTTTTTATATCATGTACGGAATTTTCCCAGTCAACTCTGAATTCTTTATTGAACCAATATCCGATATTGAGGAAGTGGGAAGTCTGCTCACGTTCCTCATTACTGAAGTTCGCATTGATCAGGTTATCATTGATGATCATCCGGTAATTTCCATTCCATCCTGATTTATCCGTAGGGTTGAATTGTACAGAGGTAAGAATATTTTGATTTTTAAGGATCTGATCACTGTTTTTTTCAAAAGGATTCAGAACCAGAACTTTATCTTTTTTATAGAACGAGTTTTGGGAATTTAATGAAATATTGAAGTTCCAACGTTTCAAGAAAGCATTTTCTGAATTGAAAACAATAGCAGGATTAACGAATAAAGCCAGCTGCAGTTTATTTTTATTGGACGGAATATATCTAACCGAATTGGTATAAACCCGGATGTATTTGGCTAAATCGGAATATTCGGCAATTTCAAATTCATCGAGCTGCTGAATACCATCTCCATTGTAATCCGTCCATTTATAGATTCCCTGCCCATCCGTTACCTTTATGTATTGGAATTCTCTTTGTGCTTCCTGTCCGTTACCAAGCTCATAAAATGCCTGAAGGCGCATCCCGTTTCTGAAAAGCTGCTGATTGTAGAGAATATTCCCCACAACAAAATCGTTGTTTCTGCTCACATCCCCTTCCGCTCCAGAATAAAAAAACTTTCTGTAGTGAATCAAAGCATTCAAGGTGGTTCTTTCCGTTTTGATGATCTGGCTTTCTGCCATGAACCCAAGAATATTGTTCATATTCTGAAGTCTGTTGTCACGCACAGAGTCATTGTCTCTCATGTAGACTTTTGCCAATAATTTAGTACGGGTGCTGTCTCCGATTTTCTTTTGCAGGAAAATTTCTTTCCAGCTGAAACTTGTGACATCCATAAGTTGAGTGTCATTATATTTCTTTTCATTGTGTTCCATACTTCCCCCGATGGTCCAGCTTCCTTTTTTACCGGCAAATTCTGTGGAGATTCCACCACGAATAAATTTGGTATCCTGAAGGGTGGCATTGGTATTCAGATAAGATAAATTTCCTTTGGTAAAGAATTTTCCGGTAATCCATCCGAAGTCCAAGTCGTTTTTAATCCCTTTATATGAGTTTTGCTCGTTAAGATAATTGACACGATAATTTAAGGTAGATTTATTATTCCATTTATTCAAAAAACTGAAAATAAATCTGTTTTGGGTCTTCTTATTAAATTCCTGGGCTAAGTTGAAGTCTCTTGAGAATTCCACATCATTGATACGGTCCAGAATATGGAATTGTTTATCTATATATTGGTATTCAAAGCTAGGCGTTCCTTTCCATGCATTTTTGGTAAAACTTTTATTTCCAAAAATACGCCATGCATACCCGATGTTCTGATCAGAATCCTTTGAAGAAAACAGATTGACATCGTAGTTGCTAAGAGAAATGTCAGCCCCTATTTTCCCGTCATTCAGTAAATATTCTGAATTTAAAGAGTATACCTGAGACTTCTGAGGGGAAGGAAGTTTTCTTACCGCTCTGTAATCTCCCTGATTAGGGCCTACATATTGAAAAACTCTTCCGTTATTGGTCGTTTGTGCTATTTTATAATCTCCCAGATTAACCCCGAAATAAGTAAACGAAACCTGATAAAGTGTTAAGCTGGAATCTGTGGAAAATTCATAATTTCCGGCCGGATTTAAACGGTATAAAATTTTATTGACATCATATTCGGTAATCACTCCCGATGGGGCGTACATCAGATTAGGATCATTTCCTGCTTCTGCTAAAATCTGTTCATCTTCCTTAGAAAGACTCAACGCAAGTGGTGCATTTTTGTTATCATTTTCCATGAACCAGTTAAGACCCACTTTGAATCTTTCTCGCTGATGTTCAAGCTTCCCTGTAAACAAATATCTTGAATAGTTCCTGTTGGCGTAGTTATAGGAAATTGTAATGAAATTCTGTTGGAAAATAGGGCGGAAGCTGGTAAAGGTAACCTCACCGGTGTTATAATTAATGATATAATCCTGGTTTTCTCCCCGTTTCATTAAGATTCCGTCAATGAAGACCTGTTCAGATCCGGAGATAAGGGTTATAAACTGTTCCCCGTTTTTACCCGTCAGACGGTAAGGTCCCTGGTTTCCTTCAACCCCCTGAAAACGAATTCTGTGAAATTCACTTCGCGCAACCCCAGCGGAAATATCTACAAATGTTTTATTGTCTTTACCAATTTCTGTCTGAAACTGGATTCCCATACTTCTTCGCTGGTACTTGGCAAAATAGTTTTTAGCTTCTACAAGATCAAGGTGCCCGGCTCTGAGAATCGACTTTTCCTTAATATTAAGCTGCATATAGATCTTATCGAATTCCTCTAAGGTCTGAGTGTATCCATCAGCCTGAATAGGCAGGTTGTGGTCTGAGATACTCGCCAGAATGGTAACATCTTTGGAAAGCCTTCCGGAAATCTGAAGATCCATGGAACTCTGTACAGACTGTCCCTGATTATTACCGAAAGTAATTCCCCTGATAATAGATCCTTTAGAATTCAGCTCTCCTAAGAATCTTTTTTTGTCATTTTTAGCCAATACAGCTTCATCAATGAGAATCTTATTATTAGTTCTTATAAAATCCAGAGTGTCTTTTACAAAAAGATCCTGTTCAAGCCTTGCAGCAAGTATACTGTCTCTTTTTATGCTGTCTTCAGGGACGTTAGGATTTTTCCATGAAAATACCTGAGCATTTCCTGAAAATATGCCTAAGAAAAAAAATACGATTAGGATAATAAAATTCCGCAAGTCCTGAAAAATAATGCGTAAAAATAATTAAAAAATGTTAACACGACCAGATCAACTATTATTAACAGAAATTTAACCCAAATATTGTGAGGTCAAAAAAATTAAATGTAATTTAGCCCCGAAATTATTAATAACAAAAATTTTTAAATCATGAAAAAACTTTATTCGTTATTGGCTGTTGCTATTCTTACTACTTCATTATCGGCCCAAGGTTCAGAATCTTTCACTAATTTAAGTGCTTCGGCTAGTGGCTATACTTCTGGTAATTTTGTTGGTGACAATAGTGTTACATGGAATTTTAGTGGGGCAAGAAAAGTTACATCTACAGATAATGTTACAGGAACTTCTATTGGTTTTGATTCTTCAGGTACTAGAAACGTAAAAGCAAATTCTGGATCAGCTGGAGTGGGAGATATTACATATACGGTTAGGTCTTATTTTACTTCCGGTACAGCAGCTAATAGAACTATTCAAGTTTATGTTAATGGAACAATGTATGATTCGTATGCATTAGATGCTATGAATACAAATTATACTAGAACTTTAACTGCAAATGTTTCTGGAGATGTTGTAATCGAGTTTAGATCTACAGGAAGTAGACAAATTGTTTTGGATGATGTTTCTTGGACGGCAGCGGGAACTTTAGGAACAATAGAAGCTAAAGGAACTAAAAAAGTATTTGTTAAAAATACTATTGTAAATAATGACATTACTTTCGGAGCTAAGTCTGATGTTAAAGTTTTCAATATGGCAGGTCAGGTTGTAAAAACAGCTGCTGTTTCTGAGAATCAGTCTTTAAATGTTGCTGATCTTCAACAAGGAACTTATATTGTAACAGGAACTGTAAACGGTAAAAACGTTTCTGAAAAAGTAATTAAAAAATAGTTAATTAACTAATTGTTAAATATATAACGCCATTAAAGTTTAATGGCGTTTTTTTTGTAGTTTTACTCCATAAATATTTAAAAAAATTATTCATGAAAAAGATCTTTACTATTTTGGGACTAGTTTCCGCTACGGCATTAATGAATGCTCAGATTGTAATCAATGAGGTGTACGGTGCTGGAGGTAGTTCAGCAACAGCCTATAAGAATGATTATGTTGAATTGATTAATCTGGGATCTGCTACCGCTACAATATCTAATGCGACAATACAGTATGCATCTAATACAGGAACGTTTAATAATTATGCAGCATTACCTTCTATTACTTTAGCGCCAGGACAAAAGTATTTAATAGAAATGGTGGCAAACCCAGCTAATGCTAATGGAATAGCTCTTCCAACAGCTGATTTCCAGGTCGTAAGTAATACCAATATTACCTCTGGTACTAGTTATCCAGGAGGAATGAATTTTTCTGCTGTTAATGGTAAGGTTGCTTTGACAAACGGCGTTATTCAAACTACTGCACCTACAAATGCTCATGTTCTTGATTTTGTGGGATATGGAAATGCTACTTCATTTGAAGGGACAGCAGCAGCTCCTGCTTTAGATAATAATTCTTCTATTACGAGAAATGGTGCTGATACTAACAATAATGGTGCAGATTTCACTAAAACAGCTCCTACTCCTGAGAACTCAACGATGGGAAGTTTAGCGGTTGTAGAATCTAAAAACGCAAAACCAGCAAATTTTGTGAAAAACTCTTTCGTTAAAAACAACGAAATTACTTTCGGTGCAGACGTTAAAGATGTAAAAGTTTTCAACATGTTCGGACAGCTGATAAAAGAAGCTTCTGTAAAACAAAACGGAACAGTAAATGTTGCTGAATTGGCAAAAGGAAACTACATTGTAACAGGTACTGTAAACAACCAGCCGGTATCTCAAAAAATTCTTAAAGACTAATCATCTCTTTAAGATTAAAATATAAACAGCCATTTCATCGAAATGGCTGTTTTTTATTGTGATTATTTCATAATTTGGTGGTATCTTTTTTGATATTTTTATAATGAAACCATTTTTAAAATTGATATGATGAAAAAAATCTTTACTGTTGTTGGTTTAATATGCATTACAGCATCTACAAATGCTCAGATTGTGATCAGCGAGATCTATGGAGGTGGGGATAATCCTGATGCAGCTTCGAAGTATAGTTATATTATGCTCAAAAATATCGGGACCAATCTGGTTTCTTTAACGGGGGCAAGTATACAATATGCTCCGGCGGTAGGTGCATTTACGCAATATCACACTTTACCGGATCTTACTTTGGGACCGGATCAGACTTATCTGATTCAGGAGGCGGCTATTGAAAAGGGGACTGAAAATTTACCGACACCGGATTTTATAGCAACGATCATTACCAATTTTGACGGGACTCCCAATGATTCTTCAGGAATAAATATTTCAGGAGTGTCCGGTAAAATAGCCTTAGCAGGAAATATTGTACAGGTTGCAGGACCGAAATCACCCAATGTTCTGGATTTTGTAGGATATGGAGTGAATGCAGATCAATATAAAGGAGATCAGCCCGCCGCTTCCCCTATGATAACAACAGCTTTAAAAAAAGAGAATAAAACAGATACCATTACAGATCTTCTGTTTGAAGGAACAGTGAAGTCTGGTTTTGTACAGAATCCTTATATCAAAGATGGGAAAATTCTTTTCGGAACCGAAGTTCGGGATGTGAAAGTATATGATAATTACAGACAGGTTGTGAAAAAATCACCTACAAAGCTGGCGACAAGTCTGGATATTTTAGAACTGGCCAAAGGAACTTATATTGTAACAGGTACCATTAATAATGTTCCTATTTCCCAGAAAATTGTGAAAGATTAATCTTAATAAACAAAAGAACAGTTCATTACAATGGACTGTTCTTTTGTTTTTGTGGATCACAATATCCTTTTATTTTTGATGATTTATTTTCCTAATACCATCCTCTTCTGGCTGCATTAATAATGGAACCAAGATTCAGCACCAGCGTATATCTTATTCGTTTTGCATAGTCTTTGAAGGACGGTTCAAAGCCCAGCGAAGACTGTATCGGGAAATAAACTTCTAAAAAGTCAGGGATGATTCTTACTTTAATACCACTGTCCCATATGAATTTTGCAGGAATGTCTTTATTTTTATAAATTCCAGCATCAGCATACACATGGAATATCTTCCAGATGCTGGAGTCTACGTTCATAGAAGTGATCCATTGGTTGACTGTTCCGGGAAGGAATGATTTAAAACCACCATCAGCAAGAATAAACTGTTGTGAAAGAAGACCGCTGTTGGCACTTTCTCCTAAAAGGGTGTACGAAAATGAATAATTCGAAACTCTTGAAATTCCGTAGTCGAACAGATCATTTCGGGTATCATTTCTTAAAAAATAGCCGGCAAATAAACGTACACTAAGTTTTTGTTTAGGTGCAAATTCCCATCTGTAGAAACCTTCAGCAGTTATTTTATTGAAGTCTTCCATTCCCTGGGTACTCAGGCTGAAACTTTTTTCATGAATCATCTGGCTGTCACTGTATCCATAGCCGATGCTCCAGAGATTATATTTACTGTAGTCTTCATTGGCAATCATCAGAGGACTCAGATCTCTTTCAAAATAATTATAAGAGGCTCCAATGCTTCTGCTCACAGTACTTCTTGGATTCTTTCTGAAGCTGATTGATGAAGATATGGACGTTTTTCTGTAGGCCAATCCATAATCATAATGAAAATAAGCTCCTGAAACTCCAAAAGTCAGGCTTCGGATAATACTTTCAGCAGGCATGAAAGAGTAGGAGACTGCTCCTGAACCGGTAAGTTTTCCTGTTCCGGTACTGTAGGTAGGGGTAACTGAATACAGAAATTTCTGATCAAAAAAAGATTGATTTTTCAAATTAACTCCTAAGAGAAACTTATCATACGTGTTGTTGAAGCGAACTCTGGGGCTGATATAAATTTCATTATATTCAGGATTGGGAATATCTTTTATTAATTTAAGTTTAATTTTTTTTGCGTTGGAGAACAGTCCTTTTGCATACAGAAAGTTATCTCTGTAATTCGATTCAGGGAAGATATAACCACTGTTCAGTGTCATTTTGTAGATGTTGTCTGAAGCGGGAAGGGATAAGCTGGTGATACGCTGATTTTCCTCCGTATCAATCCAATAGGCTTTTTTCTCTCCTTCTTTGGTTTCCGTTTCCAGTTTTACAGGGATGGCAACATCTGTATTTCTTGCAATTCTGATCTGTAGTGAATCGTTTTCCTTTTTGATATGTTTCAGTTTGAAATCAACTCTGTTTTTCTGCTTAAAAAAATTAGACAGATAACTTGTTGATTTATTCTTTTCAGACAGGTCGGTCAAAAATTCTTCAGGATTGATTTTTTTTCCTGAGTTTTTAGAAATATAATTTTTTACAATATCATTGAAAGAATCCTCGCCCATTTTATCCGCAGAATAGCTGAATAGGCTTCCGGTTTCAAAGCTGCTGATTGCCATGTCATTAAAATTACTGAGGACCGGAAAAACTTCATCAATCTTCTGATCCAGATTCTGTAACATGATATACTGATAAGCCAGTCCATAGCGGTCCAGAAGTTTTACTTTGGAAGCATGGAATATTTTTAAAGGTTTAATCCCAAATATTTTGGTTTCCGGTAAAGTTCCTAAAAGTTTGGTATCCTGATAAAACTTTTTCAGGTACTGAATTTCAAGATATGATTTTAAGCCGTTTTTGAACCAATGGCTTTTATCTTTATCTGCAATAATGTTTTCGTCAAGTACCTTTTTGGCAATGATCCCGAAATAGTCAAGATCGGTTTTTTCAGCTTCGGTAAAGAGTTGAAATCTGAATTTCCAGAACGTAATATCATTATTTCCGAAGAAATCTTCTTTAGCTCTGAATTTATCTGAAATAAAAATGCTTTTCGGAAGGGAGCCTATTTTTTCTTTAAGGAATTTCAAATGAAGAGGCAGATAAAATTCTAGATTCTGCTTTTCTTCAGGCTTCAGGTTGTAACCGAACTTTACTTCAGTATCGGTTCCGTCAATATTGACTTTTATATTAGGATATTGGCTAAGAGAAATCAGGAATTCAGGATCCGAATCCAGATAGCCTTTGAAAGAGTTCATCTGTACCTGTGGAAGATTTCCTTCAACAAAGGTATTGACAGGGATGTCAAAATTGACTGTCCAGAATGTATTGAAACTAACGGGTTCTTCAATGTCGTGGTAGTTTCTTTTATCTATATTGTCCGGATCAAAATGATCCGGAACAATAAAGAAATATTTTAATACAACATTCTGGCCGGCTGTTCCGTATCCCGTAAATTGATGATCGGGAAGCTGCATCCGGTAGTGAAGTTGCAAAGTAACACTTTCACCAGGTTTTAATGCCGCTTTCAGAGGAATGAAAAGATTTTCATCTGAAAGTGTACTTAAAGGAATCTCTTCGTGATCTGAATTTTTAACATTCAATTCAAGAAGTTTTCCCAGTTGATGATTTTTCGCAAAATGCAAATCATTATTCCGGTCTTCCAGTTTTCTGTAGACCAGAGAAGTTCCCCGCTTGTTATAGGCGGAAACCCAGTTGAGAAGTTTTACTGTATTCAGATCTTTATCAGAATGATTGTAATAGACAATCTCCTGATTGACCTCAAGGTTCTTTTTGTCAGGAGACAGTTTAGCTTCAATATAGATGCTGTCTTTCTGAGCAGAAACTTGTATAACTCCCCAAAACAAAATAAGGCAAATGCTGAACTTTTTCAAATATCGGTGATAAAGCCCAAATATAACTTATTTTGTATTATACTTTATAGGTTTTTACTCCTGAATTGCTTTTTTTTCCAAAGAATTAATATAGGCATTCCAACCCTCCGCTTTGTAAGTGATTGCAGCTGCTTCAGGATCTTCAGATTTATAGATTCCTCTCCCTACAATGATAAAATCGGTGTGCAGGGTTTTGAAAACGTGTTCTGGGGTGTTGTACTGTTGCCCTTTTCCGTCTCCTGAATCAGCAAGATTGACTCCCGGAGTGAATAATAAAAGCTCTTCAGGAAGTTTATTCTGAGATACTCCGCCAATCACGTTAGGATGAGATTGAGCGACTTTCAGTGCTTCTTCACGGTAGCTTGCCGTTGTAAGAGCTCCTTTGGAAGACATCCCGACAATAGCCACAACTCCTACATTACTGAAACAGTCTAATGACTCAAAACCTCCGATGACCTGAGACGTTACAAAATCTGCCCAGTCTGTAATCTTGAAAACACCGCTGGTAAACTGAAGTTCCTGCGTATTTCCGATGTCAGCAAATTTTCTGTCTTCCATTAATAAGAACTGGTGTTTTGCTGCAATTTCTTTTAACGGAGTAATCGTTTTTTCGTAATCAAAATCAGAAATAATATCTATATGTGTTTTTAAAGCAACAATATGAGGTCCTACTTTTTCTGCTAAGGCCAATAATTCCTGAGTAGTGGTAACATCAGCAGAGGCAATCAGGTTGGATTGTTTTGCTAAAGCATTTTCCAGTAATTTTTTAGAAACCGAATGTTGGGCATTTTGAAGTTTCTGTTCGTAAGAAGTTCTGATTTCTTCTTCAAACTGAATGTGATTCCCCTGAAGGAAGTCCTGGATTCTTTTTACTTCTTCATCTGACAATTCACCCGTCTCCTGAAGAATGTCGCATACTTCTGAAATATTGAATAGTGTGTGGACCCTGTATCCTTTACCTTCCAATAGTTGCTTTCCGCCTTGCTCTCTGTCCAGAACCACTACAATATCCGAAACCTTAAGATCTTCCTGCTCTATTTCAGGAATGGTTTCCAGCAAAGATTTTCCTGAAGTGATCACATCTTCTACCAAAAGACAGTTCTGTCCTTTCTGATAAATTCCTTCGATCAGTTTTTTGGTACCGTAGCTTTTCGCTTCTTTTCTTTTAATAATTAATGGAATATAGCTTTCCAGAGACATCGCAGTAGCCATAGGAAGCGCAGCATAAGGAACTCCACAGATTAAATCGAAATTATCTAACGGAAGCATTTCCAATAAATAATTAGCAAGATTTTTTAAAATTTTAGGATCAGAAGCCAAAGGTCTCAGGTCTACATAAAAAGGGCTTTCGATACCACTTTTAAGGGTAAACCTTCCGAATTTGATGATGCCTAGTTTGTAGCACTCTAAGAAGAATTCTTTTTTACTTTCCATTATTTTTTATTAGATGTTGCAAATTTAAGGAATTGAAATAAGGCCTAAAAATTTATCGCCTATTTGTATATAAAAAACCACCCCGGATGGACCAGGATGGTTTGAAAAATATAATAAACTATTATTTTACGATTTCGGCATCAATAACTTGAGTGCCTTTGTATCTTTGTTCGGTTTCCCAAAGTAAAAACTTGTCTACCTCTTTGATGAGTTTGGGAATAGTCAGTGATAAAACTGCCAGATCATCCATGACTCCAAGAACCGGTATGGCAAACTCAGGAAGCAGGTCGATAGGAGAGATGACGTATAAAATTCCCAACAGAGGAAGAATAATGTCAATGGATTTCATAGGATAAATTCCTTTTCTCCACATTTTGACCATTCTGAAAATATCAGGGATCTTTTTTATAAAGCCCTTGTGATTGATAGCTTCTTTTGCAAGATTTAATTTTGAATATTTCATTTTGTGTTTGGATTTAAATACATTTTTCAATGATGTAAATTTCACAAATCCTGTACCAACAAATTATAAAATTTAGTTAAAAAAACTATTTGATAATATTGTCAATGAACTGATGCACAGTCTCTGAGTCCCAATCCTTTGAAGCGTCTTCTTTAATAAGGATTCTTCCGTTCTTATCCAGAAGAAAAGTGGTAGGAAATACCTTAGGAAGTATTTTTTCAGAAATAGGACTTTGCGCAATATAAACAGGAACCGTATAATTATTTTCCTTCAAAAATTTTCTTACATCTTCTTCCTTATCATTCATAGCAATCAGTACAAAATCCACATGATCCTTTCTGGAATCATACAGCTTTTGAATGGAAGGCCATTCTTTTCTGCATGGTGGGCACCAGGTTCCCCAGAAATTAAGGAAAACAGCTTTGTTCTTAAAGTTTTTAAGATTAGTGCTTGGTGCATTGATTCCTTTAAGGTCAACATCATAATCCTCTTCACTTACATGTACGGCCTTCTCAATGGTTGCCACCGGAAAGAATGTATCCTTTAGGAAATTCCTTATCCCCGGTACGAAAGCAACAACACCGATAATGACAATCAATATGAGATAAATGATATTTTTCTTCATATCTTTTTATTATAGCAGATCTAAAATTTCCTGAACAGCGTCCTTACCTCTGTTTTTGGCATAATATATCTGCAGATCATTATAGAAAGTATCTTTTGGATAGCCTTCAGGATCTGCCTTATACTTCATCAAAAGCTCATATCCGTATTTCGGACGTGGGCCCCATGAACTTTTAACGTTAAATTCATTATCCAGAATCAAAACCTTAGGAATAGATTCCGTACCGTTGGTCAGAAACTGATTGATCAGACTCTTATCGCTGTCTCTAAGGAAAACTCTTACGTCGTTATGCCCTTCAAAAAATCTGAATAATGCAGGAACGGTTGCACTTGCATCACCGCACCATGCTTCAGAGATAATCAAGATCTTTCCGTCAAAGTTTTTCGTCGCCAGCTCTTTCAGCTGATCTTCATCAGGAACGTATTTTTTTACCGTTCTGTCCATTCTCTGAAGACCCAGCTCATAATATTGTTTATATTCAGCCTCCTGCTGATTGGCAGGATTCTCTAATCTTTCTTTTGCAATTTGAAGGTACTCTTCGAAAGAAACTCCCTTATCCCAGTAATTTTTCATTACCAAAAATATTTATGTTAAAAATGATTGATATTTCTTGTTTTGTTGATCAGAAACAGATCCGCTAATACAAATGCAGCAAGGGCTTCCACTACCGGAACAGCTCTTGGAACCACACAAGGGTCATGACGCCCTTTTCCTTCTACCACAACTGCATTTCCATCTTTGTCAATACTGTCCTGAGGCCTCAGAATGGTTGCTACAGGCTTGAATGCTACACGGAAATAAATATCCATTCCGTTGGAAATTCCACCCTGGATTCCACCTGAAAGGTTTGATTTTGTAGTAAAATCAGTATTGAAAGCATCATTATGCTCTTTTCCTGTCATTTTAGCACCACAGAAACCGCTTCCGTATTCAAATCCTTTGCAGGCATTGATATTCAGCATCGCTTTTGCAAGTTCTGCCTGAAGTTTTGAAAATATAGGTTCACCAATTCCTACCGGAACGTTTTTGATGACGCAGGTAATGGTTCCTCCAATGGTATTTCCTTCTTTTTTGATCTCCTTGATTCTGGAAATCATTTTTTCAGCCGTTTCAGCATCCGGGCAACGTACATCATTGCTTTCCGTTTTAGAAAAATCAAGAGCCTGATAAGGTTTTTCACAGAAAATATCACCTACGGAAGAAACGTAAGCATTGATTTCTATTTCGGGTAAAAGCTGTTTGGCAAAAGCTCCGGCTACAACCCAGTTCATTGTTTCTCTTGCAGAAGATTTCCCGCCGCCACGATGATCTCTGAAACCAAATTTCTGATCATAGGTGAAATCCGCATGGCTCGGACGATATGCTCCTGCGATATGGTCATAATCCTTTGATTTCTGATTTTCGTTTTCAATGATAAAACCGATTGGGGTACCTGTTGTTTTTCCATCAAAGATCCCGGAAAGAAACTTTACTGTGTCGCTTTCCTTTCTTTGTGTAACAATAGCAGACTGACCGGGTTTTCTTCGGTTCAGTTCATATTGAACCTTATCGAGATCTACCGTTAAACCTGCCGGAAAATTATTGATGATACCGCCATAAGCCACTCCGTGACTTTCTCCAAATGTTGTAAGACTAAGAAGATTACCTAATGTGTTGAACATACTACAAAATTACCTTTTTTTCTTCATATAATAAAGTTTCAGGATTTGTTCTATTTATCAGTGTTTTCGATATTATTGATCACTTTTTGTCCTTCCTGTTTTTCATCAGAAGTCATTTTTTTCCAGATAAATCCTTTACCAAGGTTATTTTTATCAATAAGCTGAGGGAAAATTCCGGCTTTAACATCATCAAAAATATAGCCAGTGGAAATAGCAGGCAATGGAGTGTCAAAGTTATAAGGGTAGTTTTTTGATACGTTAAATTTCAGATTTCCGACTTTAAAAGACTTGAACGTCATGTATTCATAAGTTGCCGGTTTGTAAAACTGTTCTTTTTTTATCCCTGTCATAAACCCACCTACTCTGAAACTAGGAATATATTTTTGAATGATGCCGGGAAAAGATAATATTGAAATGATGAGTATGCTGAATACTGAGAATACGGCTATTGATTTTCTTTTATCAAAATACCCATAGAATACCATAAAAAAGATCACAAAGAATACGTCTATGAAAAATCGGTATTGCGCAGAAAATATCAGTACCAATACACTTTTTATCAATATTGATATACAGACTAAGTTGAGGATTTTTCTTTTTTTGACCAAAGCCAGTATTGAGAACAGAATAAGGCTGAGAATGAACAGAATGTTGATCTTAGACTTGATTCCTTTGAGGAAAAGCCAGTTCTTAATATAATCTGTTGTTGAAAACCGCTGAATTTCTTCATAAGAATACTGCATGTCATACGTCTTAAGAATTGCATATTGCGAAGAAATTTTTAAAACTTCCGGATTAGGTTTCCAGGATACTCCCATATCTCCAATAGCCACCGGAAAGATAGGGTAGCCGAAGGTCCATATGTTTTTAATAAAGAATAAAAGCAGAATAGCAATCCCGAAAAGCAGTTTCTGTACATTGGATTTAAGAATGAGAACGGAATGCAGAAAAACAAATATCGGAAGCCATATCATGGTAGGCTTTACAGCAAAAACAAATATAGAGAATGCGAAAAGGAGTGTGGTGTTTTTACTGCCTATGACAATTTCATTTAAAATAATCAGCGAAAAGATAATAACAGGCAGGTCCGGGCTGGGAGATTGCGAAAATAAAAACAGTACAGGTAAAAAATACAGATGAATCCAATGTTTCCTTTCTATACTATAAATGGAATAAATGATCAGCAAAACGGTGTTGATCCTCAGAAAAGGATCTGAAAAACCGGAGAATCCTGCTTGGAAAATATGCCAGAGAGACATCTGCCCAAGTGTAAGATCCAGATTGGAAATCCCTTTGACCAAACCATATTCTGTAAGCCATTTGACTGTTGGGACATAATACCCGAAATGATCTAATATAAAAGGAGTGTAAGAACCAGTCAGTAAAATGATCAATGAAACAATGCCAGCCAGCCCATAGTCTCTTTTTGAAAACGTGTACAGTTCACGGTACAGTTGATCTTTAAAAAAATAGAGTAATCCCAGTAGAATAGAAGGTATCTCGACATAGATATTCAATGGAACGGAAAAAGAAAGAAGTGCCCATACAAGGCTGATTCCTAAGATTCCTGAAAGTGCTTTTCCTGAAATTCCTCCGAATCCGTTTCCAAAGAAACTTTCCATGATCTTTCCCCAGCCCATCAGGACTGGAATTATGAAAACAGTAGAAATAAGGATCTGTATCATAAAAAAAGATTGCTTAAAAATAAGCAATCTTTATATCTTATGGTTAAAAATATTATTATCGAGGCTGTACTCTTCCATCTTTTCTATCCTGGGATCTACCGATGGTGTAACCTGTTGCTCCTCCTACCACACCTCCGATTACAGCACCAAGTCCTCTGTTTTTCTTCGCAATGATTGCTCCGGCAGCGGCACCCCCTACGGCACCGATGATGGTTCCTTTTGCTGCTTTACTCATTCCTTTTTTCTTGGTGGTTCCCTGTGAAGCACTGCTTCCGTTATCAGCATAGGTGCCATTACCACCTCCTGAATTTGAGTTTCTGTCTCTGTATACAGTTCTGGTTTCTCTTATAACCTGTGGTTTTGAATTATTGGAGGCAGTAGCTTTTGCCTTTTTGCTTTCAGAGATACTATCTGCTTTTTTCTGAGCTTCAAATACAAGCTTTTCCTTTTCAATAGCCAACTTTTGTTTTTCTATTTCAAGTTGTCTTGCCTGGAATTCCAGTTTTTGTGCTTCCAGCGATTTTTCTGCAACCGCATCATCTTTCTTACAGGCCGTCATTAAGAAGACGGATAAAAAACCTGCTAATACTATCTTTTTCATAACTCAAATTTTAATAAGCTTAAGCCAAAACGGCTTTAGTTTTATTTTTATTTTCAATTATGAAGCCAAATTTTAGTTAATGAGTGTTAAAATTGATCGTAAAAAGAATTATGAATTATAAATCCTGATAAATTTTATACTATTGATGGGAGATTCCGAAAGCTTAGCATAGATTTTGTGATGGACCAGAATTTTTGGTAAATATAAGAAAATTTATCTCAGATTCGTCATCGTTCTCTGTTTTCGGGAGGGAATGTCTTATGAAAAGTAATTGTAAAATATAGTTAATCCATAATTTTTGTTGAATTCATTTGGGTTGGCTATTTTTGAGATACTAAATTACTTTTAATATGAAAAAAACAATTTTTACAGTATCAGCTGTTTTAGGATTATTGGCTGTTACTACTTCATTTACTTCCATCGATGGAGTGGAAGTTCCAGCTAAAGTATGTACTGAAGCATCTCATAAAGATGCAAAAACGCAAACCTTTCCGGTTCGTTATGGGCTTTTGGCAAAAGACGGAACAAAAATGCTTTCTGGTTCAGGTTTTGATTTGGGAGGTTTTGTGGCAAAAAATATTGTTACAGGTGAGGAATATTTCAGCGACAGATACCATGATCGTGCGCTTCCACAGTTTTCTGAAGAGGATTTGCCGGCGGGAACGTATGAGTTTTCAGGGATTCAGGGCCAGGGAGGCTGGGTAGGTTATGGAACGGTTGTTGCTACTGTTTCTGATGATAAATTGGATGCGGATGGATATATTACCATATATGTTCCGATTACATGGGAAGAATAACTTTGTAGAAACAAAATATTTATCCTAAATTTACATCCCTTCAATATTAGGATCAAGTTATTAATAGCTGTCTATTGATTGCAACAGAAGAATGCAATAGCAGCATAACAATATTTCTGTTTGGATTTTTCTAAATAGATTTTTTTCATCATTTGTGTTTTTTAGGCCTCCGTAAGGAGGTCGTTTCTTTTTTAGGTACTCTAATCTCATAATCTTTTATGGATAAGCACCAAAGGTTGTGGACCAAGCAGAAAAATGAGTTCATCTGAATAGAAAAAATATTATCTTCTTTACCAATTAGATCAAAAGTTGTGAAGGTAGAGTTTCACGCAAAGCTTCATGTTAGTGTATGCTTTATTTTAAGTGAGCTAAGAAGGAATCGGTTTTCAATCGATCTGAAGAAGCGAGCGCATAGTCACAAAGCTTCATCAGCGACGAAGTTACATTACTTAGCTTCCTAAAATAAAGTATTCGAATCACTAATTCTTGCATCTATAAAATTTAGAATAATCAATCGGTATTCAATTGTTTTACCATAGCTTTTGAGCATGATCCCCTTTTATGATTCTGCTCATAAAATAGAAGCAGCATACTGGCTATTTTTGAATCCGGACCTGTTTTATTTGACAATGAAGTGGGTTTGTTTATTCACTGGATGTGTTTTCAGATGAAAACAGAAGCATTTTAATTTCCATATATTTTATCCAGATGATAAAAGGGCTCCTCAATTGAGGAGTTTTTTGATTGATTCAATCAGGATAAAGTCTGGCATCTCTTATTCTGATCTGTGAAAATAAAAACAATTTTTATGATTCTACTCATAAAATAAAAAGATAGACTGGTCTAAATTTGGTAATCTATTAAGAGATAAAATAATTTTTTATTTCTGATATAAAATTTTTTTTCATCATTTGTGTTTTTTGAGGCCTCCTTCTGGAGGCTTTTTTTATGCAGACTTTCGTTAGATTATACATCGAATACTATTCTGCCATCAAATGGATGATCCCAAACAACGAATATACTTTCATTGAATCTTTTTACCGGAGCCTGAATCATTTCATATGTTCCGTTCTCGTTTAGTCTTTCTACCATAAGATTGATACCTTCTCCTATTTCACGAACTTTAAATTCAATCTGATATTGTCCTTCATTATTTTGAATGAAATCTTCTTTGTTGAAATTTTTTTTTGCCATGATATTAAATTTTGTGGATTAGGTTGAATACAGAATAAATTATGCCAATTTTGGATATATGCTTTTGATTTGACCGATTTCTTCCCTGAAGTGAATTTTTTTATTTCTGAATGTGAATTTTATTTTAATTAAAAATTAATTATTTTATTGATAATGATATGGTTTCAGGGTTGAACTTATTTTAATTAATTATAAATAATTATGATCCTGTTTTTATAAATACAATAAAAATGAAATAAAATGATTAAATGATAAAAAAGTGTCTTTAGGAGATAATTTAATTTTTTTTTCGAAAATTTGAATTCTTGGCACGATTTTTCAATGTAGTTATGTAACTCATGTTTAATTTGAGTTTTCATGGTTATTAGTTTTTATCCTCGGAATTTCCGAGGATTTTTTTTGCCTTATATAAGGCTGTCCATCTGTCCGGAATTTATCATTTTTTTACCTTTCATTAAGATAGTTTTTTATTTATGATGACCTGTTGTACGGTTTTTCTTAGAAAAGGGAAAGAATATTGGGAAATAAAATAATATTTTGTGCTTACCAAAATTTCATATATGAGTTATCTAATTTATAAAATCAATAATTATGAAAAATTTAAAGAAAATTTAAAGAAAATTTAAAGAGAAAGTTTGAGAACAATTAAAGGAGGTTTGAACTGTAATAATGAAGAACCTTGCGGAGAAGGATGGTGTTGTGCAGGGCGTACTTGCAGACCAATTGATTTTTCTTACTGTCAGTTGTGAATTTTAGATAAAAAATACTTCCAGAAAAGAAGATTTCCGATGATTTTTATGGATAAAGTAGTCTGGAAGAATAACAGACCAAAAAACAAAAAAACCTCTAAATATATTAGAGGTTTTTTCTGAGGTACCTAGCGGATTCGAACCGCTGTAGATGGTGTTGCAGACCACTGCCTAGCCGCTCGGCCAAAGTACCATTCTTACCATTTTTGAGGTGTGCAAATATAGTAAAAATTCTTTATGATCAAAAGTTTTTAAGCAATTTCTTTTGCTCCAAGGTTGTCTATTTCGCTTTTTGCTTGAGTTTCAGACATATATTTTTTAAGGTTTACCACTCTTGTTTCACTCCAGCTATCATGCCATCCGTTCTCACCCAGGAAAGAAAGGGCATCAAAAGGTACAAACCTGGAAATATTTCTGATGAAATAATCCTTGAATGTAGGTTCGGTACCGTCTATACAAATCACTTTACTTCCTGTAATATATTTACCGATAGATCTGCCTTTGGTAAAGTATTCAATAAGCAGAATATAGATGAAATACACCGTTGAGGTCATCAATATATCCACCACTCTGTTGACTTGTGCCATTTTCTGAGGAATCTCAATGAAAAAATCAATGTTTGTCAGCTTGAATAGTAAAGACGAAACAAATCCAAAAGCCATAAATATAAATACAACAACAATTCTGTCGATGACAAGATTGGCCAATCTTATTAATTTATCGGATCTGTTTTTATCCACAACTACTAAATATTTTCTCATGGTTTAGGTATTAGTTTTTTAAAGTTTAGTTTTTAGTTTTAATGTTAAAATCCATTCACAAGGAGTTTTAATGAGGCATTGGTGTCAATAACGGCTGTGATTCCCGTGTTACTGAGCAGGATTTTGCTTGGCTTAAGGTTGAATACTTTTCCGTTCATCTTTAAACCTTTATAATATTCTTTATTGAATGCCTCTTCAATGCTTTTTCTGGAGGTTTCTTCCAGTTCCTGAGTGGGAATTCCGTATTCCTCTTCAATCATTTTTATGATCTTTCCCTGAAAAAGTACAGAAGCTGTTTTGTGAAGGATATTGGTTGTTTTCAGCTTAAACTTGGTTTCTGATAAGACAATTTTTCTTTTTACATCATCATAGACAGGGATTCCGGAGATAATGGAAGTTCCATGAATATAACCATCTGTCTGAGCTTCGATGACCACTCTGTTGTCAACTCCATAAACTCTTACGTCGGTTACTTTTACTTTAGAATCCCGAATATCAAATTCTTTGTTTAAAAAAGTTTTTCTGGCCATATTACTCGCTTCGGTAAAAGGAATATTGGCTGTAGTCTGTAAAACAAACTTATCTGCAACGGTAGGGCTGAAATTAAAATTAGCAACAGAAGTTACCGGTGAAGACGCTGTCGGCTTATTTCCAGTGAAGGTTTCCGAATAAATGTCCACTCCAAGTGTTGCATTGATCTGGTTGGCATAAAATTTCAAAGGGGTAATATTGACTCCTACCGGACTTACTTTCAGCCATGTATTATATTCCTCGGAAATATTGAAAGGTTGCAGAAATGTATTCCAGGCCATTAAAGCGTATTGTTGAAAATTCAGCTGGGTGGCCATCTGCTGATCGATAGTTTTGCAGAATTTTTCCTGTTGTTCTTTTAAACTTTTTTCAACAATAGAAGTGATCGGAATCTGGATTTTTCCATAATCAAGCACCGGTTTAGTTACCCATCTGAATCCATTGGGTTGGGTATTGGTGGTAATTGTCCAGTTATTTTTAAAATTAACGGTCGTATTAAAAGACATTACCGTTTCAAAGGTTGTATTCTGGTAGGTATATACGCCTAAGGTTCCGATTCCTTTTTCTGCCCATATTTTCAAAGGAACTTCAATGAGCAGGTTCTGATTGGTACCGCCAACAAGCCGGATTGGCCGTGTCTTCCATACCTTTACTTTAAACTGATCATTATTATTGTCTGTATATGAATCATCCTGGTAGACGAGGTCTTTTACGGAGGCGTTGATCATATTGCTTAATTCCGATAGTGGAATGGTTACCGGCATTGTGATGCTGGATTTGATCTTTGGAAAGTTATAGCTTGCCAATTGATTATCAACACCTGTCTGGCCAAAAGCATTGATAAAGAGTACTAGAAATAATATTTTAACGAATTTCAATTTTTATGTTTTTTTGTTTGGTTGAAAATAAGAATTTTAATTTTCCGGTTTAAAACTTTTTTCCAGTTCAATGCTGGCTCCTTTCATTTCTCCCTGCATTGGTGGAGCGGTTTTGGTAATTTTTAATTTAATATAATCGATCTGTGGAAAGCGGTCATGAATTTTGGAAATAATTCTTCCTGCTACGTGTTCCAGCAGTTTAGATTTTATTTTCATTTCCTGGTGGAGGATTTCATTGATGTCGGCATAGCTTATCGTATCATGCAAATCATCAGATCCGGCAGCTTTCCACAGATCGGTATGAAGTTCTGTATTCAGGATATAATAGGTCCCGATAATATTTTCTTCAGGAAGAACGCCATGGTAGGCATATATTTTTACATCTTCAAGATATATTTTGCTCATTGCTTCAAATTTTATGAAGCAAAAATCGTTTTAATTCTTCAAAATCTGAATTTATTTCTACAGTTTTTTTCTCCTTTTTCATTAGATCATTCAGTGATTCCGGAATTTCGATAGAAGTACCAGTAGCTTTTTCTACAGCATCTGGGAATTTTACCGGATGTGCGGTCCCCAGAATAAAGCCTTTTTTACCCGGATTTTCTTCCAGATACTGCTCCAAAGAGGCAAATGCTACCGCAGCATGAGGGTCAAGAAGATAATGATACTTCTGATATATTTCTGTAATTGTATTCATTGTTTCCTGATCATTAACGGAATAGGCAGATACTGTATTTTGTAACGCATTAAACTGATGTCCGAAAAGTTCTAGAATCCTTACAAAATTGCTCGGATTCCCTACATCCATTGCATTCGATAGGGTAGGGACCGCTTTTTGTGGCTGAAAGTTTTGGGTTTTCAGATATTCAGGAACAACATGATTGTCATTGCAGGCAGCAATAAAATGGTCAACAGGCAGTCCTCTGAAGTGAGCCAATAACCCGGCACAAATATTTCCGAAGTTTCCGCTGGGAACACAGATGACAGGCTTTTCATCTTGTTGAGTAAGCCATTGTTTATAAGCAAGAAGATAATAAATCTGCTGCGGAAGCCATCTTGCCACATTGATGGAATTGGCGGATGTCAAAAGTAATTTTTCATTAATTTTTTCATCTGCAAATGCGAGTTTCACCAGATCCTGACAATCATCAAAACTACCATTAACTTCCAGAGCAGAAATATTTGCTCCTAATGCTGTAAGTTGTTTTTCCTGAACGGGACTTACTCTATTTTTAGGATAAAGAATAACGACACTAATCCCGGGAACCTGGTAAAATCCATGAGCAACGGCACCACCGGTATCTCCTGAAGTGGCAACAAGTACAGTGACTTTTTTCTGCTGATCTTTCAGAAAATAAGAAAGATAGCGGCTCATAAACCGGGCTCCGATGTCTTTAAACGCTAAAGTAGGTCCATGAAAGAGTTCAAGAACAAAGATTTGGTCATTGATCTTTACCAGAGGAATTTCAAAATTGACCGTTTCAGAAGCGATTTCCCATAAAATCTCCGAGGGAATTTCTTCCCCAACGAAATCTTTCATACATCTGTAAGCAATCTCTTCATGGGTATATTGATCAATATTTTGAATGAAATCCTGATCAAACTGAGGGATTTTTTCCGGAAAAAAGAGTCCCTTATCTTTTCCCTGGCCTTTTATTGCAGCATTTCTGAAATCTATTTTTTCCTGATGGTCTTTTAAATTATAGTATATCATTTTTGGTTGTGTTAAGGTTTTTGATTTAGGCTTCTTCTATGATCTGAATTCCGCAAGGGTTTATTTTAGAGACATAGACGAAACTTTCTATTTGGATTTCATCATACACTGACTGCATCATTTGGGCAATTTTTTCAGCGGTTTCTCTTTTCTCAGTCAGCATAAAAACGGAAGGGCCGGATCCGGAAATTCCACCACCAAGCGCTCCCATATTCAGGCTTTTTTGTTTTATGTCGTCAAATTTCGGAATCAGAATGCTGCGGACAGGTTCTATAATTACATCGTTGAGACTTCTGCCAATGAGTGAGAAATCATTGTTCTGAATTCCGGCTACCAATCCCGCAATATTTCCCCATTGTTCAACAGCGCTCTTCAGAGAAATATTTTTCTTTAAGATCTGTCTTGAATCTGAAGTTTTTACTTCAACCTGAGGATGCACGGCTGCAACAAATAATTCAGGAGAATTCAAGGGGATGATGTCAATAGGATCTGTAGATTTTACTAAAGTGATCCCTCCATAGAAACACGGGGCAATATTGTCTGCATGACGGACACCGGAAGCCAGCTCTTCTCCGAACATGGCAAAATGAATCATTTCGTCTTTTGAAAGGATATTTTCTAACAGAATATTGGCTCCAAAGGCGGCTCCTGCTGCACTTGCCGCACTGGAGCCGAGCCCGCTTCCGGGTTTGATATGTTTTCGGATAGTGACTTCAAAACCATTAGCCAGTTTAAGGTGTTCCTGAATTTTTAACAGTACAATTCCGGCTACATTCTTGGAAGGTTCTTCCGGAAGCCCGAACGGATCTTCATGTCTGATAATAATTTCCGGAGTATCCAGTAATTTCAGCTCCATTTCATCATAAGGTTCATGTACGGCCATTCCCAGAATATCAAATCCACAGACCAGATTGGCAACAGTAGCAGGGACTTTTAATTTTATATTTTTCATAATTTTTGTTTTTAAATAGAACGTATAATGTCGGCAAAAACACCACTGGCAGTTACTTCTGCTCCGGCTCCGGCTCCTTTTACCACCAAAGGCTGCTCAGAATACCTCAGGGTTTTGAAAATGACAATATTGTCTTTTCCGTAAAGATGGAACAGATCGCTGTCAGAAGCCACATGCTGTAATCCGACTTTTGCTTTTCCGTTTTCAAAATCAGCAGTGTATTTTAATATTTTACCTTGTCGTTGAGCATTGTTGAGTAAGCTTTTAAAATGATCTTCATATCGGGTAAGCTGGTGATAAAAATCTTCTACACTGCCCTGCATGCATTCTTCAGGCAGGAAACTTATATTTTCAATCTCGTCAAACTGGATTGGGTATCCGGCTTCACGGGCAAGGATCAGAATTTTTCTTGCTACATCAGTTCCGGACAGGTCAAGCCTTGGGTCAGGTTCTGTATAGCCTTCTTTTTGTGCCTGGGCAACAACCTCGGAGAATGTCCTGCTGCCATCATACTGATTGAAAACAAAATTTAAAGTTCCGCTCAGTACGGCCTGGATAGATAGGATCCTGTCACCACTTTTGATCAGATCGTTGATGGTGCCTATAACGGGAAGTCCGGCTCCTACATTGGTTTCAAAATAAAAATTACAGTTGTGGTTTCTGGCGGTATTTTTTAAAGTTTTATATTTTTTGAAATCTGAGGAAGCCGCAATTTTATTACAAGCCACAATATTAATACTCTTTTTCAGCAGACTTTCATACACTTCAGGAACGTCAGGGCTTGCCGTTACATCTACAAATACGGAGTTTCTTAAATTTCTGGATATAATTTCACCTGAGAACTCCTGAACTGAAGCTTTTTCACTTTGCTCATTCCAGTTCAGATACCTTTCATAGGAGATTCCCTGATCAGAAAAGAGCATATTTCTGCTGTTGGATATTCCTGCAATTCTCAGATTGATGGAGAAGTTTTCCTGTAAATAGGTATTCTGATCATAGATTTGCTGAATCAGCTTTGAACCTACATTTCCAATACCGCAGATATAGATATGAATTTGTTTTATCTCTGATTCAAAAAATTCCTCATGAAGAACATTGACCGCTTTTTTACTGTCTTTTTCTGAGATCACAATACTGATATTCCTTTCAGAAGATCCCTGGGCTATCACTCTTATATTGATTCCGTTATTTCCCAGGCTGCTAAACATTTTGGCACTTACTCCGCTTCTGCATTTCATATTCTCTCCTACCAGAGCTACAATGGAAAGCCCGGTTTCTATTTTTACGGGATAAACCTTTTTCAGTCTGACATCATCTGCAAAGGCCGAGTTAATGGCATTTTCCGCATGAAAAGCATCTTTTTCATTGATCGCAATAGTGATGGAATGTTCAGACGACCCCTGAGTAATAAGAATGACATTGATCTTTTCCTGGCTGAGACACTGGAACAGTTTTGCTGAAATTCCGGGAATTCCTACCATTCCACTACCTTCTAAAGTCAGAAGGGCAATATGGCTCATATTAGAAATTCCTACAGCAATTTGTTGCTTTTCCTGTTCTGCTGCTTTGGAACGGTGAGAGATTAAAGTTCCTTCTGCATCAGGCGCAAATGTATTTTTAATGAAAAGGTCAATATTCTTTACCATAACAGGCTGTATGGAAGGTGGGTAAAGTACTTTTGCCCCAAAATGAGAAAGCTCCATGGCTTCGTGGTAAGAAATTTCTGAAATGGTTTTAGCATTGGACACCAGACGGGGATCGGCAGTCATCATTCCGCTTACATCGGTCCAGATCTGCAGTTCCTGTGCATCAACAGCTCCGGCAATGATCGCTGCGGTATAGTCGGAGCCTCCTCTTCCAAGAGTGGTAGGGTTGTTTTTGAAATCACTGGCTATGAAACCGGGACCAATGATGATGCGGTTTCTATTTTCGTTGAGGTAATTTTTCAGGTTGCTTTCAGAACTGTCGAAGTCTACTTTGGCGTGGGTAAAATTGCTGTCTGTTTTGATCAGGTCTGCAGAATTCATCCATAAACAATCCAGGCCTTGATGCTGAAGCCTTGCAGCAATGATATTGGAAGACAGGAATTCTCCATAAGAGGCAATTTTATCTTTTATTTTGTCCGTGAATTCACCCAACACAAAGATTCCGTTGTAGAGATCTTCTATGTCGTTGAAATGTTTTTTCACGAAACTTAGCCATGAGCTTTGTGCCAGAACCGGGATCAGTTCTTTGACCAGTATAATATGTTTTTCTTCAATACCTTTAGTGATCCGGAGATAAGTTTCATCTTTAGCAGCGGCATATTCTGCTGCTTTGATCAGTTGATCGGTAACGCTGTGAAGCGCAGATACAATGACTACAACATGGTCATTTAAGGATTCTTTTTTTATAATATTTTCTACCAGAAGAATATTCTGGGCATTTGCGACAGATGTTCCGCCGAATTTTAAAACTTTCATCAATAATCGATTTGAGGTTGGGTAAAATGAGATGCTTACTCTTTAAAAAAAGAGTACGGGTACCGGAAATGATATGTGAAAATTTACCCCGTTATGGGGTAGTTGTTGTAGTTGTGAATGTAGAAACGGAAGATACTCCTGAAATAGGTGACTTCAGGATAGAAATATCAGATATGTTTCTCAATACATTCATTGTAACGGAACAAATGTACAAATAATTTTGAAATGGCCAAGTTTTCTTGAAAATTTAAACAATTAAAAGTCAGTTGCTTGGAGATACTTGATTGTAATTTTTACTTGTGATGTGTTTTTTAAGTTTAAAACAATCATTGATGTTGTGTGTTCGGATAAATTTTTTGCTTCGTTTTACTATTTAATTGTTAAAACGATTACACTTATGTAAAAGTTGGCTACACTTACTAATTGAAACTTTGCTGTTATCAGGAAGTATTTCATTTTTGCGGAACAAATGATTAAACATTTAAATAGCATGAAAAGATGGGAATCTTTCTGAAGAAAAAAAGATAAACATCAACATCAATGATGGCTTTACAGTAATGCCAATTGAAGCACGCGGAGGAGAACAATAGTTGTGCTTCAGGAGCGACGGTGCCTGGGGATTTTGGAGAGAACCGGGCGGAACCTGATCTGTTTGCTGTACATTTTTTAATGGTAAAAATCATCAGGAAAAGCATTGTGAAAACAGTGCTTTTTTTATTATTTCTTACAATAGGGATTAATTTTTTGTTTTTTAAAAAAAGAATTTGGTATATTTATAAAGTAAACTAAACCAGATTATTATGAAAAATTCAAAGAAATTAAACAGACCAGATTTAAAATCAATTAATGGAGGTCACGACATCAACGATTGTTTTGAATATTGTCCTGCCGGACCTTATGGACCCGACCAGCCTAAGTCATGTGCCGATTATTATGATTTGCCTCAGTGCTG
This sequence comes from Chryseobacterium indologenes, assembly GCA_001013295.1. Taxonomy (GTDB): domain Bacteria; phylum Bacteroidota; class Bacteroidia; order Flavobacteriales; family Weeksellaceae; genus Chryseobacterium; species Chryseobacterium indologenes_B. The sequence goes on along the minus strand of LAZY01000023.1, from coordinate 66,049 downwards.
CAAAATGAGAGTTTTGGTAAGTTATGAATGTTTCGATCCCCGTTGAGTACGGGAAAGTAATAAAAAGCTAAAATTATTTTTCATCTTAAAATCAATGAATCATGAAAACAATGAAAAAATTATCAAGGGAAGAGAAGAAGTTTGTCAACGGTGGCTTCACTGCTATTCAGATTGAAGCTTGCGGTGGTGAACAATTTGTATGCTTCAGGGGCGGAGGTGCCTGGGGATGCTGGAGAAAACCGGGCGGAACCTGCTATGCACCTATGCTCTAAGTTGTTTCGTAAAATTGAATATTAAAACTAAAATTAGAAAATATGAGAAAATTATCAAGAACAAAATTGAAGAACATTAATGGCAAAGGAATGGCAGGGTGTGCAGGATGCTCAACTGCCGGAAACTATGGCGATGGTCCTGAATATACTCACAGCTGCTGGAGCTATTGGGGCTTACCTCCAAACTGCAGAAACTGTGTAGACGTAAGTGCAGATTGCTATGGGCCGGATTATTCTGATTTTTATAACTAAAGAAAATTGAAATAAATTTCTAACGTTTTTATCTATAAAAGGTTGTCTTTCTGAGATAACCTTTTTTATTGAGAGGATTTAAAATCTGTTTTTACACCTGTTTTATAAAATGGTACACTTATTTGAAAATTACCCACAGCTGTTAATTGAAGCTTTGTTTTATGTAAGAGGTATTTCATTTTTGTGTAGAAAAATATACAATAACTAACCTCATATTAATCTAAAAATTAAATAAGATGAAAAGTTTTAAAAAATTATCAAGACAGGAATTGAAAACAGTGAGTGGTGCCGGAAATATTGGAGGAACCCCTCAAATATATTGTGGGAAAAACCGTAAATGGTGTGACAATGTGAAGAATTGTGTAGATGTGAGTGTAAACTGTTCTGACTTTATTCCTTATCCGGGAAACGGAAAAATCTCTTAATAAGAGCTTTAAAAAAACATAATACAATTCATTATGAAAAATCTTAAAAAACTTTCGAGAGCGCAACAGAAAAAGGTAAATGGCGGTTTTACTGAGTTTCAGATTGACGCTTGTGGCAGTGCTGCACTAGTATGTTTCCGTGGCGGCGGAGCCTGGGGATGTTGGAGAAAACCGGGTGGGATTTGTTATCCGCCAATGGTATAACAATTGGAATCTGTTGAAGAAAAATTAAATAGGCTGTCCTGAGACAGCCTGTTTTTTATTTTATACTTTTTGAAAGATCAAGCATGGCCTCAATCGGTTTCAATGCTTTTAATCTTAATTCTTCATCGATAAGAATTTCAGGAAGTTCATACTTCATACACAAATACAATTTTTCCATTGTATTGCGTTTCATGTAGAAACATTCTGAGCAGTTACAGCTTTCATCAAAAACCAGTGCCGGAATTAGTTCTTTGTGAGGAGCACGTTTTTTCATTTCGTGCAGAATTCCTTCTTCTGTTGCAATGATGAATTTCTGGCAGTCATCCTGTTCCACATAGTTCAATAGAGCAGAAGTGGAACCAATGAAATGAGCCAGTTTTAATACTGCTTCTTCACTTTCAGGGTGTGCAATCAGTTTAGCATCCGGGTTGTCTGCCAGCTGCTGTGCAATTCTCTCCATTGAAAAGGCTTCATGTACTACACAGCTTCCATCCCAAAGGATCATATCACGTCCGGTTTTCTTAGAAAGGTATCTTCCCAGGTTTTTATCCGGTGCAAAAATGATAGGTCGGTCTTTTGGAAGCGCTTCAATGACTGTTTCAGCATTTGAGCTAGTTACAATAATATCACTTTCTGCTTTGGTTTCAGCATTACAGTTGATGTAAGTTGCGATCAAAGCGTTGGGATGCTGTTCACGCATTTTTCTTAATCCTTCTCCTGAACATCCGTCTGCTAAAGAACATCCGGCCATTGTATCCGGAAGAACTACTTTTTTAGTTGGATTCAGGATTTTTGCAGCTTCTGCCATGAAATGTACTCCGCAGAATACAATCATATCAGCATTCGTTTCCTTAGCCTGCCTTGCCAGCTGTAAAGAATCTCCCAGGAAATCGGCAATATCCTGAATTTCTCCCGGTTGGTAATAATGGGCAAGGATTACAGCATTCTTTTCTTCTTTAAGCTTAAGAATAGCTTTCACCAATTCTTCTCCCTGGGGAATGGCAATATCTTTTATATCCAGAAATCCTCTTACAGGAATTGCAGATTTAGCTTTTTCTAATGTTTCGGTACTCATATCCACCTCAATTTTTTATTATCAGAAGCTAGAGGTTAGAAATTAGAAGTCAGATTTTGAGGGTAGTATTTTACTCCCGTCCTCCGGCTTCCATCTTCCAGCCATTAATTACTGATAAAACTTTTTATTAAACTTTCTATTTCTTTTTTAGCTACATCAAGATCGGTATTGATTACGATCCTGTCAAACTCGCTGGCATAGGTCATTTCTTCTTCTGCCTTTGCTACACGGGTTTTGATGGTTTCTGCATCATCTGTATTTCTGGAAATCAATCTTCGTTCCAATTCTTCGATGGAAGGTGGTTCTATAAAAATAGACAATGCTTTTTCTCCAAAATATTTTTTCAGAGAGATTCCTCCTTTTACATCTACATCAAAAATAACAACTTTTCCCTGTTTCCAGATCTTTTCCACTTCAGATTTTAAAGTACCGTAATATTTGTCAGTATATACTTCTTCATATTCTACAAAAGCATCTTCAGAAATTTTCTGTCTGAATTCGTCAGGCGACAAAAAATGATAATCTACTGCATGTACTTCGCTTCCTCTTGGCTGTCTTGTTGTACACGAAATTGAAAATTCCAGCTCAGGAAATGTTTCCAGAGAATGTTTTACCAATGTAGTTTTTCCGCTCCCGGATGGTGCTGAAAATATAATTACTTTATCCATTTTTTACAATTTCGGGTTACGAGATCCGAGTTTCGGGTTTCTTTTTTAGAAATGACAACCACGCATCTCGTACCTATCATTACAATACGTTTAACGTTTGTTCTTTTATTTTTTCAAGATCATCCTTCATCATCACTACCAGTTTCTGGATGGCAGCATGATTGGCTTTAGAACCTAATGTATTGATCTCTCTTCCGATTTCCTGAGAAATAAAGCCCAGTTTTTTCCCGTTGAAAGATTCATTGTCCATTACTTCTTTATAATATTTCAAATGCTGGGTAAGTCTTACCTTCTCTTCTGAAATATCAAGTTTTTCTGTGAAATAAGCCATTTCCTGGTAGAAACGGGTTTCATCTACGTTTTCAAATTCTTTTAAAGCTTTTTGATAACGTTCTTTTACACTCGCAATTCTTTCTTCTTCAAAAGGAATAACTTCACCTAGATATTTTTCAATATTTACGATGTTTCTGTTCAGTTCTTCATGAAGAATACCACCTTCCGTTTTTCTGAATTCTTCGAAACGGTCTACGGCTGCATTGACGATTTTTGCCAATGATTCCCATTCTCCTTCCGTAAGTTCATCCGGTCTTGAGGTAATCGCATCGGGAAGTCGAACTGCCATTTTAAGATATTCGAATTGAGGGCCATCTGAAGCAATATTTTTAAGCTCATTGATATAAGAATCAATCAGATTTTTATTGATCTTTACATCATTAGACTCCTCAAGATTTTCGATATTGATGTAGCAGTCTACTTTTCCACGGATAATTCTATCATTAAGAATTTTTCGGATCTCAAATTCTTTTTCTTTGTAACGTAAAGGAATTTTGATATTTAAATCAAAGCTCTTACTGTTCAAAGATTTAATATCTATTGTTATTTTTTTTCCTTCAAAAACACCTTCGGCTCTACCGAAGCCAGTCATTGATAAAATCATAGTTTTTTATTGTTCTACAAAGATAAACATTTAAGTCTATAGTTTAACTAATGTTAAATAGCTGGGAGATAGAAGCAGGAAGCGGTAAGATTGTTATGAATGATAAATGAAATTTAATTTTAACTTCCTGCATCAGGCTTCCTCTTCCGGTACATTAAATAAACTCATTTTCGTAAATTAGCGCAGTGAAAAATAAAAATTTAATTTCTGTAGTGGGTCCCACCGGAATTGGTAAAACAAAATTGGCAATTGATCTGGCCCAGCATTTCAATACAGAGATTGTCTCCTGTGATTCCAGACAGTTTTTTAAAGAAATGAAAATAGGAACCGCCGCTCCTTCAGAGGAAGAACTGGCTGCAGCACCTCATCATTTTATCGGAAATCTTTCTGTAGAAGAATATTATTCTATAGGGCAATATGAGGAAGATGCCCTGAAAAAACTCAATGAACTGTTCAAGACCCATGATACGGTCATTCTTGTCGGCGGAAGCATGATGTACGAAAAAGCAGTGATCGAAGGTTTGAATGATCTGCCTGAAGCTGACCCTGAAAATCAGGAGAAACTTCAGAAAATAATGGAAGAGGAGGGGATTGAAAAACTTCAGGATATTTTGAAAGATTTAGATCCTGCCTATTTTGAAGTGGTGGATATTCACAATCATCGAAGACTGTTACGGGCCATTGATGTTATCTGGCAAACCGATAAAAAATATTCGGAACAGATTGCTGTTTCTCAGGATTCCAGAGATTTTAATACGATTCGAATCGGTATAGAAGCTCCAAGAGAAGAATTGTATGACCGAATCAACCGCAGGGTGGATATAATGATGGAGAAAGGGCTTTTAGATGAGGTTAAAGGTTTGGAAAAGTTCAAAGGGCTGACCGCATTAAATACGGTAGGGTATTCCGAACTGTTCAAATATTTTGATGGAGAATGGGATCTGGAATTTGCCGTTTCTGAAATCAAAAAGAACAGCCGCAGATATGCAAAACGCCAGTTGACGTGGTACCGAAAAGCGGATGATATTCATTATTTGCAGTTGGGATATTCTGAAAAAGACTATGAAGATCTGCTTCAATGGATTGCGGAGCAGTTTCAGAAATATTAGATTTGTTTTATTAAGAAGCTTTAAAGCTTTAAAAATATAGATTCCTACGGAATGATAGAGTGTATGGATAAATTAAGCATACAGTTTATCATTCCGTAGGGTCTAAAAATTAATCAGGTCTACACCCTGAAAGGCTACCTGTTCCATCGCAGGTACCCGTTCCATATCCGGATGCGCTAACCCAGTCGCAAAATGCTCCTTCTTCTTTTCCTTTGCAATTGTGGATAAAGCCTCCTCCCTTAATGGATTGTAATTGCTCTCTTGAAATTTTTTTTAAATTTTTCATAAAATGTTTTTTTGGTTTTCCTACTCTATAAGCTTTTCGGATACCGCTTCTTTAAAGATAATCTTTTTTTTAATATCATAATCATCTGATTGGGTCCTTAACTTTATTGCATACCGAATCTAATATAATCTTAAAACTAATTTCAATAAAAAAATGCAGTCCCTAAAGACCACATTTCCTAAACAATATAATTTAATTTACTACTTCCAACCGCCGCCCAGCGCTCTGTATAGATCTACAATGCTGCTTAATCTCTGTCTTTTGATGGAAGCAAGATTCAACTCTGCCTGTAGGGAATTTCCCTGTGCTGTAATCACTTCGAGGTAATTGGCAGAACCTCCTTTATAAAGAAGCTGTGCACTTTTGATTCCGTCTTTCAAAGTGGTAGCCTGTTCCGTTGCTTTTTGTTCCTGAACTTTTAAATTTTCATTAGAAACCAAAGCATCAGAAACTTCTCCTACTGCATTCAATACCGACTGACGGAAGGCCAGAACGTTTTTCTCTCTTTGAATTTTGGCTACCTCCAGATCTGTTTTCAATTGTCTTTTCTGGAAAATCGGTTGCGTAAGCCCACCCAGTACAGACCCGAACAATGAGGCCGGAATCTGGAACCAGTTATCAAATTTGAATGAATTGACACCGCCGTTCGCTGTAATCTTCAAGGCCGGATACATATTGGCCTGGGCAATTCCTACCATAGCATTAGATTCCAATAGAACCAATTCCTGCTGGCGTACATCCGGTCTGCGGCTTACCATCGCTGCCGGAAGTCCTGCCTCAATATTTTGAGGAAGAGAAGTGTCAGACATTTCAATGGTCCTGTTCACTTTATTAGGCATCTCACCGATCAGGATGCTTAGTGCATTTTCCTGAATGGCAATATTCTGTTCCAATTGGGAGATCAGGAGTTCTGTGGCCTGCTTCTGAGCGGTAGACTGCTGTACTCCCAGAGAGGTTGTATCCCCACTTTCCCACATTTTTTGTGTGATCAGTAAAGTATTGCTGCTCAGTTCCAGATTAGATTTTGCAATGGCCAGCTGCTTATCAAGCATCAACAGGTTGTAATACCCCTGAGCAATCGCTGCTACCACTTGAGTCTGGATGGCTTTTGAACCTTCATAAGTTTGAAGGTACTGCATTCTTGAAACTTCCTGTTGGTTTTTAATTTTCCCCCAGATGTCTGCTTCCCAAGAAAGATTGAAGGCTGCATTATAATCTTCAACATGGCTCTGTCCTAAAAATAAATTTAAGCTTTGCCCGTTCATACTGTTTTTGGAAGGTTTTGAAATCTGAGCTGCCACTCCGAAACCAACATCGGGATATTGCATATATTTTGCCTGTTTCAGCTTTTCCTGTGAAGAAGCAACCTGTTTCAATGCAATTTGCAGATCATAATTATGCTTGATTCCTTTCTCAATCAGTTCCTGCAAAATAGGGTCATTGAAAAATTGTTTCCATTCCAGGTTGGCTACACTGGCTGTGTCGGCAGTAGCAGTATACTGGAACTTTTCAGGAAGTGCCAGATCCGGCTCCGTATAAGCCAATTTGGATACACATGAAACAGAGCCTATAGCTATCGCAAATGTTAAAATAATATTTTTTACTCTTTTCATAGTTTTTAAATTTTAATTGAATACAAAACTTTGAGAAGGTTTCATTTAAGCAGGATCGTCTTTAGTAGGAGAAAATACCTTGCTTTTGAACCCTTAAGAATAGTAAGAAAGTTTAATCAATAACCGCACTGAACAACGAAGTTCCTCTTATTATTCTTAAAACCTTAATAACCGTTTAATGGTTTAAATTTATTGGCTGGTTTTAAGATTTTCTCAAAATTTTGTCATTCATTTTTTATTAATGGGTCGTTGCTAAAAGTTCTTCCTCCATCTGTTTTTTCAGAAGTCTTTTCTTTTTTCTGCTCGGCATTTTTTCATGCAGATACTGGAAGACCACATACATTACCGGAATAATAAAGATCCCGAATATCACTCCTGTCAACATTCCCCCTACAGTACTGTAACCAATAGAATGATTTCCTTTTGATGATGCGCCTTGCGTCCATACCAACGGAAGCATTCCCACGATAAAGGCGAAAGAGGTCATTAAGATCGGTCTCAGACGTAATCTTGATGCCTGAAGAGCAGATTCTATCAATGATTTTCCTGCATTTCTTCTCTGCACCGCAAATTCTACGATCAGGATGGCATTTTTTGCTAACAACCCGACCAGCATGATCAATCCTACCTGTACATAAATATTGTTATCAATTCCTGCTAATCCTGTGAAGGCAAACACCCCGAATATCCCCGTAGGAATGGTAAGAATAATTGCAAATGGAAGAATGTAACTTTCATATTGCGCCGCCAGAAGGAAATACACAAACAAAATACTCAGGAAGAAGATAAAAGCAGTCTGGCCGCTTGTTTTGATCTCTTCACGGGTAATTCCTGTCCATTCATATCCATATCCTCTTGGAAGCGATTGCTTGGCCACTTCTTCTACTGCTTTGATGGCATCCCCGGTACTGTAACCCGGTTTTGGAGTTCCGTTGATGGTTACCGCATTGAAGAGGTTGTTTCTGGTTACCGTTTCAGGACCGAAAGATCTTTTTAAGGTCACCAATGTTTTAGCCGGAACCATTTCACCCAATTTATTTTTTACATAAATACCTTCCAGTGAATTGACATCCGTACGGTAAGGAATGTCAGCCTGTGCCATCACTCTATAATATTTCCCGAATCTGTTGAAATCCGATACGAAGCTACTTCCGAAATAGATCTGCATGGTCTGCATCAGTTCTGTAACGGAAACGCCCAGCTGATTGGCTTTGTCCGTATCTACATCAATCGTATATTGTGGATTTCCTGCAGCGTAGGTGGTAAAGGCAAAAGCAATTTCAGGGCGTTTCATCAATTCTCCGATGAATTGCTGAGTGGTTGTTCCCAATTGCTCAAAAGAGCCATTGGTTTTATCCTGAAGCATGAATTCAAAACCGGAAACGTTACCAAAACCTTGTACCGTAGGGAAGTTGAAGAAGAATGCATTGGCATCTTTTACCTGGCTTACTTTCCCTGTCAGTGTTGCAGCAATCTGGTCCGGATCTTTCATCTCACCACGCTTATCATAATCTTTAAGCTTAATAAATCCGGCAGAATAAGGAGACGCATTAGCATTACTGATAAAGTTCATTCCGTCTGCTACCCAAAGGTGGTTGGTTGCTTTTTCTCCGTTGATGATCTTGTCAATTTGTTCTGTTGCTCTGTGGGTTCTTTCCAAAGAACTTCCCGGAGGCGTGTTTACAGCATACAATACGAATCCTTGATCTTCAGTAGGAATAAATCCTGACGGAGCTTTTTTGATCAGAAAGACACTGGCTGCAGTAATCACAACAAGACCGCCTATGGCCACCCATTTATTTTTAATTAAAAACTTAAGGCTGTAGATATACTTTCTGGTCATGCTGTTAAAACTTGCATTAAAAGCATTGAAGAATCTTGCTCCAAAACCTTTTTTATGACCATGTTCACCGTGTTCTCCCTGAGGGTCATTTAAGAACATTGCACATAAGGCAGGGCTCAATGTCAACGCGTTTACCGCTGAAATCAGGATGGCAATGGCCAATGTAAAAGCAAACTGTCTGTAGAAAACCCCTGCAGGTCCCTGCATGAAACCAACCGGAATAAATACCGCACACATCACCAGGGTAATGGAAATAATCGCTCCTGAAATTTCACTCATAGAATTCATGGTAGCATGCTCTACAGGCATTCCTGTCTGTTCCATTTTTGAATGGACGGCTTCCACCACTACAATCGCGTCATCCACTACAATACCGATGGCCAGAACCAAAGCAAACAAAGTAAGCATATTGATACTGAATCCGAATAACTGCAGGAAGAAGAATGTTCCGATGATGGCTACCGGTACTGCAATAGCCGGGATCAATGTAGATCTGAAATCCTGAAGGAAAATATATACTACAATAAATACCAGAATGAAAGCAATAACCAATGTTTCCACTACCTGATGGATCGAAGCATCCAGGAAGTCTTTGGAATTGTACATGATAATAGGCTTCACCCCTTTTGGAAGGGTAGTCTCCATGACTTCAACCTGTTTTTCAATCTCGGTAAGAATCTCATTGGCATTAGAACCTGCGGTCTGCAGAATAGCAAATCCGGCTACAGGTTTCCCATCCACTCTGTTTGTGGCAGTATAGGTATAAGAACCGAATTCTACTCTGGCTACATCTTTTAATCTTAAGAAAGAACCGTCGCTATTAGCTTTGATAGCGATATTTTCGTAGTCTTCACCCTTATTCAGTTTACCTTTGTATTTAAGGATGTATTCGTAAGTTTCCTTACTTCCCTGCCCAAGACGTCCAGGTGCTGCTTCAAGGTTGTGGTCTTTAATGGCTCCCAGAACTTCCTGAGGAGAAAGATTGTTCGCCGCAAGTCTGTCCGGTTTCAGCCAGATTCTCATAGAATAATCTCTAGTCCCGAATACCTGTGCCTGTGCAACCCCCGGAATACGCTGTATCTGAGGGATAACATTGATCTTCAGGTAATTTTGAAGGAATAATTCGTCATATTGTTTGGCATCTTCACTGGTCAATCCCATGAACATGATCATACTGTTCTGAACCTTCTGTGTAGAAATCCCGGCCTGTACCACTTCCTGGGGAAGCTGGCTCATGGCTTTTGATACACGGTTTTGTACGTTGACTGCTGCATTATCAGGATCAGCTCCCTGTTTGAAGAAAACACTCAGGGTCATGGTTCCGTCGTTACTGGAGTTGGAAGTCATATAAGTCATGTTCTCAACCCCGTTCACAGCTTCCTCAATAGGAGTGGCTACCGAACGTGCGACTACCTCAGCATTAGCTCCAGGGTAAAATGCCGTTACCTGTACACTTGGGGGTGCAATATCCGGAAAGAGGGCAATCGGTAAATTAAAGAGAGACAGGGCTCCCAATAATAAAAGTATTATGGAGATGACCGTTGAAAGGACCGGTCTTTCTATAAATTGTTTTAACATAAGAAGTTTATTTTTTTAAGTCTTCTGTATACTGAAGAATTACAAAGGTTTAGCTTTCAGTAAGCTGTCAGAAGAAATAGTCTTAGGATTGATCGATGCACCGTCTTTTAAGTTCCCGATTCCTGTGTACACGATTTTTTCTCCCGGGGAAAGGCCTTCAGAAATAAAGTAATAGCTGTCTGTTTTTCCAGATATTTTGATAGGTCTTCCGGCTACTTTCTTATTTTTATCCATGACGTATACATAGGTTTTATCCTGAATTTCAAAAGTCGATTCCTGTGGAATAACCACGGCATTGGAGATCAGCTGAGGCATACGGACTCTTCCGGTATTTCCTGTTCTCAGTGTTCCGTTGGCATTAGGGAAAACCGCGCGTACACTGATCGCCCCTGTCGTTTTGTCAAATTGCCCGTCTACAATGCTCAGCCTCCCTTTTTCAGGATACGTGCTGTTGTCTGCAATAACAAGATCTACCATTGGCATATTTTTTAGTTTCTCTTCTAAGCTTGCCCCTGGGTATTTATTCTGAAAAGCAATAAAATCAAGTTCACTTAAAGAGAAGTAAGCATAGATTTCACTGATGTCTGAAAGCAACGTCAATGGACTAGGGTCTGTTCTGGAGATCAGACTTCCTTTTTTGTAAGGAATTCTTCCTATATATCCGCTTACAGGAGCGGTGATTGTGGTAAATCCTACATTGATTTTTGCGCTTCCTACAGAAGCTCTGGCTTGTGCTGCTGCTGCAACGGCAGCTTCATAATTTGCTTTTGCTGTTTTCAGCTGTACATCAGAAACTACTTTTGCGGCTACAAGAGGCTGAAGTCTGTCTACTTCCACTCTTGCTTTCTGTATATTGGCATTGGCTGCCTGAAGGTTGGCCTGTGCCATATTCATCTGCTCACCATAGCTTCTGGAGTCTATTTTAAATAATGGTTGTCCGGCTCTTACATAAGCTCCTTCTTCCACATAGATTCTTTCAAGATAACCATCTACCTGAGATCTGATTTCCACATTATTTTTTCCTTCTAAGGCAGTAGGGAATTCCTGATAGGTAGTAGCGGGTGAGGTGATAACGGTATAAACCGGAAGTTCCGGAGCTGGTGGTGCGGCATTAGATCCTTCTGCAGCTTTGGTGCAGCTCTGTAAAAGAATGATACTTGAAATAAGTACAATTAACCTTGTTTTTCCAGGTATTTTCATTTTGGTTTAATTTTTTTAATGAAGTGTTAGATTGTAAGTAATGTTCTTTGTGATAAATGCTGTTTTTTTTCCTAACAGTGTTAATAAATTGTTCAAAAAAAATTACAGAATTTTTAATGTCCGATAAAGTCGATAGTTTCCATAATTGACAATGTTTTTAATAATTTAAGACTATATAATGAAGGTGTAAGGTGTGTTAATTTTTCTAACAGTGTTATTTTTTAAAGAAAAAATGAGTACTTTTAAAAATTGAATGTGTATAAATCTTGCATAAGCAGGTTTAGTTTTTTATCAGTTTGACAGAATTTTTAAATTAATTTGGTGTTAAATTTCCTAACAGTGTTAATTTTTAATTCAAAAAAAATTTACAAAGACTTAATAAAAGCCGAAACAGTTTCGTCCAAAGTCGTTTTGTTCATCGTAGAAGGAATATCTGCAGTACGCATCATCATAATGGAAATCATTCCATGAACTGCTGAAAATAAAGCATGAGACATATGACATGCACTATCGGTATTCGATCCGTTTTTCTCAATAATATTATAAGTACACTCGTAGATCAGATCCTGGAATGAAGAAAATTCTTTTTTCATCTGGCCTTTTCCACAACATTGCATTCCCAGGCCAAACATAAGCTGGTAATACTCCTTATTCTTAAAAGCGAAATTCCAGTAAGCATCCACAATAGCAACAAGCTGTTCCTCAGGAGTGTCCTGCTTTTGCTGGGCTTTTAGTAATTCTATATGTAATTTGTGAAAGCCATCCAGAGATATTTCAAATAAAATAGCCTCCTTATTTTCAAAATAATCATACACTACCGGGGCACTGTATTCAATAGCATCAGCGATCTTACGAATGGAAAGCGAACCCCAGCCTTCAGTTTTAGCCAAAGTAAAAGCCGCCTGCAAAATATTTGCACGGATGGATTCTTTTTCTCTTTGACGGCGTTCGTGTAAGCCCATGATATTTTTTTACTAACAGTGTTAGCAAAACTACAAACTTTTTAATATAACTTCCAAAGGATATTCTACATTTAAATTCAAAAGAAGGTTATGGGAAACTTTAACTGTTTGGCTAAAGGCTGAAATAATAAGGCCTGAAAGTTGATTTGAGGTAAAAAAAACAATTAAATAGAATTTGACTATAACTATTTTTGAGACTTCAATATCTTCCCGCCTCGAGCTTCCTACTTCCTTACCCTATTAAAATGAAAATCTCTTCTTTCTAATTAATCAAAGAAATTTTTATCTTTGTGAACTAAAGAAAATAGGATATGAATACTCCCTCAAATATGTTGGCATTAGGAACAAAAGCTCCGTTTTTTGAACTTCCTAACCCGTCAAAAACCAATGAACTTCAGTCTTTGGAAGAGCTGAAAGGAGAAAAAGGAACATTGGTGATCTTTATGTGCAACCACTGTCCGTTTGTTCTTCACGTGATCGATAAGATCAATGAATTATACGAAGATTATAACGAGCGTGGAATTGAATTCATTGCCATCAATGCGAATGATATTGAAAAATATCCGGCTGATTCTCCTGAAAAAATGATCGAATTCCAAATTGAAAGAAGATTTGATTTTCCTTATTTATTCGACGAAAGCCAGGCTGTAGCTAAAGCTTATGATGCTGCATGTACACCAGATTTTTACTTCTTTGATGATAAACTTGACCTTGTATACAGAGGCCAGATGGATGATTCAAGACCTGGAAATAATAAAGATGTGACCGGAGAAGATTTAATTATTGCTTTTGAAAATCTTTTGGCTGGAGAACCGCAGGAAGAAATTCAGAGACCAAGTATGGGATGTAATATTAAATGGAAATAAGTATTTTACTGGTTGCTGGTGATACAGTTGCTGGTTTTTTACCCATTATAGTATAAAGCTGCTCTTTTCGAGTGGCTTTTTTGTTTTTTGATCGATAGAGGTGGTAAATTCATAGTGATGATAAAAATAGGAGGTTGAATGCCACCTTTGTTACTTCATAAAAGTCTGATTATAGAACCAAAATTACAGTTTCAATTACACATTCACCTTACTATGAGAATAATTCTTAATAAACTCAGAAGGCGTTTTTCCCGTATATTTTTTAAACATTCTGTTGAAGTAAGTCACATTGTTGAAACCACAATGATAGCTGCATTCCGAAATAGATCTGTCCTGCGCCATCAGTAAACAGGCTTTATTAATTCGATACCGGTTTACAAATTCCGTAAAGGTGATCTGGGTTGCTTTTTTAAAAAAGTTGCAAAAAGCAGGCAGCGTCAGGTTAGCCAGTTGAGCTACTTCTTCAATATCAATTTCCTTGTCATAATGATGCTCTACGTAAGTGAAAATATTTTCAAGGCGTGTTTTATTTTTTGAAATAATGGTGTAAGGCATGATCTCTTTATTCAAAAGGTCATAATCTGTACATTTCGAAAGTTCAAATAGAATTTCAAGGAGCAATAAATATCTTTTATAGCCTTCCGACTCAAGCATCAGTTTCAGCCTGGGAAGCATCATTTTTTTTACCTTATGATGAAAATGGATTCCATATTTTGAAAGTTCCAGTAAATTCTTGATTGATCTGGCTTCCACTTCCTGTTCCGGGAACTGAAGAATCTCTTCTTTAAACTGAAGAACGATTTCTTCATGCGGATCAATAGAATTCAATCCAAATCCGGAATGCGGAATATTGGACCCGATCAGAACCAGATCACCATTGGTATAATTGCTTTTATGATAACCCACATGACGGGTGCCACTCCCGGAAATGACACAGACAAGCTCTATTTCGGGGTGATAATGATACTCCCATTTGAATTCCGAAATTGGAGAGTTATTGTGAATCGTCCGGAATGAGCTTTTATCATTAGGAATGACTCTTTCAAAAGTGACTTTCATTTAATTAATCATATTTAATTACTAAAAATACTAATTATATTAATATAGTTCAAATATTGATTTACTGTGTTAAATTATTGTGAACAGAAATGCTTCTATCTTAGCTGACAAGAAATAACCTGAATGAAAAATAGTAACATCAAGGTAGTTTTATTTTTAAACTATTTTGTCTTTGCCATTCTCCTGAATTCTGTAGGAACAGTGATCCTGCAGGTGCAGCAGAATTTTGGAATTTCAAAATCTTCTGCCAGTGTGCTGGAAGGATTCAAAGATCTTCCTATTGCGATATGTTCTTTCATTCTTGCATCATTTCTTCCAAAGATTGGAATCAAAAATTCGATGCTCACGGCTTTGTTTCTGGTAAGCGGGATGTGCTTTGTAATGCCGTTTGCCAATGATTTCTGGTTTTTTAAATTATTATTTGCCATCGTAGGAGTTTCTTTTGCACTGATTAAAATTTCAGTATTTACTTCTATAGGCCTGGTGACAGAAACAGATAAGGAACATTCCAGTTTCATGGGATTTCTGGAAGGATTTTTCATGATTGGGGTATTGGCCGGGAATCTATTGTTCAGTCTATATATTGATGATCATGACCCGAAATCAACTCATTGGCTGAATGTGTATTGGGTGTTGGGAGGCCTTTCAACATTATCATTTCTGTTTTTATTCTTTTCAAAACTGAATGAAAAAGAAGCGAAAAGTGAAAAGACCGATTTACTGGGAGATTTGAAAAACAGTGCGAGCCTTTTCAGCTATAAAAAAGTATTGTGCTTTCTGTTATGTGCTTTTCTTTTTGTACTGGTGGAGCAGAGTTTTCAGACATGGACGCCTACTTTTTATAAAGAAATCTTAAAAGTTCCTACCTCGATGAGTATTCAGGCAGGAGCCGTTTTGGCGGGAGCTTTTGCTTTGGGACGGTTTTTATCCGGATTTTTCTCAAAGAAATTCAGCTGGATCTATGTTGTTTCCTTTTGTGTCATTGGTTTTGCTGTAAGCTTGATTTTGGTTTTACCATTGACGCACAATATTCATATTGATGCCCATACAAGCTGGCTCAATGCTCCTCTTGTGGTGTATTTATTTCCTTTGATGGGGGGATTGCTGGCCCCGATTTATCCAAGTATCAATTCGGTGATTCTGGCTTCTATTCCTAAATATCTGCATAGTGCTATGTCCGGACTGATCGTGGTCTTCTCAGCAATCGGAGGAACGATAGGGTCTATTATCACAGGTTTTGTGTTTCAGGAATTTAGCGGGCAGCAGGCATTTTACCTTTCTCTGATTCCGCTTTCATTACTGATCACGTCGGCCGTTTTCATGAATAAATTAAAAATTAATCCTAAGAAATACAATGAGTAATCAACTTTATATCAACGAAATTCAAAATCTTTTTGATGCAGTACAGAGAGCTGAGATCTTTGAAGATCAAAAAATGATGACAGATGCAGTTCCCCTGTTTCCTATTGCCAAAATCAATGAAGATTACGAGAATGCAAAAAATACAGCAGGGTTTGATCTGAAAAACTTTGTAATGGGCCATTTTGATTTTCTGGGTACAAAAATTTCTATTCAGAGAGAAGATCATCTTCCTATTGAGGAGCATATTGAAAAATTATGGGACGAATTGACCCGTACAGCTTATGAGGAAAAGGGAACACTCTTGAAACTGCCTAAACCTTACGTGGTTCCTGGAGGACGTTTCAATGAATTCTTTTACTGGGACAGCTATTTTATCATGTTAGGGTTAAAAGCTTCCAGCAGAATAGAAATGATGGAGAATATTATTGAAAATTGCTCCTATCTGATTCAGACCGTAGGCTTTGTCCCGAATGCCAGCAGAACTCACTTTCTAAGCCGTTCACAGCCTCCTTATTTTTCGTTGATGCTGGATCTGCTTTTTGAAACCACAGGTAAAGAAGATATTTATATAAAATATCATGATACTCTGGAAAAAGAATATGCTTTCTGGATGAATGGAGAAGAAGGGCTTGAAAACAATGCACAGACAAAGAGAGTGATCAGAACGGGAGATGGTGACATTCTGAACCGTTATTATGATACAGAAAACGTACCCCGTCCGGAAAGTTATCTGATCGACATTGAAGATCATGAAAATGCCTCAGGAGACGAATTTTACAGAAATATAAGAAGTGCCTGCGAATCCGGTTGGGATTTTTCCAGCCGATGGTTTGCAGACGGAGAACATATACAGACGATAGAAACGCTGAATCTTGCACAGGTCGACCTGAACTGCCTTTTGTGGCATCTGGAAAAGACTTTGGCAAAATCATCAGCGCTTCAGAATCTGACAGAAAAAGAAAATTATTTTACTGAAAGAGCAGCAAAGCGAAGACAGATGATCAACAAATACTTCTGGGATGAAGGAATAGAGATTTACAAAGATTATCATATTAAAAAACACACAACAACACCGTCTGAACATATTGCTGCTCTTTATCCTTTATTCCTCGGAATTGCAGGTCAGGAACAGGCTGAAGCAGTAGCTCAGAGTCTTTCTGAAAAGTTTTTATATCCGGGAGGATTGGTGACAACAACCAAAAATTCAGGTCAGCAATGGGATCTTCCCAATGCCTGGGCTCCTTACCAGTGGCTGGGCTTCAAAGCTATGAAGAATTACGGGTTCCATGAACTGGCAGAAAAAATTAAAAATAACTGGTGTTCCAATGTAGAAAGAGTCTACAAAAACACCGGAAAACTGATGGAAAAATACAATGCATTAGATACAGAAACAATAGCAGGCGGCGGGGAGTACCCCAATCAGGATGGATTCGGTTGGACGAATGGAGTGTATTTACAATTACAACAAAACTGAAACTAACAATAAAAAATAAGGCTATGAAAAAAAAATCAATCTTTTTAATCGCCGCAACAGCTACGTTATATTTTAATAATGCTTATGCCCAGGAAACGCCGCAGGATTCTGCCAAAGTTTCCTCTATCGATCAGATTGTGATCACCGGAAATTCCAATCCGAAGAAAAAAATAGAATCCAGTACCGCTATTTCTACATTCAGTGCCAAGGAAATTCAAAAGCAGAACCCGATCAGTGCGGCAGCTTTACTACAGAGAGTTCCCGGATTTGCTGTGGAAACCTCAGGGGGGGAAGTCGGAAGTAACCTTTTTGCAAGGGGGATTCCTTCTGCCGGAGCCTATGAATTTGTACAGGTACAGGAAGATGGTCTTCCGGTTTTTGAAGACGGAGCCCTTCAGTTTGCCAATGCGGATAATTTCTTTCGTGTAGATAATTCTGTGAGCCGCTTAGAAGCTTTGAGAGGAGGCTCAGGTTCTATTTATGCCAATAATTCTCCGGGAGGGCTTATCAATTTTATTACCAAGGAAGGAGGAAATGATTTTAAAGGAACAGCAAAGCTCGAAACAAGTACCTACGGATTGATGCGTACAGACGTTAATGTAGGCGGAGCTTTGGTAAAAGATAAATTATTTTTCAATATCGGTGGCTTTTACAGGACTGATGACGGGATCAGAAAAACAGGCTTTAAGGCCAATAATGGTGGGCAGATCAGAATGAACCTGAAATATGTCTTTGATAAAGGGTATGTGAAGGTTTACTATAAAAAACTGGATGACAGAAATACGTTCTACCTTCCTATTCCTTTACTTCAGGATGGAAATACGTTGAAAGAATTTCCTGGATTTAATGCAAATTATGGGACCTACAGCTACAGAACTATCGGACAGCTCAACATTCCACAGGCAGGTGGTGGCTTTTTCAGCAGAGATCTGGAAAACGGAATCCATCCGAAAGTGGATGTTGTAGGAGCAGAATTTAAATATGATCTCGGAAACAATTTTACAGTTTTAAACAAAACAAGATATACCAATATCGATATGAACTACACGGGGATTTTCCCAGCAGGGGCTCCGTATACAGCGGCAGATTTTGCAAAGAAAAGCGGTATTTCCGGAAATAATTACCAGTATTCATTAGCAAGCGGTGGGGGAATTGTTAATCCTCAGTTTGTACAGGAGCTTGGATTCTGGGCAATCGACAAGAAGATGAATAATTTCGTCAATGACCTTCAATTCAATTATAAATTCGATAAAGGAAATGTGACGGCCGGTTTTTATAAATCAAACTGGAAGTCGACCCAATACTGGAACTGGAGTAATATTCTGACAACAGCCACAGACAGACCGGAATTGCTTAATCTTGTGGATACTTCTCTTACTCCGTCAAGCACAGGATATTCCAAAACTTATAACGGTGTTACAGCGATGTCGTTTCTGCTCAGAAATTCACAAATCCAGGGAAGTCTGAACGATGTATACCTGAATTTGGATTATAATATCACCGATGCCTGGAGCTTCAACGGCGGAATTCGCTACAGCCGTGATTATTATAAAGGATACGGAGTGAATACCACAAAGGCTAATCTTAATAATTCTGGACTGACCACTGATGGAACGCATAGCTTTGCCACTACAACAGCAGATGATAATATGTCTGTTCTGGGAAATCAGTATACGTATTGGTATTATGATGTAAACAAAGTTTCTTACACATTGGCAACGAATTATAAGATCAATAGGGAAAATGCAGTATACGCCCGCTTCTCCAATGGTTTCAGATCTCCGAATGAAGAAGCTTATTATAACAATATGACCAACCTGAGCCAGATCAAGCCTGTACTGACCAATCAGCTGGAAATAGGGTATAAATACTATTCCCGTACATTTGATATTGCGGTCATTCCGTTTTACTCCACTTTGAAAAATCTTTCATTCACAGATGTTTTCTCTGATGGAACTTCTGAGAATAAATTTGCGAATACCACCAATATCGGGGTAGAGATTGAAGGGTATACAAGACTGTTCAACAATATTCTTGAAGTTACTTTTAACGGAACCATTCAGAATCCGAAGTATAAAGATTTTAAAGGAAGAAATGCAGATGGTTCTACATTTGATTACGATGGAAATGTAGTACGAAGAATGCCGAAGTTCTATTTTAATATTTCTCCTGCTGTGAATATTACCAAAGAATGGAGAGCTTATGTAAGTATGAATTATTACGGAAAACGTTTCCAGAATGAAGGAAATACCGATGATAATATTTTGCCTTCGTTCACCGAATTTGGCGCTGGAATGTCTTATCAGCTGGGGAAAATCCGCTTTGCTGTAGACGGAACCAATATCTTTAATACCATTGGAATTACCGAAGGAGACCCAAGATCAACTTCCACTGTAGGAAACATCAGAATGGCAAGACCTATCATGGGTGCAGCAGCCAGAGCTTCCATCACATTAGATTTCTAAACTCTATTTCTTTATAACAATGAAACCGTCAGGACTGATTTCCCTGGCGGTTTTGTTTTGCCTGTTAGAAAATTTTTTGTGATTTCTATTTAGATTGTCTTACGTAAAAACCTTTGTTATATGGAATATTGGTCTATTATGCTGCTTAATCAAATGTAAAGAAGCCGGTTATTTCATCCCAATTCTTTTTGGTTAAAGGCGAGAGCCAGGGATCAAATTCGTGTCGCATATCAATATTTTCATACTGACATATCTGTTGAATACCCTCTATTAATCCTGCCAAAATTAAATTTTTAACTTCGGAATCAGCGTCCTTAAGCACGATTTCAACTTTATCAAAAAATGATTGCAGGTCTTTCGATTTTTTCTTTTGAAATAATTTTATTACGAAAGCACTGATCGCCATCATATCAAAATACAAAAGTCGCTCACGATTGTCTTTATATTCTTTATTGTAATATTCAGCCCAATTTTTTTTCAAATAAGGTGAATCTGAAACCAGCAAATCAAATACAGCATCAATCTGATTTATGTTGTATGCTTTATCCATCAACTTTGTTTTTCTAACCCCAATTTTAATGCTTCCATTTTCCGTTAAATTCACCATTACGGAATGATCCATTCCCTTTTGCTAAAATCTCACAATCCGGAAGTTCATGAGATATTTGTAAAAGACCGTCAAATGTATAATTGTTGTTATAAACGTTAATAACAAGCATATCAAGATACTGTAATGCGGTTAGTTTTTTCAGACCATTTTCAGTAATTGATGTTTCTTGTATTTGCAGATTATGTAAATAATCCAATTCCAGCAAATGGGGAATACAGTCGTCTGTAAGTTGTGAGTTCTCTTTTAATCGAAGATACTTCAGTAGTTTCAGATTCTGTAAATATTTTAAGCCGTCATTCGTAATTTCAGTATCCTGTAAATTTAAATTTTCAATCCCTCTGCAGTTGGATATATGGGCTAGGCCTTCATCGTTGAGGTTGGTACTGGTAAAAGTAGCAGATGTAAGATTGGGGAACTGGTTCAGATAAGACAATTCATTGAAGTTGCTTAAAGATTCTCCCCATTCCAGCGAGAAATGTTCACTTGTCGTATCATAGTTATGATTACCTATTTTTATTGAATTTTCCATTGAACGGTTATATAGTTGGCTTATTTCCAGAATTATAATTCAAAAGAACCCTGTTTCAAAGAAATGTATAATATTTCATCACAACAAGGTTCAATTTTTGGAAATATAAATTTGTAATCTTTGGCGTTTTAATTTTTTACTTCAGAAACGGATTGTATTGTTTTTCAAAACCAATCGAAGTAGGATTTCCATGCCCTGAAAATACCTGAGTATCATTGTCCAAAACAAAAAGCTTTGTTTTAATCCCGTCGATCAGCTGATCATAATTTCCTTTATACAAATCTGTTCTTCCGATACTGCCTTCAAAAAGGACATCACCGGAGATCATAAATTTCTGGTTTTCGTTATGATAGACTACACTTCCCGGAGAATGTCCCGGAACATGGTAAATTTTAAATTTTTCTCCATCCAGTTCCAATTCGTTTCCCTCTTTTACATATTCAATATCTACTTTTACAGGATCAACCTGCATTCCGAATCTTACTCCGCTGGCCTGAAGCATATCCAATACTTCCTGATCTTCCTGGTGCATATTAACAGGTACTTTAAAGGTATCAAAAGCCCATTGAAGCCCAAATACATGATCGATATGGGCGTGAGTCAGAAGTATTTTCTGAATTTTTAAACCTTTCTCCGTAATAAAGTTGGCAATAGCCTGCGTTTCCTGCGGGTTCATATTTCCCGGATCGATTAACCATGCATTTTTATTTTCGTTGTAGAGGATGTATGTATTTTCGCTCGCAAAGTTGAATACGAAGCCTTGGATCTGAAGCATATCTGAATTATTTTTATTTCAAAAATACAATATTATTAAGAAAATGGCTATTTTTCGTTATCTTCGTCATAATGAAAACTTTGCGAATACTCTTACTCTCTTTAGGCGGACTGGTTTATGGACAAAATATCCAGAGTATCCAGTTGTTTAATCCCCAGACCAATGATGAAACTCCGGTCATTAAATTCGGTGAACAATTGGTGTTAAGCTTTGATGACCTTACCAATAGAAGCGATATTTATCGGTATACTATCAAACATTATGACAGAAACTGGAATGATGACAATCTGTTTTATACAGAATTTGCAACAGGAAGTATGAATGCACTTCTTGATCAGTTTCAGTATTCCTTCAATACATTACAGGCATATACCCATTATAAACTGACCTTCCCTAACGATAAGATTCAACCGAAGATTTCAGGAAATTATGAATTGATTGTTTATAAAGATTCTGCTGATCAGCCACTTTTCAAAAGAAGGTTCTATCTGGTGGAAGATATGGTTTCTCTGGGATTGAATATTTCAAGAATCGCAGACGCCAAAAATCCTAATATCAATCAGCGGGTAGAAGTGAAGGCATTGCCAAAAGGAGGAGATATTTCTTCCAATGTCAATTCGATGACGTTGAATGTCATGCAGAATAATAACCCGAATATGGTGATTACCAATCAAAAGGCCAGTTCAGTTTTAGGAAATCAGTTGCTTTTCCAACAGATGAATCTGGTATTTCCGGGCGATAATGAATTCTATTATTTTGATAATAAGAATATGAATATGGCTGCGGATATGGTGCGTGCCACCGAGATTAAAGATGATGTAAACCAAACTTATCTGCACCCGGTATGGGCATTTCCTTTAAATTATCAATATCAGCCAGATGTGAACGGTGCCTGGTATTACAGACGAAACGATCTGGGAAGAGAAAGAGATGCTGAAAGGGAAGCCGATTATTCATGGGTACATTTTTACCTGGAATCTGATCCTGTAGATAAAGAAATCTATGTCTTGGGTGGATTCAACAATTTCATGCCAGGTAAAGAAAATCAAATGCAGTATGATGCGGCTACCAAGCAGTATGTGGCCAGAATATTCCTTAAACAGGGTTTCTATAACTATGTTCTGGTGACCAAAGAAGGGAATGGACCTTTAAATTTCGGGGAAGTAAACGGAAACTTCTGGCAGACCGAAAACCTTTATCAGGCATTTCTATATTATGCTCCTTTTGGAAGAAATTACGATGGTCTGATAGGATACGGAGAATTCAGAACTCCGATTTCGAGTAAACGTTAATGATGCTTATTCTTATATAATTTTACATTTAAATAAAAACGAATGCTATCTCTGGAGAGGTAGCATTTTTTTATCATTGTTGAGAATGTAATGGATGAGCGACTAAACGACCTTTGATATATTTTAAGTACAGAATTTTTTATTCTATAAAATGTGGAGAGTCAAACCTAACAGGTTTCTAAAACCTGTTAGGTTTATAGATAAAATAAAAAAAAGGGACAATCTCTTTGAAGGCCGTCCTTTTTTTTTCAAAATTATAATGCACAACATAGTGAAAAATAATAATTCACAAAATTTTGATTTTTATTAATTATTTTAATGTAAAATATCTGTTAAAATAAAATTATCTTTAATTAATTCTCTTCTTTTTAAAATCATTATTGTGTTTTGTTTAATGATTTATATTTTCAATTGAATTTTAATCAATAAATATATCTTTGTATTGTGAAAAGTTTATAAATTCGTTTCCACAATCAAAACAAAAATATTATTATGAAAGCAAAATTTATCTTAGTGGCAAGTGTTGCCGCGTGTTCTTTTGTTTTTGGACAAAACACCCCATCGAAAATTGCTCCGGGTAAAAACGGATTACACGCAGAATTTATGCGATTTGAGAAAAATGGGCCTACTTTTCAGGGAAGTCCTGTTTTATTTGATGAAGCTTCTCAGAGACTTTCTCCGGGGCAGGGCCGTAAGTTGGGACATGAAAAGGATGAATTAGGATTTGAAACCCATCGTTTTCAGCAAACCATCAATGATATTCCTGTAGAATACGGAATGATGGCCGTGCAGACCAGAGACGGTAAAATTGTAGGGCAGTCTGGTTCATGGATCCTTAAAACACCAAAGATCACTGAAAAGAAAGCCAATATCTCTGAAGATGTGGCTTTGCAAAGTGCTCTGTCATTTGTAGGAGCTGATTCATACAAATGGCAAAACAAAGACGAAGAAGATTTTGTGAAAAGAGAAACCAATAATGCAGATGCCAGTTTTGCCCCGAAAGGAGAGCTGGTGTATTATTCCGATCCTTCCGATGAAAAATTAAAAGATTTAAAATTAGCTTATAAGTTTGATATTTACTCAGAAAAACCACTCAGCAGACAATATGTTTTTGTAGATGCCAAAAACGGAAATGTTTTAGGGACTGACGCTATTATTCATGAAGTCAATTCCCCGGGAACTGCTACAACAGTCTATAGCGGAAGCCGCAATATCACTACAGATTCTTACAACGGAAGCTACAGGTTGAGAGAAACAGGGAGAAATGCCGGTACAGCTGTAGAAACATACAATGCGAAAAAAAGTACCAATTTATCCGGAGCGGTAGATTTTACAGATACCGATAATGTATGGAATAATGTGAATACCAATAAAGATGAATATGCCACCGATGCCCATTGGGGAGCTGAAATGACATTGGATTATTACTATACAAAGTTCGGAAGAAAGAGTATTGACAACAATAATTTTGCAATCAAATCTTATGTTCATTATTCAAATAACTTATTCAATGCCTATTGGGACGGATCCAGAATGCTGTATGGAGATGGCAGCTCTACAACAAATGGAGGAAAACCTTTAACGGCTATTGATGTCTGCGGACATGAAATTACTCATGGTATGACTTCCAAAACGGCCAATCTTGTCTATCAGAGAGAGCCGGGAGCTTTAAATGAAGGATTCTCTGATATTTTCGGAAATACAATAGAACGATGGGCAAGACCCACCAAGGCAAGCTGGACCTTAGGAGAGGATTTTAATTACGTGATCCGGGATATGTCTAATCCTAATGCTTACCGTCAGCCAGATACTTATAAAGGAACCTACTGGAAAGATGCAACGACTACAGGCTGTGCTGTTCCGGGACAAACAACCAATGACTATTGTGGGGTTCATACCAATTCCGGAGTTCTGAATTTCTGGTATTATTTATTGGTAACCGGAGGTTCAGGGACTAATGATAATGGATTTGCCTATAATGTTTCAGGTATAGGTTTGGATAAAGCAGGTGCAATTGCATACCGTACCCTGACAACTTATCTTACTTCTACCTCTACGTATGCCAATACAAGAACATATTCTCTTCAGGCAGCAACAGATTTATATGGAGCAGGCAGTAACGAAGTGACTCAGGTTACCAATGCATGGAACGCTGTAGGAGTAGGAGGGGGAACTTCTCCTGCCGGACTTATGGCAGCAGCTGTAGATAATGTTTCTCCTTATACGATAAGTCCTAATCCGGCAACGGACAGATTTACAGTGAGCTTTGAAGGAAAAGCAGGAAGAGGAGCGGTAGAGCTGATTGGCCTGACAGGGAAAAGAGAGATCTCTGAAAAAGTGAATATGACTGAAGGAATGAACAGGCTGGAAATTCAGATTCCGTCTGGTATTCTTCCCGGAGTATACATTGTGATGGTCAACGGACAGAAGGCGGGAAGCCTGATTAAAAAGTAAACCAAATTTTTAATATATTTCAACAAAAAGGCCGCAAGTGTTTTCTTACGGCCTTTTGTTTTATTTTTGAATCAATAGATTTATACAAAATAAAAATCATTGAGCTTTTCTTCACAAAGTGTCTTTACCACCTCTATCCATCGGTCTTCATCATTCAGACACGGAATATAATGGAAATTCTCTCCCCCTCCATGCATGAACTGTTCTTTACCTTCTACAGAAATTTCTTCCAGTGTTTCAAGACAGTCAGATACGAAAGCCGGGCATACAATGGCCAGATTTTTTATGCCTTTTTTACCAATTGTTTCCAGTGTTTCGTCAGTATAAGGTTCTATCCATTTATCTTTTCCCAGCCTTGACTGGAAAGAAACAATGGTTTTCTCTTTTGGTAGATTCAGTTTATCGATCACAAGCTGCGTTGTTTTATAACATTGATGGCGATAACAGAACTGGTGGCTAGGGTTTTCATCTCTGGAGCAGCAGTCATTAAGATTACAGGTTTGGGTAGGGTCGGTCTTATATATGTGCCTTTCCGGAACTCCGTGGTAAGAAAACTGCAAGGCATCAAAATTCTCAGGAAGCTTCTCTTTAATGCTTTCTGCAAGACAGTTGATGTAAATATCCCTGTTATAGAAAGGCTGAATATAATTGATCTTCACCTGCGGAAATTTCTTTTTCCTTACTTCTTCAGCTTTTTCAATAACGGTTTCCGTAGTACTCATTGCATACTGAGGATATAAAGGAAATAGAACGATTTCTGAAATTCCCTGGTCAACCAGCTTCTGAATACCGGTTTCAATGCTTGGCTCAGCATACCTCATCCCGATTTCCACAGGAACGTCTACCAGTTTCTGAAGTTTTCTCTGAATTTTCTCAGTAATGACAATCAGTGGCGACCCCTCATCTGTCCAAACCGTTTTATAAGCTTCTGCAGATTTGGCAGGTCTTGTTTTCAGAATAATTCCTTGTACAAGAAGAGCACGGAAGATCCAACGATAGTCGATCACTCTTTCGTCCATCAAAAATTCATCAAGATATTCCTTTACATCGTTTACAGCCGTAGACCTCGGTGATCCGAGATTGACCAATAAAATTCCTTTACTATTCAATATTTTATGTTTTAATTATGAAACAGAAGTGATAAAATCTGTTACTAATTCTGATACTTTGACAAAGGTATTACTTTCAACCGAGCCATCAGACTCCAATTTACCTTTTATCCCTTTTATTAAAAGCTGATGTTTATCATCAGTTTTCGCTCCAAGTGTCGTTAAAAGCAATAACAATTCCTCATGACCTTTCTCTCCGCTGGCAGACCCTGTAATCACTGCAACAGGTTTATCTGAAAAAACATTGGTGGAAACACACCATTCCAATAGATTTTTCAATCTGCTTGGGATACTGAAAATATATTCCGGGGTAGAAAACACTACTCCCGCCGAATCATTAATATCTTCCCTGATTTTCACAACTTCTTCGGGAGTATCAACATCAGTCAGAGAAGTATCAAAGTGGGGAAGAACCGAAAGATCATCATACATCTGGAAATGAATACTGGGATTTTTTTCCAATACCTGTTCCATGAGTTTCTGATTGCTGGAATTCTTTGTGGCACTTCCGATAATGATCAGTATCTTTCTGGGAGACATCATAAGGGTTAATTATCCGTTTACTGCCTCTACTCTTTCTACAAGATCAGGAACGAATTGTTTTAAAATATTTTCAATTCCGTTCTTCAAGGTAGCCGTAGAGCTTGGACAACCGGAGCAT
This sequence comes from Chryseobacterium indologenes, assembly GCA_001013295.1. Classification (GTDB taxonomy): domain Bacteria; phylum Bacteroidota; class Bacteroidia; order Flavobacteriales; family Weeksellaceae; genus Chryseobacterium; species Chryseobacterium indologenes_B. The sequence continues at coordinate 38,969 of LAZY01000023.1, read as the reverse complement.
GCTCCCTGTAAAAGCATTTTTGCTGTTTTGTTCTCCTGATCATATTCCATTAAAGAAATCTTTCCACCATCATTTTCCACTGCAGGAGCCACATATTCATTTAAGATGTCAGAAATCTTCTGTTCATCTTCCGTATAATCTCTGTTGATGATTTTTTCAACTGGATTTTCATGCTTCTGAGGCTCAATTTTTGCGATTTCCCCTCCGTTTTGAAGGTATTCAGCGATCAGTGCACGAACCGTCATCATTACCTGGTGCCATTCTACAGAATTGTCTCTTGTAACGGCTACGAAATTATCAGAAATGAAAACCTCCGTTGCAAAATCAAACTCTTTAAAAATAGCCAATGCCAAAGGAACTTCTTCAGCAGCTTCTTTCGATTTTACTTCCACGAAACCATCCATCAGTAATTTACTCGAAACGAATTTCATTACATTAGGATTGGGAGTCATCTCTGCATAGATCTGATACATTTCTTTTTTCTTCTGAAGATAAATTCTTGGGTTGGCCAGTAATTCATCCTCAATCGCATTTTTCAGATTTTCCGCTACATGTTCCCATTCAACAGTATCCTGTTTAGCTACAGCTACAAAATTAGCTGTAATGAAAATTCTTTCTACAAACGGATAATTGAAAAGTTCCTGAGCTAAAGGAATTTCTGAAATATCTGAGTTTCTGTCCAACTCTAAAGACCCTGGAATCAAGTTGTAATCTGCAACAAATTTCATCACTTTCGGGTTTTCGGTTGGTTCTATAAGTACGGTACGCATTTTTTCGTTAAATTTGAGATACAAAAATACGCATTAGAAGTTAGAAGCTGGAAATTGAGAGTTAGATTTTTGCTATCGCTATAATTTAGAAGTTAGATTCGGGAAATTAAACTCGAAAAATCGTAATTTTCAAATGAGCTTATTTTTCAAATTTTCAAATTAAAACTATGGCACTTATAAAAGAACTTTTAGGAAAAATACCACAGATCGGAGAGAATACATTTTTAGCGGAGACCGCTACCATTATTGGTGATGTTACGATGGGAAGAGACTGCAGCGTCTGGTATAACGCTGTGATCCGAGGAGATGTACACTACATTAAAATGGGAGACAAAGTAAATGTTCAGGATAATGCAATGTTGCACTGTACCTACCAGAAACACCCTTTGAATATCGGTAATAATGTTTCTATCGGCCACAATGCTATCGTTCACGGATGTACGATCAAAGACAACGTTCTTATCGGAATGGGAGCTATCGTGATGGATGACTGTTTAGTAGAAGAAAATTCTATTGTAGGAGCAGGTTCAGTGGTGACCCAGGGAACGCATATTAAATCCGGGGAAGTCTGGGGTGGTGTTCCGGCGAAAAAAATTAAAGATATTAATGCTCAGTTATTGGAAGGAGAGGTGAACAGAATTGCAGATAATTATGTGAAATACTCTTCATGGTATAAAGAAAATGTAAAAGATCACCAGTTATAATCTGTTGTTTGGTGAATCAATAGTCAATTCGCTGCGCTTATCAATTTTTTTGAACTGAAGTTGATCATTGACATTGATCAGAATACACATAAAACGCTCTGTCCTGAGACAGAGCGTTTTTCGATTTGATAGGGAACCTTTGCTTTATTTTTAATCCTTGTCCGGGGTGATGAGTCTGATCTTTCCCTTGATACATTTGAGAGAGGTAGGTGAGGGGATAACCGCACAATCGGACATGATATTATATTTTTCGTTGAAAACCCTTACTTTATCCGTATAGTCATTGACTCTGGCTAAGAAAGTGGCTTCTATTTTTTTAGGATAAGCAATATATTGCTGAGGACCACCACAGGATTTTGCTCCCATTGGTGTAAAAGCCCACTCACTTGCATCTTTACATTCCAGTCCGTTGACTTCAGATTCAATAGATGCCTTTAATTTATCCAGTTGAGCCTGATCGTACTTCTGACTGTCTTCATCAGCGGGTCTGTTGGCAATATCTACAGGAAGATTGGTATTCAGGTTCTTCGATGTATTGCAGGAAACCAGACTCATTGTAGTACATAATACTAAAGCTGGGATAGATCGTAAAATTTTTTTCACAGTAGACTTTTTTCTTTTTAAGAATTTTCAAAACTTATGCCAAGGTAAGAAATTCAAATTCATTTCCGTATTTTTGACAACAGATGAACAATCATTTTTTTGACTTATTAGAGTACACCAGCAGAAGTGTTTTTCTGACCGGGAAAGCCGGGACGGGAAAAACGACGTTTCTTAATGATTTTGTAAAGCGGACAAAGAAAAAACATATTGTTGTGGCTCCTACGGGAATTGCTGCAATCAATGCAGGAGGAGTTACCATCCACTCCATGTTTGGTTTGCCGTTGAGAACCTTTCTTCCTACTACAGAAAGGATAGATACCAGTTTGGCAAATAATATTGCCGATCTGATGCCTCATTTCAAATACAGAAAAGATAAACTCAAGCTTTTAAGAGAAGTTGAGATCATTATTATTGATGAGGTTTCCATGTTAAGGGCTGATGTGCTGGATATGATGGATTTTTCCTTACGGTTTATCCGAAGAAATAACCAAAGATTTGGTGGAGTACAAATGCTGTTTATCGGAGATTTATATCAGCTGCCACCGGTGGTGAGGGATGAACATATTCTGAAAATGTATTACAACTCGCCTTTCTTTTTCGATAGCCACGCCATCAAAGATATTCCGATCGTTACCATTGAGCTCACAAAAGTTTATCGCCAGTCTGATGAAGAATTTTTGGAGATTCTGAATGCGATTCGTGACGGCGATGTAGCCAATATCGATTTTGATCACCTTAATAAAAGGTATGATCCTGATTTTGACATGGGAAAAGAATCCTATGTTTATCTGTGTTCTCACAATAAGATGGCGGATGAGATCAACCAGGAAAAATTAGCAGAGATTAAAGTGGATGCTGAAACGTATGAAGCAAAACTTGTAGGAGATTTTAAAGAAAATCAATATCCCAATGAGCAGTTTCTGGAATTGAAAATCGGAGCTCAGATCATGTTTATCAGAAATGATATTTCCGGAGAAAAGAAATATTTTAACGGGAAGCTGGGTGAGATTATCGGTCTGGATGAAAATGAAATCCGGGTTGTTCTGGATGAAAGTGAAAGAGAAATTGTTGTAAAAAGGGAAACCTGGGAACAGAAAAAATATTTCCTTGATACCGATAAAAACATTCAGGAAGAAGTGCTGGGAAGCTTTGAACAGTTTCCGATAAAACTTGCCTGGGCCGTTACCATTCATAAAAGCCAGGGACTGACGTTTGATAAAGTAATCATTGATGCCGGTAAAAGTTTTACTGCCGGGCAGGTATATGTTGCTTTGTCCCGATGCAGAACGCTGGAAGGAATTGTTTTAAAATCAAAAATTACTCCTGAAGTGATCTTTAAAGATGACAGGATCCAGCATTTCCATACGGATACCGTTGCTAACGATCATGTAGAAGAAATTCTGAATCAGGAAAAATATGACTACAGCATCAGAAAAGTACTTCGTACGGTAGATTGTTTATGGTTTTTAAAAGAAGTTGAAGACTGGAACAATCTTTCCATCGTTACTAAAAATCTAGATCACGTTAAAGCCAAACAGCTGTATCTTCAGCTGAAACACGAGGCGGTTAATCTCGGAAAGATCTTTGAAAAACTGGAGCGGGTGATTTTCCAGAAGGTTAACAATTTTATTGCCCAGAAAGAAGAATGGTCAGAAATTGAAAGCAAATCAAAAGGAGCAGTCAATTTCTTCTTTACAGAAATCCGGAATAAAATATTTGATCCTTTAAAGGAGTTTTATGCTGAAATCAAAGGCGCAAAAGGTCTGAAGCAGTACAACGAAGAGTTTAAAAGCTGGCTGGAGGATATTGAAGAATATCTAAATAACCTGAAAGATGTTCATCTTCTTGATACGAGGCTTTTAGATGAAAAGAATGATAAGGAAATCAGCCTTAAAATTGTCAAAGTTCCGTCCCAGGTTCTGACATTCCAGTTATTTGAACAAGGAAAAACCATTGGGGAAATTGCCCTGGAAAGAGGTTTGGTAAAAGAAACCGTTATCGGACATCTTGCCAAATTTGCAGAACAGGGATTGCTGGATATTTCAAGAGTAATCACTTCAGATAAGATTAAAGCTTTTGAAACGGAATTCTACAAAAATCCGCACGAAACCTTAACGGAGTGGAAGAGTGCACTGCCAAGTGATTTTGAATTTAATGAGATCAGGATTCTGATCAATCACTATAACTACAAAAAAGAAAAGAATTCATAACGAATTCTTTTCTTTTTATATCAAGGTTTCTTTTAAGGATACATCGCATTGATGGTATTAATATCTCCGGTTGTGAATCCTGTTCTGTTATAAGTGAAGGTAGTGTTATTGGCTCTTTTAATTGTCGGCAGACCATTTTTAGAATAAGAATTAGGCCAGTACATCATCACTGAATTAATATTGAAAGGGCCTATGTCTGTTCCCGAACTGTAAATATTGAAATTATAGGCCTGTCCATCCTGGATATTGCCCCATTGGATGCTCAGATACTGATCTCTGTCTTTACGGCAATGTTCATGATAAAGTCCTACGGTATGACCCATTTCATGAATGACGGAACCTACGGAAATATACTGATCCAGTGAAACCGTCTGCTTTCCTCCCTGATACCCGATATGAGCCCATCCATCTGACCCGGATGAACTTCCGAAGACGAATTCTACATAACTGGACTGATTCGTTCGGGGAATCCATTGGGTGTTGGTTTTGCTATTATACTCATTAACGGCACTGGTAATTTTATTGGCATTAATAGAACCCATATTGCTGGCAACGGTATAATAAATCTTACCTCCCGGCCATCTTGAAAAACTGGCACCTCCTTTATGGGCAGCATTGCCTTCTGCCAGCTGTTGATCAGATAGAACAATGTCACCCTGGAAAAAATTCAGTCCGTCTTTTTTGACGTAGGTGATAGGCTGTCCATTTAACTGTCCTTTTCTGACTTCCTCTTTTGGAGAAGACTGGTTGGTTACCACATCATCATTGCTCTTATCACAGGAAGATAGAAAAGCGACTGCCATAAAGCTTAGGCACATCATTTTAACAGTCGATGCTTTGGAGTAAATAAATACTTCAGATTTTGTTTTCATACTAATATTTTATAATTGTTGGTGAATACGAATATAGTTAATATTTCTCTTATTAATGAATTAAATTTATTAAAATTTGAATATTACTGATAAGTTTTAAATGAAATTAAAGAATGGGAGTGAACTTATCTAAGAGTATGAAAATAAAAAAGGCTTTGACGGTAACTTGCCAAACCCTTTTTTATTTATTGAGAAAGAGTATTTTAAACTTTCAGTAGAAACTACCTGTTATCAAAGAAAATAGTTGAGAACTATTAAAGTCTTGAGTAATATTGATAATGAAAATATTGAGTACACCGAAGGTCATAGGAATTGGTAATCAGGTGATCAATTTCATCAACCAATGCATTCATCTTTTTTATCCTGTCAATTTTATTTTGTCCCAGAGATTCAAAATCAATTGCACTTTCATCTTCAATGAGCTGTCTTAAAGTCTGGATATAAAGTTTCTTTTGTTTTGAAATATCATACTGATCGGTATCATTTTCTTTATCAAGTGAAAGCACATAGACTAAATATTCTGCATATGCTGGAATTCTGTATCCCTGATGACCAAAATAGGTGCCTCCGTAGGCAACATAGCCAAATATTGAATTGATATTAGAGAAAATGGTCGTAAGTTTCTTACGTTTCGCTGCATATTTTTCAATTCCATTTCGCTGTTTTAAAAAGTAAGCATATAAAGTATAATATTGATCTTGTCCTGCTTCACTTCCAAATTCTGTATTGTTGCCAAAACAAAAATAAAGTCTGTCAGGATTCTCGGGGAGATCACTGATAAATTCAGGATGTTTGTCTATCAGTTCATTGAATTGCTTTTTACTATACTTAATGGTATCATCATTTTCTGTGGTGATGGCTACCGTATCCAATTGTGTATAAAACCTTGAATCAGGATTTTTACCAGAAGTATCTTCCTCTACATTTTTAGAAGTACAGCAAATTAAAGATTCTATAGAAAACAGAATGAGAAATACTTTTTTCATAGAATTGTGGAAATTAAAATTATAACATTAACTATTCGTAATCACATCAAAATATAATTTTACATTATCCCAATGCTGATCTCTTTTAGAATGATACCTTATAAATCTATTTTCTCTGTCTTCAAGTTCATGAGGCATATCAACAAATTCACCTACGATTTTCGTGGCATCTTCTTCTTTAGCATAGAAAATAATTTCGTAAAGATATTTATGAACTGTGATTCCTGTGATTTTAATATCAGCAATTTTCAGTATTTTCTGGATGATCTCAACCATTAAGTTCTGCAGGTTGGCATCATCATTTTCAACATCATCAAATTTTTGTAGTTCTACATACCAGCACCAGCTAAAAGTACTTTATTCCGGATCATCTATAACGTTTGTATTGATCCATAATTCAAAAGGCAGATCGTTGACCGTTAATATTCTTCGTGTGAACTCTACTTGTTCTTCCATAAGTTGATAAGTTATTAGTGATCCAAATATAGAAAAGTTAATGAATAATTAAGAGTGCGTTTAATTCTTTCTTCATATAAAGTTTCATATGTACTCCAATGACTAAATGATCATTTCCAATAGTTTTTCTCTGAACTTACCAATAGATCCTATTAATTACAAAAAGTAACTAATGCGATTCAGATGTTTTAAATTTGTATGGTTTTTAATACCACCCGAAAGAAGGAGATTTTACATCACCTTAAAAAAATAATATCTCAATATGAAAAATTTTGAAATTTCTGTTTTAGACCTTGCACCAGTAAAGCAAGGGAAAAGCATTCATGATACATTTCAGGACAGTTTGTCCTTAGCCAATCACGCAGAAGGTTTAGATTATAAAAGATTCTGGCTGGCGGAACATCATAATATGGAAAGCATTGCCAGTTCTGCAACATCAGTTTTAATTGGTTTTATAGCCAATGGAACCAAAAAAATCAGAGTAGGTTCAGGAGGAATTATGCTTCCGAATCACAGTTCTCTGATCATTGCCGAACAATTCGGAACTCTGGAATCCCTGTTTCCCGGAAGAATTGATCTTGGACTGGGAAGAGCACCCGGAACTGATGGATTGACGGCACAGGCTTTAGGAAGAAATCCTGCAATAATTAACGAACAGTTCCCAAGACAGATTCTGGAGCTTCAAAGATATTTTTCCAAAGAGAATGCAGATGCAATGGTGCGTGCGATTCCGGGAGAAGGACTGGATATTCCGCTTTATATTTTAGGATCAAGTACGGATAGTGCCTGGCTGGCTGCTGAACTTGGATTGCCTTATGCTTTTGCAGGGCATTTTGCTCCTGAACAGATGGAAATGGCTTTTAAAATCTACAGAGAACACTTCCAGCCTTCAGAATATGCAGAGAAACCTTATATCATTGCCTGTGTAAACGGAGTTGCAGCAGAGACTTCTGAAGAAGCACATAAAATTTCCACTACTTTATTCCAGGCATTCATCAATATTGTAAGAAATGACAGAAAACCTTTCGCACCACCGGTAGATGATATGGATGACATATGGTCACCTATGGAAAAATCGATGGTTTTGCAGAAACTAAGGTATACTTTTATAGGAGATCAGGCTGAGGTGCAGGAAAAGCTGAGAGATTTCCAAGAGAGATTTAATGTGGATGAGCTGATGATCAATTCGCATATTTATGACCATCAGAAAAGACTGAGATCTTACGAGATTTTCAGGGAAGCTGTGAAGTCTTTATCCAAAGCGTAATAAACCATTCATATTAATTGGCAGATGCTTATTTTTATGAGTATCTTTGCACAAATAAAAAGTAAAGATGTCTGATATTAAATTAAATACTATTCCGGAGGCTATCGAAGACCTTAGAAATGGTAAAATAATCATAGTAGTAGATGATGAAGACAGAGAAAATGAAGGAGATTTTCTTTGTGCGGCGGAACTGACAACGCCGGAAATTATTAATTTTATGGCGCTTCACGGAAGAGGGCTGATCTGTATGCCGCTTCCTGAAAAAAGATGTGATGAGCTTGGGCTTGAAGTAATGGTAAGCAGAAGCAGCGATCCTAAAGAAACTGCTTTTACCGTATCTGTTGACCTTTTGGGGAACGGAACTTCTACAGGTATTTCTGCAGGAGACAGAGCGAAAACTATTTTAGCTTTGATGGATGAAAAATCCAAGCCTACAGATTTCATGAGACCTGGCCACATTTTCCCGCTTCGTGCAAGAAAAGGAGGAGTATTGAAGAGAGCCGGACATACAGAAGCTGCAATTGATCTTACCCATTTGGCAGGATTGAAAGAAGGCGGAGTGATCTGTGAGATCATGAATGAAGATGGTACTATGTCCCGTTTGCCGGACCTTCAGGTTCTGGCACAGAAACATGATATGAAAATTGTTTCTATTGAAGATCTTATCCATTATCAGCTTAAAAAAGGAAACCTTGTTGAAAGACTTGAAGAGAAAAAAGTAAAAACGCACTATGGTGAGTTTGATTTTTATGCTTTCAGAGAAACTTCCAATGATCAGATTCACTTTGCTTTAACGAAAGGAGCATGGACGGTAGATGAACCGGTTTTGGTGAGAGTACAGTCTTCAGATTCTTATTTCGATGTATTGACAAGATTGAACAACGGTGAAAAACCATTATTGGAAAAAGTAACCAATATGGTCAATGAAGCAGGAAAAGGAGCAATCATCTTTATCAACAACGTTTCGAACTCCGAAAATACATTAAGAAAACTTCAGCAGTTCCTGAACTATCAGGACGGGCAGGAGCAGCATCCTACATTAGCATATAACTACAGAGATTACGGTATCGGAACACAGATTTTAAAGAATCTGGGAATCAATAAATTTAAAGTAATCACTCAAAACCCTAACATCAAACCTCAGGTTGGAGGATATGATGTAGAGGTTACCGAGTTGGTACAATTATAATAAATAGTAATTGGCTTTACAGCGAATAACTATTTACAATAAGACATAAAAGGTTTAGGATTTTTCTAAACCTTTTTTTATTTTTAGATCATGACTGAGTCTTTAAAAAAACACATTAGGGAATATATAGAAATTTCTGAGGATCATCTGGATAGGTATTGTCATGCTTTTCAGCTTCAGAAAATAAAGAAAAAAGATTTTCTTTTAAAAGAAGGAAACATCTGTGAATTTGAAGGATTTGTTGTCAGGGGCTGTTTTAAGGTTTTCCATACCCATCACAATGCCGTTGAGCAGATCCTGTATTTCGGTGTTGAAAACTGGTGGATTTCGGATATAGACAGCTTTATCAACAGTATTCCTTCAAAGCTGAATATTCAGGCTCTTGAGGATAGTGAAATTCTTTTGATTTCAAAAAAGGACAAAGAAAAATTTTATCAGGAAATGCCGGAAATTGAAAGGCTGATGCGGCTCAAGTTTCAGAGGTCAATTATTGCCTTACAGCGTAGAATTATTGATAATCTGAGCAAGCCTTCGGACGAAAGGTATCAGGATTTTCTGAAGGATTATCCTCAAACGGCTCACCGTCTTACGAATATTCAGATTGCGGCTTATCTTGGCGTTACTCCGGAATTTATCAGTAGAATCCGCAGAAAGATCGTTAATAAAACCTGATTGAAAGTTTTAATCATAAAAGGCACAATTTTTAAACACTTCAGTTGTTTTTAAGGAACAAACTTTATAGATAGTAAGTACACTTAAGTTCTTGAAAATCTTCTGTGAACTTCTTATATCATATGATTGTACGCTTTCTTAAGCGAACTAAAGTGTTTAAAATTGCTTTTGTATCTTAATCCAGAAGGGTGATTTCGTCAAAGTTTCTGAAACCATTCAGAAAATCTTTTACATTCATTCTTTTTTTACCTTCCAGTTGAAGCTCCTGTGGATAATAGATCCCGTCTTCTGTATAGATTTTAAATTCATTTTTTGAAATCTCCAGTGTTGCGGAATGTTGTCCATGATCTGAAAGTTCAAATCTTCCCCCGAATATCTTCAATCCTTTTTCTTCATCTCCTATTTTTAAGGTTGTGAAAGCAGCCGGATAAGGAGACATTCCAAGGATAAACTGATGAACCGTTTTTGAAGGGGTAGTCCAATTGATTCTCGTATCTTCTTTAAAGATTTTATAAGCATTTTTAGGTTCAGCAACCTTCGGTTGAGGTCTTTCTTCAATCGTATTTTCAGCGAGACCGTTTAATGTTGTTACAACGAGTTTAGAACCCATTTCCATCAATCTGTCATGAAGGCTTCCTGCATTTTCATCCGGTAAGATCGCCAGTTCTTCCTGAAGCAGAATGTTTCCTTCGTCAATTTTTTCATTGATAAAAAATGTAGTAGCTCCGGTTTTCTCTTCTCCATTGATGACCGCATAATTGATTGGGGCTGCTCCTCTGTAATCAGGAAGCAAAGAAGCGTGCAGATTGAATGTTCCCATTTTAGGCATTTCAAAAAGAATTTTAGGCATCATTCTGAATGCTACTACAACGAAGACATCGGCATCCAATGCTCTAAGCTCTTCTAAAAACTCAGGATTTCTTAATTTCTCCGGTTGAAAAACAGGAATATTATTTTCTGAAGCATAGACTTTGACAGGTGATTGGTGAATTTTCTGTCCTCGTCCGCTGGCTTTATCAGCAACCGTTACTACTCCTACAACATGGTGGTGAGATTGGTGGATAGCCTCCAAAGAAGTTTTGGCAAACTCAGGAGTTCCTAAAAAAACAACTTTCAATGATTTCATGATGCAAAGATAAGTTTTTGATTTGAAGTGGGAGAGGGTTTGAGGGTGGGAGCGTTTGGGAGTGTAAGTGTTGAGTAAAGATATTAGCCTTATGATTTGGTTTTTAACTTCAATTGGAATTACTCATTGCTCATTACTCATTACTCATGATTAAGCATATATGTTCTGAAGTTCAGCATTCTTACTTTCCCGGAATCTAAAAGGAAGATCAGGTTTTCCAGAATGTTTTCTTTAGAATGATAGCTGAGCTGTATGGAAAGTTCTTCGATGGTAGAAGGTTTCTTTGCCAACAGGTTGATAATCTGCTGGGAAATATTTTTTCCGAAAATAGATTGTTTATTCTTTTCACAGACAGAGCAGTGGCCACAGTTTTTTGAGTTTTTCTCTCCAAAATAGGCAAGAATCAGTTTCATTTTGCAATAGTTGCTGTTTTCGGTATAAAACTTCATTTCTTCCCATTTCTGGATTTTATTTTTCTGTATATGTTCAAATAATTTCCAGTAGGCGCTGCTTACCGCTCTTTCATCACGGGGTTTCAAAAATTTGATACTAGACAGGGCACCATCTATATATTCAAGATAATTTTTCTGTTGAAGTTCTTTCAGACGCTCTTTGATTAAAGGAATACCAACATTGATCTTATTGCTTACTTGCTGCTCACTGAACATCACCTTATGGGTCGTAATTCCTGATATGGTACGGAAAAGAAGCTCTATGAAATAAGCATCCTTCTGCGGCAATTGGTCTATTTCATCAGATTTAATGAAAAGTTCCAGCGAGGAGAGGCTTTTATTGTCGTTGTAATAAATGATCTCCTGGTTGTGCAGAAAGTTGAGAACATTGTTGATCTTTGCTTTCGACAGCTTTGTGAAATTCTGTATACCGATGGCATTCAGCTGGAAAGTTTTTTCCGGCAGTTCAAATTCCGCTACTTGGAAAATGGAGTAGAGGTAGCTGATAATTTTCAAAAACTCTGCTTTATTGGGAATCTGATTTTTTAAGATCTGATCAAAATTCAAAAGTTCCTGTTTATTCCAAAGCATGAATGCAAAACTTTCTTTTCCATCTCTTCCGGATCTTCCGATCTCCTGATAGTAGTTTTCTATAGAGGCGGCAGGGGAGTAGTGGATCACAAACCGGACATTGTCTTTGTCGATACCCATTCCGAAGGCATTCGTTGAGATCAGAACATGATTGTCACTATTGTTCCAAAGTGTTTGTTTAGCATTTTTTTCTTTGGCAGTAAGACCTGCGTGAAAATAATCGACATTTTTCAGTTGATTTTTTTTCAGAAATTCAGCAAGCTGCTCCGCTTCTTTTCTGGTTCTTACATAGACAATTCCCGAGTCGTTATTGTATTTTAAAATATCAAAGATCCTTTGAAATTTATCAGAAACTTCTTCTGTAAAGATTCTGATGTTATTTCTTTTAAAACTTTTCTGAAAAACAGCTGGATTTTTAAGCTCCAGTTTATTTTTAATTTCTTCCAGTACTTTTGGAGTTGCTGTAGCAGTTAAGGCCAGGCAGGGTATTTCAGGGTTATTACTTCTGAAGCCTTTAATGTTTTGGTAGCTTGGACGGAAGTCCTGTCCCCATTCCGAAATACAGTGCGCTTCATCTACTGCAATAAATGACAGTTCAATTTCTTCAATATTTTGTAGAAATTGAGTATTGGTCAATCTTTCAGGAGAAATATAGAGCAGCTTTGTAAGCCCTTCTTTGCATCGGTTGTAAATTGCTTCAGCATCATATTCGTCAAGTTCAGAAGACAAATATTCTGCTTCTATCCCTCGAAATTTCAACTGATTCACCTGGTCCTTCATTAAGGCCAATAAGGGAGATACTACCAGGCAGGTTCCTTCTTTCAGCAAAGCAGGTAACTGATAACACAATGATTTTCCTGCCCCTGTAGGCAAGAGTACCAGAGTATCTTTTTCGTTGATTACAGCATTGATGATTTCTTCCTGAGAATCCCTGAAGCCGGTATAGCCCCAGAAATACTTAAGAGTATCATATTTTAGCTTTTGAAAATCCTGTGGAGAAATCATGTTGTAAAAATAAGGAAAGTATGATAACAAAAAAAGTCACGCAGTGCGTGACTTTCATATAATAAATTAAAATGTTTATTATTTAGCTTCGAAGTATACTCTTCTGTTTGCTCTGTTTTTCCATTCAGGGCATTTTGTTGCCGGCTCACACTCAGGGTATTTAAGGTCTTTTTTACCTTTACCTATTGCATTGATTTTACCAGATTGAACGCCATTTTTGATCAGATAATTCTTAACGTTGTTGGCTCTTCTTTCAGATAATTTCTGGTTGTATGCATCAGTACCTCTTGTATCAGTAGCTCCGATTACACTATAAGAACCATTTGAAGAGTTGATATAGTTCACAGCATTGTTTAGAATTGGAGTATTTGATGGAAGAATTCTGTCTGAGTTCAAATCAAATTCAATTCCGTCCAATTTAGTTTCTGTTTCTATTACAGGTCCTGTTGTTGCTACCGGACAACCGTTGTTTTCAACCGGTCCAGGAACAGTCACACACTTATCGTAAAGGTCAATTACACCGTCTAAGTCTGTGTCAAGGGCAACTCCGGCACCATCCACTCTTGCTCCTGCAGGAGTGTCAAGCTGTCTGTCCCAATCATCACAAACCCCATCGTTATCAGCATCTCCTTTTTTACAAACTTCAATATCCTGGTTTTTATTAGCCAGTACATCCAGTTTATAATAAATTTCCTGTAATGGGTCATGCCACATCAGGTGAGATTCGTGTTTTCCAAGTTTTAAAGAAACCCCCAGGGTAGCATTGAAGAAGTTATCAGAAACCTGAGAAGAATTTCTGTTGACAGCGCTGTATGGATCACCTCCACCATCAAATGTATCATCGCCTGTTACTACATACATCAATCTACCTTCAAGATCGATTCTGTTGTTTACTTTGAACTTAAGACCTGTACCAGCCTGCATAAACAATGAACCTAGTTGGAAAGGCTTTACTTCTGTCATAAGTTGTTGTCCTGCACTTGTTTTCTGATAGGCTCTGTAAGCGATAGTACCGATACCTGCATATCCGTGAAGTGCCCATCTGTAAGGAGAATGATTGTCAACTCTTCTCAAAAGGTTAGAAAAGTTAATATCTCCTAAGATTGAGATCGCATCATACTGAGTTCTACCAGCTACTGCGTTGGCATCAGGTGCAGCATCTTTAGTATTGAACCATCCTTGTCTGGTTTCACCTCTGTCGTATTGTAGATTGATCCCAAATGCATGGGTGATCGCTTTATCAATACTTACATAAGCTGAATATCCAAAAAGGTTTTTACCGTTACCATTTTTGATAGAAGTTAAATCTGCTGACTGAAGAAGTGGAACACCAACCCCAGCAGAGATAGACCAGTCATTAAATCTTTTCGATTTATTGGTGAATGGGGAAACATTGGCAGACCCTGAAGAAAACGTATTAGGGTACTCTCCTTTTGAAACTGCCGTTGAGTCTTGTGCATAGCTGGCAGTAGGTACAGCCAAGGCTAAAGCAACAATTGCTAAACTTAATTTCATAGTGTTATTTTTTTAAGTTAAGTTATTTTAAATGATTTTTTACGCTAAAAAGTGATTTTTGTGTTATTTTTTTCAAAACAATTAAGCTGATATTCAGTTGAATTAATAGCTATTGGCCTGAAAATGATATAAAGGTAGGTAAAAAATTTCGTAGTAGAAAAAAATTAAACCGAAAAGACAAATTCTTTTCGGTTTAATGGAATTATAACTAATTATTTTTTCTTTTTCTTAGCCGGTGCTTTTTTTACCGGTTTTTTCACTGGAGCATCTTCATAATCTTTCTTTTTGATAGCGTCCCATTGTGAACTTTCGATAAATCTTACCGTAACTTTTCTGTCTGCCATTCTTTCAGCATCTGACGCTGAAGCAGGAATAGTAGCTTCTGCAGAGCCTACACCTCTTGATTTCAGAACGTTTTCGCTGATTCCTCTGGTTTCTAAAGCGCTTACTACTGCAGCAGCTCTTTCTTTAGATAATCTTAGGTTGTAAGCAGCACTTCCTTTGATGTCTGTATGTCCTGTTAATAGGTAGTTACCTCCATTTTCTTTAATAATTGAAGCAGCAAGATCCAACTTTGAATTAGATTCAGGTCTGATTGTCGCTTTATTAAAGTTGAAGTAAATGTCTTTAAGTGTTTTTTCTACTTCTTTAGCAGTCTCGTTGTTGTCTTTTTTCTCTATAGGACAACCGTTGTTTTCAACTGGTCCAGGAACAGTCACACACTTATCGTAAAGGTCAATTACACCGTCTAAGTCTGTGTCAAGGGCAACTCCGGCACCATCTACTCTTGCTCCTGCAGGAGTGTCTAGCTGTCTGTCCCAATCATCGCAAACGCCATCGTTATCCATATCTCCTTTTTTACAAACTTCAATATCCTGTTTTTTATTAGCCAGTACATCCAGTTTATAATAAATTTCCTGTAATGGGTCATGCCACATCAGGTGAGATTCGTGTTTTCCAAGTTTTAAAGAAACCCCCAGGGTAGCATTGAAGAAGTTATCAGAAATCTGAGAAGAATTTCTGTTGACAGCGCTGTATGGATCACCTCCGCCATCAAATGTATCATCACCTGTTACCACATACATCAATCTACCTTCAAGATCGATTCTATTGTTTACTTTGAATTTAAGACCTGTACCAGCCTGCATGAACAATGAACCTAGCTTGAAAGGTTTTACCTCTGTCATAAGCTGTTGTCCTGCACTTGTTTTCTGATAGGCTCTGTAAGCGATAGTACCGATACCTGCATATCCGTGAAGTGCCCATCTGTAAGTAGAATGATTGTCAACTCTTCTCAAAAGGTTAGAAAAGTTAATATCTCCTAAGATTGAGATCGCGTCATACTGAGTTCTACCAGCTACTGCGTTGGCATCAGGTGCAGCATCTTTAGTATTGAACCACCCTTGTCTGGTTTCACCTCTGTCGTATTGTAGGTTGATCCCAAAAGCATGGGTGATCGCTTTATCAATACTTACATAAGCTGAATATCCAAAAAGGTTTTTACCGTTACCATTTTTGATCGAGGTCAAATCTGCTGACTGAAGAAGTGGAACACCAACCCCTGCAGAGATAGACCAGTCATTAAATCTTTTCGATTTATTGGTGAATGGGGAAACATTGGCAGATCCGGAAGAGAATGTATTGGGATATTCTCCGTTGGATGTTGTCGTTGAGTCTTGTGCATAACTTATGGCAGGAACTGCTAAAGCTAAGGCAACAATTGCTAAACTTAATTTCATCGTGTATTATTATTTGATTTTTTTCTTAAAGGAAATGTTTTTGGTTTTCTGTATTATTTAACCGGACATCCGTTGTTTTCAACTGGTCCTGGCACTGTTACGCACTTGTCGTAAAGGTCAATAACACCATCAAGGTCCATGTCTAAAGCAACACCTGCACCATCTACTCTTGCTCCTGCAGGAGTATCAAGCTGTCTGTCCCAATCGTCACACACTCCGTCATTATCAGCATCTCCTTTTTCACAAACTATAAGATCAGTAGAAGCATTTTCTAAAACGTTTGTTCTGTAGTAGGCTTCCTGAAGAGGATCATGCCATGCTAAATGAGATTCATGTTTTCCTAATTTGAAAGATGCTCCTAAACTTACTGTCCAGGCATTATAAGATCTTCTGTTGTTAAGAATAGTGTATCTGTTTTGTGATGCCACAGGTTGAGAAGGATCATAGCTTGAATTATTGTATCCGCTACCATCAAATGCCTGTTCACCACTTATGATGTACATCGTTCTGGCTTCAAGGTCAACAAGTTTTGAAACGTTATACTTGAGTCCTAAACCGACCTGATAGTATATAGAATTAATAGCAAGGTCCTGTTTCACAAATAAAGGAACTCTTTTAGGAACATCACTCCATCTGTTCTGATCATTATCATGCAGAGAAGTTCTGTATCCCTGAAGTCCAATTCCCGCATAACCATGGAAAGCCCATCGGTATGGAGAATGATTATCCACTCTTCTTAATAAGTTGGAAAAATTGATGTCTCCCAATAAAGAGATCTGGTCAAATTGAGTCGTAGCAGTAGCCACTCCCGCAGCTATACCCGGAGCTCCTGGAAGTTGCCCGGTTTGTTTCGTTTCTCCTCTTGTATACATAAGGCTTAATCCGAAAGTATGAGAGATTTGTTTATCAATACTTACGTAAGCGTTATATCCCCAATTGATCTTATCTTTACGGATAGATTTCAGGGCAGAATGAACCATGAATGCAGGACCTCCTCCAACGGAAATAGACCAGTCTCTGAAGCGTCTGGCTTTGTTGTCGAAAGGCTGTACGTTAGCTGATCCTGAAGAAAAGGTATTAGGATACTCAGTTGAAGAGTTTACTGTAGTGCCGCTATTCTGAGCGAAAGCAGCAATCGGCAAGGTTGTAGCCAATAATAATAAACCTAATTTCATACAATATGTTTTATGTTTAAATAAAATCTCTTAATAATATTCTGGAAAAATCCCTTTCAAAAAGATGTTTTTTATGAGGGATTTCTAATCTTTCTGATGTAAAGTTTAATTCATTATACTTAATGATGTCAATGTCTATAATCCTGTCGGTATAGCCTCCGGATACTTTTGAATCATTAATTCTTCCCATTTCCACTTCAATGTTCTTAATACAATCAAGCAATTGAATTGGTGAAAGATGCGTGAATATTATTGTTGCAATATTACAAAAAATATTGGAACTGGCAAATTCTACAGGATCTGACATTAAAAATTCGCTGGTTTGTGAAATTTGGTTTCCGGCATCACTTATTTTCTGTAATGCAAGCTCTATATTTTTTTTTTGATCTCCAAGGTTACTTCCTAGTAACAAAACTACCTTATGCTGCGACATATTGGAAAATTGATTGATTTATGAGAAGTTTCTTTAAAAATGTTTTGGCAAATATAGTAGCAATAATCATACTTTGCGCCGTATTTTTCATCTTTTTCATTATGATGCTTGTGTTCAGTGCTATGGGGAATGATAAGTCTGTGACGGTGAAAAAGAACTCGGTTCTTACGATTAATTTAAAAACAAATATCATAGACAGTCCTACTGAAGAGGAAATGGGATTGTTTAATATAGGGAGCCAAAACAAAAATGTTCTTCTTTATGATGCTATTGAAGCAATTAATAAAGCTAAGACTGATGACAATATTAAAGGGATAAGTATTGAAGCTGACGATCTGCATGCAGGTCTTACTCAGATTGATGATCTTAGAAGTGCTATTGAAGATTTTAAGAAAAGTGGAAAATTTGTGTACGCTTACGGTAACGGAGTTTCGCAATCCGCTTATTATCTGGGATCAGTTGCAGACCAGTATTATCTTCATCCTGCGGGAGGGATAGAATTGAAGGGGCTTTCTACTGAAGTGACTTTCTTCAAGGATTTTGCCGATAAATATGGAATAGGAATTGAAGTGATCCGTCACGGTAAATTCAAATCTGCTGTAGAACCTTTTTTAAGAAATGATATTTCACCTGAAAATAAGGAGCAGCTGAGTACTCTTTTGAATGATCTTTGGAAGAATACCTCCAATAAAATGGCAGCTTCAAGAAAGATTGATACGGCTCAGTTCAGAACGATTGTTGACAGTTTATATGGAATGATTCCAGAACAGGGATTAAAATATAAGCTTGCGGATAAGCTGATTCAGAAATCCGAATATGATGATCTTCTTAAGACCAAAATGAGTCTGAAAGAAAAAGAAAAGCTGAACAAAGTCTCTTTGGCTAATTATATCAGTTCTTATGCTGAAGAAGATCAATCCGGAGAAAAAATTGCTGTATTGTATGCTTCAGGATCTATCAACAATGGTGATGGATATAATGATATACAATCTGAGAAATATGTAAAATACATTAAAAAACTTCAGGAGGATGATAAAGTGAAAGCCGTAGTTTTCAGAATCAACTCTCCGGGAGGAAGTGCCAATGCTTCAGATGAAATCTTATTTGAGCTGCAGAAGCTGAAAAAGAAAAAGCCTGTAGTGGTTTCTTTCGGTGATTATGCGGCATCAGGAGGATATTATATTGCAATGGCAGCGGACAAAATCTATTCAGAGCCTAATACCCTTACCGGTTCTATCGGAGTTTTTGGAGTATTACCTTATTATAAGGATATTGCCAATAAAAACGGAATCCGTGCCGATGTAGTGGCTACGAATGCCAACTCTATGTATTATTCAGGCTTAAATGGAGTTACCCCTTACGGAGTCAACATGATGACAAGAAGTGTAGAAGGTACTTACAAAAGATTTGTACATTTCGTGACTCAAAACAGAAAGCAGACTTTCGAGCAGATTGATAGTGTAGGAGGGGGTAGAGTATGGAGTGGTGTCCGCGCAAAACAGATTGGTCTGGTAGATGAACTGGGGACTTTGAATGATGCAGTGAAATTTGCAGCACAGAAGGCAGGATTGAAATCATATCATGCAGAAGGTTATCCTAAGAAAATGTCACCGTTTGAGCAGCTGTTCAAAGATCTGAATGAGGAAGATGTTTCTGCGAGAATCATTAAAAATAAAATTGGAAAATCCAATTACGAGATCTTACAGCAGATCACAGACAAAAAGCTGCAGTCTGAAGTGAAAATGGAAATGCCATATCAGATCAGAATCAACAACTAACTAAATTTATATATTGTACACAGAAATCCCGGACCTGAGTTTCAGATCCGGGATTTTATTTTTTATAAGTGTTACAATTAGCTTTTCTTGGTGGCCATTCCGTAAATCCAGAGGATGATTAAAGCTCCTCCTATTGAAAGAATCCAGCTTCTTGGATTCCAGAAGGAAGTAACATCTCCCCAGTGTAGAATGTAAACTCCAATAGCTCCTCCTACAAATGCGCCTAAAATTCCAAGGATAATGGTGATTAGCCATCCGCCTCCCTGAGTTCCCGGCATGATCATTTTAGCAATTGCTCCAGCAATAAGACCGAATAAAATCCATGTTATAAATCCCATAGTTGCAAATTTTTTTATTGTTAATATTTAAAAATGATTTGTTTACTAATGTAAGGGAAAACATGATATAAATCATCTTTTCTTGAAGAATGAGTCTACAAATTCCGTACCATTAAAAAGCTGTAGATCCTGCATTTTTTCACCGACTCCGATATATTTTACAGGAATCTGAAACTGATCGGAGATACCGATTACAACACCTCCTTTTGCTGTTCCGTCCAGTTTGGTTACTGCCAAAGCATTTACTTCCGTTGCTGCTGTAAATTGTTTTGCCTGTTCGAAAGCATTCTGTCCTGTAGACCCGTCAAGAACCAATAAGATCTCATGAGGAGCATCAGGAATTACTTTCTGCATTACTCTTTTGATCTTGGAAAGCTCATTCATCAGGTTGATTTTGTTATGAAGTCTTCCTGCGGTATCAATGATGACCACATCAGCATTTTGGGCTACGGCACTTTGTACAGTATCAAATGCTACAGAAGCAGGGTCAGAGCCCATTCCCTGTTTTACAATAGGAACGTCCACTCTTTCACTCCAGATGGTAAGCTGATCAACGGCTGCTGCTCTGAAGGTATCTGCTGCTCCGAGAACTACTTTTTTACCTTCTGATTTGAACTGATGGGCCAGCTTTCCGATAGTGGTTGTTTTTCCTACTCCGTTTACGCCTACCACCATGATGACATATGGTTTTTTGGACGTATCAATATTTCCAGTACCCGCATGTGGATTTTCAAGCAGCAATCCGGAAATCTCTTCACGAAGAATATTATCAAGTTCGTTTACCCCAACATATTTGTCTCTGGCAACACGCTCTTCAATTCTCTCTATGATCTTGATCGTAGTGGAGGCACCTACATCAGATGCGATCAGTACTTCTTCCAGATCATCCAGGACTTCATCATCTACTTTACTTTTACCGACTACGGCTTTCGTCATTTTTTCAAAGAATCCCTGACTGGATTTTTCCAATCCTTTGTCTAAAGTTTCTTTTTCTTCCTTTTTGAAAATATTTTTAAACCAACTCATAGTTTTAGTTTATTCTTATTTATTTTTAATCACTGCTGTGGCTTCCACTTCTATAAGGACATCATCTCTGAAAAGCCGGCTTACTTCCACAAGGCTGCTTACAGGGGGAGTTTGCGTATTGACGTGCAAATCCCTTACTTTTCTGAAATCCGGAGTTTTGGAGATGTCTGTAATAAAGATACCTAATTTTACAATATCTTTTCCGGTACCTCCATATTCCTTCAGGATATTCTCTATATTTCTAAAGACCTGATGAGTCTGTTCCTCTACCGTCTTTCCCACCAGATTGCCTTCAGAATCTAAAGGAACCTGCCCGGATAATAAAATCATTTTAGAACTTCCACAATCAATGCTTACCGATTGTGACAGTCCTTGGATGCTGAAAACTTTTGATGAACTTTTATATTCTGTAGGGTTCATTGTTTTCTGGCTGAATGAAAATAGAAAAGTTACGGTGCAAACCAGAACAAGAATCTTTCTCATACATTATTGATTAATAATCTGGTGCACAAAGATAACAAAAAAACTACCCAAAATATGAGTAGTTTTTTATATTGTAAACAAAGTACGGATTATTTTTTCAAATAACCATCAACTTCGTCAGCATTCATTACTTTTTCTTCGAAAACGTAAGCTCCTGATTTAGAAGACTTCACCATTTTCACCACTTTAGTCATTTTTTTAGACCCAGTTTGTAGGGTTGCTACTACTTTCTTTGCCATGGTAAGTTATTATTTATAAATTACTTAATTTCTTTGTGAAGGGTAGATCTCTTAAGAACAGGATTGTATTTTTTCAATTCCAATCTCTCTGTAGTGTTCTTTTTATTTTTTGTAGAAATGTATCTAGACATTCCTGGCATACCACTTTCTTTGTGCTCTGTACATTCAAGGATTACTTGAACTCTATTTCCTTTTTTTGCCATGATTTATTAATTCTTTTTAATCAATCCGTTTCTAGTAGCTCTTTCAATAGCTTCCTCGATTCCAATCTTGTTAATCACTCTCAATCCATGAGCTGATACTTTCAGTGTTACGTGCTTATCTTGCTCCGGAAGGTAAAACTTCTTCTCTAATAAGTTAATTTCAAAACGACGCTTCGTTTTGTTATTAGCGTGAGAAACGTTGTTACCAACCATTGCACGCTTTCCTGTTATTTGGCAAATTCTTGACATATCTCGATGTTCTTATTTGTATAATATTTGAGAGTGCAAAATAACGAAGAATTTTTTAGATAGACAAATCTTTTGGAAAATATTTGCAAATAAGTAGCTGATTAATAATATTGAATTTTTAAAATATCCGAATTTCCGGGATATAGCAGATAATCAGTGCTGATATATTTCATACAGGCTTTTTTCGAACAAGAAAATTTAATATTCTATCTTTGTTTTTAATTAATCTAAATAAAAATAATATGAAGAGGATTTCTATTTTATTGTCGATGCTCCCAATCTGTCTCGCTGCACAGAGCTTTACGGAAATACAGACCGGCATGAAAAATTTTTACTATTCTGCCGCTGATATTGCTGATATAGACAACAACGGAACATTGGATATTGTACTGAACGGAGCAATAGACTCAGACGGAGACGGGAATGTAGACAGTACCTATAATGAGGTATATCAGAATAACGGGACAACATTAGTACCCTATGCTGACTTAGGTGGAGATGTAACCCATCTGGGAGATATAAAATTTATCGATTATAATAATGATGGTCTCATGGATATAG
Organism: Chryseobacterium indologenes; assembly: GCA_001013295.1. GTDB lineage: Bacteria > Bacteroidota > Bacteroidia > Flavobacteriales > Weeksellaceae > Chryseobacterium > Chryseobacterium indologenes_B. The sequence goes on along the minus strand of LAZY01000023.1, from coordinate 16,327 downwards.
TCTCTACAGGGCTTAGTTATATGGATATTGTGAATTATAAACAGTATCGTTTTAAAAATACAGGAACGGGATTTGTTAAAGAAACTGAGCTTCCGGGAAAGGTGTACGGATCATTGGAAGTTTTTGATTTCAATCATGACGGAAAACCGGATTATGCGCTTAATGGAACTCAGTATGCTCACGGAAACGGGTTCAAGAATACACTGGATTATTATAAAAATACAGGGACAGGTTTTGATATGACCGAGAACTGGGTGGATGGAACTCAAAACGGAAGTTTTAAAGTCGTTGATCTTAATAATGACCAGCTTCTGGATCTTGTGATCATAGGATCTGATATTGATGGCAGCCCGGTTTCAAAAGTATACATGAACCAGGCAGGAGTATTGACTCATACCCAGGATCTTCCTCCGATGTCTGTAGGGAAAATTGATTTTGCAGACTTTAATGCTGATGGGTTTCAGGATGTGGTTGTAATAGGTAGTGATGAGAATGATGAAGGTTATTTTGCAGTGCTGATGAATGATGGAACAGGAACGCTGACGCCACATCAGATTGCAGAAAACGATATTTCTGATGCCACGCTTAGTGTAGGAGATCTGAATAATGATGGCTATTATGATTTTATTATCTCAGGAAATAAAAATTATAATGCTGTTGTGAAAACTTATTTGTATACCCCTTCCAGTCAGAGTTTTGTAGAAGGTACTCTGGCTGGAGTAACGGAACTGGGAGGCCCGGGACATGTTCATTTGTTTGATTTTAATAATGATCATCATCTGGATATTCTGCTGGGTGGATTCGACTGGAATTCTGCTGATTTACCTTCATTGGCAAAAGTTTTTAAAAATAACTCTACAGAAGTCAATTTAAAACCAACTCCACCTACTCAACTCCACTTAACAAAAAATGGAAACAGGTTCAACTTTACCTGGAGCGGGGCATCAGATGATAAAACACCAGTAAATGCTTTAAGGTATGAAATAACAGTAGGAACTACTCAGGGAGCTCAGAATATTGCCAAATATGTAGTAACGACTGCGTCATGGTTCCTTGATCTTGATCCGGCCATAGAAACAGTATACTGGAGTGTAAAATCAATTGATGCTTCAAAAACGTATTCTGATGCTTCTACGAACGGTACACTGGGAGTAAAAGAAGGCAGAACAGCAGCGAAACTGGTCATTTATCCAAACCCTGTAGCTGATAAAGTATATATAAGAGGAGAAAAAGTTTCCGAAGTTGAAATGTATTCAATGGATGGAAAAAAACTGAATGTAAACCTAAGTGGAGATCAGAGTATTGAAGTGTCTCACTTGCCTAAAGGGATATACCTATTAAAACTGAAGATAAAAGACGAAATAACCACCAGAAAACTTACGATTAAGTAATTGAATCAATTCTATCTTCTATCAATGAGAAAAGCCAGACGTCCAGCTGGCTTTTCTCTTTTTTTATGGCGTAAAATCTAGTATTCTCAATATTATTGATCACACAGGTTTTGTGTTATTCATTCAAAAATTTGTGCAATTTGTATTTAAAATTAGGCTTTCTTTGTTTTCTTTTTGAACCATTCAATAAGATAATAAAACAGTAAAAATCCTAAGGCAAACAGAGAAAACCTTGAAAGAAGATCACCCGCTCTGGTATAGAACGTCATCGTATCGTACAGGTTTACTTTGGCAAATAACGCCGTCTGATCTCCATAAAAAGTATCAGCCATGATTTCACCTTTTGCATTGATGTGGGCAGAAATTCCACTGTTGGCAGCACGGGCAATTTCTCTTCTGGTTTCAATAGCTCTTAGTTTGGCGTAAGATAAAAGCTGTTTGTGTCCTTCCGTAACTCCCCACCAGGAATCGTTGGTCATAATACCTAAGAAATTGGCTCCCTTTTTTACATAGTCTGTCACAAACTCACCATAAATACTTTCATAACAGATGATAGGTGCCAGTTTACCTTTATTGTAAGGATTTGAAAAAGCAACTCTTTCTTTATCTGTTCCAAGAGAGGCTACAGTACCACCCAGATTCAGCATGGCATCTCCTAAAAGTGGTTTTAAAACACTCATATAAGGGAATATTTCAACACCCGGTACAAGTTTTCCTTTATGATAAGCCTGTACTTTCTGATTAGGAACAAGTTGAATAGCGGTATTGTAACTGCTCACCCAAACCCCACTGTTGATCTGATAAGCCTCTTTAGGCAAGTCAGCAGGATTATAATAAAAACGGTGTGAAGAAATTCCTGTTGCAAAGACAGATCCCGGATGTTTGGTCAGAAATTCTTTAATATTATTTAAAAGCAAGCTCTTTTCAAAAGCGGTTTCGGAAATAGAGCCTCTGCCGGGAAGGGCCGTCTCCGGTGCCATATAATAATCTATTTTTCCCGTTGAGTTTTTCTCAGCAAGGGCCAGCAGATCCTGTTCAATCGTAAGGCTGTCTTTAGAATATTTTTCAGCATAAGGATCAAGATCCGGCTGCAGCATCAGTACATTGACCTGTCCGGTTGGCTTTTCATCAAAATTATTGTATTTGATCACTGAAATAATCATCGGAAGAACAATGAGAACAGCAACAATAGATGAATTTCTAATCAGATCTTTTTTCTTTCTCCCCGCTTCCCATGTTCTTACCGTATAGAAAATCAATACATTGATCAGAAGGATCCAGAAACTTCCTCCGGTTGCTCCCAGAGTGTCGTACCACTGGATCAGTTTAGGATATTCTGAAAATACATTCCCTAAGTTCAGCCACGGCCACGTCAGTTCCCAGCCCAGATGGAATTTTTCAAAACTCATCCAGATAGCGATTAAAAATCCAAGACCCCAATAGGTTCCCTGGGCATTTTTGTACCAATGATAGCACTGAAATACCAGTGAATAGAGAAGGGAATTGACCAATACCGGGAATACAACAGCCATTAGAGAATGGCTTCCGTCAGGGTTCTTCGAACCGTACAACCATCCTGTAGTCACTATATTCCAGATCACAAAACAAAGGTAAGACAGCCAAAAGACGATCCAACCTTTTCTTTTATAATCTGAAAATTTTGAAATTCCATGTTCCATCATCAGAAGCGGAACAAGGGCGAAAAATATAAAAAACGGAACCCCATAAGTTGGCCATGAGACCGACAGCAGCATTGCTGAAATAAGTGTAAGCAGAACGTATTTCATTAAATTATTTTAATACACAAATTTAATGTTTTTGAAATGAATATATTAGCACAGAATGTTAAAGAAAATTTATAAAGCCGCTATTGTACCGTATACCCTGTTTTTGCTCTACCTGATGTTTCTGGGAATGGGCCGTTTTCAGTATGAAGACAACATGATCAGGCTAGAACCGGTGCTTTCTACCGTAAAATTTATTCAGAATAGCCTCAGCTGGAAGTATATCGTGATGATTGTTCTGGGAAATGTTATTATGTTTATTCCATTCGGATTTCTGGGCTGGGTTTTTACCAGGCTGCAGGACCTTAAGATACTTCTCTTTACCTTCATCTCGGCAATCGTCATTGTGGAAGCACTCCAATACTTTACAAGAATGGGGATTTTTGAGGTAGACGATATTATCCTGAATACTTTTGGAGTATACATTGGATGGCTGATGTGCCGGTTGATGGACAGGAGGCTTAGCTATTGAGTTCCTTAGCCCGTTTTTCTGCATTAAGGATTCCCTGCTTTAAAATTTCTTTGAAACTGTTATCTTCAAAAGTCTTTAAAGCGGCCTCTGTAGTTCCTCCTTTAGAAGCTACATCTTTGATCAGTTCTTCTAAACTTTTATCAGAATTGTTGATCAGATGATAAGCACCCAGCATGGTCTGTTTTACAAAAAGTTTGGAAAGGTTTTCTTCAATTCCCATCTCAATTCCTGCTTTGATCATTGCATCAATGATGTAGTAAAAATAAGCGGGACCGCTACCCGATAAGGCTGTTACGCCATCCAGAAGCTCTTCATTTTCCAGATAGACCGATCTTCCGGTACTGTTGAGTAATCTTTCGATACTGATTAATTGGCTGAAAGAAATTCCGTCCGCAGCAGTGTAGCCTGTAATTCCCATTCCCAAAAGAGTAGGAGAGTTGGGCATAGCCCTTACCACCAAAGGATGTTTGAGTAAGTTTTGAATTTTTTCAATATTGATTCCCGCCATGATGGATAAAATCATCTGGTTTTCTTTCAGCGTAAAACGGATGTTTTGAGCCACTGTCTGAAAATCCTGAGGTTTTACAGCGATAATGATCAGATCAGCATCCAGTTCGTTCACTTCATCAAAAGTGGAAACGGTTGATTTGGGAAATTCTTCTGCTATTTTGGATATTTTTTCCTGACTTCTGATAATCAGGTGAAGATGTTCAGGTTTGATAAGTTCGTATTTCAGGAATGATTTTGAAAAAGAAAGCCCCATATTTCCGGCTCCAAGAATAGCTATTTTCATCTTTATTGTAATTTTTTAGCTAAAATAAGTATTTTTCTGGGGATGAGAGATGGTTTATGATAAAGTATTTCTGCTGGGAACCACAAATGGTAAAGTTTTTTTAAGGGTAAGAAAATAGAGTAGGCTCAGTAAGAGTAATGCAGCTTTTTTTGCCACGAATACACGAATAATCTTCTTTATATTTAAGACATAGAATTAAGCGCACAAACGATTTATTCGTGCATTCGTGGCGATAAAAAAAATAATAATTTGTCTGTGAGATCTATTCTTTGAGAGGGTTTCAAAAAAGATATTGTGGGATTTTTATCATAAATACAATCTTTGCACCTTTATGGTGGTGAACATCGTTGGAAAATCAGCAGTAAAAAGGCTGTCTTCATATTGAAACAGCCTCTGTATATTTTATATTAAATAATATTCACTTCCCGCTCAAGCTCAATCCCGAACTTTTCTTTGACGGAGTTGATGATCTCTGTGGAAAAATCGAAAATCTCTTTTCCTGTTGCCTCTCCTGTTGCATTGATGATAACCAATGACTGTAGTTTGTGGGAAGCTACATTTCCAATTTGTCTGCCTTTCCATCCGCATTGCTCAATCAGCCATCCGGCAGGAACTTTTACCATATCCCCGTTCGGGTAACCCTGAATATTTTCAAATTTCTGCTTCAAATCTTCAAACTGGGCCAAAGGAATCGTAGGGTTTTTGAAAAAGCTTCCGGCGTTTCCTATTTCTTTAGGGTCAGGAAGTTTGCTTTGTCTGATATTAATTACAGCTTTGGAAACGTCCTGAATAGTAGGATTGGCAATTCCCATATGTTCCAGTTCGGATTTAATCGCTCCGTATTCAGTTTTGATGTGATGGTTTTGCGAAGTCAGTTTAAAAGTAACTTCCAGAATAACATATTTTCCTTTTCCTTCCTGTTTGAAAATAGAATCTCTGTACCCGAATCTGCATTGCTCAAGATCGAAAGTTTTAAGTTCAAGATCTTCCAGGTCCAGAACTACACAGCTGACAAAAATATCTTTGATTTCAGTTCCGTAAGCACCAATATTCTGCATTGGAGAAGTTCCTACATTTCCGGGAATTAAAGATAGATTTTCCAATCCGCCATAGTTTTTCTGAAGGCAGGATAGCACAAATTCATGCCAGTTTTCTCCTGCTTTTGCCGTGACAAGAGTTTCATGATCGTTCAGGTTTTCTTCGGAAATTCCTTTTAAATTAAGTTTAATGGCCAGACCGTCAAAATCTTGAGTCAGCAGGATATTGCTTCCGCCGCCTAAAAACAAAAGATGAAGTGACTGTGCTTTTGCAAAAGTGAGTGCCTCTTTTAATTCTTCAATGCTGTTCACTTCGGCGAAGTATTGAGCTTTGGCATCAACGCCGAATGTATTGTAAGGCTTTAAGGAAAAATTTTCTTGCATGTTTTATTGGTATTCTTTGTATTCTTTAGGAAGAATTTTGTCTAATTGTTCTTTTAGCAGTTGCAGTTGTCTGTAATGTGCCGTGTCTGCAAATGAGTTGACATAGAAATGGGCCTTTTTCGGGGTCCGGATCTGAAAAGTTTCATCAATTCCGTCTACCGATTGCTGGCTTGGAGAACTTTTGATACGGTCAAGATCTGAGGTTTTGACAGAAGAAACGAGCTGTTTCCAGGTGTCAGTATTGATAGCTGAACTCCATTCTTTATGGATATGTTTGGCTGTAGCTCCCTTCTCAGCAAAGACAGAGTCTTTAGTCGCTTTAACGATTCTGTATTCTCCAAGTGTCCCTCCGATATGGGATACACTGATCAACGTTATTTCGTTTGGATTTTTATGAGTAGTAGTCTGTTCCTGTTTTTTTGGGTCGCAGGAAAAAAATGCCGACAGCAAAAAGATCGAAAAAAGTATTTTCAGATGTATTTTTTTTGTTGTCGGCATTATATAATGTTTTTATAGGCTAAATTCTTCTCTGTACTTCTTTAAAGCTTCTTTAAGAATCTCAGCACTTCTTTTTAAATCTTCTTCTTTCAACACGTAAGCAATTCTTACCTGTTTTTTTCCTAATTCAGGATTACTGTAGAATCCGCCTGCAGGAGCTACCATAATCGTTTCATTATTAAGAGAGTATTTTTCCAGCAGCCATTGTGCAAATTTTTCAGTATCGTCTACCGGAAGTTCTGCTACACAGTAGAATGCTCCTCTCGGCTTAGGGCAGATCACCCCAGGAATTGCATTCAGAAGGTCTACCAATACATTTCTTCTGTGGGTATATTCTTCTCTCACGGCTCTGATGTAAGGACCGTCATTTTGGTGGGCTGCTGTAGCGGCAATCTGTCCCAAAAGAACCGGGCTTAGTCTTGCCTGTGCAAAAAGCATTGCAGCATCACGGATCTTTTTAGAACGGGTCACCATACAACCGATTCTTACTCCACACATTGAATAACGCTTAGATTCAGAGTCGATGATGATACAGTTTTCGCTCAGCTCAGGAAAGTCAAGCATTGAAATCTGCTGCTTTCCGTCATATACATATTCTCTGTATACTTCATCAGAGATGATAACGATGTCATATTTTAAAGCAATTTCAGCCAGCTTTTGAAGTTCATCACGGGTATACAGGTACCCCGTTGGGTTTCCCGGATTACAGATAACGATTGCTCTTGTTTTTTCCGTGATCTTTTTTTCAAATTCTTCAATAGGAGGTAAAGCAAAACCGGTATCAATCGTTGAAGGAACTGCTACTACATTCACATCAAAAGTGCTGGTGAAACCATTGTAGTTGGCATAGTAAGGTTCAGGAATAATAACTTCATCACCTTCGTCACATAATGTGGAAATGGCAAAGTTTAGGGCTTCAGAACCTCCGTTGGTTACAATAAAGCTATCCGGAGTAAGATCTGAAAAACCTAATGAATGATAATATTCTGTAAGGGCTTTTCTGTACTCAATATTACCTTCAGAAAGTGCATATTCCAATACTTTTAAATCAATGTTTTTTAAAGCATTTAAAGCTGTTTCCGGAGTTTCAATATCAGGCTGTCCGATATTAAGGTGATATACTTTTATTCCTTTTTGTTTTGCTTGTAATGCAAAAGGAACCAGTTTTCTTACCGGTGATGCCGGCATATGCAGTGCTCTGTTTGAAATATTTGGCATTGTTCAAAAAATTTGTATGACAAAAATAGGATTTAATTTCACAATAATAAAATTAGGTAACAAGAAGAATCAATTCATAACTAATAATAGTTTTACTAATAGTAAATATTACTTCGATATAGTAAGATAAAAAGTTTGCGAAAAAAAGGTGATGTTTTATAGTTTTTCCCTAATTTTAACGTTAAAATCTAATATCATGATTCAAAAAAAAATATGTAAAATATTATCTGGTAGTGCTCTGTGTATAGTATCTTCAGTAGCAGCTCAACATTTTCAGACAATGCCTGTCCAATCCGGATATACAGAGGATGTGATTGCTAATGGCCTAGGGTCTTCCATGACTTCTACAACAAATAATCTTGACGGAACCTATTATAATCTGGTTGCAAAAGATTTTAAGTTGACACCCACAAGTGCAAATCTTAGTTATGGAATGCCTACAAATGGTATTATCAATTCTGCAATGACGCCAGGATTAAAGTTTCAGCTTGGAGACTTAAGCGGAAATAACTCTTTAAGACTTCGTAGTATCACTCCCGGTGATATTGATAATGCTGGAACTTTAGTATTTTCTAATCCTGTGGCGGCTTTTAAAATTTATATGCTTGCTACCAGCGGACAGGGAACATCTTATGTTACAGCAACAATTAATTTTACAGACAATACAACTCAATCATTCACACAAGAGATTCCTTTCTGGAGCAGTACAAGAACAAACTATGCAATTAGAGGAGTAGGAAAAATCAATAGGAATACAGATGAACTTGCATATGATTCATCATTAGATCCCCATCCCAAATTATATCAAACCGTTCACAATATTGATGTAGCTAATCAGACTAAACTTATAAAAAGTATTACAGTAAAAAAAGTGAGTCCTGAAGGGTATGCTAATATTTTTGCTTTTTCAGCAGATGCTTATACAGATTGTTTTGAACCTATATTGCAGGCCGCCAATATGATAACTTCAAACTCAGCACAGGTTTCATGGACAGTTCCTGCAGGTACTCAGGCAGTAAGTTATGATATTTATTATAGTACAAACCCTACTCCTCCTACTAGTAGTACTGTACCGAATTATTCCGGGATAACAGGAACGTCTTTTACTCTTGGAAATCTATCTGCTATCACTCAATATTACTACTGGGTGAGAACTAATTGTAATGGAATGATGAGCCAAAGCGGTTGGTCATCATTAAGATGTTTTACCACATTATGTGGTGTTACTGTGCCCCCATATAGCAATGATTTCAACGATGCAGGCTATCTTGCTTTTCCAGGAAAATGCTGGAAAAATAATTTATCAGGAGGAACGCCTGCTACAGGACCTACTGGAACTGATTATGGATGGGCACAATCTTCTTTCTTAAATATATCCGGTGGTGGAAATACTAATTTGGGAGCGAGGGATATTATGAGTGGTACAAATGAAATAGCATGGCTTATGACCCCAATTTTTGACCTTTCAAATGGTGGATATCAAGTGAAATTTAAGTATGGTGTTACAACGCCGAATGGGGTAAATTCTACTACAATGGGAGTTGATGATGTGGTTTACTTTATGGTTTCAAATGATGGAGGAAATGTATGGACAATATTAAAAACCTGGAACGTTTCCAATGGCCCCTCCAATCTTCCTAATGATTATATATACAATTTAACAGGTAATACGAGTACTACTACCAGATTTGCTTTTTATTCAAATACAGGTACGATTGGAGATTATGATTATAGTTTTCATGTAGATGATTTTACGATTGAGAATTCCATTCAGCTAAGTACTTCTGAGGTAAGTGGTAAAGTGAAAAAAGGATTAATCCACCCAAATCCTTTTAAAGACAACTTATATTTGTCAGAAACTAAAGAAATAAAGAAAATAATTGTGGAAGACGAATCGGGAAGAATTGTGAAGACAATAGAAGGTTCTGCCAAAGCAATTGATCTGAGTATGCTCAACTATGGTTTGTATTTTGTGACTCTTCATTTTAAAGATGGTTCTCAATCTACTATAAAAGCGATGAAGAAATAACCCTTAAGAATGAGCTTTAGAAATTGAATATTGATTAAAGAGTAAAATAAGAATAAAAGCCGAAGTAAAAAAATGCTTCGGCTTTTATTTTCTATAGTGTCATATAAGTATCTTAAATGATTTATATGTCTATATTTGATTGTTTTTACTTGAATATTATTTTTTTTATTAAAATAATATTTTTATGTTGAAATTTTTCTTAATTTTCAACACAAATGTGAATAAAATGACAATAAATTTATTTTCTAGAGCAGTACCTGCTATTGCTCTTTTCTGTGCCACATCATTGATGGCTCAGAATTATCAGACAATGCCGATTGCTTCCGGCTATACTGCAGACGTAATTGCAAACGGAGTAGGATCTTCAGTAATTTCGACCAATAATGACGTAGACGGCGTTTCTTATGCCTTTGTAGCGAGAGATTTTCAGTTGACCAATACAAGTCCGGTTCTTACGTATGGTATTCCGGTTGATGGGATTATTAATTCTGTGGTGGCATCCACTCCAGGGTTGAGTTTTCAGCTGGGAAATCTGAGTGCGAACAATTCTTTGAGATTAGCTACCGTAAATGACAATGGAACCTTAGTATTTACAACACCAAAGGCTGTATCTAAATTGTATATGCTTGCCGTGAGTGGAAGTGGAACTTCTGTGGTAAATGCGGTTGTCAATTTTACAGACGGCAGTTCGCAGACTTTTTCAGGTCTCAGCCTTTTAGACTGGTATGGAGGAAGTAATTATGCAATACAGGGAATTGGAAGGATCAAAAAGCCGGGAGCTACTCCTGCCGGTGGAGATGATTCCCCATCACCTGAAGGAGGAACCAACCCAAGATTATATCAGGCAGAGCTGGCAATAGATGCAGCAAACCAGGCCAAACTGATACAAAGTGTAACGGTAACGAAAGCGAGCGGGACAGGGGTTCCTAATATTTTTGCGTTTTCAGCAGATGCCTATTCAGATTGTGCACCTCCTGTACTGCAGGCTGTTTCAGGGATAACGGCAAATTCTGCATTTGTTTCATGGACGTCTCCAACGAATGCCGTAAATTATGATGTATATCACAGCACTTCGGCTACAACGCCTACAAGTACAACGTCTCCTACCTATACGGGCGTAACAGGTACGGGTACTACGATAGGAAGTCTTAGTTCTAATACAACTTATTATTATTGGGTAAGATCCCACTGTAGTTCAGCAACAAGCCAGAGTGTATGGTCTTTTGTGGGAACATTTAAAACAGCTTGTTCTACTTTCACCACTCCGTATACAGAAAATTTTGATACTACGACAACCGGGTCCTCAAGCAATACTAATGCTCCAAGCTGTTGGGCATATCTTGAAAGTACCTCATTTGCGGGCTATGGTTATGTAAATGCATCAACAACCAATAGTTTCTCGGCACCTAACGCTTATTATCTGACGAATTCAACTGCTACTACAGGCAGCCAGATGTTGGTTTCGCCTCCAACTGTAAACCTTTCAGACGGTAATAAAAGGGTGAGATTTTATGCAAAAGGAGGAGCAAACAATTACACATTATCAGTAGGTACTTTATCAAATCCTGCTGATCCTGCTTCTTTTACGCCAATAGGTTCTCCTATTACTCTGACAACTGCTTTTGTACAGTATACGGTGAATATTCCTGCCGGTTCTGATTTGCAATTGGCATTTAAGCATGGTTTAGGAGGTACTTCCCGATCTATTTATATTGATAATATTACTGTACAGGATATTCCTACCTGTATTGAGCCAACTGCTGTTACAGCATCGAATGTCACAATGAACTCGGCAACAATTGGCTGGACGGCTCCTGTTTCTACTCCTGCGAACGGATACGAAATATATTATAGTACAACGAATACTGCACCTACTTCTACTACCGTTTTGGATGCTACAAACTCTACAACTTCTTCTACAATTTCTGCACCACTGAGCTCGCTAGCTCCCGATTCAAATTATTATGTATGGGTAAGATCTGTGTGCAGTTCTACGGATAAGAGTAGTTGGAGTGATCTTGCAGCTACTTTCAGAACAGGGTATTGTCTGCCTTCATCCAGTGGGCAGAGCTCATGGGTTTCTGCTTTCAGCTCAACAGGAGCAGCTACAGATATGGCCTATACTTCAGGTTCCAGCGTAACGGGAGGGTACCAAAACTTAAGTGCAACCAATAATAAAATAACCAATATTGCAGGAAGTACAACTCCGATATCTTTAACGGCAGGAGGACCAACATGTGGATTTGGGGTTTGGGTAGACTGGAATAATAATTTAACTTTTGAAACTTCGGAAAGAGTTTTTGTAACGAATGATTACATTACATCTACTTCCGGATCTATTGCCGTACCTCCGGGAACAGCGGCAGGAAATTATAGAATGAGGGTGATGGTTGATTATAATAATACAGCACCTTCAAATCCTTGTACAAGTATTTCAAGGGGAGAGTTTATTGATTTTACATTTGAAGTAGCTGCAGCACTGTCCACTTCAGAAACAGCGGTGAAGAAAAAAGAAATGAATGTATATCCTAATCCGTTCAAAGATGTTCTGTACATTTCTGATATGAAAGATGTGAAATCTGTAACGGTTACAGATGTAGCTGGAAGGGTAGTGAAAACGATTGATAACCCAACAAAAGAACTTCATTTAGGTGAACTGAATGCCGGGTTATATTTAGTGACGATGAGCTTTAAAGATGGTTCTAAGTCAACCGTAAAGGCAATAAAAAAATAATTTTTTGAGTTAATAATTTCACTAAGACGGCTACATCTGATGTAGCTGTCTTTTTTATGGTATTAATCAACCTACTTTCATTTCATAAAATAATTGTACTTTAGAAAAAACTAAAAAAAATATGCAGATCCAGGCAGTTTCCATAGAAGATTATATTTCAAAGATTCCTGAAGACAGACAGGAGGGATTTAAAAAGCTTTTTGATACAATCAGTAACAATTTACCGGAAGGTTTTGAAGAAAGTCCCAGCTACGGGATGGTAGGTTGGGCTGTACCGTTAAAAACTTACCCTGCAGGCTACCATTGTACTCCTGGCAGTCCGTTGCCGTTCATTAATCTGGCTTCACAAAAGAATTTTATAGCGCTTTATCATATGGGATTGTATTCCACACCGGAACTTCTGGACTGGTTTGTGGCAGAATATCCAAAACATTCGAAAAGAAAACTGGATATGGGAAAATCCTGTGTTCGTTTTAAAAAAGTAGAAGATATTCCTTTTGATCTGATCGCTGAGCTGAGCCGGAAGGTGACACCGGAAGACTGGATCGGAACATATGAATCTCAGTATAAGAAGTAACTGAAAAAATTAAACCACAAAAGTCACAAAAGTTTTTTTCTACTCCTTTACCCTGAAGCAAATCTGAGAAAATACAGTTTTAAAGTTCACATAAGATGAAAATCATAGGTTTTCATAAAAGCTTAAGTGTGCTTTTCTGTAGCTTGTTTAATAACTTATTTTTAGCTTAAGTGTTCCCAAGCTTTTGTGACTTTTGTGGTTAAAATATTAATAGGTTATTTATAATTTGTTTTAAAAATTAATATCCCAAATTCCAGCTCTGCGTTCCAGTTCCACCAAAGCTGCTGCATTATCTGCAAGCGCCTGATAATAATCTTTTCTGATGCCGTTGTAAGTTCTTTGGGCGTTCAGTACTTCAAGGATAGAGCTTTCTCCTCTTTTGTAGCTGTATGTGATGCCCTCCAGTATACTTTTGGCTTCTGTAAGCATTCCGTTGTGAAATTGTTTTACCTGTTTTTGGGTCGCCAGATATTGCTGATAGGCCTGCATTACTTCAGCCCGTATTCCCTGTTCGATCTGCTGGTATTCTACCTCAGCCTGAGAATGGGCCATTTCAGCTATTTTCAGTCCGGCATTTCTCCTATTGGAAAATTTAAGCGGAATACTGAGTCCTAATTTTACGGCATTTACAGTGGGAGAAGGAGCAATTTCATTCGTAGCTTCAGTGTGGCGCTCTGCTCCGGCATTGATTCCCAAATCGATCATACGGTTAGCTTTTTCCAGACTGATTTGACTTTTGGCAACTTGTGTATTTTGTTTGGCAGCCAATAAATCTGCACGTTCGTTTAATGCCTGAAGAATAAGATCGTCAACACTGAAATCTCTGTTGAAGGCATTGAAATCTCCATTGACATCTCTTCCGGTCAGCTTATTGTCGCTGAGAAAAACAGAAAGGTTGGTCAATGACTGCTGCTCGGCACTTTCAGCCCGATAAACTTCATTCAGAAGAGACGCTGCTTCTAATTTACTTTGTTTTGAAGTCACGAGAGATATTGTTCCCAGACGGCATCGTATACTGTCTGACTTTGCCAGTTGCAGTACATTTTTATAGGAGTCCTGCTGTACTTCCAGAATAGCTTTGGACTTTAAAGCTTCAATGTATCCTAAGCTTGCATCTGCCCGAAGGTTTCTGAAAAAATCAAGAAGTTGTATTTTGCTCAGTTCAGACTGGTTTCTGGCTAAATTAATTCTGGCCTTCCTTTTTCCGCCAAGCTCCAGTGTCCAGCCGATTGAGGTTCCGTAGACATAGCCCATGTCCTTATTGACGCCATTGTTGGTAGTTTCTACATCCAATTGCGGATCAGGAAACATACTGGCGGTCTGAATAGAAGCTTCTGCCATACTCACGTTGTATTTCTGGGAAGCGTAGCCAAGGTTTTTCTTTCCGACAAGGCTCAGATATTCTTCAAAAGATAAGAGCTCTTTTTCCTGTGCTTTTACCATACCTGTGATGCCGGGTAAGATCGCAGCTATTAAAATAAAGTAAACTCTAAATGTTGGGTGTAAGTGCTTCATCTGATTCCAAATTTTGTTTTTTGTTACCACGTTCCGCCATGAAATAAATAGCAGGCAGAACAAACAAGGTTAAAATAGTAGAGAACATCAATCCGTAAACGATTACTGTTGCCAGAGGCCGCTGTACATCTGAACCGATTCCTGTAGCCAATGATGCCGGGAATAATCCGATTACGGCAACGGTAGCCGTCATCAGTACCGGTCTGAAACGATCCTGTGCTCCTTTGATTACAGCAGGTTTCAGATCATAGCCTTTCTTGCGAAGGTCATTGATATGGGAGATCATGATCACTCCATTCTGGATAGCGACTCCGAATAAGGCAATGAATCCCACTGCAGAAGATACGTTCAAAGACATTCCCCGAATATTGAGTGCCAGCATCCCCCCGAATAAAGCCAACGGAACAATAGACATCAGTATCAAAGCCTGTTTGAAATTACCAAATGCACCATACAATAACAGGAACATAATCGCTAAAGCTAACGGAACAATAAATGCCAGTCTTGAATAAGCTCTGCTTTGGTTTTCAAACTGACCACCCCATTTGATCTGGTATTTTTCGTGATCGTATTGGATGTCTTTTTCAATTTTATTCTGGGCTATTTTCAGGAAAGAGGACAGGTCAGTTCCTCTCAAATTCAATTTTACGGTAAGATGTCGTTTATTCATCTCACGGGTAATGGTACTTTCTCCGGTACTTAATTTTACTTCTGCAACCTGAGACAAAGGAATTTTAGCTCCTGTGGCTGAGGTCAGCATCAGATTTCCGATTTTGTCCGGCGTATCTCTGCTGTCTTCCGTATATCGGCAGGAAATATCATAGACTTTATTACCGATAAAGATCTGGGAAATAGCCTTTCCGCCTAAAGCGACCTCAATAAGATCTGCCACATCCGCTACATTCAGGCCATATTGAGCAATTTTATCCCTGTCGGCAATAATCTGCAGCTGAGGCAATGGAGGTTCCTGATCAATGGCGAGATCCGCTGATCCCGGAATTTTATTTAATGTGGATAAAACATTTTCAGCAATTCTTCGGGTTTCTTTAAAATCTTCACCATATACTTTTACCACCAGTTCACTGTGAGCACCGGAAATTTTATCCATTACTCCGTCGATCATTGGCTGTGAGAAACCTACTGTGAACCCCGGCATTTCTTTATAATCTGCTGCCAGTTCTTTAATAAGGTCTGCTTTTGTTTTTCCTGAAGGCCATTCGCTATAAGGTTTTATTCCAACAGAAACTTCAAAGTGAGAAGCTGTCCATGGATCGGTACCGTCATCATTACGGCCTGCCTGAACCATCATATAGGTAATCTCCGAATGTTTTAAAGTCCGGGCTCTTAGCGTATCACTCATTTCTTTTGCTTTGGCTAATGAAATTCCGGGTGGAAGCTGTACCTGAAGCCAGATAGAACCTTCATCCAACTCAGGAAGGAAGTCTTTTCCTACGGTATAAGACAGTATTCCTGCAGATAGCAGAACAATACTTATAGGAATCATTACTTTTTTAGGAGTCTGCATGATTTTCTCTATTCTTTTTCCATACGCATTGCTTATTTTTTCAAGCCATTTGTTGTGATAGATTTTCTGTGGCTTACGATAGATCACATAGGCTAACCCCGGAATCAGAAGCAATGCCACTGCCAGTGCTCCGAACAGGGCGTAACCTACTGTGAATGCCATAGGAGTAAATAATTTTTTCTCTACTCTTTCAAAGGCGAACAGCGGAAGATAAGCGGTAATAATGATAATGGTGGAAAAGAAAATAGGTTTGGCTACTTCAATCACTCTTTTGGTAATGGTTTTCTCCTCCAGTGCCTCTTCAGGATTTTCTTCCCTTTTCTTAAGAATAGTTTCCAGCATTACAATGGCACCGTCCACAATAATCCCA
>LAZY01000022.1 GCA_001013295.1 Chryseobacterium indologenes | reverse complement strand
ACAATCTTCCTCCGAACCGAAATGAGCCGTAAAACTGAATATGTTCATAATCCCTGCTTTTTGAGCGCTAATATACTAAAAATATTAGGTGTGTTTGCGGAGAATCAGAAAACAATTTATTTGCCAGCAAATACCTACTGTACCTCCCAAAAAAAGAAGAAGAAGAAGAAGAATTAAAACAAATTATTGATCAGGACAGAATTCGTTTTGAACTGGATCAGGAAAATAAAAACCCTTATTAGAACTTAATCATATATCATTATGAGCTTAACTTTAGATGAAATACAAAATTTCAAAGGAAAATATCCCAGACAAATCTGGAGCCTGTTTTTCTCTGAAATGTGGGAACGTTTCTGTTTCTACGGAATGCGTGGAATGCTGGTTTTCTTTATGATCTCTCAGCTTAATTTCCATGAAAAAGAAGCCAACCTTCAATATGGTGCCACCCAGGCCTTCGTATACGCCTTTACTTTTGTAGGAGGTCTTTTTGCCGATAAAATTTTAGGATTCCGAAAATCCTTGTTCTGGGGAGGCCTCCTGATGATTGTAGGAAGCTTAATTCTTGCTACAGATCCTCATAAATTCTTTTTCTTAGGAATAGCATTCACAGTAGTAGGGACAGGTTTCTTCAAACCTAATATTTCCTCTATGGTAGGACAGCTTTATAAACCTAATGATTCAAGGGCAGATGCGGGATTTTCGCTTTTTTATGCAGGGATTAATCTTGGAGCATTATTAGGAGGTTATTTGTGTATTGCCATTGGTAAAGGAGAATTCCTGGGTAATGTCATTGCAGAAGAAATGAGATGGCATATTGCTTTCGGACTTGCTTCAATAGTAATGGTAGTAAGCTTAATTAACTTTGTATTTACGCAAAGAACATTGGGTACTATCGGTCTACAGCCCGGACATCCTTTAGCAGAAGAAAAAACCGCTCCCATACCAAAATGGAAGGAATACGGAGTATATGTTTTATCATTGGTTTTTGTACCTATCATCATGACCATGGTTGCTAAGACAGAATATACAGATTATTTCATGTGGACAATCGGGCCATTAACTTTAATCTATTTATTCTATGAAATGTCTAAAGTAACGGCTTCTGAGCGTAAAAAACTTTGGGCAGCTTTAGTTTTCATTATATTCTCAATCATATTCTGGGGAATTTATGAACAAAGTGGAGGCTCTTTAAGTATTTTCGCAGCTAAAAACCTTAATAAAGACCTTTTAGGATTAGATCCAAATGGAGTAAATAATTCAGGTGGTGCTTTCTTTATTATTTTTCTGGCTCCACTTATCGGGCTTCTGTGGATATGGCTGAATAAAAGAAAAATTGAACCAAACACAATTATCAAATTTGGATTAGGATTTATCTTTCTCGGATTAGGATATTATGTTCTATTTGCAACCCGTTTATTTGCCGATTTACAGGGAGTTACTTCATTGAATTTCTTCACATTGGCACTATTGATCATTACCCTGGGAGAACTGTGTCTTTCTCCTATCGGATTATCGATTATGACTAAGCTTTCTACCAAGAATCTTCAGGGAATGATGATGGGAATGTGGTTCCTTGCTTCAGCGTACGGACAATACGTTGCAGGGATCATCGGAGCAAGTCTTGCTACTGCTAAAAAGGGTTCTACCAACTATGATGAATTGATCACTTATACTGATGGATATAAACAATTGGGATTATATGCTGTAATTGCCGGAGTGGTATTAATTTTGATATCTCCGTACGTAAAAAAATTAATGCAGGAGGTCAAGTAGAAAAATAAGTAATTATGCTTATTTTTACGTAAATATCAAATTATGAAGAAAATTTTAAGCATAGTTCTCTTATTACTATTAAATTTTAGTTTTGCCCAGGTAAAATGGATGACCATTGAAGAAGCTTTAAAAGCGCAAAAGGAAAATCCTAAAAAAATACTGATTGACTTTTATGCAGACTGGTGTGGCCCCTGCAAAATCATGGACAAAAAGACCTACGGACATCCCGTACTTAGCCAGATTTTGAATGAGAACTATTATCCTGTAAAATTCAATGCAGAGGAAAAGAAAAGTATTGAGATTTTTGGAAGAAAATTTTCCAATCCCAATACAGAACAAAGGAAAGGAAGAAACTCACTGCACGAGTTTACTCAGTATATGAATGTAGGGGCTGTCCCGAGTACTGTATTTCTGGATGAAAATGGTGGCCCTATCACCATTTTACAGGGAGAGTTGTCTGCCAAAGAACTGGAACCTTATCTTGAACTGATCTCCAAAGATCTCTTTAAAAAGATCCGCTCCAGAGAACAGTGGGAAGATTACCAGAAGAAATTCAAATCTAAAATCAAGGATTAAACTTTAATTCTTTAGGATAAAAAATAAAAAGGCTTACGGAATGATCTGTAAGCCTTTTTCATATATACCCACTAAATACAGTGTTTTCACCCTGTATATACCATAAAAATCCTATACCTGTTATTCTAATAAATATCAACCTTTGTTGAAGAGTTAAGCAAGACTCTCTTTCTATTTTATTTAACCAAACAACAAAGACATCATGAAAAATTTAAACATCCTGAAATTGATTCTATTGATTTTAATGCATCAATTTTTAACCGCTCAAAAAGTAGAAACAGTTTCTACGGTAAGTAGTTCGAAGGTTATAAGACCATTGAAAGTGATGAGGACAGATATTCCTATCGCTCAATATATAGATGGGAGCCTGACATTTTCAATGTCTAAAGAAGTGCTTCAAAAGGCTGTACAGGAAGCTGTAAAAGGTTTCAACTCCAATATTACAGTAGAAGAAGTTAAAATTGCAAAGACTAATATCGGAACCTATTATCTGGGGATTGTAGCCAGTAATGAATCTTCAGAAAAAGCCACTATATTTCTACCAATAAGTAATACCGGAAATTCACCGGATTACTTTTTTGTTCCAGGTCCGGGGCATGTGGTTACCTGTATCAATATCGTAGGCTGCCCCAACAATTGCTCTATTGTAAAATATGGCCCTCAGAATCAACTCACAGGATGCAATTGTGGTGGTTTTAATCCCGGAGAATTGCCTGCAAATGGAAACACCTCTACTGTAGGGTGCAATTTCAAAATCAACAAGTATATTTTAGAGAAAGAACTCTGTATGGCCATAAAAATAAAAATTGCAGCTCTTCTTGAACCATAATCCTATCGGAAACGACCTTTATTCTAATAAAAAAACCTCTTAAAAAAATTTAAGAGGTTTTTATTTATACTAAGTTTTAACGATATTCGCACTTGTAAATTCACAGTTCTGGAACTGAATACCTCCATAGAATACGTAAAAGGAATAGGTCCTGAAAGAGCCAAACTCATTAAGAGTGTGTTAGGATTATCTACCGTAGAAGATATGCTGAACTTCTACCCTATCCGCTATCTGGATAAAAGTAAAGTTTATAAGGTATCCCAGCTTCAGGAAGAAAGCAGCCAGGAAATTCAGCTGAAAGGAAAAATAACTCAGGTTCAGGAAATCCAGACCGGGAAAACCAAAAGGCTGTCGGCTAAGTTTAATGATGATACCGGCAGTATGGATCTGGTATGGTTTCAGTATTCAAAATGGCTGAAGGAACAGTTACCCATTAATCGAGAAGTTTATATTTTCGGGAAGATCAATGTCTTCAACAGACAGTTTTCGATGCCGCATCCGGAAATAGAAGCTGTAGAGGAAAAGAAAGAGGGAGATACCCGCCTGAAACCGATTTATCCAAGTTCCGAAAAATTGACCAAAAGAGGGCTTAATCAAAGATTTTTTCAGAATGCATTAAAGAATATCTGCAAAGAAATTCCCAATCTGATTGAAGAAAATTTTCCGGAATACCTGATGAAAACATTCAAATTCATGTCAAGACAGCATGCCTTTCTGAATGTTCATTTTCCCAGAGATATGGAACATTTTGACAAAGCTGACTTCCGGTTAAAATTTGAAGAATCTTTCTTTTTCCAATTAGGATATGGCTTAAAAAAGCTCCACCACAAAACACAGTCTTATGGTAATCCGTTCCCTATTATTGGGGATCATTTCAACGGATTTTACGAAAACCATCTTCCTTTTGAGCTCACCAATGCACAGAAAAGGGTTTTAAAGGAAATCCGGATGGATATGAAAAGACCGATTCAGATGAACAGGCTTTTGCAGGGAGATGTAGGATCGGGAAAAACAATGGTAGCATTACTCACGATGCTTATTGCCATGGATAACGGATTTCAGAGCTGTATGATGGCTCCTACTGAGATTCTTGCCCAACAACATTATAACGGAATTAAAGACCTCCTTGAAAAAACAGGGATCAATGTCCGTCTTTTAACAGGTTCTACCAAAGCTGCTGAGAGAAGAATTATTCACGAAGAGCTTGAAAACGGTACTCTTTCTATATTGGTGGGAACTCATGCTGTTCTGGAGGATAAAGTTAAGTTTAAAAACCTGGGGTTAGCTATTATTGATGAACAACACCGGTTTGGGGTTGCTCAACGGGCTAAACTTTGGGCTAAAAATAAAATTCCGCCCCATATTCTGGTCATGACCGCCACTCCTATCCCAAGGACACTGGCGATGAGTTTTTATTCTGATCTGGATGTTTCTGTCATCGATGAAATGCCTGTAGGAAGAAAACCCATTATCACCGCTCACAGACGTGAAAAAGACAGACTTTATGTTTACAATTTCTGTAAGGATGAAATCAAAAAAGGAAGGCAGGTTTATTTCGTATATCCATTAATTGAAGAGTCAGAAACTTTAGATTACAAAAATCTGATGGAAGGGCTGGAGCATGTGATGGATTATTTTTCCGAATACAATGTCACCATGCTTCACGGAAAGATGAAACCGGATGAAAAAGATGCTGCTATGGCTTATTTTGCTTCCGGAAAGGCTGAAATTATGGTAGCCACTACAGTGATTGAAGTGGGTGTAAATGTTCCCAATGCTTCTGTAATGGTGATTGAAAGTTCGGAAAGGTTCGGTCTTTCACAGCTTCACCAGTTGAGAGGGCGTGTAGGAAGAGGAGCTGAACAAAGCTACTGTATCCTGATGACTTCTGATAAATTATCTAAAGAAAGCAGAACCCGGATCAAAACAATGACCGAGACCAATGATGGTTTTAAAATTTCTGAGGTTGATATGCAACTCCGTGGCCCCGGCGATATTTTGGGAACACAGCAAAGCGGTGTAGTAGATTTTAAAAGACTGGATCTCATCAATGATTCTGCGATCATTAAAACCACCAAAAATACGGTTGAAAAAATTCTGGAAGCTGATCCTATGCTAACGAGACCAGACAATCTGATCATCAAAAACTATTACATCCGGTACTACAAAGGAAAAAATAAGTGGAGTAAAATTTCATAAAAAAAACCGCAGAAAAATTTTCCTGCGGTCCCCTTATAAAACTGTTATTTAGAAGAAATTACTTTTGGTCTGCGTAAAAAAATTTATTTTAATAGTTTAGGCTTAATATTTTGTGATGTGGTGTGAAAATACTTATATATTATTTGAATATAAATCAAGGCCGCCACTATTAAAATAAATTATAAAAAACAAAATGAATTATTTTTCCAACTTGCTTATTATAAAAACTAACTGTGTGTAGGTGGAGATGAGGGAATGAAACGAATAAAAATATCCCCAACTACCTTAAGTTTTCATGATTGTACCGTTTTGTTTAAAGATCTTCTATGCTTTAAAATTGGAAATCAATATAATTCATTTTGTTAACTAACATCGTGATTTATATATTTTTTGTTCTTTCAGAAACAATTAGTCTTCATTCATCTGTATCTTCTTCTATATAGTCAAATTTGTGTCACTGAGCTTACTGATACAAATGTCAGAATATTAATCGAAATCTATTTTATATTATTTTAATCATTAGTTATAAAATTTTCACTTATTTGTGAATAGTATGCTATAAATATAAATCCCTTCTTGCGCATTAAAAATTAAAAAATCAAGTATTCATAATACTTTCAGGATAAAATTCTCTTTATTCAGCCCTGAAGTATAGTACTGCCAATTGATCGTAATCACTTCGGTAAGTACCTTCTTTAACGTATCAAAAGATTCAGGTTTTTTCATATAGATATTAGCACCTTTTACAAAAATATCTTCAATTTCAACTTCCGGTATAGGCTCCGAATAAATAGCGGTTACCATATTACTGAATTTCAGATCTGCCCGAATTTCATCCAGACATTCCATGCTGTCTTTTCCGGGAATTCTGTATTTTATAAAAACAAGTTCAGGAACTACTGCATCATCGTTATTAAAATATTCCATCAAACTTTTTCCGTTGCTGAAGCATTGAACTTTTATAGAGATTTTCAGCTCTTTCAAAATATTTTTAAAAAAAATCAAAGTGTTTTCGTCGTTATCTGCTACTATGACGTTCAGAAATTCTTTATTCATACTGCATTTTAGGGTTTATGGCCGCGCTTTGGGCTCTTCTTCGCCTCCCTATAATTTTCTGAAACTGGGAGGGCGTGATTCCAGTGGTATTTTTAAATTGGGTACTTAGGTGGGCCACACTGGAATAATTCAGTTTGTGGGCTATTTCTGTAAGGCTCTGCTTATTTCGGATGATCAGAGCTTTTGCATGTTCTATTTTCTGAAGAATAATAAAGTTTTCTATGGAAGTATAAGCTACTTCTGAAAAGAGGTTGGAAAGGTATCCATAGCTGTGATTCAGTTTTTCAGAAATATAAATGGATGCCTTTACCGGAATAATCTCATCAGAAAAAACAAGCTCTACAATAGCATCTTTTATTTTCTGAACCAAAGCGGTCTTCTGACTTTCTATGATCTCAATACCATATTCGCCAAGATTCTTCTTAAAAAGATGATGTTGCTCCTGGGTAAAGGGCTCATAGAATTCCACTTCACCAAAATTCAGCAACCGGTACTTCAGACCGTGCTCTTTAAGTTTCTCGTCCAACACCTTTTTGCAAAGGGCGTTGAAATCAAATTTAACATACATTTTCATCCTAGTAATAAATAAGCCAAATTTTTAGTAAATATAATAATTTATTTCAATTAAAAGTGAAATAGGCTTATATTTTTTCTACATTACATAAATACAAAAAACTCCTGTATCTGAGAATACAGGAATTTAAACACTAAGGATGAAAAAAATATACTGATAAAAAGCTATGTCAGCTCAAAACCAAGCATATGAATGTATTGTTATAAGTGATTTGGTTCTGAAGCAAAGATGGCTCAAAAAAAGAAGTCACCTGTTATAGAATTACAGGATAAAGTTACAAAATTTTAAGTCATTTATATGTGAATTAGAAATTCCATCATATAATCGTCCATTACAAACCCGTTGCCAATATCAAAAACACCCTCGTCATAAACCCTGTATCCCTGAGACTCATAGAAATTTCTGGCAGCATTATGTTTATTGACATTCAGAATAATTCTTTCGTTGTTATTTTCTGAGACTTTATCGTTTAGAAACTGAAGGGCTGCTTTTCCCAAACCTTTTCCTTTGCTTTCCGGAACCAGGTAAATACGGTGCAGTTTGGTGGTTTTTTCTTCATAATCATGTTCATACCCGATAAAACCTTCATAGGAATCCTGATCCTGAATCAGGTAATAATGATAGGCAGGATTCAGAAGATGATTTTTAATTTCGGTCTCGGAATACATTTCGGAAAGCATATACTCCATCTGTTCTGCTGAAAGAATATCCGCATATGCATTTTCCCATGACCTCCTGGCCAGATTCTGAATCAAAGGAATGTCTTTTTCTGTTGCTTGTATAAATTTCATATTCTTATAAAACTATTATATTGTGTTCTGATGATTAAAAAAAGTGAAAAGCCGGAGCCTTTCACTTGAGTTTATTTTGAATAATGATCATTGAAAATCACTTGAATTTACAATCCATTGCTGACTATTCATTGTTCACTTTTCGTTTTTTAAATGTTACTCATTTCAGCTTTAATTTTTGCATAAAGCCCTTCTGAAGCAGCTACCAAAGGAAGTCTTAAATAATTTTTAATAATTCCTTTTTCTGCAAGAATCACTTTAATACCACAAGGGTTTCCTTCTGCAAAAATAAGACGGGTAATTTCTACCAGCTTGTTGTGAATCTCATAAGCTTCATTTACTTTACCATCCAAGGCTAATTGTACCATGGTAGAAAATTCTTTCGGATATGCCTGCCCTATCACAGAAATCACACCGTTTCCACCTGCAAGTGTTACCGGAAGTGTGTATTCGTCATCTCCAGATACTAAAGAAAAACCTTCAGGTTTCTTTCTCAGAATATCAAAATACTGTAAAATATTTGGTGCCGCTTCCTTGATCATAAAAAGGTTAGAAAACTCTTTTGCAAGACGGATCGTAGTATCTGCCTCAATATTCTGTCCTGTTCTTGAAGGTACATTATAGATGATAATTTTTTTACCTGTAGAGGCTAAAACTTTATAGTGCTGATACAGACCTTCCTGATTAGGCTTGTTATAGTACGGTGATACGGAAAGTACAGCTTCAAATGCAGAAAGATCTGCCTCCTCAATCTGTTTCTTGACCTCAAGAGTATTGTTACCGCCAATTCCCAATACCAAAGGAAGACGTTTATTATTTACCTTAATGATATGCTCAATTACCTGTTTCTTCTCTTCATCAGAAAGCGTTGCTGCCTCTGCCGTAGTTCCCAATACTACCAAATAATTGGTTCCGTTTTCAATATTATACTCCACCAGTTTTGTCAAACTATCGAAGTCAACGGATAAATCTTCATTAAAGGGTGTTACCAATGCAACACCTACTCCTTTTAAAATGCTCATCTGTTCGAATTATTTTTGTCAAATTTAGTCATTTACCTTAAGAATTTATAATAAATAATAATGTTTTATTATACATATAGTTATATTTGCATATACTAAAAGATTGTATGAAATCGTTATGACCGAAATTGTTTACAAAAAGAAACAGCGATTGCATATGACCTTATAAAAAATAATTTGCAACATATGAAAAATAAATTCTTATTACTAGGAATTGCCCTGGCCTCGCTTACTGCCTGCAAAACAGCTTCTACGCTACAGCTTGCAGAGGTGAAGACCCAGAAAAATATTTCTATTAATAATGAGCTGAAAAATGACGAGGAGTTTGTAAAGTTTATTGCACCCTACAAGCAGAAACTGGACAGAGAAATGAACCAGAAGATCTCACATACTAATGTAGATCTTACAAAGCAAGGGGACAATAGCAATCTGGGAAATCTTTTAGCCGATTATACCCTTGAAGGCGGTGATCTGTGGGCGAAGACTCATCTTAAACAGAATGCAGATGCTGCTCTGATCAATATAGGAGGAATCCGTACAACGATCGGGAAAGGAGATATTATGCTGAAAAATGTTTTTGAAGTAATGCCTTTCGAAAATGAACTGATCATTGTGAAAATGAAAGGAACAGACCTACCAGCGCTTTTTGAATATTATGCAAAAACACAGGTAAACAATCCGGTTTCTCATTTATATATTGAAACCAACAACGGAAAGCTGATCCAATCTTTAATTAACGGAAAAGCTATCGATCCGAACAAAGACTATTATATTGCCACTTCGGATTATCTTGCGCTGGGAGGAGATAATATGAAATTCTTTGCAAAAGGAGAAGCTATTCCTACAGGAGTGAAACTCAGAGATCTGTATATTGAATGTTTCAAGAAAAATCCTGAGATTGTTCCTAACACAGATGTTCGTTTAAATTTTATCGGTAAGAAGTAATGGATAGAAAAAGTTTTTTAAAAGCAATAGGCGGCGGATCTTTAGCAATGGCTTTAGCTCCCAATATGATGATGGCGGAAGAATTGAAAATCCTTGATTTAAAATCCACAAATAAGTTGACCATTCTTCATACCAATGACCAGCACAGCAGAATAGAGCCTTTTGATGCAAGCTATACCAAAAATCCCAATCAGGGTGGTTTTGCAAGAAGGGCAAGCCTGATTCAACAGATCAGAAATCAGGAAAGCAATGTATTACTTCTTGATTCCGGAGATATTTTTCAGGGAACCCCTTATTTCAATTTTTTTGGCGGTGAACTGGAGTTTAAGTTAATGTCCATGATGAAGTATGATGCTTCTACCATGGGAAATCATGATTTTGATAATGGATTGGAAGGTTTTCTGAAGGTACTTCCTAATGCAAATTTTCCGTTTATCTGCTCTAATTATGATTTTAAAAACACCATCCTGGACGGAAAAACCTCTGCCTACAAAATCTTCAATAAGAATGGAATTAAAGTAGGAATTTTCGGAGTTGGAATCCAGCTGGATGGTCTTGTAGGCAAAAAACAGTATGCTGAAACCGTTTATAGCAATCCTATCGACGTTGCACAGCATTATTCAAACTTGCTGAAAAAAGAACAAAAATGTGACCTTGTTATCTGCCTGTCCCACATAGGCTATGATTACAAGGAAGAGCCTACTAAAATAAGTGATAAAATACTGGCGGCCAATACTGAAAATATTGACATTATCTTAGGCGGTCACACCCATACATTCCTTCCGGAACCTCAAACCTTCACCAACAGACAAGGGAAAAACGTGCTTGTCAATCAGGTAGGATGGGCAGGTCTTCTTCTGGGAAGAATAGATTTTTATTTTGATACAAACAAAAACGTACAGCATATCTCCTGGAATAATCAGGTAATAGACAGCAGCATAACAGCATAATATGAAAAAACTCTCTATAATTTCTCTTGGTATTTTAGCCTCTCTGCAGTTTACTAAAGCACAGGTCATCTCATCCAAAAAATGGGCGGATCTTTTTTCCTACAACAATGTCATCGCTATGAAAGAAGACAATGGAAAGATTCTAGCAGCCACAGAAAACGGAATATTCTATTATACAATATCAACGGGAGAAATTACGAAGTTGTCTAAAGCTAACGGATTGCATAATATCGGGATCACCGCTTTCGATTATAATCCAAAAACAAAAATGGGTCTTATTGGCTATGATAACGGTTCTATGGACGTTATTACTCCTCAGGAGATCAAGTATGTTGTCGATATACCTATTGCTGCCGGCTATAGTGGCGATAAAAGAATCAACCATATTTCCATCAACGGAGATCAAGCAGTGATTTCTGTAGGCTACGGTGTTTCTATATTTAATATGACGAATAAAGAATTCGGGGATTCTTCATTTTTCATTTCGGGTGGTGCTTACGAAGCGAGTAACGAAGCTACCATATTCGGCAATAAAGTATATTCTGTTACCAATAGTGGACTGAAAAGCCATGAACTGAATACGACCTTTCCGGTATACACGACTTGGACTAAGGAAGTTTCAGGTTCTTTTAAGCATATAGATTCAAAATCTGAGCTTGTATTTTCATCCGCAACCAATGCATATATCTATAACAATGGTGTCCCTATCCAGCTTCCTACTGCTTTCGGGAATATCCGGGATCTTGTTATATCATCCAACAATATTGTAGTGACTGATACCAGGATTTATACCTATGGAATGAATGGAGTGGCTTTAAATGCAGTAAGCCCTGGAGAAGAGTGTAATACAGCCATTATAACCGGTGGAAAAATATTGAGCGGAACGGTATTATCAGGAATAAAAGACGAAAGTAACAATACCTATAAACCTTCCGGCCCACAGTTCAATTTCGCTTATAACATCAATTTATTCGACAATAATCAACTGTTGGTGTCCTCCGGTGCCAGAATCAACAACTATAACCACCCTGTTAACAATCCTAAAAAACCAGGATTCTATTATTTTAGCGGTACAGAGTGGATCTATCCTTCATTTTTCAATAATAATCCCAGACAAATTAATGTACTGGATGCGATTTTAAGCCCTTTTGATAGTAATGAGGTCTTATTTACCAATTATACAATGTTTGATAATGGGGTTTACAAGATGAAATATAATGCCAGCAATAAAGATTTTGATCTGGTAAAATATTATAATTTGGCGGCTAATCCTTATACCCGTCGACCGGTAGGTTTCGCTGTTGACCCACAAAATAACCTTTTTGTATCTGTTGGATTTAACAACGGAGTAGCAGCTTCTATGGGAATCTATGATAAAGCTGCAGATGACTTTACTATAAAACCACTTGTACTTTCAAGTGAAACAACACAGAAGCCTGTTTTTTATGAAAATATGCTGTGGGTTCCGCTACCACGATCGAATAACTTCTGGACCTACGACTATAAAAACCCTACCAACCTTTCTGATGATACAGATTATATCATGGGAGAAGCGAATGGATTTCCGGAAGGAACAGTATCTGTAGCATTCGATAAATCCGGAGATGCCTGGATCGGCACCTACTCTGGGATAAGAGTATTGCAGAACGCTGCATCCGAAATAAAAACACCACAACCTAAGGCAGAGCCTATCATCATCGAACAAAATGGCCTTGGTGAAGAGCTTTTCAGAGAATCTCTGATTTTACAGATCACCGTTGATACCGGAGATCACAAATGGGTATCTGTAGACGGAGGTGGAGTCTATTATCTATCTCCTGACGGTCAGAAAACGATCAAACATTTTACCAGAGAAAACTCTCCCCTTCCTACCAACAGTGTTACAGACATCAAAATAGATAAAAAAACAGGAAAAGTTTATTTCGTTACCTATAATGGTATTGTAACTTACCAGGGAGATGTAGCGGACGTAACAGCCAACTTTGGAGATGTTCTGGTCTATCCTAACCCTGTCGTTTATTCTAATTTCAAAGGAAAAGTAACCATCAAAGGGCTGGCAGAAAAAACCAATATAAGAATCGTTGATGCTGCAGGAAATGTAGTGCATTCTGCAGTGGCGAGAGGAGGATATTATGAATGGGATCTTAACAATCAGAAAGGAGCAAGAGTGGCTTCAGGAATGTATTTTGTTCTGATGACTAATGAGGACGGATCTGATAAAGCGACAGCCAAAATAGGAGTGGTCAATTAATGAATTCACAAAACGGTTTTTTACTTTCATTCATTAAATACGGAGAAAATGATGCAATACTGCATTGTTTCACAGAAGAAGAGGGTTTTCAGAGCTATTTTTTAAAAGGTATTTATTCTAAAAAGAATAAAAAGAAAGCCCTTTTGCAGCCACTGAACAAGCTCAACTTTTCCATTAATCCATTGAGGGGTAATGGAATTCCTTCTGTTTCAAAATTTGAACTGGTTCATACTATTGATATGTACACCGATATAAAGGCAAATACTGTCATATTCTTCATTTCAGACTTTTTAAGCCAGATCCTTAAATATGAAACTAAAAATGCTCATATCTATTTTGAGATTGATCTTTTAATTAAGGAACTGACCCATAAAAACTATCAGGCACATCTTCTTTTTCTGCTTGCTGTACTAAAGATTCAGGGAGTAGCCCCTTTATTGGGTGATGGAAATTTTTTAGATCCGGAAACCGGAAATTTCTCCGCCGGCCCCTGCCACCAAATATTTAATGAAGAAGTTTCAATATTGTGGAAAACGGCATTGAGCACTGAATACCTGTATACAACCAAAATACCCTCTTCTTTAAGAAAAAATTTTCTGGACAGTCTTCTGATCTACTACCATTATCATATTACGGACTTCAAAACCCCGACCTCACTGGAAGTCATACAACAGATCTTTGAATAATTAAAAAGCAAAGAAAGCTGATAACCGGAGACTAAAAAGCAGATACAGTATTCCCTATTTACCTATTTTCCACTTTTGCCACCTCATCTATCAGACTCTCTTTACTTTTGAGTTTTTATTTGTTCTTTTCACTTTATAAGAGTTTTCAGTCTCCTTTATCTTTTATATCTTCAGGCATCTCTGTTTCAGATTCTGCCATTTCTTTTTTAGAAAATCTCGGTTGCAGAATTTTGGCAATAAGCCCCGTCCATCCTGTCTGATGTGATGCTCCTACTCCACGGCCGTTATCTCCATGAAAATATTCGTAGAAAAGGATATAATCTTTAAAATCAGGGTCGGTTTGAAATCTTTCATACTGCCCGTTTACAGGACGTTTTCCGCTTTC
Organism: Chryseobacterium indologenes; assembly: GCA_001013295.1. GTDB lineage: Bacteria > Bacteroidota > Bacteroidia > Flavobacteriales > Weeksellaceae > Chryseobacterium > Chryseobacterium indologenes_B. The sequence goes on along the minus strand of LAZY01000022.1, from coordinate 117,480 downwards.
ATCTTTCAGGAATATCTTCGCTAGCCGTTTATTCAGTGAGTCAGCGATCTGATCCAGATTTGAATAATTTCCACTTCCTGTAGGATATTCCACCAAAAAATCAGGACTGTAATAGAAGAAAAACCGCTGAAGACTGTCTATGATCAGAAAGTTGATGGGAAACCACACCGGCCCTCTCCAGTTGCTGTTGCCACCGAAAAGTCCACTATCGCTTTCCGCAGGGGTATATTTTACACAATAATCTGTTTCATTAAGGTTCAGCGTATATGGAGTATTTTCATATTCTTTAGAAAGAGCTCTTACCCCATAATCACTTAAAAACTCTTCGGGATTCAGCATTCTTTTCAAAAGTCTTTTTAAACGGTGTCCCCGAAGCAGTGATAAAAGGTGCTTGGAATCCTGCCCTTTTACTTCCCATCGGGAAACAAGGGATGCCAGTTCAGGTTTATTATCCAGTACCCATTTCATTCTTTTTTTGAAATTAGGTAGATTTTCAATCATTTCATCATCAATGACCTCAACGGCAAACATGGGGATAAGCCCTACGATGGTTCGCAATTTCAAATACATATGGGTTCCATCACTTGAAGCTATGGCATCATAAAAGAATTCATCCTCTTCATCCCAAAGACTGAAGTTTTCATCCCCCATATTATCCAGTGAGTTGGCAATAGACAGAAAATGCTCGAAAAACTTCATCGCCATTTCTTCATACACATTGTTGTAGAGTGCCAGTTCTAAGGCAATCCGCATCATATTCAGGGCAAACATGGCCATCCAGCTTGTTCCATCTGCTTGTTCCATCTGCTCTCCGTTGGGAAGAACAGAATTTCTGTCGAAAACTCCAATATTATCCAATCCTAAAAAGCCTCCTTCAAAGATGTTATTTCCATTGGTATCCTTTTTATTGACCCACCAGGTAAAGTTCATCAACAGCTTCTGGAAAGCACTTTCCAGAAATTCCAGATCCGGTTTATCGTTCAGATACTCGTCAATTTTGAATACTCTGAAAACAGCCCAGGCATGTACGGGAGGATTCACATCACTTAAGTTCCACTCATAAGCAGGAAGCTGCCCGTTAGGATGCATATACCATTCAAAAAGAAAAAGTTTCAGCTGATGTTTGGCAAAATCCGGATCTATGAGTGAAAAACTGATGGTGTGGAAAGCCAGATCCCAGGTAGCATACCACGGATACTCCCATTTGTCAGGCATAGAAACGATATGCTCATTATTAAGATGCTTCCAGTCATAGTTCCTGATCTTTTCCCGGGACTTTGGAGGTCGAATCTCAGCAGGATCACCTTTCAGCCATTTTTCAACATTATAATGGTAAAACATTTTATTCCACAGCATTCCGGCAAAAGCCTGTCTCTGTACCAGCCTTTCATCTTCTGAAGCAATCCCCTTCTGAATTTCAGCATAAAAGTCATCCGCTTCCTTATGTCTCGATTCAATGGTTGTCTCAAAATTACTGAAAGGGTCTTTTAATTCTTTATCTGAAATTCTGAATTCAAATACCTTGGATTCCTTGCCTTGAAAAGATTCTTCAATAAAAAAAGAGGCTTTTGTTCCGGTATTTTTAGGATTTATTACTTGTGAATTTCCGGTCAATACAAAATCATTGATCCCGTCTTTACAATATCTTGATTGATTGGGAGACTGATAAAGTCTTTCATTATTGCTTTCATTGTCACAAAACAACACCTTTGCAGATTGCCTGGCGTATATATTTTTTATTTCAAGATCCTGATGATTAATTTTTATATGGTCCGCTTCTTCTGCAGACAACTGAGGTTTATAATCATCGTAGCCCCAGTTCCAGGTATTCCGGAACCAGACGGAAGGTAATATGATAAGAGGAGCTTCTTTTTCAGATTTATTGATAACAGTGAGTCTGACGAGTATATCATTCTGACTTTCTTTGGCATATTCAATAAAAATATCAAAGTATTCATTATGATCAAAAATACCTGTATCGATCAGCTCATATTCCGGTTCGTTCTTACTTCTTTCTGCGTTGGTTTTAATAAGATCTTCGTAGGGAAATTGATTTTGAGGATACTTGTACAGCATCTTCATATAAGAATGGGTAGGTGTGGAATCTAAATAATAAAAATATTCCTTCACATCTTCCCCATGATTCCCCTGCCCGTTGGTAAGACCAAAGAAACGTTCCTTGATCATTTTATCTTTTTTGTTCCAGAATCCAACAGAGAAGACTAACTTTTGAAGATCATCACAGATCCCGCATATTCCCTCTTCTCCCCATCGGTATGTTTTGGCTTCTGCGGTATCATGACTGGTAAAATTCCATGCATCTCCATTTTCACTGTAATCTTCACGCACAAGTCCCCACTCACGGTTGCTGACGTAAGGGCCCCATTTTTTCCATGAAATATCTGAAATTCTTTCTTTTTCTGACATAAATCTTGATTATGAATAATGAACAATCTTCTCAATCAGACAGGAAACAGCTTTAAGCCAGAAGTTTCTATCCTCCGGTCGAAAAGCTTTCAAACGTGGTCATTCCGCCATCAACAAAAATACTGGTTCCGGTAATGTAGTCCGCAAGATCACTGGCCAGAAATGCAGCCAGGTTTCCTATATCATGAGGCTGCCCGATCCTGTTGTAAGGAATCAGTGTAAGGAGTGAATTGAGTGCTTCCGGTGTACTCCATGCATTTTTATTGATTGGGGTTTGGATGGCTCCCGGACAAATAGAATTGACTCTGATCTTATTTGCACCATACTCCTGAGCCAGAGTTTGCATCAGCATTCTGACTCCTCCTTTACTGGTAGCATAATTGGCATGCCCTGCCCAGGGAATGATTTCATGCACAGAACTGATATGAATGATCTTTCCACAGGCTATGGAACGGGATGGATCTATTCCCCTACGCAGAAATTCTTTGATTGCTTCTCTTGCACAGAGAAACTGCCCTGTAAGGTTTACCCCGATCACAGCATTCCATTGATCCAGCGTCATTTCAGTAAATCCGGCATCTTTCTGAATACCTGCATTGTTGATCAGAATATCCACTGTTCCGAATTTAGCAATGACATCCTGAAACATTGCGATCACCTGATCTTCCTTAGAAACATCACATTGGTAAGTGATCCCGTTTCCACCAGCATCGGTAATTTCTTTTAACACGGTTTGGGCTTCTTCCAAAGATCTTTCTGAAGAGTGATTGACGATGACTGTAGCCCCTGCTTCTGCTAAAGATTTTGCAATTCCTGAACCGATCCCACTGGAGGCTCCTGTAATGATAGCGACCTGGTTATGAAGTGATATTTCCATGTTCTGAGTTTGATGTTACTCAAAGTTATGGAAACAAATCTGCAGATCGGAGATTATAATTTTAAAATTTTATTAAAGTTTTTTATACATCAGATATTGAGGACCGCTTCGCCCGATTCTGGTTTTCCCGTCATAAATATATCCCGCTTTAAGATAGATATGATAAGCGGATTCATTTTGCTGGTTGACTGCCAATACCAATTCATCACAGTCTTTGAAATTTTCCCTTACAAAACCATCGAGCTTCAGCATTGCCGTTTTCCCAATTCCTCTTCCCTGCATTTGAGGATTGACGGATAAAGAACGTATCAAAGCTGAACGGGCATTATCAGTAAGTTCCAGTTTATCTTTTCCAAAATCAAGGACAAAAAAGCCTACAGGTTTACCCTCATCAAAAATGGTAACCGGAAATGCATCATCGTCTTCCCTCGCCTCAATACTTTGTAAAGCCTGTTCAGCTGAAGCAGTAAACCGCAATTGATTTTCATCTAAGGTATAACTGACTCCTGGCAGGTCTTCCAAGGTAAAAAACTTTAAGTAAATCATAATTAGTGATGATAAATATCTTCATACATTACCCCGGCACGAATTTCAACAGGGAGTTTGTTTTCTTCAGGAACAACCGGACAATTGTAGTCATAAGCATTATAAGCACAATAGGGCTGATAAGAAAGGTTAAAATCCAATACAATGGTGTTTGCTTTCGGAATTTTCAGATCCATATATTTTCCGCCGCCATAGGTTTCCTTTTCATTCGTTGCATCTCTGAACGGAAGAAACAAATGATCTTTATATTTCTTTTGCTTAATCAGATCCAGACTTTGGTATAAAGTGACAGTATAAGGATTTCCATCTAAGGTAAATGTTGCTTTTCCATACTCCTGATAGGATTTTGTTTTCCCTGAAGAAGTAGGAAGATCAAACGGTTTCGGATCTTTTGTTTTTACAAATTTTGCCGTTACTCTGTATTTCATATCCACCGGAAAGAAAGGATGCTTTTTAAAATTTTTAAAATTATCCCCTCTTAGTGGAGTCTCTTTCGGATTAAGATATTCAGCATTAAGTTCTTTCTGAAATTTCTGAACCTCCATTTCCTCCTTTGATGCTTTTTTTTGAGAAAAAATCCATAGGGGAAGGATAAGAAAGAGCAATATATATTTTTTCATGAATTTAAAATTATAAGTAAAGCTATGAATTTCCGCCCTACCAAAAGTTAAAATTATAATAAAAAAGTATAATCTGTTTTAAATGCTATTTTTCCCCACTCGTCTAGCATAGTTTTTGAGAAACAAAGCCCATGGACAGAAAGAAATTCATCAAGACCAGCGCTTTGGCCATCTCCGGCTTTTATTTTCTGCAATCTGATCTTTTTCGGGCAGCTGAACGAAAGATAGAAGCGGTGAATGATCCTGTAGAAGCCCCTATTATCATTATAGGAAGCGGATATGGTGGTGCAGTATCAGCTTTACGTCTTTGTGAGGCCGGAAAAAAAGTCCTGATGCTGGAAATGGGTCTTAACTGGGAGAAATCCGGAATCCCTTTCTCCAATCTTCTAAAACCGGGTAAAAGCTCAGCATGGCTGAAAAAAAAGACGATTGCCCCTTTTATGAATATTTTTTCACTGACCCCTTTTACGGGAACACTGGACCGGTTAGATTTTGAACATATCAATATCTGGGTAGGAAGAGGTGTAGGAGGAGGCTCACTGGTAAACGGCGGAATGGCTGTAACTCCTAAGAAAGATTATTTCAGGGAGGTTTTCCCGGATCTTGATGCTGAAAAGTTTTATCAACACTATTTTCCCCGGGTACATGAAGAGCTTAAAGTAAATATCATTGATGAACAGTTTTTAAAAGATTGCCCTTATTACAAATTCACCAGAGTAGGCGAAGGAGAAGCCCATAAAGCAGGTTTTAAAACCATAAGGGTTCCGAATGTTTATGATTTCAAATACATGGAAAAAGAATTCCGGAATGAAGTTCCCCGCTCTGCCCTTAATACGGAAGTGATCTACGGAAATAATCACGGGAAAAACAGTCTGGATAAAACCTATCTGAAAAAAGCGATGGAAACCGGTAATCTGGAAATCCTGGACCTCCATCGTGTGGATCAGATTCAGCTGAATGAAGACAAAAGTTATACCCTGAGTGTGCAACAGATTGATACTTCAGGCAACATTGCAGCTGATAAGACTTTCACCTGTAAAAAACTGATTCTTGCAGCGGGAACAATGGGTACTTTGCAACTGATTCTGCGATCTAACGCTATGAATGGTCTGCCTGTTCATGACCAGATTGGAAAAAGCTGGGGAAATAACGGAAATTTTATGACCGGAAGAAATTGGGTAAAACCTCTTTCCGGAGGTACGGGTGCCCAACAATCCACAATTCCCGTAGGAGGAATTGATAACTGGGAAGATCAGGAACACCCTTTTTTCACAGAAATTGCCCCATTGCCTATGGGAATGGATGTTGCTACAGCATTGTATTTATTGATCAACAGGGTAGATAAAAAGGGAGAAGTAAGCTATGATAAAACGAAACAGATCCTGAAACTGGATTGGAATGAAACTCATACAGCCAAAATGAGAGAAAATGCCAAATATTTTGTCCGAAAAATGAATCAGGCCAACGGTGGTACCAGAAGTCATTTTCTTTTCAATAATGGTTTTGGCGCAGACATCTGTTATCATCCGCTTGGAGGATGTGTACTGGGTAAGGCAACCAATGAGTTTGGAAAACTAAAAGATCATGAAAATCTATACGTTCTGGACGGATCACTGATTCCCGGGACCATCGGTGTCAACCCATTTGTAACCATTACTGCGATTGCTGAATATTGTATTGAAAATTTGATCTTGCAAAATGAGTTTGCTTAAGACATTGATTTTACTTCTTCAAGATAATTCCGAATGTCTTTTTCAAGGGTATGGGGATATTCAAAGTTGAGTTTTTCTGCCAATGCTGTACCCAGTTCATGTACCAGATCAGCATAAGCCAATACAGCCATCCAGTTCTCTTCAATATCACTTCCGGAAAAGGTAGCTTCTATCCTGTTCCAAAGGTCATCAGAAAGATATTTTTGAAAAAGCCTTCCATGTTTGTTGGTAGTGATAGTATTCCAGTCATGATCAGCTGCGATATACCATTCGATTAAAGGAACCAGATAATCTGTTCTCAGGATATTTTCAGACATAAATTTAGCATAGAAAATATCTCCCCGTTTCAGGCATTTCGCCACGTAGGTGGTATCCCACCAGAAATCATTCAACAATTGCTTAAATTTCTTTTCTGAAGGTTGATGAATCATGACCGACTGATAGGTAGGAGGTTTCAGATCCCTGGTAAGACCATCTTTATCAAGTAAAATTTTATAGCCAACATCCCAGTCATCGGGAAGTTTTTCTTTTTTTATTTCTGTAATGAATTCCGAGGTCTGGTACAATTTAAAGTCAACTTTTACATGATCTTTATAGAGAACCATTTTCATCGCATGTACCCCATCGAATACCCTGTCATCTTCTTCAATCATGGAAATAGGATAACCAAAAAGATTGAGCCAATCGTTATTGACCTCGTACGCTTCTCTTTTGTCAAAAACCAGTTCCACATCAAGGTCACTGAAGTCATCTACAGGTGCATAAGGGTTTACCAGCGAACTTGTCAGAAGAACAGCACGAATATCCGGATTATTTTCTGCCCAGTGAATGATCTGCTTCAGTTTTTCTTCCCGTACTTTCATGCTCGTTAATAGGATTCTGATATTTTCACCCGATAGATGTCTGATGAGTTTCTTTTAATTGATTCTACAAAAAAGCCGCCTTCCTCAGGAATCACTTCTTTCAGATCAAAACTTTTACAATCCTTCGGAAGTCCTGAAAATATCAGGGTAAACCAAAAATCCTTCATAAAAGGAACAGGCGTCCAGTAAGGAGAAATGGAAATATTTTCAGCATGAATCAATTTGCTCCTATGCTCAGACTGATTGTCAAAAAGATAGGTCGAATGCCAGATCCTGATCAGGTTTCCTAAAAAAGGGGATGCCGGAAAGCAACAATGCACAATCACCTGCCTCTCCTCTTCTGTTTTGGCCTGAAGAGATTCCAGGAGTTCTTTTGCAATGACTGGCTTTACAACTACTTCTTCCACGTTGTTATAAGTAATAGATAATGGGCAATGTGTCTTCTATTCCTATCTTACACATTGCCCACTATTGATGTTAATATTCTAATTCCAGTTTTTCTTTTGTATAATTCCTTACTTCATTGGTAAGTGCAGGGTTTTCTGCCAGTTTCTGACCATAAGAAGGAACCATTTCCAATAACTTCCCTTGCCATTCGCCATGGAATCTTTCAGTGAAACATCTTTCAAGAACATCCAGCATGGCATATACAGCGGTTGAGGCTCCCGGTGAAGCTCCCAATAATGAAGCAATAGTACCGGCTTTATTCACAACGACTTCAGTTCCGAACTCAAGCTTTCCGCCTTCTTTTTCGTCTTTTTTAATGACCTGAACTCTTTGTCCTGCAACTTTCAGCTCCCAGTCCTGTTCTTTAGCATCTTTGATAAATTCTCTCAAATGCTGCATTCTCTGAGCCTTCGTCATCGCCACCTGCTGAATAAGATATTTTGTAAGAGGGATATTGTGCCACCATGCCCCGAACAATGATTTTAAGTTTTTGGTATTGACACTTTCGGGAAGATCAAGGTAGCTTCCTTCTTTCAGGAATTTTGTTGAGAAACCTGCAAAAGGCCCGAAAAGAAGAGCTTTCTGCCCGTCAATGATTCTAAGGTCAAGGTGAGGAACAGACATTGGCGGAGCATCTACAGTAGCCTGTGTGTATACTTTAGCCTGATGTTTTTCTACCAATTCCTGGTTATGAGTCACCAGCCATTGTCCTGAAACAGGGAAACCTCCGTATCCTTCACTTTCTTTTATATCTGAGCTGTCCAATAGCGAAAGAGCATATCCTCCGGCACCGATAAACACAAAATCAGCAACAACTTCCTGTTTGTGGCTGTGGATTCTGTCTTTTACCTTCATTTCCCACTTTCCGTTTTCTCTCGGAGAGATGTCTTTTACCTCATGGTATAAGAAAACGTCTACATTGGAATCTTCCAGCAGATGTCTACCCATTTTTCTGGTCAATGTTCCGAAGTTCACATCCGTTCCCATATCCATCTTCGTGGCTGCCATGACTTCGGATTTATTTCTTTTGCTCATGACCAAAGGAATCCATTCTCTCAGTTTTTCATGATCTGTAGAGAATTCCATTCCTGAGAAAAGAACAGATTCGCTCAATTTATCATGACGCTTTTTAAGGTATTCAGCATCTTTTTCACCAAATACAAGACTCATATGCGGACACGAGTTGATGAAATCTTTAGGTTCATGAATATACCCTTTAGAAATAAGATAAGCCCAGAACTGCTTTGAAATTTCAAACTGTTCTGCAATACTTTCAGCTTTTTTTATATCGATGGTTCCATCGGGTTTTTCTGGCGTATAATTTAGCTCACAAAAAGCGGAGTGGCCTGTTCCGGCGTTGTTCCATGCTGCTGTACTTTCTTTGGCAAATCTTCCAAGCCTTTCGAAGATAGCGATTTCTAGATTGGGATCAAATTCATGGAGTAATGTTGCTAATGTAGCACTCATAATTCCGCCTCCTATCAGTACAACGTCGTATTTAGGTTTCGGTGTTCTGCTTGTAAGCGATTGTGACATAATTTTAAAATTTTACCTCAAATTTCGGGAAAAGTTTTAAAAAGAGAAACGTGTTTAACGATTTTAACACGTTAATTTTTGGCTGAAAAGTTCTTCCTTACTGTACAACAAAAAATCATGGAAATTATCAATAAAGTTTCATTGAAATGATGAATCGAACTAAAATTTTATGAATAATTTTCTATAAAAGATACCATATTTTAAAAAAATATAACTCACTGTATCGTAACTAATTAAAACACAACATAGTGTCTTATATTCCCTAAAAAATTAAGTTTATTTAAGTTCGTCTCTGAAAACCCTCACAATCATAATCATTTATGGTTTATTGTTTTTTCAACAAGAAGTGATTAAATATTGAACAAATTAAACCAAAAATCACTTTTTATTGAAAAATAATCATTTTTATAGATAAAATTCTAAATTAAACATAATAATTGATCATTTTTTTTACGTACCTTTCAATAAATTAATACAGAATTAGGTGTATTAATTTAAATTATTTCGTAAACAAACTTAAAGATGAAAATTGTTAACCTAGTGAGTACATTGTTCGCTACAGTGGCCTTTGCCCAAAGCGGAAGTGTAGGAATCAACACGTCCAAACCGGACACGAGTGCTATTCTGCACATTGAGAACTTCAATGGAGTTTCTGCTACTGCTACTGCCACCTTATCAGGAGGTGCAGTAACCGGAATTACCATCAACAACGGAGGAAGCGGCTATACTACAGCCCCAACAGTTAATTTTTACGGAGGAGGAGCCATTGTCAACGGTGGTACCAAAGCCCGTGCTACAGCTACCATTACCAACGGTGTCGTGACCGGAATTACCCTCAACAGCGGCGGAAGCGGCTATACTACCGTACCTACAGTAACTTTATCCGGAGGTAATAAAGGTCTCCTGTTCCCTAATCTTAATATTACGGATGTGAGCAATACCACTTCCCCGGTAGCTTCCCCTGCCAATGGTCTTATTGCTTACAACGGAGGCACCAACAGCAATAATAAAACGCTGTATGTTTTCAATAGTACAACTAACAAATGGCAAAGCAGTACGGACGCTGAAAATACCCCAAAGGTTGCTTATCTAGATTTTACAGGATCTTTGTCTGTATTGGATAATGCTGCTGCAGGAGTCAATGCTTTGCTGATGGTAAACCCGCCAGCTATTTCGGGGGTATCCAACATCAATGGTTTTAAAGTGGTCCAGAATACGTCATTTGGCGGGTATTCGCTGGTATTGCCACAGGGAAATTATCTGGTAGAAGTCAATTTAAATCTCAATTCACCACCGGAAAACCCGCCAGGACAGGGAGGAACAGCCCCTCTAACAGGAAGTTCCTATTATCTGATGGGATATTTTATTGACTTTACCAACGATGTATACAATAATACCACCAATACTTTTACAGGAGGGGCCAATACAAGAAAAGAAGTTCCCATTGTATCTAAAGTCAATACCAATCACCTGGCTACCTGGTCTTACTATTATAGTGTTCCGGCCAACGCCAATGCCAACATCATCGGAGGACTGAGGTTACGATTAGGCAGAATGCAGAACAGTACATTCTATGACCTTGTGAATGTGATCCCTACCGGATCTTATATCAAAATATCCCAACTTTAAAAAACCACATATGAAAAGAAGTTATATCCTGCTATTTTTTAGTATAGCTCAGATGATTTATGCTCAAGTAGCTATTGGGAAAACAACCGTCAACAGCTCTGCTGTTCTCGAAATATCAGAATCTACCAACAAAGGGGTTCTTCTTCCCAGAGTAGATATTGTAGATATACTCAACAATACTTCACCGGTCAATAATCCCGCGGAAGGACTTGTTGTATACAATAAAGGAAACTCGATCAGCCCCGGTATTTATCTATGGAAAAACAACAGATGGACCCAGCTGGCTGATACTTATAATCTGGTAAGTTATATGATCCTTCAGCGAACCACAGACTATTCTGTATTGGGAAATCTGGCAAACGGAAGTTTCAAGAACTTTACGGATGCAGGCTTTACAACGGTATCGAATGATATTGGAGCGTCTTACAGCAATACGACAGGACTTATTACCCTCCCGGGGAATAGTGGTTATCTGGTCAATCTATGCCTGAATATCAAAACAACTCTTGAAAGCTCAACATTGGGAATCGGGGGAACTCCTGTCCATCTGCATCAGTATCTGGTAAAATTGGTAGACCCGGTAAGCGGAACACAATATGGAAAAACAATCAGCATCAATGCACAGTCGATTGCCAGCAACAAGACCCATACGCTGAATCTGAGTTTTTCCTTTGTCGCAACATCGGCTACTCCAATTAACCTGGTTCCGGCTATTGCTCACGATGATGGAGGAACCTATCAGTTAAATGCCGGTGGTGCTTCTCCCAATAATGGAGAGATCATTATCACCAATGCAAAAGTTGACATTCAGAGATCAGCCCTTAATCAATAATTCGTATTATAATGAAAACCTATATTAATCTTGTTTGTACGGTTCTTATTCTGCTTGGCACCTCCTTAAAGGCACAAGTTGGCATCAATACAAACACCCCCAATTCCAGTAGTGTTCTTGACATCAATTCGTCTAACAAAGGCGTTCTTATCCCTCAATATGACCTTACGATACTCAACAGTACAACAACGCCTATTTCCAATCCGGCTGACGGCCTGATCATCTATAACAAAGGTGGTTTGTCTACTTATCCTAAAGGATATTACGTCTGGGTTCGGACCCAATGGCAACGAGCTGTCCTTTCCGGAGCTGAACCGCAAACCATGTCTCTTACCATCGGCCCGGGTGTTCTGATTCCTACTGGCAGTACAGATAATACCTTAGGCAGTTTCGCAGTGGCCTCCAACAAAATTACCGGAGCGTCATTGGGCACTGATAATTCTACGATTACTCTTCCCGCAGGAACTTATATCGTCAGATATTCTGTAGATTCCAGCAATGGCAATAATAATAACGGAACCGCCAATACTCAGTACCTTGGTCAGAATTTCACCTGTACAAGGTCTTATCTGATCAATACAACGGGAAATACAACAATCACGGAAACCAACAGAATGTGCCAGCTATCCAGTTCCTTTACATTTTTTGAGGGAAGCTATTTTCTGAAATTAACATCGCCTACCACGATCAGACAAAAGTTTGAATTTGATACCGGAAACGGATTTACAGCCAGTAACCTTAATATTCGTTCGTCATTGGTTCTGGTTATTACTAAAATGAGTCAATAAAAAAACTTAAGCATTTCTATGCTTAAGTTTTAAATTATCTTTGAAACAAGGCTTTACACTAAAGCCTTGTTTTTTAATTCAATTTTGCAGTCAGCTTTTTAAACTGCTTTTCTGCATTTTTACCATCATACAAAATGGCATATACCGTATCGATGATCGGTAATTTAAGATTCTTCTGCTTTGCAGTCTTATAAATGGATTGTGCAGCATAGTATCCTTCTGCCACCATATTCATCGACTGAATTGCAGATTTTACGGTATATCCTTTTCCGATAAGATTACCCAGGTTTCTGTTTCTTGAGAATAGTGAATAAGCGGTTACCAAAAGATCTCCCAGATAAGCGCTTTCATTCACATCTCTTGGTGCTTCATAGATTGCCTCCAGAAACGTTTCCATTTCACGGATTGCATTGGAAACAAAAACTGCGGTGAAGTTATCACCATAACCTAACCCACTCGCTATTCCGGCTCCTATTGCGAAGATATTTTTAAGGATGGCACTGTACTCATTTCCTAAAATATCTTTACTGGTCTGAACCTTGATAAAGTCTGAACTGAAAATTCTTTCCAGCTTTTCAGCAGTTTCATCTTCTACCGTAGCAATGGTAAGATAGGAAAGTCTTTCCATTGCTACTTCTTCGGCATGGCAAGGTCCTGCAATAACGGCCTGATTTCTGAAACCGATTTTAAATTCATCACGCAGATAATGCGCCACCACATCATTAACTTTAGGAATAATTCCTTTGATTGCGGAAACAAAGATCTTATCTGAATAATCACAAGTCATTTTATCCAATGTATCAGACAGGTAAATAGACGGCGTTGCCAGCACAATTACATCACAGGCAGAAACCAATTCATTAATATCCGTTGTCAGCTTTAAACTTTTAAGGTTAAAATGAGCTGCCGTAAGATAAGTGGGATTGTGTCCGCGAAGCTCAATGGCTCCTTTTACAAACTCACTTCTTACACACCAGTGCACTACTTTGCAGTTTTCAACAAGCATTTTTACAATAGCGGTTGCAAAACTTCCGCTTCCTACTACCCCTACAGAAATATCGTTTTTAGCCTTTTTCGGATTCGAAGATTCTGAATTTGTTTTCTTTTTAGCCATAATTGGAATGTGTACTGCAAATATATTAAACAAAGATTTAACGGGGAATTTGAAAGCATGATAAAAACCATTTTTTGAAAAAATTAACACCTCTGCACAATTAAATACTTAATTCAACGTTAGATACAGAAAAAACTGAATTTTTATTAAGAATATCTTACAATGCTTATTTTTAATTAAATTTACACCCTTAAAACCGTTTTAAAATTTATTAAGAGAAGAAATATGAAAAAATTTCTAAACAGCAAGAAGAACGTAAACATTCTCCTGGGAGGACTTTTACTAGTAGTTTTTGCACAAGGAGTCTTTATAGCCAAACTCTTTTCCGAAAAGGATGACAAAACCTATGAGGTAAACCTTGTAAAAATAAACACTGAAAAAGACAGTGTAGATTATTTAAAAATGAAAACAGATCTTACGTTAGTAGATCAGACCGTGGGTCAGCTGAACTCTTTCCTTAAATCTAAGGATATTGCTAATGAAAAACTGATGATGCTCGATCAGGACAGTATTTCAAATTCTATTTATCTTTCCAAACAAGCCAACCGATACAGCCAGTACCTGATGGACCTTCAGAAAAAACTGATGCAGGTTCCTCTGGGGATGCCTACAGACGGATATATTTCCTCAAACTTCGGCGTAAGAAAGAACCCTATTCCATTTAAAACCGTATTTGCTTCTGTAAAACCGACTGCCACTGCTGAGGCTAAACCAGTAGCAGCAGCTGCACCCAAACCGGAAGTAAAAGCCGAACCTGTAGAAAAGATTGTAGAACTTACAGACAGCTATGGAAATAAAAGAGAAGTAAAGGTAATGGTAACTCCAAAAGCGACTCCTATAGCCTCTTCTACTCCTGCACCACCTACCGCTACAAAAACAGTTGCAGCAAACGGTTCTGCTAAAACAGCACCTGCAGAAAAAAACAATCCGCCTGCTGAAGCAGATCAGATGCAGTTCCATAAAGGCCTGGACATCGCAGTAGCATACGGCTCAGATGTAAGAGCCGCTGCCGCCGGAACCATTATTTTCTCCGGACAGAAAGGCGGATATGGAAATTGTGTGATCGTTTCCCACGGAAACGGACTGGCTACATTATACGGACATTTATCACAGCTTGTTTCTAAAGTGAATGATAAGGTAAAAGTAGGTCAGGTAATCGCAAAATCAGGAAATTCCGGACGTTCTACCGGACCACACCTTCATTATGAAGTACACAAAAACAATACTCCGGTGAATCCGAAATTGTTTATGAATCTATAAAAAACAAAAGCTGTCTCTACATGGGACAGCTTTTTTTGGTTTCTAAATACTGGTTAATACTAGTAATGTTCATCTATTTAAACACGAAGAACACTAATATCTTCACAAATATCACAAATGAAATTATTACGATGATACATCTGTGAAATGAGATAATTTATTTTAGCGCCAGGTGAAGTTTTGAGGTGACTTTATCTTAATTTATTATGACTATGATGTAACAAAAAATAGCCGCCAATGGCAGCTATTTTTTATTTTAAAATTTTAAGAGTTCCTTTCGGGTGGGTAAATGTACCATCTGGTCTCGCAATATTGGAATACACTCTATTTTTATTGTAATCCTGGATATGAGTCACATTGAATCCCAGATGAGGTTCATGCCAATAGACCATAAAAACATTCTTTGCAACTTCTACGGCAGTATACGAAACTGTATCTGTACTGTTTTTTGAACTTCCTGCAGTTCCGGTGAAGGTCATGGTTGTATTATCTTTAAAATCCAGAACAAATTTTACAACTCCAAAATCTACTTCTACCTTTTTACCGATAGCGGGATAAGGTGATTTTAAATCCCAATCCATTTCTTTCAGGAAAACTTTCACTCCCATTTCCAGTTCTTCTTTTCCCGGAAGGTCAGGATATTTTTTTACCATAGCTTCTACAATAGTGCCAGTAGTTTTATTTTCAGCCACAGCCTTTTTGTAGTTCTCAAGATAGTTTTTAACAAAATCCAGAGACTGAGGAGACAGAGATTGTTTTGCAAAATGAGACGGGATCACCTGTTCAGGTTTCAAGGCCTGCATCGCTTCAATCTGCCCGATCCATTGATCAATTGCCTTCACATTCTGAGTATCTGCCATCCAAAGGTGAGAACCTGTGGAAACAGAAATACCTCCTGCTACTGTTTTGATTGATGGAATCCAAAGGAAACTATGTGCAGGGTCCTCAGGATTCTGTCTGATCTCAATTCTATTTCCTTCAAGATCAGGAAGGGTTGTCACTGCTTCCGGAATAATAATTTCTGAAGGGGCATCCTCTTTCAGCTGCGGCTTCCAGACTGTCATCTTATCATCTTTTGATGCAGAAATCAGATAGGCTGTTTGCGCTGTCGAAACAATTTTTGCATTGGGAAATGCTTTTCTAATAACATCCAGTCCAAAATAAAAATCAGGATCACTGTGGGAAATAAATACTGTTTTCAGGTTTTTGCCTGTCGCTTTTATCTGCTTAACCAGTTCTTCGGCATATTGCTTCTGAAACTGACCATCCACAAGCATTGCATCTTTGTCCCCGTAAATAATGGTTGACGTGACAGAAAAGATAGCTTTTGAACCTGGGTTATAAACTTTTACTTTTAAGTTTCCTGCCAGTAATACGCTCATAAACCCCAGCAGGGCAGCCAATGATAATAATTTCTTTTTTAACATTTTTGTTCTTTTAAATTAATAAGCTGCGGTGAAACGCTCACGGATGTGGTTATTCTGCTCCAGTTCATCTACTAAAGCCACGGCAACATCTTCTACAGACAGACGGCTTCTTCCGTTTTCATCAAATACCGGAGTTTCCAATGAAGTTCTGTATTTTCCTGTTCTTGTTCCTACATTCGCCTGGTTCATTTCCACTGCAGGGCTGAAGAATGTCCAATCTAAGGTATTGTTGCCTTTGATCTTGTTCAAATAATCCCTCGCTGCCGTCGCTCCTGGCTTATAAGCATCCGGGAAGTCCGGAGTGTCTACGATCTGTACGTTATCCGGAGTGTAAAGGCTACCTGCCCCTCCTACAACGATCAGTCTTTTTACTCCTGATTCTTCTACCGCTTTTTCGATATTTTCAGAACCGTTCAAAAAGTCATTGTAAAGATTAGGGTTCGTCCAGCCCGCATTGAAAGCACTGATTACCGCGTCACTTCCTTTCAGGGCTTCTGCCAGTTCTGTTACATTGTTTACATCTACGCTTTTTGCGGTTACATTTTCCTGTGTTTTTACTTTCGATGCGTCTCTTACTAAAGCTTCAACGGCATAACCTCTGTCTGCTAATTCTGTTACGATGTGTGCTCCTACAAATCCTGTGGCACCAATTACTGCTACTTTTTTCATAATGTTTTATTTTTTAAATTAAATTGTAATAAATTTTGTTACATTTAAGGTCAAAAAAATTTTATTCGAACTGATCTGCGAATTTCTGCAAAGATTTGTCTCCTAAAAAGTTAACAACCAATTGATCTGTTTCTTCAAATAATGTATTTAAATGAACGTTAATTTCTTTTCCTACGCTGCAGGCCGGGTTAGGATTCTGATTTTTCTTCCCTAAAACTTCCGTATTCTTTACCGCTTTATAAATCTCAGAGATTGTGATCATATCAGCATTTCTGCCCAGCTGGCTTCCCCCTTCTTTTCCTTGTCTGCTCGTAATAAGACCTGCTTCTCTCAGGACACTGATTTCCTTACGGACAATCACCGGATTCACATTGATACTCCCGGCAATCCATTCAGAAGTGAGCCACTCCTGAGGGCTTTTCGCCAATAAGGTCATAATATGTACTGCCGTAGCAAATCTTGTATTGTTCATTGTAATTACTCTGCAAAGATAAACATTTTTTAACTGTAACAAAATCTATTACAGTTAAATTTTTCTTAAAGGATTAATTTATCCAGATCCAGCAGCAAATAATTGATGTTTTGATTAATAGTTCTTGTCGCCGATTGCATCTGATTGAGCATCGCCGCCCGGTTATGAAGATCATCTGCCCTGTAAAATCCGCCATCACTAAAAATAACAGACTTATCCGCCGCTTCTTTACTATCATCAAACTGATAATGAAGCCATCTTTGTTTCATGTTTCCGATAATGGAATGTTCTTCTTTGTTAGAAAATTTCTTCTCCGTATACATATACCAGATGAAAGGTGGAAAATTAGGAGACTCCAGTTTTTCTCTCCATATATCTCTCAATAGATTTCTTTGGTGGATAAATTCTACCTTTTTTCCTTTGGGATTAAGGGTTGCCAAACCAAACCCCGCACCTAAAATACCTCCGCCAATGCCTATTGCATTATCCCAGCCGTCACTTTTCACTATTCCGCCCGCTATTGAAGAAGCTGCTCCGGCAACGATAGAATATAAAATGAGTTTATTATTTCTTGAAGAATTCAGGTTATCTACATAATTTCCGATCTGTGCCACTCTTTCTCCTTCACAATCGAACTCTGCGGCTACAGCATCCAGTTCAGTTAATGCAATGGTAATTCTGCTGTTGATTTTGGTTTTAAGCTGTAATATTTTGACTTGTGAAGTGAGTGAAGAATCTTTTTTAAGTTGAATAATTTTATGAACATCATCCAGATTATTCAAAGCATTTAAGATCAAAATACTCTGATCCGTAAAGGTTTCCTTCAGGTCTTTATTAGCCGTCAGAATAGAATCCGAATTATAAGACGGAAGCCTGTTATTGTAATTATACTTAAAAGGAGCCTTACAATAGCTGTCTTTCAGAGTAAGAATATTCTGCTGAATAGCCTGATTCTTTTTGGAAACACAGGATACCAGAAAGCCAGCAATAGCAAAAAGGTAAAAAAGTTTTTTCATGCAGTCATATTTTGTGTTGCCTGGATATATTGTAAGCTTATCTCTTCTTACTTTCTTCTTCATCTTACAATTCATCAATACGAATATAGTACAAATAAAAAAATTTACCTGAAGTCAGGTAAATTTTTAATCTATTTTTAAGTTGGATTATTTAATATCCAGCAATTCAACCTCGAATACAAGCGTACTGTTTGGTCCGATTTCTTTGCTGATCTGCTGATCTCCATAAGCCAGGTGCGGTGGGATGATCAGTCTCCATTTACTTCCTACAGGCATTAACTGAAGTGCCTCTGTCCATCCTGCAATCACTCTGTTTAAAGGGAAAGATGCAGGCGTACCTCTTTTTACAGAGCTGTCGAAAACCTTACCTGAAATAGTTGTACCGTGATAGTGGCATTTTACAGTAGATTTAGGACCAGGTTTTGCTCCGTCACCTTCTGTAATGATCTCATACTGCAAGCCGCTTGGTAACTGCACAACGCTTTCTCTTTTACCATACTCTTCCATATATTCCTTACCATCTTTAAGGTTTTTCTCGGCCTGTTCTTTTTTACGTTTAAATAACATATCTGCTACGCCCATAATTTTTTTTTGCAAAGATAAGGCTTTTTGGATTGGAACGCAGAAACAGAAAACGGAGATCAACATAATACAACCCTAACCTATGAATTCCAAGCAAATAACGCTTTATTTCGTTTTATTAAAAATTTAAAAATCAATAACTTAAATAGATTATATTTTAAAATCCGGAAGCCATATTCAGTTTCATCCTCTTCTTCTTCGTTTCATTGCTATTAAAATTCAAATAATTGTAATATTTGCTTAACGCAGATTCCGAAACTTGGCGTTATAATTGAATTTAAAAACTAAATGCCAAATCCATTAAAATATAATAAGAAGTTTGACGAGCTTAATGAAGAGGAAAAAAAACTTCTGGAAATCAATAAAAAATCGATTGCCGATTTTGTTGAGCAATCCTCCTCTATCAGCGATGTCAATTATGCGACCAGAAATGCTCATGCAAAGACTTATGCAGTAGCCAAGGGAACATTTTGGGTAGGTCCTTCGATCCCGGAATCGCTGCAACCTTTTTTTGATAAAGAAAAATTTGATCTCATGATCAGGTTGTCTAACGCACAACTGAAGATCAAAAATTCGAAAAAAGACTTCCCAGCCTATGGATTTGCCGTGCAGATCAAAGATGAAAACGGAGATCTCCTAGCCAATTATCCTCTGATGAATTTTCCTCTATTTCCGGTGAATTCTGTTTCTACTTTTTTGAAATTATTTACAGCGATCAACCGTTCCTATATCAAAAAATGGTACAGTCTATTTCCTGTGATCGTCCAGATGGTAAAAGTAATTCCATCGGTTTTCAATGCTTCTTTTATCAGAAATACGCTGAAACTGATCAGAAAGAAAAATGATTTTATCCTCTCTTTTGATTACTATTCTGTAGGAGCCTATCGCCTTGGAGAGCATATGATGAAGATTAAGCTAAGTCCACAATCCGTAAATAAGAATATGGATAAAAAACAGAATATGAAAAAGGCGTTAAAAGACTATTTCCAGAAAAATGATTTTACCGCAGATGTTTTGATTCAGCTTTGCTATGACCTGAAAGACCAGCCGATCAACAAGCTGAATGTAGAATGGAAAAACTCGCCATACATTACAATCGGAAAAGTAAAAATATACAGGGATTCTTTATTAGATACCCGTGACTGCAATAATGAGCTGCTTTCCTTCAACCCGTTTGAAAACAAGTCAATCTTTCAGCCTGTAGGAAAGATACAGAAGCTGCGTGATGAAGCCTATAAAGTTTCCGTTCAGACCAGAAGAAAAATCAATAAGCTGCTGCATGGCAAAGGAATTTAGATCATAAGGAGATTAATGAAACCTTTTCGACTTATTCATGTTGGCCTTTAGTTTAAAAAAGGATGGAGAAACTTCGATGTAATCTATTCCGCTGTCAGAGTTTAAAATATACCTTTGATTGTTTTTCAGATACTGCTTATCACTTAATATGTTTTCAATAGTATCGGTTATATTATCCCAAAGATCTGATATTTCAAATGCTACATATTCAAAATGATCCTCAGTATTATATTTGACCTGAAAAGCTTTGACATCATTTCTGTATAAACTTCTTTTACGATATAAGTTGCCGTCTTCTATCTTTTCTTTTTGTAACGTTTCGGCAATGAGGGCACTTAATAAAGCTCCATTAGCATACTGATTCTTAAAGAGGTTAATAATGACCCAGAGAAAATCTTTTAACGGGCAATCTTTTAAAAATAATTCTACTTCTGTTTTCTCCTTATCATATTTCATTAATTCACCGAAACTTTCTATAGGATCATCTATAATCTTCATTGAATCAACGTAATAAAATGGAGACAAATCTAAATTTTCTTTTTTCATTATTTTTATTTCTAAATAAAACTGTTTAAACTTTTTTATTAAACCACAAAGGAGACCCAAAAGCATTTTAAACTCTTAAGCTATTTAAGTAATATACTTCATGTATAAGGAGTACACTTAAGTTTTTGAAAATCTTTGATTCTCTTCTTAGGTGCACTTTTATCCATTATCATTCTAAACTCGCTTAAGTGAACTAAAGTGTTTTAATCAAAAAGCTTTTATGACTTTGCATTTAAGTGTAAACAGAGCTAATATAAAAGACCATTAAGATGACAGCCTTTTTAGACATTATCTGAATTTTCGGTCTTCTTCTTTTATGGCTACATCATTGATGCTCGCATATCTTCTGGCCATCAGTCCATTTTCATCAAATTCCCAGTTTTCATTTCCATAAGCTCTGAACCAATCTCCGTCTTTCGTCTGGTATTCGTATTCAAATCGAACGGCAATCCGGTTATCCGTATGAGCCCAATATTCTTTTCTCAACGTATAATTCAGTTCTTTTTCCCATTTTTTCTGAAGGAAACTGACGATTTCTTCTCTTCCATTCACGAATGTGTCTCTGTTTCTCCATTCGCTATCGATGGTATATGCTTTCGAAACCTTTTCCGGGTCCTGACTGTTCCAGGCATCTTCAGCCATTTGAATTTTTTCCATTGCCGTTTCAAGGTTGAAAGGCGGAAGCGGATGTTTTTGTTCCATTTTTATGCTACTAAATTGGTGACTATTTTCTTTGATTTTTCTATCAGTTCATTTGACCTGAAAAGCTGACTTTCTATAATGCTGCTCTCAAAAAGCATATACACATGGTCCGACAGGTCATCGTCTTTTAAAAGCTCTGAAAAATAATTTCTCAGATCTGCTTTATGGGATTGGATCACTTCCAGAATTTTACTGTTATCTGCAGGAATTTCCGATAAAATATTCAGGAAACTGCAGCCCCTGAAGTTTTCTTTTTCATTCATATACACCAGAAAATCAAAAGCGCTGATGATTTTAGATTTTACCTCTTTTTCTTTTGACAAAAAGGTATTGAGCTCACCGAACCAATATTGATGTCTTACATTAAGAAATTCAACACACAGATCTTCTTTAGATTTAAAATGCAGATAGAAACTGGCTTTTGCAACCCCTGCATCTGCAATGATCTGATTGATCCCTGTGGAATTATATCCCTGCTTTGCAAATAATTCGAACGTTGTCTCTACAATTCTTTCTCTGGGAGAGCTCATATTTTTTTGTTTTGTCAGACAAATGTAAAATAAAAAAATAAAATAGACAAACTTGTCTGTCTATTTTGTTTTTTGTTTGAAGATATATACTTATTCTTTCATTATTTAATTACCATCGTCTTTAGCATCTACTTTGAGTTTAAAAAAATCATAGTTAAGACTAAAACTTAACCAAGCTTTATTATTATACACAAACCCACTTCCTAAATTACCAACTCCTTGATCTACTCCTATTATAATTCCTGGCGAGATGTTTCCTAATCTTAAAGAAATACCACCTCCATAGGTAAAGCCACTACCATTTTCTTCTATAGATAAGTCGGTAATTTTGGTATTATTTGTTGAGTTGTATTTTAATGTTGTAATTCCTCCAAACACGAATGGAGCAAAGAAATAAGGTTTATTCTGACTCAATCTGAATTTCCAACCAATAAATGGAGCAATATTAAAATCACCATCTATTAAACTTTTATTAGAACCACCGAAACGATATTTAAATGGGGCTGTTAATAAGCCTGAAAAAAAATCATTTGAAAACCTCGAATAGTTTTTTTCAATATTATCCTGATTATAAAGCTCACGCCCATCTTTATCTATAACAAAAATATTTTCTTTTTCGGTCCAAAATTCTTTATCAAAATCAACATTACTTACCCGAGATCCAGCGATACATTCTTTTTTAATTTGACTATTATTCCTAATCCCTGGAATGGAAATTAATACATAAGTTTTTTTATTAAATTTAATTTCCTTATTGTTTTTTGAAATCTCAAAATATACAGATGGGTCCAATCTTCTATAATCAGTAGTATCTATTTTGAAGTCATTATTTTTATAAATACGGAAATAGTTTTTTTCTCCTTTTTTTACTCTAAGCCCATTAGGAGTATTGGAATACTCTTGGGCTTTAATATTCGATATGATCATTAATATAACAATCACAAAATAAAATTTTGTTTTCATAACGTAAAGCTTTAGAAATACGTCTACTCTATGTACCGTTTTCGACTACCCGGTTAATTTTTCATTTCAAAATTACCTTAGGTGCCTGCTATCAATCAATACGAAAAACATTATATTTATATTAGGTGTTTTCCCAATAAGGTCAGCAATGAAAAAGCAATGCTTTTCAGGCAAAAATCTATTGTTAGCAGGAATTTTAGAGGAATAGGAAAAGTAGGAAGAAGGAATTAGGGTTTCCCCTATTGTTAAAAAAACAGAATTATCAGAGATTTGAATTGTTTAACAACAAAAAATAAATGTCATGAAAAAACTTTTTTTATTACTCAGTACATTCATACTGTTATGCAATTGTACGAATCATAGATCTTCAGCAACACAAACAAAAGACGTAATAGGATCAGATGAAGAAAAAATGGAGTTTAAAACAGATTATAAAAAAACCACTAAAAAAGCATTCACCATTGTTCCGGTTGAGTATTTTAAAGAAAGTGAGAAAAAAGGACTCGCTTACAATGCCTTTCTGGACAATATCCACGAAATACAAGCTCCGGTATACGAACGAAATGTCGCAACATATAAGGAGTCTATCAATCAGGGAGGTACTTTTTACTATGTAAAAGATTTAAATACTGATGAGAAATTTAAAAAACTGGTAAGAGATTTAAACAGTAATACAACAGAAAACGAATATATAAGGTTTGACTTACCTAAAACTAAGATAGCAAAAGATATTACCTATGATGTAGCTAAAAACGGGTTTTGTGATTTTGGTGATACAGTTTCAGTATTTCATGAAAAATTCCTGGAGTATTTATTGGATAAAAAATATAAGGAATTCAAAATTATAAAAGGAAGGGAAATGATTAATACTGCTGAAATTGACAATATATGTCCAAGGGTAAAAAAGAATAGTACTGACAAAGAATTTACAGAAGCTCAAATTTATTTATTACTTGATGATGGTACTGAAAAGTACTATAATCTCTCCCATATTCCGCCTTCTGGAGTTCAATATTCTAAGAAATAAAAACAATTCAAATGCATTTCACTATTATCAGTTATATTGAGATCATTACACTTTTTGTGGCCATTATTTTTCTGAAAAAGAAGAATAATGGCTTATTGTTTTCTATATTGGTTCTGAACGCTACTGCAGAAACACTTTTTTCAATTAATAACAATTTGATAGGGTGCGTTGTGCTATACTGCTATCTCCACTTTATCCTGTGGTTCCTTCTCTTTTTCAAAAAAATTGAAGAAGAACGGTTCCTGCAATACATCATCCCTTCTTTCACCTTTTTCTGTATTGTTGATTTTTTTTATTGGGAAGGGACAAAATCCTTAAACAATTATTCTTTTGTTTTAGGAACATTTATTTACGTCATTTCATTCATTCTTTTTAGTTTCAAATTCTTAAAGCAAGAGAAGTTCAGTTGGTTGCTTTCAAATAATTATTTACTGCTTATTTCTCCAATATTATTTTTTCTGGGACATAGTTTTATGTTCGCTTTTGATTCTCAGTCTCTTTATTACACCAAACTTTTTAAGAATATTAATCTGTATCCTATTGTTAGTTACTTTGTTAGCATCATCTATTACTCTCTCATAAATTTATATATTTACAAAGAAAACAAAAGCCATGTATAAGATTGCATTAGGTATCATTATTGTCATGATGCTGGTATGTTTACTGGTACTGTTCTGTGTTATCCTGATACGGCTTCATATCCACAAAATAACCAATTATCAAAATGACATTCATAAGAAAGATATGGATTTTCAGAAAACCCTTACTCAAAGTATTCTGGAAAGTCAGGAAGAGCTTCGCTCACAGATTGCAGGGGATCTCCATGACGATATTGGTCAGCAAATTACCGTTATCAATTTTCAGATTGAGAATATGAAGCTTGATTTCCCTGAGGTCAATCCGTCTTTGGAAAGCCTTTCCTCTTCTCTGGGAAATCTCTCCCAGTCCGTACGCTCTACCAGCCATCGTTTACATCCCTATCTTTCCGACAAAAAACCTATTGAAGCACGTATTCGGCGAGATCTGGATTATCTTAAACAAAATAACACCATCCATTTTTCTCTGATCTGTCCTACGCATGATTCATCTGATTTGGCTCCCGAATATTCCCATATTCTTTTCAGAATGTATCAGGAAATTATCAACAATATTATGAAGCATTCTGAAGCAGATAAAGTGAGTGTAAAACTACAATTTCAACCTTTTTTCCTGCTGGAAATTTCTGATAATGGAAAAGGCTTTGTTCTGAAACAGGAAAGTGATAAATTAGGGCTGAATACTCTTAAAAAAAGAGCAGAAATTATTAATTTCGAATTAAACATTATAAGCAAACTTCAAGAAGGAACACTTATACAAGTTTTTGAAAAGAAATCAAATTAAAAAATATCTCATTTGGAAAAATCAGCTATTGTTCTCATTGATGATCATAAAATAGTGCGGGAAGGATTAAAGCAACTGATTGAAAAGTTAGGAAATTATAAAGTTACCCATGAGTTTGAGAATGGGCAGCTATTTCTTGATGCCTTACCCTTTCAGGAAAAGAAACCGGACCTTTTCATTTTGGACTATTCTATGCCCCTACTCAATGGAATAGAGGTTTTACAACAACTGGAACAAAGAGAAAATGAAGAATACAAAGTACTCTTACTTACCCAGCATTTTGAGGAAAATATTATTGATCAGGCTTACCAACATGGAGCCAGAGGTTTTTTGCACAAAAACTGCAGTGCCCCTGAACTGAAATTCTGTATTGACAATATTCTTTCCATTGGTTATAACAATATCACCGAAATCCTGAAACGAATTAAAAATTATAAAAGTAAAGAGGAAGATACGTTCCGAAATATAAAACTGTCCGATAGAGAGCAACATTTTCTTACTTTGGTATGTGATGAAAGAGAACTTACCTATGAACAGATCGCTGATGAAATGAGAGTTTCTGTAAAATCAATAGATGTTTACCGTAATGCTCTTTTCGAAAGGTTTCAGATAAAGTCTAAAGTAGGGCTTGTCCTTTTTTCATTTCATAATAAACTTACAGTACCATTTTGCTAGCCGTAATTCATCCTCATTTATATTTTGTTTAAACATATTCTTGTCTATTTTTTAGGCACAGATAGTTTCATCTCGCTGTTGTATTCTACTTCACAAAAAAACCTCCGGGCATTAATTCCAGAGGTCATTTAAATATTTAAAATACTTTTATTTTTCTTCCAGCTTCTCTTTTTCCTCTTCCTCTTTTTCAGGGAAGATGATAGATAAAAGAACGGATATTACCAATACTCCGCCAACGATTCCCAATGAAACCGGGGATGGAATATGGATCCAAGGTGCAATAAGCATTTTAACTCCAATGAAAGACAGGATAATTGCCAGTCCGTAAGGGAGTTTGCTGAACATATGGATAAAATTGGCCAACAGGAAGTATAATGATCTTAATCCTAAAATCGCAAAAATATTGGATGTATAAAGGATAAAAGGATCATTTGAGATCGCAAAGATCGCCGGAATGGAATCTACGGCAAAAAGAACGTCTGTAAATTCAATAACCCCAACCACTACTAAAAGCGGTGTTGCCATTTTGATCCCTTTCTGTACGGTGAAGAACTTATCTCCATCATAGTTGTCAGAAACTTTCCAGAAACTTTTGATCAGTCTTGCTCCCGCTGTATTGCTATAATCCTCATCGTCATCATCGTCTCCGTCACCCCATGACTTGATCCCCGCATACACAAGGAACAATCCAAACAGCGTCATCACAACGTTGATCTTTACAGCTTCACCGAAGATATTCATTTCAGGAAGATAAGTAAGGTTGATAAGCCCTACTCCGGCAAAGATGAAGATCGCTCTGAAGATCAGGGCCCCGATAATCCCCCAGAAAAGGACTTTATGATGAAGAAATTTCGGTACTTTGAAGAATCCGAAAACAAGGATAAATACAAATAAGTTATCTACCGAAAGCGCTTTTTCAATCCAATAGGCCGCCTGGTACTGCGTAAATTTTTCTACTGCCAGCGCATGGCTTTCAGGAGAACCGTCGGTATTGAAAACCCAATACACAACTCCTGAAAATATCATAGAGAGCGAGATCCATACGATAGACCAGATCGTTGCTTCTTTGGAAGATACTTCGTGACTTTTTTTATTGAAAACTCCTAAGTCCAGGAGCAGCATGATAACCACCGTTACCGCAAATCCCCACACCAAACCAGGGTGCAGCTCTAAAATACTTTGATGTTCCACTTGAGTAATGTTATTATATGATAAAAGCAATAAGTGTACAGAGTACAAATATTGCTATTTTATTGATTAACTGATTTACAATTGATTATAGATAATTCATCTGTACCGTCTGAATCGTCTGCTCCAGTTTTCTGTCTGCAGTAGGATCTCCGATTGCATTGAATTTCCATTCTCCGTTTCTCTTATAGAACACGCCCATTACCATTGCAACATGACCACTGAAAGAAGCATCATTCGCAATATCATATTTAGCGAAAACCTCTTTCACATTGGTAGGAGTTCCTTCATAGATACGGATGGAAGCAAAAGGAATGGTTCCGAAATCCTGCCCTCTGTAGCTGTTCAGCACCATCGCCACATACTCTACATTTGGTTCCAGTTGGCTGAAATTTACTGTAATCACTTCGTTATCCAATCCGTCATCTCCGTCAACATCTCCGGTAAGGTCATCTCCGCTATGTCTTACAGAACCGTTCTTAGATTTCAGGTTTCCGAAATAGATTACTTCCGTTACATTTTTGTTTGAATCATATAAAATACAGCTTCCATCTAAGTCTACTGCTTCTTTTTTAGTTCCGAAAAATCCTTTTTTTTCAATTGCGCCCCAGTTGATTCCTACACAAGCCTGGGATAGCTCAGCTCCGTTTTCTTTTTTAAGGTTAATTCTCTGACCTTTTTGTAAGTTGATAGCCATTTTTTTATGTTTAGTTGTTATTTATTTTTAGTGAAGAAAGCTGATGAGACTAAGAAAGCTGATATGACAAATATCTATCATTCTTTGCTTTCTAAGCTATCTCTGGCCTCTTTACATCA
Source organism: Chryseobacterium indologenes (assembly GCA_001013295.1). Classification (GTDB taxonomy): domain Bacteria; phylum Bacteroidota; class Bacteroidia; order Flavobacteriales; family Weeksellaceae; genus Chryseobacterium; species Chryseobacterium indologenes_B. The sequence goes on along the minus strand of LAZY01000022.1, from coordinate 89,540 downwards.
AATTTCGTTTTAGTTATTATTCAAATTCAAATTAAGCATTGCCCGCAGAATATTCGTTTCTTCGTCGAAATCAAATATTTTGCTCATAATATCTATATTTTCCAGATTTTTGATATAGTCTTTCAAAACACCTTCTACTTCCGGAGGTAACGCACGCTTTCTTTCATTCATACTTTTCTCCAATTGTTCATTTTTTCTTTTCAGCTGATCGATAATCGTTCCCTGGTTCGACTGATTTTCAGAAACATCAAGCTTATCCAGTTCTTTGTCAAAAAGATATAACTTTCTGTCATCTATACTGAAAATAAAATAGTCATCGGACTGAAAGATCTTGAAAAGCTCATACTCATGGGTATCAATAAGGTATCCACAAACAAAGCGGACTTTGAATCCCTGGATATTCAACCTTCCCAGCAGTTTCCTTTCAATGGAATAATCCCTGTACTGATAAGCCGGAAAAGAGCCGGATTTCAGCAGCGATTCGTCTGCTTCAGTTCTGTAAAATTCCTGCGCATATTTCTTATGAAAATACAGTACATTATCCCAATTGGCTGTAAAAATATCTTCTGTAAGGTCTTTATACAAGGTCTTCAGATGTTGGGAAAATACACCGCTGTACATTTTCCGGTCTGTCTGGAAACTGTCTACCCTTCTTTCTTCAAAACCTGAAATATATTTATTGTTGATGTCAATTTCATTGATCACAGCCAGCATATCATTCTCTTTTTGTCTTTTGATCTTGGTGAGAAGTTCTATGAGACTGTCGGTATACTGAAGGTGGAAAAGTTCCAGTTTATTGTAATCCAAAGCCGTGTTTTCCTGGAACAGATTGTGGATAATATCTGTTTTGATGAAAATCGATATTATATCAATATGTTCAAAAAAATTCGCAAGAAGCTTAAGTTTTGTTAACCTTCTTTTACTTTGCGACAATATGGTTGCTGCATCATCCCCCACCTTTGTACTCTATAAATTAACCTCTGACATTCGCTTTTAACTCGTGCTCCAATGTCTGAAGATCCTGATCCAGTTTTCTCCTGTTATCAGCACCTTGTTTCTGAATCTGTTTCACTTCGTTCAATGTATTGATCAGCATTGACGTCGTTTCTCTCAATGTTTCCACTGATACGATCGTCTGCTCATTCGCTCTGGCTACATTGATTGAATTCTGGCCTAAACGCTCAGCATTCTTTCTTAAGATCTCCTCAGTAGTAGCAGATACTTTCTGCTGGATCTCAATATTCTGCTGTTGTCTGTACATGGCAACGGCAAGTGAAAGCTGATTTTTCCATACAGGAAGAGTCGTTGTAAGGATTGTCTGCGCTTTTTCAGCAATAGAAACGTTGTTATTCTGTACCAGTCTGATCTGTGGAAGTGACTGCATCATAATGACACGTACCACCTTAAGATCAGCCATTCTTCTGTCTAATCTGGCAATGAAATCTCTTTTATCCGCAATCTGATAATCCTGGAAATTCTGAGGACTCGCTTCCATCTGAGCCAGCTCTACAGCAGCTCTTTCCATTCTTATATTTCCTGCGATCACAAGATCTTCGATTTGCTTGATAGAATTTACATTACTTTCAAAAATAGTCTGCAGAACCGCATTATCTTTGGTAGAAGTAATAATTCCTGCATTTACTTTGTAAGAGATCTGCTCAATATTGTTGATGATCTTATCATATTTTGCAAACAGATTTTCTACCTGAGTGATCACCTTCTTCATGAAAGGTAATTTGCTCAGGAAGCTTTTTACTTTATTTCCGTTAAGCTCTTCTACATCTACATAGTTCAATTCTACCAGTAGATCGTTGATCAGTCCTCCTACCTCACCTGAGTTTGATCTTCTTACATTCCCTAAGAAACTGTCACTCTGATTGGTTAATGTTTTCTGGAGCTCTGCTCCAAAATTAACAATTGATCCCGGATTGGCTTCATCGATAGAATTTGCCAGAACTTCATATTTCTGACGTTCTTCCGACTGCAGCTGTGTCAGGTTTACATTTCCTTCCCGGTCTACAAGAACTGCCGGTGCAGCATTCTGAATGGGCTGAGCCGGTACTGGCGGAACCATAGGTGTAGGTTCGAAAGTTTTAAGAGGCTCTATTGATCCTAGTGGATCTATTGATTGATTTTCCTGATTGTCCATAATTACTTCTGATAAATTGATACAAATTTCTCAAGGCCCTCTCTCTGTCCTGCTCCCACAGCCTCAAATTTCCATTCTCCGTTTCTGTTATAAATTCTTCCGAATTCTACCGCCGTTTCGATTGAGAAATCTTCATCCAGTTCATACTTTAAGATCTCCTCATTCGTCTCCGTATTGAAAATTCTGATGAAAGAATTTCTTACCTGTCCGAAGTTCTGCTTTCTTGCATCTGCTTCGTGAATTGTTACTACTACTGTAATTTCTTTGATGGCATCATCAATTTTCGTCAAATCGATTTTGATCTGCTCATCATCTCCTGCTCCTTCCCCTGTAAGGTTATCCCCGGTGTGGATCACCGATTTATCCGGAGACTCAAGGTTGTTATAAAAAATAAAGTGATTATCTGAAACTAATTTTTTGTCGTCCCCAAGCAAAAATAAAGAAGCATCAAGGTCGAAAGCGGTTCCTGTAGAAGTATTATTGATATCCCATCCTAAACCTACAGTAAATTTAGGTGCGTTAATGTTTTCTCTTTGTCCTTTTTGTAAGTTAATAGCCATAATATAATTCCGTTTGTGTTAATGTATTGATGTTGTTTTTATATTCTTTTATTAAATGATAATTGTTACTGATGGCCAACTCCAAAAGCAGGTCCATCTGTTCCCTTTTTACTTGAGACGTAAGATAATCAAAATTACTTGAATCTAAGCTTAAAATATATTTCACGATCCTTGTATTGAACTGAAAACTTTCTTTATTCATCACTTCTGCGATATGTTTTACATTTTTCACTGCATAATAATTGAAATAGTTTTCAATCTTGGGATCAAGATCAAAATTCATCAGTTCCGCATAGTAAAGAAACATAAAGTCTGCCTCCACACTATATTCATCAAGGATTCTCTTGACGGTATACTCGTGACTTCCCGTGATCTTAATATCGTCTATAAAAATACAAAGTTTTCCTCTTAAAAAATCTTTATCAATATAATAAGTATCATTGGCGATCAGATTTTTACGATCTTCAAAATTAAGATTCCCATAATCTGTGATATAGGTATGATTTCTGTTGATTTTGGATAAAATGCTTGACTTCTTTCCTTTCTGAAACAAATGGAAATCCAGATACTTCTTAAAGTAAAAACACAAAAAGTTGGAAGCTGTAGGAATCGCCATATAAGGGCTCGGAAGCACTACAATTTCTTTGTCTGTGTCCAGAAGAACTGCATTTTCGGAAATAAATCCTTCGAATAATTCTTTTGCAAATTTTTCAGCATACGACTTATCGCCATACTTGAAATAGCTGTATTCCGCAGGTGAGAAAGTAAACTCATCCGCCGAATGAATGTGGTGTAAGCTGTATCTTTTATTCATGTTTATATTAGTGTTTAAGTAAATGTGCACTGAAACCGAAGGCTCTTGCCCCTTGATAATCGGCAACCGGATTGTCTCCGATATGTAAAACCTGATGCAGCGGCAGATCCTGATCTCTGAGATTATTTTTCACTTCCTGAAAAATAAGCGGATTCGGTTTTGAACAGTTGATTTCATCGGAATAGATATGAAAATCAATGTACTGATCAAGATTTTCATGAATCAGGAACTTTCTCATAGTTGTCCCTTTAATGAATCCTGTATTGCTCAAAATATTAATGGTCTTCCCTTGGTTTTTGATATTCTCAAAAAAATCATGAATATTTTCAAATATGACAACCGGTTTATATTCCAGGAACAATGCTTCACTTTTTTGATAGAATTCGGTGAGTTTTTCTTTATTTAAAAGCTTAATATCTACATCCAGTGCACCTAAAATCATCAGATAGATCTCAAAAGTATCGATATTCCCTCCTGTAACCTCATTAATGGTATTACAAAGATCGTCGTAATATTTTACCGTTTTTGCAACATCAGCAATTGGTTTGTCTACATCAAAAAATGAGGAGAACAGCTCAACTCTTTTTGCTTTAAATTCAGGGTGAGATTTGATTAGGGTGAGCCACAGATCAAAGGAAAAATGACTGTGGTTGTGAATGTCTATATCTGTTTTCAAAGTGTTTTAAGTTAAAAGTTTTATTTAGCTTCTTGAAAAAGATTTAAAATTTATGAATCATCAACAAGTGTTTAAATTATCTATTCTTTTCAAAGATAAAATTTTTATCATAAATGCATTACTCCGTTCTCTGTTTTAAGATATTTTTATGAGTTCGGCAGTTATAGATAAACCGGTAAGAAGACTGTTGAAGGCCGATTATGAAAAAATATTTTCAAAAATTCTTTGGAATTCAAAAAAATAGTATAATTTCGCAATCGATTAAAAATCAACAATGTCAACAAAAATGATAAATATTATAACGTTAAGCAATCCTGTCAGAGCTGTGTTCTTTGGCAGCACTGAATATTTATCTGAATAGTTCCATAGATCTTTATTACTAAAAATATATTAAAGACCTGTCTATTCGGATAGGTCTTTTTTGCTGCCCTACTTTTCAGACTTCAATCATTCAAATAACCTCTGTTGTTTGATAAAACCTGTTCTGAAAAATAACCATCAATGTTAGATTCATTCAAATTTTACGGCTTGACCATCAGGCCGGAGTCTTCGTTGTGATTATTTTTCCCAGAACCTTTTCTCAACAGAGCATTAAAAATCAACAATTTAAATCAAACAAAATGAAATATAACACAAGAAATATAGGGATCATAGCACATGTAGATGCAGGAAAAACGACATTATCAGAAAGGCTTTTGTATTATACAGGACTTATCCACAAAATCGGAAATGTAGATGATGGCAATACCACGATGGATAAAGATATTCAGGAAAGAAACCGGGGTATTACCATCTCATCAGCCGCTGTGTCCACCCAATGGAAAAAGGATAATAAAGTCTATAATATCAATATCATTGATACTCCCGGACACATTGATTTTGCAGTAGAAGTAGAACGTTCTCTAAGGGTACTGGACAGTGTTGTTGCTGTTTTCTGTGCTTCATCAGGAGTACAGCCACAGACTGAAAATGTCTGGTTCCAGGCTGAAAAACACGGCGCTTCAAAGATCTGTTTCATTAATAAAATGGACAGACTCGGAGCGGATTTCTTTGCGGTTTTGAAGGATATTGAAACGAGGCTTAATGCCGTTCCTCTTGCTCTTCAGATACCGATAGGAGCTGAAGCCAGCTTTGAAGGAGTGATTGATCTTATCCGACAGAAAGCTCTGTTCTGGACGGATGAAAACGGAGAAACCATTGTAGAGAAAGAGATCCCGGCTGATTATCAGAAAGAAGCGGATGAATACAGAATGAAATTACTGGAAACTCTTGCCGGATCTGATGAAACGTTCTTTGAAATCTTTATGGATGCTGAACATAAGATCAGCACTGAAATGATCACAGAAGCTATACAGAGAGTCTGCAGATCAGGAGCCGCAGTGCCGGTTCTGTGCGGTTCCGCTTTTAAAAACAAAGGGATACAACCTCTTCTTGATGCAGTAGTCACTTATCTTCCGTCTCCGGATCAGCTCACTGATATACAGGCAAAAGATCCTCAAACGGAAGAAAGCATACCGCTCAAAAGGAATGAATCTGAATCGTTCTCAGGGCTCGTATTCAAGGTTGTTATTGATAAGCATATGGGAAGACTTGCCATGCTCCGTATTTATTCCGGAAAGATCAGATCGGGAGATACCGTGCAGAATGTGAGAACCGGAGAAAACTTCAGGATCTCCAGAATTTTACAGATGCAGTCTGACAAAACGTTATCAATGGATGAAGGTAAAGCAGGTGACATTGTTGCTCTTACAGGGATAAAGGATGCTAAAACCGGTGATTCTTTATCTTCTTCAGAAAAACCTGTATTGCTGGAAGCCATTACGATTCCCGCCCCTGTTATCCGTGTAGCTATTGAACCGAAAACCAATGGTGATGAAAAATCTTTCGGGTTGGTTCTGGCCAGAATTCAGGAAGAAGATCCGTCTTTGGTGATTGAAAGAGATAGGCAAACCGGAGAAACTTTATTAAGCGGACTGGGAGAACTACATCTTGAAGTTACCCTTGAAAAGATCAGACTGAATCATGGTATTGAGATCAATCAGGGGAAACCTAAAGTTTCTTACCGTGAAGTCTTAACCACCACAGCAACCCACAGGGAAAAGCTTTCGAAACAAAATGGCGGAAGCGGACAGTTTGCCGATATCAGTTTTGAGATCGGTCCGAGGAATGATCAAGAACACGGCCTGGAATTCATCAATATGATCAAAGGTGGTGTAATTCCTACTGAATTCATTCCTTCTGTTGAAAAAGGGTTCAGAGAAGCAATGGAGCACGGTTCTCTGAAGGGGTATCCTTTGGAAAGTATGAAAATTACCCTTTTGGATGGTTCTTTCCATGCTCAGGATTCTGCAGCTTTTGATTTTGAAATTGCTGCCAGAGAAGGGTTCAGAGCTGCTGCCAGAAAATGCAGTCCAAAACTTCTGGAACCCATCATGCAGGTGGAGATTCTGAGTATTGAAGAATATACGGGTGCCATCACTGCAGACCTCAACCGAAGAAGGGGAATGATCACTTCTATTGATGAAAGATCAGGAAGAAAGATCTTCACGGCTGAAGTTCCTTTGGCATCAACATTCGGGTATATTTCTGATCTGAGAACCCTGGCAAGCGGAAGAGCTTCCATCAGCATGAAATTATCGCACTATGCTTTAGTGCCTGATTTTATTGCCAACACTTTAGTGACCTAAACAAGCAAGGACTGTAATGTATTTTACGGTCCTTGTTATGTTATTGAATGGTTTGTGGTCAATTGTGAATGGTCAATTCGCGAAGCTTGTCAATTTTTATAAACGGCAAAGTTTCACGATTCACTTGCGAAGCAAGATTCACCATTGATTCTTTTTCTATTTTTCCGGCATCACTTTATAAGTAGGATCTTCCTGGATATTCACTTCAATGACGGCTTCTGCATTTTTCAGTATTTTCCGGCAGTCTTCGCTGAGATGTCGCAGGTATAGTGTTTTACCTTCCTGTCTGTATCTTTTTGAAAGTTTATCCAGCGCATCAATGGCACTCATATCTACAATCCTGCTTTCTTTAAAATCTACAACCACCTCCTCCGGATCATTCATCGGGTCAAATTTGTCTGCAAAAGCTATGGCTGATCCAAAGAATAATGGTCCATATATTTCATAATGCTTCACTCCGTTTTCATCTATGTGTTTTCTAGCCCTGATTCTTTTGGCATTATCCCATGCAAAAACCAAAGCGGAAATAATCACTCCGACTAACACAGCCAAGGCAAGATTGTGAAGGACTACTGTGATAACAGCCACTGTAATCCCAACAAATATATCTGACTTAGGCATTTTGTTCGCAATCCTGATAGAAACCCACTGGAAGGTACTGATGGCGACCATCATCATCACTCCTACCAAAGCAGCCATCGGAATTTTCTCAATCACGGGTGCTCCGCACAGAATAATGATAAGGATCAGTAAAGAAGCAATAATTCCTGATAACCGGGCTCTTGATCCTGCATTAAGATTCACCAGAGTTTGTGCTACCATGGCACAGCCTCCCATTCCACCAAAGAAACCGTTAGTAATATTGGCGACTCCCTGGGCAACAGATTCTCTATTGGCATTTCCTTTGGTGTTGGTGATTTCGTCTACCATCGATAAAGTCAGAAGTGACTCAATAAGGCCTACTCCTGCCATAATCAATGCATAAGGGAAAATAATCTGAAGGGTTTCCAGAGAAAAAGGGATCTGTGGTATATGAAAATTTGGAAGATTTCCGCTAATGTGGGCAATATCCGCCACTGTTTTTGTGGGAATATCAAATCCAAGAACAATTGCAAATACAATGATAATGGCCACTAAGGAGGCCGGAACCACTTTTGTAATCTTTGGAAAGAAATAAACGATACCAATGGTAAGGGCCGTTAATCCCATCATAATGTATAAAGTACTTCCCTTCAGCCAGTGTACTACCCCGTTGCTACCAATGATTTTAAACTGTTCGATCTGTGCCATAAAAATAATGACGGCCAAACCATTCAGGAATCCATACATGACCGGTTGTGGAATAAGCCTGACAAATTTCCCCAGTTTAAAGATTCCTACGAGCATCTGAAGCATTCCGGCCAAGGCTACTGTGGCAAAGAGATATTCTATACCGTGAGACTGTATCAGAGCGATCAGTACCACAATGGTTGCTCCGGCACCTCCAGAAACCATGCCGGGGCGTCCGCCCAAAACAGCAGTAACCAATCCCATCATAAAAGCCGCATACAACCCGGTAAGTGGAGAGAGCCCTGCCAGAATCGCAAAGGAAAGAGATTCCGGGATCATGGTCATGGCAACGGTAAAGCCTGCCAGCAGTTCGTTTTTATAATTTATTTTCTTCGAAAAATCGAATAAGCTTATGGTATTTTTCATGAATAAGCAAAGGTAGCCACTTACATATTGCTACACAATTTTTTTCTTTTTATGGTTTTTTATATTCTCTACAAAATCCTTTGAAATAATTCACACATTGGTTCATATAATATGTTAATTTTAATTAAAATTAGATCATAAAGCAACTTTTTTATACATCCATCTCTTTTTGCTTTTAATTTTTGTTTAAATTTGAAAGCAAATAAGCAATTATTTGGTACTAAACAAAACATTCAACATGTAAGCGACTGCTTATCAACAAACAGCACAGAAAGTATAGTTACATGAAAGAACTTTAACAGGTTATATTATTATTCGCACAAATGGCAGGAAAAAGAAGTTTGAAAAAGTAGAAGAAGATTGACAAGCCTATTGAAAATAAGGAACATACCTCCAAGATATATTAAGGAAACAAGCAATATCCCCTTTTAATATATCCAATCCATCCTGAACTGATTTTTAAAGATTTTAATCTCGTTGAGCACGTTTAAAGGGCTCAAATAAGGTCCATCACTTTCTCTCAATTTCAAATTTAAGTGAATTATATTCTGTAAAACATAATAATATTTGTCACCTATTTTCGTTTTTTCATGTATAAGTTTTTAATTAAAAGATAATATTCAATAAAAATGTTATATAAAGAAATCCATATTGGAAAGTTTATTAAAGAGAGGGTTGAAGAAAATGAAATATCTATGGAGAGGATCTGTAAATTTTTGGGGACAGATGAAACATCAATAGAAAAGATGTACAACAACGGATCTATGGATGCGGACCTTCTACTGCGATGGAGCAAGTTATTAGAATATGATTTTTTCAGACTTTACAGCTCTCACCTGATTCTTTATGCCCCACCTTCGGCAGCCAACAAGAATCAGCAGAAATCTGACAAGATTCCTTATTTCAGAAAAAACATTTATACACAGGAAATCAAGGATTTTATTATGAAAAGAATTCTTTCCGGAGAGATGACGCAAAGCGATGTGATTAAAGAATATTCGATTCCTAAGAGTACTCTTCACAGGTGGCTTCAAAAGAGCGATACGATAAACGGATAAACAGAAACAACATGCGTCCCAATTATAAAAAAATATATCAGGATATGCTGAGGATGGAGCATCCGGAGAAACTAAAAGATCCTAAGATCAAAGAACTTCTTGAAAAGCTTCACACTACTGAAGATGTATTGAAATTTAATGACAAACTTTTCAAGCAATCCAGAGAAAATCAGAAGCTCAAGACCTATGACAAGAAGACGATGCTCAAACTTCTTCAGTATCAGAAGAAACATGGGCACTCTACCAGCTATATGTCCAGAAAATACCATATCAGCAGGACTACTCTTTCAAAATGGAAAATGATATTTGAGGAGGAACTGGACAATAAAATTAAAAAAGCCGATACATAATATATCGGCTTTTTTTGTAAAGGTAATCATAAGAAAAAACAAGGGCTACGCATTGCCGGAGTCGAACCGGATAGCCTTGACGGATTGACCGACTGCGCTATTCCTCCCTATTGGGTACGGTGAAGTTTTCCTAACGACACTTATTGGCAATAAAAGCCGAAAACGGGAATAAAGGAATGGTTAGAAAATTATAATACAAAGATTATTTCCTGCTTCCCGCATGCGGCTTCTATTTTATTTTTTGATACATATTTTAAAACAAGGCAATAAGCAAAAAGTGAGTCGTGCTCTAACCATCTGAGCTACTCTTCCTATACTGATTGTGTTTTTTGGTTGTGGAAGAGACGGGACTCGAACCCGTGACCCCGTCGTAATGAGCGAAGTAACACTATTCTACGGCACTTGCTTTAGTTTTTCCATTGGGTTCTTCTGTACTTTTTCCAACTTCTCTGAAATTTTGTATGCTTCGCATTCATCACTTCAAAGCCGTGTGGAAAGCAATGTGAACATCCCAGTACATTTCCGTATACGATTCTGGAAATCTGTACTCCGGAAATTTTCTTCGGGAAATCAATGCATCCATATTCATTGATCCCGAAGGTTTGTTTCATTGTCTTATTTTTTTTCATAAGTATTGAGTATTACCTCAATACACCGTTTCTTTAAGACATGGTTTATCATTATTCATGGTTATTAGTTTTATTTTTTTACAAATTTACAAAGTGACTACGCATTCTATTTGCGTATTCTATTTTAATGGCTAAAAAGTGAGGTCATAAAGTTAAATAGAGTAACAATTCCTAAGATCGGCAGTACAATAAACCAGCCTCCCAGTAAACAAATACCTATAAAATCTGAAAGTTCATTTCCATTCTTTACATCTGAATATTTGCCTTTTTCTCTGGTTTTAGGTTCAAAATCCGGGATATGGTTTGTCTTTTTAAAACTATCATTCTCAAGTTCTGTCAAAATTTTCACTGAATATTCATTCATCTGACTTTTATTTCCTCTGAAGACAATATCTTTTAAAATAGCGCTTCCGGAGTTGCCTAATGTTTTTTTATACAATTCAACGGCATTTTTCATTTCATCATTTTCAGGGTCAGATAATATCCAGAACTTTCCGGCTTCATCTATAAAACCTGCTTCATAATAAATGTGTCCCAATCTGTATCTCAAAGAAAGATCATTGGGAAACTGATTGATCATATTTCTTAATCTATTGCAGGCTTTTTTCTTTCTTCCTTCTTTCAGATCCTGATCAATTCTTGAAAATAAATTTCCCATAATGTTTTCTCTTTCCTTCTTCTCAAATTAAAAGTCTAACTGTAAAACTTTTGTTTGAAACATTTGTTTATTCAAATCAGGCAATCTGGCGAAAGGTCTGTTCATTTTTGGAATCGAAGAAATCCTTTCTAACGGCACTGATTGTTATGAACACTGCAAAATTATACGGCAAGTGCGCATTCTTTTTACGCAGTTTATTTTTTATCAGAATATTTAAGGTTTGATCACCATCCAAAGGTCTGTTAAATCAGGAATGTAAGTCGTGATCAGTGACGTAGGTCTATCCGGATATTTTTCTGGTTCCAGACAGCCCCATTCACCTCTTCTTCTATACGGAACCACTTCTGCCCAGATTGCTTTTGAAGGATCAATCGCTAATAAAGCTGCAACAGTATCGTGAAGGGCTTTTTCTTTAATTTTTACCGCTTTCAGGAACAGACTGAGTCCTTTATTATGGCTACGAAACGGAATAAGCAATTCAGCATCTGCGCTGGTGAAAATGGCACCGTGACATACATTTTTACTGATCATACGTCTTTCGCTCATTGGGATCGAAAAAAGAGTTTCAGCAGCAAGAGGATTGCCATTCAGATTAAAAGTAGGACAAGTAAGCTTTCCATCGAATTTCTCCAGTCGGTATTCTTTCGGGACGATATTGTCTCCTGCAAAACCTCCCTGGCAGAACCAACGGTCAAAAAAAGTCCCGGTTTCATATAAAGCATGCGGATTCGTAAGGGCTGCCCCACTCAGCAATGTACAATCTGGAAACTGGCGAAGAGTCTCTGCCATAATGTTGGCTGCGGTATCATCTGCTTCTGAATGTTCAAACTTTCCAATCCAATCTCTGTGAAAACCTGAGACACGGCTTGCAATCGATTTGGGAGTTCCTGCTCCGATGCGGACGTCTTCTCTGTCAAGAATTTGCAGAATCCTGCGTACGACTCCAATCTGATCTGTTCCTCCCGGGTGTACGGAAACACTGACCAGGTGAACTTTAGGATGGGTGGCCAAAACAGCCAGGGTCATGGAATCGTCAGGATCGGCGGTTTCCATATCAAAGTGAAAAGGTAATTTATGTTCCATAGTTATTTTTTAGTGTATTATTTTTTACTATCGTTTAGAGCCTGATGGTTTTATACTATCCCATGCCGGTTAATAATTCTGCCATTCTTTCGGGATTTTCAGCATTGATCTTTTTCAGTATATTCAAAACTCTGTTTTTAAAATCTGTCTGGCGTTGAAGTACTTTTTCAAATTCAGCTCTAAGCTCTGATTCATCAACTTCAACAAGGATTTTTATGTTTTCGGGATCGATCTCATTGGATTCCGTATACTCTGAAAAGCTTATTTTTCCGTTTTCTTTTCTGTACAAAACCCATGGATGCCCGATCCATAATGTTTTCCATTCTGCAGAGGAATTGGTCAATATATTCTGCCAGTTCTTCAGGTCAGACATATCGCTGCAACACATTGGCCGAATATATATTTTATTGTCTTTTTCCAAAGCAATTCCTCCGTCAAACGCTAGTACAAAACAGCCTTCGTCGGGATCGTCTTCCATATCTTCCAATCTTGCTTCTATGATCATGTGTAAATTTTCGTCATCCATTGTTTCAATGTCTGCCATGGAAGATCCTTTTCCAATAATTTTAAAATTAAAATTGAGTTTGGAAGCTGTCTCTTCCCATTTGAAGCGCCATTCTTCAGGGTCAGGATAATCTGAACTTTCCGGTAATTCGAAATCATCTTTGGTGTACAGTAACGGATTGATCTCAATCACATTAATAAGTGTTATCATGGCTTTATGGTTTTAGTTTTTAGCCCCGATTGCAACGGCATCCTTTTTCTGAAATGGCAAAGCGCGCCGGCGAAAAAGATACAGTGGAAAGCGGGAATAAGCTCCTCAATATATTGATTATTTTTATGGTTATCAGTTTTTAAAAGCAGCGCCTGTTACAGCACTACTTTTTTAATCACTTCTATTGCAGATTTCCGGTCTTCTAATGCATTCAATACATTAAAAATTTTGTCTGACCAGCCTGCAATAAGATATACATCATTTTTTCTGACATCAATCGGCTGCTTTCCGTATCCTGCCAGATCAAAAATATAGAGTTTTGCATCAGGAGCAATCGTCTTATATCTCTTCCATGAATCTTCAAAAGAGTTTTTGGTTCCAGTACTGTTCCACAGCTGGGTATCGGTGAACAACATTACTTTATTCACTTTTTCCTGTTTTTTGATCAGGTTTTCAATCACCAGATAGCCATTTGTAGAATAGCCTACTTTTCCTTCATGTTTATAAAATTCGTCCACATTCCTAAGAATACCCTGCTTTGGCATCGGAACATGCAACCAACGATTCCCGAAAATTCCGGTAATTACATTCTGACACTGCGACTGCAAAATCATAGACATCAGCAAGCCAATATCATAAAGCAAAATTTTACTTTTTGGAGAAACCGGTTTCTGCATTGAACCTGAAACATCGGCAGCAATAACCACTGAAGTATCAAAATCAAAACCTTTGATGTTTTTTGCACTTACCATGACTGCTTTTTCCAGTGCTTCCAACACTGAGGAGAGATACGGAGAATCAATTTTTCCCAGTTCTCTGTAAGCTGCCAGAAATCTGAACGGCAACTGCTTTGAAGTCGCTACCGCTTTTTCATCTGATAAATAATGACATACTTTACTCATAGCTCCTGAAGACACCTCTGCTTCCAGAATGTTTCTCAGGTTTCTCAAAGTAGCCATATACCCCAACCTGTTGCTAAAAATCAATTCTTCCCACTTATTTCTAAAAGCCTGTCTTTTTTCTGCAGCATCAGCATATTGGGTTCTTCCTAAAGCGGAAAGCTCAACCTCCCAGGTATAAGGAGTCTCCAGCATATTGTAAACAATTTTGTTGAAAATAGCCTGCTGATCCTCATTTTTTGCTTTTGGATGTACGAGAAACAATGCATCCTTCAAGGTAACTTCTGCTTTCCGGTTGTATTTGGCAAACTGGTATTCATCAAATTTATTAAATGATTTTACCAGTCCTTTCTGAATCTGTTTTGAAAGTCTGTTCAGTTTTTTCACCCCTGTTCTTTCATTCGAGATCTGATAATAAGCCAGCAGTTCTGTGATTTCATCAGCTCTCTGAACAACCCCGTCTACAGCTTTACTCACCAGATCGGTTCCCGAAGTCTGCTTTGCCAACTCTGTCACCAAAACCAATGGAACGGATCTCAGATACATCTCTTTTCTAGCATAAACAGCCAGCTTCGCAACAAATTCAGGATCGTTTTTTCTAATCAGAGATTGTATTCTTTCTAATCTGTCATTTCCCTTTTCATAAGTGATCTCTGACAGTCCCGTTGTAACAACAGCACTATACAGGTCTTCTGCAGGCTTCATCGCATATGCTTTTGCGCCTTCGTGGTTTACCACTGCTTTATTTTCTTTTTTCAAAAAATTAAATTTCATGAGTTACTGTTTTTGTTAAACATTAGAAAGATGGATACTTTCTCTGATTTCTGATGCAAAGTAAAAACAGTATTGCGCAGTGTTTTTGCGTAGTTTTTTTTAAAGTATTTATTTTTGAGCAGAATGAGAGATTGTTTTTGAAAAGGGAATAGTATTATTTTTTGAGGGTATTTTGTAGGGTAATCAGTTTTGGCTGAAGCCAATGGAATATATTTTATAAAGAAAGCGGGCTAAAGCCCGCTCCTATTGATATTGATATTGATATTGATATTGATATTGATATTGATATTGATGCGGATATTGTTGTTAGTGTAAATATTGATACTAAATGTTGATGCTCATATTCAATCCGGAGAGATATGCATAAAGATAATGGTGTTTAACGACAAGATCTTTTATCTTTTATCTTTTATCTTTTATCTTTTATCTTTTATCTTTTATCTTTTATCTTTTATCTTTTATCTTTTATCTTTTATCTTTTATCTTTTATCTCCTAATTATAAAATCCGTCTATCATTCATTTCACATAAAGGTATCGATAATCCCGTATTTACAGGAAATCGTTCTCTAGCTTTGTGCTGATTAAAATTAGAACTATGATTAAAGGATTATATGAAACCCATGTACAGGTAAGCAATTTGGAAGATGCGATCCAATTTTATACAGAGGTATTAGAATTAAAGCTTGCCCACAGAGATGAAACAAGGCCGATTGCTTTTTTATGGGTTGGTGAAGGGAAAGAATTTATGTTAGGATTGTGGGAGCAGAAAGAAAATCTTCAGACAAGGCATTTTGCTTTTTCCAGCAGTAAGGAAGATATTTTAAATTATTCGGTAGACTTTTTGAAAAACAAAGATCTGAAGCCTTACAATTTTCTGAAAAACGGAACGGTTGAACCAATGGTATTTGCATGGATGCCTGCTGTTGCAATCTACTTCAATGATCCGGATGGTAATCAGCTGGAATTTATTTCTATTCTGGAAGGAGAAAGCAGCCCGGAACTGGGTGTGCTTACTTATGAGGAGTGGATCAACAGAAACAATGGGTAGCGGATACTGTTGGGTACAGGAATGCAACAATTTCCTATCCTCTCGTTGATTACGTAGATGTTTGTGGAAAAATCTGTGTACTCCCAAATAATTGCCACGAATGCACTGATAAAAGATTCGTGTATCCGTGGCAATGATAAAAATCGTAGTACAGGTAGAGATTCTTGTGGTTTTACAGCTTAAAAGGGATCAAATATTTCGCAGCCTAAGATCACGAATGATTGATCAGTTTCTTTACAGCCAGCATATGTTTGCAGGGACCTCTTTCTCCCTGATATTTACTGAACCATTCGCAGGTACAGCGCTCTTTTTCTTCTTCAATGATTACGGTATGGTGTACTCCTGTACCTCCTACCCTGGCTTCTGTTCTTTCTTTGCTGTTATTCAGAATCTCCACTTTTCCCTCTGCGATCAGCTTTTCGGCGTTTTTCATACGGGGATTCATTTCCAGAATACGGCTAAGTTTAAAAGGCAATCTGCGATAGAAAAATTCGTTATCATCCAGATCATACCCCAATAATCCCATAGCAGCAAGTCTTCCGGTAAGGTTTTCCGTCATTTTTAGACTGATCTTTTCTTCCAGCGCCAAAGCGGTTGCATTGAAAGACTGATTGGCATACGCATATTTATCTAAAGCATCAATCCATTCATCAGGAACTTCCGAGGTCAGACTTCCTAATATTGCCCCTTCTCCGGAGAATCCCCGCCAGCTTTCTCTGGACAGCGAGAAACTGAATCTTATATTTCCCATATAGAGCTGCCAGGTTGTAGACTGCATATGAGGATGTGAAAATACCTGCATATAATCTATATATGAAAGTAATGGTTCCAGCAAACGAAGTCTGTGAAGACCTCCGATACACATACCATCTCCTGATTTTACAGGTGAAAACATAGGTTTGTTTCCTCTTACAATCAGATAATAGTCGGATTTCACTACTCCTTTAGGCATTCCACGGAAGAGCTGTTGGGTCTGAATCTTGTTGAAGGTATGCAGTTTTTCTGATTCTGACAGGTAAAGCTGTACTGTTCCCAATCCTTTGATCCATTTTACAGGTAATGGGACCTTTCTTTCTACGACTTTCTCTTCTTCTTTATAAAGCCCCACTTCTTTTTCACCAACGGAAAGCATGATCTTTTCATTAGGCCGTATACTTCCTAAAGCCGTTATCATCGGCTGGTTAAAGTCTACATTGGTAGTTCCGTTTTCCAGAAATTCACCATCCAGTCCTCCTGGCAGTACATCTACCCTTGCGTACACTCCTGCACAGTGAGAAAATCCTTCAAAGCGAAGTCTTTCATTTCCGGCCGTCACGATAGGATCTTTAAGCAACGTCATCTGAAACGGAGACAGGCTGAAGCTGGACTTTACAATATTGGAAAGGGTAATCAGGCATCTGGCCAGAATAAATGGTTGTCCTACATTCCCCCAGAAAAAGCAGGGAACATCGGTATTCTTATGTATCTCACTGTATTTGGCGAGAAACAGTTCCTCCAAAGCCTCTCTCTTTACCAAAGAGGAAGCTCTGGGATAGTTGTAAATAAGCGTATCTTCCATAATTTATTTTTTTAGAAGAAGATTGCAGATTTTTTTCAGGCTCGAGTTTTCTTTCCAGTCATTTAGTTTTTCAACAATATTGATATTGGCTTCCGACTGGTTCAAAGCCAATACTTCATGATACACTTCCAGAAGTTTCTTCAGGTTGGTAACCGGTGATTCCATTTGATATAATATATTGGAGATCAATTCTTCCAGTGCTGCATTATGGGTTTTGCTTACATTCAGCATATGATGCTGTATAAGGTCTGTCAATCTTTTGACAGGGGCCCATTCTAATTTTTCATGCAGTCCTATCACTCTTCCCAGCTGTGCGTTGTCCATCATCTGGTGTGAAACATGTTCCAGCCATATTTCAGCCGCTGTTCCACGAATGGTTTTATCCCCATCCAGGAAAATTGTTCCTAAGAACAGGTACCCCATTGGGTCCAGTGATTTTTTGATCTGATAAAGAGCCTGCGCCGTGTTGAGCACCAGATTTCTTTCGTAAACCTCAGCAATTCCCGAATAGAAAAGACAGTGTTTGATGACTTTTGCCAGGGCATTTGCAGGGGTATTCGGAAAACACCACATGAGTGCCGGAGTTTCAGAAAGTTCTTTCTGGCCGGCAACAAAGTATTCTACAAACAGGGATTCTTTTCTTTTTTCAAGGTGATATTGTGGAATCACAATATTCAGTTCAACAGGATAATAAGAGTTTTTCTTATTGTCGATGGTTTTCCATTGGTAATCTCCGTACAGAAATTCCACAGGAATATTATCGTATCCGAAACTACTGAATTCTTTAAAAACAGTTTTGGGTGAGCGTGTAATTCCTGCTGTCATCCACCATGAAGGATGTTCAAAGTTTCCTTTCGGAGCAGCATTTTTCCCAAAGAAGAAAAGTAACAAATCTTTGTATTCCCCTTTCAGCTTTTTCTCTGCCAGTTCTAATGCTTCTGATAAATCATCCAAAGCACAGCGCTGTAGAGCCAGCTGCACATCCAGGTGGTGAGGTTCAATATTTTTATTCTGATATACTTCCAATCTTTTCACCAGGCTTACAGGAGAAACCCAGCAAGGTGAATGGGTAACGGTAAAAAGCAGTGGAAGGCTATCTCCCGCCTCTATTTTCTGACATATATAGATCGCAAGTTCTTTGAAAGCCTTCATTGCAGGAGACTCGGCCCCTACTTTCTCCATAGGCCCCAGTTTTTTCTGATAATTGGAATAGACTTCCCTTGCAGCTTCTTCTTCAACAGTTTTCTGGTAAATTTTTTCCAGATTTTTAAGCTGATCCGGATATTTCTTCAGTAGGCCCAATCCATAGTTGATAATTAGATTACACTGCAAAACATTCAGGTAAGGAACCTCCCATTTTGCAATGGTTTTGCAGGCTTTAAGAAATACAGGTTCTATCAATTTCACTGATTCTCCATCCACATCGTTGGCAAAGCGGATGAATCCATCCAATGCAATATCGCAATGGTGGCTATACGGATCTTCTATTGCCAATGGCAGGAAAAACATTAAATCCTCAAAGCTTTCAAGTACTTTTACTTTGTTATCTTTTGTGGTAAGTGACACTATTTCGGAAGTTATCGCTTCCAGTTCCTGTTGTTTTTCTATTATATATTTTTCCAACATTGGACGCACATTCGTCAGAATATTGTCTGAATAATGGGATAATGCCTCTTTTATATTTTCAGAAGGTGGAATATATTTCAGCATAATCTTTGCCGCTTTGGTCTGTATTCCGTCATCTTTACTTACAAATGCCGTACTTAAAGCCATTCCCAGGATTTCCGGGTCAAGTCTTTTTCTCTGGAAGATTTTCTCCGTTAATGACAGACCTGAGGCCACTACAGTTTTAACTTCTGAACTCAACAGGTTTGGAAGGTAATGTGAAAGTTCTTCTATTTTAATACCGGCACCGGCTATCTTTTTCAGATGGGTCAATATGGTATTGACTGCTTTTGACTGTGTTGAAGCCAACCCAGCAAACAATTCATCCTGAAGATCTACCAATTCTTCTTCTGTAGGTTTTAAGACGGTAAATGCATCCATGAACCAGCCTGTAACGTTTTTATTAAAGTTACGATTGGAAGCCAGCAGACATTCTCTCAAAAATCTTTTTCTTTCAATTTTCTGTTCTGAAATCAGCTTCTGCACTAATGGGAACCATTCTTTACGGAATGGTAATGACTTTGAAGGATACTCACACAGATACCAGAAATGAGTTTCAAGGGTTTCAGGGTGTTCATCCAGATCAGAGGGATAGTTACTCAGATGGTGTCCCAGCAGTTCAGGTCTGGGTTTTACATAGCCTTTTTTCGTCCATCCTAAAATATCCTGATAGTTAAAAGCTGTAAACTCAGCCTCTACGGATTCATTGATGAAATCAGAAAACCATTCCGGGCAGCCCCATTCCAGGATCTGTTCTGCCTGTTCTGCATTCCGGAAAAGGCTCCAGTAGTTTTTGCCAAAGTTCTTTTTGTCCATACAGACAAATGAAGCAATATCAATAATGGAATGCTGGTTAGCAGAACCTACAGTATGGTAGGAATTCTTCGTCATTACGATCTTGCTGATCTCACGTTCCATTTTTTTGATGGAAGGTACCAGTGTCTTTCTTTCTTCTGCGGTAAGTTGCTTTAGAAAAGGGATAATCTCATGTATTTTTTCCTCATTAAGGATCTCATAAAGTCTTTCTTTCATCTGTTCTCAATTTGATGTATAATTTTTTTCAGGTTATTTTCTTTTTCCCACTCTTTAAGCAACTCTGAGAGAGTTTCGTCCGGTACAGACTGATTCTGATTCAGTAACTCATCGTAGAGTTCCAGTAGTTTCTTCAGATTAAACACCGGTTTTTGCACTGCTGTAAGAATGGCCGCCAGCAGTTTTTCAAAAGCAAGGTTGTGTCTGGAACTCAAATTGATAAAGCCAGACAGTCCGTCTGTAAATCTTTTGGCCGGAGCCCATCCGAAACTGATCTTTTTACCGATCATTGTTCCCAGCTCCCGAACCTCAAAATCATCCGAAACTACCTTGTTTACTAAGGCTTCAAAAGCCATACCAGAAAACGTCCTGTTTTTATTAAACAGTCCCGCAGACAGGAATAAATAGTGTACCGACTGAAAAGGTAGACTCAGCTTCATCCATGCATCAAGAAAGCTCACATTACCTTTTATATCATACTGATAATCAGATCTCGATAAATTTTCCCCATATTTTTTTGCAACAACAGAGCCTGAAAAAGAAGGTACTGTATACAAAATAGAAATCAGATCATCATCATAAACACCATGATAAGAGTTGAATATATAATCGAGAAAATCTGCATTTTCCGGAAGCTCTTTTTTATTACCGACGCTCACCAATACCTCAGGAATTTCCTCTGTAATATTCCATTTATAAACTTTTTTATAACTGAATGACCAGTCGAAGTTACCATCCAGATATACATTGTCATATTTTTCTCTGAAATAATCCGGATTGAAAACAGGTTCCAGAAGTTCAGCGTATTTTTTATCCAGCTGTTCTTTTGCATACTGCTCAGCTTCATTCAGATTTTCTTTTTGTACCCGAAGTATAGCCATCTGCAGATCAAAAGGAGTCGGCATTTCATTCTGCTGCTGATACGTTTTCAGTTTATCCACAAGATTCTTTGTTGTTATCCAGCAAGGACTATGATCAGGTACGGAGAGAAGTGGAAGCTTTATATTCTGTTTCAGCATTTCAAAAATTCCTGAGAGAAGCTTGTGATACGCCTGAAAAACCAAAGGAGTCTTTTTCTCGCACCAGTTTTCCAAGCTGGGAAATTCTGATTCTGCCTGAAGCAATATCTGTGATCTTTCTTTTTGTTTTAAAAGACCATAACTGATAAAAAAAGTTGCTAATAAATGACGGAGCCCTCCTGTTCCTTTTGTTTTCAGTGCAGCTTTGAAAGCAGGTTCAAGTTTACTCAAATGATCTTCATCAAACTCGCTGTTGAAGTTAACCAATGCTTCCAGAAACTGGTCAAAATAATAGGTTGTAGGATTACTGAAAACCTGTGGCGCAAAAAATATAAAATCATCAATGGTCTGAATGGGAGTGATAGGTTCAGGCAAATACCATGAAACCACCTCGTAATTTTGTGATCCCGAATTGTCAGACTTTTCCTGCCCGGTGAAAAATTTCTCCAGCAAGCTTTCTGCATCAGAAAGAAGTGATCCTGCATACACTTGTAATTCGGAACGTATTTTCTCTGACTCCGGGTTTCCGTATTTAGCGATGATCTTTGCTCCTTTTGTCTGAAGTGCTTTGTCTTTATTCAGAAAAACCGGCATCAGAAGGAGACAGATATTTTCATGAAAAGCATTGTTTGCTTTAGCTGTTTTCTCTAAAGCCGACAACAATGCATTTATTATATTTTTGACAGGAAGTGTCATCACAGACGATGAAACCTGTAGAAAATCTTCTGTTTTAAATTCTTTTTCTGTGAGAACCTGGCTGACTATTTTTAATACACCCGGAAATAGCGAAGTCTGTGTTGAATGAAAAATCATAAACAAATCATCCTGCCATTTCAGAATTTCTTCATTGGTGGGTTCCAGATAGGTAAAAAGCTCCAGAAACCACGTATTATGTTCTTTCGAAAAATTAAAATTAATGGCTTTAAGACTTGATTTTAAAAGTCTGGATCTATCTATTTTATGGCTTGTGGCAAGATTTTTCAAATGTTCTTTCCAGTTTCTTCTGCCATAGAGAATATCCGACTCATATTGGAATAGAAGCCAGATATGGGATTCTAAAGTAACCGGGTATGTCAATAGAATTTCTTCTGCAGTATGCTCAGGAGCCCATGATGATGAAAGTAGAGATGCAGTTATTTCATCATTTAATTTAAGGTAGCCTTTGCGCTCCCATTCCAAAGCTTTCAGATAATCAAAATTATTGAAAAATGAATAGCATTCTCCAAGCCAGTCCGGAGTATAGGATTGAAATAACTCTTCAACCTGAGCGGTAGGCATTGCATAATACCCGGGACTTAGGTTTTCGTATTCGGCCCTGGTTTTAGAACAGGCTAAAGCCGCCAACACAGAGATATTGTTGTGCCCCCATTCTTTATTCATATATTTTTTTAAAAGAGCGACAACTTCTTTCTTATCTTTTGGTGTAAGCTTTATAAGAAAAGGAACAATTTCCTTGATTCTATAGTTTAAATAAATGGTCTTAAACTCGTCCTCAATTAGCATAGATTCATTCTTGTTGGCTAAAATAACAAAAAATGACCTACAGGGTAAAAATTATCCCTCAAAAGTGAATTTTTTAACAAAACTTTATGCTTTTAACAGGAGGTCTATCAGCAGTTCTGAATAAAAGTTAACAAAAATCCTTCTTTCATTTTCATAAAAACGATACAGATCCGTATTCCTGACAGACGCTACTTTTCTAAAACTTATGTTTTCCACAGAAGCATTGATGACATGACAATCTATTTCCCTGGTATTCAAATCTATTGAAAAATGAGCTTTAATTCCGAGTCCGAAAAAATCAGTTTCAATGGTATTTTCTCTTTTGCTGACGTTGTAGAAATACATATAAAATTTTAGTTTCAAGTCCGGAATCATTTTCAGGTAACTTTCTAATGACTCTTCTTTGGTTAGAAAATGAAATGTTACATATTCTTCACTGGCTATTTTAATTTTTGAATCTGACATCAGAAGGGTCATTTCACTTTCTCCTTCAGTTTCATTGATATACAATAGTTTGCTTACGGTAAAATCAAAAAACGGAAACGCTGGATTTTCCGGCACAAGCTCTTTCAGACTTTTATAATATTCATGAGAGATCCCATCATTACCCGCATTTTTATTTTCAAATTTTTCTTTAGAAACATACTCATCAAAAGCAAACCGATTATCAATGTAGCTCTCTACTTCTTCATTCCTGTTAAAATTTACTGTCATATATTTATTTCCCAGCAAAGGTGATACCTGCTCATACAATGTTTTGGTTCCTGAGATCAGTTGTTTTGAGGCAGCATTGTATACCTCTTCAGATACGGTTCTGTAATAATTATCATATACGACAGTTCCTGAAAATTCTGCCGTTCTCCCTTCCCAATAGTCCCTTGTAATAAAATCATAGAGAATATAATGATTTATTGATCTTCTGTTGTAATAAATTTTATCAGAACTATCATTAAAAGTTTCGAGATCAGGAACCTCTTTTATATCGTCATAATAAGATGAAGTAAGGATTTTATATTTCTGATCCTTCAGATCCTTACCGGAATGCGCTGTATACTTTCTCTTTTTTATTAATCTTTTTCCCTCATAGATTTCTTCAGAATATTCATAGAGTCCTTTTACTTCTTTTTCAGGGATCTCTTCATTCAGGTGGTTTTTATAGATGGTTGCTGTTACCGGATGGCCAACTTCCGGAATTTTCGGATCGGCGGATAAAAAATACTTTCCATAGTCTGATTCAAAAAAACCGTCCAGATGCATCTGATCTACGCTGTAGTAATCACTTCCCCAATCATCGTACAAATCAATACCTTCTGTAGTAAGCTTCCCATCAATATATTCAAAATAAGTTGAAGCAGAACTTTCCGCTCCCTGAAATTCCGGGAATTTACGGGTTCGTTTGATGTTTCCGGTACTGTCGTCTATTTCTTCATAAAATATACATTTTCCCTTTGCATCCATTATCCAGATTTCTCTTTTATTTACTCCCGTTTCATTTTTTTTGTATCTTATAATCTCCCACTTTTTAAAGCCGTTTTTTTCTTCTCTTAGATAATGTACATCTATAAGATAGTTCAGATCCTCTTTCGGGAACTCAAACGAGCGGTTATCATAAATAAAATACTCCCTTTGATTCATGGTAAGCCTTTTGAAAGTATCGATTCTCTGAAGCTGATCTTTTATATATACTTTCTTATTAAACTCCCTTTCGAAAAAGGCTTCCTGAAATGTGATTTCTTTATCTTCATAAAAGGAAAAGTACCGTACGGTTTCCAGTTCCAGTTCTTCTCCGGAAGGGAAAAACGGGGAAAAACTCAAGTAATAATCCGGAGAAACAGAACTCTTGTTTTCCGTTAAAACTTCACTGATCTTCTTTATAAAGGTTCCTTTATCAAGATAGGGTCTCCTGCCATCAGAATAAATAAATTCATGGTAGCCTCCTTCTTTCGGATATATGTATTTTTTCAGCTCCGTTCCATACTGGTTAACACTATAAGATACTATTTTCCGGTCATCAAAATCTGAGAGATAGATTTCTTCTTTCACAAGAAGAAAATTTTTATAATTTTTATCCTGAACAAGTTTATAGGCTCCGTTGTTTTCAATCCGGATAATCCGAACGCTTCTCAAAAAAGCATTGGTTAAAAGAATTTCTTCGTCTGAGGTTTTTTCTTCTAAGTCAGGATAAATTGTAACAGAGTCCAGATGCTGTCTGACCCATAACTCTGTTTTCTTCAAAACTTCATCCACATAGATATGTTTAAGATAGCTCACCTGCTCATGGAGACTCTTTTCTTCGAGTATTGCTTTCTGATTTCTTGTGGTGTATAAGATTCTTGTTTTCATGATGTCTTAAAAGTACTGAAGAAAATTTATATTTTCAACAGGCAATTCAATTTTAAAATGATTTAAATTTTATCTTAATCCAATAACTTAATTCATTAAAATTTATATATTTGCAAAACAAAAATACTTGACAACTCAAATATAAATCAATGATTAGTTCTGAATTATTATTTTTAATCAACCTCAATAAACTTCAATCTGTGATTTCCAGAAAGTTTGATTCGCTGAGTGTGCACGGGCTTGGCTTCAATGATTTTGTGATTCTTTATATCCTCAGCACCTCTTCTGAAAGTAAGATGCGAAGGATAGACCTTGCAGAAAAGATCGGTCTTACTGCTTCAGGAATTACCCGGTTGTTGAACCCGCTGGAAAAAATAGGTTTGGTAGCCAGGGAAATTAATAAAAGAGACGCCAGAGTGAGCTATGTAGTCATTACTGAGGTCGGGAAAAAAATATTTGAAGAAGCACAGACAAGTGCTGAAAGCATTACAAAAGAGATTCTGCCAGCAAAAAAGAGCAAATCTCTGCAGACCGTAAGTCAGTTTTTATCTGAACTCGGAGGAAATATACAATAAAAATGATATGAAAAATGCATTAAAACAACAGCTTAGAGAAAAGGCTAAAAGTCATACAATAACAATGGGAGTCCTTTCTCTGAAGAATATTACTAATGGAAAGCAATACATTCAAAGCTCTCTAAATCTCGAGGCTCTGGTAAATAAAATGAAGTTTATGCTTAATGGTGGATTATTTACGAATGTGCAACTGCAAAAAGACTGGGCAGAGCTTGGGAGTGATTCTTTTACTTTTGAGTTTGCCGTAATTGTTCCGAAACAGGAAAACCAATACATCAACTATCGTCAGGAAATACAAAAGGCTGAACAGTCTTATACTTCCGGGGCATCAATCGAAATATACTGAAGCAATGTCACAGAATTATTTGTCTCCTACTTTTGAAGCAGGAAAACATCTGTTTATGAAAAACATTGAAGGCTCCGTGATCAATATGAATCTTATTCGATTAAAAAAAGAAGCAGATTATTCACAATATCCGGATCTTCAGCCTTCTGAAAAAATCAGCGGCTGGGATGCTTATTTTACGTATATCAGAGAGACTGAGCCTTTTTTAAGAGAAAGTGGCGGAGAGATTTTATTTATCGGAAAAGGAGATCAGTTTTTAATTGGTCCGGATCATGAATACTGGGACATCTGCATGCTGATCAGGCAAAAAAGTGTCAACGATTTTTTCAGTTTCGAAAAGAATGAAGCGTATATAAAAATCATGGGGCACAGAATTGCTGCTGTAGAAGATTCGAGGCTTTTGCCCCTGGAAGAAATAATATTATACAAAAAATAAAATCAGATGGCAACAGTAAGAATAGGAGATATAGAGGTATGCTACGAGATATTTGGAGAAGAAAATACAGAGACTATTGTTTTGATTTCAGGGTTGGGAAGCCATATGATTCGTTGGGAAAACCGTTTCTGTCAATTATTTGTGGATAAAGGCTTTAAAGTAATCCGTTTTGACAACAGAGATTCCGGATCTTCTGTATATATTCCCGGAAAAGAAATTGATCTTAATGGAAATATAGAGGAATTATTCTCTGGCCTGAAGCCTGAAGATATTCCTTATGCTCTGATGGATATGGCAAAAGATGTTATTGGCCTGCTGGATTATCTTCACATTGACAAGGCTCATTTTGCTGGTCGTTCTATGGGAGGAATTATTACCCAATTGCTGGGCTCCTATTTTCCTGAAAGAGTTTTAACGCTGACTATTATTATGTCAACTTCTTTAAATCCAGGGTTACAGCCTACCCATCCTGAAATACTGGGAATGATGATGAAACCTCCGGCAGATCCCAACCTTGAAAGAGAAAAATATTTTCAGGAGAAACTGTTTTTTGCTGAAAAAATATCAGGTACCGGTTATCCATTTGAACCACACCTGGAAACCTCTTTGATTGAGGAGGAACTTCTTCGTTCAAAGACCAGAAATGGTATCATCCGGCAGCTTCTGGCAATGGGTTCTTATCGCTATGATCCTGAGATGTTGAAAAAAATAAAGGCTCCCACTCTGGTTATTCATGGAGCGGATGATCTGGTTTTCCCTCCGGAATGCGGAAAAGATATTGCAGATACCATTCCCGGTGCTGAATTTGTTCTGCAGAAAGGAATGGGGCATTCTATTCCTGAGGAATTATTCAGATATATCTGTGAACTTATTCTCAATCAAAAAGGGTAAACTTATTTTATCGATTTTATAAATTCGGTGTTTAATGATGGAAACTATTAATGATATGAATCCTTTTAATTTTAAATATAAAAGAGACTATTTCAATACTGAAACAGTCTCCTTTTTGTTGATCTGATTGGGAAAGTTTAATAATTCTTCAGACACCAATGCAAAATCTTGGCAATATTTTTTGCATCATCCACGCCTCTGTGATGGGTACCTTCCAGTGTGAATCCCAATTCCCCCAAAGCTCTGTTCATTCCTACGCTTTTCCTTACAACAGGATGAAGCTGTCCGAATAAGGTTTTTACGTTGATGTGATCATCTCCCATCGGATAATCCAGATAGAATCTTCTGGCCTGGCTCTGCAGCATACTCAGATCATAGTTGCCATAGCTTGCCCATGTCAGCTCTTCGGAATCGTATTCTGCTCTCAGGATGTCAAAGGCATCATCCAGCATTATGCCTTCGTTATCCAGCATATTTTGGGTAAAAGTGGTAAGTTCTGTACAAAACGGGCTTACCTTTGAATATTGAGGTTTTATTAAAATCCCTTCATTCTTAGAGATCTTTCCGGTCTTTGCATTCATAATGCATACACCAATCTCGATGATCTCACTTTCCTGACCTCTAGGCGGCCGGCTGTCCCAGCATGTGGCTTCAAGGTCTATTATTAATATATTTTCTGTTGTTTTCACTTGTTTAAAAATTTAATTATTAAAGGATGGAAGAGGGTTGCAGGAAGATGGAAGTTTTCATAACGTCCAATTTACTTCCAGGCTCCAGCTTCAGCCTTCCAGCCTAATGACTATTTACAAAATTTCATTTAAAATTCTGGCTGTATTGTAAGCATCGTCTGCTCCGCTGTGATGATTTCCTTCAAAATCCATATTCAAATAATTCAGAGCTCTTTTAAGGCCCATTGATTTATAAAGGCCAAAATGCTTCCTGAATTCATACATCACATTCAGGTAGTGGTCTGAAAAAGGATTTTTGATTCCGAGCCAGTCGCATTGTTCAATAATCTGCTCTCCGTCGAAATTTCCGTATCCTGCCCATGTGAGCGGTTTTGAATCGTACTCCTCTCTGATTTTTTCACAGGCTTCTTCAAAATAGATTCCTTTTTCTTCTATCAGCTGCGGGGTAATTCCTGTAAGCTTTGTGCAGAATCTGTTGATTTCTGACCTTTCGGGAATTACATAAATGCTTTGTTTTTGGGAAATTGTTTTTGATGTTAAGTTTAATTTACAAATCCCTATTTCTATAATATCAACTTTTTGTCCGTGCGGGATTCTGTCATTATCCCAGCAGGTTGCCTCCAAGTCGACAATTAATATTTCGTTGGTTGTTTTCATGATTTTTATTCTTCGAAATCAGAGATTGGGAGGTTAGTCGTTTTGATTATTCCTCGCCTACGTCCCAATTCTCTTATGCCTCCACTCAGTCTCTCGGACCAAACGGTGGCGTCCATTTTTTCTGCTTCATAATTTCTTTGACTTCTTCGTAGGAAATAGGATAGAAATTATGGCAATCTACCCCTACATCAAAGCTTAGTGCCATTTCATCATCCGGCAATGTTCCGTGTGAGTGCCCATACAGCTGCCATACTCCGCGATGTGAGCCGTTCCAGGTACGCATGGCGTAATGGAAAAGAATGATCTTCTGTTTCCCGTTCGTATTGTCCGATTCATCAATCTTCAGTTCGTGATAATCTCTGATGGACGCAAAACGTTTTGGATACGTCAATGCCGCCCCTTCATGATTTCCTTTGATCAAATGGATGTTCCCATTTAAACGGTCTAAGATCTCTTTTGTAAAATCCGGTTTTCCTAAACTGAAATCGCCCAGATGGTAGACGGTGTCTCCAGGTTCAATTTTCTCGTTCCATCTTCTGATCATTTCTTCATTCATCTGTTCCAGAGACTCAAAGGGTCTTTCGGAGAATCTTATAATATTTTCGTGACCAAAGTGATGGTCTGCTGTAAAGAATATATTGGGTTTCATTTCTTTTGTTGTTTGTTTATCGCAAGAGCTGGTAAACCATCCCGTCAAAAATTCTTTGAATTTTTGCCACCCTTCTGGAGGAGGGGAATGTTTATGCCGTTGATTGGAATATTCTATATGTTTGGTTTCAATTCCAGTGGCGTGACAAATGAGTGGTTCATGGGTAAAGCTTTTGCTATTTTATTGTTTGTTATTTTAAATTAATTATTTCGAAATGCCTTATAAAAAGCGATTTCAATTTCCTGTTGATCGGTTTCCGTATATCTTCTGGAGAAGTGAATAGGAATAGCTTCTTTCACCTTGCATTCATTCATGATTTTTCCTGAAGCTGAGGCAAAACTGTGGTAATTCAACCTGGCAAACTCCTGGTCTGAATCTTTGTAGAAGGTTTCGATACACACCTGATCTGCTCCTTCAAAAACAGTCTTTATTTTTGCATAATTCTCTTCGGATGCGGCATGATCCATGATCACTCCCAGTTTATATCCAAGATTGCGGGTCAGCAGAGAAAATAATTCTTCTGCCTGATAAACGGTTCCCTCTATCTCAATTTCCTTATTGGAATCATTATTTTCAAAAGCTGTTTTCAGTTCACTGATCCATTTTCCTTTTCTGAAACCGGAAGCATTTTCATTAAACGTGACTGAATCTTTTTCTTTGAACAGATAGGCAACAGAGTCTGTTTTGTGATCCAGGATTGCAAAATCAACATTGACGTTTTCATCTTCAAACAGGAAATTCTGAGTTTTTACAAATTCAAGGTTCCAGTGAGGTGGACGAAGGTTATAAACATTGATTTCCTTTTCTGAAACGATCTCCCGGATCTCATATTTGATTGCTTTTTCATCGATCAGATTCCAGGTGTAAGATTTTAATCTCGCTTCTACCTGCTGATGGATATGCCTGGGACCGCAGATCACTACTTTTTCTCCGCTTCCGATCTGATGTCTGAAAATTCCGTCAAAATTTGAAAAATGATCGATATGGGTATGACTGATAAACAACGCTGATATTGACTGTACTTCTTTTACTGTCAACAAACTTGCTTCTCCGCAATCACATAAATAATGCTTTCCGGAATTCGGAACTTTTATTAATATACTGATGTCTTCTCTTAAAAGACTTTTTATTTCTGCCTGTAACATTTTTTTTCTTTTTTAAACCACCCGTCAAATCTTTGATTTGCCACCCCTTCTGAGAAAGGGGATTTTTGCACCTTCGACTGTTCGATTTGTCCTCAAAAATCCTGAGTATATTTTTAAAACTTAGTTATTGCTTAAAAATAACGAAAGTCTTCAATTTTTTGTGGTTACGTTAATACATAAAAAAGTTCCGATAAAATAAATTACCGAAACTTCATCTTTATTTTAAACAATATGTTCTTTTATCGCTTTTCTGCGTACACCAAAGTCAGATTTCCTGATCTTACACATACGATTATCTGTTGTATGATGAAAAACAATACCTTCCATATTATTCTCAGGATTGCTCAAAAAGTTTTTGATCCATTCAAAATCCAGACTTTCCAAACTAAGAATATTATGGCCATGTTTTACCAGTAAATGACCTTTAATATTTTCAGGATTACCTTGTACTTTCTCACCGATAAGTTCGTAAGTACCATCTTCTACCTTGCCTGATGCAGCCAAAGCATTGAAACCTTCCCAAAAGTATTGATCATCTTTTTTCTCCATACTACACTCTACCCAATGCGGATGATGACCTGTAATAAGATCTGCTTCCTGACATGGAATAGCGCCTTCAGGAGCTGTTTTCCCTTTTTTGGCATCGTATCTTTTGTATAATTTCCCATTGATCACCGCACATGCGGAACCATCAAACTTTTGCGTAGCAATAGCTTTTCCATCAAAAACCCAATTGTTTTCAGGATTAATTTCGTTAATAACTCGTCCTAAATTATTTATATCTTTTTTGAATAATGTACTTATCTTTTTCATTTCTAATTGTTTTAACGGCAAAAGTTTTTCATTCGCTGGCATTATATCCAAGCTACGCTTTTGCTTCAATTAATTCTTCTTTAACAATGTCGATCACTAAAGAATTCAACTTCTTGTTGATTCTTTTATGCTCTTCTTTCTCAACAACAGTGAAAGCAGCTGGGAAATCTTTTTCAAAATCCTCCAAAATATCCTTTGCAAAAAGGCCAATTACTTTTCCTACCATTTTAGGTTCAAACTCACCTATTTTACTCAAAACGTTATTCAAACGGTTTACAGTCGCATATTTCTGGATTTCTTCCCAGGTATTTTGAGCTGTTTCGCTGAAATGGATTTGTTTCTGAATGGTTTTCTCCTGTTTTTTAACCATTTTAGACTTTTCGATCCATTTTTCATTCTTATTTTTCAGAATGACTCTTGCACCGTTTCCAAAATATCTGGTTTTTAAAGTCTTGATGATGGTTCCTTCACACATATTGTTTAACTCCGGAAGCCCAAACCAACCCGGAATTTTTGAATTGAAAACATTGGGAAACCTCAACGCTTCTTCCAAAGTTCCCTGAAAAAGGGTTTTTGCATAGAAAAATCCTGTCTCTTCAAAAATCTCATTGATCACTTCTGTATCCAGATAGGTAATCCCGTTAAGTTTAATATCGAAGGCATAAAAGTCATTGTGAGGTGCATATTCTATTCCTTTCTGCACTTTTACAGCGTCTTTTACCGGTTCTACTTCTTTATGTTTGTAACCACCACCGAACAATTCACCGTAGATCACCACAGTTTCAACATTCGGATGCATGGTTTTTACTTTTCGGAACACTTCTGTTACATTTTTTCTGTAGCGTTCCAAAATCTGATGTGCATTGAAAAATTTTTCATCTTTCTCAATAAAAGCGGTTCGCTTGCCGATCTTAATCTCTTTTCCATCGGTAAAGAAAGAGAAATTGGCTCCGTGAACTTTTTCCTGCACGATGAAAACCTCATCCCCTAAACCCTGTATTCTGATCTGATCGATCACGCGGGTCTGGTAAGCATTTTCTATGGAGTTATATGTTTTGAAAATCATTTTTTTAATTTTTAAATTGCTCCCTTTCGTTTTTTCCCATCTGGGTAAGATGTCTCTGAGCATGAAGGGAGAGGAAATAGATGTATTCGTACACATTAATTTTACCCAGTTCATTCACCGTCATTGTCGTTTTGTAAAGAAGTCCTTCTCCATCTTTCATGATGTTCAAATAGTTTAAACATTGATGGTATTGCTGAGCAATTAAACTTCTGATTTCACTTAACTTCAATTCTCCTTTCGGTTCCATATGTTCTGGTCTTATCCATTCAAAAGCTCCGTATTCACCTACTTTTTCAAAATGTTCTTGATCGAAACTGTAGTTTTTTATTTCAGATTCCAGATCAAGATCAAGGGAATTCCGCATTGCTTTTTTCGCTCCTTTATCAATGAGGATAAGCAGATAGAAATTCGTAAGATAGATATGTTCTAAAATCTGCTGAACCGTCCAGCCTCCATTTGAAGGCTGATAGTTCAATGTATTTTTATCTTTTTCAAACCATCTGTCAACTTCATCGAAGCTCAATCTCAGATGGGTTTTAATATTCTGAATTACGATAAAGGTGTCCATTAGCATCTTTTAAAGTTCTCCAAAAGACGGATAATATTTTCTTTTCCTACAGGGTTCATGGAATGGCTGTAGAATTTCGGCAGGTCCAGATAGTTTTCCATACAATATTCTATAAGCCATTTGGCACAATCGTAGCCTGTTTTTTCTACAAATTCTCCGGTATCCAGTCTCAGATAATGTTCATCAGCAAGGTCATGGTCAAAAGAGATCATTTCCGGAAGTCCTTTTTCCAAAATCCTGTTGACAAACTGCTCGTAATTCCGAACGATATGCCAATCGCTTCTGAGGAAAATATCCTGTTTGGTATAATGATAAGCCTCAATGGGGTATCTTATATCATCCAGAAACAATAATCTTTTCGTTATTTCCATTGTTTTAGTTTTTATGAATCCACTCTGCTATAGTTTCCAGGAAGTGTAGTCTTACTTCTTCAAATCTTGTGATATTCGGAATATGATTGATCTCCAACAGATGTTTTGTTCCATCTTTCTGAACGATATAGTCATTGGCAATCACCGTCATTCCTATCTTTTCTTTTAAAGTTAAAGTATCTTCCAAAAGTTCAGGATCAATCTCCATAAATTGGGCATCATCAGGATGAATTGATTTTAGCCATGTCCCGCCTTCCAATTTTATCTGCCAGGATTTGCCGCCAATATGTAAAACTCTTACGGCATCTCCTTCAAAATAAGGCTCAAGAACTGCGTTCTCCGTACTTTCCCAACTTCCTGTAAACTTATATTTGTTCTCACCACAATGCCAATTACCCCATTTCGCGACCAATTCAGTTTCTGTATTTACATAAGCTCCCTTGGAGATAAATCCTCTCTGGGAATTAAACTTTGAATATTTCATCGCTTTGGCCAAACAAGGGATCTTGAGTCTGCAATCCAACATGCCATGAGCATCAGGAAAACTTGGGCCGTTCCACAAGGCAAGGCCGGCAATAAAATCCAGATCATCTTCAAAAATACCGTGATAAACGATTTTGTCTACCGGAAGCATCCCTACTCCCTGTGCTTTTTCAACGTATAATGTTCCGTCTACAACTTTTATTTTCGGAATCGACTGATGCCAGATCATAAGGCCATCATAATGTTTCCTTATATATTCGTATTCCTGTTCGTGTAAGCCTACAACGGCTATTCTATTATGAGTCATGTTGTTATTTTTTATTTTGAAAAGTAGATATTCAATGCTTTGATCACACTTTTCACGTTGGTATTGGGATAAAATCCTGAACTGTTGATACAGTTGATCTCAACGATCTTCCAGCCTTCATCGGTTAAACAGATGTCCATTACAAAAGCTTCTTCAAGATTGAAAAGCCGGATCATTTCATTGGCAAATCTAAACCCGTCATCTGAAACTGTTTCTTCAAACGGTGCCTGATCATTAAATTTATAATATCCACCATCAATAATCTGCCCGCCTACGATCCAAAGCCTCGCTTCTTTTATGGTCTGTCTGGCTTCTGAAATCTGAACCAGAGATTCTCCTGTAATTCTATTCGCCGGGGTTTCCAATGCTTCAAAAACAAAGTCTTTCCATTCTGATTCTGTGAATACTTTTCCTGTGAAGATTTTCGCTTCTTCATAAGGTTTGATGAATTTCACTTCCCCTTTTTTCCAGTTCAGCTGTTCAGAGATCTTATGAACGGAGATTGTATGATTCAGAAGATTTTCACCATAATACTGAGAATATACCTCATACAGGTGATTACCTCCATAAAAAGAACCCGGAGACCAGTCTGAATACTGCTTTGCCAATCTTGCAATGGTTACCGAACCATATACGAAAACATCTTTTCTATCTGTTTCGAAATCTATTCTTTCTGCAGTTGGCGGAATATTAATGACCTCATAGTCGATATTCAAGTCTTCCAGTGCATCAAAAATTTTATAATGTTCGGGATCTAAGTATACATTAGCCTGAATTAAAAAAAACATGGTTACTCGTTTTTAAGGTTCTTTTATTTTCTTTTTACAATATCCGACAGTTCTAGCTTTGCATCTTCAGGAAATCCTGAAAAACCGTGAATATCGTTGTATTCTTAAGCTGGAAGTTGGATGTCTGAAGCTGGAAGTTTTTAACATTATATAATTTACTTCCTGCCTCCAGCTTCAGGCTTCAAGTTATTTTATACCATCATATCAGCACAATTGGAACTTGCGAATGCAAAAGGTTTTGCTTTAAACACATATCCCATTCCCAGAATGTATCCCATTGCATCTTTCAATGCGACATTGGATTTGAAATCCGGATCGGTATTAATGTCTGCGTGTACCTCCATTTCCACACCATAAGTATCCAATACAGAACAGATTGCATAGGCAATTTCTACGGATTTGTTGACTTCATTCAACATTCTCTCCTTGATGCTGATACTCTGTATTTCTCTTTCTTTTCTGATAAAGGTAAACGCTCCTTTTCCTTCACGAATGAATACTACTGCCGTAGCATAATTGATAGCTTCTCCATATACGTGAGAGTCTGATCCCACACATACTTTCAGACGGTGTCCGCTGGCCTGTTCGCGAATAATGGCTTTTTCTACCAGCTGTGTGATAGAGTCCTGGAAAATTTTTCCGTTCATGTTCTGCCATGTTTGTTGTTGCGTTTCCATTTTTTCTACATGTTTTAAATTTTGTTTTAAATTAATTTGTGAATCGTTAATTCATTTTATGGTCAATTTCAAAAATTCACCACTGATTGCGGAACAGACAGGAATCGAACCTGTACCTCTAGTTTTTCAGACTAGCGTGCAGACCTGCTACACCACTCTTCCTTGCCTGAGTAATTGTTGATAAATACTATCGTAATTACTTGTTGCTTATCATTTATGTTGAGTACGGGAAGAGGGACTCGAACCCCCAAAACCTTGAGCCTAAATCAAGTGTGTCTACCATTTCCACCATTCCCGCAGTTTTTTTATACAGCATGAATAATCGGTAATGAGTAATTTGAATATTACTGTTTGTAATGATGATCCTCATTACTGATTATTGATCATTTTAGGACTGAGAAAGCTCTGTCTCTATTTATAAACTATGCCTGCTTTTGTTTGTAAAGATCTTCTGCGCTTGACAAATCTTTCTCTTTTCCTAAATTGATGACTGATCATAGGTGATCATATATTTTTTGTTTTCAGAAAATAAAAAGGTCGTCTCTATTTTTATTGACTAAAGATCTTCTGCGCTCGACAGACCTTTTCTTTTTCTTATTTCTTGTGAATGGGAACTGGCCAATTTATTTTTCAAATTTGAACTTTCATGGTATTATTGTCAATTTACAATTGACCAGTTCTTTCACATCCAGTACTCTATAAGGGAATCGAACCCTTTTTTTCTGCTCGAAAGGCAGGCGTCCTGACCGTTAGACGAATAGAGCATAAAACCTACTGACTAGGAATCGAACCTAAACAACAAGAGTACAGTTCCTGCATGCTGCCATTACATTATCAGTGGTATGTGGAAGTAGTAGGATTCGAACCTACTCAGCAATGAAGCAACAGATTTACAGTCTGCCCCGACTCTCCAACTTCGGCGTACTTCCGGATTTTACGAATGGATATTTCTCCATTTTTATTGATCCTGTTTTTTAAAAAGAAAAGGCCTGTCTGTATTGAATGTTTGGCTAAAGATCGTCTGCGCTCGACAGCCTTTTTCTTTTATTAATAAAGGATATTTCATAAGAGGAATATGGTCTGCCAGTACCTTATTTAACCTCCGATTTAGAGATGGCTATGGGATTCAAACCCACTCAGTTTTCACAACGGTGTTGCAGACCGCCCCGACTCTTCCACTTCGGCGAACCATCAGATTTAAAAAATAAAGTCTGTCTAAAATTGTTTGATATAAGAACTTCTGCGCTCAACAAACTTTATTTTTACCTAAAATTTTATAAATGATATTTTTTATTCTAACTGCTTTTTTGGAGAGATAAGAAAAAGCCTGTCTGTATTTTTCGTGTTTGGCGTAAAGATCTTCTGCTCTCGACAAACTTTTACTTTTTCTCCTGAAACAATTAACATTTTGTTACTGTAATTCCGGAAGGACTCGAACCTTCAACCTTCGGCGTATCAGACCGACACTCTAACCACTTGAGCTACGAAATCATTTGTATTCCATAAGGGAGTCGAATCCTTGTCGTTCGGTAGAAAGCCGAATGCACTTACCACTATGCTAATGGAACCAATAGTCTGGAAAGCAAGATTCGAACTTGCGACCTCCCGCGTCCAAGGCGGGTAAACTACCACCGTTATCTTTCCAGTTTGGCAGATTCACTTCAAAATTCTTTTCCGGGAGACAGCCGGAGCGTGATTTTTCTATGAACCTTTGCGGTCTATGCGAGAATCGAACTCACAGTGCCCAAGAGACAGTCGGGCAGGTTACCATTACCTCAATAGACCTTTATTTTGTAATCCCAGAAAGATTTGAACTTTCAACCCCCGGTTTAAAAGACCGGTGCTCTAACCATTTGAGCTATGAGATTTTATCTGTAATCCCAGAAGGACTCGAACCTTCAACCCTCGACATATCAGGTCGATGCTCTAACCAATTGAGCCATGGGATTTTATATTTTTGGGTATCTCCGGGGATCGAACCCTGTTCTCCAGTTCCACAGACTGGCGCTTTACCAAATAAGCTAGAGAAACCATAAAAAAAAGCGCCTCTTTTTGAGAGGCGCTTCGTTTATTTCTACGTAAAAGATCATTAGCTGACCCACGTATATAAGCACCTTTCATCCACAATTTCACTATCAAAAATACACAGCTTCCCTACCGGCTCTTGTCCGTATAGTTCTGAATATTGATTGAATATGTTGTGTAATTGTTTCATTTTATTTTTTGTTTGTTTCTAAATTATTTTTAATTGAATCCTGAAAACCTGTTGCTTTCAATTTTCGGTTGCAAAGTAAATATGAATTTTTGAAATCCGCAAATAAATTTCCAAAATAAAATATTGAAAATCAGTAGGTTACATCTATTTTTGAGAATAAGAGATTTCTGTCCACAATACTTTGCGGATTCCTTAAATACCTAAATGACTGTCTCTCACTGGGTTACTTATCACTCTTTATTTGCTTATTAATTGTTCATTTTTATTTAAAAAATTTTCATGTTTATGGTTATTTTTTTTCGTTCTAAATAATTTCTGACCTAAAAAACAAAAAACGCCTCGAAAAATCGAGGCGTTTTTGCAATATTTTGATTAATTTTTTACGAGTTTACAGTAAATAATTTCCAAAGTCAGCACATTTCGCCTCATTCCATATCATCCCTTCATATCCGGAAAACCCTTTAGTAGAAGGACTTCCTAATAGTTCTGTATTGATATGTGCTCTTTGTATTGTCATAATTTTCTGGTGCAAAGATAAATCTTTTTTGTATTATTTTATCATTTTCGCAAGGGGTGAGAATAAAAACAGAGCTTCTAATCGTTGTTACTTCCGTCAAATCAGAAGCCGGTTAAGTCTGTTTTTATGAAGTGTATTTCTTTAAAAATATCATTGATCCATTTCTTCATCGAATAGTTTTTCAAGTTCTGGTAACAGGCTTCCCTGGTAATCATACAGACTTTTGAATTCTGACGTTGCAATCGTAACGACCTCTTTAGCCTCCATCAGAGAGAAAGCAGGAAATTTGGTTCTTATTTCTTTTACTGCATGTAAAGGCGTCTTACCTTGTGAGACCATTTCCTGTACAATTTCAAAAGGGTTTTTATTATTGTATTTAAAATGAAGATATTTTGCGGTATTATCCATTTTCAGGCAGGTGGGCTAAAGCCCACCCCTATTGATCCAGCCAAGCAAATATTGAACTTTAGCGACAATATCTTGTATCTTGTATCTTGTATCTTGTATCTTGTATCTTGTATCTATCATCAATTCCTAAACATTTTCTTCCTTCCCGTCTTAAACCTCGAAATATCTTTCAGGATCACCTCATCTTCCGGATTAAAGTGTTTCAGCTCATTGATGATCTCTGAGCGAGTTTCTACTTTTTCGGAAATAATCTGATAGGCAATATTTCGGGCTGTGGTCTGCAGTTCAGGAGATTTTTTAAATTCATGTTTCATGGCGTCCAGATAAATAAGCTTTTTGTGAGCCGGAGTTTTTTCATACAGATCCAGGATTTCTGATCCGAGCTTTTTCATATCAAAAATATTGGCAAAATAATTATTCAGACAATTGAACGGATCTTTATCTTCTTCCCAGCCTTTCAATAAAACTTTTTGGGCCTCTTCTATTTTTTCCATCTTTTTTCGGTATACGAGAGAAGCTTTTACCATCTGATTGTTCACAGTATAATCATCAGCAACCATCTGATAATAAGTATGGGCGTTTTTGAGGTCATTGATTTCTTTATAGAGATCTCCTACTTTCTCTTTTTGCTCCATTTCTTTGTAAAGGTCGATGGCCTTTTTGTATTGTTTTGCTTTCTCGTAGCAGGCTGCTGCATCAGATTTATTTTTCAGCTTTTTAAGATATACTACAGCGGCCTCATTGTAAAATCCGCCGGCTTCCAATGTTTTTGCTCCTCTATAGTTATCCTGAAGCAGATTCATATAGACTTTTGCTGCTTTTTTATATTCGTTTTCGGCAATATATTTTTCAGCCAGTTCTTCGTATTTACTCCGGATTCTGTCAAAAAGGGAGTTTTCCAGATAAAAGCTTCCTCCACCGGATCCTTTTTTTCCTGCATTGCGCTGTTTCTGTTCTTTATCTTTTAAAGAAGTGATGACAAGAAGGATAATAAATGCTACGATTAAAAAGATAAACAATGTTCCGACAACACTCCAAAAGCTCTCATGAAAAAGCTGAGCAACAATTCCGATGATCTTAAACATGGCCAGAAGCACAAAGGCCGCCATGAATTTGTCTATAAATTTCTGTTTATTCATCTTCGTCGGAATTTAAAATGGTTTTATCTTCTCTAAACAGTCGGTAAAGCAGCAACAGCACACAAATAACCAGACCCCATACAAACCAATTGTATCCAAACATCTTCACCAACGGATAAAACAGATACACCAGCATTGCCACAAGTATTACTATTAAAAGTATTTTCACCCAGGCAGGAACGTCATCGCCACCAAGGTTTAAAGATTTATTTTTAAAGAAGAAGGAATAAAGTCCTACTGCTGCAATCATCATTATTACCATATACAGAATATCTGAAACGGGAGCTTTTTTTTCCAGAGGTGTGCCTTCTGAATCAATAGCTTTTACTTTGGATCGGTCTATTGATGCTGAAGCAGGATCTGCAATATCTAAGGTACCATATAGTTTTCCCAGGGAGTCTTCCATGAGGACCTGCTTTCTTTTCAGCAGATATTTCACCACATCACCATTTACAGGTTTTCCTTCGGTATATTGCTTCAGAGAATCTGAAATTCTACGTTTCAGTTTCTCCGTTTTCTGTTCAACTTGCTTTTTGATCTTTTTTGTGTAAATGGTCTTTAAAGAATCCCGGCTTTGCTTTTCTTTGTTGACAAGTGTTTCAATATCTTTTCCTATTTCACCTACTTCTCTTCCGCCTGCCTTTTTATAGTTTTCTTTTGCTTCTTTGGTTTTGGATTCAATGATTCCTGCATTAAGCAATTCCTTAGACAGCCCTTTTCTTTTCTGATGATATATCGAATCGATCTTCAGATCAATTTCTGAGGTTCCGGACTGGAAGGCTATCATATCAGCAGGTGTTTTTACAGCATTGGCAGCGATCTTTCCTGAAGAAGGGCCTGTTTCCTCAGCAGAATTTTCTTTTTCTGACGGCCATACAATCCTGGCAATAATGGCAATCACAATGACTGCCCAGAATAGTCTACGGAAATTTTTTGTTCCTGCACTCTCCGGCCCATTACCAGAATTCCTGCCAAACAATCCGTCCAACCAAGTGAATTTTGCAAAGCCATCTCCCCTGGAAGTTCCCATAATATCTAATGGAACGCCCAGTTCTATTGCTCGCTCAGGATATTTTTCGATGTATGCCAGGTATTTTTCAATTTCTTTTTTATTCCCTGCCATCACTTTTTTCAGATCAAAAGGCAGGTTATTCATCCACTCTTCTTCGGTTTGCCTGGATTCTAATGTTTGCATTACTTTATCGTCATCCATTTCCACCGTATAGCTTTCTATTTTCTGAGGAATAAAAACCCCATTGAGAGGTTTTCTGATGGTTTCTTCGATCTTTCCAGGTTCCTCAATTAATGACACCCAGTCTATTTCTTCTGAGAGTTTTACCAATCCGAATTCGGGGTGCATGATGATAAAACGGGCATCAAGCTGTTGCCAGTCTTCAGGATTGATCTTAGGATAAAATGCTGTATTTTCAGGAATAAAAAGCCGGTCATCAACACACTGAAAGTAAGTATTACGCCCAATCTCCTGTGGAATCTGATTGTGGAAAACAAGAAAACATCCGTATAATGTATTCGGGCTGTCTGCCGGAACCGCATAAGACATAACCTCATCTAAGCTGATTCCAAGCATTTCCATTTCCTGAAGCCACACCAAAGGAGAAGAACCTTTGATCAAAAGGCCTTTTCGGGGATATTTATTTTTCGGGAAAGGTTTGATTCTAAGCTCCATAATCTAAAATCTGTTCTATAAATGCTTTTAAAAACCGGTCACGCATCTCATCCATTGTTTTTACTTTTAACAGGGAATGTTCCGGAAGATAATATTCTGATCCGCCAAATTCATTATAAGTAGCCAATGAAAGAAGCCCACCAAGGGTAGACGGGATAAAAAATTCTTCAATGCTTTTATTACTGCTTACCAACTTCAGTATTCCCCGGGAGTCTGCAATAATTTCGCTTCCATCCGGGAAGGTAAATTTATTTTTATTCTGTTCTGCAAAAACCTTTATCCCCTGTTTATTTTTAGAAAAGTCTAACCTGTTCTCTTCAGAACTGTGAAGCTGATTTCCGGAAATGACCAGATCTTTATTTGTATTGATTCCAATTCTATTGAAATTACTGATCATTTTCAATCCGCTCTGATTCAGTTTGGCGACTTCAGTTTCTACTTTTGTATGGTTTTTATCTATTTCTTTATCCTTCCCGGAAATGGTTTCCACAGAAAGCTTTCCTTCTATATTGATTTTGTACAGTAAAGGGTTAGCATGTTGGTGCAGGTAAAAACTTTTACCAAAATAGATCAGCTCATAGGAATTCGGAATATTCATCCCGGTAAGGTTCTGTTCGGAATATTCTTTTGTATTCAGGTTGAGTTTAGAGATCAGCTTTTTGCCAGGTTGGTACTGACAAAGTATAAAATGCTGCTGCCTGTTCTTCGCAAGGGCAAATTTTCCTGTTGACTTCACAGAGATGTTCTCAAACAGAACCTCACAACCATGAAAGGTCTTATAATAATCATAGGAATGTCTGTCATAATAGTTATCGGAAAGATAGGTCTTCAACAACTGCTTCTTTGAACTCAGAATGAAGAATTCACCTTCATATAAAAATTGGGCCATCTTATTGACTGGTGTTGGGAATAAGATTGGATAATTCAACGGAAGATTGGTCTTCTTTCCATTATTGACCACCAGTGCTTTTTGCTGAGGTGGATTGGCCCACAGCTCCTGAAGCGGAAGCCTTATCTTTTGAATATGCTTTCTTGCTCCTTTATCATGTTTATAAAAGTTAATTTCGCCATCTGAAGAAGTTGTTACCAAAAACTTAAGTCTGTCTCTATTTTCATGGACCACTTTCTGTATTTTTTCATCCGCCATATTTTCCTGATGGGTAATAAAAAACACTTCAATATCTTTCTCCGTATGTTCTTCGTTAAAGAATTTTTGCAATGCTTCTGAAACTTCCAGAGCCGGGCTTACCTGATTGAGATTATCAATCACTTCTTCTACTCTGTCGAGCGAAATGGGAACAGCAGCCTGCCCCAATGCAATAACCTTACACTCGGAATGCGCTTTCGGGTGCTTGATCACCGCAATGGCAGAAGCAAAAGCCAATACTTTTGGTGTTCCCCAGTTTCTAAGGGAAGTATCGATCAGAATTATTCTTTCAAAAATATTTTCTTCAGGGGGTATTTCTCTTTGAATGTATAGGGTCTCATTATTGGCCACCCGGTTCATGAAAACTTCATCTTCATTGGCAAATTCCGAAAGCAGCATTCTGTTGAAATCTCCTTTGTTGGTCATATCTGATATTCCTCCGATAGGCTGCTCTCCAGGCGAAAGATGACGCATGGGGATTTTCAGACCGCTCCAGATCCTTTTGATCAGGCTTCCTACCTGAAAAGTTTTAGGTTCTTCAATCAGCTCCCGGATAAAGTCTTTATCTGTATCCACCGTTGTTTCCTCTTCTATCACTTCATCATCCAACTCAGGTTCTTCAATAAATCCTTTCATGGCATCAATGATGGATTGTACGGTAGGAAACTGTTCATTCTTATTCAGAATTTTTAAATCTCTGTACAATATAGAGGCATCAGCCTGCTTTTTTTCTGCGCTCTTCGCTATTTCATAAGGTCTTTTATAATACCTGTTCAAAGCTGATTCTGCATGAAGCGGAGCTATTTTAGAGCCATGACTAAAAATAGTCTGTAATAATACGATTCTGTTTTGTCCCTGTTTATAAACTTTAGGAAGTGATTTTATTTTTTCGAGAAACTCAACAGCACCTTCTATATCAAAATCCAGATTTTCTCCATTGTAAAAATTGGCTGTACGTCCAAGAGGTCCGGCAAAGTCTGTATACCCGTCCTGCATGGCATACAAAACCATCAGCAATCCCCCAAAAACAGGCCACCCCTGCGGTTGAAGTTCTTTCAGAATCTCCATCACGTAAGGTCTGTAAGCAATAGCCCCCACCCCAGGTACTGCGAGGAGGTTATATTCATTGTATCCGGCATCACCGGGAATATCTTCATCAGTTTTCCATTCCCAGAAATAGTTTTCGTAGGACTGGAAATAGACTTTTAATTCCATTCGTTTGATTTTTCAGTAAGGCGGAATGAGCTTATGGAAAGCGGCCGGAAATCTGTATTTTTTATTAACAGGCAGTTTCCGTTTTTATCCCATATCAGCCATCCTTCCGATTCTTTATTATATTTCTGCTGCAGAAATTTGCTTACATTTTTAAATTCAAAATCAAATCCTGCAGGCAGCAGATGTCCATCTTTGGTCCAATACGTTTTCCCTGGCAGGCTTAGCAATGGTGTTCCCAGAAACAGTGCCTGGCCTCCCACAAGAGTCCATTGTATTTTTTCAAGCTTAAATTTCGGAATGGCAGCCATGCTTTCTCTGATCTCCGCAATAGTGCTCAATAAAGCCATTACCGGCTGTTCTTCTTCACTTTCCTTAAGATTCACCTGAACTTTTTCGCTGATTCCGAAATAATTATTGTTAGAGGCCGGAAATGTCAGCCGCAACGCTTTATCAATAGGCGTCCAAAGCAATGCTGTTCTAATTTTTCTGCTGGGAACCAATGCTCCTTTCCTGAACAAAAGGCCATCCCGTAATTCGTACAATATAAAATCAGGCAACTGCTGCAGTTCTGACGCCACAGCCTGTTCTTCCGTGAAGCCTTTCAGCCAAAGGGTTTCTTCATCGGCGGCAATCTGAACGTTCTTCCAGTCTCTGATGGAACCCAGAAAGTCTTCATCTGCACGGGGAAGTTCTGCCCAGAATTCTTTTATACGCTTTGAAGGATCTTCTGCCATAAGCTTTCAATTTCTTGCTGGATATATTGCTTCTGATCCGGATTTCTGATCCAGTCACAACGGGTCTGTAGGTATCTCAGTTTGTCTTTAATAACGTTTTGCTCTTCAAAACTCAGTATTCCGTCATTCCATTTGTCTACAAGGATCTTCACATCTTTCATCACTTCTTCAGGATTCGGTGTTTTATTCTGCATAGCCTGTGGATGTGAATTCGGATGATCGTCTTTTTCAATAGTTCTGTTGATGATTCCCTCCAGAATTTCGATCTGTTCTTCCGTATCCCAGATATGCTTCAGTACCCAAAGATCAGAAAGCACCACTTCATTTCTTCCACAGATCAGGGCACTGGCTGCAATCAGGTTCTGAAGTTTTACGGCTCTACGGTCAGAAATTGCAATTCCTGTATTCCGTAAACTCATAAT
Organism: Chryseobacterium indologenes; assembly: GCA_001013295.1. Taxonomy (GTDB): domain Bacteria; phylum Bacteroidota; class Bacteroidia; order Flavobacteriales; family Weeksellaceae; genus Chryseobacterium; species Chryseobacterium indologenes_B. Next base: position 44,679 of record LAZY01000022.1, on the reverse strand, counting down.
GGTATTCAGATATACTTCATAGATCGGTCTAAGGTCTATGGTACGGCAAAGTTTTTGAAGTTCCCGGATCTCATCAGCATGAATCTCCGGCACCTCGGTTTCTTCTTCGTTTTCCAGTTTTCTTCCGGCTAAAAGTACCTGATGCAGTAATTCAGGATTGACATAATCTACATTAATCCTTACCAGAAAACGGTCGAATAATGCATTCAGGGCTTCGTCTTCCGGGAGAACGTTACTTGCTCCTACAAACATCAATGCCGGCAGATGTTTGGTTTCTTTTCCTCTTTTGAAGATCTTTTCATTGAGAGCCGTCAGAAGTGAGTTCAGAATGGCAGAATTGGCATTGAAGATTTCGTCCAGAAATACCATAGACGCTTCCGGCATCATGCCTTCTGTATTGGTAAGAAGCTCTCCTTCTTTTAGTTTTCTAATATCAAAGGGTCCAAAAATTTCGTTGGGTTCGGTAAAGCGGGTCAACAGGTATTCAAAGTTTTTGCCGTCTTTAACGGTTTTTGCAAGGGTTCTTACAATCGCCGATTTGGCTGTTCCCGGAGGTCCGTACAAAAAAGCATTTTCTCTTGCCAAAAGACAGATCCCAAGCAGATCTACCACATCATTTTTCCCTACGAAAGTATCTTTTACGTAGCTAAGAACCGTGTTGAGTTTATTGATATTCTGAGTCATTGATTTTAAAAAATTAAAAATTCCACCATTTTTTCTTTTGTGATTTTTCCCCTTTCTCTTTTTCTGCTTCCTGATTTCTTTTGTTGAAAGAGAAGGCCAGCCTGTGGTAAAGGATTTTAATATCAAAATAGATGTCCGTTCCATCCTCCAGTCTGAGAACATCAAGAATCTGGTCTCCCTCTTTCACCAGTCTTTGGGATACATCCTGTTTATTGAAATGTTGTCTGATCAGATCTCTTTCATCGGAAATCCGTGTGATAATATAAGGTGAATCTTTGGTTCCCGTCCCTGTTTTTTCGATACATTCGAAGAGGGTCTCCACAATCATCATTTCTATGTTTTTTGCTTTTTCATTTTCCAGCTCTTTATAAGCGAAATATTTATAAATATGAGCGCTGGGGCTCAACAGGATATTAATATTTACATATTTTACAACCTCTTCATATTTTCCGCTGTTTAAAAGATCCAGCATAGTTCCGGTATCGTCTGAATAGGGATCATATTCCGGATTGTTAATGATCAGTTCCCTGCATTTCAGAAATGTTTCTCTGGTAGGGTAAGTTAAAAATTCAAATACTTTTTCATAAGTTTCCATGTTCTTCGGTTATTGTTTTTAATTCTCTCCAGAATGCTTCTTTATGCATTCCGAATTCGGCTATTAGTAGTTTATTGATCAACGGATTTTCCGCCAGTCGGTAGTCTTTTTTTTCAACAATTCTTTCCAGATATAATTTCCGGTAAGTGGGATCTTTAAGTTCAGCTTCCCAATTTACGGTTTTCAGGTCAAGGTCATAGCCTATTCCTGAGTAATGAAATTCGGTAAGAATATTTTCAAGTATTATAATCAAAGGATCTTCCGGGTCCACCGCATTCAGGGAAAGAATGATCTGCGGTAAGAATCTCAGGGAAAGGTCTGCAGACAAAATGGAATATATATCCCTTTTTCCTTTAAATACTGGAATCAGTTTATCGATGTTCTTTTCTGTGTTTTCTCTGATAAGATAAAGCTGTGCACTATGATACAGAACTTTAGCGGCCCAGACCGCAGCCTCTTTGTTGCAGGTAAGCTGATCCGATAAGAATTCAAGTCTTTCTTTTTCGAATTCTGCCTCGAAATAATCCCCCACCTCCGACTCTTCTTTTGAAGAAATTTCCTGTAAGTTGGAGAAAAGGGTTATACATTCATTCTTTCTGAGCAGAAAGATCGTGTCCAAAAACGGTGATTTGGTTTCCATCATCTAACAAAAATAAAACTATTTCGCTGAGAATAAAATTTTTAAGGCCAGGATTGGTGTTAAATGATGATTCTTCGTAAAGAATTTTGAAATGAGATAAAAAAGTAATGGAAAAGAGTGTTTTTATGAATGAAAATCGGGTTGGTTTAGAAGGGTGCTCTGTAAATGGATATTTTAAATAGGTTGGAAAACGCAATGGCGCAAAGGGTTTTCTTATAATACCTATATTTTTAGAACGCAAGAAGATTGAGGATTTTGAGTATGAGCTGCGCTAATTTTTTGCCACGAATGCACGAATTTTTTCTTTAATTCGTGTATTCGTGGCAATTAAAACGGTTTCAAACACGCCTTTATCTTATTAAAAATCAATGTATTTAATAAATTCATGATAGATTCTGTTATTTTAAAACCGCCTATGAAAACCTAACAGTTTTTTAAAACCTTTTAGGTTTAGGAACTTCCACTGTCATTATTTCAATCCGGCATCCATTATTTAAGCTAAAAAACAGGATCCAAAATTTTTGACGGGATTGTGGTATTTGCTATATTATTTTCTTACTTATCGAATATGAAGTTTTCAAAAGACTTGGTATCTCTTGGTATTTAAAATATTTATTGACATCATTTTATGCATTGTATTGGGGTCATATTGCTGCACCGTTACACTCCCCATAATGAGAAAGACAATCTAAAAGTTATTATATTTGCCTCATTCAAAATAACATTATGAGTATTCACATCAGTGCAAAAAAAGGTGAAATTGCCAAAGTAGTATTACAGCCGGGGGATCCGCTTCGTGCACAGTATATTGCTGAAAATTATTTAGAGAATGCTAAACTGGTAAGCAAAACCAGAGGTATCTTTTATTATACAGGACTTTATAAAGGTAAAGAGATCACTGTAGGAGCCAGTGGAATGGGATTTCCGAGCATCGGGATCTATTCTTTTGAGTTATTTACAGAGTATGAAGTAGATACGATCATCAGAATCGGGACTTGTGGTGCCTACAATACAGACCTTAAACTTTTTGATATTTTAAATATTGAAAAGGCTGCCAGCGAAAGTACTTATGCTAAATATGCATGGGGAATTGAAGATGAAATTCTTTCTCACCAGGGGAATATCTTCAACACAATCAACGAAACGTCTAAAGAATTATCATTAAACGCTAAAGCAATCAACATCCACAGTAGTGATATTTTCTACAGAAAAGATCCTGAAACGCCTGCTATTGCTACAAAATATAACTGTCCTGCAGTAGAAATGGAAGCTTTCGGATTGTTTGCCAACGCCCAGCACTTAGGAAAAAATGCAGCTACGATCCTTACGGTAACTGACATTATCCCAACTCATGAAAAAATTTCTGCCGACGAAAGAGAAAAGGCTTTGAATCCGATGATGGAATTGGCTTTGGAATCGGCGATTAAGAGTTTGTAGAGGAAAGGGTGAAAGGGTGAAGAGAGTTGAGATGTAGGGGAAAGATGATGGTGATGGTGGATGACTTAGGCTGCTTGTTTTTGCAATAATTTTAACTTTTTAGCCGCTTTGCAATTTTGCAATAAAAAAAGAGCTTTACTGTATCAGTAGAGCTCTTTTTTATAGCCTGAAAAAATTTCGGGCGGTTTCTGTAGTTTCGTCAGCCACTTCGGAAATACTGAGTTTCTTCAGATAAGCAATGGTCTGCGCTACATAAGGTAAAAATGAGGGTTCATTTCGTCTGTTCTGCATTCTGGGCATATTCTTCGGAAGCATGAAAGGGGCATCTGTTTCAATCATCATCCTGTCGAGTGGTACATATTTTATAACATCTTCCAGATGTTTAAATCTTTTCTCATCACTGATCGCTCCGGTAAATCCTAAATAAAATCCTTTATCCAGATAAGTTTTCGCTTCTTCCAGTGTTCCTGTAAAACAATGTACTACTGCTTCCGGCAATTTTGAAAGATAATCATCCGTAATCTCATTAAACCTTTTGAATGCCGATCTTTCATGAAGGAAAAGCGGTTTATCAACTTCTATTGCCAGTTCCAGCTGAGCTTTATAGCATTTTTCCTGAACGGGTCTTGGTGAGAAATCACGATCGAAATCAAGACCGCACTCTCCTACTGAAATGACGTGATCCTGTTTCAATAATTTTCTAAGCTCATTGATGCTTTCCCCGTTAAAAGATTTAGCGTCATGGGGATGAATTCCTGCTGTTGAAAATAAAATTTCAGGATAATCTTCCGCTATTTCAGCTGATTCTTTACTTCCTCTTACGCTTGTGCCTGTGAGAATCATATGATCTACTCCGTTGTCCAGGGCACGGTTGATAATTTCTTCGTGTTCGTTATAGAACTGTTTATTGGTGAGATTAATGCCAATATCAATGTATGTGTTCATTTGTTTTTCTATTTTTTTATTATAATTATTATTTTTTCCGGGTCACAATATCCCAGTTTTCATTTTGATTAGGGTTATTCCCTTTTGTAATGACTAGCCTCACCTCAATTTCTCCTTTCTTTTTCTCTGTAAAAATTTTGAACGAAAGATCTCCGATACGGATAAAATCATCCGATGGCTGATGGGTCAGATAATACGTACTGATCACAGATAATTCTTTTTGAAGACTGGTATTTTTCACCAGAAAATCCAGAAATTGTTTTCTTTTTTCAGCCACAGACTTCGGACTTGTATCTGTTGTTTTGCAGACTCCATCGAAGGTTACCTCCATATTGTCACATCCTGAAAGCTCCGCAGAAATTTCAAAATTACCTGATACGTACTTTTCATGAAGTGTTTCCGTATAATTATGCTCATCAATACTTCTGCCGTATTCTGTAGGCGTGTTGAAAATCTTTTTATTTTTCCATTTTCCAAGAACGCATCCGGTAAGATAGGATTCTTCATACACGTTTCCATCTTTGTAAGTAAAAGACAGCTCTGTAGACTGCAGACTATCAGCCGACACACTATAAGCACGGTAGTTCTGAATGGCTGAAGCTTTTAATTTTCCTTCTTCATAGGAGACTCCATCCAGAATATTGTAAGAAAAAGGGGCAGACATTAATATTTCGTGCTTTTCGCTGATATTATTGTTTTTCCCCATGATCACATAGAGTATTTGAGCATTGGTATTGGCATTCCCGCCCAGCATTCCTTCTGAATCACGTTCTACGATATAATCTGTGACCCCGTCATTATTAAAATCATCAGAAGCTATTTTATGAAAAGTCACATTGTAGGAATCTCCATCATTGGGGAAGGAAACATAATAGCCCTTATAATCTACTTCATCCGGTTTGTTTTCTTTTATTTCTTCATCCAGTAATATTTTAAGAATATCAACCTCTTTCTGAGGAATGACTTCGGGAGCTTTTACGGCTACAATAGTGTCTTTCTTTTCATTCTTGGTGTTTTCTTTCTTACATGAAAGCAACATCAGAGCAGAAACGGTAAGCAGAATATATTTCATGGGATCTGTTTAATTTTAGAAACTGAATATTAGTTTAGTCTTTAAATTTAAAAAATTTAACCATTAGTTTCAGTGTAAAAAGGGAAACAGGCAGGCTCGAACCCGCAATCTACATTAGCAGGGTTTGGTTTTCCATTAAACTACTGCTTCCATTTTATTATAAAAGATTAAGCCTTTAGTATTTCTTCGATCATTATTTTCAGCTGAGGCAATGCAGCAGAACTGCTTTCCTGTACAGAAACCAATGTTTTCATCCCTCTGAGGATATAGTGGAAATAGGTATCATTTTCCGGATTGATAATGACCACATGTTTTGCCCGTATCTTTACTGTTTCCACAATATTGACAGGCAAAGCTGTAGATCCTGAAGTACCTACAACAAACAGAATATCGGTATGATCAGCAATATGATAAGCCGTATCAAAGTGATAATATTTTTCGTTATAGGATTCATCAAACCATAATGTATGCGGTCTCAGCCAGCTTCCACATTTTTCACACTTCAGGTTCTCAATATCTTCTTGAGTAAGATCTTCCGTATATTCCTTCTGCTTTACGGCCTCAGGAAAGTCGATAGGTCCGCTGCATTCTTTTGAACAGCGTACTTTCTGTTTGTTTCCGTGGATCTCATACACCTTCTGTGTTCCTGATCTTTGATGAAGGCCATCCACATTTTGGGTAATGAGTTTAAATCGATCCCCTAAAAGTGCTTCAATCTCCGTTAATGCATAATGTCCGTCATTCGGTTGTGCTTCCGCGATCAGTTTTTTCCAGAAAAGGTTGTACTGCCAGACTTCTTCGGTCTCCTGACTGAAATACCTGAAGGTTCCGAATTCTTCCGGACGGTGATACTTGGTTCCTTTGATCCAGATTCCGTCTATGGAGCGATAAGTAGGAAGCCCACTTTCTGCTGAAATACCGGCTCCGGTAAGGAATGTGATATACCCTTGTTTTTCTTTGATTATCGTATGTAATATTGATTGTAATTCTTCCATAATTTTAATTTTTAAAAACAGAAACAAACCGGGATCGAACCGGCAACTCAACCTCAGCTCGGAGTGTTTTTCCAGTTAAACTATTGTTCCTGCTCTATGATATTATGCCTCTGCTTCCAGAAGGCTGAAATATTCTTTGGCTGTTAAAGGTCTTACATTTCCTTTCGGCAGTACCTCTGATTCCAGCTCACAAATCAACAGATCTCCCTGTCTCTTCAGACATTTTATATGAGGGATAATGTTCTCATGAATTCTGAAGGTAGAAGCGATTGCAGTCAGTGCATTATCTTTATACTGTGGTTCTATCCACAACCAGTGTTCTTCCATGGTAGACGGGCACCAGCATTTTACTGCATAAGAATGACGTTCCCTACCCCAGGTAGAAAGTCTGAATCTTTCATTTTCCACCTCATATACTTCGTAGTGATTGTTTCTTCGTACCGAGATTTTATTGCCATATTTATCATATTCAAAATAATTGACCAGAATCTTTTCCTGATTAATCTTCTTTGCTTCCAGTTTTTTCATCAATGTTCCCACTCCCATATAGCTAAAGCAGAAGAGTCTGAAATCTCTGTCGTAATGGGTAAAAAACTCTTCGTACCGGATAGGTTCCGTTTCCTCCCAGATCTTCTCCATATTCTTTAAAATCTTCATAAAATGAGGCGAACTGTAATTCGTCCATTCTCTTTCATATTCACGGGTAAGAAAGTTTTGAAAACTTTTATGTCTCAATTTTAAGATGGAAACCAGCTTTTTCAACGGATGAAGAAAATTGGAATATAGCTTATTGGAAAGTTCACGCATTATATAACATGTATTCTTTGTAATATGCAGATTGTCTTTTACTTTAAAATAAATCTGGTCAGCAAGATCTTCATACCCATCGTTCTCATTATACACATAATGCCCAATCTTTTTTAATGAAGGCAATTTCGAATTTTTCTGTTTTTCATTGATCAGATACCCGATATATTCCAGTGATTTGTAATTGAAACTCTCGCCACTGTTAACAATACCTCTAATTTTTTTCAGATGCTCGAATTCACAATATTTACCCATCATCAGATTTCCCACTTCCACAATATTTTTTGCCAGTATCTGATGAGTAAAAAAATTGTTCTTTACGATTTGTAATTCCGTCAGATAACACGTTTCAAAACCATAATTCTGAAGATCCCCGTTGACTTCTCTCAAAACCGGAAACGCTGCCCCTGCATGCTCTTTTATAAAAATACTTCCTGATTTTTCCAGTATGGGAAACTTTACATAAGAATTATTCTTGATTTCAATATTTCCCACAACTTCCTTCAGCTCAGGAAAAGACATTTTAATTTTATTTAGAGTCAGATTTCCAACCATTTTTTTCAGAACCGGAAAATCATGTTCAAAATCAGGATCTTTCTTTTTCCGGGCTTCCATTTTAAGCTGTCCCTGAATCAATTCAAGGTTGGGAAAAGAAATATTGCTACCATAAATATTGACCTTTCCACGAATCTCCTGATGCAAAAAGGTAATATCATCGGCAAAGACATCTACGTTAAAAATTCCGTCTTTCGGCAGGAAGTCAACCTGATATTGATGATTGACCGCAATCAATCTTCTGATATTAGCCAGTTTTATATTTCCTGTATATACCGCTGCATTTTTCAATTCAATACTTCCTTCAATTTTTATTGCTTTTTTAAAGAAAAAATTAATAATACATTTAAAATCTCCTTTTACTTTTTCAAGTTTATCCAGAGTCGCTTTGCAATGCATAGCAAAGCTTCCACCAACTGATTTAAGCTCTGGCAAAACACAGTTTCCTGCATCTATAGAAAGGTTTCCGCTGATGTTCACCAGATCCGGAAAATGGCAGCCTTCTCCACGCAACAGCAGATTTCCTTCTATTTCTGTGAAACCAAAGGTCATATTTTTTGCATAAATCTCTATTGAAGCATATTCATCAGGATTTATCTTCTGTAAATCCTCTTCAGAAAATACTTTATATCGTTTGATGGGATTAGTCGTATGCATTTTCGCTTATTTGGGTTATCGGATTATATTCCTGCTGAATATACTTTACAAAATAGGGACTCTCTATCCGCAGCATTCTATGTTCGGCATGGGTAATAAAAGCATCTTCCTCGATCAAAAATGTTTCGGTACTGTCATTACGGTCGATCACCTTATAGGATGAAGTTTTCATGATATGCTGATTGCTCGTTTTTTCAAGACAATATTCTTTGTACCCTTTTGTATGCTCACCAAAGTCTTTAATCTCTTTTCTTTTTCTTTCTACCTTTCTTTGTTCCGGTATTATTTCAGATTGAGCCTCAGCTTCAGGGAGTATTTCCACTTCTTCTTTCAGAGATTTATAAACGGCTTCCCGCTTTATAGAAGCAGGTACCTGAACTTCATCGATAATTTTGAAAAAAGATAATAATTTTTTAAACATGGTATTATTTTTTTAAAAGTAAAAGAAAACCGGGATCGAACCGATAATGCACTCAGTAAGAATAAGTTTTTCCAAATTAAACTATTTCTTTTACTCTATTATTGGGGAGATAAGCAGGATTCGAACCTGCATCAATTCCGGGCAAGGAACAGTTCTTCCATTAAACTATTATCTCCATCTCAGGGAGTACAGCAGGACTCGAACCTGCGACCTCTGCCGTGCAATGGCAGCATTCTTCACTGCTGAACTATGTACTCCTTATGAAACGCACAGGACTTGAACCCGTAACTTCGACCCTGAAGGGCAGTGTTCTTCATTAAACTACGATTCCATTTTTATTGGGAGATAAGCAGGACTCGAACCTGCAACTCATTCTAGCAGAAATGTATTTTTCCATTTTTAATACTATTATCTCCGTTTGAATTTACCAGGTATGGATTTTATAATTTTTCAATAAAACTCCGCTCAGATAATTTCCTTTTATGCCTTCTGCAACAGGATGCAGAATTCTCGCTGCTCCATCTACAGAATCCAGAGGCGGGATATATCCCTGCTCAAACTGTTTTTTTCTAAGACTTTCCTTTGCTCCGGTAGAAATCCATCCCACATCTACGGCACTCATATAAATCTGATCTTTCTCGAATTCTCTTGCAGAGGTAAGCGTCATCATATTGAGTGCTGCCTTCGTCATATTGGTATGCGGATGAAACACCGTTTTGTTTTCATAGCTGAAGATTCCTTCTGAAGAAGTCACATTGACGATAAACTTTTCTTTATATTCTGAGTTTTTCATCAGAGGTTTAAGCTCCTTGATCAGGAAATAAGGAGCAATATGATTAATAAGGTTTACCTCGACCAATTCATACATCGAAACTTCCTCCAGGGTAGAATTCCAGCTTGTCTTTTCCCTGTTATCCACAGGCTGCCCGAAACGGGTAAGTGCAACTTGAGTCATTTCATCCGGAGCATATTCCAATTTTGCAGCGTGTCTGGAAATCTCTGTCTGATTGGGGATCAGTCTCTGATTGTTTTTAAATTCTTTCAGTTTCAACTGTTCACGCTGTATCACCGGAAGGTAATATTCATCAGGATATTTGATGGTCTGAGCGGCATTGTTGATCAGAATATCCAGTGTATCGAAATGAGCTTTGTAAAAGTCTGTAAAATCCTGAATCGCTTTTAAATTTCTAAGATCCAGACCATATACCCAAAGCCTGTCTTTCCAGCTTTCATAATCTGCTTCCTGCTGCATCAATTCCATCGCCAGTGCCGGGAAACGGGTTGTCAAAACCAAATTGGCCCCGTTTCTCAACAGTTTCAATGCCGTGGCAAAACCTACTTTCACCCTTCCTCCTGTAAGAATTACGTTTCTCCCGGTAAGGTCTACGGTTTCAAAACGTTTTTCATAGTTTTCTCCGGCACACTGGGGGCATAATCTTGTGTAAAAAGAATGGGCATACTGATAGCTTTGGTTACAGCAGTAGCAGTTTTTAGGGATCTGAAGTTTTGTGAGCTGGGTATTTTCTTTTTCGTCATCATAAAAAGCAGAAACTCCTGTCAATGCCTTTTGCATCAGTACAGAACCTGAATGTACCGCAAGGTCATGTGACTTCATCTCAGCATAATTCTCGATTCGGCTCTGCTTTTTGGCATTCTTATGAATTTTCGTTATCAGTCCTGAAAATTTTTCGTTATCAGGATTCTGAAAAGGATCATTTTTCAGGGCATTAAGTACCTTGAGACATATTTCCCATTCTTCTGCTGAAAATTTTTGTTCTGAAAAATCCATAGTTTCTGTTTTTATATTTGCAAAGCTATGGAGGTAGTGCGCAATCTTTTTACGTATTAAAAAAAGAATATCAATCTTAAAAATTTTTGGGAAAAATAACTGAATACACAGATCGGCTATTTTTCATTTATAAACGCAAAGTTGATGTTTATTATGTGATATTGTAAGAGAGCTAAGAAATGAATCAATTTTCAATTGATTCTGATGAAGCTGCTGATTACCATTCGTTTTTAAATCAGCTTCAAAAAATATTTTATTTAAACCTTAAAACATTTACATACTTTCGTTGATAAATTTTTCCAGGAAGCCAATCAGTTTAGTTCCGCCATGGCTCCAACGGATGCCATGACCTTCTTTTTCTCTGACTTCAAAAACCAATTCGTGTTTATAATGAAAAAAGACATTCCACCAGGTGGCATGGTCAAGGATATAATGGATTTTAGCCATCACTTTCTCCTGCTTCTGCTGATTGTTTCCTTTAATCTCTCCCCAGAAATCATCATCCATTCTTCCGATATGTTTTTCCCAGGCTCTCTGTGCAATCGTGATCTCAGAATTGAAAGGTTCTTCACAGGCTTTAATCAACATGCTTTTCAGAGGCGGAACTGCGTTTTCATCCCTGATACTTGCTGAGGTAATTCTCTGCCCCAGCACATTTAACCAGTGTTCAAACGGAATTGCTTCCAACATTCCAGCCTTTATTGAATCAGTGTCATTACTTTCCAATACCGTAATGAATTTTTTAAAGCTTTCCGCTTTGTCAATTTTGATTTCTTCATTGAAAAAGGGGAGATCATATTCTAACGTATGATCTTTAAATCTCCGGATATTCTCTTCCAGGTTTTTCAAATGCTCTTCTGCCAGAACAGCCTGATATTTTTCTTTCCAGGTATCTGAAATCAACGGGATATATGGGGTAAAGCTGGTCATTAATAAAATTTTCCCAAAATAGTATTTTTTCTTTTTTTAAAAAACATTTCTTACCATAACATGCTTGAGCAAACATATGATTCACTGATAAGCAATATATTACAAATAAAAATATAAAATATTGTAACGATTGTGTTATTTTTATCATAACCATTAAAAACGGCCCCATGAAAACAACATTTGCCATTCTTGTCCTTATTTATTTTTCCACTCTTGCTAAAATAAATGCACAGAACAGGATAACACAGATTGATGAGCTTGTAAAAGCTTATAGTGGTTTTCAGCAATTTAGTGGAAATGTACTGGTAACCAAAGAAGGCAAAGTCATTTTCAGGAAAGAATATGGCTATGCAGACAGGGAGTTTAATATAGCCAATAGTATTGATACAAAATTCAGAATAGGCTCTCTTACTAAGCAGTTTACAGCGATGCTGATTATGCAGCTTAAAGAAAAAGGTAAACTTAAACTTACTGACCCTATATCCACATTCCTTCCTTTTTATAGAAAGGATGTTGGCCAAAAAGTAACCATTCATCAGCTTCTGACCAACAGCTCCGGTATTCCAGATTATGTTCAAAGAAATGATTTTTTCTCTGAAATATCCTTTCATCATTATGATTCCCGGGAAGAGTTTATAAAAAAATTCTGTAGCGGCGATCTTCAGTTTGAGCCTGGAACAAAATACGTCTACAGCAATTCCGGATATTATATTCTGGGGGCCATCATTGAAATGATTGCCAAAAAACCTTATGCCAATGTACTTAAGGAGAACATTTTTGATGTCATCGGCATGAAAAATAGTGGTATGGAAACTCCCGAAGAACTTTTAAAAACGAGAGCCAAAGGTTACAACTACAATTACGGAACCTACACCAATGCAGATTATATCAATGTCAATTCAAGTATCTTTTCAGCAGGCGGTATGTATTCCACAATACAGGATCTTATGCTGTGGAATGAGGCTCTTTATGGAGAAAAGCTATTATCTCAGGAAAATAAAAGGGTTATGTTGACTCCGGCCATCAGCCATTACGCATGTGGAATCACAGTCAATAAAGTTCAGGTTCCCGAAATGGATAATGAAGTCACCTTTGCCACTCACACAGGAGGGATTAATGGTTTCCGAGCTTTAATGTTACGAAATATAGAGGACAAAGAAAGTGTTATACTGCTGAGTAATGTTGTTCTCAACAATAATTTCAGCATAGATCTGAATCCGATTGGCAACAGAATTTTTTCTATCCTTCACGGTATTTCTTATGATATGCCTAAACCCTCTGCAGCTGCAGTTGTTGGGGAAAAAGCATACAACGAATCTATTCAGAAAGCCCTTTCTGTTTTTCAGCAAATGAAATTGAAAGAGAAAGATAAATATGATTTCAGCAGTCTTGAAACGGAACTGAACAGCTTAGGATATTCTCTGCTCAATAAAAACCGGATCAATGATGCTTTAGCTATTTTTAAGCTTACTACTGAAGAGTTCCCAAATTCCTGGAACGGGTATGACAGCTATGGAGAAGCATTGATGATAGCCGGACAGAGAGCTGAAGCGATCAAAAACTATGAACTTTCTCTAAAACTAAACCCGGAAAATATTAATGCCAAGGAACAATTGAAGATTTTGAACAAGAAATAAAATTTTACTGTAATGAAATAAGATTAGCCGATAGATTTTCTTCTTTGATCATATATCCGATAAGATTGAACCATTCTTTGCAGTGATCCAGAATCCAGGCATCGGAAGAGATAATGATTTCAGAGCTTTCTGCCAGGAATTTATCCGGATTATATTGTAATTCTGCTTCCCAGTTGAGGTGATGTTCTATGGCAAACTCTATAATAATTTGTTTGATTCTCCCACTGTTGGAAACCGGCTGGTCAAAGATCCATACCAGCTTCTGAATATGATTTTTATGATAAAACGCAGCAACAGCTTCGACCGCTCTCAGCGTCTGATTCACTCTCTTATATGTCCCATGAACTCCGGAAAGATCGCGAAAAGATCCGTCTGCTCCTTCAAAAATATAGGCCTCTGACAATAAGCTTTCCAACAGGATCAAAACATTAAATCCATCCAGATAAACCGTCTTTCCTGCTAAATCGGAAACTTCTAATTCTTTCCGTTTTCGGTTATGAAGCTGCCGTTCTGAAGCTGAAGCCCCTCTTAGAGCCTGTATTTGCCGGGTCTTCAGCCTGTAGCGGTTTCCTACAAGTTCTGATGTTGCTTTTTCAGGGTATTCTCTTGTCAACAGATACTTCATATCCTGAACAGCTGATCTCAGTTTGTTAATTTGCTTTTCAGAAGCGAATAAGGTATCGTCTCCTGTATTTTTTCCACGGTTTCTGTTATTCATGCTCAAAAATAGAGTTTTTGGAAGCGTTTTTTATCGTTTTGTATTAAAGATAAGGACACTCATCAATAAAATTCTAATATTCTCTTTTGCGTAAAAGTAATATGAAGTGATAGGACTTATTAACCAAGTACTCTCAAACTTTTTGAAAGTCCATTTTTTATTCTTATACTTTTGCCTTGAAGCAAAAGTATACAAAAGTTCAAGACTGGAATCATCCGCTAAAAATTTAAATCGGCTCCTAAAATTTCCAAACTCGCATGGTTTCACCAATTCTGCTTCGGTTCAATATTCCATCCATGCTCAAACAGTAGAAATTTTTTAACGGATCCGATTCAAATTTTCTTAACACTCCTGATTCCAAGGTCATCAACAAAGTATTACTACAAGCCCTCTTTTATTTTTTCTGTATTATTAAAGCTATCTTCCCATATTTGTGGTAAAAAGTCACAAGGTCCCAGAGTTTATTTGTATTTTTAATGAAAGCACCACTACAACATGAAAGTAAAGTCTTCCGTTTCGTTTTTATTATTTCTGTTTTCTTTACCCCTATTTCTTTTAAGCTGCGATTCTAAAGGGAAAGAAGCTGCCAATATTTTTGGGCAGCCATCAGAGAAGACTGAGAAAAAACTTAAAAATGTGGATAACTTCGATAAAAACACCAAAACGATTCATGTTCTGGTCGCCTTGTGTGACAATAAATATCAGGGGATTGTCCCTGTTCCTGAAAAAATCGGAAACGGACAGGATCCTGACCAGAATCTGTATTGGGGTGCAGGTTATGGAGTACGTACTTATTTCACCAAAAGTAAAGAATGGAAGCTTTTAAAATCCGAGAAAAAGGATTCGATCAGGATGGAAAGGCTTATTTTTCAAAATGCAGCTGATAAAAATTATTATCTGGTGGCTGATGCTTATGACGGGCAGTATATTAAAAACTGTACTAAAGATTTTCTATACAGCAGTTCCGGCCAAATGAAAGACGCTATTGCCATCAACAATACAAAAATCGGGGTCTATGGAAACGCTCAGCTTGTCTCTTATATAGGACACGACGGACTAATGGATTTCCAACTGTCTGAATCTTTTAAAAACACAGATGGAAAAACCAGAGATTGCATAATCCTGGCTTGCTACAGTAAAAGATTCTTCTCTCCTCTTCTCCGGGATGCCCAAGCCAATCCACTAGTGTGGACCAGCCACCTGATGGCAACAGAAGCCTACATTCTGCATGATGCTCTGACGGGATATATAAGAAATGAATCTGCTGAACAGATCAGAAGCCGGGCAGCACTCGCCTATTCCAAGTATCAGAAATGCAGCGTAAAAGCGGCAAGAAATCTTCTGGTGACGGGATGGTAATATCAATTCATTGACCTCATCGCATGATTTGTTATATTTCTTACAACAAAAGAGATATTTTACACAAGGTATTGATATTTATTCGGGATAGTTTTGCAAAGACTTAAAAAATACTCTTATGAATACACTGAAAAAATTATGTTATCTGTCTGCCGCAATGCTCCTGTCAGCATCTTTCGTAGCATGTTCTGATAATAATGACGACATGATCATCGAACAGCAGACACCCTCACAGGTTCTATCTTCTACTCCATGGGAAACTACAGGAGCTAAAGATAAAAATGGAAACAGCGTTGCGCTAACGGATGCCAGCGTTGCCGGATATGTAGGTTTTGCTTACTTCAAAGCGGATGGAAACTTCGCAATTTATGGATTGAACGATGTTTTGAGATCGAGAGGAACATGGTCTGTAGATCCACAGGGAAAAACAAGAACCATCGCTTCATTAAATCCTGACGGAACAGTCATTTTTACCCGTGATGTAGAAATTCTTGTCCTGAACAGAAATGAATTCACGTATAGAATCCGTCCTAATTCTGCAGATCCTTCGATCTATTATGACATCATCCATACAAGAACTACTCATGCGGAACCAAGCAACGGACAGCTTACATTGGCTTCTACTCCGTGGGAAACTACAGGAGCTAAGGATAAAAGCGGAAACAGCGTTGCTTTAACGGATGCCAGCGTTGCCGGATATGTAGGATATTCTTACTTCAAAGCTAACGGAACTTTCAAAATTTACGGATTAAACGACGTGTTGAGATCTCAGGGAACATGGACGATCTCTCCTGACGGAAAGAAAAGAACTCTTGTAGGCTTGGATAATAATGGGAATGTAACTTTCACCCGTGTAGTAGATATTCTGGTTCTGAACGAAACTACATTCACTTACAGAATCACTCCGGATGCGGTGAACAACCCTACTGTATTTTATGACATCATCCATACTAAAGTATCCCATAAGGAGCCTTAGTAGTGATTTTTTTTGATAATAAAGAAAAACCTGCCCAATGTGAGCAGGTTTTGTTTTTTTATAAGCGTTTTGTTCAAAATCGTATTTTAAAATAGCCCTTCTTATCTGTATTCCTCCCACCATTTTTCCCAAATGGTATCTCCCAGCGTATTCAGATTTACTTTTTCTCCGATCTTCGGAAGGGTAATCGGGATTTCATTTTCTTCGGCATATTTTGCAGCCAGCTGTAAAGGTTCAAACCAGACATGCTGCGCCAGCTTGAATTTTGAATTGTGTACGGGAATAAAGTTCTTAGCCTTCAGTTCTTTTATCTCTGTCATAAGCTGCTCCGGCATGGTATGAATATAAGGCCACTTTTCGTTGTACTGTCCGTTTTCCATAACGGCAAGATCAAACGGGCCATATTGGTTTCCAATTTCAGTAAAATGGTTTCCATATCCGCTGTCCCCTCCCAGAAACAAATTCATGGTGGGTGTTTTCAGGACAAAAGAAGTCCAGAGTGAAATATTCCGGTTCAATAATCTGCCGGAAAAATGTCTTGCCGGGGTCAGGGTAATTCTGAACCCTTCGGCAATATCAATGCTTTCCCACCAGTTTCTTTCTATTATTTTATCATTGCTCCAGCCCCAGTATTCAAAATGTTGTCCGGTTCCCAGGCCACAGATCACCTTCCCTACTTTATCTTTTAAAGCCTGAACGGTGCTATAATCCAGATGATCCCAGTGATCATGGGAAATAAGCAGGAAATCTATTTCAGGCATATGCTCCGGTTTGTAATAATCTGCTCCCTGAAACGCTTTTATAGATCCGGGCATTGGTGACGCATTTCCACTGAAAACAGGATCGATCAGAAATCTTTTCCCATCGATCTGGATGAAATACGAACTGTGCCCAAACCACACCAAAACGTTCTCTTCAGGTTGAAGATTATTAAGATCAGTGACCACAAACGGAAGAGGCGTCCGGGGGGATGTATTTTCTACTTTGCACAAGGTGTGAAGAAGCACTTTGGTCATACTTTCGCCTTCTAATAAGGAAGGTGTGGGCATTATATTCTGAAATCTTCCGTTGAGATAATTGGGAAGCGTACTGAAATATTCTTTTCTTTTTTCATCGGGAAACTGCCCGAGCTGTTTTGTTAAATTTCTCATTCCCTTAATTTTTTACATTCTTAGCCTTTCTTCTTCCAGGTCAAGTCTTGTTAAATAATGTCTTATATATTCTTCATCAATATTCGGATTGCGTCTGTTTTCTTCCCGTAGCCAGATCCGCTGCTGCTCGAGCGTTTCAAAATAAATCTCTTTGGCTTCATCAGAAAGCTTGTGTACAGAGTCTTCTTTATCTTCCTGCTCCCAGCGGTCCATCAACCTGTTGAAATATTCGTTTTCGTTTCTTCTTTCTTTATAGTTTTCATCCAGATACCTGAAGGCAACCTTGCGCATTTCTCTTCGTAAAAAATGTTCTGACTCTTCTTCAGACAAATATCCTCCTCCGGTATCGGATAAATTGAGTTTTTTGATTAGCGCAGGCAACGTCAGCCCCTGAATGATCAGGGTAGCAAGAATAACAATAAAGGTAATAAACAAAATAAGATCACGATGTGGAAAAGGTTGTCCGTTTTCCATCATTACCGGAATAGACAATGCCGCAGCTAAAGAAACCACCCCACGCATCCCGGTCCAGCTCATCAATATGGGCGCTTTCATTCCCGGATCTCTGTCTGCTACATTGATAAAATTCCGCATAATCAAAGTAATAAATACAGCTCCAAAGGAAGCCAGAAAACGTACGACAATCAGGACTGCAGTCACCAGCAATCCATAGCCAACGGCTTCTGACAGACCTATTCCCTCTTTGTTTAGTCCTACCATAATTTCCGGCAAATCTAACCCGATCAGTAAAAAAACAATACCGTTGATCAGGAATACGAAGCTTTCCCATACATTAGATCCTCTCAGCCTGGATTCTGATGTCCGGAAGATTTCATGTCTTCTTACGGAGAGGAAGAGCCCGCCGCTTACCACCGCCAGTACCCCTGATGAATGAACTTCTTCAGCTGCAATATACATCACATAGGGAGCCACAAGGCTGAGTATAGCATCCATATTGACATCGGTAGGAAATATTTTTTCGATTTTCAGGAAAATAAAGGCCAGTACAACTCCTATTCCCAGCCCACCGAACACCATCCATCCGAAGCTTACAGCAGCATCCTGCCATATAAACTGCCCCGTAGCCACTGCCACCATTGCAAATCTGAAGATGATCAGAGAGGAAGCATCATTGAATAAGCTTTCACCTTCTAAAACAGTAGATACGTTTTTAGGAACTTTTACAAATTTTAAAATAGCCCCGGCACTCACAGCATCCGGCGGAGAAACAATTCCCCCCAGTACAAATCCTAACGCCAATGAAAATCCGGGAATATATGAGTTGGCTACAAAAGCCACTGATATGGCTGTAAGGAAAACCACAATAAAGGCAAAACTGGTAATGATACGTCTCAGCTTCCATATTTCTTTCCATGAAACGGCAAAAGCAGCTTCATACAAAAGTGGAGGAAGAAAAATAATGAATATAAGCTCAGGATCAATTTTAATGGCCGGCAAACCGGGAATAAAACTGATCAGAAGCCCTGCAATAACCAGAATAATAGGATATGCGACCTTTAAACGATTGGCCAACATAATGGCTCCAATAATTACCAGGACCAGTCCTAAGTAATAAATAAAATTTTCCACCATTGGTTTTCTCATTAATAGTGAAACTAATTTATATATTTTTTGAGAAATATGATTGGTTTTTATCTGGTTTTCAATCCCGGCAGAAAAAATAATAATCGGTATTTTGCTTCATCCGTTATATTTCATCCTCCTCTATTCTGCTTGTATATTTTTATATGCCACTAATGCACGAATTCGTCTATCTAAAAATCAGATTTTCTCCATTCCTATTAATGTTTAATGATATTATGTACTATTCATTACTGATTGCTCATTACTTATTATTATTCATTCCTCGCCCTAGCCCCGATAGAAACGGTTACCCCGCAGCTAGAGTTGGAGAGTCGGAGGGTTTGGGAGTTGGAGCGTGCTGGTGCGAGGAGTATGAGTGGATAGCGGGATAAAGCTCCTGAAAAAAATAAAGACAACCCATAAAAGCTGCCTTTACTTAATATTTATTGGTTTCTAAAAACTTTGGGAGATAGTCCTGTCTTTTTACGGAAGAACCTTGCAAAGTAATTGGGATAATCGAAACCGAGACTGTAGGATATTTCACTTACGGAAAGACTGGTGTTCTTTAATTTGTCTTTGGCCAGTTTTACCACATAATCATGGATGTGATCCAGCGGTGACCTTCCTGTAAAGTGCTTGATAAGATCCCCGAAGTAATTGGCAGACAGATTGCTTTTCTGAGCGAAATATGCTACGGAAGGGAGTCCAGCCACATTTTCATTTTCTCTGAAATAGTTTTCCAGGTTTTTGTAGAATTCGTCGATGACCTTGTGATAGATGTCGCTTCTGGTATCGAACTGGCGGTCATAAAAATCTTTGACATAGGTAAGAATCAGATTGACATAGGAAATGATGACCGTTCTTGAGTAATATTCTTTCTGAAATTCATGGTTCGCCTTTCTGAACAGATCCCACAAAATGGTCTCTTCTTCTTTGGTAAGAAAAAGCGCTTCATGATTATTATAGTGCACAAAGCTGTAGTCCTTGGCATATTTTTCAAGGTATTTGGCATTGACCATTATACAAAGTCCTGAAAACGGCGGCGCAATCTCCCACTCTAACGTATTTTGCGGGCAGTCTACGTACATATAAGAGGAATCAGACTGGTCTTCCACCAGCTGGTAAGACTTGAATTTCACCTCCATAGGCGGTTTGATCGCCAAAAGGTAAAAATCGATGGTTACTGGTTCTGATTTTAGCCTGATGTCTTTCTCGGTTTCAAAATCTACAATGTGAAGGTCGTCACTCTTCGGACCACCTACATTCAGATAGTTGCAAAATCCGGGTATGCTCAATATTTTGTTACTCATTGTACAGGGTTTGAATAATTGGGTAAAATTAAATATTTTGAGCGGCTGGCTTATGATACAAATCCGGGAAAAACGGATACATTTTACGGTTATTTTCTATCCCATTTTTACAATGATGAATATAAGCGCCAGGCTGATCAATAAGAAAGCACCCGCTACAATGGTATATTGAAGGACATGTTTCCTATATCTTCTCCTATCAAATGTAAATTTTTCAGGGTGAATGCAAAGTTCTTTAAATACAAAAGGATCGATCTTCAAATCCGGTCTGAAATGCGCAATTCCCTCTATAAATCTAGCCCGTAACGCTCTTGCATTTCTTGTGTAGTAGGAATATCCCGGATCGGTTTCATTAAACAGAACCCTGGTTTCCTTACCTTCCACTCTCAGCGTGAGCACCCATGACTTTTTGACCGGTGTGAGACGTACCTCATATTCATCTGAAAAGTAGGCCCGTTCCAACTGACTGTAAAGAATTTCCCTTCTTTCTCCATTTAATTGGTCATAATGGAGTCCTTTATCATCTACCGTAATCTTTATTACAGCGTCCTTTCTTCCCTTTTTCATAAAACGAAAAAAGTGATATATCGCTATTGCCCAAACGGGATAATATAGAATGCAAACCACCACCAACACCTTCATATTTTCACACACTAAAAGCGGAAATATTGCCAGTATTATAAACATCACCAATAAAATCACTGTTAAGAAAATTCTGATCAGCCAGGTCATCATCCAGCCCGGCTTAGAAACCAATGGTAAAAACTCTTTCTCTACATTCTCTTGCATCTGTTCAAGATATGAAAAAAAAGAATAATAAAAAAGAGCCACAATAGTATCTGTAGCTCTTCATTCACAAAATTGAAAATAAGATATGTTAATTGAAACTATGAGATCGTATGTATTTTTTCAGTAATGGTATTATAGGTTTCGGAGATCACATTGTCTACAAATCTCCATTCTGCCACCGAATTTCCGGAAGTAAACTTCACATGCAGATAACCTCTTTTATAAAGATTGGCATAATCCAGATCATCGATCAGTACTGAAAATGCGTTGGCAAGCTCTATGGCCTTCGCAGGATCTGATGTGATCCCCAGGTAGCCTTCAAGCCCCGGTGAGGAAACTGAGCTACAAGCCAGTTCGGTTCCTATAAAATTTCCCTGAGCATTGGTAAGTTTTCCTAACCAGGCATTATGGGTATCACCGGCCAATACCACTACGTTTTTCCCAGCCAGCATCGCATACAGCTGTTCTCTTTCCATAAAATATCCGTCCCATGCGTCCAGATTATAAGGAAGTGTGGTGGTAATTCTTGCTATTTCCTGTGGAGTAAGGGAAGGATCATGCTGCTGATGTCTTTTTTTAAGGATGACCAACTGCGTCAGTGTATTCTGAAGGGCTTGCATAGTTGCCGGCTGTGCGCTTCCAAGTTGTTTGATTTCTGCTAAAACCTGGTTGAGCAGCATCAGCAATTCTGCCGGAACCATCATTTTGGTCATCAGAATCTGCTGTCCCAATACTTTCCATTTTGCTGTATCTGCATTGATCTGCGATCCCAACCATGACATCTGCTCACTTCCGATCAGTTTTCTGCTTGTGCTCAAAAAGTCTGTTTTAAATTTCACCTGATTAAAGTTTCCGCCAGCATCCAGATAGTCTGAATATTCCATTTGCTTGTCTCTTGCAATCACTCTTGTATCCATCATATACAGAGAAACTATATTTCCGAAACTGAAGCTTCTGTAGATTCTCAGATCTTTCCCTGTTTTCAGGGGAATATATTCGCTGTACGCCTGGAAAGCCGCCATTTTTCTTGCCTGGAAATCTCCTTCGTCAGGCTGATGATTTTCAGCACCTGATTTGTAGGTATCGTTGGCAAATTCATGATCATCCCACACACAGATAAAAGGTTTTTTCTGGTGCAGAAGCTGAAGGTTTTTATCACTTCTATATTGTCTGTATCTTTCTCTATAATCGCTGAGGTTCAGAATTTCCTTAGCCGGCTTATGAGCTCGTCCCAGCTGATTGGTGTAAGGATTGGTTCCATATTGACCAGGAGCATATTCATAGATATAGTCTCCAAGATGTACCACTACATCTGCTTCTGATTTTGCAATGGCTCCGTATACATTAAAAAGCCCTGCCGGAAAGTTGGAGCATGATACTACCGCCATTTTTACTTCATTGACAGAGTCCGTCTTCGATGGCAATGTAAGTGTCTCTCCTGTTACGCTGACTTCTTTGGTCTTAACATTATAAAATCTATAGAAATATTTAGTATTGGAAGAGATGTTCTGTACATCCACAGCTACCGTAAAGTCGTTGACTGCCGTCGCATTGGCCTGTCCTCTTCTTATAACGTCCGAAAAAGTATTGTTTTTGCTGATTTCCCAGGTGATTTCTGCATCCACACCTGCTGAATATCTCGTCCAGATGATCACTCCGCCTGCTGTAGGATCAAAGCTTGCCACTCCGGATTCGAAACCTCCGTTTTTAAGGTCATCAGGTGCATTTCCGCTCTCGGTAAAATCATCACTGCAGCTTTCAATCAAAGGGGCAATAAAAATTCCTCCGGCTGCTAATAGTGTATTCTTAAGAAACCTTCTTCTGTTTAGTTGGTTGTTGTTTTCCATCATTACTTTTTTTGCAAAGCAACGGTATATGGAGAAGAAGGCTGTTAACTCTGTTTTAATTATTCTTTATGAATTAAACATATGTTTAACATAACATTTTGACTGATTTCAATCTCTAAGCGGTTTATCTTTTTAAATTTTATAATGATATTAAAAGTCGCTTTATTCGGTTGAATGATCATTTTACTATCTCTGGCAATTCTAATACATTGGTGACAGCAGGAAATAAAAAATCCGGAGAAATGAAGCTAAAAATTTAGACACCTTCCTCCGGATTTCCTTTTCAATGTAGAGATTTATTTCAAATAATCAAAAACATTTACCAACTGATATTTTGGGCTCCGCTTCAAAAACTCACTGAAAAATGCAGCATGAGTGGCACCGGAAATAATAAGTACTTTATCATTTTCTGAAAGCGGAATCTGATTAAGATTAGAATACATTCTCAGATTTCTTCTATAAAATTTAGCAGCTTCATCAGCACCTTCAAAATTTTTGGATGTACTCACATAGGTCAAAATATCTGCATTAGCTGTAATCAGATCCTGCAAAGTAGATTCTTTATTAAAGTCAATCAGTTTTTCTTTTACAGACATGCTTTCCTGCTTTTTAAATTTTTCAATAAGAGAAGGCATAAAGCGTTTATAGGTAACATGATCTACCTGGTTTTGTAGCTGCTCTCCAATTCTGTAATTGTAGTAACCTGTTTCCTGCTCATCAATTCCGTATATATTTTTCACATGAGCTATTTTAGCGATCTGATAAGCCAGCAGACTTACTTCCCCTTCATAAGACGTTTTATAATTCTTATCCTTTAAAAAATTCTGATAATCGTTCTGAATCTTCTCATTGTCTGCAGGAAGGAGCTCTACACAAATAACTGTTGGCTTAAATTCTGACAGCAGTTTTGCAATTTCAAAAACTTCATTCTGGCTTTTGGCGCTCTTAGGATCAAAACTTACTTTCACCGCATCCGGTGTTTTCCCCATATGAAAGGTTGCAAAATTAAGCACTTCAATCTTTTGTGCTGAGAGCCACATGCTCATCAACATCCCACAAATAATACCTGTTCTTTTCATGATTTTAATTTACGGGCAAAAATAGGAAATGAAGGTCATAAAAAATATTTTTTTAGATGGTCCAGTACATTTACATTCTTGAAATGTATAAGTTTTATTCATCGTCGATGTTTATTGACGCAATAACAAAAGAACTAATAAGTGAAGTTAATGTTAATGTATATATCAATAGAAAAATAATAACTGTAATTGATAGTGATGTTCCTGCAGTCTTCTGAATGATGTTTTTAGATCCATCAGTCATCCATTTTTCTACAAATTGTATTTTTCCACCGGCCTCCAAAACTTCCCTAGAAAGATCATCTGTCAAAAATAATGGAAAAAAACCTTTTGAATAAGGAGTTTCAATGACACACGAGTTAAAAAGATATATGTAAATAACCAATCCTAAAATAAATAAAAAAAATAGTAGTAAAGTATATTTAGATTTCTTATCATTTGTTCTTGTTTTAATTTTTTCTTTGTTTAGTAATAACAAAAGTATCGCCAAACACCCAGTAGCTTCTAGTACTCCAAAAAATAAGCTTTCAAGATCAGGAGACGGGACCCCAATACTTGTTTTTAGTATCATAAACCCAGGTATTATAGCAATAAGACCTGATACTAATAATAAAGTATTTTTAATTATTTTCATCGTATGGTGCTTTTAACTTCATTTTGTTGAGGAAATTTTTGATTTGGTCTAATTAATTCTTTAGTCAACTTTGTCCTATTACTCATTGTATCAAAAATAGAAAATATTGCAATGTATGGTTGCGATACAACTTTTATTGTTAGGGGAGTTGGTTTCACTGAAATTTTATATGAAGTAATCCTTGGCAAAACAGATTCATCTATTTTAATTTTATCATAATTATTTGTATTAAAAATATTTTTACATTCATATAGTGGAATTAAATATAGATCGGCTCCTTCTGGATTTGAGTTAAAAACAAAATCAAAAGGCATGTAACTATTTGCAAGCAATTCGATATAATCTGAAGATGCCGGACATCTTGTACACGCAACTTTTCCAGGGGAGCTAATTTTAATATATTTTGCTTTTGCTAAGATTGAATCTGGTAGATCAATTGTTATCATACTTCTATTTTCACCAATTACTTTTGCAGGAAATTCTTCAATTTTAAAATCTACTGGATCAAATGCATATTCTACAAAAAGACGTGTAGAATCATTACTTAAAATTCTTTCTTTAAATTTTGATTTCTCTCCGACTTGAAAAATTACTGTTGACTTAGTATCTTGTGAATATATTTTTAGAGAGAAAAATACTAGTAAGATTTTGATCAAATTTTTCATGATAAGTTTTGTATTTATGGTTAAAGTTTTATCTAAAGAAATCTATTCTGAATAAAATGAAAATCATTAAATGATTAAAAAAACTTAATGCATTATTATTATGAAATTATAGAACTTCTCACTAATTTTTATATTTGTGATTTAATGACTTAAGATACACCTTTTTCTTTACTTTATGATATAAATTGAGCCATATTTTTTGACTGATTTAGTTTTGACCAATTTAAAAAAATTAATAAAACAAAAAATCACCCTTTTGGGTGGTTTCTATAATTTGTTGCATTGTGAATATAATAAAAAAAGCACCTACATTTCTGTAAGTGCTTAATTTAAAAAGTGGTCCCACCTGGGCTCGAACCAGGGACCACCTGATTATGAGTCATTGCAGGATTTTCGTAATCCACTATCAATCAAGGGGACAGAAAAGGGGACATTTTATTTTGTTTGATGATTTAATATGTTTTATGACTATTTCTAAAAAATTATTGCAACAAATCTTGCAAGTTTTATTATCCTTTAACATACTTTTTAAAGCACACTTATATACAAAACCAAACTCCGTAACAAATTTAATTTAATTTGCAATCTTCATAAACATGTTTAGTATCAGAATCCTTGTCAGGATATATTGTCTCTGACACGATTCCCATATCAGCTAATTTTTTTCTAATATATGGTTCTAATTTTTTATTAATATTATAACAATCACTGAACCTATAATCATATAAATCATTATTTTCCCTTACCTCATTATATTGTTCCTGCCCGATTACTTCTAAAGGTTTATTAAAACTATTATTCCAAGTGAATACACCATCTTGTTTTACTATATTCTCACTATTATAAAGTGAAAATGCAATCTTGTCACTTATATCTTTATCACTAAAATATGTTAGTGGAAAATTAACTAATGTATCGATTTCAGTCATTTTTTTTATTAAACCAGACCCCGTCAATTTAGACCTATCAAAAAAATCACTATTCTTAAATTTTTCGATCATCTCCTTTCTTGTATCTTCATTTTCTGCAATTTGATCAATTAACCCCATAATTAATTGGGGGCTTAAATCAGTTAAACTTTGATGGATCATAGATTTCATCCCTCCTTGACCAAAATGAGATTCTTCTATGTGATATATACTAAAATAATTATTAATCTCGATAATAGAATCAGTGTTATCAATACCATCGATACCAAAAAACAATGCATTTTCAAAACTGTATGTCCAATCTAAAAGAGGTGTTGGGCAACCATGATGTTGCAAAAATCCTAGAATAGCCAAATCATTTAGTGAATCTATATGAATTTTATCTAAAATAACTTTGATATTATGACCAAACTCTTCTTCACCTTGACAAACCATTTTCTTTAAAAAAGAATTATATATATCTTGATCCTTTTCAAATTTATCCCAAACCCAAAATCTTTGTAAAGAACTATATAATCTCCACTTAGCTTCTCTTTGTCCTCTAAAAAGATACTTGTCAGATTCTTTAAATTTTTCAAATAGTTCGTCGATCTGTTCCTCTGTATCAATATTAACTTGATCAAAAAATAAACTTTTTTGAACGAAACTTTTGTACTCTGAGATATGTTCGTCATCAAGTAATGGAGGTAAAGAATGACTCCCTAAAATTGTAAGCATGAATGCATTAAGTCTTGGTGTAATAGTACCTGGTATAGCCTTTCCTTTCGAATCTAGTCTAAAATTAATAATATCTTGCAGTAATTCTGGGGATAAAATCTTTTCCAAACCTCCACTTCTTAAATATTCGTTGGTCAATTGAACTTTTAAATCGGCATTTGATATTTTTCTCATATTTAAATTTTTATTTGATGATAATCCAAAGGTAAATTAAATTCAGAATTTAAAAATTTTAAATATTCTTTTGTTTCAATATCAATAGGATGCTCACCTGCTATAACTATTTTACCTGCATATCTTTTACCATTAAAATATGCATATTCCATAAGTTGTCCTAAGGCTTCTCTCATACATTGTTTTGCAGAACTACAAGCTTTAACTTCATAAAAAGTTAGAGTACTATTAGTTTTCAAAACCACATCGATTCTTTTCCCACCAATAAAATTTTCTGTACCTACATTATTTGGTCCAAATACAGATACTAAACTAGTATACAATTGTTCTTGTAAAAAAGAATGTCTAGCATTTATATTTATTTGTTTTTGAGTTTTAGTATAACTCGTATTCTGCGGAAGATTTGTTTTCCCCTTGACAAAAATAAATTCATCATTTTTAGTCAAACTGCCTTGACTTAAAGATATTTGATTATCATTCTCAACTTCAATATAAACTTTAAGTAATCTATCAAATGTTTTTAAGATCTCATCAAAGTCTAAACTGTTCTTATCAATTATTTTACCAATAAAAATAAATGTTCCATTTTTTGTTAATTGTTCATCTATTTGAAAAACATCTCGTATTTCACTTCTATCTTTATTTTGCCAATACCACATTTTATAATCAATAAAAAGCTCAGATTGGTTAATTATCATTGAATTTAATTTCAGAATTTTAGGATAAAGTAAATCAATTTTAGGAAGACTTCTACTTGTTTCTAAGGAAAATGCAATTCCATATCTTAAACCTTCATTTTCAAATCCTATATTAAACTGCAACTCTTTGCGGCCTCCATAATGAAAAGCCCATCCTTCATCGAATATAGTATTATTCCTAAAAATTTTTGAACCAGCTTTATTTGACATTTTTTTTAATTTTTGCCTTATCGAATGTAAATTACCTATTTCGTAATTGGAGGCCAGTTTATTTAGATTTTCGGCAATTTCATATATATTCATTGTTATTTTGTTTATAATTCAAATGTAAATGTTTTTAAACATTATTAATTTAGATTCATGAATTTATTGGTTATTATTTATTAAATGTGGTTAGTCACGTTAGTCCATAAAAGGATATAATTTTCTACAATGGCTCATTCCCCATTCAAAATAAAGTTTTTCTTCGTTTGAAAAGAGATTATTTTGTATAAGGAATTCCTTTCTTTCAATAAGATACCTTTCTATTTTCTTAGCCTTATAAAAATTCTCCGTTTCTGTAATTAATTTTTCGATTTTTTTGTTTTCATTTTCAATCTCAGTTCTTTTTCTAATCTCTTCCTGTCTAATTACTTCTTGCTGACGCCAACTCTCTTTTAACTGTAAGTGGTATCGATGTGAATATTCTGCGTACAATTCAGTATATGCAATAACTCTGATTAACTTCCTCTCTAATCCAGAATATGGAGTATCCTTCCATTCCTTTCGATTCCAAGTGTCTTCGTAAATCTGGATACATAATATTTCAGTTAAAATAAAATCTCTTGATCTATACGAGTCATTGTTATCCTCATACTTACCAACATTTCTAATACTCATATTAATTTCCCGACCACACATTACAATCACATTATGATTCTCTCGAACAATTTTAAATGAATGTCCCCTATATTCTATCAGTTTGACTAAAAAATCTATTATTAACAGTGTACGTGTTAAGTGTTTTTTGTCTATATAAATAGGTAATATAAGTTCATTTTTAATTTTTCTATTCCAATGTTTTTCAGATGATTCAAACCAACTTTTAGTATTAATTGTAATTAAATGGGGAGAATTCAATTTCTTAGAAAAAGATGGTGCATTAATATCATCGACAATCTCTTTTATTCTATCTTCAACTTCTTGGCGTGGAATTTTTGTTAACATAGTCATTATTATAGAAAACTAATAACTAATAAATTAAGTTATCAATTTTGGAAAAAGTTAATTAAGAGAAATATACTTTAGTATATAGAAATTTTAATTCTTTAGGGTTTGGTGTGAAGAATTAAAATGATTTAAATTTAAACGTTAATATACAGTTTCTTCAATTATCTACTCTACTGCATGTTCTTCTCCATGTCCTTTGTTTTCTATACTTATTTTTCCTCCTGTACCGCACATACAGAAAGAATCTTCTGTTAGAATTTTATAATTGTTTATTGTATCTTTTTCTGTTGTTTCTCGCCATATTGTTGGTGTTGGAACACACGGTAAATATCCTCCTGATGAAGGTTTTAATTTACACTGACCAAAAGGTTTAATGTTGACATTTGTTTCCTTATCTTTTTCTGTGGCAATATATTTTCCTTCGGCTGTTGTAAAATCCTGACTTGTAACACTTAAATTACTTAGTGTTGTTCCTTGATTACAAGATAATTGGGCTGTATCCGTGATTTTTTGTGGCATAATGATTATTTTTTCTCATACAAGACTTCCGAAGAATCATTATGTTTTCCATTTATTGAGGTAACTTTTAATACGTTCCCATTATTCCCATCAATAACAATTATTATTCTCGCCCCGAATTTTCCCTCATATTTTCCTCTGTAATTAACTAAATAAAGTTTTTGAGAACCTCCGTCATAATTTTTATCTATGTGGGTATAATCAGAGAACAAATCAATTTCATTCTTTTTACAATAGTCAATAATATCATCCGCTGTTATGGTATATCCTTTATCCATATCTGTTTTTTTGATAAGTTTTCCAGAGTCATCATATTCATATTTAATTCCTACAGGTCCTCCACCGTTTCTGAAATTTACCCATTTACGTAAGATAGTACCTTTGGATGAAAATTCTTTATAGATAGTAAATAAAGAGTTTTTTGGTGTTGAATCACTAAAATATCCTTTATCCTTTTCTCCAAACTCTTCTACTTTTGTACCATTCTTTAATTCATAACTTTTTCCTAACTCATCAATATTTCCTATTTGGTATTTTTTAATATCAAAGTGTTCCGTTTTTTCATCTATTAATTTTTTATAGTCGTATTGAGTGTTCATTGTATTGTGTTTTATTGCGGTTGGGGGTTTCATTGTTTTTGTATCTTCTTTTTTATCCTGTGAATTACAGGATGAAATAAATGATAGAAAACATATATAAAGTAGTTTTTTCATTGTTCAATAAATTTTTAGATTTCAGCATTTTTATCATCTAATTTATAAAAATAGGAGATAGTATTTTTATTCTTTTTCCGATCTACTTTGTAGGATTGCCCACTGCCAGTGATAAGTGCTAATAACAGGTAATCCCTGTAAGTCAGAATAATCCATTATATTATCGGTAACGTATTGTTCAAAAGTGAATTTTGAATCATTATCAAAACTATGATATAGTCCCATCGAATGGAATACTTCATGGGCAATAGTGCTATCATTAAATCCAGCTTTGAAAACGAGTATTGTTTTTGCAGTAGGATCATCCATTGTTCTACCGATTCCTGCTATATGTGGGTTCTCTTCATTTATAAAATATACTTTGTAAATATTTTGATACTTTTTTTTCCCATATTGTTTATAGAATTCTTCATTTAAATAGTCAGATAAATTATCTCCTATGGAGTTTTCAATCCACTTATCACTTCCCCCTTGTGGGTTATTAATAATATTAGCTTTTCTATTAAAGTTGCTTTTTCTATTGTGTCTCTGCTTAGTTTTAGGATCAACATCAACACTCATATCTAAAGTTACTGTTTTTTCAAAAAACGGAGTAATTAAGGCTTGGTTCATATATTTTTTTAGTTCTGCCTCTCTTCCAACAGGTCTTCCAATTCTAACACGATTTCCTATATCAGTATATACTTGAACAAATACCACTTTGGCTTTAAATCTTTTTTTGTTTTGGGCAATCCGTAATTTTCCTGCTAAAGATTTTTCTTCTGTTCCTTTCGAATCTTTATAAGTGGCGATAACTTTAACTGGTTGTTCACTTTTAAGTTCTTTTAAACAAGTTATGGTTATCTCTATTTCATGTTTTCCAACCGTAAGAGGAAGAGGTTTATTAACTATTTTGAGCAATTTGTCATCATATTCAAATTCTAATTTTTCTGGTTTTTTTTGAATATTTAAAATGGTTCTCAGTGTCGCAATAGTATTATTATAAGTTGATGTTAATGTTGTTGGAACAATCTTTCCATTAGGTTGTTTAATATTTTTCACAATTGTTTTAGGATATAAAGTCAACCAAGGAACACAATAATTTACCATCACTTTTTTCCCTTTCTTATTTTTAACACTATACGCATGAGGATTAAAGTTAGACATTAAAGAGATAAAATCATTTTTATCACTGATGAAAAAACTTACAGGTGGTTTACCATCTTCATTTTCATAAACCTGAAATAGTGCGCCGCTTGAATCTCTATATTTTCCGACTTCTTTTCCATAATAAACATCTCCGGGAATCTTTGTATCTCCAACTCTTATCCAATCAAAACCATATCCTTTTCCACCCCAATCATTTTTTGGTCTAAAACTTACCAGGCATCTTTCATCTACATAAACAGGAACATATTTATAATTTTGAGGTTTGTTAGTTTGATTATTTCCCTGTTTACCGTGCATGTCCACAATTCCCTTACTGTTTACAACTGTATTTTGATCCGAGTGCATAAACAGTTTCTGAGTTCCAGCTACATTAGTTTCCTTTGCTTCAATTTTAATTTCATTGTCAGAGTTTATTACGGCTTTACCCGCTTGGGTATGAAAAAATTCTGTAATATTCTGTAATAGGGTAGGTGAATTAACCATCATTTTTTGAAAAATGTTGAATACCGCATTATTTACAACATTAAATGTCATGTTGTTTCCAATATTCATATCTAAATTATTCCCCGCCTCAAATATGATATTATTAGGGGCATTTATTCTTATATTCCCCTCTCCGTCTAAATAAATAAAGTTAGTACTTCCATCTTCTGTTCGAATACTTCCTTGACCTTCAGCATCATTAAAAATAACTTTATTTCCACTTCTTGTCTGGATAGATTTTATGTGATTGTCTATATTTCCACCCACACCATTTTTTCCATGAAACATTCCACCCATGGCAAAAGGAAAATCAGGGTTGTTATATTCAAAACCTACCATTACCTGATCTCCAATTTCAGGAATCGCCAAAAAACCTCTGTTTTGACTTACAACACCTGTTCCACCTGCATCAGGACTCATCATTCTGATAAAGTGGGTTGTATCATTGACCATCCAGTCAAATTGTACCTGTATTCTTCCCTGATTTAATGGATCAATATTGGAAATTACGGTGGCAACCTGTGGTTCCGCTTTAGGGGTTACAAAATCAGGTTTAGGCATAAATCCTGTTCCTTCGGCTATCGCTTCAAAACTTCCTGTATAATATCCCCTTGTATCTACTTCATGTTCTACTTCAGTAATCATAAGTCTTGTAAAATAAGAGGTTTCATTACTGTCTGGTTTTCTCATTTTCAAATCAACAACACACCCGGTATATAAAAAGGGGACACTGGTGTTTCCCGATACAGTAAAGACTTCTACTGAGGCACTCCCTCTGGCGCTTTTTTGGGAATCATCAACATCCATGAACATATTGGCATTGATTGGAGTAGGTGTAAGTGACCGTGTTTTAAAGATATTTTCGTTTAATTCATAGGCTTTAGATGATAGATCCCCTAAATGTTTAATTTTGTTATCTGACCCTAACATTTTTGAATGACTACTACTGTTATATCCAAAGTATTCTGGTTTGGTGTGAACCGCCTTTAATTCTACCTGAATATCTGTAACATTACTACCGTATGTAAGTTGGAGAGGGGATTCATGAGGTGGTAATTCTCCAAAATGTAAAACCTCACCATCATAATAAAACTGTTCTCCGTAAGATTCCGCAATTCTCGCAAGGTAGTTGTAATGTGTTTCGCAATACTGGGAACTATAATTAATATAACTTTTATTCAGTGTCTTTATCCTGAAATCAAAATTACTTGTCCCTAGTGTTTCTTTGATAATTCTATCGGCAATAATGAATGTGTTTATAGGTTGATCCCCTCCGAAACTTTGAGTATGAGGGGCGGAATCCATAAGTATGGTAGGACTATATCCTTTTAATACAATATTTCCCAAACTCATTTCTTCCTGACTGAACGCAACTTTGGTAACAACCCCTACAAATGTTCTTTCTGGACTTTCATTTTCGGAATCTTTATATTTAAAAATTGCTGTCAATCTCTTTCCTAAAAATAATTGGGCATCTTCAAGATTGTGATTTTGTATTTCTTCCAAAGAATCATGAGATAATGTCAATTCAAAGTAGTGGTGTCTTCGGACACTCTGTTGTAATCGAAAGTGTTTGAAGTGACTGATTTGTTTCCTGTTAACGACAATATCAAGTTTCACTACACGGTTTATACCTTTAATGTGATTCTCCGAAATCTTCTCAGAATTGGAGGCTTTTTTTTTCATAATAATATTTGTGTGTTTTAATGAAATTATATCACTAAAGTTAGATAAAAATATTATATCCTTTATCTAATTTTAAATAAATCTGTTAAATTGTCGTAGTTCTACGACAATTTAACAGACACTTTTCTATAATGTGATTAGTTTTTTAATATCCGCGAGAATTTTTAAATTCTTTTTCACATTTTAAAGAACAAAATTCTTTATCCTCAGTAACAATACACTGGTATTTATTTCCATTCTCATAACTGTCAATACATTTAACCGGATCAACATAACCAATGTTTATTAAAAGTCCTATTAATTGAAGTGGATCTTCGGCAGGTTCTACGATATTACTCAACAATTGTTTAGAGGAATAATATTTGCTTTCAAGAATGAATTCCTTTCCACACCATTTACAATTCTTTGTTTCAGAACTACATGATTTTCCGGATAAATCTTTTGGGTCTGGGTTGGGATCACTCAATATTTTTTTTAATTGTAATATCTGTTCATCATTAAGATTATATTGACTAATTACTTTTGAAGTATTAATAAATTTTTCCGCTTCAGGAGTGATACTTATTTCTGACCAATTAAAGCCTGTATAAGTCGATTCAATATTATTTTCTTGATGTGATTCATTATTATCAGAGTACTTTTCATTGATATGTTGTTTTATTATATCAGGTACAGGTTCAAATTCAGAGAACCAAAATCCTGTTTTGTCGAAATTGTAATTATAATCAATGATTGTAATCAGTAAAAAAGAATAGACTATATATCCAACAATGTTTAAAGATTTGTTCAAAATAATAGATGTATGATCTTTACCAGAACGTTTTCCAAAAATTAAATGGGACAGAAACAAAAAGAATCCAAAACAGATAAGAAATGAAATAATAAAATTGGGAGATAATAAGGATTCGGGGTCAAATAGGTTTAGGTAATCATTATAGTACATCCGGTTATATTTTAATGTATATGTTATTTTCTGTAGTAGTCAATCTTTTTGTCTTTTTGACCATCTCCGTTTTGATCGTAATAATCATATTCCTGAAGTTCCATATCTTGGTTGGTTAATTTATTTAAGTAATATTTTTCCCCATCAATGTCAAGTAATTTGGTGGTAGGATTGTAAATATACGGTAGTTGTTCTATAGTACCGGATTGTTTACATTGATTTGTTGAAAAATTCATGACAAAAGTTGTGAGATAATACTTATTATTGTTCTTAAACTCATGAATCGACTCCTTTTCACATTTTGAGTGTTCATAAGATTTTAGGATTGTATTATCCTTTCCGCTAAAAACAACTGTTTTATATCTGTGCCAAACTCCTATAAGTTGATTAGTTGTGTTCTTTTCTTCTAATGATTCATCACTGTGGTTTCCACATGATGATAACAGAATGCTGATTCCAATGATTAATTGAGTTTTTTTCATAGTTATTTTCCTTTTTTATATTCTTCTAATTTTTCAAGAGTTGGGTTATTAAGTTCATTGTATTTTTTCTTTATTTCATCCGCAGTGAAACTACTCTTGTTTCCCTTGATACTTTCACGGACGAAATATTCAGAAACCTGAAAAGATGATGAGAGAACTTTGACTATTTGAGTATTGTATGTCAGTCTTTTTTGCGTATTTTTATCCATTGCTTACTTTGTTTCAAATACGAAACAAATATATCAATATTTCAATACAAATCAATAAATATATAGCAATAATGAATGATTTTTTTGAGAGATTAGATAAATACATGGAATACAAAGGTTTAAACGATAATAAACTTACCGTTGAGACAGGTATTTCTGTAGGTATAATCGGAAAGGGGAGAAAAAGAGGAGGATTATCTCAGGAAAATATAGCAAAAATACTATACCGGTATTCTGATTTGAATGCCAACTGGTTATTTAGAGGTGAAGGGAATATGATAATTGAGGATCAAATATTTTCTTCTTCAGAGATTAATTGGAAAAAAATAATAAAATCTCAAGAAGATTTATTAGAGATTTTGAAAAAACAAACTGCTAAATAAGTATCTAAAGTATACTTATTTTAGTAATTTTATTAGCCATTTTTCATATTTAAAGAACTTTTACACTATCTTTTTAAACCTTTTTTGCCTGAAATTATAATACCCGGTTTAAATTTAAACTAAAAATAAAATCCCATTTATAACGTTATAAATAAAGCTTTTTCACTCTTTACCTAGGGTAAATATTAATTTTATTACACTCGAAAACATCGATATCTATTTCAAATTCGTAATATTTTTTTCAAAATTCTTAAAATATTATTTTGCCGAAGGAAACAACTAGTATTATATATCTTAGGATACAATTTTTAAATTAAATCATTTCAAGTTTTATTGCCACTTTTTTTACTTTCATAACCGTCTTTGTTGACATTTCAAGAATTTTACTTATCTCTCTCAGGGGTCTTCCTTTCTTAAGATATTCTAATGCCTTCTTATTTTTTGGTTTGTTAATAAAGTTGGAATCACCTTCATTGGTTCCCATTGGCCTTCCTAAAACCCCACCATTCTGAAGATAAACCATTCTCCCAACACTAGTTCTTTCCAAAATATTCTCAAGTTCCATTTCATATAGTGAAGACATTACAGAAGAAATCATTTTCCATATTGCGTTTTTCTTACCGTTAGGTCTGGACTGAAGACCTATATTTCTTACAACCACATTAATCTTCTCATCTTCCAACCATTCAAGTGTTTGGATTACATCTCCGGTGTTTCTTCCAAGTCTTGAAAACTCTTCTACCACGATTTCTGAAACTCTCCCTTCTTCAATCAATTTAATGAGTTCTTTAGATTTAGGACGGTCTTTAAAACTTACTGATCCAGATATTTTATCAAGAAAAACCATATCATATTTTTCTTTGTCTGCTTCAAAACGATTTCCGGTTTGAAGTAATGTAGAAACTCTGTTGTATTTTACTCTCATTTTGTGGTTGTTTTAATCACAGATTAAATTTAAAGCGAAAATACCTTTACGCCTAAGCATTTAGCACTATTTAGCACTTTCAGAACGCATTCCCTTTTATTGTAATATAAAGGAAAACAGGATAAACTTATAGAAGATTACTATAAGGGCAAAATAATTAAATAATAAAGAAGGGAGACAATCCCCCCTTCTTATCATATTCTAAAAATCATCATTATCACCCCTTTGGGGCCCCCTCAAATCCCCCCTCCTCCCCCTATGGTATTTTGATAAAAAAACCTGAGTTCAATAATTTAACTGAAATCTCAAAAAAAAATTTCTGAAAAAAAAATCTAAAAATTGAAGTTAATTGTCATTTTTCAAAAAAAAATTTAACCCATTTTTCTATAAAATCATGATTTATTTAATTGAGAGTCTATGCTATTTTTTTCTTAATAATAAATTGATCTGATACATACAAAGGGAGATTTGAATATACTTCGACTGTACAATCATTTCTTAATGTTCTTGCGCGTCCTACCGCCTGTATTAAATCCGATTCTATTAAAGATAATTGAATATCTCTTAAATCTTCATTATCAAATGCATTAAACATAAACTCAAATCCTTTATACTGTATTTTTTGATAGTTCATTTGTGAATTTTTTATGTCAAAATCAACTCCCATCAATTTTGCCATTAGAAAATATTCAACATTATTTCGGTGCGGAGTACCAACAATCGTAATATTTTGTCCATTAAGATTATCATAGCCAGAACAATTACCAAAATGAACTTCTTTTGGTGAATTTTGAAAAATTTCTTTGTAGTCAATAAATGTAATTACAGTTTTATCTCCAACTTCATCACTAATTTGTTTACCATAAATGTTCAATCCTTTTCTGGAACAGGATCGACCTGTATATTGTATTATTTCCCCTTTTTGTTCAACATGTTTGATATCAAAAAATTCAAATTTCATTTCAGGATATAATTTCTTATAAAATTCAAACGGAATAGTTGCGGACATAATGATATTTTTTGAGTTAACAGGTAGCTCTTTCTTTATTATGTAATAAACCATATCTCCGTTTTTGATGAAGAACTTACTATAAAAAAAACCGAAAACATTAGTTTGAAAAATGTTTTTATCATGGATGAAGTCAACAAGGTCATCATGATTGATTTTAAAGTTTGGGGTTTCATAAATGCCAGCTTCAAGTGGTAAGAAAAAATTTATAACTTCTTTCAATGGATCGTGTAAGTATTGAGTTCCAATGATATCTTTAATCGACATAGATTTTATTTCCACCAGTGAATTGAGAGGGTCTTCATCAAAAATAATAGTTTTATGTATAAAGGAATCTGAATTTAAAATTCTTTTATGAGTAGTTAAAACAGTTTTATTTGGGTTCTTACACTCTTCAAGTTGAGTTATATAATCTGCTGCCAGTTTAATATCATCCAAATTACTTGGATATCTAAATTCAGAGACTTGTCCAATTAATCCCATTGATTTCTTTGGTAAACCTATTTGATAATAATATCCTAATTTTTTATTAAGAGCATTATCAAAAAACTTAATAGTATCCGGTGAAAAAGTATGCTCTGTAACCATCCTTTCTTTCACCTCATTCTTAAGATTATTAGTTGGCAATGCAATAACACATTTTTCAACATTAGTTAATAATCTTGTTTTTCCAATTGCAGTTGGTAAAGAAAATATATAGGTTTTGTTCGTCTCATTATTACCGAGAACTTCACGAAAACTTGAGATCATTTTTTCTTCTGCTTCCTTAAGACTTATTTTATTAATCGGATCTAATATTTCTACATGTCCTCTAATATTATTTACTTCAGTAAGTATATCATGAATTTCACTATCTTCAATATGAGGGGAAAACTTATAAACAGGTATTGGATAGTATTTCATCTTTTTAACATAAGGTATAATGGCGAAATTGTTGGAAGTATAGTTTGTTTTACCTTCTAAATTAAATTTTTTCATTATTTCTTTTATTTTCTTCTCACCACCCCTTATATATATAATATTGGTGACCAGTCCAAAAAGTTGATTATGATCTAGCCATTCTCCATTAAAAAAATTATCTAGAATTTTCACCTTCTTTCTTGCCATATCCCAATCAACGATTTTTCCCCCTTTTAAAGAAGTACAATTAAAATTATTGTTCTGTGCTAAAAAGTGTTTATCCTTATAATCATTATATAGATTATTACAAAAATTAGCAGTAATTGAATTTGTACCAAGAATATTTCTTGTAAGATAATTATCTCTAGATATTTTATTAATATCAATAAATTCAATGAACTTAATTAGTGATACTGGTGCAGTACTAGTTATTTTTACATTGGTCCCACCATAAAATATTCTGGAAGGATTTTTACATTTAGGGTCTATAAAAAATATTTTTTCTAAGGCAATCATAATCTTATCATAAATACCAATGTCATTAATTGTACTATCAAAGAAAAAAACTAACCGGAACTTATGAAGTTCCGCCGAAGTTCCAAATGTATCATAATGAAGATTAGGACATATTCCAAATTCTTCAAATTTTTGATAAACTTCTTTTAATGAAATTTCTCCTTTATCAAAATCCAATCCGATAATAGAAGATTGAATCCATTCATTATTACTTATCGATTCTTTAAAAATACCACCACTCCAAGAATGTGCCTTTGGCCTGGTAATTAATGTCGCAAAATCTCTGATTGTTGTTTCTGTTGGAATAATGGATTGGTTCACTTGCCAAAATTGACCATCTCCCAACTTTTTGTTAAATATTCTCTCACTTATAGAATATTTGAATAACTTTTCTTCCATACTATTATTTTTATTTGGAAGTTTATTGGATAACTAATCATCCCATTACATATGTAAGTGCATTTTCTAAGAAAACAAAATAAGAAAGTTAATTTTAGCATTTTTTAGCATGCCACGATCATATTAATTTATACTTGCAATATTTTTATTAATTGGTATACAATATGTTATATTCAAAACTAAAAAAGTTACCACTTTATACTTTGGTAACTATTATTTTTTTTTATATCTTTGTCCCATCAAAATAGATAATATGAAAATTGATATAAGTAACATCGTTCAAAAACTTAGTCAAATGACGATTAAACCTAAGACATTTTATGTGGGATTACCTATAATTCAAATAAAAAAGATGAACAAAAAGGAGGTTATGCATGAACTGAGAAATCCTGATAGAAACTTATATAAAAAGTTTACAGATAGTTATTTTGAGGATATTGAAGAAGAGAAAAAAAAGGTGATCCAAAATTTCAATAAGTTTCTTCATGAAAAAATTGATTCTCTCAATGTAATTGATATTATAGAAAAAATAAACGAATGGATAATCCGTATTGAGAAATTAATCTTGATTTATGAACCTAAATATTACAGATCTGTTTTCGAAAAAAAAGGTTCGGGTTTTAAGTATGATAAGGTGAAGATTGTTTGGATCGATTCAAATGGAATTAAAGATAAAAATACAACTCGAACTTTCGGGCAAATTGGTGAAAAGAGTTTAAAAGAAATAATGAAAAAATTTCTTGTAACTAATGAGAACGCAAAAAATCCTAGAGAAGAAGAAAGGATTAAAGTTGGTGATGGTTTCTTTAGTTCAGATCTAATTGTTGAAATTGACAGAGAAGATTGGATATTTGAATTTAAAATGGCAACCAAAGACGACTATATACAAGAAGCTGTAAGAAAGGAAATATGGGAGTTATATAAAAAAGAATACAACATGTAAATGTCTTTGATTAAATCCAGAGATAGAGGGATAATTCCCTTTTTTTTTATAAAAAAATAAAAGTTACCCAAATTTAAAATAACCCACTATAAAAATAAAAAATATCATTATGAAAAAATTAGAAAATTCATCAGTTATACTACCATTAGCAAACAATATTACGACAATACCTACATCACAAATTGAAATCTCAGAAGGATGGGGAGAACTGTTTGATAAAGAAGGAAAATCGTTCTTCATTAAAAACCTTAAAGATCAAATAAAAAAAACTGGATACTATTCTCCAATTGTTGTTTTTAGGGTTGATTATAAATATATTATTGTGGATGGAGTTTTAAGGTTTTTAACGTTGTTAAATTTAAATTTAAACCACATTAACTGCATAGTATTAGATAACACTCCTGAATCAAAGGAGGAATTTAAAGACAGGATAATCGAATACAACTTAAAATCCGTTCCAACAATAGAGGAACGTAAAAGACTTTTATCTCATTATCTTCGAGTAGTTGATTGCCAAAGCGAATTGGATGAGAGTTCTTATAACGAAAAATATAGATTTATTTCTGAACAATATGGTAAAGGATGGGGAAGAAATAACGTGATTACTTTTAAAAAATCTTTAGTTTTTGATAAAGAAAATCCAAATAACAATTTGAATCTTTCGACAAAAATTTTGGAAAATGAAATCTCATGTGACAGGGCAAAACAAGCATTAGATTTATTGACTAATAAAGAATTGAATTACAGTCTTGAAAAAGAAAAAGAGGCTAAAATACTTGATGGATTTCTAAAAAAGAATTATGATTTTAGAAAAGCTAAATTACTAGTTAATCAATATAATACGAAAAAGGATAAAAGGATTACAAATATAAATCCGATAACTGAAATAACTTCAGAAAGATATTCCATATTACCAGGCAATTGTCTTGATACTCAATTTCCAAAAGATACAATACTAAATGGTATTTTTACCTCAATTCCTTATTATAATCAAATTGAGTATTCAGACAAGAATATACAAGGGCAGGAATTTGAAATTGGTCGTGAAAAAAAACCTCTAGAATTCATCAAGAATA
This sequence comes from Chryseobacterium indologenes, assembly GCA_001013295.1. Taxonomy (GTDB): domain Bacteria; phylum Bacteroidota; class Bacteroidia; order Flavobacteriales; family Weeksellaceae; genus Chryseobacterium; species Chryseobacterium indologenes_B. The sequence goes on along the minus strand of LAZY01000022.1, from coordinate 3,341 downwards.
TCGTGGATGTCATGAAACTTGGATCTCAAAATATGAAGGATAATGGGGTTATAATAATAAATCTTCATGATTCTTACCAAGGAGGGATCTGTGTAGGTATAGTTGCTCTTTTAGTAACAGAAATGCAGAAAGCCGGATTTTTCTATATAGATCAAGTAATCTGGCAGAAATCTAATAATAAACCACAAGGAAATAATACCAAGAGATTTACAAATGGATACGAATCAATTCTTATTTTCTCTAAATCTAAAGATTATTACTACGATCAGTTAAGAATATTTGATCCAGAGAAATCTGCAACAGTTAAAAAAGGTTGTTCCGAACAAGGCAACAAAGGAGCAGATAAAGTATCATCTTATCATATATCCAATCATTATAAAACAATCAGAAATTTTCTTTGTGATAATGATATTGAGCAGATATTAAAATTAAATATTTCAAAAGAAAGATCTCAACAAGGCGGTTTACAAAACGGATTTTTCGGATCTTTTCCAACATTACTTCCTGTACCATTTCTTTTATCTTTTATCCCTGAAAACGGTACTATATGGGACCCATTCGGCGGAACTGGAACTACAGGAAGAGCGGCGTTAATGCTTAATCGTAAAGTAATTATCAGTGAACTTTATGAAAAGAATATAGTGAAGATACGTGAGATTCTTGAAAAAGGTGCTTCTGAATATAATGAACAGGATTACATCACACTAAAACATGACTTTTTAACAATTGAAAATCAAATAAGCAATGTTGCATAAAAATTTTATGCGATAAATATCAATCTATAGTATTGATATTTCTTATGTCCATCTCGTAACTACATTCCTAAATTTAGCGCAGTATTAACACTAGTATATTGAGCGAAATCAAACAAAAAAACGTACAATAGCCAAGTCTTTGGCTTTATAAAATATTTAATAAATGACAATAAATAAATATATGGATATAGATTCATTAATTGGATATATCCCATTGACCAAATCAACTGTTTATTCTATGGTTTCCAGAAAACAAATTCCATTTAAAAAAATTGGAAAAAAACTAATATTTAATAAAAAAGATATAGACTATTGGATTGATAACAATGGAAGAAATATTAAAAACGAAAACATTCCAACTTTATCCGTTTAAATTTAAATTACATCACTAATGGCAACATGCACTCTTACCTTAGACAAAAGAGTTAAACTTAGAAATGACGAATATAATCTTAGTATTCGTATTATATATGGTAAAAACCAATTGTATCTAAATATATCAAGAATGACCGAGAGACAATACTCTTATATTTTTGATAAAAAGAATATGGAGCCAAAAGTAATAGAATTTCGGCATCAATGTCAAGAAAAAGTTACTAAAGCTGAAAAAATCATATCCACAATAAATTCTTTCGACAGAGATTACATTAAATCAGAGTTCTTTAAAAAAGAGATTGAATCCGAAAAAGAGATTTCTTCCACATCACTAAAATTGACAGATCTCTTCACACAATATAAAAATGAAAATGACCATTTAAGTATCAGAACAAAAGTCCATATGAAAGAGTCAAAAAATGTATTTACAAGGAATAATCCTGAAATAACAATTTTAGACATAACTCCAAATTTTCTAAAACAGAATGAACGAAAAAGATTGCAGGACGGAATCTCAATTTCATCAATAAACTCAAATTTTCGAGATCTTAGAACTGTAATTAATTACTTTATGAAAAAAAAGAATATCATACCTTCTGATTACACCTACCCTTTTGGGAAAAGTGGTTACTCTATTTGTGAATACTTCCCCAAAAAACAAGTCTTAAGTAATGAAGAAATTTCTAAAATCATTAAATTAAAAGAATTTGACAATATCGAGGAAGAATTTGCGAGAGATATATGGGAACTTCTTTATCGTTGTAATGGCATAAACTTCGCAGATCTTTTAAGACTAAGATGGGATAGCAAAAAAGGGAATTGTTTTATATTTTTCAGAAAAAAAACTGAAAACACTAAGAAAAAACTAAAACAAGAAATTGTTGTTCCTGTAAATGAAAAAGTAGAAACAATTATTAATAAGGTTGGAAGTAAAGAAAGTCCCTTCATACTTGGATTTTTAAAGGAAGGATATTCTGACGAAAACTTTGATTATATGAATAGAAAAATGAGAAAGACTATTAATAAATCTCTGAAAAATATCTCTGAAAAACTTAAACTATCAATTACTTTACAATTGAAGACAGCAAGAGATTCTTATGCGACAGTGTTGAGAAGAAATGGGATTTCTATTGATGTAATTTCTGAAATGTTATCCCATTCAAATACTACTGTTACAAAACATTATCTGGATAGTTTGGATACTGAAACTGTTTTCAAGATAAATGATAATTTAATTTAATAATTTTTGATTTTTGAAACGTCAGATCAAATCGTAGCTATTAAAACTTAATCTAAAAAGCGTTGAACTAAAAACTAGTTCCAACGCTTATTTTAAATATTAATACTACATAAACTCATGATATATATGGTCTATTTAATACCTGTTTCAATAAATTTTCTTTGGCCACCTCTAACTTTTTCTCGGATACTAATATTTCACTCGCCCTTGCTTCAACCATGCCAGAGTCTTTTAACTCAAATAAATCAATTGACGTTTTTGCTTTTATTGATTCAACTCCACTAATTATCTTTGGCCTTATTATAACATTCATATTTGTTTCGGGATCGTTAATATACTCATAATGATCATCTGGGTTATCAAAGTAAGGATGAACAATTTTAAATTTACATACGTTATAGACGTCATTATATATTTTTATTGTATTGTACGTTTTTTTCTTTTGAAAACCATTACAAAGCGAGCAAGCCAATATCAGGTTTTTTGGTTCAAACATAAACTGAGGGTATAAACCCTCGCCTTTTGGGACAATGTGTTCAATATGAGTTTCTCTGGTCTTCAAACTTAAACCACAAAATGCACAATTATCTCCTTGATTATCTTTTAATTCTTTTCGAATAAACCTTTTCAATCTATCACGTTCAGCTCCACTTCCATGACGCTTTCCCATTGTTTTCAATGATTTATCCCATTGTTTACCAACTAAAGGCTTCAAATATTCTATAAAATCAACCTGATCATGATTGTAAACTATTTCGAAATTATATTGCTTAATTGCCATGTTCTTCTAAATATTTTTCAATAGTTTTAATAATTTTCAATAACGGATCATTAGTTATTAGCTTAAATCTCTTTAATCTATCTGATTCTCCGCAAACACACCTAATATTTTTAGTATATTAGCGCTCAAAAAGCAGGGATTATGAACATATTCAGTTTTACGGCTCATTTCGGTTCGGAGGAAGATTGTC
>LAZY01000021.1 GCA_001013295.1 Chryseobacterium indologenes | reverse complement strand
CATGTACAGCCATATCTAAAATAGCAAGATCTTCCTTCAGCATCAGGCATTGTAAAGTGGCACTATTGGCAGTATATCCTGTTGTAAATACGACCGCCTCATCTTCATTACGTTTAAAAAAGCTTGAAATCTTTTTCTCTAATGCATTATGGTAATCAAAATATCCTCCAATAAGAGGTGTGGCTCCCGTTCCTGTGCCATATTTCTCTATCCCATCAATCGCTGCCTGCTTTACTTTCGGATGCTGTGTAAATCCTAAATAATCACTTGATACAAAGCTAACAAATTCTCTGTTCTGATTGGCAATATTTACATTTAATATTGCATTGGTTCCTGAAGTATTCTTCAGTCTGTAATTCATGTGTCCATTAGACTTTACATAGTCCAGGTATTCATAAAATATTTCAGCCCTTTGAGCCATATCATTATCTGGTATATTCTCAAAGTCTTTAATCGTTGCTGTTGTGAAATTGATGTTCATCCTTAATCTTGTTTGTTGTGGTTCGAAGAAACAAATATATGACTATTTAAAGGGCTTTAGCTCGCATAAAGAATTAAATATTATTAAAAACACAATATTTTATTCTTTTCCTCTGTAAACCAAACTGCTTCATTTTATATCCGCAACTTTAAACGTCTTTCTTTGTTGAATTAATTAGTTTTTTCTCACCTAAATTTAACAAAAAAAAGCATACAATAAAGTAATATAAATAAACAAATATTAAAAAAATACAATTATTTTTCACAACATACTCATTTATAAAAGATTATTTTTCTTTATTTTCTCATTTTAATCAATTATAAAATTCGACTTAATATTCATTAAGTCCCTAAAAAGAGAAAATAAATTCAAAACAAGTCCTATTAAAAGTGATTTGATGCTATTTTATCAAAAAAACTTAGATTGTACTGGAGTTTCTGAATTCTCCGGGAGTAAGCCCGGTCATTTTTTTAAAGAATTTTGAAAAATTGGAAGGATCATAGGTAAAAATACGGGCAATTTCTGCGACTGACTTATCTGAAGTATTCAGCATTTCTTTGGCTTCCGCAATAATTTTTTCGTCATAAAAATAACAGGGATGCTGACCGGTTTCTTTTTTGATGGTATCTGTAAGGTGTTTATGGGAAACGGCAAGTTCGCCGGCAATTTCATTCACTTCCATAAATTCAGGGACAGTGCCTGCAATGACATCCTGAATGTGCTTTTCTAAAAAGGCAAAATACTGCCTGGTAATTTCTTCACTTCTTTTCATCTTGTTTGTTATTTACGGTCAATTTAGATTTATAAAATTAATCATAAGAAATAAAACAATATGGTGAATTTTTCGGATATTTAATACTTATTATTCATTAAAAACCGCCTTTACAAGCCTACTTGGGCACTTTATGAACTTCCTGCAAGTATATGTTTATATCCTGAACCTCCTGTCAGAATATCCTTTTCGGTCATCTCTTGTAAGGATTAGGTTTGAAACTGCATGCTTATATGCAATAAAAAAAGATCTCTAAAAAAGAGACCCTTTATTTCAGGACTAACCGTTTGTGTCTTTAGAATCATTTCCATAAAAAGCCTGTATTAATCAGCTATGGAAACTTTTTTGCAAAAGTAGGAATACTGAATCACCCTTTCAAAAAAACACATGTAGAATTATCACAATTCTCTTGTAAAACTTTTACTACAAAAAAATCACGGACCTTCCCTATCGTTTCATTCCCAAACAATTTATTCTCACAAAGGGAAATACTCTCTTTTGACAACAGCAGTCATTTAAAAATCAGCAACATACTCACAATCAAGTTTATTCACCCTATTTGGAAGTACTATAAACCTATTTTTCCAAGGATCTCAAAATTGAAATCACTACTGTCCTGAAAATTCCATATTGTAGAATAAATTTTCACATTATATAGAATTATTTCTACAAAAATTCATGCAAAATACTGTTCTCCCCCAATAAATAAAGACAAAACTCATATGAAAACAGTTAAGAACATATCTGTTTATGTTTATAATTTCACTATTTTTACACCGTTAAAAAATATAAAACACAGAAGACCAAGAAAACTTAATGACAAAAATTTATTCTCAATCGTTCCCACCTACTAAAAAAACTTGGACTTGTACAAAAACTATTATTAACCGTTTTTTGCCTTGATGCAGAAAGCATAGATCAGTTTTGCACATATGAGAGTTTGGGCATTAGTTTTTGCTTGCTTATATATAAATTTCTATGGACAGCGCCATACTTCCACATGGTACAATATAGACAACGGACTTCCGCAAAGCAGCGCCAAGGCCATTGTCAAGGATAAATATGGTTTTATCTGGATCTCTACAGAAAATGGTATTGTACGGTATGACGGAAGTTCTTTTATTACCTTTAATAATTTTAAGGTCAATAACATCCATTTTGGAGAGTTCATCGGAGATCCTCTTCTGGACAGTATTACGATTCTCAATAATTTCCAGAAAAATAAAATCATTATCAGAAACAGGTTTCCAAGATTAACCAGGCTCTACAACAATAAGAAAACATCCATCCCAAAGAACAATGGTTCTCTTCAGCGAATTGCCAACAACATTATAACCTCCAGTTTTTATAATGACATCCAGTATTTTATCCAGCTCAAGAACTCGGCTTACCTTTTTAAGGAAAAGAACGCGATCATTTACAGAAATGAGAAAGGAGAAGAGACTAAAATCGTCCTTCCCTTTTCGAACAGAGACCTGAGCAGTGTTTTTGTATTCAATGAGGTTCTTTTCATCAATGATATGAAAGCCCGAAAAACGTATTCGATAGATGAAGGCAAGCTTTCTGTTTCTGAAAAGCCTACGCTCTTTAACGATCCTGATACCAGAATCTATTGGCAACAGGTCACCAATCAGACCTTCGTTATCAATCATAACAATATCTATATTGCGGAATGCAACGGGGCCAATCTGGCATTGAAGTTTTTGGTAAAATATGATGAAATAGGCAGTCATTCTTACTGTTCTATGTATTACGGCAAGACTTTCAACAAGCTTTATCTGGGTACTCTGAATAATGGGCTTAACGTTCTCAAGCTCTCCGACTTTAACGTTGCAAAGAAGAAAACGGCTTTTTCCAATAATATCTATTATGCCTCTCTCCCATTCAGTAAGAACACAATCATTGCTGAAGACGGAACAGAGTTTGGGAAAAATGGAATTGTAAATCAATATCCGTTTGGAAATAATGACAACTACCTCATGATGTATGACCGCTCCGGAAATATTCTGATCCGAAAAAGAGGCAGTATTATCAGGTTTCATAAAAATTCCGGATACCAAAAGAAAGATTCTACTTTTATGAAGCAGGGATTTGAGGCCTTTTTCCAAAGTGGGAATCTTTATGCCTCAACGTTTTTAACCTCTTCTGGGTATCAATTACAGATTTCCAAAAAGGATATTTTTGCCCAGCCAGATTTTATCTATTATTTTAAAGGTTCTATCAATACAGTTTTTCAATACGGTGAAAATGAAATCTTAACGGGTAATGATGACGGTCTTTATGCTGTAACGCTTGGGAAAAATACGATTATCCCGATTCAAAGGAATATCAATGTCAAAAATATTATCAGGACAAAGGATAATCTGATCTGGGTTACCACGGATAAAAGCGGATTTTATCTCTTAAAAAACAGGAAACTGATCAAAATGCCTAATGACAGGAACAATTACCTGCAGTCTGCGCATTATCTCCTTGAAGACAGAAAAGGATATTACTGGATCTCTTCCAACAACGGATTGTTTAAGGTTCCTAAAAAACAACTCTTGCAGCATGCAGCAGATGGCAAAGCTCCGGTTTATTATTATCGTTTCACCAAACGGGACGGTTTTCTGACCAATGAGTTCAACGGCAGTTCACAGCCTAGCGCCTATGCTCTGGGGAACGGAGATTTTGTATTTCCGTCCATGGATGGTTTTGTATTCTTCAATCCGGACAGCGTGAGAACTTACTATCCTGACAAAACAAAATTTTATATTGAAAGAATAAGGATCGGAAATGCCGAAACGCAATATTTTCACCAGGCCCTTGAGTTGAAAAATGATTATAAATCAGCCGATGTTTTTATCGACATTCCTTATTATTCTAATCTTGAAAATCTTTATTTAGAAGCTAAAATCTCAGGCAATGAAAGTACAGGTTGGGAACCGATCACTACAGGAAAGGAGTTGAAATATACCATTAGCAATCTTTCTCCGGGAGATTATACCCTCAGTGTAAGAATGCTGATCTCTCCTGATGGAAAGTTTGAGGAGAAAAGCATCCGCTTTAAAGTTCAGCCGTTCTTTTATCAAACGCTGCTGTTCCGGGTATCTCTTTCCATTGTAATTCTGATCGTTATTATTGTCATTGTTCAGCTTACAACCAATTTTTTAAGGATAAAAAACAAAGCGCTCAAGCAGATTGTTCATAATAAAAACTCTGAACTCAAAGAAACATCTCTTACGCTGGAAGGGGTAAAAAGTGATTTACGGAAGGAAACGGAATATCAGAAAAAGCTGGTAGAAACCATCAGTCATGATATTACCACGCCAATCAGATTTATTGCCATGCTCTCTCAAAAGCTTCATGAATCGGATGATGTGGAGCTTCAGAAAAAATATTTTGACAGTATTTACAAGTCTTCTGAGCAGCTTTATCAGTTCACTTTAAATTTAAAGGAATATACGGAGCTTTACAAAGCAGAAAATATTTTTGAAGAATCGGAATACCCTATTAACAGGCTCCTTGAAATCAAAAAAAGACTGTTTCATGAAATTGCAAAAGAAAAAGGAACGTCTATTACCAACATGACGGAAGGCATCGTATATTCCAGGGTAAATGAGAGTATTTTAACGGCTATCATTCACAATATCCTTGATAATGCGGTAAAAAACACTTTTGAGGGAGAAATTATTCTGAATATTACAGAAAACAATCAGAAAACCATCATAACTATCAGTGACACCGGGGCTGGAATGTCTGAAGAGCAGATCAACATCTATATAAGTCTGTTCAGAAATCCCCAGCTGGAAACTCCCAGTTTTAAAGGAAAAGGACTGGGTCTTCATATGGTGATTCATCTGGTCAAAAAAATTAACGCCGAAATCAGTTTCAGACACCATCATCCTAAAGGAACTGTTGTGGATATTATTCTCAATAAAAACTAACTTACTTATATGAACGAAAGAATATTAATCGCTGATGATCATTACGTAGTAAGGGCTGGAACGGCTCTGGTACTTGAATCGGCTTATCCCGGTCTTACTATAGATTTTGCCGAAGACTATGAGCAGGTCAGAAAAATGCTGGGTACACAGCAGTATGGACTTCTTATCCTGGATATTGATATGCCAGGAACCCAATATAAAAAGATGATTTCTGAGCTGAAAGGCATACAGAAAGATATAAAAATTCTGGTCTTTTCAGGATATGATAAAGATGTAGCCATACAGTACATCAGAGAAGGGGCTGAAGGCTACCTGAATAAACAAAGCAGTGAAGAAGAGATTAAAAATGCCGTAAGAACTGTAATTGAAAAGGGCTATTTTTATCCTGCAGAACTCATAGGGCTCATTATTCAGAATAAAAGGGATAATCCGGCAGAAAAACTGTCAACCCGGGAATATGAGATTTTCAAGCTTCTGGCAGATGGAAACGGTAATCTCGAAATCGCCAACAGGCTCAATATCCAAATGTCTACGGTAAGTACTTATAAGAAAAGGATTTTTCAGAAACTGGATGTCACCAATATCGCTGAGTTGATCAAGGTATATGAAATGATGCATTAATTTCTAAATTTAAGTAGGAAATACTAATAAACATGATATTTATAACCGCACCTATCGTCATGATTGAAATAATGATTTTTAGATTCAAAAAATAATCAGGAAATTTACAGGATCATATTCTCTATGAATCACTGCATTTTAATGGCAAAAAAATCATGAATTTATCTGAAAAAGCAGATCAGGGAAGCCAACGTTTCCGGTACATAAAGCTTTGTATTTTCTTTTCCGGGCTTTCCGTATTTGCACAGCTTTATCTTTTTCAGCCTATATTACCGATGGCTGCGGAACACTTTAAAGTATCGGCAGGTGACACCTCTCTGCTTGTTTCCTCATCTACAATCGGGATGGCTCTGGGACTCCTGTTTTTTGCTTTCAAAGCTGACAGCTACTCCAGAAAGGGGCTGATGGTATTTTCTCTGATTTCATCAGCTTTACTGACCCTTATTTCAATATGGATTCCCAGCCTCAGCCTTCTGATTGTCATCGGAATATTTAAAGGTTTTGTTGTCTCAGGAGTGTCTGCAGTAGCTTTGGCTTATCTTACTGAAGAAGTGAGTACCTTAGCTATTCCTATGGCCATCAGCATGTACCTCAGCGGTAATACCATCGGTGGTATGAGCGGGAGAATCCTGGCCACTCTGGTAGCTGGAGAGTTCGGATGGCGCAATGCTATTCTGGTCATTGGTATAGAAAGTCTGATTCTGGGAATAATATTCTGGAAACTGTTTCCGGAATCCCGATTTTTCAACCCTCAGAAAACGGACTATCACCTGAAGGTAAAACAGATGAAGTTTTTCCTTACCAGCCCCTATATGCTCCGGTTATACTTCATTGCCGCATTGCTGATGGGCGTTTTCGTGAGTGTTTACAATTATTTAAGCTTCAGACTCGAGGGAGCCCCCTTCTTTCTGAACCATTTTATTATTGCCTTTATCTTTTTAATGTATATTTTCGGGGTTTTTGGAACAATGATCGTGGGACGTCTTTCTAAAAGATTCCTGATGAATACGATTCTGAAAGTTTCTATTCTTTCTATGCTTTTGGGAGCTTTCTTACTTTTATCGGAAAAGCTCTATATTCTTATTTTTGGGCTTGGTCTCTTTACCCTTTCATTCTTCGCAGCACATACCATGGCCAGCCAGATGGCGGCGCTTTATGCCAGACGTGGAAAATCGTCGGCCACCTCTATTTACTGGTTGTTTTATTACTTTGGTTCTAGTGTCCTGGGAAGTGGTAGCGGCTACCTTCTCCATGCCTACTCATGGAATGTCTTCATTGCCATTCTGATGATTGCAGTGATCACTGCATTGCTACTGTCAACAGCCAATGTATCCAAAGAAAGAAAAAGTACAGGTACCACATAGATACCATATTTATTTCGGATGAAATTCTTTTTATCGCCCACCCAATGGTCACTTTAACACTTTATTAATTATTTATACTGAAAATTTAACCTAAGATTCACAGAAACAAGACATAACAATACAATGCAAGGCATACTATTTGCAATTTATAAAAATAATTCCATCACTTAAATTCAAAATATTATGAACGTAGCAGATCTAAAAATCAAAAACTTAGTCGAGTACAAAAATCAGATTTATACGATCACTGAAATTTTCCAGCGTGCGGGGCAGGCATATTTTGTTAAAATAGAAAATGATATTCACAGTGTTGCGGTTCCTGCTGATTCTATAAAACCTATTAAGATAACGGAAGAATGGCTTCAGAAATTTGGGTTTTCAAGAACGTATGCATCCGATCAGCGCATCCGGTACGAAAGACCGGAAACATTCATTAAATACGATATAGACCTGAGTTCAAAAAAAATACTGGAAGGACTCAAGATATATGGTAACGCTATAAAGTGTAAATACATTCACGAATTTCAGAATATTTTCTCCTGTTTATTCGGAAAAGAGGCAGCCTTACATATGGGCTACCTGAAAGCAGAATCATAGTTTAATAGTTCTTAATTATCGGAAACCACAGTTGATCTTTACTGTGGTTTTCTTTTATGATAGCAATAAGGAAGAAAAGCGATTTTCCGAAAAATTCACCATACACAAACCATTCATTTCATGCATATTTGTATCAGAGTTCTATTCTTACTCAATAAAACCACTTGAAATGATTTTAAAAGTTATTAATTCCATACTCATCCTTACCGCTGTCTTTATGGGCTTCAAACAGGGAACAGCAATGATCTGGGGAAAGCCTGAAATGATGGCAATGTTTGGAAAATGGGCATTTGACAAAACAGGGTTGATGATCAACGGGGCTGTTACTGTCATTGCATCTGTCATGATCTTATTTCCCAAAACATTTGTCTGGGGAAATTTTCTGATGGCTGCCGGCATATTGCTGATCATCTGTTTCCATCTTATGCAGAAGGATTTAAAAGGAGTCGTTATAGAACTCCCGTTTCTCTGCCTGAATCTGCTTATTATTTACCTTCAGCATCCTCTCAAAAGTTAAAATCATGATGAAAAAACATCAACTGATTCCAGTAGTGGCCCTATTATTTTCCTATATGGCCTGTGGACAAAAAGCTGATCAAGAAAAACACAATACTCAAACGCAACACTCAAAACATCAAAATATGGATTTATCAACCATTACAGATTCTTCTGTAAAACAAGCTATAGAGGCACTGCAAGCTGGCGACAAAAAATGGTACAATTATTTTACCGAAAACCCAGCAATGACTGATGACGGCAATCCCGTAGACTTTAAGTCTTTTTTCTCGAATGCTCTGGGAAAAGAATCTTTTCTCAGCATAGAACGTGTTGAGAATAACGGTCAAAACATCTATGGTAATTTTAAGGCAGGACAATGGGGAACGTTTCCTGTATTTTTTAAGTTCCATAAAAATACTGAAGGGAAATTTGACAGGCTTGATATTGGGCAGGCCAGATAAACGTTTTTTTGCCACGAATGCACGAATTTGTTAAGATTGGATAGTCTATCATCGACCTACTCAAGCTTTGCAAACCTATAGTATTGCATCTATTCTGTTTTTATCTATACCATATAGATCTTCAATAAAAAATCCGGCTCATTTTGAGCCGGATTTCATGTATAATAAGTTTATGCAGTACCTTTTAGCTTTTGAATACTAATTTATTGGCAAGCTTTAAAGTATAGGTATTTTTTACTTTTGTTAAAGTATATTTCCCTTTTTTATAAACAATAGCTTTTTTAGAAGCCACTTTGTCAAGGACAAGACTTCCATCGGATGAAGGCATGAACAATTCTGCTTTTGCCCCGTCTTCACTCATGATCACGGCAGCATTCGAAGTATAAGTTTTCTTGTTGTCTACTTCTTTCAGCTGTATTTTCTGCTCAAAAACCCTTACACAGTCATTTTTTAGTACAGAAAAGGTATAGCCTGCAGATCCTTTGCATCCATGTTTATCTTTATCCGCTCCTCCTTTGGGAACAAGTTGTGCTGATACTCCTGAAGCAAACACAACAACAGCCATTGCTGTAATCAAATTTTTTACGTTTTTCATATGTTTTTTTATTTATCGATCTAATTTTATGATAATTTAAGAATCTGTTTTCTTATTTTTAAATTAATTATTATTAAAATTTCATGCCAATTTATAAAATGAATATTAAAAAAGAAGAGTTTGTAATGCAAGCAGTATTTCTGCACTCATTACTAATCCGCTATTGAAAATCCAGCAGATCAGAAATAGTAGAAAGTTTTTATCTCATTATGTATTTAATTTTTCAATATGAGAAAACCATTCTTCATAAACATCCTGTGCTGTTTTCTGTTTATGTTGGGTAAAAGTTTTATTATAGCTAAGATCACTGTTGAATTTACCGGTTTTCGGATGGTATGACAGCTTCAGCAGTACCGGAACTTCCCGTCCTTCATTTATAAATAATTCTTCGATATTTTTCAACGTCTGATTTCCTTCATGTAACATTCCAAAAGCCCTTTCATTACTGATGTCATACTGCATATCGGATACTTCATTTACTTTATGGGATTTCACAAGATAGCCGTTAATTTCATAAAATGCTTTATAAAAATAACCGGATTCTATTAATCCAATAATATAGACAGCATCTACTTCTTCCGAATTGTTATTGACAAATTCGAAACCGGTTTCAACCAATCCTGCAAGATATTTTTGAAATTCATTATCAAAATGGGCCATATTCTGACGGTTTACATTTACATCAGTTAAGATAGCAAAATTTAACCATTCTACCTTTGACTTGTTTATATGTAATCCCGTCATTACCAACCTCATCCATAGCTACCATAATATTTATGTAAATTTGTCTCTTATTTGCCCGTCAACAAACAAAAACGGACAATCCAAAAAATTCATTATGAACACAGACGATATTATTTCACAGTTGACAAAACACTTTCAGGAAATTGTTCCTTTACAGGACAATGAAATTGATCTTGTGATTCAAAAACTGGAATTTATTCAACTTAAAAAGAAAGACTATCTTCTTCGTGAAGGGCAGGTTTCCAGACATATGCGCTTCATTGCTCAGGGAAGCCTCTATGCTTATCATATTGATGAAAAAGGAAAGGAAAATATTACTCAACTCGGCATTGAAAACTGGTGGGTAAATGATTTATACAGCTATCTGAGTGAACTTCCCTCAAGAATGTTTATTCAGGCTAATGAAGATACTTTTGTTGTACAGATCAGTAAAAACAATCTAGAGCTTCTGTATAAAGAAGTTCCTGCCATCTCAGAGTTCTGGCGTTTGAAAATGCAGTCTGCTTATGTCACTTTACAGGAAAGGACCTTTGAACATTCACGGGTAGATGCTTACACCAAATACAGAAATTTCGTTACAGCTTATCGCAATATTGAGCAGCGGTTTCCGCAATATATGATAGCCTCCTATCTGGGAATCACTGTAGAATATCTCAGCTATTTAAGAAAAAAACATCTGTCTGACGTTTCTTAAGATATCTTAAGTTTATTCCGATCGTGCCTGAATAATTTTGCTCACACAATTTAAATGAGTGAAATATGAAGGCCAAATTTATCGCCATAACAGCGCTTGCATCAGCTTCTATAAGCCTTAATGCACAGAAGCTCAACTATACCCCGGATTTTGTTGCAGGACATCGCTCCTACACCTATATGCACAATGTCAATTATTATTTTAATGATCGGCTGAAGCTCAATAATCTTACTTTATTTGATACGGAATATACCAGAGACAAAGAGAATATATTCTTTATCAGAAATACTATGGCTTATCATCTTACCAGAAAGATAAGCATAAACGCTGCATTGGGTATGAAAAACCCCGGAGCATTCTTCAGTGCTTATATCCAGTATCGGATCGCAAAACCTATCTATACGCTCTCCTATTCCATCGGGACTACCTACCAGAAAGGATTTTCGCTTGAGCAATCCGTTTCTTTTGAATATATGCCACACCTCAAAGAAAATCTTCAGGGATATTTCAGTGTTCTCGCTATTGGTAATCTGGATGGGAGCGGCTATCCCAGAGGATTGCAGTTTATTCGGCTGGGAGTCAAACAGGACAAAATGATGTATGGCATCGCTTCTAATTTTGACCAATTCAACAACGGAAAAAAGACCCTGGAAAACATCGGGGCATTTGCAAAATATAACTTTTAAATACTATCAGAAAAATGAAAAAGAACATTGATTTAGGAATGTTGATCAGCAGAATAGCCATTGGGTTTCCCATGTCAGTTTATGGAGTTAATAAGATGATCCATGGCATTGGATTTATCGAAGAGATGATGACCATGCACGGATTGCCTTCTGTCTTTGCTTATGGAGTTTTTGTGGGTGAAATCATAGCTCCGGTAATGCTGATCATTGGGTTCCGGGCACGTCTGGCAGGTTTGATCTTTGCCACCAATTGTTTCACGGCAACTATTCTGGCGCAGACCGCCAATATCTTTAAGCTTAATGAATTCGGAGGCTGGGCTTTGGAATTGTTGGCCATCTACATGTTGATTGGTATAAGCTTTTTCTTTACCGGAGCAGGGAAATATGCAGTTTCTACTGGGAGTAAATGGGATTGATAATAGATCGCCGTTGATTTTTTGCCACGAATGCACGAATCCTTTTTTATTCGTGCATTCTAAGACATTTGCAAATTATATCTTGTTAAATTGACAAAAGGTTCATCTCTTTTTACCATGGTGAAGATTTTATAGATAATTTTTCAACATACTACATTAATAATAGAATTATGCTCTCTGTTATTTATTCGTGTATTCGTGGCAAAAAAAATATTTGAAAAGTGATACATAAGCAGATTTTCTTCCTCACACCTGGAAATTCATCATCCCAATAATACACTTCATCCATTCTATTCTACAACACATCTTTTAACACACTGACCAACAGTTTATTGAGAAAATATTAAAGTTTCTTTGTGCATTCAAAAAAAGAACGTAATGAAAAAGAAATGGATCATAATGGCTGCAATATTACAGACAGCTCATGCTTTCGCTCAAATAGAATTGAGATCAGAATACCTTCCCCAGCAAAAGTATATTGATGACAACAGAAACAAAACTGATGGAAAAAGCTCAGTCCTCAACACCACATTCACCGCAACGGTTCCGGTCAGTGTAAAACCTACAAACTATCAACAACCCTCTATCTGGGCAGCAACTCTTAATGTTTCCTATACCTCATTCAGTAATGATGGAACAGCCGCTGAAGCATTGCCTAAAGAAATGGGTTCTGCAGACCTTGGGGTAATGTATATGACGCCTTTGCATGAAAAACTTATGTTTATTGGAGGGGCTTCAGCCGGCATCTACTCTACCGATGTAAAGAAAATAGGAACTGATCATCTGGTTGTCAATATTTACTCTTCTTTTATCTGGCAGGTCCGTCCTAAAATAAAACTAGGGGTAGCTCTTATTGGAAACAATGCTTTTGACAAACCCATGCTTATCCCCATGCCTTATTTTCAGTACCATCATGAAAAAAAACGTGGAATGGAATATCATGCCGAGTTGAGTTATAATCCCAAATTTTCTGTAGGATACCGATTTAATGAAGCTTTTGCTCTACGCATCGTCAACCGTCCAAAGTTTTTCTTTTCTCTTGCTAAAGTGGAAAGCCAAAAGAAATATTTTGACCATCATTATGTAAGTTTAGGTCTGGAGCCGGAATACAGATTCAGTAACTGGACGATCAGTGGAACGTTTGGAGCCAATTTCGGCCGTACTGACCGCTACAGAGACAGAGAACCTTCCCAATTTCTGAAATGGGGAAATGCTACTTTTGATCCTTCATTTTATATTTCTGCCGGGATTAAGTATAACTTTGCAGGAAAACAAAAATAATCACAGGATACACATCAATGGTCAACTCTCTTTTTAATACAATCACCTATACAACAGCATATGGGCTTTTCTGAAATTTTCCGGAATCAGGAAACAAAAGGTAAAAAGTATGTGATCATACTCTATTACTTTATCGTCACTACGATCTATACGGTATATCAGATCTTCTTTTTCAATACGATCATGCAGAGCAGCATTCTTTCAAAAATCAGTCTTTGGGATAATTTTCTGCTGCAGTTTGTCCTGATCTATCCTATTGTCCTGGTCATGACTTTTCTGGATTATCTGCTGATCAAAGTAATTAATGAGATTACTCCTATGCACAACAGTATGTACAGGCATGCTTCTTCTTTATTTGTAAGCAATATTCTGCTGTGTACACTCTTGTATTTTGCATTCAATTTTATTGTCACCGAAATATTCGATGTGGGCATCAAGCAGTCTCTATCCTATAAAGCGGGTCTTATTCTTAATATCACAGCCAACTTACCTATTCTCCTTATCCTTGATCTGTTATTTTATTTTCAGGCAGAACGCAAGGCTATTAAAGCATCTGAAAAAGCAAAGCGAGATATGCTAATGTATCAGTACAATGCTCTGAGAGCACAAGTAAATCCACACTTTTTGTTCAATTCACTCAATGTATTATCTTCACTTATTTATGAAAATCAGGAGCAGGCTAATAAATACACCAAAGCTTTATCTCAGGTATACAGACAGGTATTATCTGTAAGCAAAAAACCATTGAATACCTTAAAAGAAGAGATGCATTTTTTCCGTCAATACCTGTTTTTAATGGAAATAAGATTTGAAAACGGATTTAAGATTGATATTGAGCCGTGGGAATCGTGGGAACATCGTAAATTGGTTGCGTTCAGTTTTCAGCTTCTTCTGGAGAATGCTTTCAAGCACAATGTAAGTTCTGCCGCAGACCCTTTACTAATCTATATTTCCGTAGATGAACATGGAATTTCTTTCAGAAACAGAATATTTTTGCGCAATGACATTACCAAGGGAGAAGGAATTGGCTTATCTTTTCTGAATACCCAATACGATCGCTATCACAAAAAACTGAAAATAATGGAGGAACAGGATGAATTTGTTGTTAAAATACCTTTCATAGAATGAAAAAATATTTAATTGTTGAAGATGAGCGCCTTGCTTTTTCTGAACTGAAACGAATGGTAGACCGTCTTCGGCCGGATTATCATTTACTGGGAAGAACGGAAAGCGTATTGGAATCTGTCAAGTTTCTACAGGAGCAAAAGCCTGATTTTATTTTGATGGATATTAGTTTATCAGATGGCAGCTGCTTTGAAATCTTTAATCATATCAAAGTGGACGTTCCTATTATTTTTACAACCGCTTATGATGAATATGCCATACAGGCATTCAAAGTCAACAGTATAGACTATCTGCTGAAACCTATTTCGGAGGAAGAACTGGAACGGGCTCTCTTTAAACTTGAAGACCTGCATTTCGACAAAGAACAAAAGGAAATAGGAATCCGCATGGTGGAATCTTCCCTGATGAAAAAGATCAAAAACAGATTTCTGGTCCATTCCCGTGATGGTTACCTCTATGTAGAATCTAAAAACGTTGCCTATTTCTACAGTGAAGAGAAAGTGGTGATGCTCCATACTTTTGATAACAAGCGATATATCGTCAATTATACATTGGATCAGCTTGAAGTACAGCTTACAGAAGATGTATTTTTCAGAGTTTCCCGAAATTGCATTGCTAATATCAAGGCGATAAAAGGGATCAAAAAGGCGGCCAACAGCAGACTGTCTATTGATTTCGATCCGGAATGTCCTCACGAGATTATTGTGAGCCGTGTGCGGGTTCAGAACTTTCTTGAGTGGCTGAATGATGATTAAAAAAATATTTAAATGCTGTCAATGCCTAAATTCCATAATTCTATGCGATCTTTGTGGTCAATTTTCATACCACATAGGACCTTAGAATGACAGGAACATTTAGACTCCTATACAGAACCCTGATTGGTTTCCTCAAGTTTCCTGCGATAGTTTTTGGGCGTTTCTCCCGTTTTAGTCCTGAAAAGATAGGAGAAATGGGAAAAATTCTGAAATCCAAGCTCAAAAGCAATCTCCTTGATCGATTTACTGGAACTATGAAGCAAATTTTTGGCTTCCAGAATGATTCTTTCTTTAATAAATTCAAGAGGAGAAATCTGATATTGCTTTCTGCAGATCACACCCAGGTAATTGGGCGTAATGCATAGTTCGTCAGCATAAAAGGCCACGCTCTTTTGGGATTTGTAATATTTATCCACCAGCATATGAAAACGGAAAGCCAGATTATCCGGGGTACTTAATGCTTTATTTCCAAAAGCATGTTCTACCCACAGGTTGATAATAAGAGCCAAAAGGCGTACTCTTGCATTGATAAGCTCCGGAAAAACAACATCCGCAGCTATTTCTTTCCTGATCGCATTAAATTCCAGGCTGAATCTATGATACGTTTCATCATCAGGCAGTATCATTTCGTATTTGCTGTATGAAGAAAAGGTAAACTTCAGCGTGGGTGAAAATGTTTTAAGGATCGCATCATTAATGATCAGCCTCCTTCCAATCGTATCAGGCGCCAGCTCCCATTTGTATTCTCTCTTAGGGAGATGTATGAATAACTGCTGAGCTTTTAAATGATATTGATTAAGACCCGTAGTACATTTCCCGCCATTACATTGATCCAGTAAGATAATGGTAAAACAGTTCTCCGGAAAAAAATTCAATGAATCTCCGCTGATCTCGTCCTGGAAAACGACATCAATCCCTTTATTAAATACTTCTTCTACCGAATTTTTATTGATCAGTTCTTTATCTATTATCATACTATTCCTTTCAATACACTTATGAAAATGCTACCCACTAATTTATAAAATTACCCTATATTCTGCTTTCTCTGAACACACTACTCTATCTTTATTCTTTGTTTTTAGCAGCGTGCAAAGATACAGCCTTCTGACGGGTCCGGAAATATCAGAAACCGTGACAAAAATATCCTATTTTCTCTTATTCAGGATCAATAAAATTATTTAAAAATACGAAAAGACACTTCTATTCATCTGTGCACCTTATTTTTAAGACTTTTCAGACCTGTTTTTCAGATCAGCTTTTCACTATTGATATTTTTGGCTTTTCGTGAAAACAATAAGTATATTTGTGTAAGGTTCTTTTACCTTTATCTATATATGTTAACAGACAAATTCGGAAGACATATCACTTATCTGAGGTTAGCTGTTGTTGACCGATGCAACCTCCGATGTACTTATTGTATGCCGGAAAAGGGCCTCGACTGGATCAAACAGGACGACCTGATGACTGATGCGGAAATGCTCAGGATATGTTCTGTATTTACAGATCTTGGTGTAGATAAAATCAGAATAACGGGCGGTGAACCCTTTGTAAGAAAAAACTGCATTGACCTTATTGAAAAACTATCACACCTTAACGGGCTTACAGATCTAAGTATAACTACCAACGGACTTCTTACTGAACAATATATTCCTCAGCTTAAAGAATTTGGAATTAAATCGGTCAACCTTAGTCTTGATACTCTGGATAAAGAACGTTTTTTTAAAATAACCCGTCGCAACAGCTTTGATAAAGTGATGAAAACTATGGAAAGTTTGCTAAAACACGATATTAAAGTAAAAATCAACACTGTAGTGATGGAAAATCAGAATACAGAGGATATTATTCCTTTGGTTCAGCTCACCAAAGACCTTCCTGTGGATGTCCGTTTTATTGAAGAAATGCCTTTCAATGGAAATAATGATGCTGAAGTAGCCCTGAAATGGAATCATCCTCAAATTTACAGCTACATCAAAGACTACTTTCCGGAAATCCAGAAAACAGAAGACCCGAAAAGTTCAACCTCTTACAGTTATAAAATACCCGGATTTTTGGGAGACATAGGCATTATTGCAGCCTATACCCGTTCATTCTGCGGAGACTGCAACAGAATCCGGATTACACCTTCCGGCATATTACGAACCTGTCTCTATGAAGGAGGTGGAGTTAATTTAAAAGATAACATCCGCTCGGGAATGTCCGATGAAGCGCTTAAAAATATTATTATCAACAGTATACATCATAAACCCAAAGACGGATGGGAAGCGGAACAACTAAGTCTCACAGCTTCGTCAATCCATCAGTCAATGGCTACAATAGGAGGATAATTATGGAAATGATCACCGTACAACAGGCAGAGAATATCATTCTTTCCCAAACGAAAGATTTTGGAAAAGAGCAGATTTCTTATAAAAATTCATTGGGAAGAGTTCTTGCTGAAGATCTTACTGCGGACCGGGATCTTCCCCCTTTTGACAGACCCACCGTAGATGGAATTGCAATCCGTTACAGTGCGTATGAAAAAGGAATTCGTTCTTTTACCATTAAAGCCATACAATCTGCCGGAGAACCTTCTCTACCTATTGACTCAGAAACAGAATGTATAGAGATCATGACCGGAGCTGCTCTGGATCATTCTGTAGATACCGTCATCCGCTATGAAGATATATCCATCAATAATGGAATTGCAAGCATTCTTATTGAAATAAAAAAAGGACAGAATATCCATCTGAAAGGCAGAGATAAAAAGAGAGGGGAAATTTTGGTAAAAGCCAATCAGGTCATTACTCCCGCTATTATTGGAATTGCGTCCTCTATTGGCAAAACCTCTGTTTCTGTAAAAAAACTGCCAAAGCTTATTATTATTTCCACAGGAGATGAAATGGTAAGTGCCGAATCTGTTCCCAGCCCCTATCAACTGAGACGCTCCAACGGAATTATCATACAATCCGCTCTGAAAAAATACCATATTGAAGCAGACACTCTTCATCTGAATGACAATTATGATGAAATCAGAAAAGAACTTTCCCGATGTATCCATGAATATGACGTACTTCTGATGAGTGGCGGAGTCTCTATGGGAAAATTTGATTACCTGCCTCAGGCCTGTGAAGAACTGGACATAGAAAAGCTTTTCCATAAGATAAAACAAAGACCGGGAAAACCTTTTTGGTTTGGTAAAAACCAGGATCATAAGCTCGTTTTTGCCTTTCCCGGAAATCCTATTTCAGTGTTTATGTGTCTGCACAGATATTTCATTCCCTGGCTGGAAAAATCGTTGGAAATTTCAGGAAACTCACCTCAGTTTGCGGTTTTACAAAATGATATTGAAGTTCCTTTTCTCCTCCAATATTTTGTACAGGTGAAACTTGGAAGTAATCAATTGGGACAGCTTACGGCTGAATCCGTGAATACGAATGGATCCGGAGACTTCTCTCATCTTGCAGATACTGATGCTTTTATGGAACTCCCTCTGGAACAGAATGACTTTAAAAAGGGAGAAGTCTACAAAATATGGAAGTATAATGATCAATAACTGCCACGGATGCACGAATTTTTAATACTCTATTATATTCGTGCATCCGTGGCTCAAAAAACATCCACGTTTGTGGGTTTAAAAAATAATATATGTCAGAATTCACTCACCTTGATAAGGACGGTCAGCCCGCTATTGTAGATGTTGGCAGCAAGAAAATCACTCACAGAAAAGCTGTTGCCCAGGCTATCATTTCCCTTTCCGAAAATGTATTGACAGCATTGAAAGAAGGCGATTTCAAAACCAAAAAAGGCTCAGTATTTCAGATTGCCATTATCGCCGGAATTATGGGTGCCAAAAAAACGAGTGAGCTAATCCCTCTCTGCCACCCTATCGGGCTTGATAATTGTAATCTGCAGATAGAACTGAATGATCATAATGAAATCGTTATTGAATGCACAGCCAGTATTGAGGCCAAAACCGGTGTTGAAATGGAAGCATTGACAGGAGCATCCGTTGCTGCATTGACCATCTACGATATGTGTAAAGCATTGAGCCATGATATTGTGATTAAAGAAATTAAATTAATAGAAAAAACAGGAGGAAAAAATGATTTCAGAAGAGCATAATACAACTCCACGGGTCAACGGCCTCGTTCTCGCTGGCGGAAAAAGCCTAAGAATGGGAAAAGCCAAAGATCTCCTTCATTGGCATGGAAAGGAACAGCGTTATTTTGCAGCAGATCTCCTGGCTCCATTTTGTGATGAGGTTTTCATTTCCTGCAGACCGGATCAGTTAGAGAGTTTTGACCCTAACTATAATGCCCTCACCGATACTTTCCTGAATATGGGCCCTTTTGGAGGTATTCTTTCAGCCTTACGAGCTCAGCGTGATAAAGCATGGCTGGTAGTGGCCTGCGATCTTCCGCTGCTGGATAAGAGATCTCTTGAATTTTTGTTACAATCACGAAATCCTGAAAAGGTAGCCACTACTTATGAAAGTCCTTTTGATGGGTTGCCGGAACCTTTAATTACAATTTGGGAACCTAAGAGCTATCCTTTGTTGCTGAATTTTCTGGGACTCGGGAATACGTGTCCACGGAAAGTGTTGATTAATAGCGACACGCTTATTTTGAAACCGGAAAATCCGGAAGCTTTGATGAATGTGAATACGCCTGAGGATGCTGAAAAAGCTGAAAAGATTTTGAAAAACTGAGTTTTTTAACCACATAGGGATATAGGCTGTGAGTTTGCCCAAACTGTTGCAGAGTAATCTCAGCTTTAATACTGTAATGTTGTTGGAAAACGCAAAGGCGCAAGATGTTTTTTCTGAGTGTTTTTTAAAACGCAGGTATTTTATCTGCGATAAAATTGAATACTGTGTATCTTGTATATATTTTTTTTTGCCACGAATGCACGAATAATATTCTTAGGTATTTAGATTTTTAAATTATACTTGATAGTTGAGGGTTAACAAGAATATAAGCTTACAGACATTAAAAAATTCGTGTATTCGTGGCGACAAAAGAACTGAAAAAAAGAAACAATTATGAGTACTCCATTTGAACGTTATCAGTGTCAGATTGCTTTACCCGGATTTGGTGTTGCTTCTCAGGAGCTTCTTGAGAACGCCCGGATCCTTATTGTTGGAATGGGAGGTCTTGGATGTCCCTCTGCACAATATCTTGCCTCTTCCGGTGTAGGGACTATTGGTATTGCAGATGATGATACGGTTTCTTTAAGCAATCTGCATCGCCAGATCCTATATACCCCCGACGATGTAGGAGCCTATAAAGTGGATATTGCCACAAAAAGGTTACAGCAGCAAAACCCTTCTGTTGCTATCATTCCTTATCGATTAAGAATTACTTCTTCGAATGTGATGGAACTGATCTCGGAATTTGATCTGATCATTGAAGGAACAGATAATTTTGAAACCAAATGTCTTCTGAATGATGCCTGTGTACTGGCCGGGAAACCTTTGGTCTATGGAGCTATCTATCAACATGAAGGCCAGGTAAGCATCTGGAATGTATTACAAAAAGACGGCAGCTATTCTCCTAATTACCGCGATATTTTTCCCAATGCTGAAGAATCTCAGGTTCCCAACTGCAGAGAAGGCGGAGTCATTCCTACCCTCGCCGGAATGGTAGGCTGCATGCAGGCCAATGAAGCGATAAAATATATCACCCGATCAGAGGATCTTTTGGCTGGAAAACTATGGATGATGAATGTAATGAGCGGCAAAACCCAGATCATTAAGCTCAGAAAAACTACGTCTCAGATTACAGATCTTACCGAAACGATTCCTACTATAAGTCCTGAGCAGTTTTTACGGGATAAAGAAAATTTTGAAATGATCGATGTGCGCACAGAAAAAGAGCATCTGAGTTTCAATATTGGTGGGAAAAACATCCCGTTGGATATTCTGCAGGACCATTTTTCAATAATTTCCTCCACGTCAGAACCTATACTTGTTTATTGCCAGTCCGGTAAACGAAGCATGGAAGCAGCCAATAAAATTAAAAAAGCTTTTCCAGAAAAAGAGGTGTTTTCTTTGAAAGGAGGTATGAATGGAATATCAGAAGAACATGCTTCTCAATAACAACATCCTTCCGTCTCTAAATCTTCTCCACTCAAACCTTGGTAAGAGCAGATTCTTTATGGGCTGCAATATGATCTGACTTGTCACTTTTGATCTCATACTGCGGGCTGTCTTCGCTGGCATGATGGGTATATCCTTTATAATCAAAATCTTTGGTATGGATCTTAATAATTGTTCCGGAAACTCTGCCTGCTTCGGAATTCCAGCTGACCTTATCTCCTGTTTTGAATTTCGGTTTCATAAGTCATGAATTTTTAGCTATTGGTCAAATAAACTTTCGTCAGAATACAATACATTTCCGTCTCTTACCCTTGCCGGTGCGGTATAAGGATGTTCTTCCACTTTATTTCTACTCATAATATGCTCTACGTTCCATCCTTTTGCTTTAAGATTATCGGAAATCATAGATCTGTGGCAGCTCCACCATACGGCTTCTGAACACATAAAAGCAGTTGTCTTTTTCATCGCAATGCTTTCGAGTTTTTCAACAGCTTTGGTAAATTCTGCCGTTTGCATATAATCTGCATACCCACGAAAAGATTCGTTTCTCCATCGGCTATTAACAGAATTGGGCTGAACTTTTCTCCTGCCTCCCAAAGCTTCAAAATGGATGTACTCTATAGTATTTTCAGGCAGCACTTTTTCCAGATTTTCTTTACTGAACCACGGATACCTCTTTGAGCCTGCAAACCGCCGTACATCGGCCAAAACTTCAATATTGAATGCTTTCAACATGTCCAGAAATTCTTCCAGAGAATGAGTAGAATGTCCAATGGTATAGATAACCGGTTTTTCCAAAGATTCCATACGTTGATCATGATCAGTCTATGATCGTCTGTTTTACTTTTTCAGAAGCAGTAATATGCTCTCCTGCCATCTCATGAATGGTTTCCTCAATCATTACCGACATCGTATTCAGAGCCAGATCATTGGCTTCTGTACCAAACGGCTCTTCAATCTCGTCTGCAATGGCTTCAAATGCCACAAAGGTATAGGCAACAAATACGACAATAAGCGGTGTAAACCATCTCAGCGAATCGACCAGTCCAAAAGGTAAAAGGAAACAATAAATATATACGGTACGATGCAATAAAACACGGTAACTGTAAGGAAGCGGAGTGGAAACAATTCTTTCACACCCACCCACAATATCAGACAATTTATCAAAATTTTCATCAAAACGAGCCTGCTGAATAGAATCTATACTGCCTTCCTCTTTCGCTTTCTGCACCCATTCCCCTAATAATCTCATAATAACGGCCGGCTTATATTTTGCTGCAGCAACAATTTTTAACTGATCTTCATTAAGCCTTTCTTTTAAATCCTCATAAGCATCTGTTCCTCTCAGCTGATGTTTCAGGGCAAAAATAAAAGCCTCCAGCAACTGAACAAATTCAGGAACAGAAACATTGCTTTCCTTCCCATTTTTTAAAGTTAAAGCCTGTCGGGTTAATGATCTCGCAGTATTCAATAAAGCACCCCATAATTTACGCCCTTCCCAAAATCTGTCATAACTTGCATTATTCCTGAATCCCAGAAACAGAGCGAGTACAAAACCAAATAACGTTAACGGTGCCGGATTGAGTGGAATTTTAAAAGAAAAAATAACTCCTCGCAGGTATACGACTCCCAATGACAGAACAAAAAGCAACAAAAGACGTGGCAGCAGCCCCGGTAATACTGAGCCATGCCAGACAAAAAGCATTTTAAACCAATGTTCCTTCTTCCTTATAATCATACTTTATTAAAAGCTTTTATGTTACCATTTATTTCCTGATCTGCCCTATCACTAAAGATTCCAGTTGATAAGAGCTTCGTGCAGGTTTCTTCTCTCCTTCAGCTATAATACGGAGCGGACCTTTCGATTCCGACAGCGGTTTCCCGTCTATAGTATCGGCAACAATGACATTTTTATCTGCAATAGAAGCATCCAACTCTGCTAAAGAAAACAAAACCTGGTATCCGTCTGTACATTTTGCCAGCAAATATTTTGACATATTCTCCCCGTGAAGTTCTTTACCGGACGGAGCACCTGCTTTTGCAAGAATATCCTGAATAGAAACCCCTTTATAAACATGAATACTTCCATCTTTATCTTTCAATGAGGCTTCTTTTCTTGGCATTTTTGATAAATCGGTCAGACTCAGCTCTAAAGGTTTGGGCACTTCCCCACTCACTTTGAGTTTGAATCCGGATTGACAGAACGCCCAGCCGGAAAGCAGTAACAGGACTACAGGCAGTATTTTTTTCATACAACAATATAAGAATAATTATGGTCTCTGAATGGCTCCATTATAGAGCATTTCATCTACTTTCTTATAGACTTCAGGATCGTGTTTTCTGATCTTGATCTTCACATATTTGGAAGCCGGCATATTACTTTCTTTCACCACATTGTTCACAGATACCAACACATTGGTTTCCGGGAAATACGTAACGGTATTCTTTTCCGGAATCTGATAAGACACAATGATAAACAGGGGAGCTACTCTTTCAATACCGTCATCGTAATTGTAAAGGTCTACTTTATCTCCCGGTTTGAATCCTGCTTTATCAATATCTTTCTGATTCATAAATATGACACGGCGTTCGTTTTTAATACCCCGGTAACGGTCATCCAGTCCGTAAATAGTGGTATTGAACTGATCATGAGTACGGGTGGTAGCCATCATGTATTCATCAGAAGCCAGAGTATTGTCCGGAATTTCGGTCAGAGTAAATGGAGCACGCCCGCCAAGTTCTTTTGAAAAGCTTTGTTCGTCTCTTGCCGCATTGGGAAGATAAAAGCCTCCTTTTTGTCTGACCCGGACGTTATAATCTGTAAAGCCCGGAATACACTGTTCGATATCATCTCTCACCGCATCATAACTGTCGTGATAACGCTGCCAATTCACTACAGACCGGTCTCCCAGTGTAGCCATAGCCATACGGCATACGATCTGGGTTTCATTGATGAGATTATCCGAAACAGCATCCAGCATTCCTTTTGAACTCTGAACCACCCCCATTGAATTTTCTGTTGTAATGATTTGTACTTCACCATTCACAATATCTTTGTCACTTCTTCCATAAGTGGGAAGAATCAAGGCCTCTTTGCCATGAACAAGATGCCCTCTGTTAAGCTTGGTAGAAACACATACCAGTAAATTGAGTTTTCTCAAAGCATTGGCAGTATAGGTTGTATCCGGAGTGGCAGAAAGGAAATTTCCGCCCATACAGAACATTACCTTTATTTTTTCTTCGTGAATGGCCTTTATAGCCCGTACCACATCATATCCATGTTTACGGGGAACTTTGAAGCCGTAGAAATTTTCAAGGCGGTCAAGCTGTTCTTCCGTAGGTTTTTCATCGATCATCATGGTTCTGTTCCCCTGAACATTACTGTGGCCACGTACCGGACAGACTCCGGCTCCAGGTTTACCGATACTTCCTTTAAGCAATAGAATATTCAGGATTTCCCTGATCATATCCACACCGTTAGGCTGTTGGGTAAGCCCCATTCCCCAACTGACAATAATACGTTTTTTGAAGGCGATCATTTCTGCAGCCTGATAAAGAGCTTCTTTGGAGACTCCGGAAAGTTCAGCCAGTTCATCCAGTTTATAATGATCAAACTGCTTCATGAAATCCTCATAGCCTACCGTTTTATCTTTAATAAAGCCTTTATCAAAGACCTTTCCCGGATTTTCCTTTTCAAATTCAATTAAAAGAAGTTCCAATGCCTTTAATAAAGCCATATCACCATTGATCTTTACCGGTAAATAAAGGTCTGCCAATTGCACACCACCCGTAAGTATTGCTTTTACATTCTGAGGATTAATAAATCCCATCAAACCAGCTTCCGGTAATGGATTAACAGCAATAATTTTAGCCCCGTTCTTTTTACCTTTTGCCAAAGCACTCATCATTCTTGGTGCGTTGGTTCCAGGATTTTGCCCGATGATCACTATTACTTCTGCATCGTAAAAATCTTCCAATGTCACCGTTCCTTTACCTATTCCAATGGTTGGACGTAATGCAGAGCCAGAAGTCTCATGGCACATATTGGAGCAGTCGGGCATATTATTGGTTCCGAATTCTTTGGCAAACAATTGATATACAAATGAAGCTTCATTACTGGTTCGTCCGGAAGTATAAAAAGCAGCTTCATCAGGAGATTCCAGTGCATTGAAATGTTCTGCTATTTTTTTAAAGGCATTATCCCAGCTGATCGGCTCATAATGAGTAGCGCCGGGAGCCAGATACATAGGGTCGGTAAGTCTTCCCATTTTTCCGATCTGATAATCATCCAACTTCGCCAGATCGTACACCGAATTCTGTTTGAAAAACTCAGGGGTTACTCTTTTGGTGGTTGCCTCTTCTGCAAGGGCTTTTGCTCCGTTTTCACAGTATTCACCGAGAACGGAGCGCTCATCATCCGGATCCGGCCATGCGCAACTCGGACAATCGAAACCACCCATCTGATTCATTTTGAACAGGGCTCTCATTCCCCGGATAGGTGCTTTTTCTTCAAATAAATCACTAAAAGCAGCCATCACTGCAGGCACTCCTGCGGCGGCTTTTTCAACGTGTGTCAGCTTAAGGTCAAGTAAAGTGAAGGGATTTTCAGCATTGGGTTCTCTGCTGATTTCTTCTTCTACCTTCTTTTTGTTATGTTCTTCCATAGCCTTTTATTTTGTAAAGTGATCAACATTTAAGATTGGGATTCGGGTAGTTATCGCTCTGGTCTTCCATTGTATTGTCTATGCATACAAAATCTTTCTCTACCAAAAGCTTCACGAGACCTACCTGCCCGTCAAATCCTACAATATCTGTAGATACAAGCTCTTCCACCATTGCTTCCGGCATTTTCATGACCATTTTATTTTCAATAAAGGCTGCAGAAAGAACTGTATCATTGGTTTTCTCAATAGCATAGATGAAAGGTCTGTCTACAAATTCTGTGAAACTGAAAACGATTCCGTTCTTTCCTAATTCTGAAACCTCCGATTGGGTTAAACGAAATCTGATGGAGTTGTCTTTTATTCTTATTTTCATTTGTTTAAGTCTGTTTTATTAATTCTCAAAAAATATAGGTTGCCCGAATTTTAGGGATCTTATGTATTCTATGTATTTGCGTGGTAAGATTTTTAACCACATAGGCATAGATTTTTATATCTTAATGGTAACTCTTTTTTTTGCCACGAATGCACGAATGATCTTTAGTGATTGTAGCAATTGTTTTATAATTACATCTTTTTACATAACTAATAATCAACATATTATTAATAATTCATATCATCCTTATTCGTGTATTCGTGGCAATTTTATTTTGACTTCGAAATCTTTTCTTTTTTTGCCACGAATGTACGAATGATCTTTAGTGATTGTAGCAATTGTTTTATAATTACATCTTTTTACATAACTAATAATCAACATATTATTAATAATTCGCATCATTCTTATTCGTGTATTCGTGGCGATTATGTTATAAAACTATCCGTTTATAATTCAATTTCGCTTCTCCGAAGTTAACAACCAATGCCAGTTTATTTTCGGATACTTTTAAATAATTAATAGCCTGTGCAATATGTTCGTCCGCTATATCTGCAGTTCCTTTAACTTCTAATATTATTTTATCAAATACTACAAAATCAGCATAAAATCTATGTGGAAGTACAATTCCTTTATAATGAACTGCATATTCTTTTTCCCGCTCATACTCAATACCTGCCTGACTCATTTCAAATTCTAAAGCATCTTTATAAACGATCTCCGAAAATCCTGAGCCTAAATTATTATGTACTTCCATACAAATCCCAATTATTGCATAGGATTCCTGTTTGTAAACTAAATCTTTTCTGATTCTCCGCAAACACACCTAATATTTTTAGTATATTAGCGCTCAAAAAGCAGGGATTATGAACATATTCAGTTTTACGGCTCATTTCGGTTCGGAGGAAGATT
>LAZY01000020.1 GCA_001013295.1 Chryseobacterium indologenes | reverse complement strand
AATTTAAAGGCGATACTGTAGTCTCTTTGTGTGCGTTTTTCTCTTTTTAATTCTTGATGTTTCATAAATAAGTCGATTAGTTGTCAACTTATTTTAGGACGGGACAATTAAATAAAATAGAAAGTCTGCAGAAATGCAGGCTTTTTTTATGGATGAAAATTTTGTTTTCCTATTTATTTTTGGGTTGCGCTCTTAAAAAGATAAGACCTGCAATGATAATCCCTGCTCCTATAAACTGCATATAAGTAAGTTTTTCACCATCAATAATTCCCCAGATAATAGCAACGATAGGCATCACCAAAGTCACCGTAGAAGCAAAAAGAGGAGTTGAAACCTTCAGTAAACGATAATTCATCATCATGGCCAGCCCGGTTCCGAAAATAGATAAAAGACTGACGAATAATAATCCCAGCATATTATCCTTTGAAAAACTGAATTCTGAGAAGAAACCTGTGCTCGTCAAGGCAATAATAGAGGGGAAAAATAATACAAAAGAGAAGACAAAAGCAGATAAAACGGTGGAAGAAACTTCCATAAGCTTCGATTTTACCGTAGTAGTGCTCAAAGCATAGCATATTGTGGCCAATAACAGTAGAAGGATTGGTATAATTTTAAATTCACCGCTGTCACTCCCTCCGAATGCAAGAATACAAACTCCTGTGAAGCTTATTAAGATTCCTATGAGCTGTTTTTTGGTGGTTTCGAACTTCCAGACCAGAGCGCCGACAATAATGACGAAAATAGGCATCATTGAGTTGATGATTCCCGCAATACTGCTGCTGACCTCCGTTTCTGCAATAGGAAACAGAAACATAGGAATAAAATTTCCTGTAAAAGCTGCCAGAATTAACCATTTAAGTTGCTTTTTGGGGAAAAGTTTATAATTGGAAATGGCAATGGGAAGCAAAATAACCCCCGCAATAAGAACTCTTAAAGATCCTACCTGAAACGGATTAAAATGTTCAAGCGATTTTTTGATTAGAATAAATGAAGACCCCCAAATAATGCTCAGGATCACCATAAGAACCCATTTCTCTTTATCTGCGTTCATTATTTTCGTGTAAGATTTTTAAAAACTCTCTTTTAGGAATGATTTTGGCGCCTAAACTTTCAAGATGATCGGTATGGGACTGGCAGTCAATCAATTCAAGATTGTTTTTGTTGCTTTCAACAAAGTGAATAAACCCAGCTTTGGAAGCATTGCTCACTTTGGCAAACATGCTTTCGCCGCAGAAAATATTGCCAATCTGTAAACCATAGAAGCCTCCGACAAGTTCATCATCCTGCCATACTTCAATACTTCTGGCGAGGCCATATTCATGAAGTCTGATAAAGGTATCCATGAGCTCATCAGACAACCAGGTCCCTGTTTGACCTTTTCTCTCAGTTTGCTGACAGTTTTTGATCACTTCCCTGAAGTTTCGGTTCTCTGAAAAAGTAAAAACATTTCTGTTCAGGATCTTTCGCATCGATTTTGAAACTTTTATTTCTTCAGGAATCAAAACAAACCTTGGATCCGGACACCACCACAGAATTTCTTCTCCGGGATTATACCATGGGAAAATACCCAGCTGGTAGGCAAACCAGATGCGCTCTATAGACAGGTCTCCGCCAAAAGCAATAACACCCTCATGACCATCATACACTTCCGGGTCGGGAAATGAGATCTCGTTTTCGTCTAATCGGACCATTTTTAGAAAAAAAATCCCACTTCAAAAAGCAGGATTTATATTAGATCTTTATTCTTTAATTAAAAAGGTAAATCGTCGTCGTCATCTCCGGCAAACGGATTCTCGTTAGAAACTGGAGAAGCTGACTGCTGAGGCATTGCCTGAGTAGGTTCTGAAGCCATGTCAGATACTTTCTCTACTCTCCATCCTGTAATAGAGTTGAAATATTTTGTTTCACCCTGAGGAGAAACCCACTCTCTCCCTCTGATGTTGATTCCTACCTTTACGTTTTCACCTTCTTTAAGGTTATCTAACAAACTGATCTTATCAGATAAAAATTCTATGTTTATCGGCTGTGGATACTGTTCCTGGGTCAAAATAACCATTTCTCTTTTTTGAAACCCGCTCGCAAATGTTTGAGCATCAAAAAGTTTCTTTACCGTTCCTTGTAATTCCATATCGTAAATATTAACGATGTAAAAGTAAGAAAATGAAATGTAATAATAGGTGCCGGGAAAAAAAAATGTGGAAATTTTAATTTTTTTTCAGGAAAAGTTTGGAGGTAAAGGAAAATGTCCTATATTTGCACTCACAAAAACGAAGCAAGCTCTTTAAAACTTACAATATAAAAAAACCAGCGGATGTGGTGTAATTGGTAGCCACGCCAGACTTAGGATCTGGTGCCGTGAGGCGTGGGGGTTCGAGTCCCTTCATCCGCACTATGCGAAAATAGCTCAGCTGGTAGAGCACAACCTTGCCAAGGTTGGGGTCGCGGGTTCGAATCCCGTTTTTCGCTCCACACCATGCCCTGGTGGTGGAACTGGTAGACACGCAGGACTTAAAATCCTGTGCCTCTTTTGGCGTGCGGGTTCAAGTCCCGCCCGGGGTACAAGACCCTCTGTAATATCTTACGGAGGGTTTTTTGTTTTTATAGAGACTGTGATCTTTAAATATTAAATAAAAATCTTATATTTGTAAGAAATATAGCTGAATTTGTGAAAAACAGATCAGCAAAAACCAGCGGATGTGGTGTAATTGGTAGCCACGCCAGACTTAGGATCTGGTGCCGTGAGGCGTGGGGGTTCGAGTCCCTTCATCCGCACTATGCGAAAAGGCTCTTCAGGGTCATTATAAGAAGGTTGGAACTCCTGGTTCGAATCTTTTTTTTTCGCTTTGCACCATGCCCTGGTGGTGGAACTGGTAGACACGCAGGACTTAAAATCCTGTACCTCTTTTGGTGTGCGGGTTCAAGTCCCGCCCGGGGTACAAAGCCTTCTGTAATCAATTACAGAAGGCTTTTTTGTTTTCAGATTAAAAATACAGCTAACTATATAGCTATATCAAATTTCAATATAATATCGGATCAAAAGGGATCAGTCCCAAAAGTTGTGGACTAAGCAAAAATTTGAGTTCATCTGATTAGAAAAAATTAGAATCAACAGTTGTGGAGATAGAGTTTCACGCAAAGCTTCATGTTGGTGTATGATTTATTTTAAGTGAGCTAAGAAGGGATCGATTTTCAATCGATCTGAAGAAGTGAGCGCATAGTCACAAAGCTTCATCAGCGACGAAGTCGCATTACTTAGCCTCCTAAAATAAAATATTCGAATCACTAATTCTTTGCGTCTATAAAATTTAGAATAATCAATCGGTATTCAATTGTTTTACCCCAGCTTTTGCGCTTGATCCCAAAAATTGGGATCAGGTACAAAACCTGGGGGCTAAGCAAAAAGTTTGGTTAATCTGAAGAGAAAAAATGTTTTGTCTTTTACTCCCCTGAGCTGTAATCTAAAGTTTTTGATCTTCGCATTAAAAGATTCAGCAGCATTCTTGCTTCTTTTATCAAAGAAGTTTAAAATATCTCTGTAATGATTCATTATCGTTTTTCTTAATGTAGAAAAATGATTTAAATTCAGCTTCTTCGACCTTTCTAAACCAATAGGCCAATTGAGTCATCGCCACAGATTTTATCAGGTGTTGATTATATACCTTTCTAAGGTCATCGGTTAACTGATAAGCGATTTTCAAATCAGGATATTCTGTAAAAAAGGATATGAGCTCTGTGTCTTTGGGAGAGCGTCCATTTCTCCCTACTTTTATAAAGTAAATATCTACTTCTTGCTAAAAGCTGTTTTCGGCTATCTCCATTCGCAAAACTCTGTACATTCTCTTCTGAGAGATCTCCAATAGCATTGTTTTCTATTTCAATAACCCCCAACGGTGTTTGATCCTAAGTTCCTGAATGGCCTCTACAGCTAATTTTTGCCCATGAAAACGGTCTATTACCTGTAAAGTGTTAGAAAAGCTCCGTTTTTGCAATAAGTTTCATTGATCCTGTTTAAAATAATTGACTTGGCAAGATTCAATAAATCATATATAAGCATATATGTAGTGCGTGATATCAATAAAAAACAATATTATAAATTGTTGTAAATATTTTTATATATTTATAATAATTTATTGATGTTAATAATTGTGTAATATATTGAATTTGTTGTGAATAAATGATAATAAATTCTTAAAGCTTATAGAGTAAAAAACAACCAAAGCTGAATTTAACATAAATATCTAAAAAAATCAGGAGAAGCGCTTAAATCTGTTAATGGTAAAGGTAATGTATTTATATGCTTTCGCCACTGAGAAGATGACAGAATATAACCTTCCGAATAATGATGGTTTTGGAGGCCTGCATATTATTGGAACGTGTAAAAATAAAGGTATAGTTCTTATCTGTATTAAGGACTAATATTTAGTATAAAATTAATAACATCAAATCAAATTTAACATGAAAAATCTAAAAAAAATTTCAAGAAAAGAAATGAAAGTCGTTCATGGTGGAGAAGAGGATACTGGTTGCTTTTATAATTTCAGGCACTACGAAGAAGGAGAACGAGTAATTACAGTAGAAACATTACTCGAATGCGTATGTCACAACAGAATGCTTACGTGTTATTTAATCGTACTACCGCACAAATAATTTGGTCAATTAACTAAATCACTTCCCAAGCTAAGCTTGGGAAGTTTTTATTATTAAAATATTATTATTTTTCTGTAAAACTTTACTAGAAAGTGTTTATTAATAGTTCTTAAAATGAAAAAGCTATTAAATCGATAGGTATTTCCTTTTGGTTTTGCATTTCTGAATATTTTAATCAGTGTAAAATCATCCATCAGATAATCATAACGGTACAAACCGTTCACCTATTTCCAATTTTATCTGGATCACCAGAAATGATGACCTCAATCATTACAAACGTTCTACTATAAAGGTTTAAATCCCAATTAAAAAAATATCCCATTTTGCTGTAGGGTTAAGGTTTTGCAAAAGCTGAAAACGATCTTTACATATG
Source organism: Chryseobacterium indologenes (assembly GCA_001013295.1). Taxonomy (GTDB): domain Bacteria; phylum Bacteroidota; class Bacteroidia; order Flavobacteriales; family Weeksellaceae; genus Chryseobacterium; species Chryseobacterium indologenes_B. The sequence goes on along the minus strand of LAZY01000020.1, from coordinate 94,901 downwards.
AAGCACGGATTCCTGCGAAAGCCTATCATATTGTGGTAATTTATTTACATAATTTATTTACAAAAGGAAAAACCAAAATTTTACCTGTAATACAATAACAAATTAATCGCAAATGAAAAACAAGTGTATACTTATTTTCATTGGTGATTAATTTCCAATAAATATATAAAAATAGGTTAGAAATTGAAGCCGCTGAATATTATTTATCTGATTGATATTTAATGTTTTTTAATTTTTATTATCACGAAACAGAGATATAAATAACAGATATATATTATTTTATGATTATTTCTTAGTGATTAATTTTGGAAATTAAATAATTCTCTCAATTACAATAATTTATAATCTGATATGGATTAAGGAGATTAAGAGGGGAAATATTGTGAACTGTAAAAAGTATTCTTAAAGCGACTTTCAATGATAAGTAATAATTGTACCTGTATATTTTGATGTTATTGTAATCTTCATCAAAATCTGGAACATTTAAAAATACAATTTTAAAACTATAAATAATGAAAAAAAAAGCTATTATTCTTTTGATAATCATTTTTTCACATAATGTATTTTCCCAAGTCGGAATTAATATTACAAATCCTAAATCAACCTTGGACGTAAGTGCAAAAAGAAATTCAGACGGAACACTGAATGGAAATTCGCAAATTTTCGGTCTTCAAGCCCCAAGAATTACAAGATTGGAACTTACTAATAACACGACCAATTACGGTACCGATCAAAACGGCTCACTTATTTATATCACAGATGTATCTGGTGGTACGGCTACTGGTGAAAGGGAATTTATCACATCCATTGGGTATTATTATTTTGATGCATCTACTGATAGATGGGTAAGATTTGTCACTAAAATTCCCTCTAACTGGGAACTAGATAATATTTATGACTACGAGGCTACTGCTGCGCAAGATATAACGAATTCCGGAACTGATTTGACCGGCTTCTCGAAGACAATTACAATACCCGCAAATAAAGATGCAAAAATTGTAATTTCTTACAGTATGCCAGTTGGAACAACAATTAACGCTGGTTATTATGGAGTTACATTAATGAAAGGAAATAACGAGTTTATTGCTGGTTCCAGAAAATACACCAACATACAATTTCCTACAACTGGTGCAAGTTGGGCCATGGTTACTGTATCAGCAACTGTATCAGATAATATTGAAGGAACCACAGCATCCCAAACAATAACTTATTCGTTAAAGGCTTATCTTGAAAACTTGAGTAATGCCAGATTTGCAATGTATGCCAATCAAGGAGCTAATTTTAACTGGGGACACGGCTACTGGTCTATAATAGTTTATTTGAGAGATAAACAATGATCAATTGAATAATATTGGAACATTCAAGATTAAGTACAAAAAAAGTGATCTATTCGGTGATCTATAAAATAAGAGAACAGTATAAAGCTTATGGATAGGGCTTTTCTTGAAAAAGTACAAACCCCGTCCGGATCGTAAAAAGTCTTCTAGAAATAGGAGACTTTTTTTTCGTTTGTATGTTCCGTCGGATCAAGCGCAAAAAGTTTACCCTTGAAAACTCTCTCTGTAACTTTTGATTCTGATCAGAAAGATCTGTTTTTGTTTATAATATAATACTGGAAATAAAAAAAACAAACAATTCAATTCATATTTGATGCTATTACAATTTTTTTTATATATTTGGCAAAGATAGATCCTTGCTTTTCTTTTTAAGAAATGATGATGTTTCGTCATCGATGTAAAATTGCTTAGCATACTGCACTACATACTATCTTTAATGGTGAAATAGGTACTAGTATATACCTTTTCAGTTCATTTTCCGGGAAAATAAAGGTACATACTAGTACCCATTTCTGGAGTTGATAGATATAGTTCTCAGAAGATACGAAGGTATATCCAAAAAACAAAGCCCTATTCAATTGTAGGGCTTTTTATTTATAAAAACATAACCATGTCACAAAGTCTCAACAGACAACAGATTTACGACCGCATAAAAGCATCTTCTAAAGACAGCTATATCTTGGAAGAAATGAAAAGGCTTGGTTTTTGGCAGGAAACATCCACTCCTTCTTTACCGGAACAGCTGATAGAAAAAGAAGTCGTTTTACAGAAGGAATTACAGGAATTATTGGCAAAAGACCGGAAGTACGGCAATGAGGAAGCTATGCTTCGTGAAATGCGTGCAAAACGGATGCAGGAAGCAAAAGCCAAAAGGGAAGTTACCAAACAAAAAAACGAACAAAAGATAAAGGACAAAGCCGATCACTGGAAGAAATTACAGGAGCAGCAGATCATTTACCTTGGCGAACATGTTTCGAAAGGACTTCAAAAAACCGATTCTGATGCAGAAAAGCTGGGCCAGTTTTCTCTTCCTGTTTTTGAAAACATATCAGATTTCAGTCAAAAATCCGGCTTCAGCCTTTCCGTAATAAAATATCTGTCTTTTCACAGGAGAGTTTCAAGAAAATCTCATTATCACATTTTTGAGGTTCCTAAAAAATCAGGCGGAAAAAGAAAAATTTCTGCTCCGAAATTACAACTGAAAGGTTTCCAGCAATGGATTCTGGAAAATATATTAAATAAAATCCCGGTAGGAGAGACTGTTCATGGTTTCACTGCGGAAAAATCAATTGTTACCAACGCAGCGCCTCATCTTGGCAAAGATATTATCATTAATATCGATCTGCAGGATTTCTTCCCGTCAATCAGCTATAAAAGAGTAAAAGGTTTGTTTGCGAAGCTTGGTTATTCAGAACAGCTGTCAACTATTTTTGCATTAGCATGTACCCAGGCTCACACAGAAGAAATTGTATTGGACGGTGTTAAATATTTCGTTCATAAAGGAGACCGTTTCCTGCCTCAGGGATCTCCTGCCAGTCCGGCAATAAGCAATCTGATTGTTTATAAGTTGGATAAAAGATTACAGGGCTTGGCTCAGAAACTAGGATTTGTTTATACGCGGTACGCGGATGATCTTACTTTTTCTGCTCATCAGGCTAATGAACAAAATGTAAATAAACTTTTATACTTTGTAAAACAGGTAATCAGCGACGAAGATTTTACCGTTCATCCTGACAAGCTTCATATCATGAGAAACAAGCATCAGCAGAAAGTAACGGGAATCGTGGTGAATGAGAAGCTGAATGTTGAGCGGCAGAAACTGAGAAAATTCAGAGCACTTTTACATAATATTGAAGTCAATGGATGGCAAAACCAGACTTGGGGAAAAGCAGTCCATTTGATTAATGCGGTTGAAGGATACATCAATTTTGTGAATATGGTAAATCCTTCCAAAGCTTTAGCCTTCAAAGAAAAACTAAATGTCATTATTGCTAAGCATGGTAAACCGATTGTAGAGACTGTAAAAGTAATTTCAGTAATTCCAGAAACAATTGAAGTTCCTGAATTTAAAGAAGAAATCATAACACCAAAAGAAGAAAAGACTGATTGGTGGAATATTTTTTAGCCTGAGCCCAAACACCTAATAACAACATCTTAAGCCATAAGATAGATGAAAATCATCAAACAAACGAAACTCTTTTTCCACGAGGGAAAATCGGATAAAGTTTACGAAATCGATCTTTGTGAAATCAATCCCGATGCTTTTATTGTCAATTTCCGTTACGGAAAACGTGGAGCAACATTGAAAGAAGGCAGTAAAACTCCTGAATTTGTTTCCAAAGAAAAAGCTGAAAGTATTTTTGATCAACTCGAAAAAGAAAAACGAAATAAAGGTTACCAGTCAGAAGTAGAAGTATTTGTAGAGCTTCCTTCATTGGAGGCTGTGAATTTGAATTCCAAGGAAGGCATTATACTGAAACGTCTGGAGGATGCTACCCAGGGAATCAATTCTTTCAAAACAGAATGGAAAACTTCCCGTGTCATCTGGAAAGCGGCTCAAATGGAGATCAAAGAAGCCGTTCCTTATATCCTGAAACTGGCTACAAAAGGAGACGAAATGCAGCTGTATGCTTCTATTTTTGCGATCAGAACATTAAAGATCACTCAGGCTTCCGAGCTTCTTCACAGCATTGCTAACAGTACAAGACAGAAACAATATATCAGAAATGTTGCTTTTGATGCTCTTTTGACAATTGGTGAGGCTTTGGAGCAGGAAAAGGTTGTTTCAGAATTATTGGAAAGTCTGCCTTCCGAAATAAAATCTGCCATTGATAAAGGAGATTATGAAAGTTTAAAAAATCAGTACGCCGAGAGATTTGCTAAAAAAGAAAAAACGGATGAACTGACTTATCTCTATATTTTATCGAAGGCCTATCCTTCTTTGGTTCAGGTTATTGAAAATATTATATGGCAGATTCCGTTTGAATCGCCTTATTTCAAAAATATCCGGGCGATATACAAACTTGCCCGTTTCAGAGATGATGCCCAGATTCTGGGGATGCTTTCATTTTTGTTCGAAAAGAAAATGCCGATGTTCACCAGAACAGCTTGCCTTGATCAGGAGTCCTGGAATACTGATCAGTATTTTTATCAGCTCGGAGGGTATGTTAATCTAAAAAAAGAGCTTTCCCGTGATGATAGCAGACTGGCATTTTCAAATTTCACCAAGTTTTATTTTCAGAAGAATGGTTTTTACTATTTAAAAGGGCTGGGAGAAAGAAATAAAGCAAAAGAATATGTAAGATTTGCGGTGAATGCCCTTATTCAATATTCTGATGCAGATTACACTCCTGCGATCAAAAGACCTTTAAATACTTACGGAAATTACGACTGGCGGGCCAGAAGATATTATTTTACCGTAGTTGATTTCCCTGAATGCTACCATTCTTTGCTTCTTACAACCATACTTTTTGGAAATGACAGCAACCGTAAAATGGATTCTAAGCTTCAGTTTTATTTAACAAAAAAAGAATTCTGGAGTTCAGAATACTATTACCAGGAAGATAAACTCACCAAGGTAGAATCAGATACCAATAAAGATGCAGCTACTTCGGAAAATTCTTCTGCTAAGAAACAACAGGAAGGTGGCTTGGATAATATCATCAGTGCCTTTAAAAATATTTTTGGCTCAAATAAAGAAAAACATACTTACTCGCAGGCTGATCAGGGACTTCCTTTGGCGGATAGTGAACCAAGCGCTTCAAAATCTGAACTTTATCCTGAATTCTGGAACGAAATGCCTGAAGCTTACGTTCAGCTTTTGATGCAGGGAAAAATGAACCTGGTGATGAAGTTTGCTTACGAAAACCTGTCTGTTCATTCAAAGTATGAGGATCTGTTGAAGAGAATAGAACCCGAGATGATGATTAGTCTGTTGAAAAAAACTTCAGAATATCCTCAGAATTTAGGTTTTGATGCTTTGACGAAAAGAGAGACCGAACTAAGACAGGATGAAAATCTTGTAGCACAGGTTTTACTTTCTGACCATGAAAAAGCAAGAAACTGGGCAAAAACAACAATAGAAAATAATACACAACATTTTCTCTCTTCCACAGATTTTATTATGTTTTTGGTGATGAACTCACAGAAAGGATCTGATGAATTCATCAATAATTTACTTCAAAAAGCTTCTTTCTCCGAAGAAAGACAAAAAGCCATACTTGGAAAAGTAATTATACAATTGATTGCTCTGGAAAATAATGAGGAAAACAACAACATGGCAGAAGCAGCTACCAGAAAGCTGAAAATAATTGCAGCTTCTGATTTCTCTGAAATCAGTTGGGACATTGTTGCTCAGTTACTGACTTCTCCGTTGAATAATAACAGGTTTTTGGCCAGCGAAATTCTGCTTTCAAAATCTCAGAAATATCCTGCTACAGAAGTTCCTATGTCAATTATCGAATTGCTTCTGAATAATGAAAACGAATCCATCAGACAAAATGGAGTAAGCCTTTTAAAACAATATCCAAAAGAGGAAATTGAAAAAAACTGGCTGCAAATTCTGGAATTGCTTTCTTCCGGCTACAAGGAAATAGTAGAAGGTGTTCTTTCATTGAACGATAATTATGAGTCACAATCTGAAATTCAGCTGCAAACTACTGAAAGGCTTTTTGATCTCTTAATGACTGAACAGCAATTTGAAGATGCACACCAGGTATTCAGAGACTACCTTGAAAAAATGGTTTCAAAATACAGCCATGTCATTCCTGTAAAACGAATCATCAGATTGGTGTTTGCCAACAGCGTGAAAAACCAGCTTTTCGGAGTAGAATTGCTGAAAAAAATAAAGGATGGCAGCAAATTGAGTCTGAAACAAGTTATTACGCTGGCGAATCATGAGTTTCTGGCAGTAAGACAATGGGCATGGAATTTTTATAAAAATAATGTTGAAAGAATCAAATCAGATCGTAACCATGCATTGGGAATATTGGATGCAAAATGGGATGATACCAGAGCATTTGCATTTCATTTCTTTGAGACTGAATTTACAGATGAAGATTGGGATACAGATTGCCTGGTCGGAATTGTAGATTCTGTACGTGCTGATGTAGAACGTTTCGGGAAAAATCTGATCATGAAATTCTTCAAAAAAGAGCAGGGACTGGAATACCTTACCAAACTGAGCCAGCATCCGAGCCAGAATATTCAGCTTTTTGTGACTTCCTATCTTGAAGAATATGCAACAGACAGTCCTGAAAAACTGAACGAACTGAACTTTTATTTCCGTTCCGTGCTTTCAAGGGTCAACAGGGCACGAACTGCTAAGAACCGGATTTTCACTTTTCTGGAAAATGAAGGAAGAAAAAATACGGAATCGGCTGAAATCGTCAGCGGAATTTTAGATGATTTATCAGCAACAACAGCGGTTCAGGATAAAGCGAAATGTATCCATATTATTTCTGAACTGAAAATGATCTATCCTCAACTGAATGTTCATCTCCAATTAATCTCTTAAGCCATGTTATTCGATTATAAATTTCATAAAGATACAGCCGTTACGAACTCTGCAACGGGTACGCAAATGAGCTTTTCACCTGATCTGCAAAGAGATCCCACATTTTTTGTAGGGAAGCTCAATAAAAAGATTCCATTCAGGGAAGCGATTTCAGCTTTGCATGATGTGGTGGTTTCCGATCTCCGTTTCAAACCGAAAGACAGAGCGGAGTACAGAGAATGGGTGTCTGAACAGGAAAAGCTTTGGCTGAGTGACTATATGGCGGAATTTCAGATACAAGAAGTCCGACAAAGAATGGCTGAAGTAAGGGGAGAGCTGGATCAGGTTTATAAAGAAAAAAACAAGGTTTTAGGCCCTTTCAATACGGCGAGAAGAGCGTATTTCGATTATCTGTACCAAAAAGACAAAGATGCCTGGTTTGTTCTCGATCCCGTTATTACAGTACATCCCGACGAAGTTTTTTTTGAATGTTTCAGTCAGGATGAATCCACTTATGGGAAATTGAGCAGCAGCTACAACGTTTTTACTGAAATCAACGAATTCAAGTGTGGAACGACCAATATTGATTATTCCGCTGCGCTTTACAACGAATTCCAAAAAATAAGAGACTATAAGGATACTGAATTTAAAATTGATCCTTCAGGATTTGAAGCACTTACTACCAACGAAGAAGTGTACAAAGAAGAAAAAATAGATTTGCCAGATTCCTGGGTTCGTGGATTTTTACAGGTAAGTTCTGCAATGACTTTACCGGCAACAACTTTCGATCTTCATCCGATGGATATTTTCAGTATTTGCCAGTTTCTAAGGCGATTTAAGGAGAAAAAAGGACCGAGAGCACTGCGTTTTATTCTTGAACCAGGAAAACCGATTCAGGCCGTTTTTGAGCCTTGGTATGAAGTCTTAACTTTTCATCGTTCTATCTATAAAGGACCGGAAAGTAAAACGATCAGAATCTGGGGGAGAAGAAGGTTGCTGATTCTGGAAAGATTAATTCCGATTACCAAAAACTTCAGAGTGGTTCTGCTAGGAAACGGATTGCCTTCATTTTATATTGCAGATCTGGGAGATATGTCCTTTACTCTGGGGCTTTCAGGATGGACGACCAATGACTGGAGCAGGGCCGGAAATTTTGACCTGATGGCACCAAGAAGTCATGTAGACTTACTGACTCAGGAAAAAGTTTTCAATAGTTTAAAAGAAACCTGGTTTGGGACGGCTACTGAGCTTTCAAGAAAACTGAATCTGGATACAGCTACCATTTCAGCTTCACTTACCTCTTACACCCAAGCGGGAAGAGTGATTTATGATCTCAACTCAGGCTTGTACAGAGTCCGTGAACTGACTCAGGAGCCTCTGGACATGAAACAGCTACGTTTTTCAAGTCCGTTAGAAGAAAAAGCAGACCGATTGATTACTGAAGGTAAAGTGAACATTGATTACAGTGTAAAAGATGATATTCTCAATATCCGGGGAACTATAAAAGACAATGGTTCACCTTATAAAACAGAAGCTTTCATTGATAAAGATCAACGACTAACCGACGGAAACTGTCAATGTTATTTTTATAGAAAAAATGGATTGAGACAAGGACCTTGTGAGCATATTCTGGCAACGAGAATGATGATTAATAGGAAAAATTCAAATGTTCCGGGATAAAGTATATACTGATTTATAAGAACTAAGATAAGATTTTCAAGTCTTGTTCAAATGGTAAAAAGTCTTCTATTTTTAGAAGACTTTTTTGCTGACAGATGATTTTTTTATCCCCATAATCAACTACGGTTTCCAAGGGGTAATAACAATTGGCGGAGAAGGGCACTGCTCAGCTGAAAGGACACAGCTATTGGTGCGTTCACAATAATAAAAATTAATACATCTTATGTTAATAATAGGTCTGTCTCCACCCTGTACTGCCTTAAGGTCGTTTCTTGAAAGTTTTTTTAGATTTTGCATATGATTTTTTTTAGGAGATAAAGATCAAAACAAAAACCTTCAACTTCAAGTGCTAGTTAGTAAGTGTATTCAGAATTTCAATAACTGTAATCATCCGCATAAATCTTTAAATGGTCTTAGTCCATGGCTGTATGCTAAAGAATATTTGGGAAAATAGTAGTTTTTATATTTATCAACTGTCTGAAAAAAGGTAAGTCTTCAATTGAAATTAACGGGTTGAATAAGCAGTCATTAGTCATTGCTTTAAAAGAAATGGACTTTATTAGAGAAGGTGGTTATTAATGATAAGCCTTTACTATAATGCAGCTACCATAATAATAAAATTAAAAACATCGAATACTAATGATTTTCAAGAAAGAAATAGGAAATAAAGTTATTTTTCCTATAGTTTGAGTTCCTCCTCTTTTTTTTCAAATTTCTCAATTTCTGCTTTTCGTTTTTTTATAAAATCTGTTGGACGGATATTGTTGATTTCCTGAAAAAGATCAGAAAAGTTTTGTCTGGAACCAATACCACATTCATCAGCTAATCCCTGTATTTTTAATCTGAGATACTTGGGATTATCATACATTAACTGAGTAATATAATTAATACGTAATGTTGACAAGTATTTGCTAAAGTTCATTCCTTTAGTATCATTAATATATTGAGATAAATAAGATTTATTAGTGTCAAAAGTTTCGGCGAGCTGATCAATAGTAAGGCCGCTTTCTCTAAAACCATGATTGGACTCAAAAAACTCTAGCTGTTTTTGGATCTCAGCAAAAATTTCTGCACGGATAATAGATTTGCTTTGTACTGAAATATTTTCATAGGCGGTAGACTTTGATTCTTTACTGTGCTGCTGTAATTTTTTCTCAAGTTCAGAATACTTCTGTTGTATAAGCTTTGTATTTTGATAATACTTCCATGTACCAAAAGATAGGATAATAACTATTATTATCAGTATCAAAATTGTTCCTCCTCCTAATCTGCTCCTGCTTTCAAGTTGGGATTTAGCATCTTCTAAAATCTGATTATCATAGTTTTGATGAATGTTGGATGATAATTTAGGGAAATCACGTTTAAGAATATTATCCACCTTCAACAATTCTTTTGTATAAGTAAACTCTTGTTGAGCATCCTTCTTTTTACGGTAATATGAGATGAGAAATTCATAATTTTCCTGTAGTTCCGGGAAAATGAATTGTTTTTTTTGAAATATGGAATCTACTTTTTCAAACTGCTTTATAGCAGAGCCTTCATTTCCGGTTTCTAAAAAAATTTTCCCTATATAGAATTCAGAAACTGAGGTCCAATATATATCATCTTCATTTCGTAAGATTGGCAAAGCTTGATTTAGGCTTTTTGCTGCAACTTTATAATTTTTATGATAATAGTCTGAAATTCCTTTAGATTTCAAAAAATGAGCTTTTTCTGAAGAATAATTCTTAGACTGACTATTGAAATTAAGCCCAATATGAGTCAGAGAATCTGCTTTCTTGTAATCTTTAATCTTTTGGTAACACACTATTGCTTGGTGTAAGCTGTTTAAATAACCTTTGTTGTCATTATAGATTTGATTTGGATGATTTTTTTCTTTGGTTTTAGGCTCGAAATAAGTAATACATTCTCTAAAATGTCCCAATGCTTCATCATAATATCCTAAATAGCTTTTTACCAAACCCATTTGATATATGATTTTATATTTTAGATAATTGTCTTCTCCATTTTTAGAAAGCTGATAAGCTTTAAGATATTGTTCTAAAGCTGCTGAATAATTTTTGTAGTAAAAATAATATAGGCTTCCTTTGTAGAGGTAAGAGGAGGATAATATTGTATTATTATCAGATTTTTTAGCTGCAATAATGGCACTGTCTGCATATTTTAGTTTTATTGCTTTATTGGATGAAAAAAAAGCACCATCTCTATATCCCTGATCAAGGTTAACGTAATTTTTTTCTTTTTTTGCAATTTGGATATAAAGGTTTACATATTTAAGAGCAGCTTCATTATTTTCATTTAAATTCTCATATTGGCCTCTTAGCTTGTCATAGCCCTCTTGTCCATTTATTTTCGCAATGGAAAAAAATAATAATAGACAAAATATATTAATAATCTGGTTTCTCAAAAGCATTAGTTTTCCGATCAGTAGTGTTATTGGTCAAAAATAATCAAAATCATTTAAAATAGTAGATTAAAGTTTTACCATTTTTAGTTAAAATTAACAGCTTATACTAACGATATTTATATTAATAGTGTTTTTTATTGATATATATATTGAAAGATTTAAATACCTACATGGTTATTTCATTAATTACTTTATGTCAATAATAAAATCTTAATAAAAAATGCTAAAGATTGTTATTTTATTAGTGTTTTGATAATAAGATAGTTATTTGTCATTATTTAGAAATTAGGACGTCGTAATTTGTCAATTGACAGATATAGACATGCTTCTTTTGTCTGGAAATCATTCTCCTTATAATTTAGCCTCAGAATTCAAAACAAAAAATCCTGGCGCCGGGATAAACTTTTAAAAACTAAACTTTAAAAAATTCAACTTTGAAAATTATGAAAAAGTTTATCTCTTGTGGAATAGCAGTCATTGTATTGCTTTCGGCGATAAGCTGTAGAGAAATAGAAAATGCTGCTGATATTTCTGAAGAACCAACCTATAAACCAGCCTTGACTTTAAAGATAAAAAAAGACTCTCTAGAGACTAAAAAAGAATCAGATCCTTCAGAAGAAAAAGCTAATGACCCGCCACCGACAAAAGATGGTATCAAGTGGTAATTACACCAAAAAACAAAAATTGTCTTGTGTAAAATAACAGTATGATTAAGAATAACATATACATTATATCCGTTTTTCTATTCTTATTTATGGGAATTTTCTCAAATGCGCAAAGTATTGGAGGGAAGGTTTCTGATAGAAAAGGAAAGGGTATTTCTTATATTGAAGTTATTGCTACAAAAGATAAAGCTAAGAATATAGCTATTAGTGATGAAAATGGAAATTTTATTCTAAAGCTTTCTGAAAATGGAAATTATTTATTGGAGGTTTTAGAGAATGGAAGTAAGTCTTATAGTAGGAATATTATTGTTAATGGAAATGTCATAAACGACATTACTATAAACGATGAAAAAGAAATTCAGGGAATTAATTTAACTGTAAAGAAAAAGTTAATTGAACGAAAGGTGGACCGATTAATATTTAATGTTGAAAACTCTATCACATCACAAGGAGGAGACGCATTAGATGCTTTAAGAATAACGCCGGGACTGCGTGTTCAAAATGATCAGGTAACCATGATTGGCAAAAATGGCATGGCTGTTATGATTGATGACAGACCTGTTCGGTTATCAGGAAATGATCTGATAAATTATTTAAAATCAATTCCGTCAGACAATATTAAAAATATAGAAGTTATTACAACGCCGCCTGCAAAATATGATGCAGAAGGAAACAGCGGAATTGTAAATATTAAATTTAAAAAAGCAAAAAAGAACACTATAAGTGGTAATATAAGAACCTCATATACTCAGGCTAAATATTCATTGGGAAATTTAGGTGGAGGATTGAACTATCAAAAGAATAAGTTGACTTTAACTTCTAATCTTAATTATAGTAACGGAAGCATTGCTCCTTATCAAGAGTATACGATTCTTTATCCTGGTTATACATGGTTTGAAACTAATATTAAAAGAATTTTTCAGAATAATTTAAGTGGTAGTATAAGTCTGGATTATCAAATGACACCCAAGACTAATATGGGGCTTCAATATTCGGGATCATATAGTAAACCCCTTCTCAAGGGGGCAAATACTTCAAACATTAATAAAAGTCAGAATTCTGTTTTAGATTCATTAATTGCTACACAGTCTAGGTTAGTAGAAGAGAGAAAAATACATTCTTTCAATTTTCATTCCTTAACAAAAATAGATACGATTGGAAGACAGTATTCTATAGACGTAGACTATTTGAAATTTAAATCAGGTTTGGATAATGATTTTAATACCAACACTTATTTTCCTGATGGTAATCCGGTGCCTAATCGTTTTATTTCTGCAAATAACTTAAGTAATCAAGATATAGATATATATTCTGCAAAAATTGATTATGAAATGCCATTACAATGGTTTAATCTTTCTTTCGGAGCAAAAGTGTCTTTTATGAACAATAATAGCACCGTTGATTATTTTAATACAACTGCAGGAAGATTATTAGACACATCCAAAAGTAATATTTTTAATTATAAAGAAAATACACAGGCATTATATATATCAGGAAATAAAGAACTTTCGAAAAAATGGAATCTTCAACTCGGGATAAGAGCTGAAAATACACAGGTGAAGGGATATTCAGGAACACTGGATCAAGCAAATAAAAATAAATATATTAAATTTTTTCCTACATTTTATCTAACCTACACGGCAGATGAGAACAGTGTTTGGGGATTGAATTATAACAGACGAATTGACAGACCAAGCTATAGTGATTTAAATCCTTTTAGATTTTACACTTCATCATTTAACTACTCTGAAGGAAATCCTTTTTTACAGCCGTTTTATACTGACAATATTGAAGTGTCTTTCAATCATGATAATTCTTATTTTGCTTTATATGGCTCTTATATATCAAACAAGTTTGATGATGTCACTTTTGTAAATCCGGAAAATAATATACAGCATATATTTCCTTTGAACTTTTATAATAAATTGAATTACGGAGTATTGTGGTACTATACCTTTGATAAATTGCATTGGTGGGAGTCTAATTTGCATACCAATTTATACTATTCAAAAATATTCTCAGATATAGAAAATACGATTCCTGATATTAACCGATGGGCAATCTCTCTGAATGTGAATAATAGTTTTATTCTGAATACAAAAAAGACATTGAAAGCTGAACTGAATTTTAATTATCAGTCTCCATCAGTTGCAGGAAGTTATAAAACCTCGAGCTATTATTACTTTGATATGGGAGTACGCTATACTTTACTCAACAAAAGGGTGCAGCTTGGATTGAGCGTGGTAGATCTTTTTAAAACCAATAAACAGACATTTACTCAGATTGTAAATGGAATTGAACAGAGAAATTTTGATTACAAGGATACTCAAAAGTTTAGGCTGACATTATCCTGGAATTTCGGGAAAACCTTAAATAGAGAGCAAAAGGAGAAAAGTAATGAAGAAGAAAAAAACAGACTGAAGTAACATATTATAATAAGCAAACACCGAAAAGGTCTAATGTGTTTAAACTATTGACAAAAACCTAATAACTAATCTTTAAATCTTATGTTCAAAACAAGATTAACAAAGCAAGATGGTGATGCTTTAAAAAATTCATTAGAAGCATTATCAAATGGAGTTTTAAAAAACTCAGTATTAAATGTTTTATCATGCAACAACGTTGCGGGATGGAGAAACGAAAGTTGGGCTCAAACGCCTGATTTCGGGAAGAAAACCGTTACAACTGTTCCTAAAGCATTTGAGGAAGCTAATTAATTGTAACAAGCCCGGCATTAATTTGCCGGGTTTATTATCTTAATTAAGAAAAAAAACAAAAATTGATATGAAAGGTGTAAATAGAATTATTGTAAAAATTGCGAGTCTTTGCAATATAAACTGTACATATTGTTATATGTATAATTTGGGAGATACCTCTTATCGCAATCAGCCTAAATTTATAAGTGAAGCGACAGTAAGAAGCTTAACGGAAAAAGTAATAAATCATTGTAAGAAATTTGATGTAGATAAGTTTCACATCATCCTGCATGGTGGCGAGCCCTTGCTGATGAGTAAGACAGAATTTGTAAAAATGATTGAGATATTTAAACTGATTGAAAAAGAGAATATTGAAGTTTCATTATCAATACAAACCAATGGAATTTTAATTGATAACGAATGGTGCTCTATTTTTGAAAAGTATTCTATTTCTGTTGGAGTGAGTATTGATGGCAATAAAAAAAGCCATGATTACTACAGGGTAGATAAAAAAGGAAAAGGAACTTTTGATAAAGTAATCAAAGGAATAGGGGTTTTAAGAGAAAATAAAATACCGTATGGCTGTTTGGGGGTAATGAATTTAGATATTGATCCTGAAGAAATGTACATGGGGTTTCTAGAATCCAATATTCATAATCTTGATATTTTGATTATGGATGCCAACTATGATAGCTTGGATTCATTTTCTAAAAGATATTCTTTATCAGAATGGTATATTCAGATATTCAATAAACTATATTTTGAAAAGAATAAACTTCTGGAATTTAGATTGTTTAGGATTATAATGGATGCTGTATTGGGGCTGGATTGTGATATAGATATGTTGGGAACATCAGAAAATAATGTTTTAGTCATTGAGACCAATGGAGAAATAGAGCCTGTAGATGTTTTAAAAATTTGTGGAGAAAATTTCACGAAAACCAACATTAATGTCATGAGTAATGAGCTTGAAGACGCATTTGGTAATACTTTAGCTGAAATATATTATAACAGTGGCCGATATTTATCTAAGAAGTGCCTGGCATGCCCGGTTAATGAAATTTGTGGTGGCGGCTATATAGCACATAGATACAGTTCTGAAAACGGATTCAATAACCCGTCTGTTTATTGTGATGATTTATTAAAATTAATCACTTATATTCAAGGTACAATTATCGATGATCTTCCTGCTGAAGTTATCCAGAGTACTGGTATTCAGAAGTTAACTTATGAAAAAGCGTTGGCAATAATTGAAGAGAATCTACCTACTTTACCAGATCCGGTATATACAGAAAAGTTAGAGAGCTTTCGTAAAATAGAATATGGAATTGTATAACAATAAATTTCCTTTTTTTAGACAGTTGGATAGCCAGGACTGTGGAATTGCTTGTTTAAGAATGATAAGCAAATATTACAATGTAGACATAGCTAATGATCACCCTGTTTTGGTTGAAAGCAATCTTATCAAACAGGGTATTTCAATTTCAGATCTGAATGATACTTCTGAGAAGCTAGGATACAAAACATTAATTGTGAAGTTGGATTATGATAAAGCTCTGGAAAATATTCCGCTCCCTGCTATCTTTTTCTGGAACCAAAACCATTTTATAGTGGTACATAAGATCACTTCCAAGAAAGTGTATGTTGCAGATCCCGCTTTTGGAAAAACTGTATATTCAAAATCAGATTTTCTGAAAGGATGGACTCAAGAAAAAGAAGAGGGAATTATTGTATTATTAGAACCCACAGAAGCATTATCTGATAATAACTCAATTCAAAATAAAACAAAAGGAAGTCTAGAATATGTTATACAGTATTTAAGAAAACATAAAGTACAACTTTTTTTAATTGCATTAACTTTATTAATTTCTTCTTGTATTGAGCTTATATTTCCTTTTTTTACACAAAAAATTCTAGATAGAGGGGTGGCTAAGAAAGATGTCTCTTTTCTATATCTTGTTTTAGTTGCACAAATTATAATTTTTATTAGTAAAGTTGGATTGGAATTTTATCGATCATGGCTATTTATTCATATAAGCAGCAGGATAAGTTTGTCCATTATCTCTGATTTTCTAATTAAATTAATGCAATTACCTTTGAAATTTTTCAACAGTAAAAATATAGGTGATTTAACACAAAGAATACAGGATCATAAAAGAATTGAAGAGTTCTTGTCGAAAGATCTTATTCAGACTGTATTTTCTATTTTCAGTATTTTTATATATGCTTTCATCTTGCTGTATTTCGATGTAAACATCTTTTTAATTATTTTAACGGGGACTACTTTAGAGCTATTATGGATATTTAGATTTATTAAAAAAATAAAAATTTTAGATCGGAAAACATTTTCTTTACAGGCCAAAGATCAAAATAAAATTTATGAATTAATAAACTCCATGCAGGAGATTAAGTTAAATAATCTTGAAGAGCATAAGCGTAATGAATGGCAGACAATACAAACGGGAATTTACTTAAATAATATTGATAAACTTAAAACAAATCAACAATATGAAAGTTATAGGTTTATCAGTTTTTTTCAAACAATCCTGGTTATTTTTGTTTCATCCATAGCAATAATGAATGAAAGTCTTACTATAGGAAGTATGTTGGCCATAATGTTTATTTTGGGAGGGATTAATGGTCCAATAAGCCAACTTATCAATTTTGTTCTACAGTATCAATTGGTAAAAGTAAGCTTTGAAAGATTAAACGAAATTCATAATAAACCTAATGAAGAAAATTTAAGTAAATTTTCTAATTTATCTGACATACAGGATATTAATATTAGAAATTTGAATTTCTCTTATGATAATTCAAATTCTATTTTAAAAGACATCTCACTAGTTATTCCTAAAGGGAAAACAACTGCTATTGTTGGAGAGAGTGGTAGTGGGAAAACAACACTTTTAAAGCTTCTCTTAAAATTTTATAAACAGCAGGAGGGAGAGATATTATTAGATTCGATGCCTCTGGAAGAAATTGAAAATACTTTATGGCGAAATAAATGTGGGGTCATTTTGCAGGATAGCTTTATATTTTCAGATACGATTTCGTATAATATAGCTCTAGAGGGAAATCCCGATGAAGGAAGGCTGAATAATGCTATAAAGCTGGCCAATATGGATGAATTTATTAATAGTTTAGCTCTTAAATCAGATACTATTATAGGAACAGAAGGCATTGGAATAAGTCATGGTCAACGACAGCGAATATTAATTGCAAGAGCTATTTACAAAAATCCTGATTATCTGTTTTTTGATGAAGCCACTAATTCTTTGGATGCAAAAAATGAAAGAATTATTGTTGAAAATATAAATGATTATTTTAAAAACAAAACGATGATTATAGTAGCGCATAGATTATCTACCGTAAAAAATGCAGATCAGATTGTAGTTTTAGATAATGGAGTAATTATTGAAAGAGGAAATCATAATGAATTAATCCAGAACAAAGGAAAATATTTTGAACTTATTAAAAATCAATTAGAATTAGGACTGTAATTATGAAACCAAATCATGTAATGGGAGAAATTCCGAAATCTCTGACCATAATAGGTATTGTTCTATCAATATTGAGCATAGCAGCTATAATTTTTGCATGTAAAATCTTATTTTTATAGCTAATTAATAAGTAGAAATATTTTCATCATAAATAATTGAAATTAAAAGAATGAATGATTTTAATTTAATTTTAAAAAAACATAATAAACAGTTCAGTTATATAGAGATTTTTCTTCCTTGGAGATATACTTTTTTTTCCAGGTTATCATTCTTTCCTGGACTCGCAGGTGTGGTATCGGGGTATTTTTGGATTATCCTTCAAAACTCTTTAAGTGGGTTCTTTTTCATGCTTTTAGGAATTGCAACACTTTTTATTGCTTTTATGGTAGATGTAGGTATAATCGGAATATTTTTGGAAAAAGACGGTTATATAATTGATAACAAAAAGGCTCCTTTCAAATCCACATCTGTAATATTAAAAAGAGACAATCTTATAAGTACAGAATATATCAATTATAATACTGAAGCCATAAAGTTTCTAATAGATCAATCTCAGTATCGAATTACTCAAATAGAGAAATGGAAGGATTCAATTAATAGAATTGTAAGTGTTATAGGGAGTGCTTTATTGGCTTTCATTGTAAGCTATATAATGGCTTCTGAGCTTGAAAACTCATTTAAGCTTAAATCAAATTTGTTTGTATTTTTAATTTCCGCTATTATTACGCTATTGTGGAATAAGATGATCAAGAATATGTATGATAGTAGAATCAAAAAGTATAAGTCTTTTAAAGAAGATATGGAGAAATTATTTTTGCAAAGACTGATAAGCGAAGGTTAATTAGTTGTCCTAATTTAGAAATTAAGACATAAGAAATATTTTTTCAGTATTCAATTTTAGATTTTATCGTAATAGCTTATATATTACTAAGTTTTACTACCTGCTTTTTGAATATTCGGCAGATATTGTTATTTTTATCTGCCAAGCATAGATCAAATGTTCAAAAGAAAATTTATTTTAGGCTCAATCCTGAAAACCTGGCTTATATCCACATTGGTCACTTTTATTCTTTTAATGGTGTTCTTAAGTCTTACCAGAGAAGTAAGAGAATACCCCAGAAATTGTGATATGAGTGGATTGGCGTACGGTTTTGCTATATTCTGGGTGTTCTTTCTGAGTATACTTTCTTTTAGCAGTTTGTTGTCAGTTTTACGACCATTTCAGGGCAAGATTAAGACTGCATTATGCTGGTTTCTGTTGCCGGTAATTGCTATTGCTTCTCTTTCTACCATTTGGGATGGAAAGGTCAGTAGAGAGGATATACTCTTTTTTCTGATGATGAACCTGCCATGGCTGATTATCTGGATATTTTACTATTACAGATTGAAGATCCGTTTCGATACAATAGCCCAATAATATGATCATTAATAATCTATGAAAAAACAATTGAAAAACTGGACCCTGTTTTTTATTTTAGGAATCGCAGCTATCATTATAGGATTGGTTGTTTCCATTATGTTGATGACGGGAGTTTCAGCGCCTGATGCTTTATTTGGAATGTATATTCTTCTGGGTTTAATTCCCGTTTTGCTGTTAGTAGGGATAGACAGGATCTTCGTTTGGAAATTCGGAAATAAAATTGCCAATAAAATTCAGTTCTCAATATTGGCATTTGTTGCTTTTTTATGGGTGATAAGATTTCTTATTGACTTACTGTCTTAGAGTTGAACTATTAAAAAATTGGATGCACAGAGCAGATATACCTAATAATGGATGGGTACAAAAGAAAAATCTGATGAATAATTTCTTTAAGAAAACTTTTAAACCTCTCTGAAATTCAGGAATTGAAAAAAACACTTCTTAGCGGCTATTCATAAACCTCCGTTTTTTTACGGTATTTTCAATAATGTCTTTTAGGATTCAAATTTAGGTCTGATATTTGTACTGGGTAGCCAAACTTAATGACCGATATTATTTATGAAGAACATATCTGTGAAAAAATCATTTTTGTACGCATCTTTCTGTGCAGTATTTCTTGTTTCCTGTAAAAAAGAAATTGAAAAAATAAGCGATACTTTTAAAGATACCGTTTCCGCTTCAGAAACTCCGGAAGCAGAAAAAGATTCTGTAAAAAAAGACTCTGTTCCGGTGGTAAAAAAAGAATCTTTGCCGCCAGCTATGCAGGAGAACGGCTTTTATAATGCTTTCGTTCTTCCCAAAGATAAAAAGATGAGAGATTCCGTATATGCGGAGTTCAGTAAGAAATACAGCGTAGAAGAGCGTACGGCTATTTTAGCCTTAAACAGGCTGGATTCCAAAAGTAAATGGAATGCCGATACATTAGTGGTTCCTGCCAAAATAGACACTACACTGATGGCGTATTCACCATTTCCGATGCAGCTGGATGTATTAAGCGGAGTGAATAAATTTGTCATCTTTTCCTATCCTATTCAGGCTTATGGAGTATACTCCAACGGTAGCCTTGTAAAATGGGGGCCTACAAGTATGGGGAAAAAGACAGCACAGACTACTAGAGGGCTTACCTTTGCCAACTGGAAAAAGAAGCTGTCCATTTCTACCGTCAGCAGCGAATGGAAACTTCCTTATAACTTCAATATCCACAATATCGGTGGTATAGGCTGGCATGAATATACATTGCCTGGATACCCTGCTTCACATTCATGTTTAAGATTATTGAGAAAAGATGCTCAATGGTTGTATTCCTATGCCGATACCTGGATTTTGGCTCCCGGTGGTGCCACTACCAAGGCGAGAGGAACTGCTGTAATGGTATTTGGAGATTACAACTGGGGTGGAAGAAGACCATGGAAAAAGCTTCTAGATGACCCGAATGCCAATAATATATCTGTTGAAGAGCTTACCAAACTTCTGGAACCGGATGTTCCGAAAATGCTGAAGGAGCAAAGCAACAGAGAAAGAGTGGCAGATTCCATCAAAACAGCAAAAGCTATGGCTGCACCTGTTCAAAGTGAAAAACCTTTAGAACCGTCTGTTAAGTAATTTTCTTTTCAAACTGTAAAGTAGATTCTTCAGCAAACTGTCTCAGTTTAAGCATTTCTTCTTTTCCTTTATGCTGCCCGAACCTGGCTGCAATATAAGTAAGAAGAATAAAAAATAACATCACAAAAGAAGCGCTCAGTGCCCACGGGTATTCAGTGCTTTTTATTTGTTTTTCCACATAATACATAGTGAAGAAGGTCATCCAGAAAATGGAAAAGAAAAAATAAAGAAACATAAAGAATGTCCAGACTGCAGAGCTGGGACCGAATACTCCGCGGATCACAGTATCTTCCTCTTCTATTTCTATCCTTAGGGCAAGATGAGGTTTCCAGTAGCTGTCATATTTCGTTTCTACCCAGATGGTTGCTACTTCTTTGTTGATATTGCCGGAAAATTCTTTTTTATGCTCAGCAAGGTATTTTTTCAGATTATCTGCGTACTCTTCTTTGGTGAGATGGGTAAACATTTTGAATCTGGGTCTCGTTCTTATTTTGTCTAAGGTGGTCTCTTCGGTTTTCATATACTATTCTTGATAAGGAATTGGGTCTTCCAGAGTGAAACGTAAGGTAAGCTGCTCATTCTTTCTTTGAACGACCATGGTAATATTTCGTCCTTCATAAGACTTCATCAGCTCTACAATTTTTTCCAAAGTCATATCGGCAGTTCTTTCTCCATTGATGCTGATGATCTTATCATCTTTTTGAAGACCTGCTTCATAGGCGGGAGAATCTTTTCTTACTCCTGAAATAGAAAATATAGGCTTTAAACTGAATTTATATTGAAAGGAATCTCTGTAAATTTCATTGGCTACGGCTGCAGATCTCTGGGTTTCAATTTTTACCCTGTCCTGTTCCCATTCCAGGCCATCCTGTTTGAAGTCGAGTCCGCTCATATTGAAGTTGAAAGGATCGTTAAAATTTTTGTTTTTCCTCAGATATAGTTTTTGGTTGGGATAATCGAAAACTACAGTAAATCTCCGCATAATTTCACCACCTACAGAGCCTTTCCGGGCTTCTACCAGATTGACGTGTTGGATGGAGAATTCATCCGGCATCGCGGTAAGAGGTTTTTCAAACTTGAAATCTCCCAGATAAAAATTATGGATTCTGCTTCGTTTACCATAAATATCTCCATTGAATCCTCGACCAAGAAAATCATCAATATTGGGTCTGTTATACACAAAGTTTTTAATGAGAGTAGGGAAGAGCCATATCGCATCGCTGTTTCCAAGGTCGATCAGCAGTTTTGAAGTTTTTCTTTCATTAGTCATTTCCACATCAGCAGAAAGGTAAGGTTTACCCTGTTCAATCGTGATGGGGAACTCTTCAAATTTTCTGATTTTCTTTTTTACTACATCAGAATTTTCGTAAACCGTTATTTTTTTGGATACATAGTCGATAAAGATAGGATGATTTTTGAATAAATGATACCCGATAACGCCATTAACAGGGATGCCTACATGAGATGAAATGTTAAATTCTTCATCAAGAATCACATACAATGACATTGAGGTATTGACGATAGCATCACCGATTCGGCCTGTATTGCGGTCAGATTTCAGTCCATCAATACTTATGCTTCCCCCAAGCCCGGAAAATTTAACCTTTTCAACATTTCCAAGTTTGAGCTCCTTATTGTCAAGACTGAAAAGGATGGTTTCAGAAACCCCGGTATCCAGCAGAAAGGTAAGCTCGGCGCCGTTGATATTAACCGGGATAAAAATAAGGTTATTGATAAACTTAAAAGGGATGACTGCTTTTTGGGTATTGATCAATTCAAAAGTATTCTGAGCATTCATGAAAATGCTTAAAAATAATCCCAGTAAAAGAAGTCTGAATTTCATTTACTGAATTTAGTGAATTTATCAATATGCCTAATAAAAAAACATTCCAAATGCAGGAATGTTTATATAAACTACAATAAAGTAGTGTAGAATGTTAAATTTATTTTAAAAGATAAATCAGATCTATTTGGAGAAAAATTCCATCAGATCCATATAATTTTTCTGATTCACTCCGTGACCGCTCATGTATTCTCTGAAAGTGAAATAACAGCTCAGATCATAAAGAAGATCAGCTGCTTTTCTTCCCCATTCTAATGGGATAACCGCATCATCAGTACCATGAGAAACAAAGAATCTGAGTTTTTCAAGTTTCTTTTTGTCTTTCACGATGCCATCCAGGATTTTTTCTTCAGGATAAGCACTCAGGCAGGCTACATAATTAAAAAGGTCAGGATATTTTAAAGCCAGTGCATAGCACAATATTCCTCCCTGGCTGAAGCCGCACAAATGGGTTTTTCCTTCTGTGAGTCCATAATGATTAATGATCTTCATGATGCTTTCCAATATGGCGTTCAAAGATTCTTTGGCCTGAGGTACATCGATAAAGTTTTCAGGATCATTGAAATTAATATCATACCAGGAATATCCTTCAAACTGAGTATCTCTCGGAGCTCTGAAGCTCACGATAAGCCAGTCGGCAGGAAGGGTTTCTCTGAAACTGAAAAGATCCTGCTCATTACTGCCGTAGCCATGAAGCATAAAAAGAACAGGAGTGCTGGGAGTGATATTTTCCGGCTCTCTTACTAGATAATCTAAATTCATACAGCAAATATAATTATAAATCAGATGGTATACCACTTTTGTTATTCATACAAGAACTTTCAGAACCCTGTGTTTTATATTCAATGATTGATGATTTGTGCTGTATTATTGTATTTTATGAAGTATTTTTGAGTTTTGTTGATTTGATATTATTTACAAATCTTTATTGGAAAATTTTCATAAAAGTTATTTTTATATTAATAAAAAACTTATATTTGAAACATTAAAAAATCTATTTGGAGAAATGAAGCAATTTTACAATTCAAAAAGTTTACTTAGACTTTCTTTTTTATTCGTTTTATTATTTTCTGCAATTACCGTTCTGAATTCTTGTAAAAAAGATGATGACGAAGAATTTCAGGATCATGTTGTTCAGTTTGAGGCAAAAACTACTACTGGAGGAGAGCTTATCGCTGTTGTTACTCAGGTAGGTACTGTTCAGAATACTATTTTAAGTAACCCTGTGACCCCTTTGAAATCAGCATGGAATAGTGGAGAATTCTTTGTAAACTCCAGCCAGGCACAGCTGAATCTTGATGCAAGAGCAACATTGCCGGAAGATAAATCTGAGTTGACAATCAATCTTTATGTAGATGGAGAAATTGTCAGAACAGCAAAAGTACAAGGAAAAGGAGACAAATATGTTTCTTTGGATTTCAGCTTTCTGGAGCCGTAAAATATTTACATATTGATATAAACATAAAACCGCTTTCAAAGCGGTTTTTTTATTCTTCAATCATATGCTGCTGTACAGCACGGTTGATAAGTTCCGTTGAGTTTTTAGCCTGGAATTTTTGAAGAAGGTTCTTCCGATGGGTATCTACAGTAAGCGGGCTCAGAAAAAGCTCTTCGGCAATGATATTACTTGTCTTTCCTTGAGCTACCATCTGAAGGATCTGTTTTTCCCTTTTAGTAAGTCTTGGGATGGGCAGATCATTTTGTGAAGGCCGGCTGATGATCTGCTTGGTTTCATTGCAGAAGACAATATCTCCGGAAAGAGCTCCTTTGATGCATACTGCCAGTTCACTGATCGATGTATTCTTGAGAAGGTAGCCACTGGCACCGTTTTGTATAGACTGCATAATAATGCTTCGCTCAGAGCGGTTGCTGAACATGATTACAGAAATTTCCGGTGATATTTTTTTAATTTCCCGGCATAGTTCCGTACCATTAGTATCCGGTAAAGCAATATCCAGAAGGATGATGTCAACCTGATGAGACCGAATAAAGCTGATGACTTCCGAACCGGAAGTAAAACTTTCTGTCACATTGAAAACCGGCTGGCTGTTCAGCATCATTCTTAAGCCTTCGATGACGATAGGGTGATCGTCCACGATGACAATATTTATTTTTTTATTCTCCATGGATGTTGAGTTCTATATTAATCGTTGTACCCTGGCTGTCTGAGTTGATTTCCATTTTTCCTTTCAGATAGTTGACTCTGTTTTTCAGATTGCGGAGGCCTAAATTTTTGGTGGTTTTCTCCACATCCTTGTCAAAGCCTTTTCCGTTATCCTCAATGGTAATCAGAAAACGGTCTCCGGATTGGGAGCACTGCAACAAAATATTGCTGGCTTCTGCATGTTTTATAGCATTGGCAAGCAGTTCCTGTACAATTCTGTAAATATTAAGCTGCACTGTCAGTGAAAGACTTTTCTCAATATTTATAGGTTGAAAATAAATCTCCAAATCCTTTCGGGTGTAAAATTCACACAGGTCGCTGACTGCTGTTTCTAGTCCGAATTTAAGAAGAGATTCAGGCATCAGATTTCGGGCTACATGTCTGAGTTCCTTTACCGAATTGTCAAGCTGGTCCAAAATTTTGTAAAAGTCCTGATGCTGTTCAGGGTCAAGTTGATTGGCAGACCAGGTAGAGAGATTGATTTTGACACCTGCAAGCATACCGCCAAGGCCGTCATGAAGATCTTTTGCAACACGCTCTCTTTCTCTTTCTTCACCTTCAAGAATCGCTTTGGTAAGGGAGAGTTCCTCCTTTTGTTTAATATCTTCTATTTTCTGCTGAAGATTGATCTCCTTCTGTTCAGAAAGCTTTTTGTTTTTCCGGTAAATAATAAATAAAAAGATCAGAAGGCTTAAAAATAATAAGAGTACCAGGCTCAATACCCATAAATAGGAGTTCTTTTGGTTGACTTCCATTTCTTTCTGATTCTTTTCAGCATTCAGAAACGCTATTTTTTTCTCTTTTTCAGAAGCGTTGAATTTGGTTTCCAGTTTATTGATTTCCAGTTTTACATTCTCAGCATTTAAACTGTCATTCAGCTTAGAATATTTTTTCTCCCAGATCAGCGCTTCACTGGGGTTTCCCATCATTTCATTGATGCTGGACAGGTGGCTGTAGATGGTTTTTCTGTTATTGAGATCCTGAGAAAGTGTCTTTTCTTTTAGAATTTCTTCCAGAAGTCTTTTGGCTTCCGCATACTTTTTAAGCTTTTTGTAGGTGTCATATTTGTGAAAATAAAACATCTGTATCAGCAGCTTTTGACGGAATTTTTTGGCATAAAATAATCCCTTTTCAATGGTCTGGAGAACCTCGAAGTGCTTCTGCTGTCCGATAAAATACAGCGCTCTATTGTAGTAATAGAACGTATTGGCAGACGAATCAGGGTAGGGACGGACCATATTTCCGGCTTTATTTAAAAATGGCTTTCCCATACTGCATTTGGCCTGATAGCAATAATTACTGTTCGTATTGAGATAGGCATAGAAAAGCTCTGTAGAATTCGGACCCTTTTTTTCAAGAATCTGGAGCGCCTTCTTATTGTAATAGTCAGCCTTTTCAAACTCTGCATTATAAGTAAGCATAAGGGCCAGTTGCGAGTATAAAAAACCGAGAAGCTTGCTGTCTCCATATTTTTCGGCAATAGGAATGCTTTTCTCAAGCATGGTTTTGATCAGGAAAGGATAGCCCTCTTTATTTTTCTGCAAAATTCCATAATTATACCAGGACAAAGAAAGATAGCGGTCTGCCTTCTGGCTTTTTAATCCGGAAAGTTTCTCAATAGCCTTACGGAATGATTCTGTTGCTTTTTCTTTACTCAGATCCTGATAATAGATCCCTTCGTAATACTCATAAATCGCCTCCGTGAGTGGATCTTTTCCTCCTGCATTTTTTCCGGCTGCCAGGTATTGTTTGCTTAAAAGAGTATCTGTATTTTTATAATAATTGGATAAAAGAAAATAAGCATCCGCTTTGGAAGTGTTATTTACATGAGCATTGATACTGAGCCGAAGACTGTCTATATATTTTTTTTCATTCAGAGGAAAAAGCCCCTGAGCCTTTATGGTAAAGTGGATTAAAATATATAGAATACACCATAATCTCCTCATCAGTTTAATTTTTCAACGTTATCTTCAAGTTTTTTACGACAATGTGAATATAATTAAAAATACAGCGATAGAAAATACCTAGAAATCGGTAGAAAAAAATACGCTTTTTTAAGGGTTGTACTTTGTGGTATTCTCTGATAGTTTTGCAGATGTAGAAAATATACATATCAAAACTAAATACTTAAAATGAAACAGAGAATGTTTATACTGGGAATGATTTCCCTTTTTGGAAGTGCTGCGGCACAGAGAATACAGAAAGGGGAGGCTCAGATCAATGTGGATATAGGTGCTGCCAACGGATGGGGACTTCCCGTATCAGTAGGAGTGGACTATGCTATACACAATGATATAACAATAGGGATAGAAGGAAGCTATGCCACTGAAAAATATTCAGGAGATATAAAAGGAAGCTGGCTGGGAATAGGAGCGAATGGAAACTACCACTTCAATACATTGCTTAAGATTCCTAATAAATGGGACATCTATGCAGGAGCAACATTAGCATACAATTCATTTTCCTATAAATATAACGGAACAGATTACGATTATTTTGATGGCAAATCTTCAGGAATAGGATTTGCAGGACAAGCGGGAGTCAGATATTTCTTTACCAAAAACCTCGCAGCCCATGTGGAATTAGGCGGAGGTACTGTCGCTTCAGGCGGAAAAGCAGGACTTACCTATAAATTCTAAGATATTGAACCAACTCAGCAAATAATATTTTCTTAAAAATCCTTTATAACTATCATGATCGTATAGTTTTTAAAATGGTGGTTTTTCTCATGAAGCCGTGAATGTTTTTCACGGCTTTGTTATGGGAAAACAAAAAAGACTGTTTTTTACAGTCTTTTTTGTGGTATAATATTTTTCGGTTTTATTGAACTTTTACAATAAAGTAGCTTTTTTTACCTTTTTGCAGCAATAGGAATTTTCCGTCAATAAGATCCGTTTCATTCGCTGTAAATGTATCATTTACTTTCTGTTTGTTCACAGAGATAGAATTACCTTTCATTTCTCTCTGAGCTTCACTTTTAGATTTCAGGAATCCTGATTTTTCAGAAAGCAGATCAATGATGTTTATGCCCAGTACATCTGTTTTTGCAATTTCCTTTTGAGGGACACCATCAAAAACTTCAAGGAATGTTTCTTCATCAAGGCTTATCAGATCTTCAGCTGTAGAACGCCCGAAAAGAATTTCAGAAGCTTTCAGTGCCTTTTCATATTCTTCTCTTCCATGTACCCAAACCGTTACCTCTTCAGCCAGTTTCTTTTGAAGTTTTCTTTCGTGAGCAGCTGTTTTGTGCTCTTCTATTAACGCTTCAATTTCTTCTTTTCCTAAGAAAGTATAGAATTTGATGAATCTTTCAGCATCTTCATCCGTTGCATTCAGCCAGAACTGATAGAATTTGTATGGTGATGTTTTCTTTTTATCCAGCCAGTAGTTTTCTCCGCTTTCAGATTTTCCGAATTTAGAGCCGTCAGCTTTTGTAATCAAAGGAACCGTTAATGCAAATGCTTCTCCCTGAGCCTTTCTACGGATCAATTCTGTCCCGGTCGTGATATTTCCCCACTGGTCAGAACCTCCCATCTGTAGTTTTACATTATTGTTCTGATACAAATGAAGGAAATCATATCCCTGAATCAGCTGATACGTAAATTCCGTAAAACTCATTCCATCTGCACCAGATTCTCCTGAAAATCTTTTCTTTACAGAATCTTTAGCCATCATGTAGTTGACCGTAATATTCTTCCCGACATTTTTAGCAAAATCAAGGAAAGAAATATTCTTCATCCAGTCATAGTTGTTCACCAGTTCAGCCTTGTTAGGCTCATTTCCTGCAAAATCCAGAAATCTTGAAAGCTGATTTTTCAGACAGTCAACATAATGTAAAAGAGTTTCTTCATCCAGAAGATTTCTTTCTGCCGATTTACCCGAAGGGTCACCGATCATACCCGTAGCACCACCTACCAAAGCGATTGGTTTGTGGCCGTGCTGTTGAAAGTGAGCTAGAATTTTTATCTGGATAAGACTTCCGATATGTAAAGAATCGGCCGTTGGATCAAAACCTATATATGCAGTAGTTACCTCTTTATTCAGTTGTTCATCGGTTCCTGGCATCATATCGGCAAACAGACCACGCCATTTTAGTTCTTCTATAAAGGAATTCATTTGATTTTTTACTTTAAAATTTTAAGTTGCAAAGATAGTAAATTCAAAAGTATGAAGCGGAAAAAAGCAAAAAGGTAGAATCGTAAAATGACAGCGTGGTTTTAGTGATAACTTATAGGCAGAACACAGATTCAGCAATTCACTGATTACCTTTTTCACTCTTTCATCATTTTGCCCTTTTGCGCCTTTGCTTTTTCGCCCCAAATAATCTATATTTGTTATTAATGAACGACGAACAGCTATTCCTGCTCATCCAGAAGGCCAAAGATAAAGATCAGAAGGCCCAGACTAAACTCATCAATGTTTTTTGGGTGGACGTTTTCTCTTTTGTCATGAAAAAAGTAAGAGATGAAAACGATGCTGATGAAATCACGGTAAATGTTTTTTCTAAAGTATTGTCAAAACTGGATATGTTCGATCCCCATTTTCAGTTTAAAACCTGGATACTGACTATTGCCCAAAATACGGTTATTGATTTCTGGCGGAAAAAAAGCCGTGAAAATGAAGACTCCATCGAAAACCTTGATGAAGTTAAAAATCAATATGCCAAATCCCCGGAAGAACTTCTGATCTCTGAAGAAGAACAGAAGAAAATCATCAAAACCATAGAATCGCTGGATGCCAACTATCAGGACATTATCAAACTGAGATTTTTTGAAGAAAAGAGCATCAAAGAAATTGCTGAAGAACTAGGAATCTCTGTTGCCAATACAAAGGTCCGTGTAATGCGTGCCAAGAAAGTATTAGCTGAATTATTGAAGAATAATGAGTTTGATGATAATTAGGCCCAATCATTCAATGAATGATATTCAATAGAAACGGGCTTTAGCCAAAACGTAAATCTTGTAGTTTTTATTTAGAAATAAACCTCTTCTTTAGTCTGTGGCAAAATAATCTTTCTTTGCTTTTCCTGATTCCTGTTTTGCAGATTGATTTTTACCTCTTTTTTGATGAAGGTTTCGTTTTTCGATTTTCCGTACTCCTTAGTATTCTCTACTTCTTTACTGAAAATCAATTTTCCTGTGGAAAGATTAAAATCTATTGTCGTCCAATATTCTTCAGGTTTCCCAGATTCAGAAGAACACCCGATGAGTTCAAAATGTCCGTTTTGAAATCTATATTTATCCGTAATTCCCCATTTCCAGCTGCTTCCGCCGTAATGACTGATGATTAAAATGTCCTTTTCAATTCTTGTACCCATATAAGGATCCCCCATCATTCCACCGTCTTTGCTTCCTAGAATTGCATTTCGTGATTTTTCTAATAGAGTCCACTTATTATTGACCTTCTTTAAAATCTGAATTTCTCTTATATCTCCCGAATCATTGTTGGTTGGAATATTATATACGATTACTTGCTCGGGAATTTTATCACCATCCAGATCACCATCAATCGTTTCATTAATTGTTGAACCTTTAGGTTGAAACTCCTTTTGAGCAAAACAAAATGTAGAGAAAATAAGTGCTAAGGTGCAGAATGTGGCCTTCATAAAATATTTTGAGTTTTAAAATTACAAAATTATATGTTTCATCAATCTCTGTCTTTGATTGTTTCGATAAAAAAATCACTAACTTTGAACCTCAATTTGAGAAATAAATGGAAAATTTAGTTCAAGATACTACCGTTCAAAAACCAAAGTGGATCAGAGTAAAACTTCCTACCGGAAAAAACTACAGAGAGCTGAGAACTTTGGTAGATAAATATAAACTCAATACAATTTGCCAAAGCGGAAGCTGCCCGAATATGGGGGAGTGCTGGGGAGAAGGTACGGCAACGTTCATGATTCTTGGAAATATCTGTACAAGAAGCTGCGGGTTCTGTGGCGTAAAAACAGGGAAACCGCTTGATGTAAACTGGGATGAACCTGAAAAAGTAGCTCGTTCCATTAAATTAATGAAGATCAAACACGCTGTACTTACTTCTGTAGACCGTGATGATCTGAAAGATATGGGATCTATTCTTTGGGGAGAAACTGTAAATGCTGTGAGAAGAATTTCTCCGGGAACGACAATGGAAACATTGATTCCGGACTTCCAGGGAATTACAAAACACCTGGATAGGTTGGTAGAAGTAGCTCCTGAAGTGATCTCTCACAATATGGAAACCGTAAAACGTCTGACCAGAGAAGTAAGAATTCAGGCGAAATATGAAAGAAGTCTTGATGTCTTGAGATATTTGAAAGAAGCAGGACAAAGAAGAACCAAAACAGGAGTAATGCTTGGATTGGGAGAAGAGAAAGATGAAGTTTTCCAAACCATTGAAGACATCAGAAAT
This sequence comes from Chryseobacterium indologenes, assembly GCA_001013295.1. GTDB lineage: Bacteria > Bacteroidota > Bacteroidia > Flavobacteriales > Weeksellaceae > Chryseobacterium > Chryseobacterium indologenes_B. Next base: position 63,703 of record LAZY01000020.1, on the reverse strand, counting down.
GCCAATGTAGATGTTATTACGCTTGGGCAATATCTTCAGCCTACCAAGAAACATCTTCCTGTAAAGAAATTCATTACTCCGGAAGAATTTGATGAGTTCGGAGATTTTGCAAGAAGCTTAGGATTCAGACACGTTGAAAGTTCACCGCTGGTAAGAAGTTCTTATCATGCAGAGAAACATATTCACTAAGATACAGGCCGCTCAGTAATGAGCGGTTTTTTGTTTTTTTAGGGGGTAGGTAACAGGTAACAGGTAACAGGTTGGAAAAGTTAGAAGTTGCACGCAATTTATTGGCAATCATTGATCATAAACGTCCTTCATTCCCCTCCTCTGGAGGGGTGGCAAAAATTCAAAGAATTTTTGACGGGGTGGTTTTCCAACAATCCAATCACTATTCGTCACTCACCAATAACAGCGGGCTTTAGCCCACTTCCTCTATAAAAAACATTCATCCGGCTTTAGCCAAAACTTAAAACCTTCAACGCAAATACGAATAGATGATGCTTTATTTATGATAAGAAGAATCCTTCGTAATCACTCCAATCCGTCCATTGATTTCAATAGGTCTGAAATGTTTTTTCTTGAATTCAGACGGAGTTTCTTCCGTATGTTGTTTGAACAGCTTATTAAAATAAGAAAGACTTTCAAAACCTACCTGGAAGCAGACTTCTGTTACAGAATAGTCCTTTAAAAGAAATATTTTTGCCTGGTTGATTCTGTAGTTATTGACAAAATCGGTGAAGGTCATATTGGTTTGTTTCTTAAAATAACGGCAGAAAGCAGGAGTACTTAGTCCTACTATTTTGGCAATATCGTTGACGTTGGGCTTTTTGTCATAATTTTCATGGATGAAATCATAGATTGTTCCCATTCTGATCTTGTCATTCAGAAACCATTTGATTCTTGTGTCTTCTTTATTAAGCTCTTTTACCTCATTGGAATCTGCAAGAATCTGTAGAATTTCAATCAATCCTATTAATGATTCGAAAGTATTTTTATCCTTGATGATCTGAAGCTTTTCAACGACTGTATTTTTTGTTTCTCCGGAAAACGACAATCCAAGATAAGATCTTTCCAGAAGGGTTTTTATATTTTCAAATTCAGGAACAGGTAAGATAATGTCCTGAAGAAAATTTTCACGCATCTGTAAAACCAATTGTTTACATTCTGTCTGGATACCATAATCAAAATTAAGGTGCGGAACATTGGAACCTATCAGTAAAAGATCACTGTCCGTAAAACCTGAAATATTCTTGCCGACATGCCGGATTCCGTTGGTAGCTTCTACATATACCAGTTCTATTTCAGGGTGATAATGCCAGAAAAAACAGTTTTTCAGAGAAGGCGAGAAAAGCTTAAATGATTTCTCTTTTTCAAACGTAATATTTTCTTTCTGAATTTTCATTGTGTTCTCATTTGATTGTTTCTGAATTTAAAATTAAATAAAAAGGTTAATATGGAGCAAATTTTTATCATCTCAAAAGAAGTAAAATTCAATCTTTCTTTCGAATTTTGCACTTTCATAATGTAAAGGGGGAAAATCCTCATTTTAAATTTGAAAATTAACGAGATAAAAAGAATTCAGATATAATGAAGATTGATAAACGGATAATACCGCTGGCAATAGGCGGTCTGGGAATAGGAACTACGGAATTTACCGTAATGGGACTGCTTCCGGATATTGCAAAAACATTGCAGATCACGATTCCTCAGGCAGGACATTTGATTTCTGCTTATGCCATGGGAGTGGTAATCGGAGCGCCTATTCTTATCGGGTACTCTGTAAAATTTCCACCTAAAAAAGTGCTGATCGCTTTTATGATCCTTTTCACTTTATTCAACGGACTTTCTGCAATAGCTCCCAATTATGAAAGCATGCTGGTCATCAGATTCCTTTCAGGACTTCCTCATGGAGCATTCTTTGGAGTAGGAACGGTGGTTGCTGCTAAAATGGCGGGGAAAGGAAAAGAAGCGTTTTATATATCGATGATGTTCACCGGGCTTACCGTAGCCAATTTGGTAATGGTACCTCTGGTAACGTATATAGGGCACACTTTCCACTGGAGACTATATTTTGCCATTGTAGCGGTAATTGGGGTATTTGCCCTGTTGTTTTTAAAACTTTGGCTTCCTGCTATGGAAGCTAACCAGAATACCCATTTCCTGGAAGAACTGAAATTCCTGAAAAAGAAGCAATCCTGGCTGGTGCTGGCGATTACAGCGATCGGATTTGGAGGCCTTTTCACATGGTTGAGCTACATTACTCCTCTAATGACAGGGATTTCCGGAGTGGAAAGCAGTCAGATGGCCTATGTGATGGTTCTTGCCGGGGCCGGAATGGTCGTAGGTAACCTGGCAGGAGGGGTTATTTCAGATAAATTAGGACCTGAAAAAACCTGTGCATTGCTGATCTTCCTGATGATGATCTCTCTGGTAGGGGTATTCCTGCTTTCCGAGCACCAGAATATTGCCTTTATATTGACATTTATGTGTGGTGCTTTATCCATGTCAATTGCTGCACCTATTAATATTATGATGATGAAGGCGGCGCCGAGAAGTGAAATGATGGCAGCTGCTTTTATGCAGGCCGGATTTAATATTGCCAATGCAATGGGAGCCTTCTTTGGTGGAATTCCGTTGGAATACGGATTGCCGTTCAATTATCCTTCATTGGTTGGTGTGGGAATGACTTTCATCGGATTTGTGATCAGTGTAAGATATATGTATCTGTACAGTACAGAAGCTTCCCCTGAAAACGGAGAGGTCGCAGAATGTGTTTCATGTGACAAATAATAGGGAATCTCTCAAGAGTTTTATTGATTGGATAGATGTTTGTTTCTAAAAATGACATCACCTTCCGGATCAGAGAAAAATATAAAAATAAAAAGCGCCTGTTTCAAAACGAAACAGGCGTTTTTGTTATCCATAGGGTTACGCCTCTACTTCATCGCCGTTTTTGCACCAGTAGAGCGCATTGTATAAATTTTCTTTGGGGAATGATTTAAATTCTCCCGGCATCAGAACACTGAATATACTGGTAAAGTTACGGATACCTTCCTTATCGGTAACAATCGCTGAGCGATTCCATTTTGCAAGGTTTTTTAGGCCTAAAAGCATATCCTCAAGCCATGCTCCCATGGTAAAATTATCCAGATCAGTATCCAGATACAATAAGTAATTCAGCTCACCGAACTGGTCGACCTTTTCTTTTACCCTCGGAATTACCAGTTTTTCAAAATCCTCTTTCGTTACTTCTCCGGTGGCATTGAATGCCGCAACATTCTCCGGAGCTTCTGGAATAATTGTGATCATAATACATATTTTATGGTGGTTTGATGTTAAAAGAATAACAATAACTGCACCATAAATTGAATATAAATAGTTAAAATAGGTATAAATATTGTTATTTATAATGTAAAATATTAATATGGATCTTAAATCAAATGAACCTTTCTGGCTTTTGAAAAATGGCCTTATAGCCTCGTATCCCTCTTTACAGGCTGATCAGCAATGTGATGTTCTTATTGTGGGAGGTGGTATTACCGGAAGCCTTATCGCTCACCAGATGATAGAAGATGGCTATGACACAATTCTTATTGACAAAAGGGAACTCTGCAACGGAAGTACCTCTGCCACGACTTCAATGCTGCAATATGAAATAGATATTCCTCTTTATCAACTGATCAGGCAAATAGGAGAGAAGGGTGCTGTTGCAAGTTATAAAGCCTGCAGTGAAGCCATTGATTCTATTGAAAAGCTTTCGAAAAAGATAAGATCCGATGCAGGATTCAAACGTAAGAAATCACTGTATTTTGCCTCAAAAAAGAAAGATACAGAATGGCTGAAAAAAGAATATAAAGCCAGAAAAGAATCGGGATTTGAGGTGAAGTGGCTATCTGAGAAACAGGTTTTAGAACAGTTCGGATTTGAAAATACCTATGGCGGGATCTTATCAGAACAAGGGGCGAGCATAGATGCTTTTCAGTTTGCTCACGAATTATGCAAACACAATGTAAAAAAGGGCTTGAATATTTTTGATAAAACAGAAATAGTAAAAGTAGAGTATCATAAAGGTTTTAATGAAGCTTTTACAGAAAGAGGACTTCAGATCCGGGCTAAAAAGATCATTTACTGTATTGGCTATGAAAGTAAAGAATTGCTGAAGGAAAACTTTGTCAACCTGAAAAGTACCTATGCCATCGTTTCTGAAACTGAACAGGATATATTCAAAAATATCAGAAATACATTGGTATGGAATACTGACGATCCTTATCTGTATATGCGGACCACTGATGACGGAAGGCTTTTGATAGGCGGTGGCGATGAAGATTTTTATGACGCCGGAAAAAGGGATGCTCTACTGGATAAGAAAGAAAAAGAAATTCTGAAATCTTTAAAGAAAATAAAACCTGATTATCATTTTTACACGGACTTTGTATGGGCGGGAACTTTTGGAGAAACGAAAGACGGCCTTCCTTATATCGGAGAGCATGAAAGGTTCAAAAACTCCTATTTTGTGTTGGGATTTGGAGGAAACGGAATTACTTTTTCAGTAACAGGAATGGAAATGGCTTCTTTATTTATGAAAAATAAGAAACATCCGTTATCAAGGTATTTTAAATTTGGAAGGTAAAGTGTTTCTTAATCACAAAGACAAAACAAGCTATCGAATAGTCTGTACTAACATTGAGGCTGTCTCAAAAGGTAAACTAATGCTCTGAGAATCTCCTAAATGACAAAATTTGTCAGACAGGAGTCCGAGAGAGGGGGTACTTTTGAGACAGCCTCTGTCAAATCTTTGATTTGACGGGGTGGTTTCTACACAAAGTAAAATAATAGAGCGGGCTAAAACCCGCTTTAAAACTCAGTTTGTCTTACAGACTATATCCATTCTTCTTGGCCAGTTCCAGGATACAATTTTCAATTGCTTTTCCAAGGTCATCAGAATCAGCTGTTCCTCTTTTTTTCATTTCTCCATCAATATACGTCTGACGTTTTTTAGACAGTTCCTCAATTTCTTTCTGAACCTTTTCCCGTTCTGCTGATTTTATAGCGATTGCTTTTTTTATTTCCTCCTTGCTTTTTCCTTTCAGTTCTGCAGGAAGTTCGCTCTCTTTTACCGAAGCAATAAACCCGGCATCTTTTTCCACTTTGTCAACCAGATCCCAGTGTTCATTTTTGTAGGCATTCTTTTTAGATTTGGATACCGTTCTTTCCACCAGATTAGAAACCGACTGTACTTCAGCATTTTTATCCTGGGTAATTTGTTTCATTTTATACTCAGAGCCGTGGTTTCCATAGTAAATGTAGGTGTCATTCAGTTTTGCATTACATTCGGAAATCCTTACGTCATAAGGTGTTTCAATATAAATTACTTTTTTGTCGCTGTCGATATTGAAGTATTTGCCACCTCCCGTTACTGCACCATTCTGCCAAAAGCTCTGAATCCCTTCCTCACGGCTGCCGCAGAAAATAGTATTGGTATAGATGTTTTTATTCTTTGCTTTTGAGATCACTTCTTTATAGTTAACCCTTCCCTGATTGAAGGGTTCATTTCCGGCAATATAGATCAGTTTCATACTTTTTTCGTTGCCATCCCAATTCAGATTGTTGGAGGCATCACGGATGACAGCACCACAATATTCACTTCCGCCATTGGTTCTTAAGGCAAATAGTTTTTCAGAAACCAGATCAAGATCCTGAGTGAGAGGGGTGACCTGCCGGATGTAGTTTTCATCACGGATGCCATCATTTCCATATTCATAAAGGGCGATTTCTATCTGAGGTGACTGACGATTATACTTCAGTGTGGTTAATGTATTGACAATGTTCCAAAGTCTTGATTTTGCCTGATCGATCAGTCCATCCATGCTATTAGACGTATCAAGTAAAAGAGCAACCTGGATTTTATTATCCTTTGAGGTCGTATTTACCGGTATCACAGAAGCATTCTGTACAGAAATTCTGTTGTGGTCTGTATTCGTTTTAGAGCAGCTGCTGTCCGAAATAGTGCCGGAGCTTAAGAAGGCTGCTGTTGCTACTGTTAAGATTTTTAAAGTTGTCATATTATTATTTTTTATAGGTTATCTGCTGTAATATTGTACCTGCATGTCTTTTGGATATTTCACTTCATAAGAGAAGCTGATCTTTTCTGTACTTCCGGAACTGATATTCCTGTTCCAAAGAATGCTTCCTGTTTTTTCGTCGAAATTACCGCCGCCAAGATCTATGGATTTTACCTGAATCTTAGAGTTTTCACTGATCGGAAGCTGATCAAGAACTTCCAGTTCAATACCAGTTTTTGTATTATTTCGAATACTGATCTGGTAAGATTCCGTTTCCCATTTGTTGGAGTTCATTGCTTTCTGTGAAGTTTTATCTTCCAGTTTTATTCTCTTTACGGTAATTCTTTCATCTACGCCAAGAGAAATTGGAAATTCATCCTTTACATAATTGCTGGTAATATTGGTTTTCCCGATATAATTATCTTCAAAGTAGATATTAGCTTCTCCGTTGATGAGGTTGAGGCTTTGCCAGTTCTTTACAAAAGCCATCAGGAATACCTGGTTGTTAAGCTTCGGAACAGTGTGGTATTTATAGGTAGCATCGATCTGTTTTTTATCAAGAATTACATATTGTTCTTTTTCCTGGCTCAGAATGGTCTGGTTGTAGTTCAGTTCATAGATCACGTTCATCTGATGATCAGAAACAGAAGCCACCGGAATCTGACTTGGTATTGCCAAATCTTCCCTCATCTGATAAGCATTTACAGCAGCGGTCTCTTTTTTAAGCTTATAGCTGGCAACTTCCATAACGGGGCTGTGCGGCGTATATTCAGCAACATAAAGTGGTGACAGGATAGGGCGATCCTGGTTGTATGAAGGTCTGTAAGTGGAAACGAACAGTTTTATATTTTTCCAGTCCTGTCCGGTTTTCTGGTAGATCTTTCCTTTATAAACCATCTCAAGAGGTTTCTTCACAGATTCGGCACGCAGATCATAAGACGGAACCCAGCCGGCATCAGAAACAATATAGCTGACTCCAAGGTTGAGGTTGGTTTCGCTGTCCGCAAGAATTTCAAGCAAAAGCTCTTTTCTGTTGGTATTCTTATGAGTTTGTTCTTCCGTAGATTGTTTATTGAGTTTAGCAATACTTTCATCCAGAACATTTTTTTGTTCACTTAGCAGAAAGACCTGGTTGTCGATTTCCAGCATTCTCTTTCTGTAAAATTCAGTAAGCTTTATTAATTGCTCCTGGGGAGTTGTCTTATCATTGGTTGAGACTTTTAAATTATCATTAATAATATTCTGCTCACCGGATAAATTCTTGATCTGAATGTTCAGGAGATTGACCTGCCTTTGTAATTTTTTTCTTTCATCATCAATTTTCTTTTCACCATCAGACAGTTCATCTGTTTTCAGAAAATTGTTTTGAGGGGTGATAGAAACAAGTGTTGTATTTTTTTCAAGATTGATCTTGTAGGTATTTTCATCCAGATTATTCGGGAGATTTACAATTCTTACCGTATTTCTTCCTTTCTGAAGGTTTAGATTGGTGCTGCCGAAAACTTTTGCACCTTGCAGGAATACGGTCGCCTGCTTTACTTCGATTTCCTTTTTGATTTCCTGAGCTTTAGAAAAGGCAAAAGAAAATAGAGTGATTATTAAAAGATAGCGTTTCATTGTTTATTATTTTGAATTATGATGTAAAATTATCCGTATTAAGGGCTGAAAATGGGGAGACTTGGTGGAATGCGGTTTTCACTTGGTGAGAATAATCAGATGAAGAACAGACTATTCAGATGCTTAGTATTTAAGGAGACACTTCAACTCCGCTCAGTATGACATTTGTAATACTATACGCCTGGTATCAACATTGTCAGGCTGAGCGAAGTCGAAGCCCTTATATTTTGATATAAGATTAAGATATAGAAGGTTTAACAGTTGTTTCCACATCAAAAAAATAATAATCAATTTATTCGTGCATCCGTGGCAAAAACAAAAAAGCTGCCTTTCGGCAGCTTCTTCAATCTGTTATTTAAAGGATTTCGTATCTCGTCTTGATGCTATATTTTAGTTTAATGTTTTCAATATTATCAAAAGAATAGTCTACCGGTGCATCAGCCATTTCCAATTGTACATTACTCATTCTTCCTTTATAAGCAACCGGAAGTACCATATCGCTGGTGTAGTCCTCTATTTCTACAATTTCAAGAGCGTTTCCGGTCTTTTTACCCATGCTTTCCAACAGATAATCTGCTTTTTCCTTAGCAACTTTTAAGGCATTGATCTTTACGGTTTTTCTGAAGTCAGCAATTTTAGTATTCTTTACTTCGGCAATGTTCAGGCTGCTTACCCATTTCTGATTCAGGTCTTCAAAAATCTTGCTGATATTTGATTTCGTGCTGGCTTTGAACTGATAATTCTTGCTGAATTTTGCTGTTTTGGAGTAGATATTCTGGTACATCGATTTGAATTTGATGTCTTCATTCTTCACGCCTGCATTTTTTAACGTTTCAAATAATTTCTTTTCATTATCTGCCAGCTCATTTTTATTATCTGCTTTTATTCCGATGCTGAAGATAATTTCATCCGGTTCAATTTCCATTTCAGCCACTCCGGTTACTTCAATGGCGTTTTTCTTTACTTCCTGAGCGTTTATAAAGCTTCCTAAAGTCAAAATTCCGATTAATAAAAAATGTTTCAATTTCATAATTTCCTGTTTTTAAATTTTAAATTCTGATGTAAAATTACCAGGATCTGAAGCGAAAAATAGGGAGACTTGGTGAAAGGGAAGTTTCACTTGGTGAGGCATCATAAAAAAAGCAATCTTCTGCAGATTGCTTTTAAAAATAAGGGATATTATCTTGTTTTTTAATAGAGGAAATAGACCTTTGAAATTTTATGATTTTTAATTTCGTAAATGGCAGTAGCTTCTACTTTTTGGCCAGGTCTCATTCCGGAAACACTTTCTTTGTCAATAACAGAATTAAGATTAATAATTCTCTGTTTAATCTCACAATGCAGATCAGGTACGTTTTTGAAAAGTTTTTCGTACGTTTTTCTCATCCCTTCTTTCCCTTTACTTACTAATGTATTGGGGAACGTATAAATTTCTATATCATCAGCATAAGGCTCCAGAAAGGCTTCTATGTTTTTGACATTATAGGCATTTACCTGTTGCTGTACCAGGACTTCCGGAGTGATTTTCAAAATTTTCTTTGGATCGAGCGGTTGTCCGTTCTTAATTACAGTATCAATTAAGGTAAGATGATCAAGGTTTTCAATAGGATTGGCATTGAGGAGGACAAGATCTGCTGCTTTTCCAGTTTCAATGCTTCCATACATAGACTCCTTACCGAGTATTTTTGCAGGATTGATCGTTGCCGACTGTAAAATCTGCCAATTATCCATTCCGCTTTCTTTCATAGCTTTAAGTTCTTCCAAAAAAGAAGAGGCATGTTGTGTTCCGATATTTCCTGCATCTGTGCCTGCAGCAATAGTAACTCCACCATCTGCAAGCTTTTTCAGATTGCCTTTTCTTATAGAATCAACTTTGGAAACATAGGCGTTTATTTGAGGAGAGTTAAACCTTATTTTATATTTTTTTATCCATGTTGAGTCAGAAGTGCTTTCCAGATGTTTCAGGTCAGAAATTGAACCTATACTTTTAGGATTTGAGTTTTCCAATTCATAGGTATTATAATGCTTTTTTTGACCGTAAGTATCATAATAGTTATCCGATACAGTCAGAGTAGGGCATAATATGATTTTTTTTGTCTTTAAAAGTTTTACAAAATCATCAGAAACGATTTCATCTTCTATATCATGAACCAGATAATCTGCTCCATTCAGAACTGCCGTTTCTGCTGTAAAACGTTCAGTAGCATGCACAGCTACTTTTAGGTTATTCCGATGAGCTTCTTCAATAGTAGCCTTTATCACTGGCTCAAGTTTTTTCGCCTCTTCTTTTAGTTTTTGAGGGTTATTTCTTGTTACGATATACCATATTTTGATAAAATCAGGTTTGTAGGGAAGCTGTTCCTGAACATATTTCCTTGCATCTTCAGCGGTGAGTGTCAGTTTGAAAGGTTCGTCTTTATCTAGATTTTTAAATGCTTCAGGTTCATAGGTAGTGATAAGAGGGCCTGACATATAAACAGAGGGTAAGTTCTCTTTCTTTTTTAAAGAATCCCGAAGCTTAAGGAAATTATAAGTTGCACCGGGATCAATCACGGAAGTTATTCCTGATCGAAGGTAATACTGAAGAAAATTTTCCATATTGTGGTGTCCCCAATCAATCTCTTGTTGATATGGAACATGTTTTTTAAGATTAAGAGCATCAGGCCTGGTATATAGGCCGCCACTCTGGAAAAAATGGACATGGGAATCTGTCATTCCTGGAATTAAATATTTCCCCTGACCATTGATGACCTGTGAATTTTGAGAAATTTTTACTTTTTTGTCGGGCTTTACGGCAGTGATAATACCATTGGAGATAATAACCGTTTGTGCGGGAAGCATTTTTTTATGAATAACATCTAATATGGTTACATTTTGAATATAGGTCTGTGCTCTAATGCTGCCAAGGCAAAACATAGCAACAATGATGAGTTGGAATTTTTTCATGGTCCCTATTAAATTAAGTGAATTAAAAATACAAATATAATTAAAAGCTTGACCTATATTTATTTTAGTGTTTTATATCCTCGTTTTATATCAGCCTTATCTTTCTAAGACTGGGTGAAATATGGTTTTGACTTGGTAAAGAATAGAAGACGATCAATAAAGTTTTACTTACTTTGCAGTAAAGATCTGAAATCTGTGAAATTAGTTTTTAAAATATTGCTTATGATAGTATTGGCGTTGGGAAATAATCTCATTGCACAGGATACTACACGGGTTTCTAAAGTCCTGAAATCGGCTTCGAAACTGAAAAAAGCAGTCGATAAGAACGATAATAAAGGAGTCGCCGATACCTATGTAGGAATGGCCAACGATTATTACAATCAGGGCAACTATGCCAAAAGTGAAGAATACCTGATTAAGGCCCGAAATATTTATCAGGCTCTCAATGATAAAAAAAATCTTGAAACCACGACCCGAAAACTGGCACAATCTCAGGAAAAACAGAATAAAATAACCCCTGCGATCAGCAATTACAGCATGGCAGCTCAGATGGGCTACAGTGAAAAAAGTAAGGCAGTCAATACCAATGATGTAGCAAGACTTTCTTCTCCAACTCCGGAATTGAGAGCAGAAGCGATCCAGAATAATATCAGTCTGAGTAAAAAGGAAAACGAACAGGCAGATCTTGCAGATAGCTATAGCCAGCTTGCAGAGGTCAATATACAGCAAAAGGATGTCTCTAGAGCAGAAGAAAACCTGAATAATGCCTATAAGATTTCAAAAAAAGAAGCTCCACAGCAGGCGTTGGCGATCAATCAGAAACTGGCTGATCTTTATGTTGAAAATAAGAACTATGAGAAAGCCATTGAAGCCAAAAAGAAAGTCCTGAAAGAAGATTTTGTGAAAGAAAATTCACAGGAAAAAGTGAATCAGATTCAGGAGCTGGCTGATATTTATATTAAGAAAAATGATCCTGGAGAAGCGGTGAACTTATTGAAAAATGCTTACGGAATTGCTTTGGAAAAAGGGCATACTCTGGAAGCTCAGAGAAGCGTAAAAAAACTGGACAGTCTCTATGCTATATCCGGAAATACTGATGCTTCCGTACAATTGTACCGGGATTTTTTAGGAAAACTTCCGAATCTGGTTTCGAAAGACAGAAGCCTTGTTGATAATAAGATCCTGGAAGATACTGAGCAGAGAATTTCCCAACTGGAAAAAGAAAAAGAACTGAAGGATGAACTGATTCGTAAGAAAAACGTATTCAATTACAGTTTGATCGCGGCTTTGGTTCTTTTGACGGGATTGATTTTTATTATTTTCAGAACCCTGAAAAAAGTTCAGATCAAAAATAAAAAGATTGCCCTTCAGTCGCTTCGGAGAGAAATGAACCCGCATTTTATCTTTAACAGCTTAAACAGTGTGAATCATTTTATTGCAACCAATAACGAACTGGAAGCCAATCAGTACCTGACTAAATTTTCTAAACTGATGCGTAGGGTCATGGAAAATTCTACCGAAGATTTTATCCCTTTCCAACAGGAGCTGGATCTTCTGCAAAATTATCTGGCGCTGGAGAAAACCCGTTTTGCCGATAAGTTCGATTATGAAATTGTGGTAGATGAAAATCTGAATCTGCAGAGTCTGCAGGTTCCGGGAATGCTGGTACAGCCCTTTCTGGAAAATGCAATCTGGCACGGACTCCGCTACAGAACCGAAAAAGGTTTTTTAAAACTAAGCTTTGCAAAAAATGATCAATATCTGATTATCACGATTGAGGATAACGGAATCGGTATTGAGGAAAGTAAAAAGCAGAAAACCCAGCATCAGAAAGCAAGAGAAGGCCGGGGAATGAAAAACACCCTGGAAAGAATTCAGCTCCTGAATGATCTGTACAAAAAAAATATTACCTGCTCTGTGAAAGACAAGGAAGATAGTGGCGGAGTTTTAGTTACAATCAGAATTAATCTGGCTTAAAAATGATGATACATGAAAAAAAATGCACTATTGCTTACACTGCTCATTACTTTATGCTCCGGAATCCTTTACGGACAGGAATTTGACAGTATCAGGCTGAACCATATTCTGAAGACTTTAAAACTCGATAAAACAAAGATCAAAGAAGACCTGTGTATCGAGAAAAAAATGCCGAATACAGAAGATTCATATATTGCGGTCATTCCGGTGATCGTAGAACAGGACAAAGATGAAGACTATGTTTTCACTGTAAGGAATTATATTGTAATTACTGACAGTAAAGGAACCATAAAGAATCAGTATTTTGACCCTACAGAATTAAATTCCGATGCGATAATGTTGAGAAGTATGAGTATTGATACCGGGTTATACAATATCAACAACAACATCCGGGCATTTGGGGTAAAGACAGACTTCGTTGGCAGTAGCAGACCTAATCCTTATGGGTCTGGAACAATTTCATTATATTATCCGGAAGGAAAGACCCTAAAAAAAGTTCTTGATCAGTTTGAGCTGGATGCAAACCATGGAGAATGGGATACCAGATGCAATGGTGAGTTTCAGGATGATCATTCCTATATCATGATGGATGGTTCTAAAACCAATAATTTCACAGATCTTAAAATAAAAACCATTTCTGTCAAAACATTGAATAAAGAAGTAAAAGGAGATTGTGATAGCAAAGAAACTTCAAAAATTACTTATAAAATCCTAAAGTTCAAAAACGGGAAATATCAGTAACGCTGAATCTGAAAACTGTTCACTGCCCAATAATATTTGGAAACCTGTAACCATTTTGAAAAAGTTATTGTCTTAATAGATAAAAACTTGATCCAAAATGAATACTCAACAAAAAACAGCCCACCTGGCAGGACTTTTTTATCTCATAGTTATTATAACTGGTCTTTTCAGTTTAATGTATGTCCCGTCAAAACTGATCGTCTGGAATGATGCCGGACTGACCTTTCAGAATATTTCCTCTTCAAGACAATTATTCAGCTGGAGTATTGCCTCCAGTATGTTGTGTTATACAGCATTTACATTGCTTCCCCTGGCATTATACTCTCTGCTGAAAGATATTCATAAGAGGTATGCCGGGCTGATGGTAGTGCTGGCACTAATAAGCGTACCCATTTCATTCATCAATCTGCAAAGCAAATTTTCCATATTGAACATCATTAATGCAGCAGATTATTTAAAAATATATACGACTGAAGAACTGCAGGCTCAGGTCATGATGCTGTTGAAAAATTACAATAACGGCCTTTTAATCGCTCAGGTATTTTGGGGACTTTGGCTTTTTCCTTTTGGGTATTTAGTGTATAAATCTAATTTTTTACCAAAGGTTCTGGGCGTCTTTTTAATGTTGGGTTGTGTGGGTTATGTACTCAATGTTTTAGGCAGAACAGTTATCCCTGATTTTTCAGAATATGCCTTATCTGGCTATATCACGCTTCCGGCTACCATCGGAGAGATCGGAATCTGCTTATGGCTGCTCATTTTCGGAGTGAGAAATAAACAATCTTAAATAAAATAACCATGAATCAATCTGCAAAACTGGAAGATACTCCGGTGAATGTAAAGATCATTATTGCCGGACTCTGGACCTCCGTTACACTATGTTATCTGTATGGAGATTATTTTGAATTATATACGCCAGGAAAAGCGAAAGGGCTTGTAGAAGGAAGTAATCTGCTGGATTCCCCCATGAAATTATTTTTTGCCTCAATAGTCCTGGCAATTCCTGCAGCGATGGTATTTCTTTCTCTCATTTTAAAGCCTTCAGTCAACAGATTGTTGAACATTATTTTTGGAATATTTTTTACCGGAGTAATGATATTGATCGGAATTTCATCCTTTTCGGACTGGTATTTGTTTTACACTTTTCTGGCCGCTGTGGAATCTATTATGACAATTCTGATCGTGAAAAATGCCTGGCAATGGAAAAAAGAACAACCTTCTTCGGAATAGGCAGAAGATTGTATGAATATGAATAGGTAAATATTCCTAATTTGCAGGCTGTAAATATATCAGAAACTTAAACCTGTTTCAATGAAAATAAAAGCCGTAATCATAGATGATGAGATCATCGCCAGAGAAGTTCTGAGAAGCTATCTCACCAAATACTGCCCGCAGGTGGAAATTCTGGGTGAAGCGGAGAACATCAAAGAAGCGGTTCCATTGATTGCTGAAAAACAGCCGCAGCTTGTATTTCTGGATGTAGAAATGCCCTTTGGAAATGCCTTTGATGTATTGGAAGCTACGAAAGACTTTTCGTATGAAACAATCTTCATTACAGCTTTCTCTCAATATTCACTTCAGGCCTTAAACAAATCGGCCAGCTATTATATTTTAAAACCTATAGACATTCAGGAACTGATCCTGGCCGTCAATAAAGTTGTAGAAAGTCTTGAGAAAAAAGTAGAACTGAACAGGAATAAAATCCTGCTGGAGAATCTGAAACTGAAGCCGGAAAAGCAACAGCTGATATTGCCTACTTTGCAAGGTTTTGATGTCGTAAAAACAGAAGATATTGTAAGGCTACAGGCAGACGGAAACTTTACGCAGGTCTATCTTACCGATGGCTCCAAGAAAATGGTGTGCCGGTTTCTGAAACATTTTGATGACCTTCTGGAAAGTCCGTTTGTAAGAGTACACCGTTCTCATATCATCAATACAGGTTTTGTAAAATCATACCATAAAAGTGGAACCGTAATGCTGTCTGATGATACGGAAATAGAAGTTTCAGGAAGCTTCAAAGACAATTTCTTGAAGGTCTTTTCCTAGAATTTATTATTCTTTAACCTCCAAGGCACTATTTTTGACGTTTTTATAGAAACCACACAAAATAATCTGTTATGAAAACTCTTCATAAAATAATAATTCCCGTTTCGTTGGGAGCATTGGGGCTGGTCATATTTAACTCGTTTTCTGTAAGGATTCCGCGAGGGGGAACAGCGGTAAAGAACTTCGACATACAAAAATATCTGGGCAGATGGTATGAAATTGCCCGTTTCGATTATCGTTTTGAGAAAAATATGGATAATGTTACGGCTGAATATTCAGAAAATCCGGACGGTACTATCCAGGTTAAAAATAAAGGCTATGATTACCTTAAAAAAGTATGGAACGAATCTATCGGAGAAGCCCAATTTGTAAAAGACCCAACCGAAGCCCGATTGAAAGTATCTTTTTTCAAACCCATCTGGGCCGGTTATAATGTGATTGATATTGATGAAGACTATCAGTATGCTCTGGTTGCCGGCAGCAGCTTAAAATATTTATGGATCCTCTCACGCACCACCAGCATTCCCGAAAGCATCCGCCAGCGCTTCCTGGAAAAAGCAAGAAAAATTGGCTATGATACGAGAGAATTGATCTGGGTGAGACATAATCATTAGGGGGAGAAAAGCTAAAGTGCGAAAGCGTAAAAAGGCGAAGAAGGCTGAGGAAGCAAAGGAAGCAAAAAAGTAAAGATGTACAAATAATGTATTTAAAGATATAGGCACATCTATCATTGATTAATTTTGCTTATTGCTTATTGCTTATTGCTTATTGCTTATTGCTTATTGCTTATTGCTTATTGCTTATTACCATCCCTTCTTCGCTCTCTTCGCCTTCTCAGCCTCCTTTGCCTTTTTACCCTTTCACTCTTTTCGCCCTTTTACCTCTTCCTCAGCTCCCCAAATACTCCTTCCACTCCTCAAAGCGGTAATCAATAACCTGTTTCATCAGATCATAGTTCTCATAAGTATCTTCGATGTGGTAGAAAGTTTCGTATTCATAGTCATTTTCTTCAGCTTTAGTATCAAAAAGATTGACATAATCATCGGCAAAAGAGCTGTATCTGTTCCCGAAATCAGTATCATCAGCATAATAATCCTTTGCAAAACTGTTTCCAAGATCATTCAGATCATATTCAGAAAACTTGCCGTCGCAGCAATCCATTACAAACTCTGCACCCGTTAATTCTCTTCGTTTTACCTGCTCGATTTCCTCTGCGGCATCTTCTTTCAGTTCATCAGAAATCAGATCATTGTTAATGCACCAGTTCAGGAACATTCCCGTATGGGTTGCTCCGTGTTTCTGAGGAAGTCCTTCCGGAAAATCACCGCCATAATGCCATGAAGCATCATCATATTTAGACATAATTCTTCTTGTAGTTTAAAATAAATTCCGTCAAAAATAGAAAAAATCAATTTATATTGCCGGGTATCGGGAATTTTCCGTCATTTGTACCAGATTTTTTTTTCGAAAACAAAACATGGAAAAAGCTGTTCTGATCACCATTGGTGACGAAATCCTTTCTGGGAATACCGTAGATACCAATTCTAATTTTATTGCTACTGAGCTGAAGAATATCGGGATCAAAGTTATACAGATCTTTACTATTTCAGATGAAATTGAAACCATCAAAAGTACATTAGGCGCAGCCTTTGAGCTGGGAGATCTCGTGATTACTACAGGAGGACTGGGGCCAACCCGTGATGACAAAACCAAAAAAGCTCTGGCTGAGTTTTTCAATGATGAAATT
Source organism: Chryseobacterium indologenes (assembly GCA_001013295.1). Lineage (GTDB taxonomy): Bacteria > Bacteroidota > Bacteroidia > Flavobacteriales > Weeksellaceae > Chryseobacterium > Chryseobacterium indologenes_B. Next base: position 46,564 of record LAZY01000020.1, on the reverse strand, counting down.
GCGCTGGATGAGGTTACCTTTAATCACCTTAAAGGATATATGGAAAGAAGAGGGCGTGCAGATATTCTGGAAAGAAATAAAGAGCAGGCTTTTGTTCCTACCAAATCTATTGTTTTTCAAAATCATTACGGAACAGCACCCTGTATGATGATGGAGCTGAATGGAAAGCTGTGTTACAGTCTTCCCGGAGTTCCTTATGAGGTGAAGCCTTTGATCAAAGATCAGATCATCCCTTACCTGCAGGAGAAATTCAGTCTTAACTATATTCACACTAGGATCGTTTCTGTTGTTGGCATTCCCGAAAGTATTCTTGCTGATATGATTGAAAACTGGGAACTTGCCTTACCGGAGAATACATCATTATCTTATCTTCCCGTAGGAACCCGTGTAAAGCTTAGGCTGACGGCTTCAGGTGATAATGAAAATGAACTGCAGAAGCAGGCTGAAGAAGAAATTCAAAAGCTGTTACCTCTATTAGGTGATCATGTGATTGCAGTATCTGAAGATAAAATCGAGAATATTCTGGCAGAAATGCTTACTGAAAGAAAACTGACGATTTCCACTGCAGAAAGCTGTACCGGAGGTGAACTAGCCAAAATGATCACCTCAGTTTCCGGGAGTTCAAAATATTTCCTGGGCGGAATGGTCGCCTATGCCACAGAAAAAAAAATCAAAATTCTGAATGTTTCCAGAGAAACCGTAGATCAGTTTACTGTAGTGAGCGAACAGGTAGCACAAGAAATGGCAAAAGGCTGTCAGAATTTGTTTGATACAGATATTTCCCTTTCCACAACAGGAGTTGCAGGTCCGGGAAAAGGAGAGGACGGTAAAGAGGTGGGAACAGTCTTTTATACCATCAGAATAGGGGATAAAGAAGTCACTTCAAAATTATATATGCCGCATCTGGAAAGAGTAGACTTCATGGATTTCGTTTCCCAAAAGGTGATTCAGGACCTTGTGGGACTTCTGGTGGCACATTAAACCAAAAGGATTCTTTTTTAATTTTTTTTTAATTAATTTTAATGAGCTTTTTCACACTTTTTGAAAATCATTCATTAAAATTTTAAAATCGTGGAAAATTCCAAACAGATCTTCCAGACCAACAGTAAAAAACGCTGGAAAAGCGTACAGTGGGGAAGCCGCATATTTATCTTTATTGCGGTACTCCTTCTTTTGGCCCTGGGATTGATGATGACACTGGACAGAAGTCCTAAAATACCTTTTAAAGAAGATTATAAAGCTGTAATCACAGCCAACAAACCTTATCTTCAGGAAAATAAAATTTCGAAAGAATACAAAGGTTTCAGAAGCTTTATTTCCGAAAAAACAATCCATACCAATCTTGCCAAAATTCAGAAGGCAAGAGCAGAAAGATATAAAAATCAAAACCGAAACTGGGCACAGTTTCCCGGAGGAATTCGCTCAGCATTTTATGTAGCCTGGGATCCGCAGTCTCTCATGTCTTTGAAGAGAAATATCAGACACGTCAATCTTGTTTTCCCTGAATGGTTTTTTATTGATCCGAAAACGGGAGATCTGAAAACCAATGTAGACCCTGAAGGCTATAAAATCATCAAGAGAACGGGAGTTGCAGCCATGCCGATGCTGAGTAATAACTCTGACCGTGAATTCCGCTCAGAAGGATTGGTAAAAGTGCTTAATGACCCGAAAAGAAGAACCCGTCTAATCCAGAAAATAACCCAGGAATGTATCAAATATCATTTCAAAGGCATCAATATAGACTTTGAAGATATGAATCTGAATTCTGATGAAAATCTGATTGCCTTTATGAAAGAACTTTCAGAAACTTTCAAACAGAATCAGCTATTGGTTACCATGGATATTATGACGGATAATGATGATTACAATATTCAGAAACTCGATCCTTATGTAGACTATTTTGTATTGATGGCTTATGACGAATATTCTCCGGATAGCGATGCAGGCCCTGTTTCTTCTCAAAAATGGATAGAAGAACAGACAGGTAAAGTGGTTAAAAAGACATCTCCTCATAAAATTATATTGGGATTGGGTGCTTATGGTTATGACTGGAGTACCAATAAGGATGACAACACTTCCGTTACGTATATGCAGGCTATTACAAAAGCTCATGCCAGCAAAGCGGTAATCGATTTCAATGACAATACCTTTAATCTGAATTACTCTTATACCGATTCTAAGAATTTCACACATACCGTGTTTTTCAATGATGCGGCCTCTATTTTCAATACCATGCGTTTTTCATCCGAATATCCATTGGCAGGAACCGCACTTTGGAGACTGGGAAGTGAGGACAGCAGAATCTGGAATTTTTATGATAAGGATCTTACGTTTGCCGGACTTTCCAAACTCAATTTAAAAACACTGGAAAATGTGAAAGGGCAGACCATGGTCGATTATATCGGAGATGGGGAAGTGCTGGATGTCCTGAATACCCCTCACGATGGAAAAATAGCTTTGGAAATTGATCCGAAAGAAAAGATCATTACCGATGAAAACTACATCACCTATCCAAGCTCTTATGAAGTAAAAAAATATGGAAGTGCCCCTCAAAAAGAGTTGGTACTGACATTTGATGATGGTCCGGATGAAACATATACCCCTCAGATATTGGATGTGTTGTCCAAATATCATGTTCCGGCTGCTTTTTTCCTTGTAGGATTGAATGCAGAAAAGAATCTTCCGCTGGTGAAGAGAATTTACCGGGAGGGTCATGAAATAGGAAATCATACCTTTACCCACGAAAATGTAGCAAAAGTAAGCCCGGAAAGAGCTTTGCTTGAGCTGAAACTGACACGTTTGCTGATAGAATGTATAACAGGACACAGCACCATTCTGTTCAGAGCACCTTATAATGCCGACTCCGAACCTACGACATCTGAAGAGATCATTCCGGTAGCACTGGCAAGACAGCAGAACTATTTGGATATTGGTGAAAATATAGACCCGGAAGACTGGCAGCCAGGTATAAAAGCTGATGAAATTGTAAAACGTGTTATGGCCGGAATCAAACAGCAGAGAGGAAATATTATATTACTTCATGATGCAGGAGGAGATACCAGAGAAGAAACAGTGAAGGCATTGAAAATTTTGATTCCTACCCTGCAGAAACAAGGTTATCATTTCACCAACCTTGCCAGTATTCTGCATAAAAGCAAAAGTGAGCTGATGCCGGCAGTTCCTAAAACAAGAGCATATTATGTAATGCAACTTAATCTGGTGCTGGCCACTGCTATCTATGGAATAAGTCATTTTCTGGTAGCGTTGTTTACTATTTTCATCGTATTGGGATTGATCAGATTGATCCTGATGGCGTACTGGGCCTTTAAAGAACGAAAAAAAGAGAAAAAACTGAGCGAGTTTCCGGTTTTGGAATCCTATCCAAAGGTTTCTATTATCGTTCCTGCCTACAATGAAGAAGTGAATATTGTCTCTTCCTTACATAATTTACTGAAGCAGACCTATCCGAATTTTAACATCATTATGATAGATGACGGAAGTAAAGATTCAACTTATGAAAAAGCAAAAGAAGCATTTCCTGATCATCCGAAACTGAAAATCTTCACCAAACCGAATGGCGGAAAAGCAACTGCTTTGAATTTTGGGATCTCGCAAACCGATGCTGAATATGTAGTCTGCATTGATGCTGATACCAAACTGCAGCAAGATGCTGTGAAGTATCTGATTGCAAGGTTTTTAAATGCAACCCCTGAAGAGAAGATCGCAGCAGTGGCAGGAAATGTAAAAGTAGGAAACACTGTAAACTGGCTCACCAAATGGCAGGCTATAGAATACACAACCAGTCAGAATTTTGACCGTCTGGCGTATGCCAATATTAATGCTATTACAGTAATTCCGGGAGCTATTGGAGCATTCAGAAGAGAGGTTGTCCTCGAAGCAGGCGGATACTCTTCCGATACGCTGGCTGAAGACTGTGATATTACGGTGAAGATTTTGAAAGCAGGTTATACGGTTGCCAATGAAAACAGAGCTGTTGCTGTAACAGAGGCTCCGGAAACCGTGAAACAGTTTTTAAAACAACGTTTCCGATGGACCTATGGAATCATGCAGATGTTTTGGAAACAGAGACAGACTTTCCTTAATCCCAGATATAAAGGACTGGGACTTTGGGCCATGCCGAATATTTTATTATTCCAATATATTATTCCATTTTTCTCGCCATTGGCAGACGTGATTATGTTCCTGGGAATCCTGTCCGGAAACGGAGGTAAAATATTCTATTACTATCTGATCTTCCTTTTGGTAGATGCTTCATTAGCTTTGATCGCATTCATCATGCAGCGGGAGAAACTGACCAATCTGTTGTATATCATTCCGCAGAGATTCGGGTATAGATGGCTGATGTATATTGTATTATTTAAAAGTTTAAGAAAAGCATTGAAAGGCGAAATACAGTCCTGGGGCTTCCTGAAAAGAACAGGAAATGTAAAAGAGATAACAACTTCTTAATAGGGAATCTGAATTAGGTTTAACAGGCTGGAGGTTGGATGAATGAGACTGTAAGTTTCTTTTGGTTAATTAGAATAACCATTTTTATAACTTCCAACTTCCATCATCAAGCTTCCAATCTAGCAGAATTATAAACTCTTATCATAATCTGATGTTATTTGTTTAAATTTGTTTTACAAAAAAGTAACAAATACGAAATAAATCATACCTATTATATAAATTGTTATCATAATGAAAAAACTAACGCTTTCTTTGTTTCTAATAGCAGGGATCTGCACTCAAAATACGATGAGCGCACAAGCTAAAGCTGTTAAAACAGCAGTAAATAACACAGACAAAGGTTTAGACCTTAGCTTGATGGACACTTCGGTACGTCCGCAGGATGATTTTTATAACTATGTGAGTGGAACCTGGATGAAAACGGCTAAAATTCCATCCGATAAGCCTACTTGGGGAAGTTTCAACAAACTGGGAGAAGATACGGATAACAATTCCATGACGATCCTGAACTCTCTTTTGAAAGATAAATTTGCTGACGGAAGTGAAGGAAAGAAAATCCAGGATTTATATGCTTCTTACATGAATATGGAGAAGAGAAATGCTGACGGAATCAAGCCTATTCAGGATCATCTGAATAAAATTGATGCAATCAAAAACATGACTGACCTTCAGAACTATCTTGCTTCTGTAACGAAAGAAGGCGAAAATGCTTTCTACGGATGGGGAGTATATGCAGACCTGAAGAATTCTAATATGAATGCGGTCTACCTGGGAGAGGCATCTCTTGGATTAGGAAGAGATTACTACCAGAAAGTAAACGAAAAAAATACAGAGGCTATTGCTGAATATCAGAAATATGTAGCTTCTATGCTAAAAGAATTAGGGTACAAAAATGCAGACGCAGCAGCAAAAGGTATTGTTGACTACGAGAAAAGTATTGCAAAAACTTACCTTACAAACGAACAAAGCCGTGATAATACCCTTCAGTATAACCCTCAGACTATGGCTGAGCTTTCTGCTTTGGTAAAAGGAGTAGATCTTCCTGCTTACCTTAAAAAAGTAGGGGTAAATACAGATAAAATTATCATTGGAGAACTAGGCTATTACAAAAACTTTGATAAGTTGGTAAATGCTCAGAATCTTCCTGTAATCAAAGATTATCTGAAATTCCACATGATCAATGGAAGTGCTTCTTACCTGAGCGAAAAACTGGGAGATATGAAGTTTAACTTCTTTGCTAAATATCTGAGAGGTCAGCAGGAGCAGAGAGCATTGAACAAGAGAGGTTTTGAGGTAATCAACAGAAACCTAGGTGAAGCATTCGGTAAGCTATATGTTGAAAAATACTTCCCGGCTGAAGCGAAGGCTCAGATGGTTGAACTGATCGATTACTTAAAGAAAAGCTTCGCTGTTCACATCAATAATCTAACGTGGATGTCATCTACAACCAAGGAGAAAGCAATGCAGAAATTGAATAAATTTACTGTGAAGGTAGCTTATCCGGACAAATGGAAAGACTATTCAAAACTGGAGATCATTCCTGAATCTAAAGGAGGTACACTATACAAAAACCTTCAGAATATCGGTGAATGGCAATACAATAAAGATCTGGCTAAAATCGGAAAACCGGTTGATAAAACAGAGTGGGGAATGACTCCACAAACGGTAAATGCTTATTACAACCCGGTATACAACGAAATCGTATTCCCGGCAGCAATCCTTCAGCCGCCATTCTTTAACCCTCAGGCTGATGCCGCAGTAAATTTCGGTGGTATCGGAGCTGTTATCGGTCACGAAATGAGCCACGGATTTGATGATTCAGGTGCTCAGTTTGATGCAGAAGGTAACCTTGTTGACTGGTGGACTCCGGAAGATAAAGCCAACTTCGAAAAAGCTACAAAAGCCCTTGCTTCTCAATATGACAAATATGAGCCTGTAAAAGGAACTTTCGTAAACGGTACCTTCACAAACGGTGAAAACATCGCTGACTTAGGAGGAGTAAACATTGCTTACGATGCGCTTCAGATGTATCTTAAAGATAAAGGAAACCCAGGAAAAATCAGCGGATTCACTCAGGATCAGAGATTCTTCCTAAGCTGGGCAACCGTTTGGAGAACCTTATCAAGCGAAAAATATATGGTGAATCAGGTGAAAACTGACCCGCACTCTCCTGGATATTTCAGAAGTTTCGGTCCGTTAATTAACGTTGATGCATTCTACAAAGCATTTGATGTGAAAAAAGGAGACAAACTATACAAAGCTCCGGAAGACAGAATCAAAATCTGGTAAAAATAGAAACCGCTCAGTAATGGGCGGTTTTGTTTTTTTAGGTAAGAGATGTTGGGGGAGTGGAAGGCATATGCTGGATATAGATATTAGATATTAGATATTAGATATTAGATATTAGATGGCGCCTGGCTTGATCGTAATAGGTAAAGATGTACGATCATACCCTTCTCCGGAGGGGTGTCAAAAATTCAAAGAATTTTTGACGGGGTGGTCAATATTACTCCACCATTTCATCATCAATAGAAGCAGGCTTTAGCCCGCTTACCCTATCAATCAACCTCCATCCGGCTTTAGCCAAAACCTAAAAATAAAAATCTCAACCCCAAATCTCATACCAGCATCAATTATCAATTATCCTTCATCACTTATCATTAAAGTTCGTATATTTGATAAGTTTGTGTAAAATCAAAAATTATCTTTAATGAAAAAGCTAAATATTGGAATACTTGCCCTTTCGGGTATTGTATTTCTCAATTCGTGTGGTGCGGCAAAGACTGCGGGGACGGAGAAAAAAACTGAGACTGCAGCTGTAGCTGTGGAGCCGGTAAAAGAAGAAGTGAAAGAGGAAGGGATCAATCTATCTTATATGGATACAGGTGTCCGTCCGCAGGATGACTTTTTTAGCTATGTGAACGGAAATTGGGTGAAGACGACTCAGATTCCTTCAGATAAAGCAAATTGGGGATCTTTCAATGCATTGAGAGAAAATGTAGATGATGCTTCATTGGATATTTTAAACAAAATCCTTACCGAAACATATCCTGCAGGTTCCGAAGGACAGAAGATTCAGAATCTTTATGCTTCCTTTATGGATACTGCTAAAAGAAATGCGGAAGGCTTAGCACCTATCAAAAAGGATTTGGCGAAAATTGATGCCATTAAAAACCTGAATGATCTGCAGAAATACCTTTTAGAAGCTACCGTATTAGGTGATAACTCTTTCTACGGATGGAGAGCCGGTGCTGATATGAAGAATTCTAAAATGAATGCAGTATATCTTGGCGGTCCGGATCTTGGATTAGGAAGAGATTATTATCAGAAAGTAAATGAAGCCAACACTAAAACATTAGGACAATATCAGGCTTATATCGGACAATTGTTCGGTGTTTTAGGATATAAAAACTCAACCCAGGCTGCACAGAATGTAGTAGATTTTGAAAAGCAACTAGCAAACTACCTGTTGACATTAGAGCAGAACAGAGATGCGAACTTAAGATATAACCCTAAAAATGTTTCTGAACTATCCGGTTTAGTGAAAAACGTTGATCTTGCAAAATACCTTAAGCAGGCAGGAGTTAACACAGACAGAGTGATCATCGGAGAACTGAAATACTACCAGAATATGGATCAGTTCATCACGCAGAAAAATCTTCCATTATTAAAAGATTATCTGAAATATCACCTGATCAACGGTAATGCAAGTAACCTTGATGAAAACCTTGAGAAGATCAGATTTGATTTTTATGCTAAAGATCTGCAGGGGCAAAAAGAACAGCGTCCAATGAACAAAAGAGGACTTACGCTTGTAAACGGTGTTCTTGGAGAAGCTTTTGGTAAACTTTACGTAGACAAATATTTTACGCCGGAAGCTAAACAGCAGATGGAAACTTATATTGATTACCTTTTAAAATCATTTAAATCTCACATTGCCGGTATCGACTGGATGTCTCCTGAAACCAAAGTGAAAGCTCAGGAAAAACTATCCAAATTTACCGTGAAAATTGCTTATCCGGACAAATGGAAAGATTATAGCCAGTTGAAAGTGGAATCTCCAAAACAGGGCGGATCATTATATGCCAACTTACAAAATGTAGCCGCTTGGCAATATCAGAGAAACCTGGATAAAGTAGGAAAACCGGTTGATAAAACAGAATGGGGAATGTCTCCACAGACTGTAAATGCTTACTATAGCGGTTCAAATAACGAAATCGTATTCCCGGCAGCCATTCTTCAGCCTCCTTTCTACAATCCTAAAGCAGATGCAGCAGTGAATTTCGGAGGAATAGGAGCCGTTATCGGCCACGAGATTTCTCACGGATTTGATGACAGTGGTTCACGTTTCGATGGTGATGGTAACCTTAATAACTGGTGGACAGAGGCTGACCGTAAGAACTTTGATGCAAAAGTAGGACAGCTGGCAGCACAGTACAGCACTTATGAGCCGGTAAAAGGCAGCTTTGTGAATGGTAAATTTACAAGTGGTGAGAATATCGGTGACCTTGGTGGAGTAGCAGTAGCTTATGACGCCCTTCAGATGTACCTGAAAGACAAAGGAAATCCAGGTAAGATCAGCGGATTTACCCAGGATCAAAGGTTCTTTATGAGCTGGGCAACCGTTTGGAGAACGAAAGCAACCAATGAATATATGATCAATCAGGTGAAAACAGATCCACACTCTCCGGGAATGTTCAGAGCATTCGGACCGTTGGTGAACCAGGACTCATTTATCAAAGCATTTGACATAAAACCTGGCGACAAAATGTATAAAGCTCCTCAGGACAGAATAAAAATTTGGTAGTATTATCAAAGAATTGTTAGAAAAGAAAGAATCCGCCTCAACTTAATGGGAGGCGGATTCTCTTTTTAATAGGCTTTCTTATAATTTCGAAGCACAAAATTAATACCCGTTTCCAGAATGTCGCCCATCGTTTTACAATATTTGAAATTGACATCGTAAGTGAGTTTTCGCAAAGCTGTCTTTAGCTCTGTAACATTGGCTTCCGGGGCAATGTTGTCTTCTTTCATAATAGAAATCAGTTCATCGAATCTGGTTTTACTGCTGGTCACCCTTTTTACAATTTGTGAACGCACCTCCTTTCGGTACTGTTCTATAGAGCTCGGTTTCAGCTTTTCCAGGACCATATTGACCATCTGATTATTTTCTTTGAAATACTGGGGAAGATAAACCTTCAGATTTCCTTCATAAGTCTGCTGATCAAAATCAATAGGACGGATTCTGTAAATAACCTGGTCAAAATCATGGATAGGAATCACAACGTAATTATAAGAACGCATGTCACCGAGAAGACCAATGAGGCAGCGTTCATTGAATTTTACAAATTCTTTGGAAATCTGTGCCTTTTCCAGTTCGGTACAGTTAGACATATGCTTCTGAATAAATACATCTCCGGGAATTCCCAGAATATGTTCCTCTATCAAAGTGTTTTTATAAATCAGAAAATTAATCCGGTTGGGAGAAAGCAGGTCTTCAAGCTCCAGTCCATATATGCGGGAAGCATCAGCCTGTTTGATATAAAAATTAGTATAATTATCGTTCAGGATATTTCTTACCCGAATTCGGAAAGGTTTAGAATTCCCGAAAGTACAAAAGTCGATCGTATCCACCTTCAGATAAGGTAAAGTAGCTTCATCCCCGTCAGAATGGAGGAGGGTATAAATTTTATTTAAGTTGGCTTCTATTTCTTTAAACTCATATTCAGGGTACAATACCCCAAGCCACAAAGTATCTTTACCTTCCTTATCCAGAATATTCACACTGTCGCTGAACCTCAGAAGATCTTCATACAGAAAGTGAATTTTAGTCGTTCTGTTATATTTTTCCAGATATTGCTGCAAAGATTCCGAAACAGGAAATATGGGTTTTCTAAACGCTATTTTTACATCTTTCATACCGCTGTTTACTTTCTTTAAATATAAAGAATATTTTTTCAGTATTTTTCATCACGCCGAAGGATTTCTTGTTTTTAGAGCATGAGGATCTTTGGATAAGCGTAAAAACACTCAAAGATTTTATTTTATCTTTTTATAATTTATCTTGTTTATTTTTCATAGCTTAGTGACATCATAAGATTTTGATTTTATGTTAAATAAGAATAGATAAATTGAAATAAGGCAATAAAAATTTTATCAAAATTTTGTATGTTACAGTTTTTTTTTAAATTTAAACTTTGGATTGGTCATTGAATTGATTCGTCAGTAAATGACTAAAAGACAGATCCAAACCAAAATAGTAAATCTCAAAATAATAATAATATGGCAATGTTTAATTATGGTGTTGGCGGAAACGAAGTAAAAGTAGACGCTAATGAAGCTATTCAGGAAATACAGGAAAATAAATCACTGATAGTAAGCCAGCTTACAACAGAAGAATCTTACACCCCTGAAATTGTAACAGGATTAAAAACAGTGGAAGACGTTTTCAGACATTTTCAGCCTTCTGTAGCAGTACAACACGAAACAGAAGACGGTGGAATGGTAGAAGAAGAATTCCGTTTTCAAAATCTTGGCGACTTTACTCCCAAAAGCCTTACTCAGAAATCAGACTATCTGCAGCAATTGAGCATGGAGCAGGAGCAGTACAACAAAATTGTACGTCAGCTGAAAACAAATAAAATTCTACGCAATATGCTGGAGAACGATCAGACAAGAGCTGCGTTCATAGAAGTATTGAAAGAAGTGGCACAAGAACTTGAAAAATAATTAAAGACTTTACATTAAATCATGGATAGCAAATTACAGGCACAGGAAAGCCAGCAGCAGGGACAGCAGCAACACTCAGGGCAGCCGAAGGGCAATCCGCTTGCAGAGCTCAATAAAATGGGAGGTTTTGGCTTTGTTGAATCCGTTGTAGACGGTATTGCCAATATGAACCCGACAAGAAAAGCAAGAAAGGAAATTTTCCTTAATGACGGCAATAAAGCAGAGGAAAGAAAAGAACTTCTTCAGAAGATCAATCTTTGGGTAAGCCTTTTAGAAGGTAACGAATCTGCAGATAAAATGGCCGATACGTGCAAAAATAAAGCACAGCAGGCTGATCAGAATTTAAAGAAAAACCTTAAAAATACACTGGATGCCGTTCGTCTGTTGGAAACCAACTACAGAACCGTAGCTCAATTCTACAAAAACACAGAATTAGATAAAGTGGATAATGTAAGCATCGTGAATGCAAGTCTGGATCAGGTTTCTGATTTGGATAACCCTTTATTCATTGATGCGATTTCTGAAGAATTCAAAAACTATTACGACCGTCTTGACCTTAGAGATAACTACTCAATCCTTGCAATACCAGGATACCTGGGATCTAATAAGGTAATAGAGAAATGGGCAAAAATCTGTAACGAGAACAAAGTAATGATGGTTACAGACTTCGCCAACCTTGATAAACCGGATGACGTAGTAGACTTATTCCATTCTGCAAACCTTACCGGAGGTGAACTTCACAGAAGTAACGTGATCATGACGTGTAACTGGCTGGTAGGACGTGGAAAAGCTGAAGAAGTAGGAGAAGAAGAAAACGTAGAACTTCCTCCTTCCACTTCATTGGCCGGAAAAATCCACAAGACTTTAATGTCTCAGGTGGCAGCCGGTAAAAAGCATGGTAACATCAACGAAGTAGACGCCGTAAAATTCGAATTGAAGAAAAGTGAAATCTCTCAGTTGGAAAAAATGGGTCTTGTGCCAATGGTCAACGAATACGGAAAAATTATGGCTTTCTCTGCAAAGACCTTATTTACAGGAGACAACATCGGTCTTCAGACGTATTCCGTAGTTCGTGTATTCGACTATGTAACCAAAGTATTGCTGGACTTCCTGAACAGAAGAGCTTTCGAAAACTGGAATGCTAAAAATGAAGACGATTTGAGAAGACAGATCGTAACATTCTTAGACAATATCAAAGGTCCGGACAAATTGATCGAGAAATTCAAGATCGTTCGTTTCGAGCAGGATAGAGTAAACAAAGACAGAGTATGGCTGGATATCCGTATGACGCCTTATTTCCCTACAAAAAGTTTCGTTATCAAACTTGACGGACACAAGGGAGATGATGGTAACGAATGGGATGCAGAATACACTCAGGAGTAATAATACTTATTTTAAATATCAAAAACCGATGCATTTTTTACATCGGTTTTTTTCTACCAATATCTATGAATTTGAATATGAAAAAAAAACTTATCCTGGGGCTGCCTGCTTTATGTATGATATTTCTGGTAAGCTGTGAAAAAAAATACCAGAGTCCGGGGACCTATGAAAATGACCTTTTTGCAGACGAACGCCAGGAAGGGAAAGCCTATATTATGAACAGGGAAGAATGCTTTGATGGCAGTGAAATGGTTCTGGCAAGCTCAGACGTAAAACTGGCAGATAGCTCAAAAGGCCGGGGAAAATCATTTTTTCTCTATAAAGTAAGTTCCGGAAAAGTATTGAAAACCGTAAGAGATTCTGCTGTAGAAATGCCGATGATGTTTTTGTCTCCCTACAAACTGAAGATTAAAAACAGCGATTCCATGTATGTCTATCTGAAAAAACTCGAAGGCTACCGTTTTATAACTAAAGAACGAAATCTGAAATACCAGTGGTTAAAAGCGGCTCCTGTATATTCTGTGAAAGCTGATAAATAAATTTTATCTTTGCAGAATATAAAAATGCTTCGTCAACTTTGTTTGCAAACTTCCGGTCTATGCTCTGCAAGACATGAGGAATGTCGGCAATGTCATGCAGAGTGAAGCCCAAGCATTTTATAAAAAATTAAACAAAAATTTTTGAATAAGGATAGCAGAAATACAGCGTTTCTTCATGTAGGAAACAGGCTTTTGGAGTGGTATAGAAACAATGCGAGAGATCTCCCTTTCAGGCAGACAAAAGACCCATATAAGATCTGGATCTGTGAGATTGTATTTCAGCAGACAAGGATCAGCCAGGGGCTCAATCATTACAATAATTTCATTGAAAGATTTCCCGATGTAAAAACTTTGGCAGAAGCCGAAGAAAATGAAGTCTTACTGTATTGGAAAGGATTGGGATATTATTCAAGAGCAATCAATATTCATAAAGCAGCCCAACAGATCATGAATGACTATCAGGGAGTATTTCCTGATCAGTATGATGAAATCCTAAAACTGAAAGGAGTGGGGAAGTATACCGCTGCTGCAATTTCAAGTATATGCTTTGGTGGGAAAAATCCGGCAGTAGATGGAAATTTTTATCGTGTTCTGAGCCGCCTTTTTGCTGATGATTTTGATATTTCGAATTCAAAAGCATTTTCTTATTTCTCTGAACTGGCAACTTTGGTGATGCCGGAAAATGTGGGCGATTTCAATCAGGCTATGATGGATCTGGGATCAGAGATCTGTAAACCTAAAAATCCCCTTTGTGGAGAATGTCCCATCAATGAAGACTGCCTTGCATTTTCTACCCAAAAAATTGCAGATTATCCGGTAAAAACTAAAAAAGTAAAAGCAGAAGACTTAGCTTTGACTTATTATTTTGTTCACAGAAACAGAAAATTTCTGATCCGTCAAAGAGGGGATGACTTCATCTGGAAAAAACTATTTGAGTTTCCGCCTGAGATTTCAGCTGATATGGAACAGTTTATTACAGGTTCAAAAACGATTACCCATAAGCTGACGCACAAGAATTTAAGCATTGAAATTTTTAATGTTGAGGTGGCTTCAGAGAAAATATGGAACCATTTTATCGCTGAAAATCAATACCTGATCACAGATGTTGAAGGCTCTCATGAAAAATCCTTTCCAAAGCCTTTGGAAAATTACATTCAAAACTCTCTGAAAGACTGAAATTTGTCTTCCGAAATCTGAAATCTAATTTGTACTTTTGCAAAATGATAAAAAAAGTCATTTTTATTTTTGTATCACTGCTTTTAATTTCATGTGGAAAAGACACGACCCCGAAACCTTACGGAGAACTGCGTCTGGAATACCCCACACCGAAATACCAAAAGTTTGAAAACAATTGTGCCTATACCTTTGAATACTCGGACTTTGCTTCGATTGCACCGGCTAAGAAACCTTGCTGGTTCTATTTGAATTATCCTAAAATGAAGGCCAAACTTTTCGTGACCTATTATCCGATACAGAATGACTTTGCAGAACACATCAAGGAAGCTGAAAAAATGGTGTATGAGCACACCATCAAAGCCAGTTCTATCGATACAAAATCCTTTGAATACCCTGAAAAAAAGGTATACGGGAATTTCTACGAGCTGAAAGGGCAGAGCGCTTCCAATCTTCAGTTTTACATTACAGACAGTACGAAGCACTTCGTGACTGCTTATCTATACTTTAATACGAGACCGAAACCGGACTCTCTGGCTCCTGCTGTGAACTATATCAAAAACGATATGAAACACCTGCTGGACACTTTTGAGTGGAAAAAATAATTTACTTTTAATATACATTGAAAAATATATGAAACTTTTAGTTGTAGGAAGTGTTGCATTTGATGCAATTGAAACACCATTTGGTAAAACGGACAAAATTTTGGGTGGTGCAGCCACTTATATTGGAATTACATCATCTATTTTAGGCGTTAAATCCGGTATTGTTTCTGTAGTAGGAGGAGACTTTCCACAAGAGCATCTTGATATGTTCACAAACAGAGAAGTAAACATCGAAGGAATTGAAGTGGTGAAAGAAGGAAAAACATTCTTCTGGTCAGGGAAATATCACAATGACCTGAATACCAGAGATACTTTGGCTACAGAAGTAAACGTATTGGAGAACTTTGATCCTAAAATTCCGGATTCAATGCAGGATGCTGAGATCTTACTACTTGGAAACCTACACCCTGGAGTTCAGTTATCTGTCCTTGAAAAAATGAACAACCGTCCTAAACTTGTTATCCTTGATACCATGAATTTCTGGATGGATTGTGCATTGGATATTCTAATGGAAATGATTGCAAAAACAGACGTTATTACAATCAATGATGAAGAAGCAAGACAACTTTCCGGAGAATATTCTTTAGTGAAAGCTGCTAAAAAGATCCACACTATGGGTCCTGAGTATGTGATCATCAAAAAAGGAGAGCACGGAGCACTTCTTTTCCATGACAATAAAGTATTTGCAATTCCTGCACTTCCGTTAGAAGATGTTTTCGATCCTACAGGAGCCGGAGATACATTTGCCGGAGGTTTTGCGGCTTACCTTGCTAAAAAAGGAAAAATTGATTTCGATACTATGAAATCTGCTTTGATCGTAGGATCTGCAATGGCTTCATTCACTGTTGAAAAATTTGGAACTGAAAGAATTCAGGAAGTACAGGAGTCTGATATGTTCAGCAGATTGAGACAATTCAAAGAATTAACGACATTTGATGTTGAACTGCAGTAAATAAGTCTTTTTAAGAAATATTTATAATAAAAAATTGAGTGAAATTCGTTAAGAATTCTAAATTTGCAACTTGTTAAAATAGTAAAATGACAAATAAACTAAAAATCACTTTTCTTCTTGGGATTTTCATGATGATGTTTTCTTCAAATATGATGAATGCCCAGCTAAAACAAGGAGATTTAGTGGATGGTATTGCTGCTGTTATCGGGAACGAAATCGTTTTGGAATCAGATGTAATCGAGCAGATGAATTATGGGAAACAGCAGGGAGCTAGTAATACAGACAAATGTGAGTTCCTTGAAAATCTTATCAGCAATAAGCTTCTTGTATATGAAGCAAAAAAAGATACTTTGATCGAAAACCGTTCTGCTGCGATCAAGGAACAGGCTAACGCAAAATACCGTCAGTTGCTTTCTCAATTTCCGGATGAAAAAACATTGCTTGCCGCTTATAAGTTCAGAAATGCTTACGAAATGAAGAATGCTATCGAAAAAATCGATACAGACCAATATTACGGACAGGCAAAATATGGTAGAATTACCGACAAAGCAGACGTAACGCCTAATGAGGTGACTGACTTTTACAATATGTATAAAATGCAGTTGCCACAGGTAAAAGAAGAGGTTACCCTGGCTCAGATTATGATGTATCCTACTTTGACGGAAGCACATAAGCAAGATCTTATCAACAGACTGAAGAAGATCAAGCAGGATATTCTTGGCGGAGAAACTTTTGAAAGCCAGGCAAGAATTTATTCAGAAGATGAAGGATCTGCGGCCAACGGAGGTTTATACAAAAACATCAACAAAGGACAGATGGTGAAGCCGTTTGAAGCAGCTGCACTAAATCTTCAGGAAAATGAAATTTCTGACCCTATTGAGTCTGAATTCGGATTTCACATTATTCAGTTATTGAAAAGATCAGGTAAGGTATATGATGCAAGACATATCCTTTTGAAAGCTACTCCTACAGATGATGAGATGAAGACAGCGAAAGCAAAATTAGACAGCATCAGAGGACTTATTCTGGAAAAGAAAATGACGTTTAAAGATGCTGCTTTCAAGTTTTCAGATGATAAAAGAACCAAGTTTAATGCTGGAATTATCCCGGGAGCAGACGGTTCTGATAAAATTGAAAGAGAAAGTATTCCTGGAACCATCAGCTACGAATTAGCAGGATTGAATAAAGGAGATATTACAACCGCTTTCGATGAAGAAGAGAACAGAAGAAAAGTAGTAAAAATCCTTAAACTGGAAGACGAAATTCCTGCTCACCAGATTACTTTAGAAAGTGATTTCAGCCGAATCAAGCAGATGGCGCTGAACAAAAAGAAAAATGAAATGATTGAAAAGTTTGTCAACTCTAAATTACCGACAACTTTCATTTCTATAGATGGCCGTTACGATAGCTGTAGCTTTAAGGCTAACTGGAAAAAAGAATCCATCAAAAAATAAAATCAAAACCTTCAGAATTTCTGAAGGTTTTTTTTATGAATATATAGAAGGATAAAAAAGTAATTTTGACCACTGACTTTAATGGAAAGTTGGGTTGACCTTAAGGATGAGTATCTTCAGGAAGATATAATCGAACTCGTTCAGAAATTTTTAAAAGTCAGTTTTCTTATAGATAAAGTTTTAGCACAGTATAAAAAAAACTAAGATTTAGTATATTTTATAAGGGATAGAGAGGTCTGGCAATCATTGTTTTTAGTATTTTTACGCATGAGCAATTTTATAGATTTTAATTCGGCAAAAAAAATTCATGATATGCAGGCTAGTCAAAATAAAATTTCGGAGCTTTTCAATATCAAATATCCAATTATACAGGCAGGAATGATCTGGCATTCAGGATGGAAACTGGCTTCAGCGGTATCCAACTGTGGCGGGCTTGGCCTTATCGGAGCAGGAAGCATGTATCCCGATATTTTAAGAGAAAACATTCAGAAATGCAAACAGGCAACGGATAAACCTTTTGGCGTGAACGTTCCTATGCTGTATCCGAACCTTGAGGAAATTATTCAGATCATTCTGGAAGAAGGCGTGAAAATCGTGTTTACTTCAGCCGGGAACCCGAAAACATATACGGAAACCCTTCAGAAAGAAGGAATAAAGGTTGCTCATGTAGTGTCTTCCACCAAATTTGCAGTAAAATGTGAAGATGCAGGGGTAGATGCAATAGTAGCTGAAGGTTTCGAAGCCGGAGGGCACAACGGAAGAGATGAAACCACAACATTCTGCCTTATTCCCAATGTAAGAAAACATATTTCCAAACCTTTGATCGCAGCAGGAGGTATTGCACTGGGTTCACAGATAAAAGCGGCAATGATCTTAGGAGCTGACGGGGTGCAGATTGGTTCCCGTTTTGCAGCGACTACAGAAGCAAGTGCCCATGAAAACTGGAAAAAGAAAATTACAGAGCTGCAGGAAGGAGACACGCACCTTACCCTGAAAGAACTGGCTCCTGTAAGAATGGTTAAAAATAAATTTTTCAACGAACTGGAAGAGATCTACCAGGGCGGAAGAAATAAAGAAGCTTTAATTGCCTCATTAGGAAGAGCAAGAGCCAAAAAAGGAATGTTTGAAGGCGATATGGAAGATGGCGAGCTGGAAATAGGGCAGGTCTCTGCTCTTATTGATGATATACTTCCCGTAGAAGCTGTTTTTAATCAACTGTTAAAAGAATTTGAAGAGGTAAAAATACCAACATTGTAAATTGCTGAATGGAAGGAAGAATAATTGATGTAAAAGGGCAAAAGCTATATATAGAATACCATTGTTCAGACAAAAAGAGACCCACGATTGTTTTTCTGCATGATTCATTGGGATCAGTACAGCTTTGGAGAGATTTTCCTGCAAAATTATCTGAAGCAGCACAATGTAACGTTCTTGCTTATGACCGGTTGGGATATGGGAGATCATATCCGATGCCTACCCATGAAAGACCGGTGAACTATATGGAGCTTGAAGCAGATTTATTAAACAATTTGTTGGCTGAAATGAATATTGATCACGCTATTCTCTTTGGACATAGTGATGGTGGAACCATTGCATTGCTTACCGCAGCAAAATATCCGGAAAGAGTAAAAACCGTAATTTGTGAAGCCGGGCATATTTTTGTAGAAGAAGTGACTTTAAAAGGAGTTTATGATGCCTGGGAGGCCTATAAGACCACAAATCTTCCGGAACGTCTGCAGAAATATCATGGAGATAAGGTGGAAACCTTGTTCAGAGCCTGGACAGAGACATGGACCCGTAATGATTACAGAGCCTGGAACATCGAACATTTTTTAAAACAGATTATTTGTCCTCTATTGTTTATTCAGGGTGAGGCCGATGAATACGGGACATTGGATCAGGTTGAAAAAACTGTTTCTCAGGTAAGCGGAACTGCTGAAAAATATATCATTCCGGGAGTAGGGCATACCCCACATAAAGAAGTTCCTGAGTTGGTGCTGGAAAGAGCCGCAGAATTTATCAGGAATAAGTTTTACTGTATAATAAAATCATCATCATAAACATATAAAGCTATCTCGTTACTGAGATAGTTTTTTTATTAAAATAGGTATAGCTGTCTTTTGTAGATATTTCTAAAAAGTGTTTTTTCAGTAAAGGAAATAAATATGTATATTGATACTCACCAAAATCATCAGAATAAACCATGAAATACTTCGTTTTTATCTTCTTTCTTTTTACGCAGTTTGTATCAGCGCAAAATAAGCGCTTCATCTATCAGTATACCTTTATTCCGGATTCTACGAATAAAGCAAATGTGGTGAAAGAATTTATGTTTTTGGATGTTTCCGGTAATAGTACATCTTCCTTTTTCAGCCAAAGAAAATATCAGTCTGACTCCACAATCATTGCGCCTTCTAATAAAGGAAAAATGATCATGCCTCCCATGGACCTGACCGTATTGTACACCATCGAGAAAAAAGGAGGAAAGGTATTTTATAAAACATTGGGAAACTCAGCCCAAATGAGAATAAAAGTCAATGACGAAAGAAAACTGGATTGGAAGATTCTTAATGACAAGCAGAAAATACTGAATTATAATGCTCAAAAAGCTTCATTAAATTTTGCAGGAAGAGCATGGAATGCCTGGTTTACAGAAGCTATCCCTCTTCAGGATGGACCGTATAAATTTCACGGACTACCAGGGCTCATCGTGAAGATGGAGGATGCTACCAAAAGCCATATTTTTGAATTAGTGGGTATATCAAATCTTCCTGATGATTACGCATATCCAGAACGTTATCAGTTTACAAAAGAAGTAGAGTTTAACAGGTCAGAATACCAAAAATATTATACAAAATACAGAAAAGATCCTGCTGCTGTTGAAAAGCAATTGTATATAGAGGGGAGAATTCCTGATCAGAGAGACAGTTCCGGCAATTTACGAACAGGGGCTCAGGTTCTTAGAGAGATAGAAGTAGCAGCTAAAGAAAATGTAAAAAAAGATAATAATATCATTGAAATTGATCTGCTGAAAGAATAAATAAACAAAAAAGAGATGTCAGATAACATCTCTTTTTAAATTTTATTTTTTAGGCTGTAAAGAAAAATTATCCAGATAAACGGCCTGGTGTATTCCGTTTAGCAAGACTTTCAGTCCCAGATTTGAATCCTTTTTTAAAGAAATAGTGATGGTCTTTTTATCTCCCTTTATCTTTGAAGGTTTAACGATTGCAACAAACGATTTTGGATCAGATGCATTGTTTACAGAGAATACTTCAAGTGTTGTTTCTCCTCCATTATCTGAAGTATCAAGAGAAAGGGTATAATTTCCTGCTTTAATTTTTGGAGTGATCAGATACATATTTTCTCCCGGGCTGGTCATCGAATAAAATACAATCCTTTTGTCAGTGGCATACAGCATTGCTTTTCCTGCCTGAGCAGTCCAACATTTATTAATATCTTTCCAGGTATCAAAATTTTCTGTAAGGGTAGATACTGTTTTACATTGTGCATTTACTGTTAGAAATCCTCCCAAAGAGGCTATTCCAATCAATACAATTTTTCTCATACGTTATTTATAATGAGTAAAAATAAGAAAAAAAACACAATGAAAGATCATTGTTTAAAGCTTATAATACTTTATCTTAATGATATTTATTAGGATGGCTTTCAATATTATATTTTGTACATATTGCACGTAATATCATTGAAATTGATCTGCTGAAATCAATGAAATAATAAAAAAAAGAAGTTGGAGCTATTCTTATAATAACTGAAGTTCTTTTTCAATATTTTCTTTGGCCTGAACCTCGTATTTTCCTTTAAAATATTCGGTTTTGAAGATACTTTCAAGCTCAAGGAAATGTCTCAGCACTTTTTTTCGGCCGGGTTTATAAAGGAAATCAGGATAAATAGAATATTCTTTCCTGATCTTTTGAGTATAATCCAGATAAGTTTCCCAGTCTTTTCCAAGAACCGATAAGTCGGCATCCAAAAGATAATTAATATCTGAATTTTCAGAATTCTGATGAGATTTTGTAGCAAGGATCTGGGCTGAAATAATAGCAATCTCTTCTTTACCTAAGTCTAGTTCGGTAAGCCTTTTTTCTGCTGTTGATGCACTTTTCTCCTCATTAGATTTAGAAGTGGCATCATAGATGACATCATGATAGAATACCGCAAAGGAAATCAGACTAAATTCTGAAATAGAGTCTTTTATCGCTTCAAATTCCTCAAACATACGCTCAAGATGCAGAAGATCATGATAATGTCTGCCTTTTTCAGTGTATTTTGTTTCAATCTCTTTCCATAAACGGGCAATGAGGTCCTGATCTTTGGTAAAAGGGAAACAAAGCTGTACAAACCGATCCTTTAGATTCATGGTGAAAGGGGATAAAAAAAGGAACTTTTTAAAAAGTTCCTCTATTTGCTTCAAGAACGTCTTTCAGCTCAGCCCAGCCTCCGCCGTTATAACCGTCCTTCAATCCTTGAGAAGTAAGATATTCCAATGCTTTTCCGCTTCTGTTTCCACTTCTGCAGAATAAGATTACCGGTTTTTCGATAGACAGAATCTCATCTTGTCTGTCTTCTACTTCACCAAGAGGAATATTCTTAGCTCCTTCTATATTACCGTCCATTTCAAGCTCCATAGGCTCACGAACGTCGATCAATTCATAGTTTCCGGATTGTATTACTTCTATTAAAGACATAGTTGCTTATTTTAAACATTAAATTATGAACGAAATTACGCATTTTTTTTTTGAAAAAAATCCTAATTAAAACATAATTTTTTCAGAAAGGAAGCCATCGTGAAATGGAAATAAAGACACTCGGAAATGGAATAGATGTAAATTTTTAACCTTATCTAGGCGATAGACTGGAGGAACAGCACATTTTTTACAGAGAAAATAGATCTCAAAAGATTTTAACCATTAAGAATTCCAGGATCTGTGGGGATATTACGCCGGATTTTTGAAAACCGGAAGATTGATAAAATAATCTTAATTTTGCAGGGTGAAATTATGAATGCAGGCGCTGAAAAATATTCCCAACTGATCAAATCCAAGGCAAAAAGTTTTGGATTCCAGAGTTGTGGCATTTCCAAAGCTGATTTTCTGGAAGAGGATGCACCGCGCCTTGAGAAATGGCTTAAGAATAACTTCAATGGCGAAATGAAGTATATGGAAAATCATTTTGATAAAAGACTGGACCCAAGACTTTTGGTGGAAGGTTCCAAATCAGTGATTTCATTGTCATACAATTACTTTCCCAAAGAAAAAATATCGATTCTTGAGAATTATAAAATCTCAAAATACGCTTATGCAGAAGATTATCATGAGGTGATCAAGGAAATTCTCCGTGAGATGGTTGCAGAATTGCAGGAAGAGATCGGAGAATTCGGATTCAGAGTCTTTGTAGATTCTGCACCTGTTTTGGAAAGAAGCTGGGCCCGGAAATCAGGAATAGGATGGGTGGGGAAAAATGCCAATCTTATTACCAGACAGAGCGGTTCTTTTTACTTTCTGGCAGAAATTATCTGTAACCTCGAGCTGATTCCTGATCATGAAACTACAGATCATTGCGGAACATGCAGAAAATGTATTGATGCCTGTCCCACAGATGCCATCGTTTCCGAAAAGATCATTGATGGAAGCCGCTGCATTTCTTATGCTACCATAGAGCTGAAAAGCGAAATTCCGGATCATTTCAAAGATAAAATGGAAGACTGGATGTTTGGCTGTGACATCTGCCAGGATGTATGTCCTTGGAACAGATTTGCTGCTCCTCATCAGCAAAACAGGTTCATGCCCAATGAAGCATTGAAAAATTTTACAAAAGGAGAATGGAAAGACCTTACTCAGGAAATCTTTTCTGAGATCTTCAGAAAATCACCGGTCAAAAGAACCAAATTTGCAGGTCTGAAGCGGAATATTGAATTTTTACAGAAATCTTCAGACTGATTTTGGCCCAGACTTATGGTGACAATCCCTTCTTTGGAATTTCTCTGACTTCCAAACTAAAGCTGATAATCGACCATTCCTTAGATTTTTGACTCTGAGGAGGTAAAGATTAATAAAGGTAAATGAGCTGAAAAGCCTTTCCTAAAAAGAAAAATTGACTCTCAGGAGATCAGATCTCACCGAAAATCAACGTTTTTTTTGTATTCTTTTTGGAGCCGTTTTTACTCTTACTTTAAATCTTTTTTGGGACTTGGTATTTTTACGCATATTTATGAATATTTCGTAACTAAATATAACCATTTTTTCGATTAAAACAAATACTTTTACATAAAAATGTAGATTAAATTTTATTAAAAAACATGACTGTGAAATCTGTATTACTGTATATTCTGAAAATTCTGGGAATCATTCTGGGAATTGTGGTTATTTATGTTGTTTTGGGATTACTGATCCCCTA
The DNA here is from genome assembly GCA_001013295.1 of Chryseobacterium indologenes. Classification (GTDB taxonomy): domain Bacteria; phylum Bacteroidota; class Bacteroidia; order Flavobacteriales; family Weeksellaceae; genus Chryseobacterium; species Chryseobacterium indologenes_B. The sequence goes on along the minus strand of LAZY01000020.1, from coordinate 22,842 downwards.
TATCCCTGTTTCTGCCAAAGATGATGGCCAAAAGAAAGAAATTCCCATCTATATCTATACCAATGGAGTGCATACCGATATTGTGATGCCTGTAAAAAATGATCTTCAGGACTGGAGTCTTAAAATACCTTTTGCCGATACAAAATCTAAGAAAACGGATTACAGCTATATCGGAATAGGATGGGGGGACAAAGGTTTTTATCTCGATACTCCCACATGGGCAGACCTCAAATTTTCAACCGCTGTAAAAGCTGCATTTTGGTTAAGCGACTCAGCAATGCACTGTACCTATTACAGAACCATGAAAGAAGGCGAAGACTGCAAGATGATCATGATCAGCAGAGGACAGTATGAAAATCTGGTGAAATATGTAGAAGATAAGTTCGACAGGGATCAGAACGGCAATTTTATGCTGATTCCTACCAATGCCGTATATGGGGATAATGACGCATTCTATGATGCTAAAGGCACATACAGCTTTATGTATACCTGCAATACATGGTCGAATAACGCTTTAAAAGCTGCCGGTCAGAAAGCCGCACTATGGACACCATCAGATTTTGGAATCTTTCAGCATTATAAATAAGAATGTACCGTACTTTTCTATTGTGTATCCTGCTTTTCGCTGTTTCCTGTACTCATGATAAAAAAGAAGAACAGAGAGACAATGCTATTCCTGCGATTGTGGCCGTTGAGAAGAAACCTGAAGCAGACCTTTCCAAAATAAAAATAAAAGCCGGGGAAGCATTAGAATTCTGTACCTCAAAGAAATTCAATACCGATTTCTGTATTTTGATCGATATGAGTCTTCATTCCGGAATAAAGCGTTTCTTTGTCTGGAATTTTAAAACAGGTTCCATAGCAAAACAATATCTGGTAGGCCACGGCTGTGGACTCAATTCATGGAGTAAAGATGATTCTAAGTCAAATCCTGGGTTCAGTAACGAAGACGGAAGCTACCTTTCATCCTTGGGAAAATACAGGCTGGAGGGAAGAGGATACAGCGATTGGGGAATCAATATCAAATACCTGATGTACGGTCTTGAAGAAACAAATAGCAATGCCCTGAAAAGATTTATAGTCTTTCACTCCTGGGATCAGATGAGTGACGAAGAAGTCTTTCCCAAAGGTTCACCGGAAGGCTGGGGATGCCCCACCATTTCCAATAATGCCATGAGGGAAATTGATCCGATGATTCAAAAATCAGGAAGACCCGTTTTGATGTGGATTTATAATTAAAAGAAGTAAGATGAAACATACCCTTTTCCGTGAACAACAACTCAACTGTGATATAGAAACGGCCTGGAAATTCTTTTCCTCAGCCAATAATCTCTCAGAGATTACTCCAAAAGACATGGGCTTTGTGGTATTGACAGAAATGACCGATGATGAGATCTATGAAGGAATGCTTATCGATTATTACGTATCTCCGTTATTTGGAATAAAAATGAAGTGGCAGACAGAGATCGTACATGTAGATTTTCAAAAAAACTTTATCGATTTTCAAAAAAAAGGACCTTATAAATTATGGAATCACCACCATGAATTTATCCCAAATGAAAATGGAGTCTTAATGAGAGATACCGTTGATTACGAACTTCCAATGGGATTTCTGGGAGAAATGGCCCACAACTTATTTGTAAAAAAGAAATTAGAATACATCTTTGATTACCGTTTCAGAGTCCTTAGCAAATTATTCTAGCTATTAAATTTTTAATCATTCAATAGGAACGGGCTTTAGCCTGTTTAATAAAAAACAAAATTTCAATTGGCTTCAGCCAAAACCTAAAACCATCAATAAATCAGAGATATTATTGTTTTATTCTGATTCTGAATTTTAGAGATTGTATTCCTGCGGAATGACAGTGTGCATGAAAAAACTTAGCATCCTGTTGATCATTCTGTAGAAATCGGATCAATCTCAAAAGTTGTGGACCAGGCAAAAAGTTTGGCTAATCTAAAGAGTAAAAATGTTCTATTCTTCACAGATTAGAATCAACAGTTGTGGAGATAGGGTCTCACGCAAAGCTTCGTGTTTGTATATGCTTTATTTTAAATGAGCTAAGAATGTATCGATTTTCAATCGATCTGAAGAAGCGAGCGCATAGTCACAAAGCTTCATCAGCGTCGAAATAGCTTTACTTAGCCTCCTAAAATAGAGTATTCGAATCACTAATTCTTTGCTTCTATAAAATTTAGAATAATCAATCGGTATTCAATTGTTTTACCAAAGCTTTTGAGCATGATCCAGAAAATCCAAACTCAGATTAATAGAATTATTCATTTATTGTTTATGTTTTTTTAACAGTTCAATGGCCGGATTTTCCAGTAAAAATCCCTAATTTTGCGGGATTATCGTTTTTTACGAAAAACTAATGTGTTCTGATTGACATGGCAGGTCTGAGGTCATTTTTCTTATTCTATATTATACTGGTTTTTACCCTTTTCAACTCGAATTGGGCAGAAAATTCGTTGCAGGATATTCCCCATGTACCTCATGTGAATAATATTCACCTGCTGGATGTTTACGAAGAGGCAGATATGAACACGCATGCATTGCCTGCAGCCTCTAAAATCGTTAAATATTCTACCCGTAAAGAGGATTCCGCCGTTGGAGATTTTTCAGGAATATTAAAAGTAATCCCGAAAATAAAGCTTCCTGAGATTGCGGTCTCTATCATCTGTGGGGTCAAATCATTTCTCCATCTCCTCCAGTTGTTTTAGGTTTAAGTTATTGAATACCAAATTACTTTAACGAAGATTTTATAACCTAAACATTCAAAAATGTATTTTAAAAACGTAATAATTTGCAGTTTTGCAATATTATTCGCTGTGTCATGCAGTAAAGACAAGAAAAAAGACAGTCAGAAAGAGAAAGAAGTTCCCATACTGGAAATCAAAGAAAAAGATACCCTTGTAAGCAATCAGTTTGTAACGGATATTCAGGCTAAGAAGAATGTAGAAATGCGTTCCAGAATTGGTGGAATTATACAGCATATTTATGTGAATGAAGGGCAGTTTGTTCATCAGGGGCAGCCTTTATTTAAGATCAACGATGCTGAATTGCAGATGGAACTTTTAAAGGCCAACGCTACTTTGAAACAGACCCAGGCCGATGTACGTATTGCGGAAGTAGAACTGAAACAGATCCAGAGTCTTCATGCCAAAAAGTTTGTTGCCAATAATGAGCTGGAAATGGTAAAAGCCAAACTATCATCAGCCCAGGCTAAAAATGCCTTTGCGGATGCAGAAAAAAGAGCAGTTCTTCAGAAAATAGGTTTTACAAAGATTACAGCTCCATTTGATGGGGTAATTGATGTCATTCCGCATAAAGACGGAAGTTTGGTGGAAAACGGAACTTTATTGACTACATTATCCCAGCTTAATGAGGTTTATGCCTATTTCTCAATTCCGGAAAACGTATACTTTGAGCTTCTGGCCAATGATAAGATTGGGAATCATCAGAAGATTGAGCTGACACTACCTAATGGGGTCAATTATCAGTTTAATGGAGCTTTAAAGACCGCTGAAGGGGAAATTGACAGAACTACAGGGTCTATTCGTTATAAAGCGCTTTTCCCAAACCCGGACCATCTGATTAAACATGGTACCTCAGGAAAGCTTATTATTTCCGAACAACAGAATAATGCGATCCTTATTCCGCAAAAATCTACATTCTCTATCCAAGACAAGACTTATGTTTTTGTAGTGGATAAACAGAACAAAGTGAAAATGACCAATATTAAGATCGGAGCCACTCTGAGAGATTCCTATATGGTGGAAAGCGGTCTTAAAAAAGGAGATTTAATCATTTATGAAGGGACGCAGTCTTTGAAAGATGGTGACGTGATCAAAATCAAAAAGAAGTATTAACCTTTCATAATCTTTAAATCAATTTACCATGGTAGAAATGTTTATAAGACGAAAGGTGCTTTCGTTGGTTATTTCCATATTATTTGTACTTCTGGGGATTATGGCACTGCTGAAGATGCCGATCACTCAGTTTCCGGATATTGTACCCCCTTCCGTAACCGTAACGGCAAAGTATACGGGAGCGAATGCCGAAGTATCTGCCAATGCGGTAGCGCTTCCGCTGGAACGTGCCATCAATGGAGTGCCGGGGATGACGTATATGTCAACGGTGACTTCCAATGACGGACTTACGCTGATTCAGGTTTTCTTTGAAGTGGGAACAGATCCTGATGTAGCGGCAGTAAATGTTCAGAATAGGGTGACAACCATCCTTGATGAATTGCCGGAAGAGGTGATCCGTGCCGGTGTGACGACTGAAAAAGAGGTCAACAGTATGCTGATGTACCTCAACATTACCAGTACGGATCCAAGCCAGGACGAGCAGTTCATCTACAACTTTACGGACATCAATGTTCTTCAGGAGCTAAAACGTATTGACGGAGTAGGGCGTGCGGAGATCATGGGGCAGAAAGAATATTCCATGAGAGTATGGCTGGACCCACAGAAAATGGCTGCCTACAATATCTCAGCAGACGAGGTGATCACTTCTCTGCAAAAGCAGAATATTTCAGCGGCTCCGGGAAAAGTAGGAGAAACTTCCGGGAAAACCTCCAGCCAGCTTCAATATGTCATTAAATATAAAGGGAAATTCTTTGAACCTAAACAATATGAAGAAGTTCCCATCAGATCCGATGTAGACGGAACGATCCTGAAACTGAAAGATATAGCCAAAGTCGAGTTTGGAGCAATGAACTATGGAATGGTTTCCAAAACGGACGGAAGACCTTCTGCATCCATTATGATGAAACAACGTCCGGGTTCCAATGCCTCTGAAGTAATCGAGAGTGTAAAGGCTAAAATGGAAGAACTGAAAGTCTCTTCTTTTCCTCCCGGAATGGAATATAATATGGCTTACGATGTTTCCAGATTCCTGGATGCTTCCATCAGTGCGGTACTTACAACTCTTATTGAAGCCTTTATTCTGGTGGGGATCGTTGTATTTATCTTCCTGCAGGACTGGCGTTCAACCCTGATTCCTGTATTGGCCGTTCCTGTGGCATTGATAGGAACTTTTGCCTTTATGAATATGCTGGATTTCTCAGTCAACCTGTTGACCTTATTTGCTTTGGTGCTTGCGATCGGAATTGTGGTGGATAATGCAATAGTTGTCGTGGAGGCCGTCCATGTAAAAATGGAAGAGGGGATGAATGCGATGGATGCCACCATCAGTGCTACCAAAGAAATTGCAGGAGCTGTAGTGGCGATTACCATCGTTATGTCTGCCGTATTTATTCCGGTAGCCTTTCTGGATGGTCCTGTAGGAGTGTTCTACAGACAGTTTTCATTAACGCTGGCGATCAGTATTGTTATTTCAGGAGTCAATGCATTGACGCTTACTCCGGCATTGTGTGCTATTATTTTAAAACCTCATGATCACAATAAAAAGGAGACCATCATTGACAGGGCTTTCCAAAGTTTCAATACAGGCTTTGAAAGATTGACTAATGGCTATGTAGGTATTCTATCAAAATTTGCCACCAGAACAACAGTCACTTTTGGCTTATTGTTCCTGTTTATCGGATTGACTTTTGTCACCAGCAAATTCCTTCCGACCGGATTTATCCCGATGGAAGACCAGGGAATGGTATATGTGAGTGTAACCACTCCTCAGGGGGCTACTGTAGAAAGAACGGAAAAAGTACTGGATGAAGTGACGATATTGGCAAAGAAAATTGAAGGAGTAGAAAATGTAACTACTCTTGCCGGATACAGCATTGTGACAGAAATTGCAGGTTCTTCTTATGGAATGGCGATGATTAACCTTAAAGACTGGAAAGAAAGAAATATCTCAGTCAATGATTTGATTGCAGAACTGTCAGAAAAAACAAAAAGTATTGCTGATGCCCAGATCGAGATCTTTGCACCGCCTACTGTTCCCGGATTCGGAAATACCAGTGGTTTTGAATTGCGTTTACTGGACAGAACCGGAGGAACGATTGAGAATACTGATAAGATTACCAAAGATTTTGTTAAAAAGCTGAATGCCGCTCCGGAACTGCAAAACAACTTTACCAGTTTTGATGCTACTTTCCCGCAATATATGATCAATGTAGATTATGATATGGCAGCTAAAAAAGGAGTTTCTGTAGACAATGCAATGTCAACATTACAGACCATGCTGGGATCATATTATGCCACCAATTTTATCCGTTTCAGCCAGATGTACAAAGTAATGGTTCAGGCAAGCCCGGAGCATAGAGATACCCCGGAGAGCATTCTGAACCTCTATCTTAAAAACGATAAAGGAGAAATGGTACCATTCTCAACATTCATCACCATCGAGAAAGTTTATGGTCCTGAAGTATTGACGAGATACAATATGTACATGTCGGCAATGATCAACGGAGAGCCTGCCAAAGGCTACAGCTCTGGAGATGCCATTGCAGCAGTAGAGCGTGTGGCCAAAGAAAACCTTCCAAGAGGTTTTGACATCGAATGGTCCGGAATGACAAGAGAAGAGATTTTATCTGGGAACCAAACTGTTTATATCTTCCTGATCTGTCTGTTGTTCGTATACCTTTTATTAGCTGCACAATACGAAAGTTTCCTTCTTCCGATGCCGGTACTTTTAAGTTTACCTACAGGAATCTTTGGTTCCTACATTGCTTTGGTAGCAGCCGGATTAGATAACAATATCTATGCACAGGTTGCCTTAGTCATGTTGATCGGACTTTTGGCTAAAAATGCAATTCTGATTGTAGAATTTGCCGTAGCCCGAAATAAACAAGGCTTTGATATTATTCCTGCAGCTATTGAAGGAGCGAGGCAACGTCTTCGTCCTATCCTGATGACCTCTTTTGCTTTCGTTGCTGGGCTTATCCCTCTGTGTATTGCATCAGGAGCAGGTGCGATAGGAAACCGCTCCATTGGTACTGCTGCGGCAGGGGGGATGCTGCTTGGAACCATCTTCGGATTGGTAGTCATTCCGGGACTGTATATATTCTTTGCAAAACTTGAAAATAAGAAGAAAGATGAAAAGATCAAATCATAAACATATATTGTACGGAATCGCTGCATTAAGTCTGGTTTCATGCGCTGTTCCTAAGGTAGCTGACCTGAAAAAGGCCCAGACACTGCCTGAAACTCCAGTTAAAACCGCAAGTTCAGAAGAGTTTCAGCAGCTGAATCTGAAAGCCTATTTTACAGATGCACAATTGCTCGACCTTTTTGATAAAGTAGTTCAGGCTAACCCCGATTTTCAGATTGCCCAGCAAAGAGTAGAGATTGCCAATAGTTTTCTGCAGCGTTCAAAAATGGATCTTTTACCTTCTCTTGAGGTAGGAGCAGACGTTTCCGGGAACCGGTATGGCAAATATACGATGGAAGGGGTAGGGAATTATGATACCAATCTTTCACCCAATATTACCGAAGATCAGAAGATCAACCGTGATTTTACGCCTAATTACTGGCTGGGAGCAAGAAGCAGCTGGGAAATTGATGCCTGGGGTAAACTGAAAAATAAAAGAATTGCGGCACAGAAGAAGTTTCTGGCTTCTACGGAAGGACTCCGCTTACTTCAGGTGGAGCTTTTCACAGATATTGCCAATTTGTATTATCAATTGGTAGCTTTAGACAACCGTTTGGCTATTTATCAGAAAAACTATAAACTCCAGCAACGGGCATTTGAAATTGTACTGGCACAGCGTGAAGTAGGAAAAGCTACAGAACTTGCCGTACAGCAGTTTAAAGCCCAGAATAACAACTGGCTGGCTGAGATTGAACATATCAAGGTAGAGATTGTTACAGTAGAACAGGCGATTACCACACTTACGGGAAGTTATGGAGGAGAAGTAAAGCGTGGGAAAACACTGATGCCTACCAATATGGATGTTTTAAACAAGACCATTAATGTAGAAGCAGTGATCCACTCGAGGCCGGATGTTGCGGCTAATTATTATGTTTTGGAAGCTTCACAGGCTGATGCCAAAGCGGCCAGAGCTGCTTTTTACCCGAAAATCGATCTTGGAGCGGGCTTTGGACTGAACTCTTTCTCTGTGGAAACCCTGTTTAAGCCAAGTTCACTGGCAGGACAGCTCTTAGGTGGATTAATGGTCCCTGTTTTCAATAAAGGACAATTGAAATACGAATTTAAAGTAGCCAGTAAAGAGCAGGAAATTGCCTTCCTGAATTACCAGAAAAGCATTACCACTGCATTCAATGAACTTCAGTCTATTCTGAAACAGACCAGGATCTATGAACGGGTTTTGAAACTGAAAGCAGAGGAAGTTGGTTTTCTTGACCGTGGGGTTGAGGTATCCAACGATTTGTACCTGACAGGATATGCCAATTACTTTGAGCTGATCAATTCTCAGAAGAGTAAGCTAACCGCTGAATTGGATCTGCTGCAGTTCCAGCATCAGAATACAAGAAATAATGTTCTGTTGTTTAAAGCACTGGGCGGAAAATTGGATTAGATCATTAAGAGATGAAGTTATTAAGGGCAGTAGAGTGATTTCCTTCAAAAGAGAGCTGTCCTTAATACTTCTAAAACCTTATTCAGATTTAAATATGTAATAATACTCTTTTACCGGTTTTGTAAACCGGACCATTTTTATTTTTTACGATGTATGATGAAAGCCACCTGAAAAGGTGGCTTTCTGTATTGTATGAAACATATCTTCATCTATAGAAAATATGCTGATGGGTCAGATATTATTTGACGATCTGGATCTCAACTGCAGAAAATCCTTTTGGAGACTTTTCTTTTTCAAAAGAAACTTTGTTCCCCTTTTTTACTGGTTCTACACAGTTGTTGTTGTGGAAGAAGATATTTTCTTTAGAATTATCTTCCGTGATGAAACCATATCCTTTTTCACTCAGGAAAGTAACAATTCCTGTTTTTCTCGGATCTTCTTCAATAATAGGAGCTGCACCCAGTTGAATATCATCAAGGTTTACTTCCTGTCTCTGTTCAGGTGGAGTAGAGGTTAATCTTCCGAATTCATCTACGTACATGAATACGTCCTCCATGTCCTTACCTTTGTTGTTGTTCGTTTTACGTTCTTCGCGTCTTAGCGCCTTTTCTTTTTGCTTTTGAATTTTTTTCTTGAAATTTTCCTTTTTAGAAAAAGAATCTGCCATAAATTATTTTTAGTATTTAGTTTCTTAAATTGTATTAGTTCAATCAGGTCTTTCTGGACCTATAAAGCCTGCCGTTGTTTCCTGCCTTTGGATATTCCCAATCATACAGAGCTTTAAAATTCCGACAAGTATTGTTCTGGGTAGAAGAATAAAAGTTAAAAAATATGGCTGCTCAAAAAGCAAAGACTGAATAAAAAGATATTCTCGTCGTTACAGAAAACAAAGTATTGACTTGGTTACTAGCGTACAAATATACAACAATAAAATGAATAATCAGGTTTTAAATGATTGATTATCAGAAATGGTTTTCAGGAGTCCTGTCGCTGAATACCTTATAGGGCTGAATTGGAGATCAGATCAAGCGATTGATAAGGTTTATAAGAAATCCCCAGCAGGCTGAGGATTATAAAAAAATATATTATAGAATGAAGTGGTGTATAATACGGGTGGGAAGTATCAAATGTTGTGCCTAAAATTCACAGATCTTAAGAAACTGAAAAGAAGTGTTTAATACTAAAGGGATGCTTTAACCTGTATCTAATTGGTAGATAGTAGAATATTATAAAAAAGGTGTTTGTATAAATTCTGGATTTTTTTTATTCGGTTAAATGTACATCAGAACAGACCGAATAGATTATTTTGATTTTAATGCAACTTCCGAAAATTTCACCATGTTGAGATCTTATTTATTATCCATCTTTGCTTTATTAACATTTAAAACAAAAAAATAATGTCAACACACAATGTAAATGGAAAAGTTGTTTTGATCGCTGGAGGAGGTAAAAACCTGGGCGGATTATTAAGCAGAGATTTTGCTGCAAAAGGAGCAAAGCTGGCCATACACTATAATAGTGAAAGCTCAAGAGCAGATAGTGAAAAAACGCTTGCCGAAGTTCAGGCGCTGGGAGCCGAAGCATTTCTGTTTCAGGGGGACCTTACCAAAGTAGAGAATATCACCCGATTTTTTGATGAAACTATTTCCCGTTTTGGCGGAGTAGATGTTGCGATCAATACGGTAGGAATGGTATTGAAAAAGCCTTTTGCAGAGACTACAGAAGCTGAATATGATACCATGTTCAACGTAAATTCAAAATCAGCTTACTTCTTTTTGCAGGAAGCGGGTAAAAAACTGAATGATCATGGGAAGATCTGTACCATCGTAACTTCATTATTAGCGGCATATACAGGTTTGTATTCCACTTATGCAGGAGCAAAAGCACCGGTAGAACATTTTACCAGAGCTGCTTCCAAAGAATTCGGGGGCAGAGGCATTTCTGTAACCGCAGTAGCGCCAGGTCCAATGGACACTCCTTTCTTCTACGGCCAGGAAACGGATGATGCAGTAGCTTACCACAAATCGGCATCTGCACTGGGAGGACTTACTGATATTAAAGATATTGCCCCATTGGTCGAGTTTTTAGTCACTGACGGCTGGTGGATCACAGGGCAGACTATTTTTGCAAACGGAGGCTATACCACAAGATAATTTCTTGTAATCGCTAAAAAAGAAACTCACTGAAAAAGACTTTCAGTGAGTTTTTTATTGAATAGGTATAAACGTTCTCTTAACAAATAAGAATCAAAGAGGATCATTAATTATGTTGTTTTGATTTTCCCCTTTTCCCTCATGCTTTTGATCATGAAGAACAATCCCAGAAGCACAAAAGGAATACTCAGAAGCTGACCCATATTCAGACTCATTCCATGCTCAAATTCAACCTGGTCTACCTTGATGAATTCGATCAGAATTCTCATCACAAAGATGAGCAGAATACTAATCCCGAAATAGAATCCCTGTCCGATCCTGAATATATTTTTCTTATAGATAAAGTAAACCAGCAGAAAAATAATCATGTAGGAAATCGCTTCATAAAGCTGGGCCGGGTGTCTAGGCAGATCATCCACCTGTCTGAAAATGAAAGCCCAAGGCACATCAGTAGGCACTCCTATGATTTCCGAATTCATCAGATTGGCCAGCCTGATAAAAGTACCGCCTAGCGGAAGCACAATGGCTATGGCATCCAGTATGGTCATAAACGGAATCTTATATTTTCTGGTATACAACAGCAGAGCAATCACAAGCCCTATTCCGCCACCGTGGCTTGCCAATCCGGCAAATCCTGTAAAGTGGTAGGCTCCGTCCGGCCCTTGCTGGATAGGTAAAAGTATTTCAACCGGATGCTGAGAATAATAATCGAAATCATAAAAAAAACAATGCCCTAGTCTGGCTCCCAACAGAATTCCGATTAGTGCATAAGAAAATAAGGCATCATGCGCCTTTGAGCTGAGATTTTCTTTTTTATAAATATGTTTTAAAATGTTCAGGCATAAAACAAGCCCTGTAAGAAATAGAAGTCCGTAGTATTTTAAAGGGATTCCTAAAATATTAGCGATTTCAGGATTGATGTCCCAGTTGATGTATAATAAATTCATTGATATTGTTGTCGGAGTTTTATGGATGCAAAGATAAGAAAATAGGATTTTCCGGATAAAACGGTAGTATTCAAGGGTCTATGATCTGAATCATAAACTGTTAGCGGTATCTTGTATACCTTTAATGATGTACCATTGTAAAAATAGAAACCTGAAAATTTCCTTTTATCAGGGTGACTATCAAACCAACTTCTTAAAATATACCATTATGATAAAAAATATTTTTGACAAACTGGCCCATTGGCCCGGTTATACTTTATTGGGAATTACAGGACTCGCTGTAATATTCCTAAAGAATACACGGAGCAGAGACCTTAAAGAGCTTCAGACCAAACTTGATGAATTGATTGCTGCGAGTAAGAAAACTATGCTGGAACACCAATTTCAGGATTTAACGGAGGAAGAGCTGAATCAGCTTCAGAATTTCGATAAAAATGTAGAAATCCGGCGTGCCGAAAGCCTCGCTGAAAATGATGAAAAACCGGAAAAGGAAATTACCTACTATCGGTATAAATAATTGAAACTACCTGTTAAGTTGAAGCTCTGTAAACCAGCTCTGCATCCATCAGCACAGTTCTGCTCGGAGCCTTAATATCTTTTATTTTTTCCAATGCCAGCGCTGCGGCCGCTTCACCCATTTTTTCCAAAGGCTGCTGTACGCTGGTGAGCTGAGGATACACCATAGATGACAATTCCGTTCCTGAAAAACTGGCTATAGATACTTCATCAGGAATGCTTATTTTCTGTTCCAGAAGAAAATTCATCGCTCCCATTGCCAGTGTATCACTGAATGCAAAAATGCTGTCAAACTGAACATTCTTATCCAATATTTGTCTGATCGCTTTTTTTCCGTGCTCAAAAGTCATTCCGCCTGTCTGTACAATCAGGTTTTCATCAAAAATATTATACTTTGTGAGAATGCGTTTATAGCCATTCATCCTTTCTGTAACATTTGGGATAGTAGAGGGACCCATGATATGTACAATTCTTTTTCTTCCTGTTTTAATCAGATATTCTACCATTAATGAAGATTTAATATAATCATCAATAATCACTTTCGAGACATCCAGAGATTGATGGGGGAGCCTGTCAAAGAATATCAAAGGCGTTCCCTGGTTCATGATATGCTCATACATGTCATTATTCAGAGTTTCATGACAGAGGTTGATAATAATGGCATCCACATTAAACTCTTCCATCAGCTGGAGATTTTTCCTTTCGATAAGAGGATCTTCGTCTGATTGTGTGATGATGATTCTATACCCCAGCGGATACAGAATATTCTGAATCCCTTTAAGAACTTTCGAAGAAAACGGTGTAATCATTTCCGGGACTACAAACCCTATCGTTTTAGATTGTCCGGATTGTAAACTTAATGCTGTAAGGTTAGGTTTATACCCCAATTTTTCTGCCGCATCCAGTACTCTTTTTCTCGTTTCTTCATTTACATTTTTATCATGAAGAAGCGCTCTGGAGATGGTAGAGGTAGATAATGACAGAAATTTGGAAAGATCTTTAATCGTAATACGTCTCATCAGGCATGTTTTTTTGTTAAAAGTAATAAAAAAATAGGCAATTGGGAACGTTCCCTGATTTTTGGGAACGTTCCCAATGTGGATTTTGTAAAAAAAATAATTAATTAATTATTTGTTAATATATATTTAACGAATTGATAAATGCTTTAACAATTTTACGATTATGGATATGATTTATTATGATTATGATGTCTCAGAAATCCGCCCGGGAATTTTACATATTGGAGTAGGAAATTTCCACAGGGCTCATCAGCAATTTTACACCAATAAACTGTTGAATGATAAAGACCAGCAGGAATGGGGAATTTGTGGAGTCTGTTTACTGCCTTCAGATGAAAAAATCGTCAATAATCTGAGAGCTCAAAACCTTAATTATTCCCTCACGGTCTGTGGAAGAAACGGAGAAGATGAGGTGTATAAAATAGGATCATTAAAAGAGCTGATCTGGGGTGTTGAAGACCCGGAAGCTGTAGTAAGAAAAATAGCTGATAATGCTATTAAAATTATCACCTTAACGATTACAGAAGGTGGATATAATCTGGATAAAGAGACCGGAGAATTTATTCTTAATGATGAAAAAATACTGCATGACCTGAAAAAGCCTGTCATCCCGGCTACTGTTTTTGGTTTTATTGCAGAAGGCCTGCGCCAAAGAAAGATCCAGGGCGGAAATGCAGTTACCATACTTTCATGTGATAACCTTCAACACAACGGAAATACGGCGAAAAGGGCTTTTATGACCTTTATAGAAGCTCAGGATAAAGAACTGGCAACCTGGGTGGAGAGCCATGTTACTTTCCCCAACAGTATGGTAGATCGTATTACTCCGGCTACAACTCCTGAAGATGTAGAAAGATTAAACAGACTGAACGGAACAAATGATCTCGCTCCTGTATACTGCGAAGATTTTGCACAATGGGTTATCGAAGATCAGTTTATCGCAGGAAGACCTGCCTGGGAAAGAGTAGGGGTGGAATTTACAGATGATGTTACCGCATTTGAAAATATGAAATTGAGCCTGCTGAATGCTTCCCATACCTTATTATCTTATCCTGCATTTCTGATGGGATACCGTAAAGTAGATCAGGCGATGGGAGATGAAAATCTGGTGAAACTGATCCGCACTTTCATGGATACAGACATCACGCCTTTTGTACCTGCCCCTGAAAATACAGATCTTGAGAAATACAAAGAAACTCTTATTGAGAGATTTGCCAACCATAGTGTAAGCGATCAGGTAAGGCGATTATGCTTTGATGGAATTTCAAAATTTCCGGTTTACATCATTCCTAACCTTGAAAAAATGATCAATGCAGGAGCAGACCTTACCAGACCTGCTTTTCTGATCGCTTCTTACAGACATTATCTTAAATATAAAACAGATGATCAGGGCAATATTTTTGAAATAGGAGAGCCCTGGATGACTGAAAAAGATACAGCGCTTATCAATAGTAAAAATTCACAGGAATTTTTAGAATTATCTGCTTTCCAGGCAGTTTCACTGAAAGACTCTGAACAGTTTATAAAATTATTTACCCGGTTTGCAGAAGAAATTAAAAATGAAGGAATGTTTTCGGTATTACAATCAATCATAAAATAACAAGCCATGCAAATAAATCCAGGGATAACGTCCTCAGACAATAAGACAAACAATGCTATATTGCCGTTTGCGATCATTACATTTATTTATTTTATCGTAGGTTTTCTGACCACGGTGAATGAACAGTTACAGGCCCCTCTGAAATTCACTTTTCTGAGCCATGCCGGCAGCCTGAAAAATACATTTACTACCCTGATCTCCTTTTTCTTCTTTTTAGGATACCTTCTGAACGGAACGCTGGGAAGCAAATGGGTAAATGCTTTTGGATATAAAAACACCATTCTGCGCGGGCTTTTATTTATGATCTCAGGGCTTTTTATGTATTTGTGTTCATCATGGTTTGGAGATCAATATCCTGAGTTAAAATTTAGTATAAAAGATGCTGTTATTCCTTTTGGATTTATTGTTTTTGTCATTGGATCTTATCTGATGGGGACTTCAGCAGCTATTATCCAGGTGGTTGTAAATCCTTACGCTGCCTCATATGAACTGAAAGGAACACAGCCCGTACAGCGTCTTAATATTCTGACAGCGATTAATTCTATAGGAACTACCTCAGCACCGTTTTTTGTGACGGTAGTGATGTTCAGCGGGATTTCTATTGAAAATATTGAGATCAGACAGCTTTTGCTTCCGCTTTCAGTACTCATCATCTGTATATTAACGGTAATGATCATTACCAAAAGGCTCCATCTTCCCGATCTGGCTCATACAAGAGTAGTGGGAGAAGAAAAACTGGACCGAAGTATCTGGTCGTTCAGACACTTTGTATTGGGTGTTTTAGCCATCTTTTTTTATGTTGGAACAGAAGTCGCTATTGGTGCCAATATCAATTTATATGCCTTTGAGCTGATGGATTCCGGTCATCCGATCACGTTCTTCGGAAAAACAGATATTATTATCGGAGGGATGGATCTGGGGATCCATGCGTTACTATCCACATTATATTGGGGCGGATTTCTTGTAGGAAGAGCCATATCAAGCTTTTTAAGCAACATTTCTGCAAGAACGCAACTGATTACCACTACTGTTCTTGCGACCATTCTTGCTTTAACCTCTATGATTACGCAAAATTTATGGTTTCTGGTGGCCATCGGGCTTCTGCATTCATCAATGTGGAGCTGTATCTACACCCTTTCCATAAAAGGACTCAATAAATATACCTCAAAAGCATCGGGGATTTTTATTTCAGCAGTATTTGGAGGAGCTGTATTTACCCTTATCCAGGGTGGTATGGCGGATATTTTAGGATCATGGAGATGGACCTGGTGGCTTACTGTAATCTGTGAATTGCTGATGCTGGCTTATGCCCTTTTTGGGTCGCGTATAAGAGAAAAAGACCTTATTCACTAATCATATATTTTTTCACAACCCGTGTATTATCCTGTATTCAATTACCGGATACAGGATAATTACGGTCTTTATTAAAAACACTTTTACTATGTCAAAAATCTATTTATCACTTGTTTTCTGTACCATTGCGTCTTTTATAGGAGCACAGGAAATACATTCGGCGTTACAGCTTAGAAACAGCCATTTATGGCGGGGAATTGAAGTCTCAGCAGGACTTATTTATACCGGAGATGTGCATTTGGATTACAAAAATTTTTATGCAGGATTCTGGGCCGGGGGTAATGTGGATGGCTCTTATAAAGAATTCAATAACTATATAGGATACAAAAACAAACACCTTACTTTAGAATTATGGGATATTTATAACTTTTCTCCGGGAGCCACTTATAACAACAAGGAATTTTTTAATTATTCAGCGAAACAAACAGGGCGTTTTTGGGATATGAGATCTTACTATACCATAAGTGACAGGTTTCCTTTAGTACTCAGCTGGAATACGGTAGTTTTCGGGAGAGACCGTAATAGTGAAAATACGGAGAATAAATATTCCTCATTTGTTTCCGGAGAATATCCCGTTTATAAAAAAGATGACCTTGAAGTGCGTGGAAGAATAGGATACGGATTTGCATTAAACAACACCGGAGAAAAGAATAATTTTTTTGCTAAAGAATCCGGGTTCAATGAGATCAGTCTTATTCTTTCAAAAAGCTTTACCATTCAGGGATATAAAATTCCTGTCGGAATATGGGGCATGTGGAATCCTGTCAACAACAATGCATTTCTTCAGTTTTCCGTACAGGCCTATTCATTCTGAATTTAAAAAATCAAAACATTAAACCTTTTATATACTCAACACATTTAATTACTTTTATATAATGGAAGATCAAAAAAATAAAGCAGTCTGTTTTGGAGAAGTACTCTGGGATATTTTTCCGGGAGAACAGAAAAGAGTAGGCGGAGCTCCTTTTAATGTAGCTTATCACCTTTCCAGAATGGGTTTGGATGTCAATATGATAAGCAGCGTAGGAGATGACCAGCTCGGACGTGATTTGCTGCATAAAATGAAACGCTGGAATATTCCTTCAGACCATGTTCAGATCAATACCCAATATCCTACAAGTACAGTAATCGCTACCGTAGATGAAAATAATGAAGCGCATTATGATATTGTAGAAGGAGTGGCCTGGGATTTTATTGAGGCAACGAAGGAAAATCGGGAAATTCTCCATTCGGCAGATGCTTTGGTATTTGGAACACTCGCAGCAAGGAACGAGAAATCCAGAAATACATTATTCCAGCTGCTTGAAGAAAGTCATTATAATGTTTTTGACATCAATCTCAGAGAGCCTTATTACGAAGTGGGAATGATTAAGGACTTACTCCATAAAACTCATCTGGCCAAATTCAACAAAGCAGAAATGCGGATGATGCTGGATTTTTTAGGAAAAGAGTATACCACTGAAGAAGATGGGATCAAATACCTTCAGGATCAGTTTGATCTCAAAGAAATTATTATTTCCAAAGGAAGTAAGGGGGCACTCTATGCTGATCGGTACCATTTTTATCTGTATCCTACCATACCGGTTACCATAAAAGATACCGTAGGCAGTGGAGATTCATTTCTTGCGGGATTTCTTTCCAAAAAATTAGAAAAAGAAAGCTCTGTTCATGAAACGATGGTTCAGGCCGTGTCATTAGGGGCATTTATCACCTCTCAGGAAGGGGCTTGTCCGGAATATTCCCTCGAAGATTTTATCAGGTTTAAAAATCAACATCCTGTTCATGTTTTAAGCTGAAACAGCAAAAGATGCTTCATAATTTAAAATGATTCTTGATGAAACATTTGGTAACTTTAACCTGAGTTTGGGGTATAGACTTATATCATCTATCATCACAGAATTATTTTCTTATGCATCATCAGTTGGAAAAACATTATGTAAACCGGGTAGGCTGGCTTCGGGCGGCAGTACTGGGTGCTAATGACGGATTATTGTCTACTACAAGTATCGTAATTGGAGTGGCTGCTGCAGAACCGGAACGTCATATCATTATCCTTGCTGCACTGGCAGGAATGATTGCGGGTGCCATGTCGATGGCCGCAGGAGAATATGTATCCGTAAGTTCGCAGGAAGATACAGAAAAAACCGATTTAATACGTGAAAAAAGAGAACTCGAAACAATGCCTGAAATAGAGCTTAGAGAACTGGCTAAAATTTATGAAAGCCGGGGAGTAAGCAAAGAAACAGCTCTGCAGGTAGCCACTGAACTTACAGAACACAACGCTCTGGAAGCCCATGCCCGTGATGAACTGGGAATTAATGAAATCACTCAGGCCAAACCTTTGCAGGCGGCTATTGCTTCATTTGGTTCGTTTACAGTAGGGGCTTTATTACCATTTACTGTATCACTTCTTGCTCCGATCAGTCAAATGGTATACTTTCAATATGGATTTTCAATAATATTCCTGATGCTTTTGGGAGCGGTTTCTGCCAGAACCGGAGGCTCTCATATTGGAATTGCGATGCTGAGAATATGCTTCTGGGGAACTGTGGCAATGGGAGTGACTGCATTGGTCGGGTATTTTTTTGGCGTAAGTGCAGGATAAAATATAAATAAGCTTAAATTTAAATTTTTCACAAGACTTCAGAACCATACTTGCCGAGCTTATGTAAGCATTCGTAATGATCTTCTAAAAACGCTTTTACTTTTTCGCATACACACAAATTTTCCTGGGCTCATGAAAATACTGATCATGAGTTGAGGAGATGTGCTTTCAAAAGACAGATGAAATCTGTAAAGAAATAATGATTTTCCCTGATTTGATGGTAACTTAATGATTTACAGTTGATAAATATCCTAACATTTGTTAGTCGTAGAAATACTACACTTTTTCAGATTTACCTGAAAATATACCTCCCATAAGATAAATACATCTAAATTTGGTGATATAACCAACATCAAATCACAAAATATTAACGATTAAAATTTACGATCATGGCAGAGAGAAATTCAAGAGGAATTTTAAAATTCAACAACGGCGAAGGACAGAAATTATTAAAGCTGAACTACAGCGTGTCCAGAGCTACGGATGTTTCCGGACGTGTAGCATCAGACCCTTCCAATGCATTAATCAAGATTACAGTAGAAGCTACTGATAAATCAGACATCCTTGAAAGCTTACTGAACGGAAAATATAAGCCGACAGTTGGTGAAGTGGTTTTCAACAAATCTCACGAAGAAGGAACACTGACAACATTAAAGTGGAAAAACGGTTACGTCATTCAGCACGAAGTAGACTTTGATGCAGTGGATGAAAACAGTATGTACATCAGCTTTGTGGTAAGTGCAGAAGAAATTGATCTAGGAAATTCTGCTTATTTTGGAGCCTGGCCTTCATAAGAAAACGAATTCTTATTAATCAGATACACATAAAACAGAATGGTACATCCTGAGCGGAGATGCTGTTCTGTTTTTTTGTCTTGCCTTATTCTCTTCAATACAGAAGATAAATCTGCAAAAAATTATGTTGAATTTATTGTAATTTTAAAGACAAAACGTTTAAAAATCGATTTTATATTGTGATAAATTTATAACTTTATATAAAGATCGCCTGTTTTTAGAATTTTTTTCAAAAATATAGATCTTGCCAAACACCTATCTAATATGAACAAAAATAGCTCGAATTCCGAAAAGATTTCGGAGAATCATATTCCTGGAATCAACCGTGTGGTGAAACTGGATATTGTGATTGAAGGCAAAATGATCAGGCACTTCAAACACTTCCGTTTGCAGCAGAGTGTAAAAAAGCATCATGAATTTGAACTTACCCTGGCACATGACACCCTAGATGGGGTACAAAACCATGACCTTGAAGATGCTCAGCAGTTTTTAGGAAAACGTTTAACAGTTGTATTCAAATATAAAGATGTAGAAGGCAGCCCGGAAAGAACCTTTGTTGGGGTCATTACAAAAGTAGGGTTCAGCCAGGAAAATCACAGCCTGGGAAATATTGTTTTAAAAGGGCACAGCCCAACAATTTTACTGGATGCGGCTCCTCATACCCAGAGTTTCGGCGGCGAAAAACCTGTTAATATGGGAATTATTGCCACCGATGTGATCAAACAGGGAATAGAGAACAGTAAATTTGATGTAAGCGTTAATGCTAAAGCGTCATCGCAGATCCTTTACAGTGCCCAGTATAATGAGACTCATTACAATTATCTCTGCAGAATGGCAGAAGCTTATGGAGAGCAGTTTTATTATGACGGCGAAATACTGCATTTCGGAAATATGCCGCCACAGAATAAAGCATTAGAACTGATCTACGGAAGTAACGTTTCCGATGTGAATGTCGAGCTGAAAGCAGTACACATAAAACCCCATTTCTACGGATACAACAGCAGCTCAAATGCTAAACTTTCTTCAGGAGAAACGCCTATAAAGCATGTAGGAAATCTAGCCAAAACAGCTTATAAGAACAATGACGGAATATTCAAAACCCCATCATTACAGATAGCTCCAATAAAAGCCGCAACCGATATGGATGTTGTGATTTCCCAAACTAGTACAGCGGGAAGCAAAGCCGTAGAGGTTTTCACTGTTTCAGGAGGAACGACCATTCCATTCTTATATCCTGGATGTGTCGCTGATATTAATATGCGCAAAACAGATACCAATAAAACCTCCTATTTTACCAAACTGATGATGACGGAAGTAACGCATGAAGTAGATGCTCTGGGACGTTATAAAGGCAGATTTGAAGCCATTGCTTCAGACACGGGATATATTCCGACCCCTGACTTTACAATCCCTATTGCACAACCGCAGATTGCTACCGTAATTTCCAATACAGACCCTTTGAACCAGGGAAGAATTACAGTGAAATTTGACTGGCAGCTTCATGATACCACCAATTTTATCAGAATGATGTCCCCTGATGCAGGAGGAACTGACCAGATCACCCAAAACAGAGGATACGTGGCTATTCCGGAAGTAGGAGATCAGGTAATGGTAGGTTTTGTCCATAACCATCCGGACCGGCCTTTTGTAATGGGGGGAATGTTCCATGGCGGAACTGCGCTTGGGGGCGGAATAGATAATCACCTGAAATCTATACAGACCAGAAGCGGAATCAGAATTCTGATGAATGATACAGAAGGCAGTGTCAATATTATTGATCCGAGCGGGAACAACTATTTTATGGATGGTAAAGGGAATATTATCGTGACTGCTCCTAAAAATATGACCTTTAATGCCGGGGAAAATCTTACCATCAACGTAGGTAAAAATATGAAAACCAGTGTCGGAAACGATAATACGACTCATATTACCAATGATCACCAGTTTACCTCAAAGAACTATAAACAGACCGTTAATGAAAATAAAACAATCAATGTAACGGGAGATCTGAAAGAGACTACCTCCACAACGACTCATAAAGCGAAAAATGGTGATATTTTATTACAGAGCTCCGGTGTGGCCAAAATGCTAGGTAAAATAGATGCCAAGGTAAACAAAGGCTAATGTACATCAGGGAAATAAAGCTTTCCCGGATTGCCATAAATAATTTTATAATGAACAAATTCATAAAATATTTTCTAAGTGTCTTATTCTTTATCCAGGTCTCATGTCAGGAAAAGAAAGACCACCAAAAAACAAAAACAAAAGCAATGACAAGATATGAATGGTTGGATGCCACCTCAGCTCCTTTAGGCTACCCTGTGGATGTATATCGTGGAGGATTAGAATCCGAAAACGGAGAATTTACAAGTTTATTCAGCGGAACAACAGGCGGAATATGGGGAGATGCCAACAGAGGAATGAGTAATGGAGAAAAAGCGGTTCCTAACCATTTGCATGTGATTTGGGTGGCTTATGCTGAAAAAATATTTTATGAAATTGATACCGATATAGACTTTGAAAAAATATCAAAACTCTTCAAGGAAGGGTATCTGGTTCCTTCAATGAGTCAGGATAATCCCAAACCGAGAAAAGAAAATTATAATCAGATCATTGTAGGATTTGCGCCGGGTGGCGTTGTTGTCATTTGGCTTTCAGGGGCAGGCAGACAGGTAGAAGTAGGAAGGTATCAGGGTAAAAAAATAGAAATACCAAAATCTGAAATCGATGCATTGAGCCCGGGTCCTCAAAAAAATATGTTTGATCCGGAGTATCAGCGCAAAATTATCCATGAATTCGGTGTTGTTCCGAAAGAAGTGGTACAGGCCAATGAAGGAAAACCTATTCCTTATGGATTGTGGGACACATACAGACAGAGATACAATTGGAATTTACAATTTATTCCACCGGATAAAGGGCAGCTGAAAGAGGTTTTCTATTTTCATTTTAACGGAGAAAATGAAAATCTGTTCGGAGAAACCCAACTGAAAGATTATTCTCAGATTATTCCTAAAAATCTGTTATGGTCTACGGTTAATCAACTTTCTGTACCCAGTAAAATGAATATAACATGGTTGGATGGGAATAGATATTATTGTCAGATTCAATTTGATGAAGACGAAATATTTTCTGCATTTAAAGAAATATCAAAAGCCGATCCTGATGCAAAGATTGTTTTACAGGTCCAGGTAAACATTCCTAAAACGGCAGCAGCGGTGAAACTGATCAACGGAAATGATGAAATCTGGTTGAAAAAGAATAAAATTCTTATCGGGAAAACAAAATTCACATATTAATTTTTCTGATTATCCGTTTATGCACCTGTTATATTCGCAATTACTAGTCTGTCAAAGAGTTTGTCTCCAAAATACCGTCTGTTTAATTTGTAAATAAACTCGTTGAGATACA
>LAZY01000002.1 GCA_001013295.1 Chryseobacterium indologenes | reverse complement strand
CTCGTAATTTAAAGGCGATACTGTAGTCTCTTTGTGTGCGTTTTTCTCTTTTTAATTCTTGATGTTTCATAAATAAGTCGATTAGTTGTCAACTTATTTTAGGACGGGACATACTTTATACTCCCGCCTGCAAAGAAATTTGCGGGCTTTTTTTGTACATATTCCATACAAAATCTGAGACTAAAAGAATTGTTCTTTATCCTTTATTACGGTTTTTCCAGTCTCATCAGAAACAGGATTTCCTATTCTGAACACTATTGTTTCAGACATAAAGAAAACAAAGTTAAAACACTTTTCGTGAAGTCATACTGTATTAAATCATACCTGAGATCAATAATTTATGCTTAAATTTATTTACTGAAAAGTTGATATTATGGATGATTTTATAGCTGCCCGCGCCCAGATGGCGCTTTCTTTGGGCTTCCATATCATATTCTCCTGTGTGGGTATGGTGATGCCTTTCCTGATGGCTTTTGCCCATTGGAAATACTTAAAAACCAATAACGAAGTATATAAAGGACTTACAAAAGCCTGGAGTAAAGGGGTTGCCATCCTGTTTGCTACGGGTGCTGTTTCCGGAACGATGCTTTCTTTTGAACTCGGACTTCTGTGGCCCGGTTTCATGAAGCATGCTGGTCCTATCTTCGGAATGCCTTTTTCTTTGGAAGGAACAGCCTTTTTTATTGAAGCCATTGCCATCGGGTTCTTTCTATATGGTTGGGACAAGTTTAACAAATGGTTTCATTGGTTCTGTGGTTTTCTGGTAGGGGTAAGCGGACTGGCCTCCGGGATTCTGGTGGTAGCCGCCAATGCCTGGATGAACTCACCCGCCGGTTTTGATTACATTAACGGACAATACCTTAATATAGATCCTATTAAAGCCATGTTCAATGACGCCTGGTTTCCACAGGCTCTTCATATGACAGTTGCTGCGTTTTGTGCCACAGGATTTGCTGTAGCCGGAGTTCATGCTTTCTTAATTATGAGGAAAAAGAATGTGGAGTTTCATACCAAAGCATTCAGAATTGCGGTAGGCTTTGCTCTTATCGGAGCATTTGGAGCCCCTTTAAGTGGTGATGTAGCTGCAAAATCAGTTGCAGAGCGACAACCGATAAAACTGGCAGCTATGGAAGCACATTTTGAAACAGAAAAAGGAGCAGCATTTGTGATTGGTGGAATTCCTGATGAAGAAAAAGAGGAAATAAAATATGCGGTTAAAATTCCAAAAGTACTGAGCTTTCTTGTCAGCAATGACTTCAATGCAGAAGTAAAAGGACTTAAGGACTTTCCAAAGGATGAATGGCCTCCAATAGCAGTTACTCATTATGCATTCCAGATCATGATCTTCTTCGGTGTAGTGATGATCTGCATCGGAGCGGTATATCTCTATTCTTTCTTCTTCAAAAAGGAATGGCTGACGAAAAACTGGCTCTTGAAAACATTTTTAATTGCAACTCCTTTCGGATATATAGCACTGGAAGCAGGATGGACTGTTACCGAAGTGGGAAGACAACCCTGGATCATTTATGGAGTCATGAGAACGATAGATGCTGTAACACCTATGCCGGGAATCCAGTATTCTTTCTACTTCTTTACAGCGATTTTCATTTCATTGTCCCTGATTCTGATCTTCCTTTTAAGAAGACAGGTACAGATGGTACCGAAACTTTATGACCCAACAGACCCACAGTTTAACGATAAAAACAAAAAATCATGATTTACATTGTTATAGGCTTTCTCTGGCTATCCATCTGTCTTTATATGATTCTGGGTGGGGCCGATTTCGGGGCTGGTATTGTGGAACTTTTCACCAATAAAAAAGCCCGTCATAAGACTCAGGAGATCATGTATGAATCGATTGCCCCGGTGTGGGAGGCCAACCATATGTGGCTGATCATTGCAATTGTTATCCTCTTTGTAGGGTTTCCTGAAATATACACCACGATGTCTACCTATCTTCATATTCCTTTGGTATTGATGCTTGTAGGTATTATTGCCAGAGGAACAGCATTCACCTTCAGACATTACGATGCTGTGAAAGACAACTGGCAGGTTTTATACACTCAGATATTCTATTATGCCAGCCTGCTGACTCCTTTCTTTTTAGGATTAATTGCGGCAGCAACGGTTTCCCACTCTATCAATCCTGATGCAGTAGGTTTTCTGGATCTGTATGTTTTCAGCTGGCTGAATTGGTTTGGAGTTTCTGTCGGTTTATTTACCGTAGCACTTTGTGCTTATCTTGCTTCTATTTTTTCATTAAGAGAAACCCGTGGTAAGGAAGAGTTATTATTAATGATCAGAAAATCAAAACAAACGATGATCTTTGTAGTCATCACCGGAATACTGGTATTTGCAACTGCCTATATTTCTGATATTCCGCTATTAATGTGGGTGTTTTCAAAACCTTTGGGTATTATGGCGATTGCTTTTGCTACAGTTGCTCTTCTATTGATTTTAAGAGCGATGAACCGCCAAAAACTACTTCCTGTAAGAGCTTTAGCTGGTTTTCAAATCGTGATGATCCTGGTGGCTGCCACCTATCAGCACAATCCTAATATTATCCTGTTAGGAAATGGTCAACATCTTTCCCTTTTAGAACATATGGCACCAGATAAAACCATTTCTGCATTGGGGTGGGCTTTAATGCTGGGTTCACTGTTTATTCTTCCATTTCTGTTTTATCTGATGGCTTCATTTAGTAAACTGAGAAAATAAGAACATGCGAAACTATAAGGATAAAACAGAACTTATTGAAGAAATCAAAAAGAGATATACATTCTATGACCAAGAATTTGATGATATTAAAGAGAGTGAAAAAGATCTGTTAAAACCCGGAGTCGATAAAACACCATCACAGAACATATCATATCAGCTTGGCTGGACGCATTTACTGTTACAGTGGGAGTCTGATGAAAAGAAAGGAATAGAGGTAAAAACTCCTACTCCAGACTATAAATGGAACAATTTAAAAGGATTATATGAATCTTTTTATGAAAAATATGGTTCTTATTTTCTGCAACAACAAAGAGAATTATTAAAAGATCAGGTCAATGACATTATAAAATGGATAGAAAGCCTTGATCATGAAATTTTATTTGTTCCTAAACAGAGAAAATGGGCAACAACCCCTGCAAAATGGCCGGTATGGAAATGGGTCCACATTAATACTGTAGCTCCGTTTACAAACTTCAGAGCACAGCTTCGGAAATGGAAAAAAGAAAAAGGTACAGCATAGTTCTGTACCTTTTCTATTTTTAAAACCGTTTTCTTATACTTTGAAAAACTATATTAAATATTGCTAAAATAAATTTGATACAAATCACAATTATAGCCGTAATAATAAGCGCAGGAATAATGAGGATTGATCCTGTAATTGTCCACCCATTATCTATCAATGCATAAAAACTTCCTCCTATGGCGCCTAACATCACTATAATTCCCACAACAATTACCCACCAATTCCGAGCTTCGTAATAACTCACATCGGATAAAATGTATCCAAACTTTTTGCCGTATAAAACTTCCAAAAACGTTCCTTTTTCGCTGGTAATAATAATCTCCTCTCCTTTTGCAAAAATCCTTTTTGAAACCTCCACCAGTGTTTTATTATAATATAAGTTAATATATTTCTCCTTTTGAGCTTCATCATAGATCCTTTTCATCATTATAGATTCCTGATTCATACCCTCCAGTTGATGTGGAGTAAACACATCATAAAACTCATACTTATTTTCTGTTTTGGATTCATAGAAAACTACTGTGCAGGCATCATCTATAAGTCTTGCTTTTTTCAAAATATACATTCTAGAGAAGTCTTTCTTTATATATGTTTTCTTTCCCTTCACATAGATTTCCAGCCAATTTATCCCATTCCGTCTCTTTTCACGATTAAACGCTACAATCTCTCCATTCAGAAAATCAGAAGTTTTGGAACTCTCCTCATGAGCCGTATATATATTCATAGGTTGAAATATTTTGATTTGTTTGGGCATTTTTAATGAGTTTTCAGTTCGTTATTAGGGGTGGCGAATATACAAATAAAACTTTTTTTCACAATAGATCACAAAAAAAGACTGCCTTAAAAGACAGTCTTCTATATTATATTGATCAATATTAAGCTAACTTCATCAAAAGATTTTCATCAATTTTCTCCACTTTCACAATATTGTTCTTCGTTAAAGTTTTAGAAGCTTTATCCCATTTTTTACCGGATAGTTGGCTTCTTTCTTTTACTTCAGCTAAAGCCATTGGCTCTTCCTGAGAATTAAGGATTTCAAGGATTACTTTTTCATCCTCACCTAATTCAATTTGTGGAACTGCTTTTTCAGGTCTCATCTGAGGGAAGAATAATACTTCCTGAATAGAAGCATTGTTCGTTAAGAACATGATTAGTCTGTCCATCCCGATTCCTAATCCTGATGTAGGTGGCATCCCATATTCCAACGCTCTTAAGAAGTCCTGATCGATGAACATTGCCTCGTCATCCCCTCTTTCTGATAAAGCCATCTGAGCTTCAAAACGTTCTCTCTGATCGATTGGGTCATTAAGCTCTGAATAAGCATTTGCGATTTCTTTACCACAAACCATTAATTCAAAACGCTCAGTTAAACCTTCTTTACTTCTGTGTTTCTTAGTTAATGGAGACATTTCAACAGGATAATCTGTAATGAATGTTGGCTGAATGAAGTTTCCTTCACATTTCTCACCAAAGATTTCATCGATTAATTTTCCTTTCCCCATCGTTTCATTCACTTCAATTCCGATAGATTTTGCAAAGTCATACAACTCCTTCTCTGTTTTTCCAGTGATGTCAAAACCTGTAAATTTCAGGATTGCTTCTGTCATGGAAACTCTTGGATAAGGAGCCTTGAAGTCAACATTATGCTCTCCGAAGGTAGCCGTTGTAGTTCCGTTTACCTGAATCGCACAGAATTCCAATAATTTCTCAGTGAAATCCATCATCCAATTGTAGTCTTTATAAGCTACATAGATTTCCATAGCGGTAAATTCCGGGTTGTGCGTTCTGTCCATCCCTTCATTTCTGAAGTTTTTAGAGAACTCATAGACTCCGTCAAAACCACCTACGATCAATCTTTTCAGATATAATTCGTTAGCAATTCTTAAATATAATGGAATATCCAATGCATTGTGGTGCGTGATAAACGGTTTTGCAGCAGCTCCACCAGGAATTGACTGCAGAATAGGTGTTTCTACCTCAAAGTAACCCTCATCGTTGAAGAACGTTCTCATTGCATTGAACAATTTTGTTCTCTTCACGAAAATTTCTTTAACCTGTGGGTTTACCGTTAAATCTACATAACGCTGTCTGTATCTTAATTCCGGATCTGTAAATCCATCGTGCACTACTCCGTTTTCGTCAGTTCTTGGCTGTGGTAAAGGACGTAAAGCCTTAGTAAGAAGCGTAAAGTTTTTTACCAAAACAGTCTTCTCTCCTACCTGAGTCGTAAACAATTCTCCTTCGACACCGATAATATCACCAATATCCAAAAGGTGCTTATATACTTCGTTGTATAATTCTTTATCTTCTCCCGGACAGATCTCATCTCTGTTGAAATAAACCTGGATTTTTCCTTTAGAATCCTGCAATTCTGCAAAAGAAGCCTTCCCTTGAATTCTGCGGGACATCAATCTACCAGCGATCTTTACCTGTTTACTTTCAGAAAAATCCTGTTTTATAGATTCTGTAGTATCTGTGATTGTATACTCATCCGCAGGGAACGCATTAATCCCCATTTCAGTCAGCTTGTTCAGCTTTTCTCTTCTAATGATTTCTTGTTCTGATAATTGCATTTCTTATTTTTCTAAAAGCGTACAAATTTAGGCATTTTTGACTTGATCATCAATGAGTTTTTTCAGAAATTTTAAAATGTAAACTGTGGATGGGGTATTTTGGCAGAGAGATAGAGGCCAATACTGCAATTATTCGCTATTGCATTTTTTAAACCACAGATTTACACACAAATCGTCGTCTTATATTTATTGGTGATATTTGTGAAAAGTATTAGTGACTTTTGTGTTTAAAAAATAAGTTTCGGCTAAAGCCAAATGATGTTTGACTATTTATTTGAGCGGACTAAAGCCCACTCCTATTTAATATGTAAATACGGAGAGTTATTTAAAAGAAGTACTTCTACTTCTGAACGAACCTCCACGCCAGCATCCTGCTTACTTTTTGTCCCTGAGCCATATCAACAATTTTATAATCAGCGTTGTACTTTTTCAAAAGGGCTGTCAGCCTGGGCAGATTATCTTTTTTGGAAACCAGGCAGGTAAACCAGAGAACCTGAGTCCGATATAAAAAGCTTTCACTGATCATATTGGTAATAAAAGCAATTTCACCACCTTCGCACCATAATTCCGACTGCTGCCCGCCAAAATTGAGCAGTGGCTGTTTCGGTTTTCTTTTTTTAAGATTTTTTGTTTTCCTGATATTCCCTTTCATTGCAGATTCTTCAGAATCGTGAAAAGGTGGATTGCACATCGTAAACGTGAACTGATCATCAGGACCAATGATATTTGTAAAGATATGATTGGAGTCGGGTTGTTGTTTTAACCTGATTGCAGGTACCAGATCCGGATTTCGGTCTAAGATCTCCCGGGCATTCTTCAAAGAAGCTTCATTGATGTCGGTTCCGTACATTTCCCAGCCATAAGATGCATGGGCTATTAAAGGATAAACAAGATTGGCTCCGGTTCCGATGTCGAGTCCTTTTATGGAAGTTCCGGTTGGGATCGTAGCAGATTGTTCTGTCAGCAGGTCTGCAATATAATGTACATAATCAGCTCTTCCGGGAATTGGAGGACATAGATTGGCATCAGGAATATCCCAGTCTTTAATATTATAAAAGTACTCTAGTAAAGCTTTGTTAAGTAATTTCACAGCCTGAGGAAGGCTGAAGTTAATGGTTCTCGTCTGATACGCATTAACGAAAACATAGTGTTTCAGTTCCGGCACACAAGAAATAAGCTGATCAAAATCATAGGGATTACGATGCAGATTTCTTGTGTGCAGACTGGATTTTTCAGTGGACATATTTTACTTCTTCTGACTCAAAATATATTCCACCATTTTTTTGGCATCTTCTTTAGATACCTGTGGATGGGCAGCCATAGGGACTCCTCCCCAAACTCCACTTCCGCCTTCTATAATTTTGGAAGCCAGCAATTCTATATCCTTATCAGAATATTTAGCGGCAATTTCCTTATAAGAAGGTCCTATCATCCTCTCATTCAGAGAGTGGCATCCCGAACAGTCTAATGTTTCCATGATCTGGTCACCGGAAAGATTAGATTTTGCCGGTTCTGAAACGGCGGCCGTTTCAGAAGATGATGCAACCTCTGCTGTATTTTCTTTTTTAGAACAGGAGAACATCAGAAAGCCCAATGCTCCTGCCAAAAGTACTTTTTTCATTATTTTTTTGCTGTAGAGTCTGTTTTAGCAGCTTCAGGAGCAGGTGTAGCCGGAGTTGCAGCAGCCGGAGCAGCAGCAGGTTTCGCTGTAGAATCTGCAACAGTAGCTGTTTCAGGCTCTTCAAGCATCGTGTTGCTGTCTTGTAATGAGTGATCTACTTTTTTAGAACAGTTTACAACTAATAAACCTCCGATAAATGCAATTGCTAATACTTTTTTCATTGTTTTCTAATTTGGTAGCAAAAATATAAAAAATAAACTTTTAAACTTATGACAAATGTTTTCTTTGAAAGAAATTTTAAAGGAGACCTCCGATCAGGTTCTAAAAAAAATAATTCAAAATGTAGGGAATTTTAATCAAGGTTGTTATTTTTGTGTGATTAATTATTCAAATAAAACTTATGACCGCAAAAAATGTATTCAAAACAATCTTATTCAGTTCCCTGTTAACCTGTATTTTATCCTGTGACAATTCTTCCTCAGATCCTCAGAATCCGGATTATCCTGATAAAACAGAATCAATCACGTTATTAAAAGCTACAAAATCATGGGATGGGAACACCTATGCCAGCTATCCTGGTGGACAACCTGAAATCACAGTTCTTAAAATTGCAATACCACCCAACTCTGCTCTGGATTGGCATAAACACGCCGTTATCAATGCAGCTTATATTGAAAAAGGCGAAATCCAGATTGAAAAAAAAGAAGATGGTAAAACACAATGGGTAAAGAAAGGACAGGTACTCCCGGAAGTGGTCAATACCACCCACAGAGGTAAAACGGGAGACCAAGGTGCCACCCTTATTGTTTTCTATAGCGGAACAACAGATCTTCCCATCACAGAACCAGTACATTAAAACTTTTTTTCTGACAGAATTTTTGAAATTTATCTTCAGGATCAACTTTTATCTGAAAAGATAATAGTACTTTTAAACATGATTTTAATTTCAAAAATTCTGTTTTTTACCAGTCATCACGGATTTTATACTGTGATCCTGCTGTTTTTATTCTTTGGATTACTTTCATACGTAACAAGAAAAGCCTTGTTTCTTATTCCAATCATTCCTCTGGCTATTTTAAATGGGATAGGCGGACAGTTTCTCAATGCCTGGTTCCTGAATAAATATGGAGTAGAAAGTACAGCAATCATTACTTCCGATGTGGAAACCAATTCCACGTTGAATGAAATGTATATTCATGACTATGAAGCGATTGTAAAAAAGCAGGACGGAAAGTATATTTCCACCTTTTTCTCTACTACTACCGCAGCCATCTATCCTATTGAAAATGCAATCAGAATTCCCAGAACGGAAGTCCCGTTTCCGGTAAAATACATTCCCGGATATGAAAAAAGCATTGTCATTCTTTACAACCAGTCTGAAGAAGGTAAAGCCGTTGAGAGGTACTCGAAGCTTGCTCCTGTGAATGCTGCCAGAATCAAATATGAAGCAGACAGGACGAATAAGGAATTTATTGCGGAATACATTTCAGCCCTGGAAAATTACACGGCATCGTATGATGACGAACAGTATAAGCTAAAACTGAAAGAGTTGAAACAGGAACTTGAGCATTTGAAATAATTCCTGAATGTTAAGTTTTTTTTAATTTTTAACTTTTTTATTTTTTGTATTAAAAAATTTTCTACTTTTGTAGCATGTTTAACATGAGCAACAATATTTGGTGGTGGCTTTCAAACTCTTCGTCGGGTCTGGAAGTATTGTCATGTTGTTAACCATACAGCAGAAATAATTAAAATAAACAATATATAGGCTTTGACGGATACCGTTGAAGCCTTTTTTTATTCCTTAATCTCAAAAAAAACAGCAGATGTTTACTGATACAATCAAAATAAAAACCGTTTCGAAAAAAACACTGGGAGACCTTCATACTCCCATGAATATTTACCTTAAGATCAGAGATAAGTTCCGGGATACCATCCTTCTGGAAAGTTCTGATTCCAAAAGTATTGATAATAACTTTTCCTTTATTGCCATCAACGCTATTGCAGGAATTGAAGTAAAAAACCTTAGTGAATATGAAATTAAACTTCCGGATTCTGCACCTGTAAAACATTCGATCAAAGACCGCAAAATCATCGATATATTTGAAGAGTTCCGCACCACGTTTAATTGTGAAAAGACCAATGATCCTATAGAACAGACTGCTCAGAGTCTTTTCGGATATACAAGCTTTGAAGCTGTACAGTTTTTTGAAAGTGTTGATTTAAAAGCACAAAGCCCGGAAGTGGAGATTCCCGTTCTAAGATACAGACTTTATCAATATGTGATTGCCATCAACCACTTCAACGATGAAATGTACATCATTGAAAATCAGATCAACGGAATAAAATCTGAGCTTCATCTTCTGGAAAGTCTTATCAAAAACCAGAATACTCCGGTATATCCTTTCGAAAAAAATGGCCAGGAAACCTCCAATATTACTAACGAAGACTATATTGAACTTGTGAAAACCGCTCAGAGACACTGTATGAGAGGTGATGTTTTCCAGTTGGTTCTAAGCAGAAGATTTGAACAGAAATTCAAAGGGGATGAATTTAATGTATACAGGGCTTTGAGAAATATCAACCCTTCCCCTTACCTCTTCTACTTTGACTACGGAAGTTATAAGCTTTTTGGATCCAGCCCTGAAAGTCAGTTGATCATCAAAAACAACAAAGCTATTATTCACCCTATTGCGGGAACAGCGAAAAGAACCGGAAATTTTGAAACGGACCTTCAGGCTATTGAAACCTTAAAAGCCGACCCGAAAGAAAATGCGGAACACACTATGCTGGTAGACCTGGCAAGAAATGATCTTGGAAAACTCGGGAAAAATGTAACTGTTACCAAACTTAAAGAAATACAGCTTTTCTCTCATGTTATTCATATGGTCAGCGAAGTAACTGCAGAGGTTTCTGATGACATCAATCCTCTTGAAATGGTTTCTGCAACATTCCCTCAGGGTACGTTAAGTGGAGCTCCGAAGCATAAAGCTCTTCAGCTGATCAACCAATATGAAAAAGATTCCCGTGGTTACTACGGTGGCTGTATCGGGATGATCGGTCTCAACGGCACGTGCAACCAGGCAATCATGATCCGAACTTTTTTAAGCAAAAACAATACGCTGTATTACCAGGCTGGAGCCGGTCTTGTGGCAAAGTCCGTTCCTGAAAACGAACTGCAGGAAGTCAACAACAAACTGAATGCTCTAAAAAAGGCTGTTGAAAAGGCTGAAAAAATCGTCGAAAATTAAAACTTGAAAACACAATCTGTAAAAAGCAAAAAAATGAATACTACTAGCAATACCATATCAGCCTCTAGAGTGCTTGTATTTGACAATTATGACAGTTTTACTTACAACCTGGTACAAATCATTGAAAGAATTCTGGATCAGAAAGTAGATGTTGTAAGAAATGACAAGATAAGCCTGGAAGATGTGGACCAATATGACAAAATTATCCTTTCGCCAGGTCCGGGGATTCCGGAGGAGGCAGGAATCTTATTAGAACTGATCAAAAGATATGCTCCCACTAAAAGTATTTTAGGGGTATGTCTCGGACAACAGGCCATCGCTGAAGCATTCGGAGGAAGTCTGATCAACCTGTCTGAGATCTTCCACGGAGTAGCTACCACCACCGACCTTATAAAAGAAAACACAAAGCTGTTTAGAGATCTGAATTCAGGACTGGAAGTGGGAAGATACCACAGCTGGGCTGTAGATCCCCAGAATTTCCCGGAAGAACTGGAGATAACCGCCGTAGACAAAGACGGAATGATCATGGCCCTGCAACATAAAACTTATGATGTACATGGAGTACAGTTTCACCCTGAAAGTATTCTGACTCCGGATGGAGAAGTAATCATTAAAAACTTTCTTCTATCATGAATTCCTCAGAAATTTCCTCAACTGTAAAAAAAACTCAAATGAAAGAAATACTACAATACCTTTTTAATCATCATACCTTATCAAAACCTGAGGCTAAAGCCATGATGATTGAAATTGCACAGAATAAATTCAACTCCGCAGAGGTAACGGCCTTCATCAGTGTTTTCCTGATGCGGGATATCACCCTGAACGAACTTGAAGGCTTTAGGGAAGCTTTACTTCAAATGGCTGTTCCTGTTCACATAGATGCGAATGATGCGATCGATATTGTAGGAACAGGTGGTGACGGAAAAAACACAATCAATATATCAACATTGGCCAGCTTTGTAGTGGCCGGAGCCGGGCAGAAGGTAACAAAACATGGAAATTACGGGGCTTCTACCACTACAGGCTCTTCCAATGTGCTGGAAGAACTTGGGTACGAGTTTAAAAACAATTCGGAGCAGCTGAATGAAGATCTGGAAAGAGCCAATATCTGCTTTTTACATGCTCCTTACTTCCACCCTGCTTTACAATCTGTCGGATTATTGAGAAAATCTCTGGGATTGAGAACATTCTTCAATCTTTTAGGTCCTCTGGTAAATCCTGCAAAACCTCAGTTTTCAATGATCGGGGTTTACAATCTGGAAATTGCAAGAATCTATCAGTATCTCCTGCAAAAAGAAAACCGTGAATTTATTCTGGTACATGGACTCGATGGTTATGACGAGATTAGTTTAACTCATGACAGTAAAATCATTACCAAAAACGGTGAAAACATCTACTCTGCAGAGGATCTGGGTTTTTCTCCATTGACTCTGGAAGACATCAAAGCCGGCAATACCATTCAGGAAACGGCAAAGATCTTCAGAAATATCCTTGAAGGCAGCGGGACTGAACAACAAAATTCTGTTGTATTGGCCAATGCCTCTGTTGCTCTTCATCATACCCACAAATTCGGAACTTATGAAGACTGTTTATTGTTGGCCAAGGAAAGTCTGGAAAGTGGAAAGGCATTGAAAAGTTTTGAACTTTTGATCAATTAATATGATAGGCAACTTAATGAATGGCTTAAATTTTAAACACAAAAAATGACCATACTGGACAAAATTATTGAAAGAAAAAAAGAAGAAGTAGCGGCTACAAAGGCTGCCATTTCTGTCGGGCAATTAAAAGACACTGATTTTTTTGGAAGAACAACCCATTCTCTGAAAGAATCGATCAAAAATAAAAGCGGAATCATTGCTGAATTTAAAAGACAGTCTCCGTCAAAAGGGATTATCAATGACAAGGTTCAGCCTCTGGATGTGGTTTCAGCTTATGAAAAATTTGGGGCCAGCGGAATTTCGGTTTTGACGGATAAGGATTTTTTCGGAGGAAGCTTCAATGATATTCTGAGTGTAAGGAACCAGATTAATACTCCTGTTCTCCGAAAAGATTTTATGATCGATGAATATCAGTTTTATGAAGCAAAAAGCATTGGTGCTGATGTTATTTTACTGATTGCATCCTGTCTTTCTCCCGATCAGGTCATGGAATTTACAGAATTGGCTCATGAGTTGAATATGGAAGTTTTACTGGAAATCCATACGGAGGAAGAGCTGGAACATTTCAATGCAAAGATCGATCTGGTAGGAATTAATAACAGGAATTTAAAAGATTTCAAAGTAGATCTGCAGCATTCTGTTCAGCTTAAAAATCAACTTCCCAAAGAAGTATTATCAGTGGCAGAAAGTGGTATTTACAGTCTTGAAGATTTTATATTTTTAAAAGAAAAAGGATTTGACGGTTTTCTGATGGGTGAATATTTTATGAAAAATACCGATCCTGCCAAAGCATTTGAAGCGTTTACCTTACAAATCTGAAAATGAATTTCAAACAGAAAACAACACAATCATCAATCAGCCCCTACACTTATGAACCATCAACACACCTCTAAACTCAAAGTCTGTGGTTTGACGAAACTTAACCAGATTCAGGAATTGATTTCAATGAAAGTTGATTTTCTGGGCTTCATTTTCTATGAAAAATCACCAAGATACGTTCTGAACCATTTGACATTGGATGATATTTCAAAGATTGATCATCCTGGAAAAACAGGAGTATTTGTTAATACTTCCATTGAAAAGATCCTGGAAATTGCTGAAAAGACACAGCTTAATTTCATCCAACTGCATGGTGATGAAGATTATGATTTCATTGTTGAATTAAGAAATGCCCTGAAACCGGAAATTAAGATCATCAAAGTTATAAGAATAGGAAGTGACAATTCGGAAAACAGAGATAAAATGGAACAGGTTTTCCATCATCCAACGACAACTGATCACTCTCAGCCTATCTCCTACTACCTTTTTGATACAGATAGCAAGGCTTTTGGCGGAACGGGTCAACAGTTTGACTGGAATCTGCTCAATACATTTGAAATTCCAATTCCTTATTTTCTGAGTGGCGGTATCTCAGAAGAAAATGTAGAAAATATTAAAGATCTTCAGCAGAAGCCTTTTGCTTTAGACATTAATTCAAAATTTGAAACTGAGCCAGGCAATAAAGACCTCAGCAAAATAAAAAAGTTTAAGTCTTCACTATAATATTACAGTATAATATAAAGAGTATAATATCAAAGAGTCCCAACGGGACGATTTACCCCAAAATCGGACATCGTCCGATCATTACCCACACCAAAAAAACACAAAAGGAATGCCCCAATCACTAGTCAAAAATTATCTCCACATCGTATTCAGCACAAAATACAGGAATGATTTCATCGATGAAGAAATAGAACAGGAACTGTACTCCTACATTGCTGTAATATGTAAAGATTTTGAGAGCAAAGCATTGCAGATAGGCGGAACGGATAACCACATTCATATTCTGTGTAGACTTTCCCAGAAGATCCCGTTAATGAAACTGGTTCAGGAAGTAAAAGCCCACTCATCAAAATGGATCAAAACAAAAGGAAAGAAGTATGAAAATTTCTTTTGGCAGGATGGATACGGAGCTTTTTCGGTGAGTGAAAAGGATGTTCAAATGGTAACGAATTATATAAAAAAACAACGTCAGCATCATCAGAAACAGGATTTCAAAAAGCAACTGATCAAAATGCTGGAAAAACATAAAATGGAATATGATGAAAAATATTTGTGGGATTGATTATAAATATTACCGCTAAGGATTTTATCCTTTGCTATTTTTTAAGTCGTCCCTTCGGGACTCTTTGCTAACTTTGAATATAAAACATCAATCTCATGAGATACCAGATAAAATCAACAGACGGATTAACAGAAAATGAAATAGAGCATATTCTTCATCTTTGGGATATTGCTTCATGGAACTCGATGGAGGCTGATTATTTCCGTAGTTTTTTCAAAGAATCGGAATTTCATTTTCTCCTGGATAAAGAAGAAAATATACGTGCAGTCATCCGGGTTAATTTCGATTTCGTCCTTGAAATTTTGGGAGAAAAGATATCCTTTGCAGAGGCAGTAGGATTGGTAGCTGCCCAAAAGAAAAAAGGATATGGGGCTGCATTGGTTCAGTATTTCCGGGAGTATGTTACCCTGAACAATATTGAAACGATAGGATTCTGCCATCAGGAACTTCGTCCTTTCTATGAAAAATGCCAAATTGAAATACTATATGATAAAGCCAAGACCATTAAAGAAAGTATAGATTCAGATTGGGTCAACTCAGAAGATGATGATATTTTGATTTTTAATGTTTCAGAAAAAAGAAAAGAACTACTCAATAAGCTGAGCGCAGAAAATAGCGCTTATTTAATTACTAAAGAATAAAGAAATGAATTATAAAAACCCCGATGAAAACGGATATTATGGAGAATTTGGAGGCGCATTCATCCCTGAAATGCTCTATCCGAATGTAGAAGAACTTCAAAAAAACTATCTTGAAATCATAGAATCTGAAGATTTTCAGAATGAATATCAGGATCTGCTTAAGAATTATGTGGGGCGAGCTACTCCACTTTATTTTGCTAAAAATTTAAGTGAAAAATATAATACCCGGATCTATTTAAAAAGAGAAGACCTCAACCATACCGGTGCTCATAAGATCAATAATGCTTTGGGGCAGGTTTTGCTGGCAAAACGTCTGGGAAAAACAAGAATTATTGCTGAAACCGGTGCAGGCCAGCATGGTGTGGCTACCGCTACAGCCTGTGCTTTATTGGGCCTTGAATGTATCGTTTATATGGGCGAAATCGACATTCAGAGACAGGCTCCGAATGTAGCAAGAATGAAAATGTTGGGAGCAGAAGTCGTTGCAGCCACTTCAGGTTCAAAAACACTGAAAGATGCAGTGAATGAAGCATTGAGAGACTGGATCAATAATCCTGTTACGACTCACTATGTGATCGGAAGCGTCGTTGGTCCCCATCCTTTTCCAGATCTTGTGGCAAGATTCCAAAGTATCATTTCAAAGGAAATAAAGGAACAGCTGAACGAGAAGATCGGAAGAGAAAATCCGGACTATGTGATTGCCTGTGTAGGTGGCGGAAGTAATGCAGCAGGAACCTTTTACCATTTTGTAGAAGAGAAAGATGTCAAAATTATTGCCGCAGAAGCAGGAGGTTTGGGGGTAGATTCCGGGAAATCTGCTGCGACGACTTTTTTGGGAACGCTTGGGGTTCTTCATGGCAGCAAAAGCCTTGTCATGCAGACTGCAGACGGACAGGTCATTGAGCCTCATTCTATTTCTGCCGGGTTAGATTATCCGGGTATAGGGCCTTTTCATGCCCATTTGTTTAAAGAAAACAGAGCCGAATTTTTCAGCATCAATGATGATGAAGCCCTGAAATGTGCTTTTGAGCTGACCAGACTGGAGGGCATCATTCCGGCACTGGAAAGTTCTCATGCCCTGGCCGTTCTGGATAAAAAGAAATTCAATGAAAATGATATTGTAGTCATTTGCCTGAGTGGTCGTGGAGATAAGGATATGGAAACGTATCTGAAAAATTTGTAAACTGTCAGATGTACAAGGTATTCCATATATCACACTTTGTACATTATACTTTGTACATCATACTTTGTACCTTTTACATTATACCTTAATACATTAAAAAAATGAAAAAATTAAACATATACTTCACAGCAGGCATTCCGCAATTGGAAGATACTGCTGATATTATACGCCTGATTCAGGATTCCGGAGCCGATATGATCGAAATCGGTATGCCTTATTCTGATCCGGTGGCAGATGGCCCTGTGATTCAGAAAGCCCATGAACTTGCTTTACAAAATGGCATGACCATCGAAAAGCTTTTTTCCCAGTTAAAAATGACTAAGGACAAAATAAAGGTTCCCATTATTCTGATGGGATACATTAATCCTGTTTTAAGTTTCGGATTTGAAAAATTTTGTGCCGAATGTGCTGAAAGTGGAGTTTCAGGACTCATTCTTCCGGATCTCCCTCCTATTGAATTTGAAAAGAATTACCAGCAGATCTTAAAGAAATACAACCTCAACTTTACGTTTCTTATCACTCCGGAAACATCAGACGAAAGAATTCAGTATCTTGACTCTTTAAGCTCAGGTTTTCTGTATGCCGTAAGCTCTTCTTCTACCACAGGGAATGACAATGCCGTTGTAAAGAATGAGCACTACCTTTTCAGGATAGCTTCCCTTCCGCTTAAAAATCCGGTGATGATCGGATTCGGGATCAAATCAAAAGAGGATTTTGAAAATGTAACGGAAAAAGCAGACGGAGGGATCATAGGAACAGCTTTTGTGAATATTTTATTACAGGATAAGGACTGGAAGAAGACTGCCATAGATTTTATCCATTCCATAAAAGGGTAAAATTCACTAAATTTGTATTTCAGAAATGGGATGAAATTCTGATTTCAGATGACCATTACAGAAGATAGAAAGCAGCATATGAATACAAATCAAAATAAAGCAGTAGAATTTGAAGATCTTGGCATCAAAGAATACCAGCCCGCCTGGGATTATCAGGAAAAACTGATGAAAGGTATTATCGACACCAAAATAAAGAACCGTGACCTGCCTGCCGAAGAGCATATTACAACACCCAACCACCTTCTTTTCGTAGAACATCCTCATGTGTATACCTTAGGAAAAAGTGGTCATGAGGAAAATATGCTTGCCGGTATTGATAAGCTGAAAGAACTGGAAGCCACCTATGTAAAAACAAATCGTGGCGGAGATATTACCTACCACGGCTATGGGCAGATTGTAGGATACCCTGTTCTGGATCTTGAGAACTTCTTTACTGATATTCATTTGTATATGAGAAATCTGGAGGAAGTCATCATCAGAACCATTGCCGAATATGGCCTCAAAGGAGAGCGTTCCCCAGGGGAAACCGGTGTATGGCTGGATGTAGGGAAACCTTATGCAAGAAAAATGTGTGCGATGGGAGTGAAAGCTTCCCGATGGGTAACCCTTCATGGCTTTGCATTGAATGTGAATACGGATATGCGCTATTTTGAATACATCATCCCATGCGGAATCAAAGATAAACAGGTAACTTCTTTGAAAAGAGAACTTGAAAGAGAACTTACCCCTGAAGAGATGGAAGATATAAAAGCAAAGATCAGAAAACACTTTGCAGATGTATTTCAGGCTGAACTCATTTACAAATAACAATTTAAAAACAGATATTCCCTATGTATTTTTATGGATACATAGGGATTTTTTTGTCTAATAACCATAACATCCGGAAAACATTCTATTAGTTTATCTACTAATAACAGCTACTGCTTATACCAGAAATAGAAAAAGCAGATTATTTGAAATGACAATTTCCCCCTCCTGAAACCTACTTCATTATTGATTTTATAACGATATTTTAAATTTTTATTAAAAAAGATTAATATAGCCCAAAGTGGCTAATAAAGAGTAGTTTACAAGAACCGAAAGTGCTATCGGTAACGATTTAGTAATGGTGCTTACTGCACTCGCTTTCATCTGATTACCTTGTAAATCATTACCGCAAATTTAATAAAAAAAAGGGTTAAGTCGTAGCGTACTTAACCCTTTTTTCTGCTTTTTCCAATATACATCATAAGGCGTTATAAAATAAATCTTCCCCAATATGGGGGCAACCTGTGATATTGGTTCCGATATTATTTCCAAGTTTTGACAAATAAACAAAAATGTAAATCCGAAACGTATGGTGTTAATCTCTAAAAATCTAAGCTATGGAAATCGTGTTGAACAAAATATTATCGGAAATTCAGCGTCAGGAAGATATGCTATCTTCTCAAATGATGCAAACTGCGGATGAGGCTTACCAAATGACCTTATTCTTAAAGGAAATGCTGTTTACTATAAAGATGAAAGTCTTGCAGACCGGATTTAAGGACGAACGGCAGGAAATCAATTTTTTCAAGAATATCAAACCGCAGATTTTAGGAAAACTTATTTATTACAATAAGGTATTCCGCATTGAAACTACCTGCCCCGTAAGTGCAGGGAGAATACACCAAAGTTATTTTGAAAACCAACTGAAAATTCTGAAATCCGAATACAAGGAAAGCATATCCAATGAGGATTTTTACAGGTACTATCGTGCAGGCAGAACTGACCGTGACCACAGTTATTTCAGGCTCGGAAAAATCAATTACCACGATGGTCTAAAAAGTAGTGTATTTGAAATTGACCTTAGCTTTTCTACTTATTACGATAACAAAGTTGCCCATATTATAGCCAATGAATTACTTTATACTTTCTTGCTTACCAAAATAAACCCTGAAAAAAATCCCGATACCATTTCAATAAACGGTGATGGAAACAAAGACATTTCGTGGACGAACTCGCAAAATGCACTGATAGAATTGATTTACGCCCTGTATGTTTCCAAATCTATTGCATACGGGAAAATAGGCATCAGGAAATTAGCATTGATTTTCCAAATCCTCTTCCGAACGCCCTTGAACGATATACATCATTCTTTCCACCGAATGAAAACAAGGGCAGGCTCCCGAACGGTGTTTTTAGACCAGCTCAAAATTTCCCTCGAAGAGTATATGGATAAAGACCTTTAGCAACATCAGCACGAGTGTTTGAAAGCAGTACACAAAATGTACTACTTTTTCTTTGCCCATATATGCCAATTGGCATATATGGGCAAAAGGCTACTACAAAATAACCGAAACACGCTAAAACCCTTATTAAACAAGGGTTTTTCTCATTGCAAAAAATTTGAAAAAAAGTGCCAAACCAATGGGTACGCATTGGCAGACAAACACTGCCACACTTCTGAATTTTGTACTGTGAATATTAAACAATAGTGCAATGAACATTATAACAGTTGACGAAGAAGTGTGGAAGCACCTCAACGAACGGTTGAAAGCCATTAGCGAATATATCCTCAAACTGGAAGATACAAGCTACGATAGCTTATGGCTCAACAACCACGAAGTCTGCCAGTATCTCCACATCAGCGAAAAAACGTTGTGGCGTATGCGCACCAACGGGCAGATAGCTTTTTCAAAAATGTACGGGCAGTATTACTATACGATTGGTGCTATCAAGGAAATGCTCAACGCTAACGCCGTGCAGACGACCGATGAATATGTGGAGCAGCTTATGGCGAAAGGCAAAAGCTATATCGAGAAAGGCAGAAAGCTGAAATCAGGTAATCATTAAAAGCGTACCCGTATGAATATCGACAAAATGGAATTTGTGGCGTGGATGGAACGCATAATGGACAGGCTGGACATTCTTGGCAACCACATAGACGATTTACAAAAGAAGCGCAACAGCATAGACGGCGAAGAGTTACTGGATAATCAGGATTTATTGCAAATGCTGAAAATCAGTAACCGTTCCCTGCAACGGTATCGCTCCATAGGTAAGCTCCCTTATTATACCATTAGCGGAAAACTGTATTACAAGCTATCCGATGTGCATCAGTTCATCAGGGAAAGTTTTAACCCTCCGTTACCTAAACTGGATGCCAATAAGTGACAAACGCTGCCTTTGAGTGCCACATAAAGCAAATCAGTGAAGGCTTCCTTTACATTCGATCGTGAAATTTTGAAATTTTCAGATTATGAGCGAAGAAACAACTAATAAACAGGAAATGCCCGAACAGCTTTCGGACATCTTACTCGTACTGGATAAAGAGAAAATGAAAATCCAGGCAGTAAAGAGTATAGACGAAAACGGGAAAATGGAAACCGTTGACCCCACGAAGAAAAATCAAAACCAGTTTATGCGTGTGGATAAAAGCGGTGATTTCTTTTCCAACTTCTTTTCCAATTTTTTCAGCCAGTTAAAGAACCCTACAAACTTTACTTTCTTCAAAGTGCCTGCCTCGGTTGCTGCTGAAAAAGCAGAGGAATTACAAAAGCACGTAGATAAGCCCACTCCACAGGGCGAAAAAGTGCTGAAAGAACACGAAGTGAAAGCAGAACCCCAACCCGATAAAAAACAAGAAAATCAAAATAATATGGCAACAGCACAAACAACAACGGAAACAAGCGAATATCGCTACAAGCCGGAGCAGATTGATTGGGACACAATGAAAAACCTCGGATTGAGCAAAGAGTATCTTGAAAAAAGGAACCTGCTCGACCCTTTGTTACGAGGTTATAAAACCAATGAGCTTTTACCGATAGGTATCAACCTCGGGGGCTCTATCCTCCGCACGGATGCCCGCCTGT
Source organism: Chryseobacterium indologenes (assembly GCA_001013295.1). Taxonomy (GTDB): domain Bacteria; phylum Bacteroidota; class Bacteroidia; order Flavobacteriales; family Weeksellaceae; genus Chryseobacterium; species Chryseobacterium indologenes_B. Next base: position 37,739 of record LAZY01000002.1, on the reverse strand, counting down.
CTTTACAGCAAGCGGAAGACGGCAATGTTATCGTGGCAATACACGGTATCAAAAGAGAACCTAACCTCCACTTTGAATTTTTCGGTCACAAGTTTACGGACGAAGACAAGAAAAACCTGCTCGAAACGGGTAATATGGGGCGTGTCGTCAATTTGGTAAACTCCAAAACAGGCGACCTGATGCCGTCCATTATAAGTATTGACAGGCTGACCAATGACTTGGTTGCACTGCGCACGGAGTTTATAAAAATTCCCGATGAAATTAAGGGCGTAAAGCTGAATGACGAACAAAAGCAAACTTTAATGGAGGGCAAACCACTCTATTTAGAGGGTATGATTTCCACAAAAGGAACGGAGTTTTCGGCAACCGTACAATTCAATGCGGACAAACGATACGTTGAGTTCCTGTTTGACAGAAGCAATAACAATCAGCAAGCGCAAACGAACCAACAGAACGCCCAGCAAAGTAATCAGCAAAGTCAACCGCAGGAAGCTCCAAGAACTTTCAGGGGCAAAGAACTGGATGATGAGCAATACAACAAGTTCAAAGCCGGACAAACCATATACGTTGAACTGAAAGACAAAAAAGACCAACCGTATAAGGGTTATATCACTTTCGACAAAGATACGGGAAAGACCAATTTTGAGTTTCCCGGTCAGTACAAAGCACGGGTAGAACCTGCCGAAACGCATAAAACACAAACTGCCGTCAATTCGGAGGGCAAAACCAACGAAGCGACCAAGAATGTCCAAGAGCCATTGAAGTCCGGGCAGCAAAGACCGAAAAACGAAAAGCAGCAAGAGGAACAGGACAATAAGCCTGCAAAATCCAAAGGCAGAAAAATGTAATACGGTATGAAAACAATCATTGCAGAAAAACCAAGCGTAGCAAGGGAGATAGCCGGCTTGTTGGGAGCATCCGATAAAAAGGACGGCTACCTGACAGGTAACGGCTATTTTGTTACGTGGGCATTCGGTCATTTAATAGGACTGGGAATGCCCGAAGATTACGGCATTTCGGGATTTGACAAAGCATCCCTGCCGATATTGCCCAAACCGTTTTTATTGACCGTTCGCAAGGTCAAAAAAGACAAAGGGTACACCGCCGATACTGGTGCATTAAAGCAACTGAAAGTCATTGAGCAGCTTTTTAATAAAAGCAACAGCATTATCGTTGCTACTGATGCAGGTCGTGAGGGCGAACTTATTTTCAGATACATTTATGAATATCTTAAATGCAATAAGCCATTTGAACGCCTTTGGATAAGTTCGCTTACCGAAAAGGCAATAAAGCAGGGCTTCGACAACCTGCAAGACGGAAAGGAATTTGACGGACTGTATCAGGCAGCGCAAGGCAGAAGCCGTGCCGACTGGCTTGTAGGCATCAATGCTACGCAGGCATTGAGCATTGCCGCAGGCAACGGTATCTATTCGCTCGGCAGGGTACAAACGCCTACACTGGCTTTGATATGCAAACGCTACCTCGACAATAAGAATTTCGCAGTAAAGAAATACTGGCAGATACAACTAACGCACAACAAAGCACAGGTTGATTTCAAAAGTATCTCCGCTACCAAATGGGATGAAAAGCAACTTGCCAATGATGCCCTTAAAGCTATTCAGCGTGGCGTAACGGCAACGGTTACATCGGTAGAAACCAAAAGCGTTACGGAACAACCACCCTTGCTTTTTGACCTGACGGGCTTGCAAAAGGAAGCTAACAAAAGGCTGAAATTATCTGCTGAAGCCACGCTCAATATCGCCCAAAGCCTGTACGAAAAGAAGTTTATCACGTACCCGCGTACCGGAAGCAAATACATACCTGAAGATGTGTGGGCAGAAATTCCAAACCTTGTGCGGGCTTTGCAGAACCGGGAAGATTGCAAGCAAGCCCTAACCAAAATCAAATGGGGACGGTTCAACAAACGTATCGTGAATGACCTCCGTGTTACGGACCATCACGGTTTATTGATTACGGACAAAGTGCCGTCGGTACTCAATGCAGACGAAAACAAGATTTACAATATGATTGCGCTTCGGTTGCTCGAAGCCATATCACAAGCCTGTGTCAAGGAAATGACCGATGTATCATTACAGGTATTGCATTACGATTTTACGGCAAAAGGCTGTAAAATTCAGGAAGGGGGTTGGCGTTCCATAAAAGGGAGTTTTACAGATGACGGCGAAGAGCCAGTACAGGAACTACCTGAACTGCACAAAGGCGACGAACTTGCCATAAAGGAAGCCACCGTTTTGGAAAAGCAGACCAAACCGCCAGTGCTTTACACCGAAGCAGGGCTTTTGTCCGCTATGGAAACCGCAGGGAAAGAAATCGAAAATGAGGAAGAAAGAAAAGCCCTCAAAAATATCGGTATCGGTACGCCTGCAACAAGAGCCGCCATTATCGAAACCCTGTTTACCCGTAATTATATCCTGCGGGATAAACGTTCATTAATCCCTACGGAAAAAGGATTGCAGGTGTACGGGCTTGTAAAAGACCGCAAGATTGCAGACGTGGCAATGACCGCCGAATGGGAATTGGCATTACAGAAAATCGAAAACAACGAAGCGGATGCCGGAACGTTCCAAAAGGAAATGGAAACCTATGCCAAATCCATTACCGATGAGTTGCTGCAAACCTCTATTGCAAGCACCAATCAGCCCAAATTGACCTGCCCTAAATGCAAAAGTCGACAGCTTATTATCCGTGACAAGATTGTGAAATGCCCTGATGAGGCTTGTAACTGGGTACAGTTCCGCACCGTCTGCGGTGTACAAATCAGTATCGAAAATTTAACAAACCTTGTCAATAAAGGCAAAACCTCTCTTATCAAAGGAATGACAAGCAAAGCCGGAAAGAAATTCGATGCTTACATCATTCTGAAAGAAAACGCTGAAAGTTCCTTTGAGTTTGAAAAAAACAAAAGCAGTAAACGCAATGGAAAATAAACCGTCAATCGTACCCAAAGAAATCAGGAACCTGATTTATACTATCCGGGGCAAACAGGTAATGTTGGATAGCGACCTCGCTGCCTTATATCAGGTAGAAACAAAGAACCTGAACAAAGCTGTTAAAAGAAATATTAAGCGTTTTCCTGTATCATTCTGCTTTCAACTGACCGAAGAGGAAGTTGAAAACTTGAGGTTCCAAATTGGAACCTCAAGTTTAAATTACGGTGGCAGGCGTTATTTGCCCTATGTTTTTACCGAACAGGGCGTTGCAATGGCATCTGCCATACTCCGGTCTGATATAGCCGTTAAAATGAGTGTGGAAATAATGGAAGCCTTTGTAGAAATGAGGCGTATGCTTATCAGCAACGCTTCTTTGTTTCATCGTTTGGATAATATCGAATTAAAGCAACTGGAAGCCGACCAAAAATTTGAAGAGATTTTTAAGGCTTTGGAAAGCGACAAGCTGCACAGCGAAAAAGGCATTTTCTACAACGGGCAGGTATTTGATGCCTACACCTTTGTTTCCGATATTATCCGAAGTGCCGTAAGCTCAATTATCCTGCTTGATAATTACGTGGATGATACGGTGCTTATTTTACTGGGTAAGCGTAAAAACAATGTAACCGCTACAATCCTTACCAAAAGCATCAGCAATCAGTTACGGTTAGACTTACAACGCTACAATAGCCAATATCCTCCAGTAACTATTGAGGTTTTCTCCGATGCCCACGACCGATTTTTGATTATTGATAATGCAGAACTCTACCATATAGGAGCATCACTCAAAGACCTGGGCAAAAAATGGTTTGCGTTTTCAAGAATGGATATTGAAGTCGGCAGGATGCTCCAAATCTTAAATAATGAATAAAAAACCTCTGATAATTCGGAGGTTTTTCGCTAAATAGGTTATACTCACAAATTTAGACAAGTAGCTTTCTAAAGTAAATTATTAAGCTTCTCTTATTTACAACAGCTATTTCCTGCTTGTATTGGCGGGCATTTTACAGTACCATAACTGCAATACACACAACAATCCCCCTGTAATGGTTTTAATCTTGTTTTGCAATTTTCACATTCATAAAAATACTGGCAAGCATCTGTTGGCATTGTTTCCTCTTTTTTGTGTCCACAGTTTGGGCAAGTTATTATTGATTTTAATTTAATTTCCATTATGATATAACTTTACTTTTTAGTGATTTATAACCTGTCGAATTGATAGCTTTTTCGATTTCGGCAATACTTGTTTGCTTGTTGTCAAACTTAACAATAGCGTTGCCTTTCTCATAGGAAACGACAACTTCGATAATTCCTTTTAGTTTGCTAATCTCTGTTTTAATATGATGTTCACAACCTGAACAAGTCATCCCTTTGATTGTAAACTCAACTTTCTGGATTTTGGAAGTTTGGGTAATAATTGCTTTACTTTCGGTCTTTGGAAAAAAGATGTGGGCATAAAGGGGAAATGACAAAAGTAAAGCCGCCATAACAGTAATAATTCCTAAAAATGATTTTGTTTGCATAAAATTCGGTTTTTCATTTATTTCACATTCACAGTCAATTTGCTTTTTGGGTTTCAACTTTTGAAACCAAGCAAAACCAAGCACTAAAATTGTCAAGCCAATAAAATATGGTCGGAAAGGTTCGAGCCAAGAAAAGGTTGAAGCAATCCCGCTTGTCCCTGCTATTAGAGCTAAAACAGGCGTAATGCAACATAATGACGCAGCAATTGCTGTAAAAAGTCCAGTGCCGATTAGTTTGTTGTCCGTTTTCATATAGTTTATAAAATTTTATTATCATCAAGTATTTCAAAAAATGGGGTCAACATTTTTTCATACTCTTTTGTCAATGAATAAAAAATAGTTTGTGCTTTTCTTTCCGTTTCAATTAGTCTACGGTCTTTGAGCTTTCGTAAATGTTGAGAAATTGCAGAAATTGTCATACCGAGAATATCGCTTAAATCACAAACACATAGTCGTTTTTCTTCATAAATCAGAAACAGGATTTTCAGTCTTACATTGTTTCCCGCCAATTCAAGTCCATTCGACAAATAGTCAAACGAACCGTGAAGTTCTGAAACTCGTTCTTTACAGCGATTGATTTGTTTAATGTCCGCCTGTTGTCTTATACAAGAAGTACTATCCATGTTGCAAATATAGTTAATTTGCTTATTTAAGCAATTGCTAAAATACAAAAAGTTAAAACCGGCTTGGTTGAACTGTTTGTTCCTACTGTATATTTTCGTAAAAGGTTAGTAAATTTCCGTATAAGTCCAAAGTTGCAAATTCTCTTGTGTCGTAGTAAGTGGTTTCTATTTCGGTTTTTTCATTGTGTAATACTTCCTTTTCTTTTAGTTCTTTATACAGTTCGTCAATGCCTTTTATTTCAATCCGGCAACTGTGTGTACCTGCCAAAAAACTTTCCGCTCCGCTACTAATCGGTTTGAGAAATAAAAAAATACTTTTCCATTTCCAGCTATAATTACAGGAAGCCCATAAATGTAAGTCTATATCATTCCTAATTAATATTGCAAAGGTTTCTTCCATATGTCTGCAATCAAAGCCCAATCGGGCTTTATAAAAGGCAACTGCTTTTTCAATATCCCGAACAGGAAATGCAGGTATGGTCTTTATTAGTTTTATCATTTTCGCGATATTATTTTAATTATTGAACCTTATATTTTTTGTACATCTGTTGAAATCATATTGCCATTTCATAACTTTTGCTTGTTTCTAACTGTAATACTTCTTCTTTAACCATAAACTTGCACGTACTAATAGAATTAGTACCGGAACTTCTACCAACGGTCCTATAACGCCTACAAACGCTTGTGGGGAATGAATACCGAAAACGGCTATTGCTACCGCTATTGCCAATTCAAAGTTGTTTCCTGTGGCTGTAAATGCGATTGAGGCGTTTTTGTCGTAAGGAACTTTAAGGGATTTGTTGATAAAGAAGCTGACGAAAAACATCAGTACAAAATAGATGATTAACGGTATAGCTACTTTTACCACATCCATTGGCAGTTCTAATATTTTATCTCCTTTCAGACTGAACATTAATACTATAGTAAAAAGTAAAGCATATAATGTAATGGGCGATATTCGGGGTACAAATTTCCTGTTATACCATTCTATACCTTTTGATTTTACCATTGCGTAACGGCTTATAAAACCTGCTAAGAAAGGAATGCCTAAGTATATCAATACGCTTTCTGTAACATCTTTCATTGATACGCTTACATTGAAATTTGCCAATCCTAATTTGCTTGGTAATACATTAATGAATAACCAAACTAAGAAGCTATAAGAAATTATCTGAAAGATGCTGTTTAATGCAACTAACATAGCTGTGTATTCTCTGTTTGCTTTAGCTAAGTCACTCCAAACGATTACCATTGCGATGCACCTTGCCAAACCTATCAATATTAGGCCTGTCATATAATCGGGTTCATTACGTAAAAACAAAACGGCTAATCCGAACATCAATATTGTACCGATAACCCAATTGAGCAATAAGGATATGCCGATTACTTTTTTATCCTTAAATGCTTGGGGCAATAATGAATAATCCACTTTTGCCAATGGCGGGTACATCATCAGTATCAGACCTATTGCCAAAGGAACGTTTGTAGTGCCTACGGATAAAGCATTTGTAATTTTTGATATTCCCGGAAAGAAATACCCTAAACCTATACCTGCTGCCATTGCAAGGAATATCCATAAGGTAAGGTAACGGTCAAGAAATTTTAGTTTTGGTTGCATTGGTTATTGACTGACTTTTGAAAAAACATAAAACATTTCCGTTGCTATCTGTAAACTTCTTTCTGCATATACCTGTGATTGCTCCGGTGTACTGTCTGAAATTTTAGGGTCTTCAAATGTGATAGGTATCCTTTTTTCTGCACCTGCAATAAATGGACATCCACCGTCTGCCTGTGAACAGGTCATAATGGCTGTAAATGCTGATACTGGGTTGAAAGGACTATCGTACTTTTTTGAAAAGCCGATAACAGGCAAAGCATTATCGCTGTATTTTATGGCATATACAGGGTTATTAGTATCTGCGATTTTGAAAATGTTAAACCCCTGATTAGTCAATGTTTCTGCAACTTTCGGAAATAGTGACGTTTCTTCCGTACCGCCCGAATAACAATGTACATTTGGTATATTAAAATGTGCTGACGCTACCTGTGCCCAAACCTGTGATAAATGGCTTCTTCGGGAATTGTGGGTACAGATGAAATTGATATTTATATCCTGCCTGTCGTTTACTTTTTGCTGTATAAAATCAATAAGCGGTTGTAATACGGCTTTACGTTCTTCGCTGATGCTTTGTACATCAATTTTGTTGTTAATGATTTCGATTAGTTTTTGATACATCGCATTTTGTTTTTAGTGTTTAGCAACATCCCGAATTTGGTGTACAGCAAGCATTATTCAGCTCTGATAATTTTACCTTTTGCTTTTCGGCAGGAATACCGCAAGCATCACTTGCCAGGCAAGCGGTTTGCTTGTTTTTCAGTACAAAATGGTTTCCGTTAAAATTCAAATCGTATTTACCAACCGTTTCGCTTTGGTATTCTACTTCTATTTCGGCATCTTCAATACCCAACTTTTCTTCGGATAGCTTAATGATGTTTAATAGCTTTGTTGGCTTTAATCGGTGTTCAAAATCGTTGGCATTCCATAATTGGAAATTGACAACTTTTTCGTTTCTAATTGTTCCGCCACAATCAATGAAGTGTTTTGTAATAACACCTATCTCGGTAACGTGAAAGTGTTCGGGTACAAATGTTCCGTTCTCTAATTGAAATTCAACATTATCCAATGCTGGTAAGATTTCTTTGATGTTTGATAGTTTCATTATTTTTTGATTTAATTGTTATATTGCTTTATTGCGATTAATGTGCTTAAAAAAAATGCTTAACAGCATTTATCAACCTCTACATTATCTATAAAGAAAGCATTGAGTTCCTTTTTAATCTGCTGCCAAACATTTTCATCAATACAGTAGCACACACTTGTCCCTTCTATATTGCCTTTGATGATACCAATGTTTTTAAGCTCTTTTAAATGTTGTGAAATCGTAGCCTGCGCCAATCCTAATTCTTCCACTAAGTCATTACAAATGCAAGCATTCTGCTTGATGATGTATTGCAGGATAGCTATACGGGCAGGATGAGCCAGTGCCTTTAAAGTGGTTGCCAAGCTGTTTTGCTGTTCTGTAAATATTTCTGTTTTTGTTACGCCCATCTTATTTGTAATAATATATCGCAATATTACGATAAATATTTAAACCACAAAAGTAGTTTGTGAAAAAACATATAGCCAAGCACCAATTCTGTATAAATAATCAGTTCAATTTTCTATTGTAAATCGCCAAATCCTGCCTTTCAAAGCCAAACGATGCAACATTATCAAAGGCATTTGCTCCTGCTTATAATTTTAGGATTTAAGTAAAATTCTAATCAAAATAAGTATGGATGTACAGCAAAAAGACCTGTCGTATTTCAGATTACGACTGCAAGAATTATTAAACAGCAGCTTTCCCGAAAAGGCACACGACCAAAAATTTATTGACCAACGGTCTTCGTGGGCTGCCAATGCTTATGAGGGTGCTTTCCGTTCGGGAAACGCCGTTGAGCAATGCGACGAAATAGCCAACTACATACTTTTTGAGGGCTTGCACTTCTCCAAGTTCGACACGGTTTTCAAAGTGGTATGCAATGAATTTGATACCATAATGGCAGACGAGGAACTGCGACCGTTCGCCCTTAAAATGTTTCCCGTTTGTGAGCCTGTTTTCGCAGGATATGAATTAACTGATGATTTCGCCAACGGAAATGAGTTTGATTTACTCTATACCGAACTGACCGGAACCATCTCAATATGGATTGAGGAAAATGGGCTTCAGTAAGCGGTTCCATCTCCAACAGAATATTGATGCCCTGCGAATTGTTTTTAAACTGGAAAAGGAGAAACGGCAAGCCACCGTAGGCGAAAGACTGCTAATGATGCGATACAGCGGATTTGGCGGTCTTAAATTCGTTCTGAACCCCATAGAAAACAAAATAGATATCAATCATTGGAGAAAAACAGAACACGACCTTTTTCCACTCACGCAGGAACTCCACCAACTACTCAAAGAAAATTCCGAAGACGATAAGCAATACCGCAGGTATGTGGACAGTATGAAAAGTTCCGTACTGACGGCTTTTTATACACCGCCAAAGGTTATAGATGCCATTTCATCTGCCTTGCGGGATAATGGTCTGCACATTGATAAATTCCTCGAACCCTCCGCAGGTATCGGTTCATTCATCCAATCCTTTTCGGAAAACCAAACAGCCAGTGTTACCGCTTATGAAAAGGACTTGCTTACAGGCAAGATTTTAAAGCAGCTTTACCCCGATAGCAATATCCGTATAAACGGTTTTGAAGAAATCCCCGAAAGGGAACAAAACAGCTATGATATAATTGCCAGTAATATCCCTTTTGGCGATACTTCTGTATTTGACCTTTCTTATTCCCGCAGTAGAAACAGCGCAAAGGAACAAGCTGCCAGAAGCATACACAATTACTTTTTTCTGAAAGGTGCTGATATGCTCCGTGAGGGCGGCTTGTTGGCTTATATTACTTCACAGGGCATTCTGAACAGCCCTAAGAACGAACCCATACGCAGGGCGTTAATGCAGGATAATAATTTGGTTTCGGTTGTAAGATTGCCCAACAACCTGTTTACCGAATATGCAGGTACGGAAGTAGGCAGCGACCTGATTATCCTACAAAAAAATACGGCAAAAAAAAATCTGACCGACAGGGAAGATCTGTTTTGCCAAAGCAAGCCAACCGAATACAATACGCCGGGCAATGCGCTCTTTCAGGATAGTGCAAGAATTATCCATACCGACCAAAAATTAGATACCGACCCATACGGGCAACCTGCCTTAATCTATACGCATAAAGACGGTGTTGAGGGGATTGCCGAAGATTTGAAGCAAATGCTTTCCGAAGATTTTGGAAAGCACCTGAATTTGAATTTATACAGAGGCGAACGCAGCAATGAGCCTGTTATACAAATTCCGATTGAACCAAAGGTTACACCTCCGGTTATCGACCCTGTAATCATTCAGCAAAAACCGCAATCTGTATCCACTCCGGTACTCCGTCAGGAAAGCCCGCAGGAATTAAAGCAACTAAGTATTTTTGACCTGTTTGAAAGTGCGGGCGAACCTATAATGGTTCTTGCTCCACCTAAAAGAACTACCCAAGCCAAAAGACAAAGCACTAAAAAAAGAAGAGGTACAACAAGTCGTCAGCCAGACCTGTTCAGTAGTGCAAGGCAGCAGTCTTACACACCGCTAAAATCTAATGGTGCTGCCAATGGAAGCCACCAAGTAAACGACAAAAAACAGGAAGCTATTGGCGACCTGTTTTCACAAACAAACGGTAATGGCCAGTCTGATAAGACAGCCATTGCCACTACCAATATTAATGCTATTCCTGAACCTGCCCCGTACACTGGCGAACTGCAATCATTCCACCGTAACGATTGCCTTGTGGTAGATAACGGTTGGGTTGGTTATCTGCAAGATGTGCAAAGGAACGACGACAAGGCAACAGCAACCTTTCATCCGTTGCAATTGCCGAGCTCACAGAAAGCAAGAGCCGAAGCCTATATAGCCGTAAGGGACAGTTATATCAACCTGTACCAAAAAGAAGCTGAAAAGCAGACCGAGCATAAAGAAGAAAGGGAAACGCTGAACCTCCTGTACGATGGCTTTGTCAAAAAATACGGTAATCTCAATGCTGCCGACAATGCCAAGCTGATAAAGACCGACAGCGCAGGCAAAGAAATCCCCTATCTGGAGCGTGTCATTGGCGGCATAATCCATAAAGCGGATATTTTCAGCCGTCCGGTCAGTTTCTCTACTACCACGTTAGCAACCGACAATCCCGAAGAGGCTTTAGCTGCCTCCCTGAACAAATACGGAAATGTGGATTTGGACTTTATGTCCGAAATCAGCAGCCTGCCTGCCGATACCCTGAAAGAAGCCCTGCACGGGCGGTTGTTCTACAATCCGCTACAACAGGAATATGAAATAGCCGAACGTTGGATTGCAGGCAACGTGGTGGAGAAAGCAGATGAAGTAAGAGCCTATCTCGAAAACTATCCCGATGATACCGAAGCCAAAGAAAGCCTTACCGCTTTAGAGGAAGCCCGACCAAAACGTATCGAATTTGAGGAACTGGATTTTAACCTCGGCGAACGGTGGATACCTACCGGAATTTATGCCCGTTTCGCTTCGCATTTGTTCGATGCGGATGTACTGGTTCATTACTCCGAAAGCTCCGACGACTTTTCCGTAAAGTGTCATCAGGGCAATATGCACATTTGGGAAAAATATGCGGTCAAAGCGGAAAGCCGCACGTTTGACGGTATTGCCCTGCTTAAACACGCCCTTGTCAATACCACGCCTGATATTACCAAAAAAGTAATGGTTGGCGACCAAGAGGTTAAAGTACGGGATATGGAAGCCATACAAATGGCGAACACCAAGATTGACGAAATCCGTACCGCCTTTACCGACTGGCTACACGCACAGAACGATGAGTTTAAAAACAGGCTGACCGACCAGTACAACGATACCTTTAATTGTTTCGTTCGCCCAAACTATGACGGAAGCCATCAGGAATTTCCGGGATTAGACCGCAAGGGAGCAGGCATTGAAGACCTGTATTCAAGTCAAAAGGACACCGTTTGGATGATAAAGCTGAACAACGGTGCTATCTGCGACCACGAAGTAGGCGCAGGAAAAACGCTGATAATGTGTACCGCAGCGCAGGAAATGAAGCGTTTGGGATTAGCCCATAAGCCGATGATTATCGGGCTGAAAGCAAATATACCTGCCATTGCCGAAGACTACCGTAAAGCCTATCCACACGCCAAAATCCTTTATCCGGGTATTGATGATTTTACGCCGAAAAAACGCCTGCGGATTTTCGGGAATATTAAAAATAATGATTGGGATTGCGTGATACTTACGCACGACCAGTTCGGAATGATACCGCAATCGCCCGAAATAGAAAAGGAAATCCTCGAAATAGAACTGGACAGCGTAGAGCGCAATCTCGATGCCCTGAAATCGCAGGGCAAGGAAGTGACAAGGGGAATGCTCGCCGGGGTAATCAAGCGGAAAGAAAATCTTGAAGTAAAGCTGAAAACGCTGCAACACGATATTGAAAACCGTAAGGATGATATTGTGGACTTTAAGATGATGGGCATAGACCATTTGTTTGTGGACGAAAGCCACCAGTTCAAAAACCTGATGTTCAACACCCGTCATACACGGGTTGCCGGACTGGGGAACGTGGACGGCAGCCAAAAGGCACTGAACCTGCTGTTTGCAATCCGCACCATTCAGGAGCGTACCAATGCGGATATGGGTGCAACCTTTCTTTCGGGTACAACCATCAGCAATTCATTAACGGAATTGTACCTGCTGTTTAAATACCTGCGCCCCCGTGCATTGGAAAAACAGGGTATTCATTCCTTTGATGCGTGGGCAGCTATCTATGCACGGAAAACGACCGATTATGAATTTTCGGTAGCTAACAATATTGTAGCAAAAGAGCGTTTCCGCTACTTTATCAAAGTGCCGGAACTGGCACAGTTCTATTCTGAAATCACGGATTACAGAACGGCTAAGGATATTGGTATTGACCGCCCCACTAAGAACGAGGTATTGTACAACATACCGCCAACGCCCGACCAAGAAGCCTTTATCCAAAGCCTGATGCAGTTTGCCAAAACGGGCGATGCTACTTTGCTCGGTAGAGAACCATTATCGCAAAGGGAAGAAAAAGCAAAGATGCTCATTGCGACGGACTATGCCCGTAAGATGTCGCTCGATATGCGTATGGTAAGTGGTATATACGACGACCATCCCGACAACAAGGCTTCGCATTGTGCGGTAAATATCGCCAAGTATTACAACCAGTTCAACGCACAGAAAGGAACGCAGTTCGTTTTCTCCGATTTGGGAACCTACAAGCCCGGCGAATGGAATGTGTACTCCGAAATCAAACGCAAGCTCGTGGAAGACCACGGCATACCTGCGCACGAAGTAAGGTTTATTCAGGAAGCAAAAAATGATAAGCAACGTAGGGAACTTATCAATGGGATGAACGAGGGCAAAATCCGTGTGCTGTTCGGTTCTACGAGTATGCTCGGAACTGGCGTTAACGCACAGAAAAGAGCCGTTGCCGTTCATCACTTAGATACGCCGTGGCGACCGTCTGACCTTGCCCAAAGGGACGGGCGGGCAATCCGTAAAGGCAATGAGATTGCCAAATTCTTTGCCGACAATAAAGTGGCTGTTATCATCTATGCCGTTGAAAAATCTTTGGATAGTTACAAGTTCAATTTGCTGTACAATAAGCAGCTTTTCATCGACCAGTTAAAGACCAACAACCTGACCAAAAGAACGATTGACGAGGGAAGTATGGACGAAAAATCGGGAATGAACTTTTCGGAATACGTGGCAATCTTATCAGGAAATACAGACCTGTTGGATAAAGCCAAACTGGAAAAACAGATTGCCGGACTGGAAAGCGAAAAGCAGGCGTTCAACCGCTCTAAATCCAGTGCCAAATTTAAGGTACAGGATTATACGGAAATGTTGCAAAGCACCCAATCCCGTTTGAGCCGGATGAGTACCGACTGGGAAAACTTACAACAACGCCTGCAAAAGCGGTCGGACGGTACAATCGAAAACCCTGTGCTGTTAGATGGCTTGCCGCCCAATGCAAATCCGAAACAAATAGGCGCAAAACTGAACGAGATTGCGAACAAAGCCCGCACGGCAGGCGACTATCGTGAAATAGGCAACCTCTACGGGTTTCAATTATTGGTTAAAACAGAACTTCCAAAGGATAATTCAACACTCGAAAGGGTCAATAGATTTTTTATAACTGGCGAGGGCAATATCAAGTACACCTACAATAACGGTCTGATGGCAAAAGACCCCGAAACCGCTGCGATGAACTTTATACGGGCTTTGGATAAGCTGCCGGGATTTATCAAGCAGGAACAGGATAAGGTTGCGGAAATCCAAAAAGACCTGCCTGTACTTCAGGAAGTGCTTAACGGTACTTGGTCTAAGGAAAGCCGATTGAGTGAGCTTAAAACGGAACTGGCAGCCGTGGAAAGAAAGATACAGTTGTCTATTACACCCGAAACTAAAGTAGATGCTCCGCAGCAGGCAGAAAAGCAGAATGAAGCCCCAAAGGTTCAGGAAAGCATTATACGGACAAAAGGTATTCATTTGCCCCGTGGCGTATTGTAATACTGGTTACTTTTCGTCCTGCTCGTCCATTTTTTTTATTAGGGCTTCACAGAGGCTGTCAAGGAATTTGGTTCGGTTTATCTTACGGGCTTTCAGTTCCATAAACGTGTGGTAAAAATCGCCTAACTCAATATTAAAGGCTTCTTCAAAAGTTTTAGCTATCAATTTTATGTCTGTATTCCCATTGTTAAATACACCGTGGGAGTACAGTGCATATATGAGTTCCGTCAGTGCCGTTTTACTTGCCGTCCATTTCAATGAATTGTCCGAACCCCTTTTCACATTGATGTTATTGAGCCTGTCTTCCAAATAAACTTGTATCAGGTCATTGGCAATAATCTTGGCAACCTTATAATCGTGTGAAGTAGAAAAACGATGGTCTGCTTCAAAATAAAATGTGTCTAACCACAGCCTTATATCGTGCTTGCCACGCACAAAGAATTTTTCGTCAACGAAAGAATTATTGCTGCGGTAATACTTGTAAAAATCAAGGTTGTTTTCAAAGAACCTTTTTAGCTTTTTCAGTTCTTTGGTAAAATATTTCTTGGTACGCTTGTTCCCGTAGGGTCTTCTTGTTTCGATTTTATAGATGGCATTGTAGTAGATGAGCTTTGAAACAATAACAGGTTTCTGATACTTGAAAAAATGGATTTCTTCTTCCATATTCTTAAAGTCATTTTTCAGTACAAAGTCCTTTAAGTCGGCAAGGCTTTGTATGATATGGTGTATAACGGCTTCAATTCTTTTTATGGGGCAGTCGGTTTCAATCTCCAGTTCCTGGATTGCAGTTTCCAATTTAAGATATGTTTCATTGTAAAATTTATCCATTCGCTTCATTTTGATGTAATATATTATTGGTTAATACAGAAAAGCTAACACTTTTCGTATTAGCTTATGATGCAATTACTGCTTAAAAAAATTCAACCTCTACCGTATTGATGATGGAACGATAGATAGATTTTTGTTGCATACTTTAAAGGGTTGTAGTATGATGCAGGTTAGTCTTTGCGAATTACACCTGCATCACCTCCTTTTTTTTACCGATATTTTTTTACGGTTATGCAGTTTACAACCCTTAGTTATTTAATTTTAATAAGTCAATGCCAGCCCCACACCAAAGCCCATATCGCTATCATAGTGGGTACGTATACCTATATTCTTATTAATGATATACCTAAGTTCTCCCATATACTCTAAGTCGGTATTCACCATAAAACCACCTCTTAGTCTTTTTGAAATTGGTATATCTTCACGCATTAACTGCAATCTCACAATTCCATCATGATATACTTCTGCCTGAAAATTGACCAGCATAGGTAACGTATACATAAACCCTAAACTGAACGCCCTGCGGGTGTCTTTCTTGTTGGTTTGTCCAAATATGTTCTTTTCGTGTTCATCTTCTCCCATTTTACGGTAGCGGTAATCAAAACCTACAAAGGGCATGAACCATTGCATCTTTCCAATGTATCTACCTAAATGGGTTTCTACTTCATAACCGTGCATACTATTATAGCCTAAACGCCATTCTGTTCCTAATTGGTAGCGTGCATTCATTAGCATAGCTTCTCCATCATTACCATTGGTTGCAAAATCGTTTTGTGCCATAAAATGAGGCATATTACTTTCTCTTTGCAATTCTTTATAGGCTTTTGCCTTGTCGGGTAGATAGGGGTTATTGTAGTCTCCAACTTCAAAGACCCTGTTCATTCCCGCCATCATGTGATATAATATATGGCAATGAAAGAACCAATCACCCTCCTCATTTGCTAAAAACTCAATGGTATCTGTTTCCATAGGCATGATATCCAACACATTTTTAAGCGGCGATTTTTCGCCTTTTCCGTTTATCACCCTGAAATCAAATCCGTGAAGATGCATTGGATGCCGCATCATTGAATTATTATAAATGGTAATCCGTAGAATTTCTCCTTTTTTTACAGGTATTTTGTCAGTTTCCGAAAGTATTTTATTATCCATGCTCCATACATAGCGGTTCATGTTGCCAGTAAGTGTGAATTTCAACTCTTTTACAGGCGCATCATTTGGAAGAGAGGTGTTATAAGGTGATTGCAACATAGCATAATTTAATGTTTTGATGTCTCCCAAGGCATTAGCGTTGTAACGGTTAGCGTCGTTATCCATATCCATACCCTCATGCTTACTGTGGTCTGCTTTTTTTGTTGCATCTCCGGTAATTTCGGGATACATCACTACATTCATGTCCATTTGGTTAAGGCTCATCTTCATGCCCATATCGTTCAAATCGCCATTCATTTTCATCATATCGTTCATCATCTTCATCCCCTCGAAATACTTCAATCGTGGGAGTGGAGAAATAAGCTGTTTGACCCCATCACCTATAAAGTAACTCGCAGATTGTGTCCTGTCTTCGGTTGTTGCTAAGAACTCGTAAGCCAAACCATCTTGAGGGATAGTCACTACAATATCGTAAGTTTCAGAAACGGCAATGATTAACCTGTCCACCTCTACAGGCTCAACATCATTCCCATCATTAGCTACTACTGTAATTTTCCCTCCAGCATATCTTAGCCAGAAATACGAAGACGCCCCGCCATTGGAAACGCGTAATCTGACTTTGTCACCTGCTTTTAGCTTTTTACCACCAATTGTTTTCAAATCGGTGCTATGGCTACCATTTATTAGGATTTTATCATAGTACACATCACTGACATCCATCGCCAGCATCCGTTTCCACTCATTTTTTACCTTTACGCCTAATTTTCCCTCCTTAATAGCTTCAACGTACGATTGCGTAGCACCTTTCTTAATGGCCGCCCAATCATTTGCATTGTGTAGCATACGGTTGATGTTATCCGGGTTAAGATTTGTCCACTCACTTAATATAATCGGGACGGTCGGCAAATCGTCAATTCCTTTTCTAAAGGTTTTATCGTCGCCTCTTTTTTTCATGATAAAACTACCGTACATGCCTATCTGCTCCTGCAAGCCTGAGTGCGAATGATACCAGTGCGTGCCATGCTGGATAATCGGAAAACGGTAGGTGTAGGTTGTACCCGGTGCGATGGGCTTTTGCGTAAGCCAGGGCACACCGTCTTCTTTATTGGGCAGGAACACACCATGCCAGTGCAGTGATGTGCTTTCTTTCAATTGGTTGTGCACCACTATTTCGGCAGTGTCGCCCTCGGTAAAGGTAAGGGTGGGCATGGGGATTTGCCCGTTTACGGCAATCGCCCTTTTTTGCTTACCTGCATAGTTGACAAGTGTATCTTTTACATACAGCTCGTAATGCACTACTCTCTGTGCAAACAGCGTTTGCGTGCAAAGCAGTATCAGCACTGTTTGCAATATTCTTATGGGTATTTTTTTATATCTGTTCATTCGTTGAAAAATTTTATTTAATGCTGTCTTCCATTGTGCCAAACCACGCTATCAAAACCTGCTTATCCTCCGGTGACAATACTGCATTGCGATGAATTAGCGTATATGACGACAATGGCATTTCCCCGTCCTTTATTTGTCCGGCCATCGACCTAAACTTATTTCGGCGTCTGCGGGCAGAATAGTCGCCAAACTCGCTAAAGTTAAGTTCGTCTTTTCCTTTTTTGATATGTTCTGCCATATACCATGCGCCGGGTTGGATACGGCTATACCACGGGTATCGGGTATTGTTGCTGTGGCAGTCGTAACAGGACTGGACAAGGATAGCCTTTACATTTTGGGGTACGGCGTACACCCTTTCAATATGGGTGGCTGGCACTTCAACCGCCTGGTTCCGTAAGGGCTGAAAGAACTGTATGGCAATCAGGACGACAGCCAGCCCCAATATGATTTTCTTCTTTATGGTCATAATTATTTTATTGTGGCTTCATCTTTTTGTGTCTACTGTTTTTTCACATACTTGGCATAATTCCCCTTGTTTTCAAAATAGGAAACTTCACCGTTATTCCCTGTCACAGCAATCACCGCAACAGCTTTGTCCACCTGCTTATGGGAATAGGGGTCTATCGCCATCCGCACGGTGGCATCTTTTGGAATACGCTCTTTGCACATTTCGCAGCACCCGTAATATATTTTACCGTCAAATTTTACGTCAAACTGCTTTTTGCCCATATAGGCATCGTTGACCATGCAGACTTCATCCGATGGAACCAATTCACCTATTTGGGTACTATGCCCGTGGCTTTCCGGAGTTGCCTGCGAATGATGCTGTGCCGCTTCATCCTTATTTGACCCTGCCTGCCCGCAAGCGGTGAATAGCAGGGCTGATAAGGAAATAAAGCCAATTATTATTTTGCTCATGTCGAAACTTGTTTTTTTAAATTTTATTATTTACTTTCTTCAAACTCTTTTAGCTTGCGCTTCATTAGTTCAATTTCTTCCGCTTGGGTTTTAAGTATATTTTTTTGCAGCTCTATCAGTTCCGGGTCGGTCAGGTGTGCCTTTTCGGACATCAATATGGCTGCTGCGTGATGGGGTATCATACCCTTTGCAAACTGCTTGTCCCCGACATTGATTTGTTCCCTGATACCAAACCATGAAAAGATGCCAACAGCAACCGAGATGATGGCTATCGCCCAATTCATCTTCCTGTTGGGGTACATTACTTTCATTATCGCTAATTCGATAAGCAGCATTGCCGAGGTCATCAGCAGGGTCATGTACAAATTGTTGATATTGGGTATCAGGTTCTGCCACCCGTCAATCATGGCGTACATGATAAAATACATCACTGCGAACATTGCGACAGCCATCACCGCAAAGCGTTTGTACATGGCCGAAGCATGTTTTGTATTGTGCGTGCCATGCTCCGAGGAATGACCCGCATGGTGACTGTTTTGCATATTTTCCATAACCCTGAATTTTATTTGCTGTTAATTGTTTTTTCCACCTTACCGCAGGTCAGCATTTTAGAGCCGTAGTAAGGGTTTTTGATTTCCTTGTTTTCGCTAAACCAAACAGCACCCTTACCGTCATTGAACATCGGGCAATGGTCTTGATACAATGTTTGCGATGTACCGAACAAATCAATCAGGTCTTTCAAATCTTCGCCAAGCGAGGCTAAATGTTCCCGCTGGTGGTGAATGTTGCCAACATTTTCCCCGATATGTTCTGCGTGTTCTTTAGCATCGTCCGCTATGTCCATGTACTTTTTGTGCTTATCAGCAGGAACGGCTTTCATGTCCACTTTATTCAGGGTAGCTAACAGCTTTTTCCCTGAACTGGCGGCAGCTTTGTCATCGTCCGAAACAAGGGCGTTCTTTAAGGACAGATAATCGGTAACTATGGGCGCAATAGAAAAGTTTTTTGCTTCTTCTTTTCCTGTTGCTTTTGCTTCCTGACCGCTCGGAGTTTCACTCACAACGGGCGCAGCTACCGTATCATCCTCTTTTGGTTGGGAAGCTGACTGTTCTTGTGATACAACAGCAGTATCACTTGAAGACTGCTCGTTTTTGTTGGATGCCTGATTGCATGATACTGTTACAAATGCCATGATAACAGCAATGATTGATAATGTTAGATTTTTCATTTTTATTTATTTTTTGATTTTTAAAAAACTTGCGTTAATAGCCACTACAATGGTGCTTACACTCATCAGCACAGCACCCATAGCGGGACTTAAAACAAAATTCGGATAGAGTACGCCTGCCGCAAGCGGTATTGCCACCACGTTGTAGCCAACCGCCCATATCAGGTTCTGTACCATCTTTTTGTAGGTAAGTTTGCCGAAGTCAATCAGTTTGACCACATCCCTCGGGTCGCTGTCTACCAATATGATATCCGCTGTTTCGGCAGCCACGTCCGTACCGGAACCCACGGCAATTCCAACATCTGCCTGTGCCAGTGCAGGTGCATCATTTACACCATCACCAGTCATTGCTACGATTTCGCCTTTTGCCTGAAACTCCTTTACTTTCTCCTGCTTGTTATGCGGAAGCACATTGGCCAAATACCCGTCCATACCCAATTTTCCGGCTACGGCAGCAGCAATCCTGTCGTTGTCCCCGGTGAGCAGAAAGGACTTGATGCCCATTTTTTTGAGTTCCTCAATCGCCTGTGCCGAACCTTCACGGATGCTGTCTGCCAAAGTAATGATGCCGATTACCCGGTCATCAATGAGGACAAAGTTGACCGTTTCGGCTTCCTGATTGATTTCGCTTGGTATTTCCGGCAGGGAAAGGTGGTTTTCGGTGAAATAATTCGGGCCGCCAGCTACGACATTTTTCCCGTTCACAACACCTTTAACACCTATGCCCTGCATATAGCTGAAGTTTTCAGACTTCCATAAGGCAAGGCTCTTTTCTTTCAATGTAGCCATAATGCCTTTGGCGATATGGTGTTCCGAATTTTGCTGTACTGCGGCAGCATACTGGATAACCTCATCGGCATTATATTCATCCGTTAACGGTATAACCTTTTCTACGGCATGGGAACCTTTGGTGAGCGTTCCGGTCTTATCAAAAATGACGGTGGAAAGTTTTCGGGTGGTTTCAAATGCCGTACGGTTGCGGATGAGCAGGCCATTGGTCGCCGAAAGCGTTGTGGAAATGGCGACCACCAACGGGATAGCCACGCCCAATGCGTGCGGGCAGGCCGTTACCATTACCGTCACCATTCTTTCAAGCGCAAAGGCAATATCTCCACTGCTTGCATACCAATAGGCAAATGTGCCTATGCCCACGGCAATGGCAATAAAGGTGAGCCATTTGGCAACTTTGTCCGCAAGGTTCTGTGTATTAGACTTAGTAGCCTGCGCTTCCTGCACAAGATTGATAACCCTGTTCAGGTAGCTGTCTTTTCCCACGGCTGTTACCTTAACTTTCAGCGCACCATCGCCATTGATAGAGCCTGCGATGACCTTTCCGTCCTTTTCCTTTTTTACGGGAACACTTTCCCCGGTAAGCATACTCTCGTTGATATACGAAAGCCCCTCCAGTACCAATCCATCGGCTGGAATTTTTTCACCCGGTTTTATGATAGCCGTTTCACCGCTTTGCAGGTCTTCAAGCTTTATTTTTACCGCTTCTCCGTTTCGCTCCACCGTGACATCGTTAGGCAGCAAAGCAACCAATGATTGCAAAGCCCGTGAAGCAGCCATTTGGGAACGCATTTCCAGCCAATGCCCTAACAGCATGATGTCAATTAGGGTTGCCAGTTCCCAAAAGAAATCCATACCCTGCAAGCCAAATACAACGGCTACGGAATAGACATAGGCTACGGATATGGCGATAGCAACAAGTGTCATCATCCCTATGGCTTTGGCTTTCACCTCGCCAATCATTCCCTTTAGGAATGGTAAGCCTCCATAGCAATAAATCACCGTACCCAATGCCAGCAACACATATTTATCGCCATTGAAAGCAAGCGAGAAACCTAACCATTGCTGTATCATGTGCGACAGGAGCAGTATAGGGATTGTAATGACAAGGCTTATCCAAAAACGAGTGAGGAAATCACCTGTATGATGTCCCTCATGTTTGTTAAAGTTTTCGTCAGCATGGCCATGTTGAGAATGCCCGGAATGCCCATGTTCTGATGTGTGTTCATGAGAAACTGACGCACCGCCAACGGGAACCAATGCCATGCCACAGAGCGGGCATTTGCCCGGTTCGTCTTTTAGCACCTGTGGGTGCATAGGACAAGTATATTTTTTCATAACAAGGGGTTTTAAAAGTTATGTTGCACTTAATTTTTTTGCCATCTCATGGGTCATTTCTTCGGCATAAGTACCATAGGCATCAACAAGTACGCCTTTATTCTTACTATCATTAGACGATATGGCATAAATTACGGCATTGTTATCAGGACTGCTGTCGAGGCTTTCAAACCTATGAGTTTCCGTAACCGTAAAATCCTCCGGTTTTAGTTTCAGGCTCCTTGACGTACAGTACAGACAGTCCGGCAACAGACTAAAGTCCATACTGTATCCACGCTGTCTTAGGTCTTTAAGCGCCTGCACCATGTCATTGTACTGTACCATAGCTTTCAGACCTGTTATTTAATGGTTTCGACCGTACTGCCGCAGGTAAGCATCTGTGAGCCGTAATATGGGTTTTTAACAGCATTCTCTTTACTTAGCCAATTGGCTCCCTTACCTCCGTTGTACATAGGGCAGTGCTGGTAATAAACGGGAGTATCCTGTTTAGACACTTTGGCCAGTGTGTAGATGCTTCCCGAAAGTGCCGCAAAAGCACTTCTTTGTTTTGCAACATCTTTTGATTTTGAAATGCTTTCCGCATTGGCCGTCAAGTCCTGCATCACTTTCATCCAAGCCGTATGTTCCTCTGCCGATAGCTTATTCATATCGACTGCTTTAAGGGATACAGCCAATTCAGCGGCTTTGGCAGATGCGGTCGCCGCATCGGTTTTTATCAAAGCATCTTTCACTGAAAAGTAGTTGTCAAATACAGCCTTTAGCTGTGATTGGTTTTGGGCTGCATCTTTGTTAGCTGCCATTTGACTATGGTCGTGATTGCCATGTCCGGCATTCATGTCCATTCCCGCCTCCTTGTTTTTGGCAACCGTCTTCACGGGTCTATCATACTGGCAGCAACCAGCCAGTTTAGCATATACGTCATCCGGCGCACGGAACTTCTCACTGTCATAACCAGCCAAAGCAATACGTTTCAGGATTTCATCCTGATTTGTTTTGTCGCCGTCATAGGTGAGCGTAGCCATCTTGGTATCTTTGTTCCAGTCCACGCTGGCTACCTTTTTTACGTTACCTGCTTTTTCGATGGTGGTTTTGCACATACCACAATTGCCGTAAATCTTTACGGTTTCTGTTTTCGCATTCTTGATTTGTGCGAAGCCGTTTATTGATGATAGTAACACGGCGATTACCATCACTATTTTTGATAATGATTTCATAATAATTACATTTTGAGAAACGGGGGATTGATAAACCCGTTTCTGTTTTAAATTTTAAGTAAATGATACAAATAGGGGATTTGCAAAAGCCGGAATAGCTTTTGACAAGGCACACCTATGGCTATCAGGCCATAGTTTTAGCTTATTTTAGGAGGTAGCCAAATGAAGAAAAATCCCGAAGAATAGTAGGCTTCTTTGAAACCGAATTTTTGCTTTTTAGCTGCTGCTAAGTGATTTTTTGCCTTTAATTCGATTATGGTTGGGACATTTAGGGAAGTGGTTGAAGCACCGCACCTGCAAGAGCTGTGGGAACAACCGCCCCCGCATTTGTCACTTTTGCATTTTTTACAGGATTTGCTCTTGCAACCTTTTTTATGTTCTGATTTTTTGGATTTCTCCTTTGAGCTGAAAGACTGCTCGGTCTTTGTTGAATTTTTGGAACAGGCAAAACTCTGGCTTGGTATCATAAAGAAAACCAGACAGAAGAGTGTCAAAATACCTATATGTATTCTATAATTTTTCAACTCAACAAAGTTACAAATAAGATTGGTTTTTTATATTGTTTTTACAATTTTTTTTGCTATATAGGCAAAATTTCTCTATATAAACAAACAATGTTACGACCACAACAAGATATCCTCTTTCTTCAGGATTTGATGAAATGCCTTTTTCGGCAACCCAACCTTCAGAAAATTCGGTCGGAAAAAGGACATTTCAAAAGGTAGTTGGCTTAGGCATTCAAAGGTTCTATTTTGAAGCCTGCCTTTTGTACGGTCGATATTACTTCCTGCTCGGTAATGCCCTCGGACTTCACTGTAAGTACCTTGTCCTTGTTGGCCGTGTCCACTTCCCAATGGCATATGCCCTCTGCCTTGTCCAAGTGCGGTTTTACAGATGCGATACAACCGCCACAATTGATGTTCGTCTTGAATTGAAATTGTTTATTTTCCATTGTTAATAAATTTTAGAGTTATCTGATAATGCAAATTTCCGTACTATTCAGTTCAGTATTGTTGTGTAATTTCTTGTTTGATTTGTGAGATTTACTGTTTTATTTCTTCCACTTCAACCGCAGACTGTTACTGACCACGCTCACGCTGCTCAATGCCATTGCCGCACCCGCAATCATCGGGTTGAGCAGGAAGCCGTTAACAGGGTAAAGGATGCCTGCCGCTACTGGAATGCCGATTACATTGTAGATAAACGCCCAGAACAGGTTTTGCTTGATGGTGGCTACGGTCTGTTTGGACAAGCGTATTGCCTGCGGTATTTTTGTAAGGTCGGATGAAATGATGGTCATCTTGGCTACGTCCATTGCGATGTCGCTGCCTTTGCCCATTGCGATACTTACATCGGCTGTTGCCAATGCGGTGCTGTCGTTGATACCGTCGCCAACCATTGCTACCACTTTGCCCTGTGCTTGCAATTCTTTTACAAAGTCTGCTTTATGCTGTGGTAGCACTTCCGCTTTGTAATGCTTGATGCCTGTTTGTGAAGCAATAGCTTTTGCGGTCGCTTCGTTGTCTCCGGTCAGCATATACAGATCGATGCCCATATCCTGTATTTCCTTGATTGCCGCCGCTGATGTTTCTTTGATTTTGTCTGAAATTGCAACCACCGAAAGAGCTTGTTTACTGTTTGCGAACCAAATAACAGTTTTGGACTGTTTGCCCCATTCATCTGCTTTTTGTTGTAGTTGTGCGTCAATGCTGATATTGTTTTCAGCTAACAATTTTTTATTACCTACATAGTAAGTTTCGTTTTTGTGGTCGGCTTTCGCTCCTTTGCCGGTGATACTGTCAAAGTGGGTTAGTGAAGTAGTTGAAACACCTTGCAGGTTTTTCACTAATGCTTCTGCCAGCGGGTGTTCGGATTGTTTTTCTATACTCAATAGAATATCTTTGGTAGCATCGTTATTGTCCAGCCATTCAACATCTGTTACCTCGGGTCTTCCCTCGGTGATCGTGCCTGTTTTATCCAGTATAATAGCATTTACTTTTTTTGCCAATTCCAAACTTTCGGCATCTTTTATTAAGATACCTTGTTCTGCACCTTTACCAACGCCTACCATAATAGCCGTAGGCGTAGCCAAGCCTAATGCACAAGGACAAGCGATAACTAATACAGTAACGGCAGCTAACAATCCTTGAACTACGCCATTCTCACCGCCTAAAATGAACCATAAAATGAATGTAAGGATAGCGATACCGATAACCACAGGAACAAAAATACCAGCGATCTTATCTACCAATTTTTGTACAGGTGCTTTACTTCCTTGTGCATCTTGTACCATTTTGATGATGTGGGCAAGCATGGTTTCTTTGCCCACTTTTACCGCCTTGAATTGAAAACTGCCTTTTTGGTTAATCGTTCCTGCAAATACTTTTTCGTTCTCTTTCTTCAATACAGGTACAGGCTCGCCGCTTAGCATACTTTCATCTACATACGAATTGCCCGATATGACCATGCCGTCTACCGCAATCTTTTCACCGGGCTTTACGAGTATCACATCGCCTGCGCTTAAGTCTTCGATAGCGGTCTGCTTTTCCGTTCCGTCCGCCTGTACCACGATGACCGTTTTTGGCTGCAAGCCCATCAGCTTCTTAATGGCTGAAGAGGTGTTGCCTTTGGCTCTTTCTTCCAGCAGTTTTCCCAAGAGGATGAATGCGATAATAACGGCAGCCGCTTCAAAATATACGTGAGCATGCAGTCCCCGTTGATGCCAAAAGTCGGCAAACAGCATATTGAAAACACTGAACAGGTAGGCAATACCTGTACTCAATGCCACCAGCGTATCCATATTGGCGGAACGGTGCTTTGCCTGCTTCCAAGCGTTTACAAAAAAATCCCTGCCCAACCATATTACAACGGGCGTGGAAAAGAGCCACATTATCGGGTCTGCATAGGGCATATCCATAAAGAACATTCCTATGATTACCACGGGCAGGGAAAGGATAATTGCCCAAATGGTCTTGTTTTTCAAGGTTCGGAATTTCTTTTCGTGGATGGCTTCGAGCGTTTCCTGCTGCTTGGTTTCGTCTTCAACCAATAGGTCGTAACCTACTCCCTGAACCGCTTTTTGCAAGGTGGAGGCATCGGTCATATTGGGCAGATATTCCACGGTAAGATTGCCCGTTGCAAAGTTCACGGAAGCATTAACTACTCCCGGTTGGTATTTCACAATGCTTTCGGCACTGCCCGCACAGGATGCACAGGTCATGCCCAATACCGGAAAAGCACTTTTAACCGTAGGAACTCCGTAACCTAAATCTTTAATTGCCTTAACAGCCTCGCCTACGGTTTCATTGCTATCTACTGTAATCGCTGCCCTTCGGTTGTTCAGCTCTACTTTATGGGTTTCTACACCTTTTACCTGTGCCAATCCCTTTTCAACGATTAATGCACAGTGTTCGCTTTCTACATCCTCCAATGGAATGTATATATTTTCTCTGTTTGTCGCCATATTTGCCTGCTTTAATTTACAATACAAAATTGGCTATTATATTTATGGGTACTGGTGTGAAATTTTGGATTTGATTTGTAAGATTTACTTACACTTTATCCAACGGTTTTCTTTTATCCTCTTTAATCTGTTTGAAATGGCTTGGTGTTAGCCCGGTAACTTTTTTAAACTGGTTACTCAAATATGCCACGCTCGAATAATTTAGGCGGTTCGCAATCTCACTTAATGACAACTCATCATACACCAACAATTCTTTTACTTTTTCAACCTTTTGGGCGATAAAGTATTTTTCAATGGTTGTACCCTCTACCTCTGAAAACAGATTGGACAGGTAATTGTAATCGTGATGCAATTTGTCACTCAATACATCGGAAAGGTTGGTTTTTACATCACTATCCTGATGGTGTACCAGGTCAATGATAATGTTCTTTATCTTTTCTATTATCCTGCCTTTTTTATCGTCAATTACTTCAAATCCTAATGGCTCTAAAGTTTTGGACAAATTCTCTTTTTCCAGAGATGTTATTTCTTTGGAAAGAATAACTTCGCCCAGTTTTATATTTTTAGCATCTAATCCCAGTTTTTCCAATTCGTTTTGTACCACCATAATGCAACGGTCGCAAACCATATTTTTAATAAAGATTGTATTCATATTTATTTACTGACTACGTTTAGTATTTAATACATAAGCAATAAACAAATTTACAATTTAAGTTTAATTACTCTGACTTCTTGCCAAGAGGAATAAAGCCTGTGTACATATATACTTACTGTTTTTCATCTTGTTCGTCCATTTTCTTTATCAGAGCTTCACACAGGCTGTCGAGGAATTTGGTACGGTTTATTTTTCGGGCTTTCAATTCCATAAATGTATGATAGAAATCGCCCAAATCAATATTAAAGGCAGTTTCAAATGTTTTGGCAATCAATTTTATATCGGTATTTCCGTTGTTGAATACGCCTTGTGCGTAGAGTGCATAAATCAACTCGGTCAATGCCGTTTTACTTCCTGTCCAATGGAGTGAAGAACTATCAGATACCTTTTTATGATTGCTATTTAGCTGGTCTTCAAGATAAACTTGTATCAGGTCATTGGCAATTATTTTGGCGACCTTCTAATCGTGAGAAGTGCAAAAACGGTGGTCTGCCTCAAAATAAAACGTATCCAACCACATCCTTATATCGTGTTTTCCACGAATAAAGAAATTTTCATCAAGAAAAGAATTGCCACTACGGTAATACTTGTAAAAGTCAATATTGTTGTCAAAGAATTTTTTGAGTTTTTTCAATTCTTTGTTAAGAAATTTCTTTATCTGCTTTGCACCATAAGGCTTTTTGCTTTCTATTTTATAGATAGCATTGTAATAAATCAGCTTTGAAACAATGACAGGTTTCTGATGTTTGAAAAAATGGATTTCCTCATCAGTATTTTTAAACCCTCGTTTTAAAACATACTCCTTTAATTTGGACAGGGTTTGGATAATAAGTTGAATTATGGCTTCAACTCGTTGTATCGAGCAATTATCTGCTTCAATCTCCAATTCGTTGATAGCCGTTTCCAGTTTATGTAGTGTTTCATTATAAAATTTATCCAGCATAATACCATTTAAAAATCAATTCTTTGATTAGTAGAAATATAAACATAAACTGCTTTGGGACTTAGCACAGTAAGGGCTTCCACCTGTGTTCTTAGCAAGGTCTGGATTTCATTAGCAGAACTGTTTATCATAGTGAGCACCTGAATATTATATTTCTCAATTATCTTCTTTAGCCCGTTCATTATATTTTTGGATAAGAGTATATCCAAACTTAGGTTGGTCTGATTAATCTTATTCAGCCAAGCATCTTTTTTAGCTACTGCCTCGTTAAACGATTTTTGGGAGTCTGCTATATGTATACAATGCACTAACCTGCCTTTTTTGTTGAAATCAACGGCGAGCTTTTTCAATAATTCACATTCTTCACTATGTAGTCGTACATCGAAAGCGATATTGTTTTCTATACTGAAAGTAGCTTTTTCCGGAACGATGATAATCGGCACATTGACTTTATAATTCTTCTCTGATATTTCCTGCCTAATTTGTGAATTGGATTTTATTCCGTTGGTGTCATATCCGATTATCAGGAAATCTATCGCGTTGTTCTGTAAATAGTTAATGATTGCGTCCGTGAAACTTTCCTTTGTCAGTCCGAAAGAAAGGTTTACTTCCGAAGTATTCTTATAGCTTTTTATCTGTTGATAGAACAGTTCTATTTCACGTTCTTTCAGCCCTTTTCTGAATTGATTGTTTTGTTCCGGTTCAGCCGTATCTTCCAACACGGTTAGTATATGAACATCTGCATTGAACTGTTCTGCAAATGCTATTGCATATAAGAAAGTATTGTCTGATGTTGAATAAAAATCAACAGGCAAAAGAATTTTTGGTTTTATTTCCATAACAAATGTTTTATTTATCTTCTACATTATATATCAGCATTGCCGTTTCAGAAAGACGTAGCAGCCTTTTACTATGGTTTATATTGAACAATCTTTTCATAAAGGGTAATTGTCTATGTATGATGCTTAGGATATTGATATAGTTATCTTCTACATACTTTGTCAAGCCGTCTTCTATATCCGTATCAATAACAATATCCACCTGAACATCAAGACCCTCAAAATTTGTAAGCCAATGTGCTTTCTTTTGTTGTGCAGCCATAGCTTTTTCTTCTGTATCGACTATGTGTACACATTTTAAAGGTGTCTCTGACGGGGAGAGTTTTGTGGCAATCCGCCTGATAATGACACATTCATTTTCAACGAGCATTACCGCAGCGGCAAACGCCCCCGTAGAGGTAAAAACGGCTTTTGCAGGCACTGCCAATATCGGTATATCAAAACCACTGTCAATCAGCCTCACTGCGTGCGAGCCGAACAGTTTTTTGTCTATAGTGTTATTCCCCGACGTACCCATTACAATCAGGTCAATTGATTTTTCTACGATATGGCTCTCAATTACATCTTGGAAATAGCCATTTTCAAAATGGAACTCTACGGGAACGTGGAGCTTATTGTTGTTATGAGCCAACTGCTCCAATTTTTTTGCTTCTGTCTTAAATTCGTTCCACTCATCATTTTCCAGCGAATCGTTGAACATCTGTGCCAAAGGGTGTACCCGATAGCGTTCCTCGTCCGTCTTCGGTTCAATAATAGGTGTAATATGCAGTATGTGCAATTCCGAGTTAAAATTATCTGCAAGCGATAGGGCATATAAAAATGCGTTCTTTGCTACTTCTGAAAAATCTGTCAGAAAAAGTATTTTTTTCATCTGTTTATTTTTATTGTTTTTAATGGTCAGATGGAATTTCGCATAAGAAAATATTCATTGTTTTGGGTATGGAAATGAATATTTTCTTATGCTTCATTTCATAATAATTTGTATTAAGATAAACGATAACCTTTGATTGAATTTCCCCGTATCGCTTTGCGGAACAGCACCACCCGTTTGTAGTGGAAACTTCCGTAAGAATGTGTAGCAATAAATATCAGTATAGGGACAATCAGCCAGGTTAATGTTCCCAATACGATTTTCCCGGAAGCCATTAACGCATTGAGGCTGATGTTTTGGTATATTGCCATTCCGTTCGGAATTTCCCCGGCATCGAGATACATCGAAATGTCGTTCAGACTTTGCCACTGTGACTGATAAGTTGCCCATCCGATAATTGCACTGCCTAATGAGGTAGCCAGAAAAGACCTTACCACAATTAATATAACCATTATTCCCATCATTTCATTCATTTGCAGGTTGAGGGTAGCGTAAAACCATAACCCAATGAACAGGATGCCCATTCCCAATCCTTTCAGTACCGTCGCATATTCGAGGTAGCGGATGTCCATCTGCGGTTGTATAATCAGGTAAAGACTTAATGTATGCAGAGCAAAACACACAAATCCAAAAGCGATATAATACTTGATGTACCATTTATTTTTAAAACCGAAAAATGCCAATATTCCCGCAATGACGATACCGGGTATCATCCAAAGATTGATATGTGCGTTAATCAGGTTATTATACCCTAATACACCAACTGTATATTGTGTATATACCGATGTGCTTGCCAGATATAGCCCGAGAAAGAACAATAATATGGTAGCGTGGATAACATTTTTCTTTTTAAATGCTCCGAAATCAATCATCTTTCGTTTGAGCGATTTCTGCCTGTATATCAATGCTACAAAAAGAACCACTCCGAAAATCAATGAACCCGTAATGTAAGGCGAAATAAACCACCCCTGTTGTTTCATAAACACAAAAAAGTAATTAAGCGACATAAAGGAGGTTGCTATCAAAACAAGTGACAGCCAGTCTATCTGATACAGTGGCATTTTGAAACCAAATCGTTGGTTATGTTGAAAAATAAGCGATACTGCCGCAATTACAAGCATCGTAGCGGACATAAACATATAAGGTGTCTGCCAGCTACCATTGAACACCATTGTAGAAAAATAATAAGCCGAAAGCTGCCCAAATCCAATGGACAAGGGGTAGAATACAGCATAGAATTTTCCACGGTCTCCTGTCGGAGCAATGATGAACATAATGGGTAATACCATTTCTATCAGCGGAAACATCTTGAAAAAACCTATGAGAAAACTGCAACTTATCAGAACAACAGGACTATCTGTAGTACCGCACATATATGATAATATAGCAAGGATAATAGCCGACACTGAAATGATTTCTTTGGTACGGAAACGCATCTTGACACGCATCAGTATCATTATGGCGCAGCCCATACCAATTGTACCTGCGTTATTGGCAAGCGAGATATATTCCGTATAGGTAGCCATTGCTCCCGTAATATCCGTAATGACACTTGTATATACTCCGGAAACGGTCATCATCGAGAATAATATCGTCAAAATCAGCAACAGCATCAAAGGTTTGGGAACCCAGCTTGCAAATGGACCTTTATTGTACATCTTCCTGTTATTTTAAGTTCACTTCTACATTCATTCCTGCACGAAGCAATTTCAAGTCTTCGGGTTTATTCTTATCTGTAAATTCAATACGTACCGGAATACGCTGTTGCACTTTCACAAAATTTCCTGTTGAGTTATCCACCGGAACAGCGGCATATCTCGCACCTGTTGCACCTGATACAGCGGTTATTTTTCCCTCAAATTCTTTACCGCCCAGTGCATCTACCTGTATTTTTGCCAAACCGCCTATCTGTACGTTGCCCATTTGTTTTTCACGGTAATTAGCCGTTACCCAAATGTTATTGATGTCCACGATAGTTCCAACCTGTTGGCTTGGGTTTAACAACTGCCCTACATTGACTGTTCTTCTTCCCATAATGCCATCGTGGGGAGCTGTGATAACGGTATAAGAAAGGTTCAGTTTTGCCATATCCAAAGCACTCTGCGTTCGTTTGATGTCAGCATCGTTCATTCCCAATCGCGATTGTACTTCGTTTACTGATAATTCGCTCGTAGTTTTAGAATTAATCACGGATTGATATTGCGAAATCTGGGCTTCCAACTGGGCTTTTTGTGCCTCGAAATCAGTCTTTATCTGGTCAAATTGCTGACGGGTTACTGCTTCGTCTGCCAAGAGGTTTTTGTAACGATTAAAATTCTGTTCCGCATTCCACAGTCTTGCTTTCGTAGCTTCTATATTCGCTTTTGCTGCCTGCACATTTGCTCCAACGGTATTTACATTGTTGGTCGCTGTTTTTACCGAACTGGATGTTGCGTTTTTAGAAGCCAAAGCCGACATATAAGCAGCTTCGGCCTGTCCTAATTGAGTTTGTATTTCACGGTCGTCCAATATCAATAATGTATCACCTTTTTTCACATATTGATGTTCCACAAAACGGATTTCAGTGATATAAGCCGAAACCCTTGTATTTATCGGGTTGATGAACGATTCTACCTGTGCGGCATTGGTGTATTTGTCGTTCCCGACATTGAAATAGGATTTTACCACAAAATAAAGTCCGCCCAAAACCAAAATGAGTATCAAAATATTGATGATTTTGGTCTTTTTTTGTTTGGTTTTCTGCTTGTTTACCTTTTGCTTTTCCGCAGATTGTCCAGTCGGTTGCGGTGTGTTTTCCTGATTGTTGTTTTCTATATTTTCTGACATTGTTTTATCTTTAAGTTTATCAATTTATTATAAATTTCCGCTTTCTTTTAATAATTTGTAGTACGCATAAACGATGCTTATTTCCGAATTAGCAAACTGTAACTCTGCGTCTAATTTCTGATTACTTGCATCAATCAAATCTAATAAAATAGCCAACTGGTTGTTGTATTTACTGTTCATAATGCGATAATTTTCATCGGATAGTTCTTTGTTTGTTTCAAGTGTATTGTTCTGAGTAACGGCTTCATTGTATTTAATGTAAGCGGCATTTACAGCAACGTCAATCATCTGTTCAGCTTCGTTTGCCTGTGCAATGGCTTTGTCTTTTTCAAAACGCACCTGTTTGATTTTTTTAGGGGTTTTGTACAGTGCGTCAATATTAAAATTCAGTGAAAGTCCGGCACTCCATCCGTTAGTGTACATATCCAGAGCAGGCGTTGATGTAGTAATCGGACGTGCCAGCTGATTTCCTGCAAATGCAGATAACGAAGGCATCATTTCTGCACGGGTTATCTTTTCGGAGGTTTCATAAATATCAACTGCCTTTTTTGTCATCAATATGGTTGGATGATTTTGTGCGAATGCTCTGTAATCTTCCATCAATAAAGCTTTAGGAACATTGCTAAGTATGGTTTCGTCGGGCACAATCTGTGTATTTTCGGACAATCCCAAAGCGGTGGTAAGCTGTTTATTGAGAATTTGACGGTTATTTTCTACGACCTGTAAAGCAAGTTTAAGATTAGACAATTGCAGTTCGCCGCGGATAACATCATTTCTCGTAACCATTCCCTGATTATAAAACTTATTGATGTTTTGCAAGCGTTGTTCCGCCAATTGGATATTCTGCTGATATACTGATTTTTGGTTCAGTAGTTGATACAAATCCAGATAGTAGCCCAACACCAAAAGTTTGATGCTTTGTTCGTTCGACTGATAATTCAGCTCTGTTAATTCTTCTTTCAAAGATTGGGCTTTGATACCATTTTTTACCATTCCGCCTTTCCATATCAACTGACTGGCATCTATCGAAAAAGTATTGCCGAAATGTGGCATATCTACTCTTGTGGAATTGGAAAAATCCTTATCAATAATGTGGGCATCCCCAAGATAATATCCTTGCAAAGCCGCATTCAAAGTAGGGAGTTGTGCGTTTTTAGCAACTTCTACATCTTGCTTTGCTATGGCAATATCTGTTTTGGAAACTTTCAGATTCGGATGATTTTCTTTGGTCAGCTCAAATAACTCTTTAATGGTTATCGTTCTTTCTTGACCTTGCTGGGCATAGATTGTTTGCGAAAAAACAAAAAGCCCTAACAATAGCATAGTGATTTTTTTCATTTTGAACTTGTCATTAATTACTTAAATATTACTTGGCAAAGTTCTGAATGAAAGGGTCTTCATAAAAGGTTAGTAATTCACAAAAAGAGGTTCAAACGGTATGTTGCTAATGCTTTCCGAAACATACCAATAAAAAAGGCAGCCCACAAAAGACTGCCCTTGCATACCATTTAAGGATAAATGTGCAACTATTTTCTATTTATCCTCGGATTGGATATTTTTATAGTATTCTTCTTTTAGATGTTCAATTTTCTCCTTTAGTTCTTTGTTGATTCTTTCAGGAAATGTTTTCAGTTTTTTCAGTTGAAACGCTAATACAATACTTGCAATACCTGCAAATATGAAAGACAAAGCTGTCATTACCACTAAAGAGATTCCGGCAAAGATTGGATTGACAATCAATAAAAATGAAAGGATGATACCGAGTACGCTTACAATTGCCAGATTTCCCCAACGCAACACGCCATAGTTTTTCAGCTCAAAAGCGAAACCAAGCCCCTGAAATGACCGGAACAATAAGCTGAACCCAATAAAAAATGGCAATGTGGTAGCTGCAACGACTGGTTTGGTTATCAATATGACACCTATCAGCAGTGTGAATATTCCACTTGCCAAATACCAGCCCCAACCGTCTAACTCGTCCTTGTTTTGTACGGAAAAGAAAATTTCCATAATGCCGCTTGCCAAAAACGATATACTGAAAAGCATAACCAATGAAAGATAAGCAGATTCAGGGACTGTAAACAGATAACCGCCCAATACAATAAATAATGCCCCGATGATAGCAGGTACATACCAATGCTTTATGGTGTTTCGGATTGTTTTAAAAAATATTGCCATAGACTGTCTTTTTAAGATGTAAATTTTAATACTGATGCAAAGTTCGGGTTTGCAGGACTTTCAGTAAAGGTTTATAATGCCTAAAAAGAGGTTCAAACAGTATCTGCACAGACTAAATACTACTATTAAAGGAAAGGGTGTGTTCGATGCTAAATGGCATCGACTAATTTATTCGTTTTCTTGAAATTAGAGGGGCTAAGTCCTGTGTGCTTCTTAAAGAATTTGCCAAATGCGTATTGGTCAGAAAAATCAAGCTCGTTGGATATTTCTTTAATAGAGTTGTCGGAATTGAGCAGCAGGATTTTTGCATTGTTCAGCAATGCTTCGGTAATAAATTTGGACGGTGGCTGATTGGTTATTTCCCTGACGGTATTGGAAAGGTATTTGGAAGAAATCAACAATTTGTCGGCATAGAATTTAAGCTCTTTTTCTTTCATGAAATTTATGCTTACCAATTGCAGGAACTTCATCGTGATGCTTTCTTTTCTTGAATTTTCAAGAATGTTTATGTCCTTTCCTTTTCCCTGTAAAAAGTCTCCCACCAAAATATACACCAGCGATGTGAATAAAGACAGCTTTATCTGCTGGCTAAACGTGATTTCTTTTTCTTCCTGATTATAATAAAAAAGCTGTTCACATAAGTTGAGTATATGAGCAAAAGCATTATCTGAAACTTTCTCAATATTATTGTTACTGCTGCGAAGTGCTTGCTGCATTTCATATTTATTGAAAGCAAAAGAAGTTTTATTGTTTAGCTCATCCCTGTCTATTAAAATAAAATATGCTTTCACATCATCTGTAAAGGCATTTACCTTATATACATTATTGGGTATTATCATACCCAAATTTCCTTTTTTGTAGTGATGTATCAACTCATTGGATTTGATGCTGATGCTTCCCTTTTCAATGATAACAATAGTAGTCTTTTGGGGGCTAAAAGAGTCCCCTACTTTCACTTTCCGTAATAATGCACGTTCTGTAAATACACTTATCATCCAATGGTTGTTGTTAAGTTAATCAGATATTGAGCGTTACCGTAAAAATATAAAAAATAAATTTTAAAGGTTTAAGGTAAAATCGAATAATCGCTGAGTATAAAATACAAAAGTAAAAAAAGTATACAAATTTAGCCCCGAAAGGCTTTAATTTAGTATTCACAAAACTATATTCTATGATGATGGCTTATTAATCAAACAACGTATCCCGAATGGTCTTGTTTGATTAATAAACTATCCCTCCTGCACCAAATGCTGTAAGTTCGGGTCGTTCTTGATACGCTCCATTTCATTTTCAACGATATGCAGAATGTGCGATTTTATCTGACGGTAATTGCTTTCAATCTCCTGTTTCATTTTATCCTCGCCC
The DNA here is from genome assembly GCA_001013295.1 of Chryseobacterium indologenes. GTDB lineage: Bacteria > Bacteroidota > Bacteroidia > Flavobacteriales > Weeksellaceae > Chryseobacterium > Chryseobacterium indologenes_B. Next base: position 1,448 of record LAZY01000002.1, on the reverse strand, counting down.
TGCTCATCTACAAAAGATAAAATCTGCGGTATATTTTGATATGCTTTGGTTTCTGCGGAAACTCTTTCATTATCTACCACGATTTCTGCGTGAAATATTTTTTGCTCGATACGTTCATCGAAGTTATCCGATACAGAACCGACAAACATCCCCTGTGTTAAGGTTGAAATTTTGGAAGCCGGAATAAGGCTGTCTAATTGCGTAGAAATAGAAGTTGATTTATCGTTACGGTTAATAGTCATACTTTGGCGTTTCTGCAATACTTTCCCGAAGCGTTCTGACAGGCTCTTTGCGGTTTCTCCAACAACCTGACCGGAGAAAACATTACCTACGGTATTCTGAATAACCTTGCTCTCTTTGTCGCCGTAATCACGTGTTAATTGCGAAAAGTCCTGAAAGCCCAAGCATACAGCCACTTTATTACTTCTCGCCGTTGCGATAAGGTTATCCAGTCCCCTGAAGTAAATCGTAGGCAACTCATCTATGATAACGGAACTCTTTAGCTGTCCCTTTTTATTAATCAGTTTTACAATCCTCGAATTGTATAAACCCAAAGCTGCGGAGTAGATATTTTGGCGGTCGGGATTGTTGCCCACACACAAAATTTTCGGCTCTTTTGGGTTATTGATGTCCAGCGAAAAATCATCGCCTGTCATAACCCAATACAACTGCGGGCTAATCATTCTTGACAATGGAATTTTAGCCGATGCGATTTGTCCCTGTAATTGGTCTTGTGCTCCGCCTTGCCACGCATCCATAAAAGGCGATAAGTAATTTTCCAAATCGGGATAGGAGGTTAAAATCGTGAATACGTCTGAATACTTTTTATTTAGTAATTCTATGGCGTGTGGGAATGTACAATATTTGCCGTTATCATAGATTTTCAGATACCAAATAATGGCTGCCAATAGAATAATCGGGCTTTCCACGAAGAAATCCCCTTGCTTCTGTATCCACGACCTGTTGAGGTTCAACATTATGGTATAAGCCGCTTCGTAGGCATCCGAAATGTCCGTCATAAAATCGGGATTAAGTGGATTGCAACGGTGGCTCTTGCGTGGGTCGTCAAAGTTTATCACGTAAAATTTCGGCTGAACTTTGTATTTATCCCTGTTCTTCAGTAGATGATTGTAAGCAATCGTGGAAAGGTCGTCGAATTTGAAGTCGTATATATACATACTGAAACCTTTCTCAATCTGTTGCTTGATATAGTTGTTTACGATAGCATAAGATTTACCGGAACCGGGTGTTCCCAGCACAATCGTTGCCCGAAAAGGATTGACTACGTTTATCCAACCGTCATTCCATTTGTTTTTGTAGTAAAACTTCGTGGGTAGATTGACAGAATATTCATTTTGCATCAACCTTGTTTCCTGCTGAAAACTTTCATTTTCGTTGTTGAAAACGTCGTCCATCAGGTTGGTACGGAGCAATCGGCTCATCCAAAC
>LAZY01000019.1 GCA_001013295.1 Chryseobacterium indologenes | reverse complement strand
TGTATCTCAACGAGTTTATTTACAAATTAAACAGACGGTATTTTGGAGACAAACTCTTTGACAGACTAGTAATTGCGAATATAACAGGTGCATAAACGGATAATCAGAAATTCTTTTAATGTTATGTATATACTTTTCTTAACATTATTATTCCTATTCTTGATTGCATCTAGACTGAAGCTTTTATCATACTTTTCGCTCAACGTATCTTGCCATTTCATAAACTTATTTTCTTTAGGCAGATCTAACGATAATTTTTCTTTTTGAAAAAAAGTAGAGTTATAAGCTTCAAAATCTTCTTTGACATAAAGATCTCTGTGCATTTTTTGATATAAATTAACAGAAAGCTGTTTTGACATTAAATTACTTTCTCCAAAGAATTTCCAAAACTTTTCTTTAAATTCTGTATATGGAAGCAAGCTTATGTTATTTAATAAAGCTAATAATGATGAAACGATAAATGCAGAATGCTTTTTTGCTTTTTCAATATCTTTTTCATCTGTAAAACAAATAAATACTTGCCATTTTATTACTTCATTGGATTCCTTCTGTACAGGCGGTCTATAAGTATCACTTAAAATTAATTCTATTTCAATATTAGATTTTAATAAATGGAAATCAATCTCTGATAAGGAAATTTCAGCCAATAAAATTTGAATAGCTGCTAAAAATTCCTCGCCGACTGATAATGACTCAAATGAGTTATCAAAACTAATCCTCCAAAGACTACCTAATGCATAAAATTGGATAACTCTTGTGTCTCCAACATCATTAAGCGGAAAATCATCAATTTGGTATTCAATCCCTTTATTAAATTTTTCATTTGTTTTTACCTCTTCTTCAATTTTAGAGAATAAAGGCTTAATAATTTCTTCTCCAACATAGTCAAGATGTTTCAAATAATCATTTACCAAATAATTATATTGAGTAGAAATTCTATTCATTGAATACAAAATAAATGAAACATAGTGAGTAGCCTTTATTTCCTGTTCTGCATCATTTTTATCATAATTAAAATCAAAACGGAGACTCATATATTTGCTAAACATATTAATAGCATTAAACCAAGAACCTTGCAAATAATCCGAATAAAAAAGTAAGCCAACACTATTTTCCAACCTTTTTACCAATTCTTTAATTGCACTCATTCTAAATGATGCTAATGCATAATTTTTTGCTGCAAAATGCATCCCCAATGAATTGTACAACTGTGATATATTTAGAAGAGCTAAAACAAAACCCTCTATTGTATCTTCTTGAAAATAATTATCTTTTGCTTTATGAAAAAGATCAAGTGCTTTTAATATATTTCTTGGCTTACTAGTTTTTAAAAATGAATAGGCTTTATTAACCTGTGACTTTGCTAATCTAACTTTACCTTCCCTCTTTTCTACTAGTGGAAATAAACTTTCTGAAAATTCATCTAGTACCTCAATAATATCCTCATCTTCAGAAACATTATGATGAATATAAATCTTTAAATATTTGTCTATCCTCTCGCTAAATTGTGATAATTTGAATAAAGGAGCATCATCAACTATTTTTAATAGCTCGTAATAAAACTCAATAAATGATGTTTTATCTTTTGGTTGAATGCGATTTATTCCCATTAAAAGATTCCCTTTCAATTCAAGGAATTTACATTTTTCATTAATATCTTTTTCTAAAAATAATTTCTGACTTATCTTGCGATATAGCTGAACAAACCACTTTTTTAACTCATCAATTGAAATATTGACTTTCTTATTTTCAATTATTGTAAAAAGGATGTTTGTTAGAATATGTGCATTTTCTAAGTCATCTGCATCTTTAAAGCCGTTAATATCATTATAATAAAATCTTACATCCTCCTCAAATCCAAAAAGTTCTCCTTTGGGCCTATTCCTTTCATTCAAATTTTCATAATCAACTTCATAAAATTCATTATTAAGAAAAACAATTTCATAAATTGCTTTTCTTCTGAAGTCATCTTCGATATTTACATTTCGGGAATAAAAGGTCAGAAACGGATTCCACGTATCTTTATGTTTGTGTAAATATTTTTTTCTTCTGCAATAATTAACTAAGTCTAATACTTCAAAAAATTCGCCTACTCTAAAATCAGTAGGGGGAGCAATATTTTTATAATATTCATACTTTGAAGAGTACCATTTATCATCAGAAGTTCCAATATTTAAAATTAACTTTTCTAAATCTTCATTTGTTAATTTTCTATTTTCTTTATCTCCCTGAGAGGTTCTGATAAATACGTGTTCCAATAAAACACCAAAAATCTGAGTACTTTCATTATTTATATTATCAAAAGTTAGTTGAGAAATTAGGTTTTCGATATTTTTCTTAATATTTGAGAATTCTATATCTGGTGATTCTCCTATGAATTTCCATCTAATTTGTTTCGTGAAATCTTTCCAGAAATTATAGTCTAATTTTTGAAAAATATCAAATGCTTCTGATACAGCCTCATTTTCTTTTATGCTGTTCTTTTGTTTATCAATATATTCGGTGACAATTTCTTTCACTTTTTCAGAAAATCGACCAAGCTTTTCTTCAGTTAAATTGTGTTGGTTATCAACCCATTCTTTTAATAATTCAGCATCATTATCTGTATATTGTGCTGCGACATTTGTATTGGTTTCAAAAATGAATTCTTTTGTAAAGTCATTGTAATCAGATTTAATGGATAACATAAAAAAATGAGAAATACATTTTTTTATTTCATCACTACTAAATGAAAAATTACTTGAATAAAGTTTTATTTGTCTAAATTTTAAATTTTTATCATAATTATTCTTTTGAAAAATATCTTCTTCAAATTCACAGTATATATCATCTTTCTCATTCTCTAAATAATTTCCAACCCAAGTTTCTAAAGTTTTTAATGTTTGATAATTATAACCTCTCTGAGAACTGAAAGCATCAGTATTTTTAGAAAATAAAAAAAGTTTATTAATATTCATAATTTCGTGATAAGTTTGGGAGTACTAGAAATTTGTTAAACCTGCAATTGAATCATTTTAGCCAAGTCAAAAGACTCTTCTTCTATCCACATTTCGGTTTGGATTAAATTGTTGATAAGAATTATTTCTTTTTTTGAAAAATTTTCTAGAGACAATCCAGATAGTATTTTTGATAAATCCCAATGGCTGTAATGATAATCTATATATGTGCTTATTTTTTTATGAGGTTCATTAGGATATAGTAGATGAATATCCTTATTCCTATTGCTGAGCTTTTCTTTTATTCTCAAATAAATTTGTAATCCTGCTAAATCCCAATCGCAAGAGTAATAAATTGGTTTGGAAAGTTCCATTTCATCAATGTCTTCAATTATTTTTATATTATTTCCTCCCACATACCATAACTTAACTTCAGTATTTTTAGCTATCCAAGGTTGCTTTAAAAACGACTTATTTTCGCATAATACAATTGCCTTAGGATTAGGATGATCAACAATTAATCTCCATTGGTTTTCTTTTTTGTCTAAAGCAAATTCTGTGATATCTAAAATTTTGAATACTGCATTTCTTACACTTGATTTGTTCTTCAAGTATTTTGAAGTATCAAAAAATTCATTGGAAAAGTCTTCTATATTGGTTGGATTATTTTTTAACTCAGTTTTATTCTCGGCTATGAGCATTAAAGTTTTTACATCTTCAAGTGTAAAGTTCTTTTTGGCATTAGGTTCAATACCGTTTTCTATAAGAAATTTTTTAGCTTCATCATATGGTATTCTAAATGTTTCTTCATAGAATTCAATAAAATAATCTGTAGAAATAATGACTTTAGTATTGTCAGGCTTCTTATCAAGAATACATTTTTCTTCTAAAAGATATTTTATATAAGGATGATCTTGAATATTTGCTTTGGTCTTTTTTAAATGATACAAATCATCAAGAGCTTTTAATTCTTTCCAAGTGATATTTTTATTCATTGTCCGGCTTCGTATTTATGTATTCATCAATATCTTGAAAAACTTGATTTGAAAAGATTCCAAGAGGTGGAACATAAGTATCTATACTTACCAAGTTATTTTCATTCATAATATAAATGTATTGCCCATAATCAGTTATTTCACCTGCTGTTTCAATTGCCATTGTTAGTACCTGATATTGTTCTTTCTTTGCTAACTCGTGTAACATATCATAATTACTTCCTAAACCTTCAGCTTCATCTATAGGCATTATCTTTAATCCTTTTTTTCCTTTTTCTTCAATCAGAGATAATCTGGCTAAGCATAACAAAGCATTTGCAGCATAGGTTTGTCCGTTACTTCCTGAATTAATCTCGTCATTTTCAAGTTTTAAATCAAATTCTAAATCGAAATACGATTTTGGATTCATTAAATCTTCAGGTTCAACTTTGGCACTTCCTCCAAGTTGCTGAAAAGCTTTTATCATCATTTTGTTGATATCTATTTCTTCCCGAAGCTCACTGAATAAACCTGTATTGTTTATTTGAGTATTTAATTGTTTTCTGAAATTTCCAAGCCAACTATCAGGATAATAAATTGATTTTTTTGATGTTAATGATGCTCTGTTTCCTCCTGTAATAATTTTATTTTTCTTTTTTAGATAGACATCTATTTCATTGATTTTTGTGAGGTAATTGGTGTAAACTTTATAAACCTCATTAAAAATACTGCCTAATATTTCAATTTTTCGTGAACCGATTTCCTGAATGTCCTGTGTAAGTTTGCTTAACCTATCTGCAATATTAGATGAAATTAAGTCCTCATCAACTTCTGTTGTAGGGAAAACAGTCGGGAGCATTAAATTAGCTAGCTTCCCAATTGAAATAGATTCATCATATGGCAAATTCATATCTTCAAGTATTTTCTTAACTACAACTTCATAATCAATTTTTGATTTGTCTGCCTTATTCTTTAAAGAGTTGAAACCACCATTTTCAGGATTAGAAAACTCTTCAACATTTTCATCATATTCAAGTTGATTTTTAAATAGTTGTTCAGAAATTTGTTTTGTTTCAGTTAGTTCCTGATTAGATATACTAATTGTATTTTCCTTTTGTTGGATACTGTCATTGATTTCCCGACACTCTTTTTCTAATTCATACCTGCATTTTAATAAATTCTGATTACTCAAATATTTTTCCTTCAACAAGGTTTCATCAAAAACAGATTTATTTATTAGTTCTTCTAAATCATTTTGTTGTGTAGCTAGTTCTTTATTCTGAAGTACGATTTCCTTTTCAACAAACTCTATATCAATATTCTCTTTATTACTAAATAAATCCGTTTCCAGTTTTTGGATTCTTTTATTACACTCTTCTATAACTGTTTTTATACTCAAAAAATCTTCATATTTTTTTTGAATCAAATTGAATTGATTTAAAATATTGTCTTTATCAAGATATAATTGAATAAATTGCTCAAATTTACTTTCGGAAATATCTAAACTTTCTTCAATATTAAAAGAAATAAGTTCCTCTTTTCTTTTGTACAAATCTATGTTTTCCTGAAGATTATTAAACTTGAACAGTATTTCTTTATACTTTTCTTTATTGCTTTTTTCTTTAATTAATGCATTTAATTTCTTTCCGACTCCTTCTTTGATTTCCGATAATGGTTTTATGAGGGATTCTACATTATCGACGTTTAAAAGATGGTTAGGTGAATATTCTATGTATTCATATACTCCATCAAGATTTAACCAAAATCCGTGATGATCTTTTTTATCTTTTACTTTAGATTCTATATTTTCAAATAATTCTTCCGGAAACGGAACATATCTATTAGCATTTTGTTCCGAAGGTTTTGCGTTGCCATATTTCTGAAAATAGATTAAGATACTTTCTATTGCGTGGGATATGGGAAAGTTCAAATTTTCAGTAGCCCATCTTACGAGAGATTCCGGATTATTTAAATCTGAAAACTTTGATAATGATTCAAGTTCAATTATCTCTTTTTCAAGTTTTTCAATTTCTATAGGGAAATCTTCATTTGCTTTCTCAAAGTCAATCAGCCAATTTGAGATATCAAAATAATTAATAAGACTATTGTTTTTGAGGTAATTTATAAAGGTCAATAAATTTCTTTTATTCTCGTTTTCCTTGGTTTGAAATTTATACCACTCTTTAACTTTATCTAATTGATTGTCATTTAATGTCAACCAATTATCAACTGTTTCTATATAAGTTTTAGATTGTTTGATATTGAAATACTTACTTTCTATTTCCTCTTTATAACTATCTTTATAAGCAAGATTAGCGATAGTTTTCTTTTTGTCTAAAAGCTCCTCTAAGTCTTTTATTTTGGACTTTTTAATCTGATTTTCAACAAACTTAAGTTCAAATTTTTTATTTTCTAATTCCTCTTCTGTTTTTTGTTTTTCTATTTCTGTTTTTCTCTTTAAAGTATTCCAATAATTATATCGTTTGAATAGGAATTCAGAATAAGTAGATTTGTATATTTTACTTTTATCAAGGGCATTTTTTAGAGTAGATTGTTTTTTGTTTATCAAATCAATTTCTTCCTGGTATCTTTTATGTTCGTAGAAGTCGTTACTAATATTATCCACTTCTTCTTTATATTTTTCCATAATGACATTTTGCTCATCGTCACCGAAAAGGAATTTTTTTAGATTTTCAGACTCTGTTTTAAAACCCTTACCTCTTGAGAAAGATCTTAATATATTAGCATAGGTTTTTAATGTTTCATCTTTTGTTAAATCTAACGAGAGAATTTCATTATTATAAAGAGTTTGATGATATACTCTTCTTTTAAAAGATTTTATCCTTGCAAAATCAATTTTTTCACAAAGATTATTTAGTGTATCTACTTTGTCATTTATAATCAAATCTTTTGTAAAAATCGGCATATTTAGAGGTGTTAGCTCTTCCCAATCATATCCATTATGTACGATAAACATTTCGGCAGCGTTACTTGTACTTTCGATATATACCCCAATTACAATGTACTTTTTCGGACTAATTTCAACGTTTAGAAAAACATAACCTCTTGAAGATGATTTTCCTGCGGAAGCTAAAAGCATCCCTTTTACATCTCTATCCTTATTACCATCTGTTGCAGATTTAAATTCACCTGAACCAACTAAAATCAATTGAATCATATCTGCGATCATACTTTTTCCGCTTCCACTTTCCCCACTAAAATCCGTTCTGTAAGGATGAAATAAATAATCGGCATTAAAGTGTTGTTTAATACCTATGGTAGATAAACTATATATACGAGGAAAATTATTCTGCATCTTTCACTTCTTTAATCAAACTGTCTATTGTTTCTATCTGAGGTTGGTATGCTGTTCGTAATCTTTCAAAGGAAGGCATTATTTTGAACTTGTTCTTTTCATTTTCGTCATCCCACATTAACCAGCCTAACTCTCCAAACTTGATAAATGATTTTTTTACTACATCTTCAAATCGTTGATCATTTAAATCAGAACCTTTATCCGAAGAGTTATCATTAATTAATTTTCTCAAAGCATTTTTCTCTTCTTCGTATTCTTCATAAAGAAGGCTTATAAATTCAGATATACTATCAAGCTCAATATTACCATCCAATTTATACATCTTTAGAAAAAGCATACCAACAATAATAAATTCATTTTTCAAATAGTCTCTGCTTTCAGAAGGAACATTACTTTTTCCGTCTTCATTTAGATCCAAATAATAATACTGATTGAATTCATTTCCGTCTTTTCTTAGGTTTAGATTGAAAAAGTCTTTATAATAATTTTTTAAAGACTCAAAATTTGCATTCTCATTTAAGAAACGAAATAAATTTGCATCCAAAGGATATTCTCGTTGAATATGAATACCACTTCTAAGTGTGTAATCTAATTTAGCAAAAATACCCACAGCTTTCTTTTCATAAAGAAAACCATATTTTTCTACTTTTTCTGAATTGTCATCTGCCATAATGATATTCTTTTATTTACAGTATAATTAACGGGTTCTTGTTTAATTTCTACCTTGTATCGCTGTTTGGATTTTGTACTTTTTCTCAAAATACTATGTGCTGTTTTAACAGCAATTGCCAATCGGTCTGTATCTACAATTTTAAAAAACAATGGTGTAAAAACTAGTGAACCTTTTTCTTCCAGTTCCTGAAATGCCAAATTTGTCCAATACATTATTCTTTCTTTATCTTGTTTCCATTTGAGCGTCTTATCCAATAATTCTTTCCTTTTAGCAATATCGATACTTCTCTTAATAATTTCAACAGGTAATTTAGGACTTATCTCTCTAATTGGAATAATATTGAATGTGAGAGAATGCTCTATGGATTTTACCTTTAACCCGGAAAGATTATTCGGAAATTGAATTCTTTTCGTACTCTTTTCCCTTTTAACAAAAGATTTTTCCAACAGATAGAGAATAAATTTATTTGTTTTTCTGTCAAAATCTTGCTTATTAAAATCATAAATAAATTCTCTTATTCTGGGTTTTATTTTTTCAATTCTCTTGCTTACCTGCTCTAATTGGCTTCGGGAATTATCGTGGAATTTTTGAACCTTTTGAATATTCTCAATATAATTGTAACTATCATTTTTTTGAAGAATATCAGTTAGTAATTCATCAATATCATACGATATCTGAAATGCGTTTTTGAGTTCGGATGCTTGTTCTTTTATTACTTCAAGACGGATTTCGATTTCTTTTAAAATATCAAGAATACTTTGGTCTTCTGATTTAATATTGATTTTAAAATCTGTAACAGACTCATTTACCTGTTGATCCAATATTTCAATTTGAGAACTAAGCTCAGGCATCCGTATATCAAAATGATCTTCAATCCATTCGTTGAAGTCTTTATCTGCTTCAACATACTCTGTAAGGCTTTTATGTAATTCGTCAAAAAATCTCTTTATTTTTGCTGGATTATATTTTTCTATGAGACGTTTTTCAATATTTTGACAAAGCTCCAATCCGTACTTTTTAAATTGATAGGTTCTTTTCGTTTCATTACGCCACAAGAAAGATTCCTGCAATCTTAAAATTATAGTATTATTTCTGTTGTATTCTGTACGAGAACGTTCATTATTACCCTGATCTTTAGAAATCTTATTTATAATTGAAATAATGTTTTCTTCCGTGAAGTCTTTATCCTTATACTTGGCATAAAGAGACAGGAGAATCAATCCGTCATTTTTTTCCGGAATTAATTTCTCATACTGATCTTTTGCTTCGCGATATAGGTTAAAGCTTTCCATAATGGAATTAGTTCTTCCAATTTTTAATAAAATCCAAGAGAGGTAAACCTCCTTTTTTGGGTTGTAAAGAAAACAACCTAATATGTTTAGTCGGCAATGATTGAATTCTTAAAATCAAATTCATTTTATCAAATTGAGATAAATCATTTTTATAATACTCCTTATTTAATTGAAAAATTTTAGATATTAATTCAACATCACCAATCAAAGCATTAAATAATTCTTTTTGATCTTTATTTAATATTGACTTATTATACAAATATGATTTTTCTTCCAGCAAAATATCTTCGCATTCAAATGATATATTTGAATTTATATCTTTAAAATATTCCTTTATGTTTTCAGTGTATTTTTGAGTCATCAATGGAGATAAAAAAATAATCTGGTCAAAAGCACTAAGATTACCCTGAAATTTTTTACATTTTTCTATTGTATTGAATAAAAAATACCTTTCTTCTTTAGGCGATTTTTTATCAGAATCGGGTCTATTTTCATTAAATTCGATTAGCTTAGATTCATCTTCATAATCTGATTTCAAATAATAATCAAATGCTTTTTTTGTTTGCGAGCCAGAGATTGAAACATCTGTAACAATGATTAATTTTTTAAAATTATGATCACCACATAAATTGTCAAATTGATTTGGCCAATTAAAATCTCTTTCATTATACCCAGACTTTTCTAATAATCGTTTTAACCCATTGGCGTCGTTTAGAGGATTTTTTATAGGAAATAGAATACAATCTTTATCATTTTTGTATGCCGTAATTTTTTCTTGAAAGAAATTAAGGTGATTCTGTGAAATATAGCAATGTGCATTTAACACAGTTAATATTGATTTATATAAGGTGGGAAAATTATATCCTTTTTCATCCATATATTTTTTCAAGTCACTTCCTCCTATACTTTCCTCATTAAAAAGTGAAAGCCAATTTATTATTCTGTATGTTATATCAAACGAATTTTTCAGATGATAAGATAATTTTATTTTAATATAATCTAATTCGCTTAATCCATCAACTATTTCTTTCACCATAGAGTAGTTAGTATTTGATGGGAAAAGATTTATATATTCATCAAATTCGGCTGGTCGAGTTGCTGTTCCTGAAAATAATTTATCATAGACTTCGACTTTTCTTTTATTGATTCTCTCATAACATTTCGAGAATTCGATTTCTGGCGTATAAATGAAAACTTTACTTTCTTTATTAGCTACAAAAAAATCAGAGCCTCTCATTTTACTAGACAAATCTTCCAACGATTCTATCTGGAATTTTTTAGAAAAATGATTAAAGAAGTAAATTTCAGTTGCTTCACTTTCTATATCATTAATAATGAGTTTATAAATAGTATGCTTACTGAAAGGATCTTTATTTTCTTCAATTTTCAGTTTAGAATTAATCAATTCTGTTTTTTTTATTGATTCATTTTCTTCAGAGTCTCCATCAAGAATATCTGGTATATGATTATTTATAATTTCAGAAAAGTCAATTTCTCCTTGCTGAATTTGATTTTGAAAAATATTTATCGAACTTAATATAGTGTTATGAAAATCATCTAATGTATTTTTTTTAGGTATTAAATTCTCATCAATTGAAAATAACAAATCAATAGCAATATTATCATCACTATATGTTTCAAAATGAATTTTCAGATAATTGATGATTAAATCATTTGAATTCACCAATTTTTGGCTTAATTTTAAGACTGTTACACTCCAGTTATATTGATATTGAAAGATTGTATCTATATCTGAATGAATGTTACTTACGAAAGATTTTACAAAATTTATTTTCGATTCTTCAGAATTAATTAGTAGTGCTGAAATTGGAAAAAATCTTTCGTTAATGTCTCTTACTTTGAAATTAAATTTTGAATTATCATTGACTAGTTTTATATCCGCTAATTCTGTAATTTTCAGAATTTCTATCATTCCTGACCAATAGGAAAAAACATTAACACTGACAACTTCTCCATCTGAATTTACAATGTTTTCATAATCCGAATAGAATGGAACAGCAGGATAACTTGAAATACTATCAAACGGGTTGTAGAAATAAGGAGAACCTGAATTATAGTCTTTTTTGAATTTTTCGTGTGCAATTATTATTTCATTAAAACTTTTTATGAACTCATTGAAGTTTGATTTTTTAAGTATATCCTTTATTCTTTCAGGAATAACTTCGTATTCTATTTCATTTCTACTCTGATATTTTTCATCAACCTTTAAATAATTGTATTTACTTGTAATACTTCCATCATATATATCCTTTACAAAAAAGGTATTCTCATTTTTTAATACAATGAGTCCATTTAATGCAATATTTTTTAAGCATATATCATCCATATCAGGATACAGACGAACATTATTGTTTGAAATCCAATTAAAAAATAAAGAATCATTTGCATTTATATTTGTAAGAACATCATTTTTAAAGTGTTCTGTTCCAGATGCTTTATCTTTATCAAAAAGTAATACAATTAATAAATTTCGGTATTGTTCTAAAAATTCATTTTCACAAGTATTATTCCCCAAATTAGCTCCCGGTCTGTTAGACAAAATAAGAGTATAACTGTTTTTTGAAAAGTCTGTGTACTGAAATTTTTCTATTTTATTTATCCAATGAAATTGATGTTTATTATCACTAAATTTACCGAGTTCACTTGAAGCTTCTAATAATAATTCCCAAGAAGGACCTACATTGGCATAATCAGATTCACAAAACAATGTTAGAAATGTAATACTTTGATAATATTGTTTTAATTCTAATTCCTTCTTAAGGAAGGCAGTATTATTTTCCACTTTCCATTGTGAAAATCTTAGAAATGAATAATGAGCTAAAGAATTGAGAAAACCTTTTGTGAAATTTTGTTTTAAAATTATCTGTTCTAATTCTATGAGGAAATTTTTATTATCTAAGTCGCGAAGTCTGTTCTGCGTTAAATCCCAATGATTAATGGTCAATTCCAATCCTGGAAATTGTAAAGCGGAATACATAATCTTATCAGTATAGTTCAATAGAGTTTGGTTATTTGTTTTTAAGCTTAGTAAAGTGATGAGTAATTTATCTGCATCAGATAGATCTTCTCTATGATATATAGATTTTATAAGGATATCAATTTCAGTAGTTTTTGATAAATACAATTCTTCGTTGGATAGAATTATATTTAGATAATGGGTTAAAGACAATCCTTTTACTCTATCTATTTGATTGATAATATTCCAAAATTGTTCTGGAAAATTTGATATTAAATTACTGTAAAACATAAGATAAAGTGTACCTCGACCATCATCACTAAATGGTAAAATATCTGCCATCTTTTTCCTGATAGTATTTAATCTTTTATTATCACTAAACTGACTATAGAAGAATCTTAGATTATCTTTTAAACCAAACTTTATATCTTCCGTTAAATTTTCAAGTTTTGATATAGCTTCTTGTATTTCAACTTCAGACAATAAAGATTTATTTTTACTAGCATAACTGATATCATACTTTACATTATCTTTGAATTTATGATATTCTCCTGATTCTTTATATTCCTTTACATTGATAATTTTTGTTTTTTCATTATTAAATTCTAAGCCGTTTATAGAAAGCCACTCTTTTATATTCTTAAATAAGTCATCAGCTCTATCTTCCGATTCTACAAAAATGAATATATCATCAACAAAACGGTTATAAAATTCTCGCTTTTGGTCAGTTATAAATTTATTTTCTATTAAACTATCAAGTCCTAACAAATATATCTCAGCTAAATATCGCGCAAAAGCAGGTCCTTGAGGAAGTCCCTTATCAGCGTTTCCGGTTGTTTTTTCTGATAAGTTAATTAGATAGTCAATAATTGATTTATACTTGCTAACATTTCCTTCATCCAGTTCATTTAGCTTATTCTTAATAGCCGAAGGAGCCTCTTCAAATAATTTAATTTTAAGTCTTTTGAGGTCAACTCTATCATAAAAACTTTTAATATCCAGCTTAATTACAAAGTAATCTTCGTATTCCTTTCCAAATAAAATATTCTCTACACTTTTGGTATATTTAGCCCAATTGATAAACCAATTATTAAATATATTGTCTTTATAGAAGCTATTTGAAAACTCATATCCATATGAATTATTAGATATTTCGCTAAAAAATAGATTATTAAGTACAAATGTAAAATAGACAGAAATAAGGTTATTAATTGGATCAATGTTGTAGAGATCTCGAATCTTATTTATTTCATTTCGTTGGAATTTAAATGAATCAACATTTAATTCGGATTCGTTGGTGTAGATTTGAGAAATATATTTTTTAATTTCATCAAATTCTATATTTTTAATCAACTCTAATTGAGGAAATAATGGAACTTCATCATTTTTAAATGAATAATTAACTAGAGATTTTTGAATCTTGTTAAAAATATTTTCATCAATATTTTCAATACTAAATGAGGGTAATGCTTCTAAATGAACTCCTTCTATTAGCTCAACAGGGGAGTTTATAGAAGACTCTTTACAAGTAGAACAATGCCCTAAACTTTTACAAGTAATGGGTTTGAAATATCGATAAGTTTCTATTTTTCTTAAAGTAATTTCTTCATTATAACCCTTGATTTTAGAAAAAAGCTCTAATAAAATATTCTTGCCAAAATCAGGATCATCTGCTGTACTTAGTTGCCCTAATAATCCTACAAGAATACTCCTCTCTTTATTTCCCAGTCCTTTTTCATAATCTTTCAGTATTATATTTAAGTTTTCACATTTTCTCAAAGATTGAAGGATATCTTCCAGTTCTATATTTTGAGGGAGTCTGGAAACTATCTTTTGCTTTTTGATGAAAGAATGAAAATAAATACTTTTTTCAGAATACTCTTTGATGTAAGGCTCTATTTGCTTTATAGAAACTGTGGTACCTCTACTTAATATTTCTAACTGCTTCTCTAAAAATTCAGGATGAGCTTTTTCTATCCAATTATCTTTATTAAATTCAAAGTCTTCATCTCTATTAATAAAGAAAGAGAGTTTTCCGCTCACTTTGTTTTGTGATAATGGTAATTTTATTCCATAGCCAATGCCTTTGGAATTTCTATTCGTATAGGGTATTTTAGGAAATAAATCAGCAATAATATTTTCCTCAAAGTCATCTTTTACTTTTGAATAAATATAATTAGCAAAATAGTAAGCATTTTCTTTAGTTATTAATCGATCAAAAATAACCCAGATATGAAACCCTCTTCTACCGGAGCATTCGATTAAATGAGGAATTTTTTTTGAATCAAGAAAATCACTAACTAAGTCAGCTGTTTTCTTTACCGCTTTGAGATTGTTTTCATTTACCTCGTTATTATCAATCTCTTTTTTAGAAATATCTAAGTCTATACATATCCATTTAACTAGTGTATTATCAACAATATGAAGTTCTTGGTATGTTAATAAACTTTCTTGTTTCTCTAGCATATTCTCTATAGTAACAGGTGTTATTATACCTTTTACTAATTTGTAACTACCATCTTTCTGCTGTCTCCCATATTTCAGGTTATCAACATAGAAAATTTCAAAAAGTTTATTTGATATTTCTTTAAGGGTATTGTCTTTTTCCATAAACTTAATCTTCCTTTAATCTTCCTTGTAATTCTTTAATTTTGTTTATCAGCTCTTCAAAATCCAAAGATTCTCCATAAAACATATTTTCCTGCATTATGTTGTAATCTTTTTTCCATAATTCCATCACTTCATCCGGCGGAATGATGTTCAGAGTTTTCGGAGTATGTAAATCATAGGAAATCCCTCGCAGTGGTGTATATTTCTTCCGATGCTCTACAATGGTTTCAAATAACTCTTTATTTTCTAAAGCTTCTTTGCCATAAGAATGGTTCATTAGTCTTTCCAAATCATACAAATGTCTGGTCATTCTCAAATGACGAATCTTATCTTTGGGTTTCAAAAACTCTTCGTGCAGAAGAAATATTTTTTCCAAAAATGTTCTTATAGGTATGACTACTGAAACATCAAATGGTTTTATTGCGAACTTCTGTTCCGGGAATACACTTCCAATAATGGATTCAATTGGTCTGGATTCTGAAGGTTCCATTAAGGAGCGAGAGCCAATTTCTATCAAAACTCTCTGTGGCAAATAGTCTCCCTGCTCTACAATAGACTTATATTGTAATTCTATGGTGTGTGGATCACTGGTATCATCAATTTCGTTATTTGTGACCAATTCATATTCTTCATCCGGAATTCCTAGGTTTTTTAATTGAATTTTTAATTCATTAAAAAAATCTGTTACGATAAATATCCCAGATGCCTTTCTTAATTTTTTGATTTGTGTCTTTGATAATTCTCCATCGAATCCTAAAAATTTCCGATCAATCGCTAAATCAATATCTTCAGAAAACCTGTCAATTAAATGATATGCTTTACTCAAAGATGTTCCGCCCTTGAATACGAAATGTTCTGCAAATCTTGATGAGAAAACCGCTTTGAGTACCATTGTTACCCACCAATCTTTTTCCACAGCTTGAACCGGCAAGCCTAAACGATTGTTAACCTGTTCTAAAATTTCTATCCTTCTCTTTTTCGATAATTTCAACCACTTATTCATTCGCTTTAATTATTTAAGGATAAAACTTCATTTCGCACCCAAACTGGAGCATTTAAAATTTCTTCTTTTAAAATTTCTACCGGAACTTTCTCCAATGCCTGATTTATTTTTTGTTTAACTTCGTCCGTAATATTCTCTTTTCCTAATTCCTTCAAACCCTGTACAATATTGGATAGAACTTTATTTTTTATTGCCAAATTCTTAGGAGCTGTTTTCTTAAACGTAATTGTTCTTTTCCCCACTTTGATTTTACGGGGAGCACCGTCTGTAAGATAAATTACATTCATAGGGATTTGAGTAGATATTCCCAATTGCTGTAAAGCATAAATGCCTGTAGGAATAATCCGTATTTTATCTCTTTTCGCAATTGCTTCGGCTATACTTTCTGTAGATGGATACAATATCCCTAATTCTTTATCAATTTTGGGATAGAGGTATATGCCGTGTGCTAATCTTACTAGAAGTTGTTTTTTTTCTAAACGTAGCAATACCTTTTTCACGTTTTCGGCAGTACCAAATTCCGCAAAATCTGAAACAAAAACTATCGCTCCTTTCTTTAAACTTAATATCTTATCTTCTAACTGGCTATGAATAGATTGCATTATTAAAAACACTTATAATTTGTCCCAAATTTAGTAAAAATTTGGGACACTATTCTATTATTTGATGAAATATTATTTTCTTAATAAACTTAAAATTCAATAATAAACCTCATTGGTTTATTGACCGAATTCAGGTTTATTCTGTCCCAAAAATTTACCATAATTGGGACAAAAAATAGACTGTTTGCTATTGACTACACATTTCGTAGCACATCGCAAATGAAATATAATCGTTAAAAGTCTCTTGCAACTCCGAAGAAGCTCCGTTCATTTTCGTTTATCTCCTGAGTTTTCTTCATATCCAAACAAATTAAACATTTCTCTCATTCTTGAACGAAGGCGATTGCCATATTGGGATTCGATTTCTGTGGCGGAGAGATTGGTTGTTATATGGGTAATGATCTCTTTTTCTTTGAATAAATCATAGCGTGTCAAAAGGATTTCTGCCATTACGTTGCAGTCGTTACCAAAGTATTTGGAAGTGGTTTCAGTGCCAAGATCATCAAAACAATAGGCTTTTGGGGTTCTGATGTCGTGACTAAAGTTGCCGTTGGAATATTTTTCTAAAATCTCATAACCAGACTGCATAAATTCCGAAACAATATGACGGGTAGAAACAATACCGTATTTTGATGCCGGAAAATTGCAAGATCTCAAAATTTTGAATAATGTTGTTTTTCCACAACCAATTGGCCCGGACAACAAAATCCCTTTGTTGAGGTCAAAATTCATTTCTTTTGCTACCAGATCATCTTTTAGCATCCACGCTACAAGAGCGAACACAATTCCTTTTTCGGATTCGGAGATTACATATTCTTTGCCGATAAATTTTGATGCTTTTCTTCGGAACCAGGGAATTATTTTGTTATAATCATAACGGCTCTCGATAACTTTTTCCGGTAGTTGCATTGAGATTGGTGGATTTAGTTGTGGTGAGATTTTTCGTTGAGTTCTGAATAGCAGATTGCTTCGCTTCGCTTGCAATGACATTAAATTTTTTGGAATTCAGCAACCAGTTTCTTGCGGCTGCCTGCCAGTTTTTCATTTTAGATTTTCCGCCGACTAACCAGCCGTTGCTTTCATAATGATTAAAGAATTTTTCGGCTTCTTCGGATGGTACATCTTTTTCTGCGAAATACATTTTTACTTCGGAGATACGAGGTGGGTAAAATTTGGTTGTTGGTTGATGGTTGTCAGTTGATAGGAATTCCTCATTTTGCTGTACTATTTTCGGAATGGCAATGTGAGAACCTGAGATTGCTTCGTCATTTCGCTTTGCTTCATTTCTCGCAATAACAGTTTCGGGTGGGTTTACAATAGTTTTATTGTTTGATATGTTTGTATTGTTTATAGAAGGTATCAGTGCTTGTCTATTACCTATATCGTTTTTGATATGGTGCTGGTTCAATGCTTGTTCGGAGGTTATTCGTTTTTTGCTACGCTTCCCGTTCAGATTCTGAACTTCTAAAGTTTCAAAATTGTACAGGTTTACCAAACTTCCTTTATACGGATTGAACGACGGAATGTGTTCGATATAACCAAAGTTTTGCAGTTCTTTGATGCATTTATGATAGGTTCCCAATGCCGATATTTTGCTCAACCTCATCATTTCGTTACGGGAAATGCTAATCGGGTTTTGGAAATGGTTGATATTCCAGAACTGAAATAATGCTAAATACAAACTGATATGTGTTGGGTTCAGGCGTTCGTCCTGTTGGATTTTGTCGTAGAAGCCTGTGAGGTGGCGGATGTAGTTCATAGTGGTTGATGGTTGTCGGTTAATGGTTGATAGACTCTTCGACAGGCTCAGAGTCACAGATTGCTTCGTAGTCGTTCCTCCTTCTCGCAATGACATTATTTTTCGTTGAAAAGTTTTTCAATGTCTTGATAGTTGTAGTAGATTGTTCCGCCAACTTTGGAGTATCGTAATGTTCCATTTATACGGAGGTTTTGCAGAGTTCCTGATGAAATCTTGAGGAGTGCTTTGACTTCTGAAGAACGAAGCCATAATTTCTGCTCTGATGTCTTGATATGGAACAAACTTTTAATTTCTTCCAGCAATTCGGTTTTGAATTCCTGAAGATCTTCTTTCGTGATGATGCTGACTGCCATAATTTTAATTTTTTGTCTGTTGTTGGTTGATGGATTCTTTCAACCTTCTATGGCAAAATTGTGCGTTTTGAATGATTTTAATTCACAACGGAGGTCGCGTTGGGTACGAATTTTTATCAAAAAGATTCATCTGTATCGTCCATTCTTTTAAGAAGATTGGTTTTCAGCGTGTCCAGAAACTTTGTTCGATTTTCCTTTCTTGCCCTTATTTCAAGAAAGTTGCGACGATATTGCCCAAGGTCTAAGCTGAAATTATCCTCAAAAAATTCTGCTATTATTTTTAAGTCTGCAGAGCCATTATTAAAAACCCCTTCGGTTTGAAGAGCATATAATAATTCTGTTAACGCTATTTTTGAGCCTGTCCATATTAATTTTACGTTGGGGTTGCGTTGGGTAATCAATTTATTGCTTTTTCTATCCAAAAGCTTTATACAATCTTCCAAGTAAAGCTGTAACAAATCGTTCGCAATGATTTTTGCAATTTTGAAATCGTGAGATGTTGAAAAATTAAGATCGGTTTCATAATAGAAATTATCCAAGCTCTGTTTCACATCAAAAGAACCTCTCACGAAATATTTGTAATCAAGATAGGTACTTTTGGTTCTGTAATATTTATAGAAATCGAGATTATCATCAAAGTATCTTTTAAGCTTTTCAAGTTCGTTGTTGTAATATTTTTTTAAAATTCTGGTACTACCCGATGGTTTTTTAGTCTCTATTCTGTAAACTGAATTATAATAAATCCGTTTAGAGGTAAACTGAGGCTTAATCTCCTTAAAGAAATGAATTTCTTCACTTACAGATTTAAAGCCAACTCTCAAAATTTCTTTTTTTACTTTTTGTATTGTAGTAATTGTAACCTCAACAGATTTTTCACATTTTAACACAGCATCATCTATCTCAAGATCTATGAAATTGAGTTGTTCTGTAAGGTTATTTAATAACATTTGTATTTTCATCATTGTTTTTAAAATTAAAAAGGAGGCCATAAGCCTCCTTTGATATTCTTGTAAATTTTATCTATCCAACATAAAAATCATTTACCTTCCCATTACGAAAATATAAGTGTAGTTTTCTTGTTAATATTCCGAAAAAATACTTTTCTACAAAATACACCCATTTTTCGCCGTTTATAATATCCGGTTCTTTATCCAAATACCATTTTACCTCTTCATACGTTAATCCTATTAAAATACTTCTCTCCTGAAGAATGTCTTCAATTAAGTTTTTCATTTTACTTTTTTGAATTTTGGAATTGTGATTCATTTTTGACCAAAAATATTTTATTCCACTTTGAAACTGTATTCCTCCTCAGATTGAAATGATTTGCCAGCTGATTGTTATTTAGTTTTCTTTCTGATAACCCAAAATCTTAATAACATCAGACTTTTTATAGGCTTTAAACCTCTGATTCAATTGTTCTGAGCTTATGGATGTATCAAAAATTATTTGATTTAATTTCAAAATATTTTTTACTGACAAATGCTTTCTGCTGAGCAATGCTTTGCAATTTTCTATTTTATGAGGGTACTTTTTATTAATTATATCGGTATAAATCAATTTATAATCTGACTGAGAAACTTTCATCTATATTTATCTTACATAATATTAAAAACTTTATATTCAGGATTTTGCCCTTCATAGTAAAAAATATTCCTGTACTCTTCCCCAAAAATATATTCTGTAATGGAGATATCAACAATGTTGTTATCTTCGAAAACAAATGCAATCTCATCTTTAAAGATGCCCCAACGATATCTATTATAAAACCACATTTCATCATCAAATTTTGCATCTGGCTTACCATAGATCTTTTCTAAATCACCTCTGGATTTATGTAAATAGAGTGTCACTAATTTTCGGAGTTTTCGTATTTGCTTATCCATTTGTATAATGTAGTTTTAGGGATTCTATAGTGTTCTATTACTTGGGTTTTGGTCATTTCTTTTGTTGTAATCTGTTCCAGAATAAAATCTATCACTTCTTTTGTATAGATATTTTTTCGGAATTGAGGAAGTTTCGATGGTTTATCCTGTTTTTCTCTGGTGGCGGCTGGTGGCGGATACAATATCAAATGTTGCGAGTAGAGTCTGAAGAAATTATACTCCAGCAGTTTGCTCCATTTCAAAAGCAAATCGGTAGAAATACTTTTTTGCAAAAACATTTCTTTTATTTCCTCTTCGGAAGATTTAAAGAAGTTGCAGATGCGGGATATTTCTATCCCGCTTTCTGCAACTTTCACTTCAACCATTTGCAAATATGGTATTCAAATAAACTATCTTTCCTGGTTGGAGATTCTTTAGTCCTTATTTATTTTCCAGCTCCTGCAATCTTTTCTTTAATTTTGCAATTATAGCTTGTTGTTGCTGTATAGTCTTTACCAATGGCGCAAAAAGATCGTTATAGCGTACACTCAGCATTGTATCTTTATCTTCTGTTACAATTGCGCTGTCAGTAGCACCATTCTTCTTCAGTGTTTCCTGTAGCTCCTGAGCGATAAAACCGTATTCCCGGTTTTTGCTATCGTCATTTTTACGGATATAGGATACTGGTCGTAGCTCTTTGATAAAATCCAAGCCAAGGTAGGAGTCCTTAATATCGTTTTTGTATCGCTTATCGGAGGTTACCGACCAGGCTACCTGTATTGCAGCAGTTGTAATGGAAGAATTCCCCAACCTGATATAGTTATTACCCAATGGACCAGCCGAATATCCTATTGCAATAAAATTACTAGGGTCTATGCTGGAAACACCTGCTGTATAACCTATAGCAACCATATTGCTTCCGGTTAATGGAGTAGCAAGACTATGTTGATTAGCCTTCCATCCCAATGCTGTATTATCATTTCCAGTTGTATTGTGTTGCATTGGATTAGTCCCTAATGATGTATTACGATTTGCTCCTGTATTGCTAGGATTAGCACTAGATCCAACTGCTGTATTTTCATCTCCTGTAGCTTCTAACCACATAGAACCTTCTCCCAGAGCTGTATTCGAATTGCCGACTGTGCTTTTACTCATTGCAACAAGCCCTATTGCTACATTTTTCTCACCAGTTGTATTGTTTGTAAGTGCATTAGAACCAAAAGCATTATTGTCTGAGCCGTTATTAACCATTAAAGTATTTCTACCAAATGCTGAGTTCCGGTTTCCTGTAGTATTTGCATTAAGTGCATTGTACCCAAAGGCAGAGTTCCCAAAACCCGTGGTATTGGCTTGAAGGGCACCAGCTCCGAAAGCGGTATTCCCTAAACCTGCAGAAGAATCCGGAAGGCTACCTGCACCGAAAGAAGCTTCATCGGGAGTCAGCAATCCCGCCTGAACATTATTTCTTTTGAGCATAAAATCTACATCATCTGTTGTGCCCAAAAAATGGGTGTCCGGTGTAGTCCCTGTATTTCCGCTAATATGCCAGTCATCGGTCTGGGTTCCGCTACCCCCTCCTGTAAAAGCCTGCCATACACTACCGTCAAAATAGTAATACCCAGCAGCAGTTACATTTACCGTTTTTGCTGTAGTGGGCGAAGCAGCCGCTGTAGCATAGATAAGGGCTCCTTTCTGGCTAACCCCATAAAGAACATCCTTGGCTTTTAGTTCATTACCTGTAAGTCGAGGAGCAATGATACCGTCTGTTGCGGTATTGTCTGTAGGTTTTCCTACAACATCGAGAGTAGCTTTTGGAGCATTGGTATTGATTCCGACCTGAGAAAACGCAAATGCCGGAAATAATACTAAAACTGATAATATTGTTATTTTCATTTGATTTGTAATTAAGATTAAATATTTGTTTTGTTTTTATAAAAATCACCAAAGAGCCTCTGGTTATATTTTATAAATAAAGTTTTTTACTTTTTTTCCAAAATATCTATTCTTTTCTGCAGCTCATCAATTTCCTTTTGTTGCTCTTGCACCGCTTTTACCAATGGTGCAAAGAGGTCGTTATATCGTACGCTGAGCATTGCATTTCCGTCTTCTGTTACAATGCCACTGTCAGAAGCATTATTCTTCTTCAGTGTTTCCTGTAATTCCTGTGCAATAAAGCCGTATTCCCGCTTATGGCTTTCATCATTTTTACGGAGATAGGATACTGGTCTTAGTTGTTTTATGAAATCTAAGCCAAGATTGGAGTTCTTAATATCGTCTTTGTATCGCTTATCGGAGGTTACCGACCAAGCTACCTGTATTGCGGCAGTGGTAATGGAAGAATTTCCCATTCTGATATGATTACTTACTGTTGCGCTGCTTGCGGTAGCATTATACCCAATAATGATATTATTGGAACCTGTTGTTACATTAGAACCTGCATTGGAACCCAAAAATGTATTGTTGTCTCCTGTTGATGTTTTACCTGCGTTCCAACCTAATGCTGTATTATTTTTGCCTGAAGTATTTGCATCCAGAGCATCCGCTCCGAGTGCTGTATTATAACTTCCAGTTGTATTGGAGCTCATAACGCTGGCACCAATAGCCGTATTTTCAGCACCTGTAGTATTATTTATTAGTGCCTCATAACCAGCAGCTGTATTATTAAATGCCGAAGTAGTATTAAGCAAGGCATTTGTACCTATTGCTACATTGCCAGCCCCCAAAGTAATATTTTTTAAAGCACGATAACCAAAAGCAGTTTGTCTATTGGTAACAGTTTTATTAGCAGCCTCAAATCCAAAAGCAGCACTTCCATTATCTGTAGTATTGGATTGAAGTGCACTCACTCCAAAAGCAGAATTGTAAGAACCTGTAGTATTCGACTTAAGAGCATCTACTCCAAACGCTGAATTTTGAATTCCAGTAGTATTTGCAATAAAGGAGTTTAGCCCATAAGATGTATTGGTAGCACCTAATAATCCTGCCTGTATATTGTTTCTTTTGAACATAAGATCCTGATTATCTGTAGTACCAAGGAAGTTGGTGCCTGAAGTGGTACCAGCATTTCCGGTAGTATGCCAGTCGTCTGTTTGGGTAAAGCTGCCTCCACTTGCAAACGCCTTCCAAACGCTTCCATCAAAATAATAATAACCGGCAGTGGTTACATTTGTGGTTTTTGTGGTTGTAGGCGATGCAGCTGCTGTTGCATAAACAATTGTGCCTTTTTGGTCTGTACCATAAAGGGCATCCTTTCCTTTTAACTCATTACCTGTAAGTCGTGGAGCTATAATGCCCTCTGCCGTTGTAGCGTCTGTAGCTTTTGCAACTACATCTAGTGTGGCTTTAGGGTCAGTAGTATTGATTCCCACCTGGGAATAAGCTAATGCTGAGACTAATAATAAGGCTGTTAAAATTGTTTTTTTCATTTGTTGAGTATTTTTTGTTTTTATGAAATCTAAGGGCTTGTAATCATCCCATTTTTATAGATAATCGATATTCAATCCTATGGAAGAATATTATTGAAATGCAGATGAAGTGATAAAGATTGGACAGCACATCTTATAATTGATCCTAATCTATATCCATACTATTAAATAAATGCGTACAGATTAAAAATTCAGGAAAAAATGTAGGAGGTCTTACCGAATATTTCCCTGAGAAATAAGAAATAGTGAAATGAGGATTTTTATAGGTGATTTTCTCTTCAGGTCTAGTAAAAGAAAAAATTGCAATAGAATAAGAACAAGATGGTTCTGCTTTGAATGCAGTATGCTCATTAATATGTATAAAAACACAAGTTTCTTTCGTATGATAAGAAAAAACCGAAGAATCTTTATAAGAGCTTATGAAAGTATGATTCTGCTTCGTATGCTTTTTAGCTATTGTGACAGCTGGTTTCTGAATGGAATTAGTTTCTCTATTTGTGGAAACCAGTTTTTCTGAAGACTGTGATTCTACTACAATTTCAGCATTGCTGATGACTTCACGATTATAAAGAACAACGCCTTCTGAAACAAATATTTCTGCTTTCTGGCTAATAAAATCGTCTTTTTTCACAATGATCTCTGCATTGGTGAAAGCCTGAATATTATAGACGGTAGCACTATCAGAAACTACAATTAGTGCTGGTGTAGCTTCTGTAGAGCTGTTCTCCCTTAAGGCTACAACTTTTGCCGAAACTGAAATACTACAGAAAAACAAAAATACACACAAAGCAACTGCTTTTCTGAAAACAGTTTTCTTTGTATGTAATGCTAATCCGGAGTAGCTTTTTTTCAATTGTTTTGTGTGTAATTAGAATCCTTAATTACTAAAAGTTCTTTACATTCAGAATCTTTTAATAATTTTTCGACACAAAAGTATTTTATATGGAAAAACGCTAAGCTATTTACGCTCTAACGATAGCTAACGGAATATATACGATTTCATACGTTTTTATAAGTTATTGATTTTCAATATATTTTTATCAAATATTTGAAATGAATATGTACATATTTTGCTCTCTTGATATATTTAATTTTTGTCGGATTCTATATTTTTTTGCTTCTACAGCTCCTACCGTCATTTTTTTCAACTGGGCAATCTGCTTGGTATCCAGATTCAGTTTTATAAGGGCGCAAAATTCTACATCAGAAGATTTTATAGCAGGGTTAATTTTAAGAAGATTTTTCTTAAAATTAGGATAAGCTTCATTGAAAACCAAATGAAATGCATTTACATCTTCATATAACAAAGAAGTCAGCTCTTTTACAGAAGAGACATCAATCTTATCTTTAGGCAGCGTCTCATTTTCAAAAGGTTTCTCTTCGATTGCTTGCTGATTATTGTGCTTTCTCTGTGATAAATATTTTTTGAAAATAAACGCTGATATTCCTAGCAAAGCAAGTAAAATTACAATAACATAAAACAAAGTTTTATTAACAGGTTTGACTAGTTCTTCGGATTGAGATTTAATACTATATGCCTTCTTTTTGAATTCATTTTGTTCTATAGCAGACTGGTAATCCAAACTGTCTTTTAATGCTATTTCTTTTTTCTGAAACAACAATTGTTTTTCTAAATCATTTTTATCTGCATATACTTTAGCTATTTTCGGATACAAGGTTTTTAATAAGGCTCCATATTCCAATAGATTGCAGATTTTTAGTGATTTATTATAATTGGAAAGTGCACTATCCAGATAGTTTTTATTTTTTTCCTTATTTCTATATTCATAATCACCCTTTACTTTATAATAGTCTGCAACAGGATATTTATTTATCCCTGTTATTTTTAGTTGCTTTTCTCCTATTTTCAGATATTTTTGGGCCTCAGATTGCCTGCCCATTTCTATAAGAGTTGTTGCGGCCATTGTAGAAGAGAAAAGAAGCCTTTTGGCTCTTAGATTTTCATCTTTTAACAAAAATGCTTCTTTGCAGATTTTTTCTGAAGTAGCAATCAGCGAGTCTTTGTATGATGCTTTAGGAAATTTTAAACTTTCAATGGTAAACCACTTATATATATCAATATCAATTTTCGCCTTCCTCCTTACTTCTACATTTTCTATTTCTGGCAGATATTTCTTAGCCTGATTAAGTGTTTTGAGTGACTGAGTATAGTTTTTTTCTGTATAAAAATTTTTAGATTCCAAACAAAGTGCCTTGATGTAGTTTTCGTAATCACCAAGAGCTAACGTTAGAGATTTTAAGGTAATTATGTGATCTGTAGCTCTTGAAGAGTTAAGCATCCCACTTTCTACTTCAGCTAGCCTATATAAAGCTTTTATTTGTCCTTCTTTATAACCAACTTCCTTTGCTATATAATATAATTCTGTTGCCCTTGCAATCCCTTCTTTGTTAAACAATTCATCTGTGCTAATAACCTTATAAATACTGTCTATTTCTTTTCTGGTTAAAGTTTTCTCTTGTGAGAAAATTTTCCCTGAGAAAAAGAAAAGAACAAAAGCTATAAAGATTTTATTATAAGAAATATTGTGCGAGCAGTAATAATAGTAACTTTTAAAGTCTGAATAAAATATTTTCAATGTGATTTTCATTATTGAGTTTTATGTGGGCAAAAATGTGATTTATAAGTGAAACACCAGATATCGTAAGAGTATATAATATCTAACGATAATTGACAATATCTAATAATAAACACACGAAATTGCTAATTTACTTAATGTTTTTGAGTGTTTTTCCGAAACTAAAACAACAAATTTCAATTACAATTATTTAATTATTAGAACAATGTATAAATTTAATGTTAAATAATGAATTATAATTCATTATTTTTAAAATAAACCATATTAAAGCTTAAATCGTTCTAATCTTGTTCATATATGCTGCTTTCTGTGAAAATTTCGCTTTTAATAATGCCATATCCTCACTTACTTTTTTATCCAAAATCTTTGCATAGTGTTGGGTGGTCTTGATGCTTTTGTGCCCAAGCATTTTGCTTACGCTTTCAATAGGAACTCCGTTGGATAGTGTAACCGTGGTGGCAAATGTGTGCCTGGCAATGTGAAAAGTGAGTTCTTTTGTGATCTCACATAAATCTGCAATTTCTTTGAGATAGGCATTCATTTTCTGATTACTGAGGACAGGAAGCAGCTTTCCTGAAATAACACACATCGGATGTTTTGCATATTTCTTAATAATGTCTTCGGCAATCGGAAGTAAAGGTATATGAGAGGCTATTTTTGTTTTCTGACGAGTGGTAAAAATCCATTTATTGCCGTCAATACAGATTCCGATATTGTCCTTTGTGAGATTCCACGCATCAATGAACGAAAGCCCCGTATAACAACTAAAAAGGAAGACATCACGAACTAAAGCAATGCGTTCTATCTTCAACTCTTTATTTTGCAAGCGTGCTAGTTCTTCTTCATCCAAAAACCCTCTGTTTACCTCAATAAATTTAGAATTGTAACCTAAAAATGGATCGTGGAGTATCCATTTATTCGCCAGACATATCCTGATAATTTTACCAAAATTTTTGACATACTTAACTGCTGAATTATTCGCAGAGGACTTTTCGGTTCTAAGGAAAAATTCGAAGTCATAAATGAAAGAGTGATCTATCTCTGTAATCTCGATATCCGAAATATTAAACTTCCAGTTAAGAAATTCTTTGATATGGCTAAAACAGGTTTTATATCGAGTCAACGTTCCTTTTGCATATTCTTTCCCCAGCAATGCTTCCATTCTGTTATTATGTTCCTGAAAAATCGGAATGAGCATTCGTTTTCTTTCATCAATTCCCAACAGTATATTTTTGATAGCTTCTCCATTGACTTCTTTACAAGAATGGATGAGGTCTTTCTGAATTTCGTAGATTCTTGATTTGAGTATATCCAAATAAGTATTAAGCGTTCTGGATTCTTCAGAATTGCCTTTCATCTTGTTTTGTTCGGAACTCCATTTATGAGTTTCAACAAATCTTTTGATGCGAAATTCTGTTCGTTTGCTGTCAACAGTTACACGTAAATAAATTGGGGATTTTCCCTGTGAGGTTGTTTTTGCTCTTTTGATATAAAAGAGAATTGAAAGCTTTGTGTTCATAGTGGTGACTTATAGGTTAAAAATAATTGTGTTGTTTTTTACCTACAAGATGTTCAATTTGTAAACGCCCTACTGAATGGCTTTAAGAGAGATTTGGTGTCCCATTTTTTTGAGAATTCGGTGTCCTTTTTCTTTAGGGACACCTCTTTTTTGAATTTGATTTTTCTTCATTAAAAAAATGTTGCAAAATCCAGACTAAAACTCTCAAAAAATTAGGTGTCCCTTTTTTCCAAAAAATTTAGAGACCCCGAATTTGACCCCTTTTTTTTGAAAATTATTACCGAAATCTGCAATTTGTGCAAAAAGAAAAACCCTTCAAATCACAGGATTTAAAGGGTTTTGTAATAATTTGCATTTCTGCTTGCGATCCGGACGGGACTTGTTCTTATTTGAAAAACTCCCTATCCATAAGCTTTATATCGTTCTCCTATTTTTAGGTCACCGAATAGGTCACTTTTTTAAACAAGATTAAGATTGTTTGTTTTTACTGGTGCAAATATATGTCTTTTTTTGTCTCTCACAAATATTAAGTAGCTTAAATGAACCTAATAAATTGTATTTATCTTAATATCAGAGAGAAAAAAAATAAAAAAAAATCCTCCTATCTAAATCAACTAATAAAAATTGGTCATTGTCTAATAATTTGCCACAACTTTAATCTCATCTTTTTTCACTTTAAAAGAAGAAATTAAACCTTGATTACTAAGATTATTTACAAACTCATTATTGTAATCATTTAAAGGTATTGTTGGCCTTTTTCTACTAATAGCAATTTCAGAATATGGATAAGGTAAGATTTTAACCAAATTGCTAATGTCCTCTACAGATAGCTTTTCAAATTGAATATTAAATAATTTTATTCTATTTTCTATTGAAGTTGCGTTTCTAAATACTCCTTCTAAAACTTGATACTCCAAAGGAATGTAGGCAGAGTTTGAAAGTATAGTACAAACAATTATAGAAATATCTTTATTATTGATAATCACATCAGAATCAATCTTCTTAATTATTTCAATTTTAGTTTGATGTGTTATTTTACTCAAATCACCTAACAACAAGATAATATCTTTTTCGTCCAAAGAATATTTTTCAAAATCTTCTATTAATTTGCCTTGATGATTTGCTATAAGATCAATATGTTGATCTGGAAATTTTTCCTTGAATAAGTTATAATTTGTTTCTGAAAGCAACAGAATTTTCTCAACAAGATATTTTACCTTTTCAGCGCTCATATTTTCAAAACCAAGCTCAGCTCTAGTGTAGATACTGTTTTCTAGCAATTTTTTATAATTCTCATCTGATAATTCATTGCATAACAATATTTTTCATCTAAACTCAGCATAATCAAAATCTCCTTCCTTATCCATTTTCTCTTTCGACAGTTCGATATAGTTTTCTTCATTATTCAGAAAGTCTATCAACGGTTTTTCTATAGAGGAATCACAGTCAATGTAGTAATCTATAACATTATTCCAATTAGAAATAACTTTATTAGTTTTAATAAGCATTGTTTTAATTTCCAATTCTTCAATATCTGATAAGTCTGAAATTTTAAAATCATACTTATACATTACTTCCAATTTTAAATTTTTGTTTAAAAAAGTATCATTTGAAAGTAAAACAAATGACTCTTCGGGTTCTTCTGTATTATCTTCCAATTTCAGAAAAACTTTTTTAACATAACTATTTATGTCACCTTTTAAATAACTAATAAGATCTTCACAATTTGAATTAAGGATTGAATTGTAATGAGCTTTTCTCAAATCATTCACTTCTATTTCAGAACTATATTCAAGAATCATAGCTTCAATATTTTCGGCATTTATCTGATAGTTATCATTTTTATAAACGTAATCGAATAACTTTTTGGTATCTTCTGTAGCAGGGTTTAAATCCGAGAATTTACATTCAGTTTTTTGAACAACGAAGAGATTTTATCAAAATAATCATTCTCACCAGTATTTTTTATCATCGATAAGAAATATGGTTTTTCCTCAATCAAATCTTTTAGCAAATCATTATTTTGGAATTTCACCATATCTTCGGCAGGAACAAACTTTATCAAAAGTTCCAAATAATAGTTTTCTTTTTCTTCTGTATAATTGCTTTCATTGTATAGATAATCAATTAAGCCAGTCCAAGATTTACAAATAGATATCATAAAAATCTCTATTGGGATATTTTCTCTATGAATATAAGAATCAATGAACTCAATAGAATTTCCCTTTCCATTACTTAAGACATTTATGATACTGTCAAACAATGTTTTATATTTACTATAATTGTTACCGAGAAA
Source organism: Chryseobacterium indologenes (assembly GCA_001013295.1). GTDB lineage: Bacteria > Bacteroidota > Bacteroidia > Flavobacteriales > Weeksellaceae > Chryseobacterium > Chryseobacterium indologenes_B. The sequence goes on along the minus strand of LAZY01000019.1, from coordinate 103,880 downwards.
ATTTAATAAATCAAAATTCAATATATTATCTCTTCTGAAATATTTTTCAGGTATTTTACCTAGTAAAGTTTCAATATTTGTCAATTTATAATCAAATGCTAGCAGTTCCCCACTCTTTACTTTCTTCTCGAAGAGGAAATCATCCCTTGTCAAACTTACCTCGTGGAACAAAGAAATGTAATCATTATAATTCTCATTCAGATAACCATTGATTAGCAAATTACGCATTAAATGGCTATCAGAAAAATCATTCAAATAAGGAGTGATATCAATGTGTTCAAAAATTTGTTTTACATCCCAAGATTTAACTTCCTGTTTTCCGTTTTTAAGTTTTTCAATCTCAGATTTAAGATTATGAATTCTATCATTGGTCTTGTCTAAAATCAACTGTTCTCTTTCAGAATAAGTAAAGTCAGGATTGACTTCCTTCCCAATATCTGCAAAAGAGAAACTAGTGTTATTTGCGCCTAATCTATATTCACTACCATAATTATGTCTATAGAAATAATAATTTATTTTGTCTTTTTCAATTAACAATTCAAAATTATCGTCTTCTATCAGTTGGAAAAACTTTTTATCTCCATCCAGGTTTAGTGATGTTGCGTCCGGAATTTTTTCTTGAATTGCATTAATATAAATTGCCCGTAATTCTTTTACAGAGCTAATAAATTCGTCTTCAATATCTTCTATACTTGTCTCTTTTTTATCAATTTCCTTATCAATTTCCTCTACTATGCCAGTAATATATTGATTTTTGTTATTTATAAATTGGTAAAGCATTCCTTCTCTTCTATGCAACTTCATAAAATCATTAGGAAAAAGATTTTTGTAAGTAATAATTGCAAAAAGTTCCTCAGGTTTGGTTACAAATTCAGAGTTAAGAGCGTCACGGTACAGAACAAACTCGTGAAAAATATTAATAAGCAAACGCATATCTATATCATCAATAAAAGTGATGACATCACTAATAAATTCTTTGGATAAAACCGTTTGTAGTTTCGCTTCCTTAATGAGTTTTGATAACTGCTCGTCAGCATTAGAAGGATTGATAAATGGTATTATTGGAATAATATAGTCAAAGAACTTCACCCTTTCGTTTTTATCCTTAAACATATCATCCTTAATGGCATAGAAAAAGTTTATTTTTTCGTTCGCTCTCTTATCTTGTATAGATTTCGAATTATTAAGTAAAATATTTATTTCTCTAAGCTTTGTGAAGATATCGGTATTTTCAAATCTATCTAAATCTTCAATTACAATTACATTATATTCTGTTCTTTCGAAAAAATAAAGAATCTCTTCAAGATGTTCGTTGAAAACAGACTTGTCAATATTATCTCCTAGCTCAACTTCACCTTGTATATTTAGTTTATTGATTTTAGAATTACTGAACAACCTTACTACGGTTTTAGAAAACATTCCGATTCCAAAAAAGAATATGATAAATACTAACCACGCTATTAAATCAATATTTTTCAATCCCCAAATCCAATTACTTGGATTGATTTTATTGATATAGTCAAACTTGAAAAGAATGAAAATGCTTGAAATCCACATAACTAATCCAATCGCAATCGACCAATTTTGCCAGTTGCGTTATTAATAATACGTTTAAATCTAGAATCAGGAATTTCAGTTGGCTTTACGTGATAAAATATCTGTTGTAAAATACTTACCTCAAGTAACCTTTCTAAATCTTCAGCCTCATTAGAATCATTGAATGACGCCAAAGAAATATTCAGATATTTATAATCAGGATTTAAATGCTGAATTGTTTTAATAATAGTGCTTTTACCGGAACCATATGCACCTGTGATAGCAATATTGGTGATGTTTGGTTCATCAATCGCATTTTTAATTGCGGTAAGATAAGGCTGAACTCTTGAAACTTCTTTCTCATCCGTTAAGATTTTGGGGCTAAAGAACTTATACTCTTTCTGACAAGAGTTTCTGGTTCTTTTTGTAATCCGATTTTTTGAAGTAAAGATTTCAGCATTAAGTAAACTTTTTATCTGAAACTCAAAAAATACTCCTTCACCAATATATAGAACTAATTGTCAGAAAGTGATACTAATTAAACATTCATTAGTAGGTCATTTTGACCGATTTTTAAATTAATCTTAATTTTGGCAAAAATTTAATAATCATCTCCAAAGTTTAACCACCGCTCTCCCCTGCATTTTCCCGTTATAAATTCTATCAATATATTCGGGTAGTTCTTCAAGACTTATTATTTTTGCCAAATCCTTTAGCTGTTGAGGTTTCCAATGTGTTCCCAAATTTTCCCATACAGGAATTCTTTTTTCCAAGGGAATTTCCACACTGTCAATTCCGATGAGTTGAATTCCTTTAAGAATAAAAGGAAAAACGGTTGTATTAAGTTCTCCGCCGCCTACCATTCCGCAGGTTGTCACCACGCCTTCATAATGGAGACTTTTGATTAAAGTTGCCAAAATATTGCCTCCCACTGTATCGATAGCCGCCGAAAAACGGGGTTTAAGCAACGCCTTACCGCTATTATCTTCAAAATCCTGTCTTGAAATGATCTCAGCTGCACCCAATGATTTCAAAAAAGGAATTGCTTCTTCTTTTGAGCTGATTGCAGCCACCTGAAATCCTAATTTTGCTAAAATTGCAACCGCCACCGAACCGACTCCTCCGGTAGATCCACTAACTGCAACAGTCCCTTTTTCAGGCGTGATTCCATTGCGGAGTAATGCCTGTACTGAAAGACCTGCGGTAAAACCAGCAGTACCATAAATCATCGCTTCTTTAGCTGTAAGACCTTCCGGTAGTTTAATAATCCAGCTTTCAGGGACAACAATGTACTGCCCAAATCCTCCGTTGGTATTCATTCCCAGATCAAAACCTGTTACCAACACCTGATCTCCACTTTTCCAGAGTGACGAAGAGGAGACTTCAACCGATCCCGCTGCATCAATTCCCGGAGTGTGGGGATAGTTTCTTGTCACCCCTTTGTTTCCTTTGGCAGATAATGCATCTTTGTAATTCAGAGAACTGTATTCGACTCTTATCAATACTTTCCCATCAGGAATATCCTCAATTTGCTTTTCTACAATTGTTGAGCTGTACGTGCCATCTTCCTGCTCTGCAGTTTCTAACGCCTGATATGTTTTTGCCATAATAATTATTTTATATAAAGTTAGTAAATAGCAGAAGATTCTTTACCTTGAAACTTCAACTGACGGAAGCGACTGTTTTCACTTAGTAATTCAATATCATAACCGCTTTTTTCATTAAGATAAATTTTAATTTCTGCGTTTACAAGATTTCCGGACATCAGATGCCCCGCAAATTTTCTATCATCCGAAATAAAATGAAAATGAAACGGAGAAAGATCAACGTTACTTAATAATGATGGCGTAAAATAACCCACCATTGTTCCTTTCATATTTTTTGCCTTGTACTGAGGCCTCACTTTCATTAATGTTGCAAGCTCAGTCGTATCTTCCGGAGAAACAGGATCTGCACCTCCTACAGTGATCTAAGGTTTTCACATCATCTGCATTAAAAAATGTGAGTGAAGTAAATGGAGATTTAAGATTTTCTGAGGCTACCTCTACTTTTCCGGAGGGTGGAATCCTGTAAATAATTCCATCCAGGGCAACAAGTTCTCCGTTGAGATGATTAAATGTTCCCAGCCCGAAATCTCCGTGTGCTTTTAATTCTTTCACCGTATGAGTGCCTTCGTAAATTCCTCTGCGCATTGCATCAATCATTGAATAATGCCAAATTCGATCATCCTTAGATTTTTTCCTGATTTTATCAGGATACTGTTGCGCATTGCCCGAAAAGGGAAAGAAAAAAGCCAAAAGAGACAAATTAAAGATTGTTTTTTTCATAATAATTGGGAATGATGTTGTTTAAAATACTTGATAAAAACCTACTTCTTGTCATAGTAATTATCCTTCCCCTCAATCCAGTCTTTTCTTGCCGGACTGAAAAAATCGATGTCAATCGTATCGTCCTCCAACGCCGTAAAACTATGAGGAACATTCGGTGGAATGATGATTCCGTCTCCGGCTTTTACTATATATTCTTTATCCAGAATTTTCACTTTTACACTCCCTTTTGTAATCAGAGAATACTGTTCGTTCGAGTGCTGATGGGTTGGAACCACCGCTCCTTTTTTATACGTAAAATATCCGATAGTTCCCTGTTCACCGGAAATCATTCCTCTCGTAAGAAGTTCGTTAACAGGTTTTGTTGGTAATTTTTTTAAGGTAAATGTCTGAACATTTTGTGCAGAAACTGATACTGCAAAAAATAAGCTTAAGTAAAATAATATAGTTTTCATTTTATTGATTTTTAATTAAATTTGTTCTTGCTGAATCTGATGCAATTATCAATCCTCCCGCAAGCATAATAATATCTTTTATGACCAACCTTCCTGCTCCCGACAGATAGGGAAATCCGTGTTCGGAACCTCCCAAATCAGGCACATAGGCTTCAGGAGTAGTAACCAGAAAGGAAAGTGTAACCAGAGACATCCCGAAAGTGAGTAAACCGCCCAGCAAACCTATTTTTGGAAACCAGATTCCCAGCAGTGTCAGTAAACCGATGGCAACAATTGCTGTTCCCAATCCGTATGCAAAAGTGTAAGTTCCGTTTTCAGTATTCCATTTAATATTGTCAGGGACAACTTCACCTTCTTTATTTTTATGTAAATTGTATTCACCTGGATGATTGTAAAGAAAGTTCATCACCGGACTGTTTGCCACAAAAGGAACAATACCGTCAGCTTCGTATTGGAAAGCTTTCAAACCTCCAATCCAGGCCATTACCACAAAAATCGAGATCCTTAAAAAGTTGATAAAATACTTTTGGCTGTCAGCGATTATTTGAATGATGTTTTTCATTTCATTAATTTTAAATCTTAATTTTAAAGACTTTAAAAGGCTTTTTAAACTGCGCCGCCCCATCGTGAAACCAAGGCATCAGCTGAATCTGAGAATTGGAAATGTATAAATATCCATCGTCAGAAATACTGTAGCTGTCGGGCCAGATCAGCTTTTCATCGTCTTTTATAATCGTCTGCATTTTCAGATCCGGAGTAATTTTCACGATTGAATTTTTCTCCAAATCTCCCAAATACAGATTTCCTTTTTTATCGAAAATCATACCGTCTGTCGTGATGAATTTTCCTAAATCTTCTACACTTTTGTTTAAGACAGCTTCATCGGTTTTAAAATCTCTCAACAAATCGGTTTTAATTCTGTACAAGCGGTTGTCCGTAAGCGCTTTGTAGTATAGATATTGATTATCGGGAGTCAGCGCAATACCGTCTGAATTCACTTTCAGTAAAGAACCATCGCCTTTTTTAAGTTCAGTTCCCAAAGGTGAAAAATGATAATTCGGGTCAGACTTCACTGATGAAGAATTAGCTAAAACCAATCTTGATTCACCTGTATTGATATTCAAAACCACGATTCCGCCTGTATTTGAATTGGTTAAATACGCAAAACCATTTTTATTATCCACGCGGATATCATTGATGTAGACATCTTCACTCACCACATTTTCTGGAAATCTGTAGATTTTCTCAATTTTATTTGTGGCCAAATTGATTTTCACCACCTTACTGCTGTGTTGATACACTTTTCCCAATCCGATTCCTGCCGCATCTACGACCCAAAGAAATCCTCTGTCATCGGTAACTACAGACTGTACAGTCACAAATTTGTTTTGTCCGTCTTCGCCTTTTTTGAAGCTGTTCCATTCTGCATCGGGATAAGGAACCGGTTTGCCATCTTTCACCTCAACCACGGAATAGGAATGATTGTCCAGCCAATAAGGATAATTCACAAAGACCCGATTATCTTTTGCAACGGCAACACCCGTTAACTGATACGTGCTGTCTGAGAAAACCTCTTCTAACTGTGCATTTTTTTCTGTTGAAATTTCATTCTCAGATTTTGAATGGCTCCGATTCGGAGATTGGTTGCAAGCGGCCAAGGAAACCAATGCCAATGCCGATACTGCTATATTTTTTAAGTTCATTTTGCTGATTTTAAGGGTTAGATATTATAGAGTAATTACAATTTTACCAACCGTTCTGCCCGTTTCCTGTTCGAGATGTGCTTCTCTCATCTGCTCGAAAGGGAAAGTTTTTGAGACGTGAGCTTTGATAGCACCACTTTCCAGTAAAGAAGCAATCTGTTTCATATCTTCTCCATTCGACTGCACGAGAATAAAATAACCCTTCACGCCTTTAGCTTCTGCTTTTGCTGTTACTTCTTCATTTAGTCCTGTCGGAATACTGATGATTGAACCGCCTTCTTTCGTCACTTCAAGAGAATGGTCGATATTGTCTCCGCCAATGGTATCCAACACAAAATCAAAAGTTCTGCCTGCTGATTTCCAGTCGAAACCGTGATAATCGATATATGAATCTGCGCCTAAACTCAGGACAAAATCCTTATTTTTTGCGGAAGAAGTTCCCGTCACTTTCGCCCCCAAATGTTTGGCGATCTGTACCGCGATATGACCCACTCCACCCGAAGCTGCGTGAACCAAAACGTTCTGCCCTTCCTGAATTTTCGCATTGTGAACCAAAGCCTGAAACGCCGTAAGTGCAACCAAAGTCGAAGCTGCAGCGTCTTCAAAAGAGATATTTTTAGGTTTTAAAGCCAGTTGATTGGCCGGAGCTGCGACATATTTAGCATATGCTTTTCCGTGTCCGGGGAAATTCACCATTCCGAAAACCTCATCGCCCACTTTAAAGTCTGAACTTTTAGTTTCTTCGACTATTCCGGAAATATCCCAACCCAAAATCAATGGATTTTCTGTTTTGATTCTTCCGTAAACACCTTTTCCAGCACGGCTTTTTACATCTACCGGATTGATGCTGATGGCTTTTACTTTTATTAATACTTCGCCTTCGTTAATGGTTGGTTTTGCCAATTCTACGTATTCTAAATTTTCTACGCTTCCGGCTTCTTTTAATACAATTGCTTTCATAATGTTGGTATTTTTTAATGTTATTTATTTTTGATTATTTGTTATTCTGCCTGATTTTAACACAAAGTGCACTAAGTTTTTTTTAACTATTAACTGCATCTAAGTTTCACAAAGCCGTTTCACTTATAGAAGCTCACAGAGTTTTACTTTTCTGACAATGAGTTTGAACTTAATTTCGTTGCGGTTTTGCATTGATTTTCAATTTGTAAATCACGACTGGAAATTTCACTTTGCTTTTTCCGTTCTGAAATGCTGCCAAACGGTTCAACTGACCTGTCGGAATCCATAGATATCCATCGTCATTAATCCATAAAGCGTCTGCCCAAAGCAATCTTTTGTCTTTAATAACCAGGCTTTCTTTTCCGTCAGGTGATATTTTGATGATTTCACTTTTGTTCACATCGCTCACATAGATATTTCCGTCTGTATCAATAGCTGTTCCTCCTGTTGATGGAGTTTTGTAGAATAATTCAACTTTAGACGCCAAATCTTTTTCGGATAGATTTTCATCATTCAGATATTGCGTTTCCACTCTCCAAAGAGGGCCGCTTGCAGGCTGGAAATACAGCCATTTTCCATCGGGAGAAATCTCCAATTGGTCTGCGTGGATTCTCACTTCATTTCCTTTTTCATCTTTCATAATTTTTCCTTCTGCTTTTATGGGTAAATTATCGGTGGTTGAAGGTTGATTTTCCAAAACCCTTCTACCTTTTCCTGTTGTTTTATCCAAAATAATTAAAGCCGGTTCGCCTGCATCCGTCAGATAAATTGTGTTTCCTAAAATTCTTAAATCATCAATAAAAGTTGATGGTTTTGCAATTCTAGAAAGTGGAATGATCTGTTGAACGGTATTGGTTTTAATATCAATCGAAACCAATTTTAATGCATTTCCTGATAATGGATTTTGACCCATTGAAGGTGTCCCCGTGTCTACAATATAAAGCAAACCGTCCGGTCCTATTCTCAGTGAATTGGTTCTTACAAATTTTTCATTAACATCCGCTCCGGGTTCCCAACTATTCCATTCTGCATTTGGGTAAGGGATGATGTTACCGTTTTTCAGAACTTCTCCGATTCTCAGTCCTTTATCGCCCTCGATTCTTGGGAAATTAACAAATATTCTTCCATCTGAACTTGTTGTAACACCATTCCAGACAATATCTGATGTTGCTGCTTTTTCGAGCTGTGCATTTGCTAATCCGAAGAAAAGAAATAAGGAAATAAGGTTGAATTTAGTTTTCATTTTAAATTGATTTTCGATGATTTTGATAAGTCAAAGGTAGAAGCATTCCGGCTGAATAAATAATACATTTCGGGGGAAGAATAGCACAGATTTACAGAAAATGAAAAACCCTCCGCGATGGGAGGATTTAATTCTAAACCGTATAAAAAGCTTTCGGAACAAAGCGGTAACCTTTTCCATTTTTTTCAATAAAACCCAAACCGGGAAAAGGCAAATGGTCTCCAAAAAAAAGTTGTTTTGTCGATGATAATTTTTCGAGAACTTCTTTACGGGTTTTTACAGCCAGTTCAAAATCAGAATCAATTTGATTTCCCCATTCCGGATGTTCAATCAACATAATATGCTGAAAAGTATCTGCAATGTGCACCAATTCTTCTCCTTCCGATGAGATGGTAATTACAGTATGACCCGGTGTGTGTCCTGGAGCGTGTTCCAATTTAAGAAAGCCAAAAATATCAGCTTCATCTAAATAAAAATTAAGTTTTGTTCCGATGGGCTTGAAATGGTCTCTCGCAAACTGAATTTCAAAATCTGAAAACTGATTTTTTGTACCTTTTGAAAAATCAGGTTCATCAGACATCCAAAAGTTATATTCTGTTTCTGAAATATAATAATCGGCATTCACAAAAACCAATTTTCCGTCTTTATCAACAACACCTCCAATATGATCAGGATGAGCGTGTGTAAAGACAATATCCGTGATATCCTGAGGGCTGATTCCTAAATTCTTAAGGTTTTCAATTAATTTTCCGGTGGAAGGAGATAACAGTACACCGCTTCCTGTATCGATAAGAATGTTTCTTTCTTCATTCATTACTAGAAGAATATTCCCTGCCAATTCTAATTTGTCTTCAAGAAGCCTATTTTTATCTAAAAAATTTTTGAGCTTCTCTTTCTCAATATTAGGTGCAAACATCGGCTGAATGTTTTCAATCTCGATAACTCCATCTGTAATTACAGCCAAATGAAGTTGTCCTAATTGGAATTTGAAATATCCTGAATTTTTAATGTTGTTGATTGTATTCATTTTTTTATAAATTTGTTGATACAAAATTAAAGCAAGTAACTATCCAAAAGATATTACTATCCTTTTAGATAGCACTATCTTCTAAGTAAGCAATGGATTATTATGGCTAGAGTAACTGACGGTACTGAACAAAAAACCTGTATGGAGATAATGCTTCCCATACAGGATGCATTGGAAATTCTAAAAGGAAAATGGAAATTGCCGATTATCGTTTCGTTATCTTTTGGAAGTAAAAGATTCAGAGAACTTGCAAGAGAAATTCCCAAAATAACCGATAGGGTTTTATCAAAAGAGTTAAAAGAATTGGAAACCAATCATTTAATTACAAGAACAGTTCACGAAACTTTTCCGCCAACGGTAGAATACGAAATTACTGACCACGGTTTGTCTTTGGAAAAAGTGATAATGTCTTTGAAGGATTGGGGATTAGTGCATAGAAAAAAAGTCACAGAAAAGTAGTTTTACTTGTCTGTGACTTTTATTTTTGATTAATTTTAACGACCTTAAATCCTCAAATTAAGATTGATTCTCGATACATTTTTCCTTCACTTTGTTGCGAAAAAACACTCGACTTGACGAATCCTACAAAGTATTCAATAAATTACTTAATTCATCTGCGATTTCCTAAATTCCAAAGGTTTCATTCCCGTTTGTTTTTTGAACAATCTTGTGAAATAAGAAGCATTTTCAAAGCCTAATTCGTAAGCAATTTCAGCGACTCCTTTTTCACCCAACCTCAACAGGTTTTTTGCTTCGGAAATTATAAAAATATGAATCAGCTCCATTGCGGTTTTTCCTGTTTCCTGCTTTAATAAATCACTTAAATATCTTGGCGACACAAAAAGCTGGTCGGCTAAAAAAGCAACATTCGGAAGTCCGTTTTTTTCCAATAAACCTTCGTTGATGTATTTTCTCAACGCATCATTGAATTTTGAAGCCGTCTTTCCGGTTACCTGTGCCCGGTCGATAAACTGTCGTTTGTAATATCGCTGTGCATATTTTAAAATCGATGAAATATGACTTAAAATAATATCACGGCTGTATTCATCAGGATTATTAAAATATTCGCTCTGAATTTTCGAGTGAAGTTCCAAAATAATCTGTTCTTCTTTTGGCGAAAGATGCAAAGCTTCCGTTACTTCATAATCAAAAAAGCTGTATTTTTCAATTTCCTTGAACAACTCGTGGCCGTTCAGGTAATCTTCGTGAATCAACAACATATAGCCTTTTTCTTCAAACTCAAGATTTTTCATCTCGATAATCTGTCTTGGTTTTGCAAAAAACAGACAGCCGTTGTCGTGGTCATACGGTGTGCGGCCGTACATAAAAATCCCTGATTTTATTTTTTTGAAAGCTATCACATAACAATCTGTGGTAAACTCTCTGTTCCCCAATTTGCACTCCGACTGGCAGCCAATCATACTGAAAAGCGGATGTTCCGGAGCGTCCCAATGATTTCCCAAATGTAATTCGGTGAGGGTTTTGTAATGTTGCATCGGTTTAATTTTATCTAAGTTAAATTAATTTTACCGAAACTAAAAACAGAAATTATACTATCCTAAAAAAAGGTTGATGTATCCTGCCGTAAGCTCCGGATATTGATGTTGAGGACCGTGTCCCGCATCATTTAAAATAATGTGCTGCATTGTAGGTGCATTTCTCAATAGCGGAAACCAGTTTTCTGTCGCAAAGCTGATGTCGTGGTCCCCGGAAATAACCAAAACGGGAGACTTCAGGGTTTTATAGCCTTCTCTGAAGTTCAGTTTATCTTCTTTCATTGTTCCGGAACCCGCAATATATCTCTGGAAAACCTCCATCGTAGAAGGAATTAATGAACGCTCTAATCTCTGCCCGATTCTGTTGTGAGATTCTTGGGCTGCCTGTCTGCTTTTTTCGGAAGCCGGCTCAAAAAACAGATAATATTCATCTTCCAGATCGTTAATCGGTTTTAAAGCGTGGTCAAAAAAGACCTGTTCCATTGGGATTGCATTTTCTCCCGGAGAATTTGTCCCGATTAAAACAGTATTTAATACTCTTTCCTGATTCTGAAAAGTAACAGCCTGCGCCACTAATCCGCCATAAGACCAACCCAAGACATTAAATGTATCGATTCCCAAATGGTCTGCCAAAGCCGGAACCGTACCCGCCACTTCTACAATATCCAAAGGCAGCTCTCCTTCTGAGCTTCCGATTCCCGGATAATCAAAAAGAATGACGGTATTTTTTTCTGCCAGTGAATCCAGAAATAAGGGGTCCCAGGTATCCATAATACCTCTGAATCTGTTCACAAAGAACAATGGTGCTCCGCTTCCGAATTGTCTGTAAGCAATTTTGTTATTGTTGATTTCTGCGAATTTTGTTTCTGCATTTAAGGCTGTAGTTTTCATAAGTATTAAGATTTTGTTTGTTATTTACTCATTCAAAATTGAGAATATTTGGTTGAAATTAATTTCACAAATCAGCGGAACATTAGCACGAAAAAACGTTATTATTTTTCCCGCCGATTTGGATTTAAATTTAATTAATGACCGTGAGCCGCGATACTCACTTCTTTCCAGTTTTGAATATCATTTAATCTTTTCGTGTAAACTTCATTCACAACGTGATAAGCAATTTTACCAAACAATAATCTTTGCGGAGGATTTTGGTTATCGATAAGGTTTAAAACAGGTTCTACTGTCGCTTCCGGTTTTCCCCAGGTATCCGGATTTTCTCCACTTTCTGCAAAAGCCGCCCGCACCGGATTATAATCTGCAATATCCGAAGAAGTCTGAACTGCTGAAGCTCCAGCCCAATCTGTTGCGAAGCCGTTAGGTTCAATTAAAGTGGTTTTGATTCCCAACTGAGCGGTTTCGTTTCAATCAATCCTTCTACTGCAAATTTTGATGCGTTATACAATCCTAAAAGCGGTAAAGTCGTTAATCCCAAAAAGCTGGAAATCTGAATAATATGCCCGCTTTTCTGTTTTCTCATCACCGGTAAAACGGCCTGTGCCACCCAAAGCGAACCGAAAAAGTTGGTTTCCATCTGTTCTCTTGCCTGTTGTTCCGTTGTTTCTTCCGTCGTTCCGAATAAGCCGAAACCTGCATTATTAATCAAAACATCAATTCTTCCGAAGTGTTTTTCCACCTGTTCCGTTACTTCAAAAACTTCTGAACGGTTGTTGACATCCAGTTGCAAAGGAAGAATGCTGTCTCCGTATTTGTCTTTCAAATCCTGCAGTGCAGCAATATTTCTTGCAGTTGCCGCTACTTTGTCACCTCTTTTCAAAAGTGCTTCTGCCCATAATTTTCCGAATCCTTTTGATGCTCCTGTGATAAAAACTATTTTATTCATTGTTTTAATTTTTTGTGTTATTTAATGAAGCAAAGTTATCATCAAACTCAACGGAATATGTAGCTCATTTTAGCTGAAAAATGGCACAGAAATACGTTTGGAAAAAAAATATAAATGAAAAAGCCTCCCGAAAATATATCTGGAGGCCTCCATTTAAAACTAAATACTTAAATTAAAACACTTCTTAAATAGCCTGAGCCAAAGGAAAATCAACAGGAATCTGAGTGTTGGCAAATACATAGTTGGTAAAGCTTCTGAGCGCTACTAAAGCAGTCAGTTCAACCAAAGCTTTTTCATCAAAGCCTGCGTTGAAGAAATTTTCTAAAGCTCCGTTTCCTGCATTGCCTTTATTATTAGCGATAGACTGCGCCAACTTAATCACAGCGTCTAATTTTTCCTCCGAAAAACTTCCTTTTCTGATTTCCAGCGTATCTTCTTCTGTAAAGCCTCTCATTTTCGCTAAAGTCGTGTGCGCTGCCAAACAGTAATCACATTCGTTAACTTGTGAAACGATTAGATTGATAGCTTCTCTTTCTTTTGCGGTAAATGATGAATCGTGAGCCAGAGAAGCTTCAGTTTCCAACATCGATTTTAAAGCGGATGATGAATAACCAATGGTTGCATACAAATTGGGAATTTTCCCCATTTTTTTCTCTACAGATTCTAAAATGCTCTGTGCACCAAAACTTAGCTGTTCTTTTTCAGGTACTGAAATTGTTTTCATTTTTTTATGATTTAAAATTATTTTCTTTCTTTATTAGTACAAAGTTAAATCGGTTTGTCATGGAACTTGTAACCCAAATCAGCGGAAGAATAGCACAGAATTACGTAGGCTATTAAGTGATGCGTTTCTTTCGGTACGAAGAGGGGGTAGTCCCTTTGTACCTTTTAAAGATCCGGTTGAGATGGCTTTGGTCTGTAAAGCCAAATTCTAAAGATATTTCACTGATGCGCATATCCGTCAGTAATAACCGGCTTTCAATCAGCTTCAATTTGTATAGCATAATATATTGTTGCAGGCTTTCCCCGGTATGTTTCCTGAAATATTCGCCCACATACTTTGGCGAAAGATTAAATGCGCCAGCTATACAATTTACTTTTAATTTTTCCGGCTCGAAAATATGCTGATGCAGGTAATTGATTATAGGCATTACACTTGAAATCTTACCCTTAAATACTTCTTTTTCCTGCAAAGTGAGGTTACGGGCAGCGTAGCTTATAATTGTGTTGATCAACTGCTGTATAATCTGCTCCTTTTGTGGCGAATTATTTTCTTTTTCACGAATAAGAGCTTCTACAGCAGCACGTATAAAAGGCTTGTCAGTAACCGTTTTGAGAATGCAACCCGGAAGATGATTGTGGCTGTTAAAAATATATTCTAGCTCACGGATGTTTTGGCTGTTTTGGGTTTTAAGATAATCGTTATTAAATCTGATAAAGAAAAACTGGCTCAACGATTGAACCTCGAAACTATGCAGATCCTCTGGAAAAATCAGGAATAATTTGTTGGGCGCATAAGGAAGTTGATGCTCATTGATGATTTGGACGCCCGTTCCTTCCATCACAAAAACCATCTCAAAAAAAGTGTTTTTTCGGGCTTTGGCGGTGTAATCCTGCGTTTCGAACCATTCTAATTCATAGGCACTGTATAAATTCTGCACTTCCATACCTGCAATTTTACAAAAAAATCCAGTAAAAAACCTTGTTTCCTTCCTAGTATTTAATTGAACTTTGTAAAAAACTTTATTATGAATGATATTGCTTATTTGATGCTGCGTCTGGTGGCGGGCATCAGTTTTTTCGGGCACGGCTTGGTACGGTTACCAAAATTGAATGCTTTTAGTCAATGGATGACTGGCAATTTTTCAAAATCAATGTTGCCACAAAATTTGGTTACACCTTTTAGCTACGCCTTGCCGGTGGCAGAATTCACCATCGGTATATTACTAATCTTGGGCGTCTTTTCTCCTAAAGTAATTATTGCAGGTTGGGTTGTAATGCTCCTATTAATGTTCGGCACTTGCCTTATAGAGAATTGGGAAGCTTTGCCGTCGCAAATGATACACGCCATCATCCTTATTGCGCTGTACCAATTCATCGCTGCAAACAGCATTTCATTAGACCAATTATTTAAAAAATAAAGATATGATTGACAGAAGAAAGTTTATCAAACAAGGCAGTTTGCTTACCACAGCAGGCTTGGTAGCGACCGCCGTTCCATTTTCTGGAATGGCACAAAGCGGAAAAAATATGCAGGCAAAGCCAAAAGAAACCAAATCAAAGTGGCTGGATGGTTCCCGCTTGGTGGTTTCTGTTTCTATGCAGTTTGAAGTGGGCGGACAACCCGAAAATGCAGAGAGTCCTTTCCCTCAAAATATGGAAAAAGGCTATAAAGATTTGCCGGCTACAACTTGGTATGAGTACGGATATAAAGAAGGTATTCCTCGGATGTTGGATAACTGGGATAAATTGGGAGTAAAAATTACCTCACATATGGTGGGTAGTGCGGTGCTAAAAAATCCGGCATTAGCAAAAGAGATTGTAGATCGTGGTCACGAAGCCGCTGCACACGGAATGAACTGGGCAACACAATATACGATGTCATACAACGACGAGAAAAAATTTATCAAAGACGGTGTGGATGCCATCAAAAAAATTACAGGTTTTGATGCAATTGGTTATAATGCCAATTGGCTACGAAGAGGCGAAAACACCATGAAGATTTTGCAGGAATTGGGATTCTTGTACCACATAGATGATTTAAGTAGGGATGAGCCTTTTGTTCAAACGGTCAACGGAAAAGCTTTTGTGACGATTCCTTACACATTGCGTTGCAACGATATTCAACTGATTGAAGGCAAAAATTTCTCCGCAGACCAATTTGTACATCAGGTTAAAATGGAATTTGATCAACTGTATGAAGAAGCCGCAAATCGCAGAAGACAAATGTCAATCAGCTTTCATGACCGCATTGGCGGCACTCCGCAAATGGTACAGGCAGCGAAAGAATTATTTACCTATATCCAAAAGCATGAAGGGGTAAGCTTTAAAAGAAAAGATGAAATTGCAAGAATGGCTTTGGAAGACAAAACGACCATAAGGGAGTAAACATTACAACCCTCAGTAGTCCACAAAATCAGAGAAATGTATAAGACATTCCGTAAAATCGAAAAGTAGATTCTATTAGCTTGTCAGAACTTTGTATTAGAAATTTTAAACAAATTCATTATGAAAAATACAGTATTTATTACCGGTGCGTCATCTGGTTTGGGAAAAGCAACCGCAAATTTATTTCACCAAAACGGATGGAATGTAATAGCTGCAATGCGCTCACCGGAAAATGAAACAGAACTCGATGCTCTTGAAAATGTACTATTGGTACAACTTGATGTGACCAATCCAACGCAAATCCAGGAAGCAATTGCAAAAGGAACCGAAAAATTCGGCTCGGTTGATGTTCTAATTAATAGCGCAGGATATGGCCTGATGGGCGTTTTTGAAGCTTCAAGTCCTGAACAGATTCAGCAACAATTCGACGTTAATGTTTTTGGTTTAATGAATGTGACAAAAGCAATTCTACCTATAATGAGAGCTCAGAAAAAAGGAACAATCGTTAATATTTCTTCATTTGGGGGCATTGCTGCTGGTCCTTTTGCCAGCTTGTACAACAGTTCTAAATTTGCGGTGGAAGGGTTTTCGGAAGCTTTAAATTTTGAAGTTTCTTCGTTTGGAATTGCAGTAAAAATTATAGAACCCGGAAGTATTGCAACCAATTTTAGAAATGGTATCGAAATGATACAAAATACAATTGACGATTACAACACTGCGTTATCCGCGTTCGTTCCAAAATTTACCAAACGTACAGAACACCTTCCAAAAGCCAGTGCGGAACAGGTCGCGGAAACTATATATGGTGCGGCAACGAATGAACTTCCTCAATTAAGATATGTGATTGGCGAAGACGCACAGTTTTATATTGATTTAAAGAACAAGAATTCCGAAGCAGATTTCTTGAGATTAATGCAGGCATAATCTAGCAGAAAAGTTTAAATTTAATACTTAAATTAGAAAAATGCCAGAAGCTTTTATTTCCATAAAATCGGTTGCAGACCTTCATCGTTTTTACAATTACGGAAGCCCAAAACATCCTTTGGTGACAGTGATTGATTAAAAAAACATAAGCCGTTCTGACGAGAATTTTGCCAACTATTTTTACAGCCTTAATTTGTACACGATTGTTTACAAAAAATTTAAAGGAAGTTTAAAATACGGACGTTCAAATTATGATTTTCAGGAAGGCACTTTGATGTTTACAGCTCCGAATCAGGTGATGAGTCCGAGTGCAGATACAGAGATTGAGGAAGGTTGGTTTCTGGCATTTCATCCTGATTTTATATACGGTTCAGATTTAGGCAGAAAAATCCAGAAATACAGCTTTTTCCAGTATGAAAGTAATGAAGCGCTTCACATTTCGGAAGATGAAAAAGTTTTGCTTGATGAAGTGATTGTAAGAATTAAAAAAGAATATTCCCAGAATATCGACCGTCATACGCAGGGATTGATTTTAAATCAGATTGAAATGCTTTTGAACTATTCTGATAGATTTTATGACCGGCAGTTTTTCACCCGCAACAAAACCGGAAATGACTTAACACAACGTTTTGAAAGTCTCCTTAATGATTATTTTAATGATGACCATCTAATAGCAAAAGGGATTCCCGAAGTAAAATATTTTGCCGAAAAACTGAATCTTTCTTCGAATTATCTGTCAGATTTGCTCAGTAAATTCACAGGCAAAACGACGATAGAACACATCCATCTGAAGTTGGTCGACAAGGCAAAAAACATCCTCTTGGGAACCACAAAATCGATAAGTGAAATTTCTTACGAACTCGGTTTTGAACATCCCTCCCATTTCACCAAAATTTTCAAAACCAAAGCCGGAATTTCTCCGTTGCATTTTAGGAAGCAGTTTCCTGAGCAGAATTGAAACATTCAAAATTACTTAACCGCTTCCTTTTTATACTGAACAGGCGTTACCCCCACCACTTTTTTAAATAACCTGGTAAAGTAAGACGGACTTTCAAATCCTAGATCATAGGCAATTCCTGCGACATTACTTTCTGAGCTCAATAAGAGATTTTTTGCTTCTTTAATTAAGTAAATGTGAACGTGCTCCAATGCCGTTTTTCCGGTTTCCTGCTTTAGAATATCGCTGAGATAACGAGGAGAAACAGCTAATTCATTCGCCATAAAATTGACGGTAGGCAGACCATCTTCCACGTGTTTATTTTCCTTAAAATAGTTATCTAAAACCGTAAGGAATTTTTTAACCATACTTCCTGATACATTCGGGCTTCGGTCTATGAACTGTCTTTTGTAAAAGCGGTCAGAATATTTTAAAATAGAATCGATATGCGACAGGATAATTTCGCTGCTGAATTCGTCTGAGTTTTCTTCATACTCTCTTCTTATTTTCTCGTAAAGTTCCCACATAATCACTTCCTCTGAAGGTGAAATGTGAAGGGCTTCATTAATTTCATATTCAAAATAGCCGTACTTTTTGATTTGCTCATCCAGCGGATGTCCTGATAAATAATCTTCGTGGAAAAACATTACAAAACCCTTTTCTGCAAACTGTACATTGCGAACTTCTATGATTTGTCTGGGCTTCATAAAAACTGCCGAACCGTTGTTGTGGTCGTACTTGGTTTTTCCATACAAAACGTAACCAGACTTGATTTTCTTTAAACCAATCATATAAAAATCTCCTGTAAATCGGTCTTCGCCAACAGAATAGGTCATTAATTCTTTACAGGTCATCAAACTCAAAAGAGGATTTTTCGGAGGTTCGAAACCGCTTTTTTCGTGCAGCTCTACGATGCTTTTATAATGATTGATTTTTTCCATATTTAGTTGGGTTAAAAGTTTTAAGTATAATCAAATTTAATAAATTAAAAAACAGAAATGAACAGCACTTCCGTTTTGTATAGTAACTGACTTATTATTTTGCGGCTTGGAAACTATTCTTGGGACGTTCCAGACCAACAGCTTTTCCAAACAATAAAATTGAGATGAATAATATTGCTACGATTATAAAATTAACCAACGCAAATGTCTCATTAGAGTTTCAATCGAAGTAAACGCTGAGAGAACACCTATAGTAGTTTCCAATTCAAGGTTCTTCATGCAAATATTCGAGTATTTTATACTTGTATCTATAATTTTTTTTTCTTCTACATTCAAATCAAAATAACCCTCTAAACCGTAATTAATTACGCTGGGAAATTTAATTGTGTCTAATACATTATAGTCATAATTGGGGTCATTAGAGAAATACTCATTATAATCAACCAGCGGGATGTCATTAAATTCTTTTGTAATATCAGTATTGAAATCATCAATAATACATTGATAATTAAAGCCCTTAAGAAAAAACAATTTATAAAGAAAATCAGAATGTTCAATAATATTAATCTCATCATCTGTTTTATCAGAAGTGGCAGGAACTGTCCAAAAACCGTCATTGTTTTTATATCGAAAGAATAAATTTGTGCTGAACAGATTAATCAAATCAATTAAGCGGTCTAGTTTAGTCATTGCAGTTGCTAAAAGATTATGACTTCCTTTTTTGAAAATGTCCCCAAGGTAAGAAAAGTCCTTTTTAGGTGACATCCATTCAGAATCTTCTATCTTAAATTCAATAATTATCGGATGATGTTTATATTTTTTTACCCTATCCAGATATTCGCTTTTTAACGGATAAATTTGGAATTCATCTTTATATCTAAAATATCCTTCAAATTTAGTTTTTGAAAAGATTATTGATTTGTAATACATCATATAACCAAATTATGAAAACTGTCTAAAAAACAATTGAAAAAGAAAATTTTCAAAAGTATTATTCTGCTTTTTAAAATGTTATACTTAAAATAGTTTTTATTCTGACTTTCTTATTTCGGGTTCTTCGGGATAAGAAGTTAAAAGACTAATCATTTTTGGTAGAAACCATTCTCTACATATTTCTTCATACATCGAAGCTAAGTTGGTAAGTCTATGCCAGCAGATAATAATTTTTTGTCTGGCAATCTCCCATACAAGATTATTTTTATCCATCAAATAGATTTTTAATTCAATAATTTCATCCTTAGCAAATGGTAAGACTGACCATTCTTTGTGATCCCAAATATCTAATTCTTCAATTTGTTCAATAAAAAATAACACTTGAGATACAATACCTTCCGTTGTGGTTTGTCTTTTTTTTTCAACTTCTTCTCTATATGTTATCACAGGAAAATCTTTAAATTCCAGTAAATGACCTATTTCATTTTTTTCAGAAAAAAATATTAGAAGAAAGCAAAAATAAGCAAAATGGTTAAGACCATTCATATACAGTAGTTTATAAAACGTGAGGGAAAATTTGGAAGTAGGTGTCCGACAGGTTTTGAGTTTAAAATGACAAGGTTAGGTTACTAAATCGTTCAGGCAAATCGGTTTCTTACACCAATGCCGACCCAACCGAGTTTACCGAAAAACTAAAGCAGTTTGGCGTTCCCGAATTTGCCATTTTACTAACCGCCGGTTTTGCCGAAGATCAGAAAAACCACCAGTTTGAAGAGGTAACAAACGATCTGGAAAACCTTTTGGGAAGAAAACCTTTGGCATTGAAAGAAGCATTAAAAGAAATCTATAAGTTGTAACAGCCCATACGACCTCATTAATGGTAAAATCTTACACCACCACACTCAGCATTTGCTGGGTGTGGTGGTGTATTTTAGACTGTTTTTTTTTGTTAGTTTTGCATATATAATTCATCTGACAGATTGATTAATATTATCCAATATTTCTTCCCAGGTCAGATGCACATAAAAACGATGCAAGATTTTGAGTACATAAAAATTTTTCCTGACAAACGGGTCTCCGGTTTTGTGGAGAGTTTCCTGCTATGTGCCAATCATACCGATGAAGATAAAGAAGTCATTATTTTTCCCGATGGAAGAGTGGACATTATGTTTAGCTGTACAGATCAGGAACCATTGGTAGCCGAATTATTTAATCTGGATAAAAAAGCAAGGCGGTATATTTTCAAAAAGCAAACAAAGCTTTTTATGGTATGTCTTACCTTGCTCGGTGCCGATTCCCGGCTCGGATACAACGGAACAGATTTTGGAAAAGATGAGATTCGGCTTCCCGCAGGTTTTTGGGATATTTCTAAAGAAGACCTTACAAGCTTAGATAACTTTGCAGAAAAGGTTTCGGAAAAACTTTTGGAAATATTCCCGAAAAAGATGGATGAAAGAAAGCAACAGCTTTTTGAGCTATCTATTCGTCAGGTGGTAAGGCGTTATCAAGCACCCTCCTTACAGCAAGAAAAAACTCAAATGGCTAAAATCGCTTTTGGAACGAATTTTTTAATGACACAACCAAAGAACACTCCGTAAAAAATCAATTTAATTTTGACGATGGACATTACAAACCTTCCCGAAGATCTATGGGAACATAACGAAACTCATACTTCGGATTTGCAAATTTTCAATTACGAAGTGTATAAGAACGGTTCTAGAAACAAGATTGGCCTGAATAAAAATGTATTCAGTTTCTTATTGGATGGTCAAAAAAACATTCACTTTTCTAATGATATCATTTCAATCAATGAAACACAATCGCTACTTATCACATCTAATAATGTTTTGGTTACCGAACTGGTAGGTGTAAGTTCATACCGTTGTTTACTCTTCTTCTTTTCTCATAAAAACATCACCGATTTTTTATTGAAACATTCCCATTCTTTCAGTCAGAATGCCTCAGATAAAAAGATAACGGATATACCTTATTTCCTCTTAGAGAAAGACAATTTTATAATCCATTATATTCATTCGCTCCAACAGATTTTTGGTTTGCAACAATCTATCTCTCAAAAGATTTTGGAACTGAAATTTGAAGAAATAATGCTTTATCTGGCGGATAAATATGGGACGGTATTTTTAGATTACTTACATTATTTACTAATCAATGAAAGAGAATTATCATTTAAAATGGTAATTGAAAAGAACCTTTATACGAACTTGAGTATTGACGAAATAGCCTTTCTGTGCAATATGAGTGCCTCTACTTTTAAGAGAAAATTTATAAGTATATACCAGAAATCTCCAGGGAAATGGTTTCAGCAAAAACGTCTTAACAAGGCCAAAGAATTGTTACATAATAACCAAGTCACACCTTCCGAAATTTTTATGGACTTTGGCTATGGCAGCTTGTCAAATTTTAGTGCAGCCTTTAAAAATGAATTTGGGTATAGCCCCAACCACATCCACTCAAATTGACCTCTTTTCATAACTTATTGAACCAAACTAATAAACAAAGCAGCGCTGGTTTTTTCTAATTTTGTCTGATTAAAGAATTGTTTAACTAAAAAATAAAAACAATGAAAAAATTAGGATTGTTAGTTCGGTTGGAAGCAAAGGCCGGCCAAGAAAAAAACGTTGAAGATTTTATTACAGGAGCATTACCGCTTGCTCTTGAAGAAGCCGGTACTGTTACGTGGTATGCATTCCGTATTGATGCTTCTACTTTCGGTATTTACGATACTTTTTCAAACGAAGAAGGCAGAGAGGCACACCTTGGCGGTAAGATCGCAAAAGCATTAATGGAAAATGCACCAGACCTATTGGCAACACCTCCGTCTATTGAAAAATTGGACATTTTAGCTGCCAAATAGCCTAAGATAATACCATATATATTTAAGGGAGGATTTTGCAAAAACTCAGCAAAATCCTCCCTTAATTGTTAAAAAAAATCTTCTTTTCCTCATTTTTTTAGATATCTAAAAAATCAACCCAAAAAAGCTTACGTCCTTTGCATTATCAAATTTTAAAGAGATGCAAAAGGTAAAAGAAACCACGGATAAACACCTTGTCCTCGTTGCCGACAGCGATGGGATCAATACCGTTTTCCTGATGCTGGTGGAGCGGCTCAAAGATGACCGATCGTATGGGGAGCATTTAACGCTGCTCTATGTTTCCGACAATTATGGGTTTGTCTTCAAAGAAGAACTGGAGATCCTGACCAAACGTTTTCCAACTCGTTTTTTGACCTGCTACGAAAGTTCCCACCGACAGGAAACACTGGAAGCTATTATCAATATCAACACCAAAAAACAAATGGAATTCCATCTTGATCTGGCAGAGGAAGAAAGATAGAGTATATGTTCCGAACTCCACTTTCTCGGCATTGACAACCGCAACATTCATATCATTACCCATCAATTATATCAAAATAATTAAAAAAAATAAAAATAAAAGCAAGATAAAGCAAGATTAGGTTATATCTCCTTGATCGTAGGTTCTATACTGACATTATGTTCATGTAAGAACAAAGAAGGAGACACAAAAGAGGAAACGAGACCCTTTTCGGTAGTTGCCCAGAAAATAGAGGAAAATTCATATGCCTCCAATATCTCTGTAAGCGGTAACATCGAAGGAAACAAGACGGTACGACTGGGCTTTATGGTTGCCGGGAAGATTGACAGGATCAACGTGAACGAAGGACAGAACGTCGGACAGGGACAACTCATCGCAACACTCGATCCTTCCAACTGCAGCATTGCCAAAGAGATTACCGATGTACAAGTGAACCAGGCAAGCGATGAGTACAGTAGGCTTAAACTCATGCACTACCGAAACAGCCTTAGCGAAAGCGATTTTGAAAAAATCGACTTTACCCTGCAAGGTGCCAAAGCACAACAAAAATTACTGGGTAAAAATCTTGCCGATACACATCTATATTCTCCAATCAGCGGAATATTATTACGCAAATTGGCAGAGCGTGGGGAAATTGTTTCAACCGGAACGCCTGTATTGGTTGTATCCGATATCAACAGGGTAAAAGTAAATGCCTATATACCCGAAAACCAGCTCAGCCAGATCCGTATCGGGCAGGAAGCTCAGGTTCTGGTGGGTGCACTGGGTGAAACCTTTACCGGAAAGGTTACGGAGGTTGGCGGTTCTGCCGATGTTACGACACGGGCTTTCACGGTGAAAATTGAGGTTCCCAACCCAAAACACAACATTCGTCCGGGAATGATCGCAGAAGTACAACTGGCTTTTCTACTTCATACGATTTTAAAGTGGCAAAAATTCTTGCAAATGATTTAATTCATTTTTATATAGAGAATCAGTTATCGAATTTAAACAAACATATAGGAATTGCAAACAGCGATATTGGAAAGATGAGATTACAATAGACGGAAAGTAAAACAGCCTTAATAGAATTGATCTATGCGTTACAATCTTATGCTGTTTTTGATATGGGAAAGACTGACATTAAAGCTATCGCTACATATTTTGAAAATGTTTTTGAAATTGATTTGGGTGATTTTTACCATACGTACCTTGAAATAAGAAACAGAAAAATAAACAGAACCAAGTTTCTTGATTCGCTTAAAGATGCTATCATACGACAAATGAATGAGCAGGACGAAAAATAGGATTGGATTAAACTCCAATCCTATTTTTTTTTGTAATTTAGCATCTGATTTACAAGGAAATTAGAAGAAAAGAAATGTTGTAAGCACCATTACTAAATCGTTACCTACTCCGATAAAGTCTTTTACAAACCACTATTGATGAGCTACTTTAGCTTTTTCTAACGTTTTTGATAAAAAAATTTTGAAAAAGAATCTAATAATTTTGCTCTCTTACCATAGAATTTTAAAGCATTATTACTAATCTGTTCATTCTTAAATTATTCAGAGTAGGAATTTTTATGGTATATGCTCCTTGATCAACATATTCCCGATTTTTAGGTAAGATAATTTTATCTATATAATCATTTAAACAGATGAAGTAAGCATCTTTATTTTCTATATCGACTAAAAACAAAAGTACCGATACACTCGCTCCTAGCGTTGAAATTGTATAAATAGAATCTGTATCAAATGAATATTTAACTACATCAATTTCTGCATATTCAGATTTATTTTCAATCCAATTACCTTTTGCAACATTTCCAACAGGGTAAACAATTTCTTTTTTTATCTCTAAACTGTAGAATCCTTCAAAATTGACCACGTTAATCCTGCGAAAGTGACCAGTTGATTCCTGAGCAAATTGACCAGGGTATTCCTGCTCAAATTGACCACCCCAAAAAAGTCAGAAAACGTGTCTTGAATAACTTAGCCAAAAAATACCAATGGCTAACAAAAGAATAGACATGTTGAACATCAAACAATTATTACGATTATACACCCAGGGAGTAAGTAAATTGCAGATAAGCAAACAACTGGGTATCTCACGCAATACTGCCAAAAAGTATATTAGCCTGTTCCATGAACACCAACTTACATATGATGAGCTTATAGAGCTGAGTGATGAAGATTTAGATGATTTATTCGAGACTCCGCCAACCGATATAAGGGATAAGGACAGTATCAAAAAACAACTTGAATCGCTGTTTCCTTACATATCCAAAGAACTAAAACGTGTTGGGGTCACCCGTTATCTTTTATGGGAAGAATACATAGATAAATATCCTTCAGGCTACCAATATTCCCGTTTTTGTCATCATTACAGGGAATGGTGTAAAAAGGTGAACCCTTCCATGCATATTGAACATAAGGCAGGGGATAAACTTTTTGTTGATTATACTGGGAAAAAGTTTCACATCATCGATAAAGAAACAGGAGAACAACAGGAAGTCGAGGTCTTCGTATCTATATTTGGCGCCAGTGGTATGACCTTCGTAGAAGCTACATGGACCCAAGGGAAAGAAGATTTTCTTGGAAGCCTTACCAAAGCCCTGCATTATTATGGAGGAGTTCCCGCAGCTATTGTTACCGATAAACCTACGTACAGCGGTAAAAAAGAGCCATAAGTACGAACCTGTCATCACTGATTCCCTTCTGGACTTTGCTTCCCACTATAGCACCACAATACTTCCTACGCGTACCTATCATCCCAAGGACAAAGCTTTGGTTGAGAATGCGGTACGTATTGTTTATACCCGCATTTTTGCTCCATTGCGTAAAGATCACTTCTTTAGCCTGGAAGCATTGAACAAAGCCATAGAAAACCTGCTGGAAGGATATAATGAAGCTCCCATGAAAAGAAAGAAGTATTCCAGGGCTGATGTTTTCCGTGAGGTCGAAAGACATGCGTTATCCCCACTACCAGCTATGGTGTACCAGCTCAAGCATTCTGTACGTGCCACTGTTCATAAGACCAGCCATGTATATTTAAGCAAAGACAAACATTATTATAGTGTTTCGTTCAGCTATATTGGTAAAAAAGTAAACATTATTTTTAGTAAAAACACGGTCGAGATCTACTATGACCAGCGCAGAATAGCATTCCATAACAGAATCCTGGCCAAATATCAGTATACGACCGTAAAAGAACATATGCCTTCATCTTATCAGTTTATGACTGAATGGAATCCATCCCGGTTTATCTCTTGGGGAAGGTCTGTCGGAGAATATTGTGAGCAGTACATCACCAAAATCCTGGAAAAGAAACAGCATCCCGAACAGTCCTATAAAACCTGTCTGGGGATACTCTCATTATCAAAAAAGATTGGCAACGTAAGACTTGACAATGCCTGTAAAAGAGCATTGGGATATGAAAAATATAGCCTTGCTATGATTAAAAGTATCCTGGAAAGAGGACTGGATAATCTCACCGATGACGATGCATTTTTTGAAGAAAAGAAGCTGCCTAAACACAAAAACATAAGGGGCGGAAAATACTATCAGTAATATCTACAATCATTAACAATTAAATCATTAATACAAAACCTATGAATCAGGCAACATTAGAAAAAATGAAACATTTAAAGCTCCACGGAATGCACAGGGCTTTTTCCACAACAATGGAAACAGGAAGTATCTCCTATAACCAATGATGAACTTATAGCCTACTTGATTGAATCCGAGTATGACGACAGGGAAAGCAGAAAGGTAGAGAGATTGATTACCACAGCTAAGTTCAGATACAGGGCATTTATAGAAGAGATTACTGCTTCTTCTTCCAGGAATATTGATAAGAATACTATTGGACGATTATCTTCCTGCGATTTTATCTCACAAAAACAGAATATTCTTATTACAGGAAGCACAGGAGTTGGAAAAAGTTTTATTGCAACTGCCATTGGCTACAAAGCCTGTACAATGGGATATAAAGTCATGTACTTCAGCATCAACAAGCTCTTCTCAAGGCTTAAGATGGCTAAGGCAGACGGATCTTCTCTAAAAGAGATTGACCGAATAGAAAAGCAGGATCTTATTATCCTCGATGATTTTGGATTGCAATCGTTGGATAATCTCAAAAGACAGGATTTTATGGAAATAATTGAAGACAGGCACGGAAAGCGTTCCACTATTATTGCTTCGCAACTGCCTGTAAGTGCCTGGCATGAAGTCA
Organism: Chryseobacterium indologenes; assembly: GCA_001013295.1. Lineage (GTDB taxonomy): Bacteria > Bacteroidota > Bacteroidia > Flavobacteriales > Weeksellaceae > Chryseobacterium > Chryseobacterium indologenes_B. The sequence continues at coordinate 76,879 of LAZY01000019.1, read as the reverse complement.
TTGCGGAACAAACAATAGCCGATGCGATACTTGATAGAATGGTTCACAACTCCCTGAGAATAGACCTTAAAGCAGAATCTATGAGAAGGAAAAAAGCTGATCAGAAAATCAGCTGAGAGTAAAGATTTATTTTATATTTTTAAACCATCTTTTAGACACATTTTTTGACTTCATTCTTAGTGGTCAATTTAATCAGAAATTAGGTGGTCAATATCACTGGAATTTACATCCAGACCACATATTTGCAGGCATTTCTGATCTGGTGAACCACACAGATCTGGGTTTGAGATTCAGGGAAAACAGAACGGATAGTTTGGGTAAATCCATTTAAGTTATCGGTAGCGGTGATGAGAATATCTTCCACGCCACGGGCTTTTAAATCGGTCAGAACACTCATCCAAAAGCTCGAACTTTCATTCTTACCGAGCCACATTCCCAGCACTTCTTTTTTCCCTTCACGATTTAACCCTACTGCCAAATAGATGGTCTTGTTAATGACCTTGGAGTTTTCACGAACCTTAAATACGATTCCATCCATCCAGACAATTAGATACAGATCTTCCAAGGGTCGGTTCTGCCAGCTAACGACCTCGGTGGCAACGGCATTGGTAATCCTGGAAATGGCGGAAGCTTATATTTCAAAATCGTACAGTTCTTTGACCTGCTCTTCGATATCGCTCACACTCATCCCTTTGGCGTAGAAGGAGATAATAATATTCTCCAAACCTTCGATGATGTTATGTCTTTTGGGTACCAGTACAGGTTCAAAACTGCTTGCCCTGTCTCTGGGGACTTTGATTTCACTCTCTCCAAAAGAGGATTTTATCTTTTTGGTCCCATGCCCGTTGCGATAGTTTCCTTCTTTGGTTTTTGCATGTTTTTCATTGTCCAGATGAGCATCGAGTTCTGCCTCCAGCATATGTTAAACGGCACGTTTGTGCATCTGTTTGAAAAAAGAGGTTAAATCTTCTCCATTTTTAAAGGACTTGTAGAAATCCTTGTTGTTTAATAAGTCTTCTTTGTCGATCATAACTATATAGGTTAAAAATAATAAAAAGTTATTTCCGAAAATTATTTTTGAGCTTAATGGGCTCAAAAATTTTTCAGAATAACTTTTTAACTTACACAGTTAGTGAAACACTACCTTATTTATCGAATTTTTATTTTATACAAATTATCCCTCTTAAATCCATGAATAAAATTCTCCGAATTATTTTATGAGTTTGTTAAATTTTCACAATCTGCAATCACAACATCAATACCCATTTCTATAAATAGGTTATATTGTTTCTCAGAAATACCTTTATCTGTTATCAAAGTATCCACCTCCGAGATTGAACATATTCTTCCGAATCCTCTTTTGTTGATTTTTGAAGAATCAGCAAGAATATATACCTGATCAGCTGAATTTACCATAATACTGTTCAAATGTGCTTCTGCCGCATTGGAGGTTGAAAGACCGAATTCCGGATCTATTCCATCAACACTTAGAAAAAGCTTGTTGCATGAAAACTGTTTTAAAATTGTTTCTGAAATAGAGCCTACAACAGACGCAGATGATTTCCTTACCTCACCCCCTAACTGGATAACTTCTACAGAAGGCATATTCCCCAATTCTATAGCAACTTTTAGAGAAGATGTAAGAACAGTAAGCTTTCTGAAATTAATCAATACTTTGGCAAATTCATGCAAAGTGGTTCCTGAAGCAATAATGATGAAATCATTATCTTCTACAAATGCTACTGCAGCTTTTGAAATACTTTCTTTTTGAGTTATCTGTACTAACTCTTTCTCATTAATATGTTTATCGAAAGCATAATTAGACTGTTTTCTTGCTCCACCATGAGTTCTATATAACAATCCTTTAGATTCCAGAAATTTCAAATCCTTTCGAATTGTAACTTCCGAAACATTCAGCAACTCAGAAATTTCATTCACTTTAATGAAAGTAGAACCATCAAAAAGGTTTATAATTTTTTCCTGTCTCTCATTTATAGCATTCATAATTAAGGAATTTATAGATAACAAATATGCAAAAAAAAAGCCAGTTGTACAACTTGCTATTCACAGCATTCAAGATTTCAATTCGAAATCAAAAAACATATTTGAAGTTTCGTTTTATTTCATAAATTTGTTAAGCAAAGCAATACGAAATAAATAATAATTAAAATCAGCAAAAATGAAACGAAAAAATCAAATATCAAAACTTACCGAAACCCAAAACTGGGACGTTATTGTTATTGGTGGTGGAGCAAGCGGGCTGGGAACTGCATTGGATTCAACATTGCGGGGATATAAAACTGTTTTATTTGAAATTAAAGATTTTGCAAAAGGAACATCCAGTCGCAGCACAAAGCTCGTGCATGGCGGAGTACGTTATCTTGCACAAGGAGATATAAAATTAGTGAAAGAAGCATTGAGGGAAAGAGGCCTCTTAGCTAAAAATGCAGCTCATCTTGTAAAAGACCAGTCTTTTGTGATCCCAAATTATTCTTGGTGGGGAGGACCTTTTTATTTCATAGGTCTTACAATATATGATTTTTTAGCAGGAAAGCTGAGTATTGGAAAAACAAAATACCTCAACAAAAAGAATGTCCTACAAAAGTTGCCTGCCATTAAAAGCTCAAACCTTGCCAGTGGAATACTTTATCATGACGGGCAGTTTGACGATTCCAGACTGGCAATAAATCTGGTACAATCAACTGTAGAGAACGGAGGTACTATGATTAACTATATGGGTGTTACGGGGCTATCAAAAGATAATAACGGACAATTGAATGGGGTAATTGTCAAAGATGAATTCACGGGTAAAACCTACCATGTCAAAGGAAAAGTAATCGTGAATGCCACAGGTGTATTTACAGATGACATTCTTAACATGAACAATACAAAGCATAAGAAAATGGTGGTTCCAAGCCAAGGAATTCATCTGGTACTAGACAAATCATTTTTCCCGGGAGAAGAAGCATTAATGATCCCTAAGACCAGCGATGGAAGGGTTTTGTTTGCAGTACCTTGGCACAACAAAGTTGTTGTAGGCACTACAGATACCTTGATTAAAGACACCAGCTTTGAGCCCCGCGCTCTGGAAAAAGAGATAGAATTTGTATTGGAAACCGCAAGAAACTACCTTGTAAAAGCACCAACCAGAAAAGACGTCCTGTCTGTTTTTGCAGGTTTAAGACCATTAGCCGCTCCCGAAAAAGAGGGACAAAGCACCAAGGAAGTATCCCGAAGCCATAAAATAATAATATCTGATTCAGGACTTGTGACCGTTATTGGCGGAAAATGGACCACATATAGAGAGATGGCGGAAGAAATTGTTGATGAAGCGTCAAAAGTTGCAGACCTGCCAGAAGTAAGTTGTAAAACGCATCATTTTTCTATTCACGGAAATATTCCAGCTTCTCACGCAGATCAGAGCGACCACCTTTACATCTATGGATCTGACATCCCTGAAATAAAAAAACTACAGCAAAGCGATGCTGCACTGAAACAAAAAATACATCCGAAATATGACGCTACTTATGCAGAAGTACTATGGGCAATAGAATGCGAAATGGCGGAAACCCTAGAGGATGTACTGGCCAGAAGAATCCGTTTCTTGTTTACGGATGCCCGTGCAGCCATTGATATTGCAGAAGATGTTGCCCAATTTATGGCGCAGAGATTAGGAAAATCCGAAGAATGGGCAGTACTGGAAACAAAAAATTTTATTGAGCTTGCAAAAGGCTACTTACTGGAAGATTATTCCCCAAAAAAAGAAACTCAAATTATCAATTAAACTTTAATAGAATCAAATTATGGCACCAGCGGAAAAACTAAACAAACTTATTTTGGCCCTTGACCAAGGGACAACCTCATCAAGAGCCATTCTTTTTAATCAAAATGGAGAAATTGAAGAATTATCGCAGAAATCATTCACCCAAATATTTCCAAAAGGAGGCTGGGTAGAGCACGACCCCAACGAAATATGGTCTTCACAGATATCCGTTGCGGCAGAAGTCATTGCAAAAGCAGGAGTATCAGGTAGAGAAATCGCAGCGATAGGTATTACAAACCAAAGAGAAACCACTGTTGTTTGGGATCGCGAAACATCAGAGCCTATCTACAATGCCATTGTCTGGCAAGACAGAAGAACAGCAAAATACTGTGATGAGCTGAAGCAAAAAGAAGGGTACATAGAAACTATCAAGGAAAAGACTGGACTAATCCTTGATGCCTATTTCTCAGGAACAAAATTGAAATGGATTCTTGATAATGTAGAGGGTGCAAGAGAAAAAGCGGAGCAGGGAAAACTTTGTTTCGGCACTATAGATACTTGGCTGGTTTGGAAATTGACCAGAGGAAAAATGTTCGTCACAGATGTAACCAATGCCTCCAGAACACTACTTCTTAACATCCATGCCCAGCAATGGGACGACGACCTGTTACAACTTTTCGATATTCCAAGAGCTATACTTCCTGAAGTTAAGCAAAGTTCCGAGATCTACGGAGAAACATCTACAACACTATTTGCATCAAAAATTCCTATTGCAGGTATTGCTGGCGATCAACAAGCTGCACTTTTCGGACAAATGTGCACCTCGGAAGGGATGGTGAAAAACACTTATGGAACAGGATGTTTTCTTCTGATGAATACAGGAGATAAAGCGGTTTATTCGAAAAATAACCTGCTGACCACTATCGCATGGAAAATCAATGGGAAAGTAACCTATGCACTTGAAGGCTCTGTTTTTGTCGGAGGCGCAGCAATACAATGGCTCAGAGACGGGCTAAAACTCATCAGAACAGCACCTGATATTAGTAATCTCGCCAATCTTGTAAAAGAAACAGAAGGTGTATATTTCGTTCCCGCCTTAACAGGTTTGGGCGCACCTTATTGGGATCCGTATGCTCGTGGCGCTATTGTGGGAATTACCCGAGGAACAACCGATGCGCATATCGCAAGAGCAACCTTGGAAGGTATCGCTTACCAGGTATATGATATTGTAAAAGCAATGGAAGCAGATTCCGGAATGCAGTCCATGGAACTGAGAGTCGATGGTGGTGCTACCGCATCTGACCTATTAATGCAAATACAAGCTGATTTGTTTGGTTTTTCTATTACAAGACCAAAAACATTGGAAACAACAGCTCTTGGAGCGGCATATCTTGCCGGACTTGCTGTTGGATTCTGGGATAATATTGACGATATCAAATCACAATGGAGCGTAGATAAAAAATTTGACCCTAAAATGGAGCGTGAAAAAGCGGACGAAATGATTAAAGGATGGCATAAGGCAGTAGGAAGATCCAAAAACTGGGAAGAATAAAAACAAAAATCTCCAACAAAACTGAGCTATTATTAAACAGCCCATTAAATAACTAAGAAAATTAAACTATTATATCATTATTTATTATGTCAACTATTTTTATTGCAGAGATGATGGGAACGATGTTCCTTATTCTCTTAGGAAACGGGGTCGTAGCCAATATCCTTCTCAAAAAAACAGGAGGTAATGGCGGAGGTATCATTTCCATTACAGCTGCCTGGGGATTTGCAGTATTCGCCGGAGGTTTAGTTGCTGTCAATCTAGGCAGTGCTGGAGAACTAAATCCAGCCACTGTAATTGCAGGCTGGATAAACGGAGCTTATACTACCAGCCAATTATTGCCTTACATCGGAGGCGAATTGACAGGAGCTATGCTAGGAGCATTTTTGGTATGGTTACTATATAAAGACCATTTTGATGAGACATCTGCAGAACCACACTTACAGCTTGCTTGTTTTTCTACATCCCCATCAATCAAGAACACTCCCCTCAATTTCTTTTCTGAAGTATTGGGAACATTTGTTTTGCTCTATGTTGCTATGAGTTTCCAAGGATCTGCCGTAAACTTGGGAAGCACAGGAAGATGGCCAATAACCACACTTATTTGGGCAATCGGATTATCGCTTGGAGGAACAACAGGATACGCCATCAATCCTGCAAGAGACCTCGGTCCGAGAATAATGCATGCCATTTTACCCATAAAAGGAAAAAGTTCCAGTAACTGGAGTTATGCCTGGATACCAATAATAGGACCTGTTACAGGAGCTTTAATATCAATTCTTATATTCAATCTATTACATTAAATCTATTCCATCAAATTTACCATGAAAAAAATATCAACATTGCTGACGAGCTTGTTTGCAATAACACTATTACTGGCACAGACATCTGAAGATAATGGGGCTTCTGCTGAAAATGACAACCTCCACCTTTCTGCCGGGATAAAAACAAACCATTTGTGGAGAGGACTTATTATTACGGACAAACCAATCGTTTCCGGACAACTGTGGTACGACCTCAACAAATCGAAAACATTACAGTTAGGAATCTGGGGTGCATCTGCTATCTCCAATGACAGTGATGACACCCATTACAAAGAAATTAATTATTATATCCAATATGCAGATAAAGGATTTTCTATAGGAATCTGGGATTTGTTCAACTCCAGGAATATCAATGAACTTATTGCATCAGACGATATTTTTAATTACTCTAAGGACAAAACAACGCATATCATTGATTTAAGAACATCTTATCAGTTTCCTGAAAAATTCCCTTTAAGAGTTGAAGCAGATGTCATGCTTTATGGAGGAGCCAATGCAGGAGAAGTAAAATTGAATGAAAATAGCGAATACGACAGCAACAAATATTCCACCTATATAGAGATAAGTTATCCATTGATTTCAAAAGGTTCTGTTAAGCTTAATGGATTTCTGGGTGGAGGTTTTGCTTTCAATCCCGGAAAAAGAAGTCTTGGACAAGGTACTTTTCTATATGGGAACGGCAAAAACGATTTCGATATTGTGAATATCGGATTCTCTGCAAGTAAAAACATCAAAGTTTTTTCTGCCCATATTCCATTATCTTTTACCACTATGTGGAATCCTTCCAACAAATATGCAAGAATACAGTTTGCAACGACTTTATTTTGACAAATATTTTTCTTTAAGAAATTAATCCCCAAAAAGCTGTCCGAAATCCCGAACAGCTTTTATTTATTACTAACCATCGTTTATTTTCACTAATCACAAATTGTCTTAATAATAATTTAATACAAAATTTATGTCATGTCAATCATATTAAGATTTAAAAAAATTTAATATAAAATAGTTGCAACAACAACTATTGTTTAATTAACTTTGTTCAATAAATAATTTTTATATGAAAGCTGAAAAAATATTAACTGAACAAGATCGATACAATCTGCTTACAGGGAATGTACCTCTACTGTTCAACCGTTTTTTGGGTCAGCAATTCAAATTGAATAATATTAACCTGACCCGGGAACAATGGTCGGTGCTAGTACCTTTATGGAAACAACAGGGATGTTCACAACAGGCAATAGCAGATTTTACCCACAGGGATAAACCCAGCATAACTAGACTTATTGATCAATTGGAAAAAGAAGGTTACGTAGAAAGAAGGTCTCACCCTACTGACAGAAGGCAAAATCTAATATATTTAACAAATAAAGGAAAGGAGATAGAGGAAAAAGTAATGTATATTGTGAACAATGTCACCGAAAGAGCAACCAGAGGACTTTCCGAAAATCAAATTATGGAGATAAAAAACTTCTTTCAGCATATTCAAAACAACATTCAAAACGAAATGTTATGAAAAAAATAAAGTTAGCCATTACATTGATCCTACTCGGCACTATCATCAACGCACAGATTCTTGTAAGTAAGGATTTGGATTATGCTATCGGAAAGGCATTGCAAAAAAACACTGAAATAAGGAATCAAGATCTTGAATTACAAAAATTAGAATTAGAACGCAAAAGCATATTGGCCAAATATTTCCCGAAGGTCGAGGCTTCAGGTTTATACTCTTACATCAGCAGTGATGCAAAATTAGATCTAGCTACCCTGAATTTACCCATCACAGGATATCCTGTTTTTGGGGGATCTTCCGATTTCAGCACAAATGCGAATATCCTTTATGGAGGTATAACCGCAAAAGCGGTACTGTTCAGTGGCGGACAAATCCTAAATGGAGCCAAGGCTCTCAAAGAAAAAAACACAGGAACAGCTTTTATGATGGAAAATCAGAAAAATGAGGTCATAAAAGATATCATAGGGAGCTTTGACCGTCTCAAACTTCTGGAAACCGCCGAAACACTGATCGATAACAGCGAAAAGAGATTGAATAAGGAAAAAGAAAGAGTAGAAAAGGCGATATCCGAAGGGTTGGCAATTCCTTATGACCGCGATAAAATCAAACTCTCCACTCTGGAATTGGCTTCCAAACGTGCAGATGTTCAAAATAAAAGAAAACTTCTGATACTCAAGATAAAACAGTCCACCAATCTTTCTGAAGAAGAAATTCTTAAAACCAATCATCAGTTGGAGCCCATCATTATTTTGGACAGCCTGAGCACAGCCGAACGAAATGAGGTAAAAGCACTGGAATCTTTCAAAAAAGCTTCCGAATATGCCCTTAAAAAAGAAAAAGGAAGCCTTCTTCCTACAGTTGGAGCTTTTGCGGGATATAGCTATGCATCATTATATAATGCCAATACAAAAGTGCCGATTGAAACATTAAATACGACCGCCAATTTGAAACTAAATGAATTGACACTACATCCTAACTGGATGTTGGGCGTAGCCGTGAAATGGGAACTCTTCAGCGGGTTTGAACGTAAACATAAAATAGACGAAGCCAAAATAGGGCTCGCCCAGGTTGAAAATAAACTGGCTGACACCAAAGAAAAAGTAGACCTGGAATTGGAAAAAAACAAGGTAGAATACAATACCACGTTACATAAGGTAGATATTGCGATTCAAAGGGAAAAAATAGCACAAAATAATAATGAAATAGCATCAAAGCAATACAGACTAGGACTTATTAACGTCACTGAACGCCTTGGAGCGGAAAATGATATATACAAAGAATCCTTAAACAAAGTAGAAACCGTGATTGAACAGCGGAATGCTGCTATTGAAGTTTACCGTGCATCGGGAAAATTATCAAACTTTATTAAAATCCAAAACTAAGCAGAATGAAAAAAATTATTTACATACTAAGCATTGCAGGCATTTTAGCTTCTTGTGAGAATAAACCGAAAGTATCACAAACCATCCAGGGAAAAACCGAGCGGGAAGAGATTGCAGTAGTAGGCAAAATAGCAGGCAGAATAGATAAAATTCTGATCAGCGAGGGAGCTCTTGTTAAAAAGGGAGATACATTGGCGATATTGGAAATCCCGGAAGTAGACGCAAAAAAATCACAGGCACAGGGAGCGGTAAAATCTGCTCAGGCACAATATGAGATGAGTGTACACGGTGCTACTGCCAATCAGTTGGCACAGCTCTATGCCAAGAAATCCGCTTTGGTAGAGCAATATGAGTTTGCAAAAAAATCCCTGGCAAGAATGAATGCAATGGTAAAGGATTCATTGGTTCCGCAACAGCAATATGATGAAGTATTCGCCAAGTATCAGGGAGCCAAATCACAAATGATAGCCGTAGATGCAGAAATTGCCGATGTTAAAAACGGGGTCCGCATAGAACAGCAAACAATGGCGTTGGGACAAAAAGACCGTGCTCAAGGAGCTTTGGAAGAAGTACAGGTTGCCGAGAAAGAAAGGTATATCATTGCGCCACAGGATATGAAAATAGAATCCATCACATTGAAGCTGGGGGAACTGGCACTACCAGGATATACGCTTTTCAAAGGTTCTCTTAATAATTCCATATATTTCCGCTTTACTATTCCTGAAAGCCAATTGGCAAATTATGCACAAGGAAAAGAAATCAATGTGCATATACCTTACAAAAATCGGGATATCAAAGGGAAAATCAGAAATATAAAACAAATAGGCGCCTATGCTAATATTGCTACAGCATATCCTGATTATGAAGTGCAGGACGCTTTGTATGAAATATTGATAGACCCTATTAACATCCAACAAGCAAACGATATCCTAAGCAAAACAACAGTAACGCTAAAACCTTAATAATGAAAACATTTCTCAATCTGATCAAACGGGAGTTCGGTTTGTTCTGGAGCAACAAGGTTCTCAGAATTTTGTTTATTGGGGCTCCTTTGATGTACGGTGTTTTGTTGGGATATGTTTACAGCAAAGGGAAAGTGACAGATTTACCAATCATCGTGGTAGATTATGACCAAAGCTCACTCAGCCGGAAAGCAATCGAAATGATGAATGACAACGAAGTTTTGTCTGTTGCAAGGCTGCAGTTTGACGAGACAAACCTCAATCGTTTGATGATTGAGAAAGATGCAACCTGCGTCGTTATTATCCCAAAAGATTTTGAGAAAGATGTGCTGACAAAACGTTATCCTGAAGTCACTACCATAATCAATACAGCAAATGTATTGACCGCAAATTATTCTTCATCAGCACTTCAGCTGGTCTTAGGAACCCTCAAAGCAGGAACACAGGTCGAAACCTTACGTAAACAAGGAGTTCCGGAAAATTTGCTAATGAGTCAGTATGAGCCATTTAAAACCACGTTTATAAAAAAGAACAACAGAAGCACCAACTATATGTATTTTTTGTGGCCTGGTGTTTTGGCTACTGTGCTTCAGCAGGTATTGTTATTGGGGCTTGCTCTTTCTTTTGCTTCCGAGTTTGAAAACGGCACTTTCAAATATCTGGTACAAAAAAGCCGTTCTGCATTTATGCTGATATTGGTTAAAATCGTGCCTTATCTCATAATGAGCTTCGGGATATGGCTGATGTACTGGGGTTTTACCAAGTGGTTCAGAATTCCTTTTTATGAAAACATTTTTCCGCTTACTCTAATAGCGGGTGTTTTTGTAATCTCGGTCTGCTTTATAGGAATTTTGGTAAGTATCCTTGTCCCGAACCAACTGAAAGCTACGGAAATCCTTATGGTTATTGCCACACCCAGCTTTATCCTGTCAGGATTTACCTGGCCGCTCAGCCAAATGCCAGTTTGGGTTCAGCACATTGCAAATATCATCCCGCTTACACATTTCTTGCCTGCCTTTAGAATACTTATCATAGAAAAAGGCGCTGTAGACCTCACCTATCCTTATGTTATAAAAATGATAATCATAGGAACAGTAAGCGCCATTGCCAGCTATAGCGTTTTATGGTACAAAGTCCGAAAAATTAAAAAGGATAAACTGTAGTGAGCTAAATCATAAGCTAAAAATTATATATGCCCATATAAATCCATTAAATAAGAAACCATGAAAGCTTACGAAAGTATTAAAGAAATATTATCTTTTTATCAGGTACACTGTGATGAACCTTACTATATATCTTCAGGAAAACTCATTTTTGAATTCCCAAAAAGACTGTTCCGCATGGATTTTTATGCATTCTGCATCTGTGTTTCCGGTAGTATTGATTTAGAAATTGATAATCACCATTACAATATATCCCAAAACGGATTCCTGATATCTGCTCCGTCAACAATTATAAAATTTGTAAATACCAGCAAAGATTTCCGCATGAAGGTTCTATTCTTTGAAAAGAATTTCCTGCTTAAGAACATTTCTAATCCATTTTTTATCGAGAATCTGTCTCTATTCAATAAAACTACCTTTAATGTAGTTATTTCCAACGAAGCAAGTAGTAAACACTTAATCAATTTGTTGGAATATCTTCAGCAGCAGACCACGAGGAATGGTCGTTTTACAGAAGATATTCTTCGTACTATTATTATTAATATTTTGTTGGAAGTTGCAGTCCTAATTGATGAAGACAGAAAAGACAACGCATATCTAACTCCAAAAGATAATAATAATATTTTTTTTAAATTCAACGAATTGGTAAAAGAAAATATTTTGCAGCATAAGGACGTACAATACTATGCAGACAAGCTATTCATTACCAACAAATATCTTATTCTGATTGTAAAAAAAGCTACTGGCAAAACTCCACATCAGATTATTGATGAGGCCTTATTAAAAGAAGCATGCGTTCTGCTCGGCTATCCAGAAAAAAATATCTCTCAGATTGCATTTGAAACAGGCTTTAATTCTACCTCTGCATTCGGTCGTTTTTTTAAAAAGCATGCGTCAATATCGCCCCAAAGGTACCGAAGACAACAGCATTTTTAAAAAAGAAATTCCGTATATGATTTTCGAATTTAGGGATACTAAGGAATTAAGGTATATCAATACCTTTATCATATAAAAATAACCTAAAAAAAATATCATATGAGCAATTCGAACAAACATGCATATTTCATCGGAGGTGGATTGGCAAGTCTTGCCGGTGCCGTATATCTGTTAGAAGACGGAGACTTTAAAGGCGAAAACATTCACATCATTGAAGCCCTGCCGATTTTGGGTGGTAGCAACGATGGTGCGGGAACTAAAGAAAAAGGATTTATTTGTCGCGGCGGGCGTATGCTCAACGAAGAAACCTATGAAAACTTTTGGGAATTAACATCCCGTATTCCTTCTCTGGATGTCCCGAACATTTCCGTAAAAGACGAAATTCTGGCATTTGACCACGCGAATCCGACAAATGCAAAAGCGCGGTTGATTGACAAGAACGGAAACATTTTACCCGTAACGGATATGGGTTTCAACACTCAGGACCGGATGAAATTTGTGAAATTGTTTTTTGCCGATGAAAATGATTTAGACAACATTACCATTCGTGATTGGTTTGACGACCATTTTTTTACGACCAACTTCTGGTATATGTGGCAAACCACTTTCGCCTGGCAGGAATGGAGCAGCATTTTTGAATTTCAACGCTATATGAAACGTATGCTGTTGGAATTTTCAAGAATCGAAACACTCGAAGGGGTTACCAGAACACCATACAACCAATATGAATCCGTTATCTTACCGGTGAAGGCATTTTTGGATCAGCACAAAGTGGACTTTTCATTAAGAAAAACCGTTACCGATTTGGATTTTGCCGATGATGATGGCATTACCGTAACGGGAATAGAATGCATCAATGCAGAAGGAAAAACAGAGAAAATAACTGTGAAGGAAGGCGATTTGGTATTCTTTACCAACGGATGTATTACAGACAATTCTAATAACGGCGATTATAATACGCCTGCAAAATATTTGCCGTTAAATCCGCCAAGTTTTGCACTATGGCGTAAAATTGCCAACAAGAAACCCGGCAAATTGGGTAACCCAGACCCGTTCTTTACAAAACCGGACGAGACAAAATGGTATTCTTTCACACCAACATTCAAAGGAAATAAATTTCTGAAACTTATTGAAGAATACACTGGCAACAAGCCGGGCAGCGGAGCTTTGATGACATTTAAAGATTCATCGTGGCGAATGTCAATTGTGGTGGCTGCACAACCGCATTTCAAAGCGCAAGGCGATGATACTACCATTCTTTGGGGCTACGGATTATATCCAGATGCAGTGGGAGATTATGTGAAAAAGCCGATGATTGATTGCACGGGTGAAGAAATTTTGACAGAGTTGATTCATCATTTGCATTTTGAAAAACACGAACAGGAAATAAAAGATAGCGTTATCAATGTTATTCCGTGTATGATGCCTTACATCGATGCGTTGTTTCAACCAAGAGCTAAAAAAGACCGCCCTGCAGTTGTTCCTGAAGGCAGCACCAACCTAGCAATGATTAGTCAGTTTGTAGAAATACCGGAAGATATGGTATTCACAGAAGAATATTCGGTTCGTGCAGCACGCATCGCGGTATATACCCTACTCGGTCTCGATAAAAAAGTAACTCCAGTAACGGAACACTGGAAAAAACCAGACGTGTTGGCAAAAGCCATCCATACCTCTTACAGAAATTAAAAATAAAAAAAGAGCTGCCTTTACACTTTATCGAAGTTCTTTATTGCTAAAGGCATATCTCTCTTTAATCTATAAAAGATTGTCTATAATAACCAATTTATCTAACTTTATTCTGCTCTTGCTTTTGTCAAGGGCAGAATATTTATTTTTAAACAAAACCAACCGACTCTATGGCAAAACAAACATCAGGATATATAAACAGGAAGAAAATTGCCAACTCAGGTACGCACAATCTTTTTTATGAATTATTCGAACCAATAAATGAACCTCCAAAGGCTACACTCCTTATACTACACGGGATGCAGGAACATAGCGGTCGTTATAAAAATTTTGCGGAATATCTGGCGAAGAACGGTTTTGCAGTTCTATTATATGACCATCTCGGACACGGAAAAACGGCGGAAAATCGGGAAGAACTTGGCTATTTTCAAAAAGAAAATCCCAAGCAGCAACTGATAGACGATGCCGCAACGATGGCAGCATTTTTAGAAAACAACTACCCTAACATTTCTCACTTTTTACTGGGGCATTCTATGGGGTCTTTCATTGCAAGATGCTTACTTCAGAATCAGAAAGATGTTTTTAAAGGAGCGGTCATCGTAGGAACGGGCGGAAAAATCAACGGAATCGGTTTGGCTAAATTTTTCCTGTCCATCAACAATATTATTACTCCAAAACACCGGAGCAAATTCATCAACAGAACTTTTTCAAAAATTATTAATCAACGTTTTAAAGGCGAGAAAGATGGCGACCTTACCAGTTGGCTGAGCCTCAGCAAATCCAACCGGGAATCATTTTGCAGGGACGGCCTATGCGGAGTACCTTTTACCAATAATGGTTTTTACGCATTAGTTTCTCTAAATCAACAGGCAACGGAAAGAAAATGGGCAGAAAGAATACCAAAAGAATTTCCCTTTCTTTTTGTAAGCGGAGCTGATGATCCGATAGGAGACTTCGGAAAAGGTGTGGAAAAAACGGTAGCGCAAATGCAAGAAGATGGTTTTACAGATGTTAAAACAAAAATCTATCTTGACATGCGGCACGAAATACTTAATGAGGATATTAAAGAATATGTATATGAAGATATAAGGGATTGGCTCAATAAAAAAATACAGCAATTGGAAAAGTAGACTAAAAATATTTTAATTTTAAAAAATAATTTATTAATGATTAAAATACGTAGTTTTTTACAGGAAACAGGCAATATCGCGCAGTTTACCAAAAATTACTTTTTATTAGGCTTCCGCCCGCCATATGAAATAAAGGAACTGCTTGCACAATGCTATCTCATAGGTTACAAATCTTTGGGGCTTATTTCCATGACAGGCTTTATTATCGGTTTGGTCCTTACGATGCAGTTGCGGCCAAGCCTCGTACGCTATGGTGTGGAATCCCAGCTGCCTGTAATGGTAGGTATCGCCATAATCCGTGAAATAGCACCTGTAATCGCCGCTCTCATCTTTGCAGGTAAAATTGCAAGTAGCATCGGGGCAGAGCTGGGCTCTATGCGGGTTACCGAACAGATAGATGCGATGGAAGTAAGCGGTACGCACCCTTTTAAATACCTTGTTGCCACACGTGTCCTGGCGACAACATTTATGCTCCCCGTACTTATCATTCTGGCGGATGCCATTTCACTATATGGTGCCTGGATAGGTGTTAACATTGGCGGGACGACAAGCCTGTCGCTTTTCTATTCACAGGTTTTTGACTCCTTGGATTTCAGTGACATCATCCCTGCTTTCATCAAAAGCTTTTTTTTCGGTTTTGCAGTGGGAATCGTGGGTGCCTATAAAGGCTATAATGCAGTAAAAGGAACACGGGGCGTGGGGAACGCCGCCAATTCAGCGGTCGTACTCTCCTCTATCCTTATCTTCGTCTTGGACCTGATTGCGGTACAGATAACAGGCATTCTCGGGTATAATTAAATCATCATTATGGCGGAAACAAAAACAGCAGCAAACTACAATAATGACAATGGACCGGCCATCGTCATTGAAGATATTTATAAAAGCTTTGGTGAAAAAAAAGTGCTTAATGGTTTTAACCTAACGGTCAATAAGAACGAAAATGTTGTAGTTCTCGGAAAATCAGGCACGGGAAAATCTGTTCTTATCAAATGTATCGTCAGGCTTTTAACACCTGATAGCGGTAGGATAATGATTTCCGGACAGGATATTGTGCAATTGGAAAATCAAGAGCTGGATAAGGCACGCTCAAAAATAGGTTTTCTTTTTCAGGGAAATGCCATCTATGATTCTATGACCATCCGCGAAAATCTGGAATTCCCTTTAAGAAGACGGTGGTTCCGGCTGAAGCAGGATGAAATTGACGCACGGGTTGAAGAAGCACTCGATAGTGTGGGGCTTAAACATACCGTAGACCTTATGCCATCCGAATTGTCGGGAGGGATGCTGAAAAGAATAGCTCTGGCACGTACTGTCATCCTTAAGCCGGAAATCATCCTTTATGATGAACCTACCACCGGACTCGATACGGTAACAGCAAAAGAAATTGACAGCCTCATAATGGATATACATAAAAAATACAAAACATCATCTATAATTATCTCACACGATATGAACTGTGTGAAAAATACGGCCGACAGAGTAGTCTTGCTGCTTGACGGAAAATGCTACGCACAAGGTACTTATCAGGAATTTGAAAGTTCTGATGACGAAAATATTAAACAATTTTTTGATTAAAATATGAATAAAAATAATATCAAGCTCGGCTTATTTGTAATTTCGGGGTTTATACTTATGATGGCTGTTTTCTTTTACATCGGCAGCGGTTCAGGCATTTTTACCAGCAAATTTGAGCTCAGGGCAAGATTCAAAAACTCCAATGGACTCAGAGAAGGAAGCAATGTGCTATTTTCAGGGATGCAGGCAGGTTCTGTAAAGTCAGTAAAATTGTCCGGAAGGGATGATATAGAGGTCATTATGCTTATAGACAAAGATATTGCAAAGCATATAGACAATAATGCCAAAGCCTCGATTGGAACAGAAGGCATTATCGGCAATGCGGTGGTCAATATTTTGCCTTACGGTAAGCCGGGCAGACCAGTGCAGGAAAAAGAATATCTCACGGCAGATACTAAACCGGGTGTGGATGAAATACTCAACACGCTATCGGCAAGCAACAACAATATACAGGATATATCCAAATCTCTTAAAAACACTGTGCATAAAATTGACAGCAGCCAGATTTTAAAATTAATTAATGACAAGGCGTTTGCCGAAAACTTAAAATTATCCATCCTGAAAATACGCCAAAGCACGGAAAATATAGAAAACCTGAGCAGTACTGCAGAAGCCATCATTACGTCTACACGCCAAGGAAAAGGAGCAACGGGGCTTCTCCTTGCCAACAAAGATTTTGAGTCCCAGCTTAAGCAGACTTTCAATAACGTCAATGCCGCCAGCAATAATCTTAATACAGTAAGCAATGAACTTATCATAGTTGGTAAAAACCTGCAGGCATTCAGTAAAAATATAGAAAATGGAAAAGGACCGATAAATGCCCTTATCACTGACACCGTTCTTACAAAAAACATCAATAACAGCCTTTACAATATCGAAAAGGGAACCGAAGGCTTCAACCAGAATATGGAGGCTCTGAAGCATAATTTTCTCTTCAGAGGTTACTTCCGCAAGCAGGAAAAAAAGAAAAAGGAAGCCGAAAAACAGAATCTCCAAAGATAATATTATTGGAATATCAGCATATACAATTAGAATTTTGGGATATATAAAGTGAAAGCAATATGTGTAACTTTATTAAATAAAAACAAGGTTATTTTATCATATATTATAAACTAAAAAATTCTAATTATGTATTACAGTAATGGAAATTACGAAGCATTTGCCCGCCCGAAAAAACCGGCAAATATTGAACAGAAATCTGCCGTTCTTATCGGTTCGGGATTAGCTTCATTGGCTGCTGCAGCTTTTTTGATACGCGATGCGCAAATGGAAGGAAACAAAATCCGTATTCTGGAAGAATTAGCTTTACCCGGTGGCAGTATGGACGGCATCTGGAATGAGCAGAAAGGCTACATCATACGAGGCGGACGGGAAATGGAAACACATTTCGAAACCCTTTGGGATTTGTTCCGCTCGATACCCTCATTAGAAACGGAAGGCGTTTCCGTACTGGACGAATATTATTGGCTCAATAAAGAAGACCCTAGCTTTTCCCACGCCCGTGTTATCGAAAACCGTGGAGAAAGACTGCCCACGGATGGTAAGCTTACCCTGTCCCAGAAAGCCATCCACGAACTTATAGCGCTGGTTCTTCTTCCTGAAGAAAAACTACAGGATGTACAGATAGACCAGGTATTTACAGAAGAATTTTTCCAATCCAACTTTTGGACATACTGGGCTACGATGTTCGCATTCGAACCTTGGGCAAGTGCGATGGAAATGCGCCGATATGTTCTTCGTTTCATCCATCACGTTGGCAGCGTAGCAGATATGTCCTCATTACGCTTCACGAAATACAACCAATATGAATCACTGATTCGTCCGTTGGTAAGCTACCTTGAGTCCCACGGTGTTACCTTCCAGTATGATAGCCAGGTTCAGAACATACTTGTAGAAAATGAAAACGGCAAAAAAGTAGCGAAGAAAATCGAATATATTAAGAATGGCAATGCAGAAAGCATCAGCCTGACCGAAAACGACCTGGTGTTTGTTACCAACGGCTCCATTACCGAAAGCAGTACATACGGTGACAATCATAACCCTGCTCCTGTTGCTGACGGCATTGGCGGAAGTTGGCAACTTTGGCAGAATCTGGCAGACCAGGATGATGCCTTTGGAAAACCCGAAAAGTTCTACAAAAACATTCCCGAAGCCAACTGGGTAATCTCCGGAAGCATTACCTTCTTCGACGAAAAAGTGATTCCGTATATAGAAAAAATAACAAAAAAAGACCCAAGAAGCGGTTCTATAGTGACTAGCGGACCTGTCACAATAAACGATTCTAACTGGTGGTATGGCTTTTCCATCAGCAGACAGCCCCACTTCAAGGCTCAGAAAAAAAATGAAGTAATTGTTTGGGTTTATGGGTTGTATTCTCATAAACCAGGAAATTATATCCAAAAGAAAATTACGGAAGCCACGGGGATAGAGCTTTGCAAAGAATTTTTATACCATATTGGTGTTCCTGAAAATGAAATTGCAGAAATTGCACAAGCTGCCAACAGCATCCCTTGCCGTATGCCTTATATCACATCTTACTTTATGCCTCGTGCATTGGGAGACCGCCCATTGGTGGTTCCGGAGGGTTCTGTGAACCTTGCTTTTATCGGTAATTTTGCCGAAACTGGAAAAGACACCGTATTCACGACCGAATATTCCGTGCGTACAGCAATGGAGGCAGTTTACACCCTTTTGGATGTAGACAGAGGTGTCCCGGAAGTTTTTGCTTCTTCATATGACATCAGGGTACTGCTGAAATCCATCTATCACCTTAATGACAATAAAAACCTAAATGAAATTGAATTTCCTTGGTTGATTTCAATCCTTGAGAAATATGGTGTCAAGAAAATAGAAGGTACTTATGTTGAAGAGATTTTAAAAGAAGCTAAGTTGTTATAAGAGGTTGTTTTATACTTGAAAAACTCAGGATTTTAAAAATCCTGAGTTTTTTATGGTATTTATACTTATGGCTTCTTTCACTGTTTTCGATGAGAATTCAGGATACTTTAAGCTTTCAAAAAATCCTTGCTTTGCCATTCCGGATTAGGATATTTGTAAAAACCTTCGCCGGATTGCTGACCAAGTTTTCCTTTGTCGATAAGTTCGGCTTTTAGCTTTTCTGCTATTTTCTGTGTTAGTTCTCCCGGGATTTCTTTTAAGATGTTGTAATTGGTGTTCATCCCATTCAAATCTAAAATAGCCATTGGTCCAAAAGGAGCACCTGTTGCTATTCTCCAGGTTTTATCAATGGTTGCAGGATCGGCAACGTCATTCGCCCACAGTGCAAGGCCAGCCACCAAAAGCGGAATTAACAAAGAATCGAGAACGTAGCCCGATTTTTCCTTCTTCAGTTCCACGGGCAGCATAGAAATGGATTTTGCAAACTCTACAATCTCGTTATAAACCATTGGGTCGGTTTGATCAGAACCCATTATTTCTGCCGTATTACGAACCATTATATGATTGGCAAAATGTAGATGGATGAATTTTTCTGGACGATCGGTAAATGTGCTTAATCTGCTCGGCAAAAGTGTGGACGAGTTGCTCGCAAAAATGGTTTTTTCCGAAGCCTGCTTAGAAGCTTTTTCCCAGAAATCTTTTTTGATATCGATGCTTTCCGGTACGGCTTCTATCAATAAATCAGCATCTTGTAAAGAAGCTTTCAAATCTGTCGAATAAGTGAGATTATTTTTGGTATTTTCGATTTTTTCTTCATCAGCTTTCAGATAGTTCTTATATTCTTCAGCCAAGACATCAAAACGGTTTTTTGCCTTATTTAAAGCTTCATCATTAACATCATAAACCGTGACTTTATAGCCGAAATAAGCGCACTGCACCGCAATCTGAAAACCGAGAACGCCACTTCCAGCCACCACAACATTTTTAATACTGATTTTAGATAAATCGGCTTCCGGCACTTTCAAAAAATCTGGACTTTGCCACGAAGGATTTGGATATTTGTAAAAGCCTTCGCCAGTAGAAATTCCCAGTTTATTTTGGTCGATGAAGGTTGATTTAAGTTTATCTAGCACAATCTTATCATCTGTTTTGCCCTTCTCTACTTGCAGTTTGTAAATGTTGTAGGGTGTCGTCAATCCGATAATATCATACAAAGCCATTGGTCCGTAAGGCGAACCAGTTCCCAGCATCCAGGTTTTGTCTATGGTTTCTGGCGTAGCATAATCGCCAATCCAAAGCTGCATTCCGGCATTCAGAAATGGATTTAATAAAGAATTGAGCACATAACCTGGAACTTCTTTTTTTACCAAAACAGGCACCATCCCTATCGCCTTGGAAAAATCGACTATTTCCTCGGTTATTTTTTCGTCGGTTCCTGGATGTGGCATAATTTCCGCCGTATTTCGCAACCATATTTGATTGGCAAAATGCAGGTTAAGGTATTGAGCCGGCCTTCCTGTCACCTCAGCAAACTGACTTGGCAACAAGGTGGATGAATTACTTACAAAAATGGTTTTCTCCGGTGAAATTGAAGAGAGTTGCTTATAAAATTCCGTTTTTATTTTAATATCTTCTGGCACTGCTTCTATCAAAAGATCGGCATCCTTCACAGCAAATGCCAAATCGGATGAATAGTGCAGTCTCTCCCTCGCTTCTGCAATTTGTTCTTCGGTGGCGCCAAGATCCTTTTTATGATTTTCGGCCAAGCCGTCGAACTTTGCTTTCGCCTTTTCCAACACTTCATCACTGATATCGTAAACAGTGGTTTCAAATCCGTGAATTGCTGTTTGAAAAGCAATTTGGAATCCTAAAACACCACTTCCGGCTACCGTTACATTTTTTATTTTGCTCATAATTTTGGTTGATTTTTGGTAATAAACTTTACGGAACTAGGACTCAGCAATCTTCATTTTCAATTATAACTGATAAAACTCCGGACTGAATGCTTCCTCCAAATTCTTTGGTTCTTTACGTTTTTTGTGGTTTAGCTCGTGTCTTGAGGTTGAAGATGTTACATACGCTGACTGCCGTGAACGCTGTAAATTCCCGATCGGTGAATTCTC
The DNA here is from genome assembly GCA_001013295.1 of Chryseobacterium indologenes. Lineage (GTDB taxonomy): Bacteria > Bacteroidota > Bacteroidia > Flavobacteriales > Weeksellaceae > Chryseobacterium > Chryseobacterium indologenes_B. Next base: position 55,372 of record LAZY01000019.1, on the reverse strand, counting down.
TTCTATGGTTCTGAACGGTGTAAACGACAGATTTTCCATAATTTCAAAATTACCATCCTCAGGAACCGTTTGTTTTGGTATTGTGATTTTTGCCACCGTACGGAATGGTGATAATTCCTGCGACCATTCTTTTGTAAGGTCATTCACAGGCATTTCTTTCAGGTCTTTGCAAAGTTGTATTTGCAACTCAAACGTAAGGTCTTTTTGAGCTATTTCTTTGATAATTCCTTTTCTGTACGGCCATTCTGCGCTGTCTAGATCAATATTTTTTTCAGTGATGGCGTTCTTGGTCTGCTCAGTTGGGCTCACTCTTACTTTGGCGATATAATCACCGTGGCGAACTGCTCCCATACTGTAAAATTCATAAAGAAAACTGTTGATGGAAGGGATTTTTTGAAAAGTTTTAAGCGCTCCCAATTCCTTCAAAGCCTCAAAATTTGGAAATGCTTTTTTATTTTCGGTGACCCAAAGTGTGGCAAATTCCAATTTTCCCAAGGCTCCCTTTTCAAAGAAATCATTTAGCTTTAAAAACAGCTTTGAAATGAAAACATAATGTTCTGCCGAGTTACAGAAAAACACGGGATTATTAATCAGGTTAAAATCAACATTGGGAGAATCTTCCTCTCCGGGAGATAATTTTTTGCCATCTATCCCAAAAATCTTTAAAGCAAATCCCTGTGCATTACCGCTCAGTTTATCGGGCAAAACTCTGGACGAACCATTGGACAGGCGAACTGCCGCCTGGTGTTTTCCGGGTTTCGCATAAATGCCCTGCGCCAGTTCTTCGGACAGATTATCCAAAATTTCCACCTCTGCTTTCAGCACTGCATAGCCATTGGCGTGCGCATCTCTGGTATGATGGGTCGCCCTGCTTAGGTTTGGCGTATTTTTGATGTATTCGCGGATATCGCTATTAATGGTAGTAATATATTCGTCGAAATTTTCGGGAATTTCTTCCACTTCGTAACTATACTTGATGTAATCTTCCATAGTGCTTTTTTTATTTTAATTCGCTAATCCATTTTAAAGCAGAAATGCTTGGTATAAAACAATATTCGCCGCCTTTCACAATGTTGTAGGTCTGCAAACCACGGTATCTTTTGATGAGGGGTTCTCCCGGTGCAGAAAACAGTGCGTCTTCGTCCTGGACACCGATCATAGGATCTTTTTCTGTTCCCAGATTTTGGGCGTTACCATCGTTTGCCCATTGTTTTTGCAGAAATTCCAGTGTTCCCATTGCATCGGCACTAATGCCAATAAAGTACTGTCCACGTTCCTTACCGTCATTTTTAGTTACCTCCGGCGGAACGATGTCGCCAAAAGTTACACTTTTTCTGATGATCCTGTGCAAACGTTCATCCTCCAAAACAAAAGATTTGGAATCTCTTGGGTTCATCCTGCGGATATGCGAACTGAACGGACACTTTTTACCGTACTCATCATTCTTGAAAGAAAAATCATTGTTCTTTTGCATATCATCTCCTAGCGCTTTATCATCTTTTTCGGGAGCTAAAACCAAAGGTGCACCACTTCGCCAGCGACCTACCATTTTGGCAGCCAAGAGTTCTCCCTCTTCCGGTGAAGAAGAATTTTCCTTAATGAATTGATTAAATTCTGCTACGTGACTTTGGTACTTTCTGAAAACCATAAAAGAACCGTTCTTCCCTAAAACTTCAGGCTGTGGAAACGGCTTTATGGTGCCGGCTTCTCCAGGATAGCCCAGTATAAATTCGCCTGCTTTAAGCGGGCGGTCAAATCCAGGCGGAACTTCTATCCCACTGCCTTCAATTTCCGGGTTGCTAATACCATCTCTGAATCCGAACACATTTTTAACCTCTTCAGATACGCTGAAATTGTGACTCAAGATTACTTCTATGCCTCTATTACCAGCCAATTTAGACCGAAATTCCTCCAGCTTGCTTTTCCACGCCTCTTCATTGTTGGCGATAATCGCCGCAGCGATGTGAATATGCGACCTTTTAAAAACCCTTTCCCAGTTTTTGGGGTCATTGACACCAATGTCATATAGAAAACGGGAGCGGTCTGCCATTCCTTCCCTGAAGGATTCGGGGAAAGTCTCAAGCGACTCTTTAGGCACGCCGATTTTTTCCAGACCTTTATAAGTGAACGTCAACGTAACCGATGCCCCTTCATTCTTATGCCAGTCTTCCGCAGAACTCACAATCGGCAAGAGTTTTTGGAGCATTTGTCTGGCTGCCACAGCATCTTTGATTTCAATGATTGCCACCGTTCCGAAATACGGAATAGGGCGGCTTCTGAGAATTAAGGCCTGTATTTCGTTCAGCTCAATTTCTACTTTATTGGGATTAAAAATCCGCTTTAAAAATTCCAATGCCATAGGTTAGATTTTATTTGCTTCGTCAATTGCCTTATTCAGTCCTTTAATGATTTTATCATTTCTCCTTATATCATTCACCGTAAGATGCGGAACACCTACATACCAACCTGTCGCGGTAATCTGATGGTCTAGAATAAACTGTTTTACACTCGGGTTTTTTATGCCTGGCCAGCCTTCTACATTCCCAAAAATGATGTCCATCAGCTGCGGAATTTTTGTGGCGAAATCATCAATATAAGCATCCCAATCACCATCGTATGCCGTACAGAAAAGAATCTTGGTATCGTTATCAAACAAAACTATACGAAGGTCATGCAGGGTTCCTACTTTGGTTGCGCCTTTCAGATCCCCACCTGCAATTTCCATTATGGTTCTGAGATTTTCTGCACCTCCAGGTTTTAGGTCTGCCATCGCAGTTAACTCAGATACACGTCCGGATCTTAACCCTTTTTTTCCGGCAGATGTAGTGGAATGGTCATAACCATCATCGATACCTTCACTGAAATTCGCCTTTGCTAACTCGGCAGCCAATTTTACTTTGTCTATGAAACTCATAATTCAGATTTTTGATCAATACTAATTCACATTATTTTTCAAGATGAAACAATAATCTTAAAGAGTTTACTACAAATGTAAAGCCACAAACAGCCATAAAATATACCGAAATTCGTATATTATGTACTGAAACTCCCTAATCCGACCTATTTGCTTTAAAAGCTTCAATTGATAAAAGGAAATATCTTATCTTTAATCTTGTTGTAATTTTGAGAGAATAAAACCTATTTAACTATAAAAAATCAATCTTTATAATTGAGATTTCTCAATATTTACTCAATAGAACATTCAAAACAAAAACCTTCCTCAAAACAGGAAGATTGCAACAATTAAATTTAATTATAATGGATTTTTTGTAAGAATAGTTAAACGCAAAAATACAATGAAATTTGCCAATATTAAATTTTTAATGAAACTGTGCTGTTTCTGTCGAATCTCTCATGCATCTATTTTCATATCCGATATTTCCCTCCAGTATATCAATTTTCGTAAATCCAAAATTTTTCTGAATTCTAAATCGTCGGACCTTTTCTACCTTCTCTTTTTCAGCCTCCATCAATGTTTGTGACCGATTGTAATCCTCTTCATGGTAAGATACTCTCAAATATTTATCGTGAGTAATCGAAAGAAGTTGATTGGTTAAAGTTTCTGCAAAGGTTTTAGCATCGTTAATTTTTAAATAGTAGCCTTTCTTTTTGCATGCTTGAGTGTATTTTCAACTTTGACGGCGACCTCAGGAAAAACATAATAATCATTTAGCTTTTGAAAAAGCGAACCCAGAACTTCACTTTTTGCCTGTTCGCTAATCAATATTTTTGCCTGCTCATCCGATTGTTGAGCTTGTATATTTTGAGCAAATAATAAAAATATCAAAAAAAACAAGATAGTTATATTTCATATTAAAAGTGTCCTTTTGTTTTTTAGATCTATATACATTTACATAAAGTGTTGAGTATAAAATAAAACTTGACATTAAAGATTCATTCTTATCAGCCTCAATATCGGTGTAGGTAAAAATGCTAGGTTTTTGTTGAAGCTTAACCTTCGTTTCGTTATCTTTTTCAAAGACACTACGATTTTAAGAATCATGAAACTAACAGTAAGTGTGACCTGTCATCAATTCATTTACAGCTTCTGTAGAAAAGAAATAATAGAAAGTAATTACAACCAATATGTCGGTTTATTTATATTTGAGTCATATAACCTTCAGAAAAAAAAATTTTTAGCCCAACGGGATTATACAAAGGTAACCGTAAAAATAGTAGTAATCGTAAAAACCATTAATATAGAAAAATAAAAGGCACTTTTACAGTGCCTTTTTACAATTATACTACTAATGAGAGTACAGTAGCTCCCATTCAAATGATTTTTCCAAACCAAGTCTCTTTTTTGATATTCCGTTATCCAGTCTTGTACCCTGTGGCATCTTACTTAAAATGTCTGACATTTCTTTATTTTGTGATCCTTCTTTCATATCTATAAATTCCTTCATAGTCATTTTGGGATAACTGCTTAGCTTAGGGGTAAAATTAATGGTTGGATCGACTGATAATTCCACTTTTTCAGCCTTCCATATATTGAAATTTTTATTGTCCTCTCTGATATCTAATATTACCCCTGGCAAGCCAAAGAATTTAAAAGGCCCTGCCGAATATGGTAATTCTTTGGTAAAATACGCTGTGACCTCCGATCCTCTAAAATTGGCGGTTGCCTTTATGCAATCATATCCAAGAATCTTTTTTGTTTTTGTTTCGTCGATCTTCCATACTGGTTTAGCAACATTATCATGAATAAAATACTTTGTATCTCTGTCTAAGCCTGTAAAAAAGAAATCTTTTGTTTTGCCGTTGTCTTTAAGTTTTGAAATAAAATAGTTTTTACTTACCGGCTTTCCTGTCTGCTTAACTGCCGAAGTAGTACCTCCCGAATTAAAATTAATAATAGAATCCTGAATGGATATAACATCATTATCTTTCACATAGAGGTCTTCGTACAAAGTCGCAATAGGTGATCTGACATGATAATATTTTACATGGACTTGCTGTGCAAGTCCATGTAAAAAAAACATTACGAAAAAAATCGTAAAAGCTATTTTTTTTAAATTCATAACTATTCAGCCGTAACAGTATAGCCTGCCTGCGATAAATTCCATTTGACAATAGTTTGAAATACTTGACAAGATGAAAGCGTTGGAGCATCAGTTACGAACCATTGAGAGCCTGTCCAGTTCCCTTCACTATCATAAAAATTAACGTTGACTCCGCAAAGCTGAAAAGAAGTTTTAGTTTTTTCAATTTTTTCAACTTGTTTCTCTGAAATTTTTAAGTCAGCTGTTTTGGCACTTACTAACCCAGCTACTCCGAAGGCAGCTAATAAAATTGCTTTTTTCATAATTATTTATTTTTTTGATCGATCAAAAGTATTGATGAAAAAGGCTTGAAAATTTATATTTTAATATTTTGAATTTATATAATTTTAAGATTTCTAGATATGGTTGAGTTCATGTAACATTTAAAGTTCAATTTTATCTGCGTTGTTTTAGTACTGGAGATAAGATAGATTTAGGATTATAGTTGCTATTAGAAAACCTATTGATAGGCTTTTAAGTAATTGTGGTATTACTATGACATTGAACCCTGTATCACTTATCTTAAAATATGTTTGTTCTTTTTTTCCTTATTATTAAACATTGATATAATAAATTCTCAAAAACAACACTAAAAAGTGAAGTGTTAAAAAATTTTTATAACTAATATAATTTTTCGTAAATTTCTTGCTATAAAAGATAAATATTCATTATAAACTTTGCTTTTTTGCAATATTTGATGAACATGAATTCATTATCAATAGATAATATAAAACACAAATGAAAAGTATCATTATTAACTTATTATGTCTTTTAGTATTTGTTTCTTGTGAGAAGACCAAGAATCTTAATGCTAATGAGATAAAGCTCACCCAAGAAATCAATTTAGACCAAGGAACTGCGGAAAAAATTAAAGGATTGTCAATGGGTGTTTTTGAAGTGGCAAAAGGGAATAAAGACAGGGAGATTCTTTTTGAGTATTTTCGAAATCTCAAAAATTACTCAAAAAATTTACCGGCGGCAATAATAATTAGGGCAAAAGCTGAAAATGCAGATCTAATTGTCAAAAAATTCGCACGGGAACTGAAAGATAAGAAATTGATTGTTTACAAATCCGCAGAAAATTACGGTAATGAAGATGATATAATTACTATTCTCCAATCTAATAATAAGTTGGAACCATTGCTCTTTGAAGCAACAAATGGCGTAAACTATGATATTGACACCCAAATGATAATCAATAAATTAAAAGATTGGGATTCCAAATACGGGATTGAGCTGGAGGCAGTCGGCCCTGATTTTGTTTCTGGGAAGTTTAAAAATAAACCCGCAAACATTCCGAAATTTGCAAAAGAAGTCTATGATTTTTGTCCCGACATCGTAGACCAAGGTGTTGGAAGTATAGAGGAATTGGAGAAATCACTTGCAGATTCTAATGAATTTTTCCTTTGGTGGGACTAGTGTGTATCATTTCAAAGCAACAATTAAAAGAATCCTCATATTTTATTCAAATCCGCAATTTTTAGTGTCGATAAGTATTATCTATTTTGAAATTAAGATTTAAAGTTCTAATTCTTTCCCTATAAATTCTCAAGTAATAAACAAAATGAAAAAAATTCATTACCTAATTTTCAGCTTTTTTGCACTTGGATGCAATTCAAAATTAGAAAACAGTAATTCCATCGCCGTAAAACCTACTATAAATATAAAAAAAAGAAAATCCAACGGGACAGAAATCGTTAATAAACTGGAAAAACTCAATTTCTTTAATCTGACAGAAAAGTCTGACCTTAATGATGAAAAAGAGGAATTAGCCCGAGCTTATAATGAGAATAATTTTTTTGAAGGTGCACTCCGAGGAGAGACACTGGAATTTCTGGATAACCGTTTTTATTTTATTGATAGTGAAGAACTCTTTAAAGTTGGAGGCTTGATAAATTACTTGAAAACTGTAAAACCTGTCTTTGAGAAACTGGGCTTGAAATTAAATTATTCCAATGAAAAAAGCTTTCAAAATGAAAAGCATTGGAGACATACAATAGAATTGAACAGCAGAGAATATATTGCTTTTGACAATAATTTTAGTAAGCAGGATTGGAACATTGCTTACGTCAGGTTTATCGAGATGTTGAACGAAGAATTAGAAATACAGAATAGTGAAGAAAGATTTTACCCTATATCATCCCAAAATGATGGAAGAATGGTATTGCTCACCAAAAAGCAATTCGAGTTCATAAAAGAAAATTATCCCAATGACAAGGAGCACCCTAAAGAATTGGCAGTTTGGAAAAAAGAAAATAATATACATTGATTAAGTGTCAGTTAACCATCGATAGGGACAAACACATTTCAGATTAGTTAACTGCATCATAATCGATAATTGGCACTTGACAACTAATAGTAGTTCGTACAGCACCAAATAATTATATAAAAAAAATACTTCTTAAAATATTACTTATTTAATCTTAGCGAAATCTTCTCCAGATCATCAATAAAGTTTTTGATTGTTATTGCTTTAATAGGCTCACCCACCAATTTAGAATGCTTTTCGATCAAGATTGTTCTAAGAGAACTTATAAATTCGAACTCCGATCTATGATAATCCTCAATTTTTGCATTTGCAAAAGTCTTTTCAGGAAAATAACGATAATTAAAATAGCCATTTAAATTAAAGATTGACTCATTGTTTAATTTAAATATTACTTCCGAAAATTCTTCAGCTGAAATAGTTTTAAGAATTGATGTTCTTTCTAACAAATTACCTGTTGACCAGTCATATTTTTGAAATTTATCATACAACTGATCAACATTGTCATCACCTAAACCTAAAAGTGTGGCTTTTACAAAATCGGTTGCTGATTTCGATTGATTTTGTTTAATATGGTCTTTTAAAGATTTTAATATTTCTTGAAACTCAGACGTATGCTCCGACGCATAAGACTTTCTCCATGAACCCCTTAATAACAGGTGTACATCCGTAACATCCTTAAGCTCTTCGCAAGCAGCAAACAGTACTTTTGCTCTACTAATAATATTTGCTTTTGTGCTGCGATTGTATAATTCATTATCAATTAAATTCAATAATATACCTGAAATATGTAAGACTTCAGTAAAGTGTAAATTTCCCTCTTCAAAGAATTCTTTCTCAACTTTTGCTAAAATTTCTGTATAGACTCTATCCTCTAAAAATTTCCAATACCACAACTTTTCCCAATCTTTTTCCTCAGCCGGACGAAAAATTGAACAGTTATTTAGTTCAACTATCAACTCTTCATAATTACCGTGACTAATGAATCCAAGTAATTTCTCTGCCGTAAATAGCTTTGTGGAATGAAGCAAACTGTAAGATTTGATTGCCTCTTCATAGCTTTGGTAATCGTATTTTTTTTCATCTCCGATGAATAATTGCTGAAAATCCACAATATTCAAATTGCCGGTATTATACTCAATATGAAATATCAAATAATATCCCAATAAACTTCTCGTGAGTAGTTCATAATTTTCAGCATCTTTTTTAAGATCCTGGTCTAGCAGATTTAAAAGTCTTTCATAATTAAATAAAGCACGCTGCAGAACTCTCAGATTTTTAGCATTTGAAGCATTGAAAACACTAAATATTAATGCTTTATTTGCATTTAACACAGCTTGAGTTTCTGGTTTTAAAAGATTAATAAAATATTGAACTGCCTCCTCCGTGTTCGGTTTGATCTCAAACACTTGGCCAATTATTTTCTCCTTAAACGAAGCATAAGGGGTTAAATTTTTTTCCTCCTTATCTCTTTCAATGATTTTATCTTCATCAGAAATCAAAATAATTTTACATTTTGAATGCTCTACAAAATCATTAATAAATCCATATATTTCATCAACTGGAATTTTACACCTTTCAATATCGTCAAAAATGATAATCCTGTTACCTTTGATATTTTCGTTTTCTGCCTTAAAAATCGAAATCGGATCAAAATTTATATTTGCGCTTGCATCATCATTTCCATCTCCATCAATATCCAAATCAATTTTTAATGTCGATTTAATGAAACCTTTTAGGATCGCAGATGCTACTTTTACACCTTTTGAATGTAGAAAAGGATTAATTTTCTCTTTTAGTTTTAAAATAATTTCCTTCTTTTCACTAACGCCATTTAAAGAAACATAGATAGGATTGAGACCTACAAATTCGTCTGCAGCAATGTCCGGAGTACTCCATTTTTCAATTAATTTTTTTATAAATAAAGTTTTACCAGCCCCCCAGCTGCCCTTTAGTAGTACAGCAAAATTGATATTATCTGAGTTAATATAATAATCTAGATATTCAATGATATGTTTATTGTCCATTTGTTTTGTTAAAGTTTAAAAACCGTGAGAGTTTACTATTTGCTTTTATTTTATATTCAAACTATTACTGCTTAAAAAGTAAATTACAATTCTAAATTCTCGAATTCTATCCAAAAGTTGATAAAGTCGGCAATGGTTAATAGTGAGTGTATATTTTGTCCATTACAATTTTTTAGATTTAACCCGTTCCAAATCGGGTATGGACAATTACTTACAGTGACATTAACCTGTGAATGCCCAAAAGAATTTCGGACTTGTCTCGCAAATTGGCATATGGAGTTTGCATTTTTAAGATCTCCATACTTATTTACTATAATAGCTCTAGTATGTTCTTCCCACCATTTTATAAATTGCTTCTCCAACACACTTACAAATTGCTCATGTTCATATAAAATTGGAACCACAGTTTGATTTGCTTCAGGATTATGAACATTATATTGTTCATGCTGCTCCTGCCGCTGGATTTCATAATCTTTATGGCTGCTGAAGTCAATCAAATTGGCATTGCAGAAGACAGTTTTATCAGATATCTGGGCTAAAAGAGCAAAGATCCCATTATAAACTTTACCCGCAACAGAAAAAATTTCTTTGTTTACAATGTCACCTTGCTTTATAATAAATTTTAGATGATTATAGTAAGAAAATGTCGGCTTTATAAAAAGCTGTTCAATGGAATTATCGTTTGGTATTTTCATAGTTTTAGTTATTTCATAAATATACAAATATTACTTCACAGTCTAATGCTTTCCTAAAAAAGTCGAAATCTCATTTATACAATACGAATAAAGAATAACTTCAATAAGTTAATTCGGAAACATAGTAGACTTAAGTTTAACAAATCAATCGAGACAAACAGCATATACACTTACAAATCAATAATATATATTTTTAAATAAGCAAAAAAGTATTTAACTAAAGTAGGTCGTATAGTTGTACTTTAATTATAAACTTATGAAGATTAATATTTTATACAAAAAGAAAATGTATTTGGTAAAAGTTGATATATCAGGGTGTGACTATCGATTTTTTCTAAAAAATTCAGATGGGGAATACAGCTACTATTTTTTTACATTGCACAAGTATTCTTGCAGACTTAGTTGCCGTTTGCAACACTATAAAGAATTCAAAAAGTTAGTATTCAGAGAATGTACGATATGTAATTCACATAGCAAATGTGGAAGACATTTGCGAGGTTATATGACCGAAAATTGAATTTGTCTTAGAGCACTTTCTTATAGCAGCATTTTGTTTTGACGAGATGCTGCTTTAGTAGTTTTTTGTATTAATGTAAATTTACAGTCCCAATTTCTCTGACGAATTTTTATTGCTATAGCTCCTATGATATTGAAAATAATGTTTAGTTTTTGTCGTCTATGATTTCAATACAAATCAACACTCCTTCCGTATAACTGTATCCATATCCGAACCCATAGCTTCCACCCCCACTTACTTTTTCTGTATCAGATAAAAGCCGAGGTGAACTCGAAATACCTTGTGAACTATATTGATAATTGTAGCGACCTGATGTGATTGGAGAAATTGAGATAATTCTCACATTTTTAGAAGACCACTTTTCCATTTCGCTGTTTATATCATTAGACAATCGTTCTCCATCAATTTCCGAATCTGACCAACCAACAACTTTTTCAGATACGATTCTTTTTGTGATTGGCTTTTCAGCTCCTAACCAATTTCGTTTTGTTTCTCCGGTTGGAATATTTTCACTTACATTTTGCAGAATAGGCTTGAAATATGCTGGAATAAAAATGGTCTTTATCATTAGTTTTTTTAAAATTATGCTTAACTAAAATAAAACTACGGAATTATAGTTAAAAATCAAAAAGTTAAGTTCTTTTATTTAAGTAAAAAAAGTCCCCAACTCATCCGGGGACTAAAAACTAATAACCATGAAAACTCAATTATAGATGAGATTCAATACAAATATATATAACCTGTTTTATAACGGAAAATATTTAAGAAAATTTAAGATTACTATTGCGGATCATATTTTCGCGCCGAAAATTTGCATTATAAAATTACTTATTCTTTCAATGCGTTTTCAACTTCCTCTATAAGCTCTTGCTTATCAGGTAAAATTGTTACATATTTTGAAGCATATACATTATTTTCAAATCCTCCTAAGATATATTCTGCTGTGATATCGTCTTTTTCAGCGCACAGAATTATTCCTATTGGTGGATTATCATTGTCATCATTAATTTCTGTTTTGTAATAGTTTAAGTATGTATTTAATTGACCTCCGTCAGCAATGTTAAGTTTAGTTGTTTTAAGCTCAATCAGGATATACGATCGTAGAATCTTGTTGTAAAACACCATATCGACATAATAATGGTTATTATTGATAGTTATTCTTTGCTGGGAACCGACAAACATAAATCCACGACCTAATTCCAACAAAAAATCTTCGATATGCCTGATTAGTTTTGCTTCCAAATCTCTTTCTAAAATTGGCTTATTCTCAGGAATTCCAAGAAATTCAAAAACATACGGATTTTTTAAAATATCATCCGCATTTGTTATTTCTTGTCCTTTTCGAGCTAATTCTAGAACTTTTTCTTTATTCTTAGATCCTTTTGAAAGCAAAAGCCTTTCATATAAAGAACTATCAATTTGTCTTTTCAATTCCCGAATAGACCAGTTTGAATTTACGGTTTCTTTCTCATAGAAACTACGTTTTGCTTTATCTTCTATAATTAAAAGCTCACAAAAATGTGTCCAGGTTAAGTGTCCAGTCAGCGACTGGACATCCGGATATTCGGTATAAAGCTTTCTCATATTAAAAAGGTTGGAACGAGAAAATCCTTTTCCAATTTCCTTTGTAAGAAGTTTTGATAAATTCAAAATTATCTGCCTTGATGACTGATTATCTAAATTATTCTTCTGTTCTGTATCGACAATCTCTTTACCGATTCTCCAATAAGTAAAAATCAATTCCTGATTGACACGTTGAGATAAACTTTTTCTTGACGATAAGATTATAGATTTAATATTTTCAACTAAATCTCTATCAATAACCGTTAATTTATCTATATCACTCATACTACAAAAATAGCAAAATATTAAATCCTTCTAAATATAAAATTGTACGCCACTCAATCCTTTGGCCCATAAGTGCACATTTAATTCTCAATCCAATCAAACTTCTTGTTGGCTACTAAATTTGATTTTATTAATTTGTTTATTGAATGCTCAACCGTTAACAAGCCTCTAGTTGTTTCTCCGGTTCTTTGAATAGCTTCATACCCTGAACAAGAATGATAATGCCTAAATATATTGAAAATACTTTGCTTTCTTAATTGAAGTGACATTTTTATATTTTGCAGATCAGCAACATTTATGATGGTCAGCGGGTGAATTTTATGCAATTCATTTTCTATTTCAATATTTTCGGAGAGAAGCAAACTCTCAAATTTGCGCTTAAATGCCATTGAAGTATAACCGGAACTGAAAATAAAATCATTTACAATCAAAGTGGGATATAGATGAACTTTTCTACTAAAATCAAATAAAGGATCTTTTATATAATGTTTGTAGTTATGGAATTCTTTAATAGTCTTTTTCGCAAGCTGTATTAAGCCATAATCTTTGTAAAATTTTTCAAAGTCAATTTTGTCAAAATCCTCAAGCGTTTTAACGGTTTTATACCCATTAACTAAGGGAAGGTAATTACTTTTTGCTTCTGCCAGTATAATCTTGTTTTTTTCACGAATATAGTAATCGGCATATTCAATTTCATTTCTTCCATCCAGTTTAAATTTTAAGTCATTAGTATGTCTGAAAACTACTCTTGGGTTATCTCTGAAGGCTTCTGAAAAAATATTTTCAATAAAGGGTTCAAAAAATTTATCCCCGATGAAATTTCCCCAATCATTTCTATTACAAATATTAAAAGGTTTTAAATAATCAAACCAGAAATCATTGATGAATAAAGAGTATGTTTTTTCAAGCAATAATTTATTGTCAAGAATTAAATAAGTTATTAAATTTCTATTATATTCATCACTTGCTCTAAATAAAGGATTCTTCTTGATTTCCATAAAATCGAAAATTTTTAAATCTGTTTTCTCAATTTTTCCAGTTACATTTCGTTTACTAAAAGCATCAAGGATATCTACATATTCCCTATTGTCTGCTAAAATATTAATGTAACTAACATCCAACTTATTGTCGAAGCTTTTAAAGTAGGTATAAGCTAAAAATTTGAAGAACTCTATCAAGGATTCAATCTTGAAAGTCTTTTTCAGATAATCAGAAAAATGTTTACCAAAAAATTCATCTTTCTCAATTGTTGTAAGTAATGAAAATGACTTATAAAGGAAATTGACGGGGTTAAGGCTATGATAATATTGATTTTGGGGTAATTCTTTAAACATAAAAAACTCGAAAAATCTTTCACCGAGTTTTTCATAACCACTTGACCTGTATTCTTGGTCAAATACCAAAACATTGCTGTTTACACATAGCAGATATCGAAGAATTTGCTCCCTATTCTGAATTGTATACCGAGGTGTCTTCTCTGTAAAATTGTTAGAATTTAAAATTTCCTGCAAAGCATAGAGACAGGTTACCCGCGAAAATAGAACATAATTTTGCGGTGTTTTTAAATATTCATTTATAAAATCTAAACAATTTGAATCCTCTAGGTTATTATGATTATCCAAAAATAAAAATCTTAAGCAAGCTACTTGCGTTTCGCGCGAATCATCTATGTATGAGCTATAGACAGGATTTATTTTTGAATTTATAGCTACAACCGTAGCAATGAGTTCTTCTTTTGGAATTTCTGCGATTAAATCCAAAGGTTTACTAGGAAAGGGCTCCTCGTAAGCTTCTGAAAATTTTATTAGATGTCCGAACATGGTTATTATTTAGTAGTTTAGCTTTATAGTGATGTTGTGAAAATTTCTCTCCAGGAAATATCTATTCTATTTCGATATTTATATAATCAAATTCCAGTTTCAAATTCTGTTTTAAAAATTCAATGTACTTTTTATCACTATCGTTTGCCGGATATTGTCCAACCACAATATGTTTTTTTGGCCTTTCATCGCAGTCATTAAATGAATATAGTAAAACCTGTCCCAGAGCTTCTTTTATACATTCAGAAGCATAAGATGATGATTTTACTTCATAAAAAGTAATGTAGTCCTTTTGAATAAGTTTTATATCAACAAAATTTTCTTCAGGAAACACGTTTTTTTCACCATATTGAGCACATAGTAACTTATACAGTGCTTGCTGAATCTTACCATGTTTCTTTTGAGCAATAAAAGAACGGGCTACAGTAGTCCTAATATGTTCTTCCGTATTTATTTTGCTTGCGGCTTTCCTTGACCGTAATTTTTTTCTTAGATGATGTATCGCAACCGCAACATCGACGGCATTTTCAGTATTTCCGAACTGGTCATAAAGTTGCCTCATAAAAGAATATACATCCAGATTTACAGGCTTATTTTGCATCATCACATTTTGTATTTGTGAAATTGTTGTACGCCGATTTGTTTTCAGACCAAAATGTTCAGCTATTTTAATTAAAACATCATTCTTGAAAATTGGGATAAGCCTCTCATTAGAATATAAAAACGCAACCTTCCACTTAAACAGATCAGGCAAAACTAAATCATCAATTTGCTCAAATTTTCCAAGTTCAGACAGCTGAATAATTTTTATGATTTCATCTTGTACTTTTTTAAATGCTGCTCCCCTCTCCTCTCCGTAAGCTGCCAACCAAGAATATTCATCATCATTTTCGTAATTTTTAGGTCTTTTGGCCTGATCCTGTCTTTGATAAATACCAAATTTTATAGAAGTCATCCCCTTTATACTTCCTAGCATTCGTGTTTTAGTTTCTACCCACTGGCAGAAAGTGTCTTTATTTTTTAATCCAACATATTCTTGTAAAGACATACTTTTAATGTTTTCAATAGGCCACCGATTTAGAAATTGGTCAAGTAGCTCTCTTAATTCATCGATATTCATTTATCAGCTTTTATCTTCAATATACAAAAACATATTGATACAAAATTTTTCATTTTTTTAAAACTGCATTAGCCCTACTAATTTACTATTTGTTGTCCCAAACGTCCTGAGGGGCTATTGTGTTTTCATTTCCACGACAATATGAATGCTATTTCGAAAAAGTTTGTTATCTTTATGAAAATACAAATATGAAAACAATGAAAATCTACAGCATCTTGGCTACAATATGTATTATTTTACTATCCATCTGGATTGTTATTCTACACAAAAATCTGAAAGAGACCGAAGAAGTTCTACAACAATGTTCCGAAAGATATTATAAAGAAATCAGTGAAAAATAAATGGAAAAGGAATTATCTTTTTACGAATTTACTCAGCTCCCAAAGGAAGAACAATACAACTTGGCATTCACCCTCGGCGAGTTCATCAATACGTCAGAGAAAGGCAATGTTAGATTTGCATTGTATAAACTTTTCAATTTCTATGTCGAAGCAGTTTATGATTCCAAGGAAAACAAAATTATTACCCTAACTAGCTTTTTGAAGTCTGACTAAAGAAAATAAAAAATATTACACCTATCGATGCAATGCCTTACGTAGCTATCACTTCTCTTAGAATAAATATTTTATTTCTTAGCTATTTCATGATTCTTTATAGGCTTTCTTGACTAATACTCCTTTTCGATCTTTTTTAAATTTTAGCATCTTATTTTTGTCTTCAACTCTACTGAAAAATTCTGACAATGAAATCTCAAAATAATCGCAGATTGCAAATAATTTACTACAAGTAATATTATGGTCAGTAGAAGTATACCGCTCCAAAGCAAGATTTTTTCCATATTCAGTAAAATATTCATTGTTAACATCTAACAATGCCTTGCCACTTTGTTTATAAAGGTCTTTAATTACTTCTGAAATTGCATCAGTTAATTCTGGAATTTTAGTTTGCTTTCTCATACTAACAAATGGAGTAATAAAAAACAACCTTAACAATTACACATATGTAAATTATTTTTATTATATTCGCATATTGAAACATCAAAATATTGATGTATTTTTGCGAAACTTTAAAAAAATATTAAAAGCATTCGCTTAGAATCTCGGATAGAAAAACTGGCACTTTTTAGCAACGAGACGATAAGCAGATTGCTCACGACCGCGCGGCGTGGGCTCTCTTATCTGTTGCAAGGTATGCCAGTACCCCTATCCAGTAAGTAGAGTTCCACGCCGTTTTTATTCTAATGCTGTCCGCCTACTCCACTATTTCTAAGCTGCTTTTACTATAAAGATTAGGCAGGTTACAATGGCAGCGCATCCATTGGGGCATTTTAGCTCACACCAATTTTCATTCATATTAAATTTCGACCTGTAGAGGCAGGGAGTTTTCTGCACTGGTAAGGCTTCCTCCAATACGGTCTTTAAAATCAAAAACTACTAAAAGACAGCTATTGAAAAACAAAAAAATAGATTTTGAGTCACGGTTCTGGTCTGGCAGTAAAACGAATTCAAGGATAAAACTTATTGAAAAATTCTTTCAATTCAACGACCTTGTTACTGCCAAAGAACTATTGAACCAAATTATGATTTATTCGGGCAAAAAGAAGTCTGTAATACCGGAAGATTCTTCGGCGATATTTCATTTTCATCAAGCTTTACGGTCTTTAGTTCGTGCTTGCTTTCTCCTATTGCAGAAAGAAAAAAGATGGAAAGTCAACGACCCAGCGGAGAATTATTCGCCATTAGCACAGGGTTCACTTTCAGATGGTGAATTTATAAACCCAATGCTGGTATTTCAAAAGGCTTTTGGAGAATACTCCATCAAAGATTTCGAGTACTACATTTCGGTGGCTGTCTATTTTTCGTTGGGTACCTATTCTCACACCGCTGAAAGTAAAATCTTTGTTCCATACCTGCATTTATGCAAAATGCTTGATGCATCATACCTCATCTTAGAAAGAGGAATCCAAAAGAAAAAATAACCATTAATCAAATAAGCAAAGAATGAATAACACTACTTAAGAATCCCCTAAAACATAATAAAAAAGCCCTTTCCGCAAAGTTGACGCTGGTTGGAAAGAGCAAAGTCTAATAAATTAAACTATATCAAAAGTATGAAAAAAAACTTTTGCAGGCTAGGCTGTATTCAACTTTCAGCCACTTTAACCCTGCTAGTCTCGGGAATGGCAATAGGACAAGTAAGAACCATCTCGGGAACGGTCACACAAAATGGGCAGCCAGTCAGTAATGTCTCGGTATTTCAGGAAGGCAGTACAGAAGTTACAATTACTAATTCTTCCGGGAAATATCAGATCCAAGTTGCCGGAAACAATCCCGTTCTTATTTTCAAACATCCAGATTATGCAGAACAACGGCTAGACATCGGAACAATATCCACTGCCAATATTGCTTTAAGCAATAGGGAAAGGCAAATTGAAGAAGTTGTGCTTAACGCAGGTTATTACAAAGTAAAAGAAAAAGAAAGTACGGGAAATATCGCGAAGGTTACAGCAAAAGAAATTGCAAACCAGCCTGTCACTAATGTTCTTTCTTCTATACAGGGGCGGGTTTCCGGAGTGAATATCACGCAAAGTACGGGAGTTCCCGGTGCTGGCTTTGATATTCAGATTCGTGGCAAAAACAGTCTGAGAAGTGCTGGAAACGAACCTTTATATATCATCGATGGTGTTCCATACGGAGGGCGTGTCAATGCACAAAACTCTGCCGCCATCCTTCCTTCCGGCAATATTAGCCCTCTAAACTCCATTAACCCCAACGATATCGAAAGCATTGAAATCCTTAAAGATGCTGATGCGACAGCCATCTACGGTACACGTGGTGCGAATGGCGTTGTTCTCGTCACGACTAAACGCGGCACAAAAGGACGGTTAGAAGTTTCCCTGAATACCAACTATGGACTAAGTAAGGTGGCAAACCATATGGAAATGATGAATACCGAGCAGTATATTTCAATGAGAAGGCAGGCTTATGCGAATTCTGGAATCGCTACCTATCCTTCCAATGCCTACGATATCAATGGAAAATGGGATCAATCGCGATATACAGATTGGCAAAAAGTCTTAATAGGCAATTGGGCAGAGTTACAGTCAACTATGATTTCGTTAAGTGGCGGAGGAGCCAACAGTAGCTTTTTAATTAGCGGAGGGCATACTGAGCAAACCACAGTTTTTCCGGGCAATTTTCGCTATAAGGTAAATACTTTGATGTCAAGCTACAATTATAAATCTCATAATAAAAAGTTGACCCTCTCATTTACAAACAATTTCAGCACTTCTGATAATAATGTAATTAACACGGATCTCACCAACCGATCCCTGTTTTTAAGCCCCAATGCACCTGCTCTTTATAAGCCAGATGGAACATTAAATTGGGAAGATGGGACATTCGCCAATCCAATTGCTTCGCTGGAAGGCGTGTATAACAATACGATGAAACAGTTTAATCAAAGCCTTAATGTGGACTATTTAATAGGGCTTGGCTTAAATTTCAAAATAAATGGTGGTATGAACTTTCAGGACTTTGAAGAATTTGCCGTCAAACCAAACACAATGTACAACCCGGCTTCAACGTCAGGTTCCAGTCCACAATATTCAACTTCCTCAAAGGGTCTTAATAAAATATTCTCATTCATAGTAGAACCGCAATTATCGTGGAACAAAAAAATCAACAGACATGAACTGCAGGTCTTGGTAGGAAGTTCATTGCAAACGACAAGGAATCAGCAATCAGGCATAACAGGGACAGGATTTTCAAGCAACGCTTTACTGTACAATATTGCAGCGGCAACAACAAAGACATTCAGAGACGAAATCGATATTGATTATCGCTATGTTTCTCTATATGGAAGAGTAAATTATCAATTTGCAAACCGATATATACTTAATCTAACCGCAAGGCGGGACGGTTCCAGCCGCTTTGGTTCAGCTAACAGATTTGCAAACTTTGGAGCACTTGGCGCAGCATGGTTGTTCTCAGAAGAGAGCTTTTTAAAAAACAGCAGATGGCTCAGTACAGGAAAATTAAGAGGAAGCTTCGGTCTGACCGGAAGCGATGCTATCGGTGACTACCAGTTTCTTGATACATATACCTTATCAACAAGTTCCTACAATGATGTCGTAGGATTTTATCCATCAAGGCTTTACAATCCTTATTTCAGCTGGGAAAAAACAAAAAAACTGGAGGTTGCGATTCAGCTCGGCTTCTTGAAAGATAGGCTGATGCTCCAATCCGCATATTACCAAAACCGTTCATCCAATCAGTTGGTTGGAATCCCATTACCCGCTACAACAGGTTTTTCATCGGTGCAATCCAACCTGGATGCAACCGTTGAGAATACCGGATGGGAAGTAGAGCTGTCAGCACATCCTATCAGAGGTAATAAATGGAATTGGAGCTCTTCCTTCAATATCACGATTCCCAAAAGCAAACTGTTATCTTTTCCAGGACTGGAGGGTTCATCATACGCTAATACGTATGTAATAGGCTACCCCACTTCTATCGTCAAGCTATACCAATATGAAGGTATTGACCCCAGCACTGGATCATATCTCTTTAAAGACTACAATGGGGATGGCAAAATAAGCAGTCCCGATGACAATAAAGCCATTGAAAATATCGGAACGAAATTCTTTGGCGGATGGCAGAATGAAATTAGCTACAAAAACTTGAGCCTGTCATTCCTATTCCAGTTCGTAAAACAGACCAACTACAACTACATAAGTACTATGCCCTACCCCGGCAATATGAACAATCAGCCAGCTGCGTTTACAAATGTATGGTCTCAAAACAATCAAGGCGGTTTTATTATGCCTTACTCAGCCGGAACCAATGCACAGATTAATGCGCTTACAGCGAACTACATCGCAAGTACAGCAGCGATCGGCGATGCATCATTTATAAGGCTAAAAAATATCCAGTTAAACTACAAAATACCTGTTAGGTCTTCATGGATAAAGCAGGCTTTAGTATATGTTCAGGGACAAAATCTGGCGACATGGACGAACTATTTCGGTCTCGATCCCGAGTTTACGTCAACCGGATATCTTCCCCCTTTGAAAACTTATTCTTTAGGATGTCAAATAACTTTTTAAAATTATGAGAAATAAATATAACATACTTTTTCTTTTTGGGATCACAGCATTTAACTTTATCTCCTGCGACAATTTGATAGAGCCCGACCAGCCGACAAACCAAATTAGCAGTACAGATGTATATAGTAACGTCGGCAATGCCGATGCTGTATTAAGTAATTTATACGCGGAATTACAGTATAATTCCGTATTGTCTGGCGGGACAAGAGGCTTGGGAGCACTCTTGGGAAGTTACGCTGACGATCTCGATAATTATATGGCGGCGTCTCAAACGGCTTACCTGGACATATATAATACTCAGGTATTACCAACCAATACGGTTCTAAAAACATTGTGGACAAATGCATACAAAGAAATCTACATCTGTAACAGTATCATCGAAGGAGTATCAAAATCATCCTCTATAAAAGATGAGGATAAAAATAGAATTATCGGAGAGGCGGTTCTAATAAGATCAATAATTCATCTTCGGCTTACCCAGATCTTTGGGGACATCCCATATGTTACTTCTAGCGACTATACGATCAATCAAAGCATTGGAAAATCTGCTTCTGGACAGGTATTGATGAATATAATAAATGATCTTGAAACCGTAAAAGATTACCTTAAAAATGATTACCGAAATGCTGAAAGGATTTATCCCAATCGTTATATCGCTGTCATGCTGCTTTGTCAGTCTAATATGTTATTGGAACAATGGGAAAAAGCAAGAATGTATGCAGAGGAAATTATTGCCAGCCCTTTATATCAATTAAATACAGATCTCAATCTGACTTTTAAAAAAGATGGTAAGCATATCATGTGGCAATTGAAGCCGCTAAAAGCAGGTGATGCCACGGAAGAGGCAAAATTGTACTTAATTTCAAGTGTGCCGCAGAACTATGCATTATCTAACAACCTTGTAAGTACATTCACATCCACGGACCTGCGGAAATCGTTATGGATTAAAACAATAACCTCAGGGTCAAATACGTATTATGGTAGCATAAAATATAAAAATTCATCTTCAAATACAAACGAATATTCAATCGTATTCAGAATTGAAGAGGTGTATTGTATGATGGCTGAAATTTTGGCACGGCAAAATAACGTGAGCGATGCGCTTACTTATATTAACAAAATACGAAACAGAGCAGGTTTGGCCAACATAAGCAATACAATTTCAAAAGACCAATTGTTAAATGAAATATTAGCAGAAAAAAGAAGGGAATTTTTTACTGATGGTGGACTGAGATTTTTTGACCTAAAACGATTCGACAGATTGGGTGATCTTTCTCCCAATAAACCCAATTGGCAAAATTTCAGAAGCTTGTGGCCAATCCCACAGTCTGAACTCATCCTGAACCCAAATCTGAACCCGCAAAATCCTGGCTATTAATGAAAGTTTTGCTGAAAATATATTCGGGAATGGTGATGCTAATCTGCGTACAAATCCTGGGACAAAAGTCAATAGACCTTCCCAAGAGATTTAGGAATACTGTGTATGATGTAAAATTCCTGAAGATATCACATAATGATAGATGGATTTGTTTTCAGAAGTCATACGATTCAAATAGTGATACCCTTGTAGTTGTCGACCGTCAAAAACCTAATAAGGAATTTTATCAAAAATCTGATGTTATTCCTCTATATACAACCTTTACGCCCAATGGATACCTGTTCTTGCGAGGACAAAAATCGTCTGAGCTGTTAAAACTTCCCTCTACTGCTAAAGTATCGTGGAACAATGTTAAAGATGCAGTTTACGACAGTGTTTTTAATGTTATCCTGCTGATACAAGATGGTGATCTCCTAATTGCTGATCAGGAAGGAAAAACCATTAATATGGTAAAAAATGTAAGGTCTATTCTTACCTCAAAACAGCGGAAGTTTGCAGTTGTTTCAGAAGGAACCAAAGAATCTTTATATATGATTTCAGGAAAAGACATCTTTAAGATATACGAAGGGGAAGAAAAGATAAAGTTTGTACTTGACTCAAACCTGGAGAACACAATCATCCTGACAGAAAATAGCGCAAAAAAGAAAAACCAGATTGTTAGCCTAAGCAATACAGGTCAGGAATTACCAAAGCCATTTAGTGTCAGCCAGGAGGTTGACCTAAATATCAGATCAGCTAAAGTTTTCCCCGTTACTCAACACCAGTATTTCGTGACATTGACCGTGAACAAGAAACGAAATGATAAAAACGCTCCGGACATATGGTATTCTAATGACAGTAAGCTGGAAACAAAGTTCTATGATGATACTGTTGAGTGCAGTTATCTGTGGAGAACTGATTCAAATACAGGAGAGCTGCTCGGCTACGGTGATGAAGATAAAGCCGCTTACTTTGGTAATCCCGACTATTATTTTAAATACAATCCTTATAAAGGTCAGGACTATTCGACGAACGTTTTGACCTATGAAGCTGAATTGGTTGGAATTTCAACGAAAAAGCCTGCTCTTACAATAAAAAGCAATATTATTATTGCCTCAAAAACCGGAGAATTTATAATAACATTAGAAAATCAATACTGGAAATTATACAATCTTTCTGAACTATCACAAAAGCAACTGCCGGTGGAATATACGCGCTATCATAAATATGGCTTTCCACGATGCTATTTTGCAGATAATGGGGAAAAAATTTTGTTCGAATCCAAAGGATTATTATATGAATATGATATAAAAAAGGGTATCACGAAGAAGGTGCCACTGATTGATGGTTACGAAACTCAAATATTGAACGGTGACCGTTCCACTTTTATTAAGGAATTTTCAACTAATACATACGATGCTTCAAAACCAGTTATTATTCGGTTATATAATCGTGAGGAAAACCGATCTGCGCTCGCACTATACAATGGAAAGTCCGTTCATATTGTTTTAAAGCCCACGGCTGAAAATATTAGCACTATTAATCTTGCCAGTGGCTCACAAGCAGTAACCTATACCAAAAATACAATGAAGGACGTTCCCACGATCTTTTACAACAATAGAAAAGAGCAAGAACTTTATATAACAAATAAGCATGACCTGTCAGCTTTACAGAATCTGAGATCGAAGACAGTACAATATTACGGTCCTGACGGAGAAAAACTATATGGTATTCTTATCTATCCGCTGGATTACCATCAAGGGGTAAAGTACCCGATGCTCGTTAGTATCTATGAAAAACAAAGGTACTTTGAAAATAAGTATCTTAAAGATGGCTTTGAAGGGCCTTCCGATGGCATCAATATCAGAAATCTTATCCAAAAAGGCTATTTTGTGTATTTGCCGGACATTAGTCTTGGAAATAGAGGGACCGGTGAAGCGGCTTTGGCTTGTGTTCATAGCAGCCTTGATACGATAAAAGATATAAGTGAAATTGATTTTCGGAAAGTCGGCCTGATCGGATTCTCCCATGGAGGCTACGAGACCAACTATATTGCAACACAATCCGACCGCTTTGCCGCATATATTTCCGGAGCCGGAAACAGCGATTTGGTACGGTCTTACTTTTCATATAATTATCAATTTAATGGCCCGTTTTACTGGCAGTTCGAAAACGGTCAATATGAAATGCCCAAACCCTTTTTTTCAGACAAAGAGCTGTACATTAAAAATAGTCCGGTCTACAATGCCGATTCTGTAAGAGCTCCAATCCTTTTATGGACTGGTTCTAATGATCAGAATATTGATTGGCAACAGACTATAGAATATTTTCTCAGTCTAAAAAGAAGTGGTAGAACTGCATTTGCTATCGTTTATCCTAATGAAGGACACGGGCTTGCCAACACAAAAAATTTGCTGGATATAGCCGTTAGGATTGAAGACTGGTTTGATTTTTATCTGAAGGGAGACAACAGTGTTGACTGGATAGAAAAAGGATTATCAAAGAAGGATGCTGATTAGCATCCTTCAATTTTGATGTTAATTAATTTTGTGGAATCTCAAACAGATTGTTTGGGCAGCTGGTACCGCTAAGATCACGTAAATTCTCTGTACCCATTCCCACATTTGCCGTACAAATGACACTACCAGTATCACTGCATGAAATGTGGGTATTCTGGCATTCCTCCAGTTCACCTGGTCTGAATACATAACCGTCTTTTACAGCTTTGTGAGCATTTTTGTTCACATTGGTGGCAAAGGCGCTTCCTGCGCCAAAAATTACAACTACTGCCGGTAAGATGAATTTTCTAAGTGTTTTCATAATACAATTATTGTTTGTTATGCCTACTCTGATCGGGTTTTCGGCTTTCCCCATGTTTAAAATTACGGGCTAAAGTTTGCGCAATACGATAGCTGGTAATCTGTTTTCCTGCCAATACAAAAAGATACTGGTCAGTAACAAGCAGCTGAGACATCTTTTTACTTCCGCGGCGTTGTACATAAAAGCTGCCCCAATATTTTGAAGATTCGGTATCATAGACATCTACAATATCATTTTTATTCCATAGGTCCCTGGATTCATAGCGCCCCATTGTTCCTGATTGAATAAACAGCAGCCCTCTATGAGCAAAAGAATTAGGGTTTAGGACGACAGGTGGTGCTGACATCTTTTTCCTTCCGTCTTTTAACTGCACTACTCTGATTTTAGAAATGCTTACGGTATCTATGGTTTTGATCTTATCAATGTTTTCAAGATTCCTGCTGGTACCTAATGCCTGATTTCGGTAACTGTAAACATACCAGATCTTACCACCATATTCATCGTAATGTAGCTTACCATCCACATCAAAAATACCATCCACCTGTTTTTCAAGTATATTTGGATAGAGCTTCACTTTCTCTTTCGATTTAAGATTAAGGCTTCCCAAGATAAGCCCTCCTGTAGTATTGCTTTGGGTTCTTAACACAAAACTATCAGGTCCAATGGTGGCAAGTTGATCAAAATAAACATCTTGAAAACTTATCTGATTAATTTTACCACTGAAATCATTTGGTTCTGATCGATAAATCGCCGGAACAATTCCATCGTACATATACAGATACTTATCAGTCACTAAAGATCTTACTGCATGAAAAGTGTGAAGCTGATCTGGAACTAAACGTATAGTATCAACTTTTGCTAAATCCCTGTCAATAGCCAGAAGGACAAAAGGCGAAGTGGGATTACCCAAATAAATTCTACCATTTGTTGCGCCAGCAAAATAATACGAATTATATTTCAGGTCATAAGATTTTTCCTCTATGATAGGATGTTGTGGGAACCTTCGGATGAAGTTGTTTTTTTCTTTTATGATATGTTCTGATGAATAAAAAAGATAGGTTACAATCGAAGAAAATATCGCAATAATACAAAGTATTGATAAACTAGGTCCAACCAAAACATTCTGTCTATATTTTGCAATAATCAGTATTGCCAGAATCGCAGCCATAACACAAACAATATTGAAGATCAAATGTTCTGTCCAGCCCATTTTCTCCAATATACCGCCACACGAACAGGGTACAAAATCACTATAATGAAGAATAAGGTAAATATATACAGTAAATGAAGACATTATACCTAAAGAAGCATAAAGACCAATCGTCCTTAATTTCGGTATCACCAGTAGCAAAACGATAACCACTTCAGATATAATGGTAGCGTACGAAATAAAACCCGCATAAGCACTAAGCAAGGGAGATTGGGCAATCTGAACCTGGAAATTTTCAAAATCCCTCATTTTACTGACGCCTGCATAGCAAAATAAAAATATAAAAAAATAAGCAACAACTGCCGGAAAATAGTTAATTAGCTTTTTCATAGTATATCAAATTAGCGGATGGTTTCTATACGATGTAACAAAATCCTGAAGTGGTTTTAGTTTCCTATTATAAAAGACTATTGTTGTGGACTCATTCTCCAATTGTCGCGATCTTTTGGCGGGTCTTTTTCCTTAAATTCGCGCGCCGTCAAACTGTCACCCTTCTTCAGTAAAGAATTTTGTTCAAATGCAGCTTCATTGTTTTCTGTTAATGTTTCATTTTCCCGACAAGAATTTAATGCTAATAAGGTAGCTCCTGTCAAAATAATTGTTAAAAGTTGTTTCATGATCTAGGATTAAATAGTGAATAATCCCGGCCGGTTTTTTTTTAGAATTCTGCCAACGAATTTAGAGAAGCACGCATCATCGAGAAAGCGAGCATGTACCCAATTTATAAATTGTACCGGGTACAATTTATAAATCGTACCCCCCTTATCATTTTACAAAATACTAAAAATCAACAATTTACAACGCTTTTAAACATTATTTTAGCCTGCACTTAATTTTCACTTGTAAATTATATTTCTCTCAAAAAGAGAACATGAACAACGAGAACTCTCGTGGGCAATAATCTCAAAAATTGAAAGGAAAAAATTAGAAGATTTAACGATTTAGCATTAAATGCAGGACGAGAAAATGTCAATATTAGATGACGCAAATAGTCAGATAGCGGATATTATCTTTTTTATTGTAAAAAATACATTTTTACAGTCGATATTCTTGCAATTAAGCAAACACTTGTTTAAATTTATACTCAAATTATAAGAAACTATTAATTAACCTTGAACTCAGTAAAAAGTTGGGATGAAACTGGTAAATGAATTCTAATGCATTTATTAAAACATTTCAATTACATATCTAATTTCTTATATTAGAATTCTAAACATCGTAGATAATTTGAAAAAAATTTTATTTTTATTAACTTTTACCTGTAAAATATTATGTGGTCAGGATTTTTCTGATTACAGGATTCAGTACGATAATTATGAAGAAAATGACGTGCGAGCATTTACCTTTATAAACCAATACATAAAAAAAGCAAAGGAAGAGAAAAACTATACCGAATTAGCACAGGCTTACAAAGATGCTACAAGCTTTTCGCCTGACAAGAAATTACAATATGCTGACAGTATGATCTGGGCTGCTAGTAGAACAAGAAGCAAGGATTTAATTGGAAGCTCCTATCTAACTAAGGGTACTATTTACTATTTTAATTTAAAAAAATTCAAATTTGCTCTGAACGAATATCTAAAAGCTTGGAACTACTTAGAACATACTAACGACGAGTATCTTTATTATAAAAATCTATATCACATTGGCGTTGTTAAAAGTTACCTCGGCCACTATGAAGAAGCAGTAAAAGTATTTGAAAAATGCCGGGCACATTATGGTGCAGAAAAAGCAATCGCTAATCTTCCCAATCTATCTTATAACAATAAGAAAGGTTTTTTAAACAGCCTTCAACAAAATGCTTCATGCCTTGTAGAGCTGAACCGTTTGGAAGAAGCTCGTTTATTAATTAACGAGGGCTTAAAAAAGACTGCTGGCGACATAGATTTTTACATTGAAAGAAGTTACTTTTATAAGTTACAGGGAATCATTGACTTTAAAAACAAAAACTACAATAGAGCAATTTCAAACTTTAATAATGCCCTCGCAGGTGTAGAAAAGAAAAATGATTTCACTAACATTTCCGCTGTCTATTTCTATAAAGGAAAAAGTCTTCTGCATAAAAACAAACTCAATGAAGCTATACAATATTTTAAAAAAGTTGATTCCATCTTTAAAAAACATGAGTTCATCTTACCTGAAGTAAGAGAAAGTTATGAGATATTGATCAATTTTTCTAAAAATACAAATAATGATAAAAAGGAGCTCTACTATACTAAACAGTTACTTAAAGTAGACCACATTCTTTCGACTGACTTCAAATATCTGTCTGAAAAAATCCATAAAGAATACGATACTAAAGATCTGCTGCAAGCAAAAAGAAGATTGGAAATTTCTAGTACCAACGGATATAGTATAGCATTTGTATTATTTTTCTTCCTGCTCGTTCTTTTCCTTATATTGTTTTTCAGATGGCAAAATGAAAAAAGAATCCAAGAAAAATATAACGAACTGTTGGCAAAAATGAAATCCGATGCTGAGCAAAAGCCAGCTGAAAAAGTAGATTTTAAGTTAAAAAACTCAAAACTAAATGAAGAAAAAGCCAATGAACTTTTATCTAAGCTAACAGCGCTTGAACGAGAGAATTTCTTTCTTGAAAAAAGTATGACACTTAATAAACTTTCAATAAAATTAAAAACAAATACAACCTATCTATCTGAAATTATAAATGACTACAAAGGTTGCAATTTTAACACCTATTTAAATCAGCTTAGAATAAGCTATATAACGCAAAAATTGTATGAAGATAAATTATGGCGTAAATATTCTACTAATGCGTTAAGTGCTGAAGCAGGATTCACCAACAAATCAAAATTTTCAAAGGCCTTCTACAACAGAAACGGGCTATCACCAATTGAATTCATAAGAAAAAGAAATAAGGAATTAGGTGATGGTGTGTAAATACTTTCATTTTTATTTCCTACACCTGCTTTCGACTCCAGCTCTGAGCTTTTATCCACTTCTAATTAATACCCATTGCACGTATTTACCGCAGTAAGCTGGCATTATTTCTCCTTTCGATATATAGATCACGGTACTAATGGTTCCATCAACCTCCCATTCACCACTTACAGTACATTTTTTACCTGTTGCTAAAGAAACTTTCAAATTTTAGTTATTGTTTTTTAATTCGACTAACACGATATCGAGAATCGGGATCACGAATTTAGAGAAGCAATGCTTTTCTTAATAATGCCAGGTGGTACGATTTATAAATTGTACCGGGTACAATTTATAAATCATCCATTACACCACCCAACACAACATACTGATTATCATCATCTTTTAAAACAAAGATCATCTTAAGTAAATATTCAATTAACTAATACCTACATCTATAATGGAAGTTGCTAAATAGGCCGTAAAAGGCCATCTAAAAAGTTCAATTGGTCACTATTAGTCCGAATTTTACGTGTTAATAAAAAATATGCATATGAATCGACAAGTTTTTAGAAAAAGAATTGATCAATTATGGAACAGTTTAATGACGTCAATAGACCAGATTAACAGAAGTGACTTAGATATTATCTTTCGAGCTGAGGAAATTCTTATGGAGACGGATAAATCTATTACAAGTTTGAAAACATTGTTACAACAATACTCTTTTTCAGACTGGAGCGACGAAATCTATTTCTTTAAAAATACCAAACCACAGTTTGTAGCAATCTACATTTATTACTCTAAAGTTCTATCAATAGAAGCCTCAAAACCATATGCCGATCCGCAGGCATTAAGGTCATATTACGAAAGTGAACGAGCTGCTTTATTATATTTTTATAATGAGCAAAAAGAATTTATCAGCTATTATCGAAGAAGATCAACGTTTCTTGATAAAAAGTATTTCGTACGTTTCAAATTTGACTTTAAATTAAAACTCAGTCCAGAATTATATAATTACGATAAGGAGTTCTGCACATCACACGACCATATCGTTGCACAAATTATTGCAAATGACCTCTTAGATCAATATCTAATGGACAAGGTGAGTACAAAAGATAAAAACGACAGATCACCCATAAGTCAAGTCAGGAAACTAGAATGGACAGCTCCTAAAGTTGCCTTGATTGAATTGCTATATGCGCTTTATCAAACGAAGTGTTTTAACGGCGGTCAGTCAGATCTTGCGGAAATCTTTAGGTGGGCAGAGAGTTCATTGAACATTAACTTAGGTAATTACCATAAGACTTTAAGTGAAATTCGGTTACGAAAAGGGGAAAGAACTAAATTTATATCTTTACTAGACAAGAATTTGAAACATTTTCTTAATGATCTGGATATTTAATGGTGAAAAATCTTTAAAATTTTCCTCATACTGTGAAAAATAGCATAACAAAAGCTTAAAGCAGATCAATTATTAAGCCTATAGAGCTATTTCCGATTTTCCCTTATAACAAAAGCCTGTCCTACAACTGGCTACAAAGAAATCTTTCGGTAGTAACGAAAAACTACCGAAAGATTTCTTTTCTGATTTGCAAATTTTGTCAAGTGATTAAAATTTGAACTATGGAAATATCTATTGTAACCAAAGAAGATCTTAAGCAGTTAAAAAAAGAACTGTTGGAAGAGATTAAACACCTGCTGGAAAATAGCACTCCAATACAAAAACAATGGCTTCGTAGCTCTGAGGTAAGAAAATTACTGAATATATCGTCCGGTACCTTACAAACTCTACGGATTAATGGTACTTTAACATATAGCAAGATCGGGGGCTCTCTGTTTTACAGCTACAAAGACATTCAAAAACTACTCGAACAGGTTACCAGCCATTAATATTCATTAATAATTAGCAGCAAAATGAAACAAGCTAAAAACATCTTCCGGTTGTTTGACAATGTAGTATCCGATGCACAAATGCTTCCTTCTCACATCAGTATGTACGTTTCACTTATTCAGTTATGGTCTGTTCACAACTTTAAAAATCCCTTTCGAATTCATCGCGAAGAAGTTATGAAGTTAAGCAGAATAAAATCACTCGCAACTTATCACAGATGTATAAAGCAATTAGATTCTGTCAGACTGATCAATTATTTGCCAAGCTATGATCCGTATAAAGGAAGCCTTATTGAAATTATTGAGGACAGAGAAGAGGCATCCCTGCAGATAAATAAATCTTCAGAAAAGGAATTTCATTTCGCCATACCTGAATTATTTATGGTTGAATTATATTTTCGTGAAAGGGATTTTTCTTCATCAGAAGCAAATAAATTTTATTCATACTACCAACTACGGCAATGGAAATTGTCAAATAATAAGTCTATGACCAGTTGGCAGGCCGCGGCTAGAAACTGGATTCAAAACACTAACAATGAAAAGAAAAAAACCAAAAACTATCTTAACTCAAATTCCCACCATCAATGAAAAACATAGATCCTCAAACACCGCTGTGGAAGCTCACTGTTGAAGAATATCTGGAAATCATAAAAAATTTCTGTTCTGAAACTACATATGAATACGGACTGAAGGGATTGGCAAAGATCCTTGGATGTTCAATTTCAAAAGCTTCTGAAATAAAGTCTTCCGGAATATTGGATGAAGCCATAATACAAAGGGGTAATATTATCATTATCGATAAGAAAAAAGCAATAGAACTCTTCGGTGGAAAGTAACGTGTACTATCTGGAACTTATACAAAAGTTTTGGTCTTTTAACCAAAAAGCACGGCTTAATACTACGGCTGTTGCAATGTATCTGTATCTTTTGAAATTGGCAAACGATAACGGAGGATACGAGGTTAGCATCACGGACTCGACGATCGCCGACGCATTGTCCCTTACCCGCAAAACGGTCAAGCCGACTAAGGACAAGCTGCGGGCTTTGGGGCTTCTACAATTTGAAAATAAAAGAGGGCATCCCTGTTCTTACAGATTATTGCTGGATTATGCCATACCTGTGTCAGAAAGTGCGACTATTCAAAACACCACTAGCAACCGTAAACCCATTGAGGCGATGGTTGATCATAAAGTGATTAGGTTATCAGATAACGACATCGGTGACATTGCCGTACAAAACGTCGAAGAGCCGTCGGTATGTTTCAATTCCGGAAGTTATCCTTCCTGGGAGGAATTTATTCAATATGCGCGAACACTCGAAGCTTACGATGTTACCCTGGATTCCGAGATCAGGAATAAATACCTTTTGTGGTTAGAAAACGATTGGAAAAATGCAGCTGGCAGGCCAATTACCAACTGGCGTTCTTCTCTGAAAAGTACTTTACCGTATATGAAGACACAAGTGACTAATACCAGTCCTCTATCTATGGAGTATATTTCTAAAATTAAACGTCCAAAAACATCATAAAAAACGATTCTGAAAGATTATTATGGCTATTCCGGAAAAAGACCTGAAGCTTATACGTAAAAAATTTGAGGCAAAACCCGAAAAAAATCCAGACAGGATACGCCTTGGAAATCATTTCGTAGACGATTTTATTTTTGAAGATCAAGAGGCTGCTGACATACCGATCAATGCCTTGCGGGTGATCTTTAATATTATTTCGATTATCAGCAATGAGCAGTTTCGACCAGAAGACAGGCCCAAACAGCTTTCCCTTTTTGATGAAGAATTCGAAACCGATCATAATATTTTTGCGGCAATGAAAATCAGGAACAGTAAAATTTCCCCCAGTGGCTCAACAAAACAGGTGGTGGACGCCTATGAGTTTCTTGCCCGATTCAAAATGAGCTGGTATAAATCTGTAAACTCAAAAGGGAAAGAGATTAAAACATTCGGAGGACTTATTTCTAATCCGAGTTATGACAAGCGCGGATATACAAGTTTTCTCATAAGCAGCTATTGGTTAAAAAAGCTGATGATTATTCCAGAATATAACTATATTCTTTACAATTTGGTATATAATATCAGGAATAACAAGCATATAATCTTTGCAATTTGGCTTTCTAAAATTAACGAGAATGGAACAGTTTTAAAACTGTCGACCTTCAATAAAAAGTTCGGATTAAAGTATAAGAATGCTAACGATTTTTGCTTTAAATTTTTGAAACCTGCCAGAGAAAACCTTAACAGGTATAATAATCTGTCATTCAACTATCATTATAAAGGCGATTCTATTTTCATCCAGCCTTTCTATATTAAAAGCACCATTGACATATCGTCAAATTCTGTAAAGGGATCAGAACTGATCAGTACGGTACGTGATCAAAATAAAAAAATCACAAGAAGACTTCATTATTTCAAAAAAAGGTATGGCTTAAAGCAAGAAGAGATGCTGCGTTTTTCTTACCAGTACAGAACAATTTCTCAAACCCGTGAGCTGATAGAAAAAGCTTTTGCGACATTTATCAAAAAAAACAGATTGAACGGAATAAGTTCTACTCAGTTCCAGGGAACTGACTTTCTAAGAAAGATTCAGGAAATTATCATTGAATTGTATCGTGAAACAAAAATGGGAGAACTTCTGCCGAATGGCTATCCTGTCATTTTATGAATTCGGAATTGCACTCATTCCATTTTCGGAATTGCACTCATCCCCTTTTCGGATTTGTACTCGCTGAAGTTAAAGAATTATTAAAACAGCGTTCTTTTCTCCGGAGATTTCGGAATTGCACTCATCCCCTATTTTACAAAAATTAAAA
Organism: Chryseobacterium indologenes; assembly: GCA_001013295.1. Lineage (GTDB taxonomy): Bacteria > Bacteroidota > Bacteroidia > Flavobacteriales > Weeksellaceae > Chryseobacterium > Chryseobacterium indologenes_B. Next base: position 21,951 of record LAZY01000019.1, on the reverse strand, counting down.
AATTGTGGATAAATATTAGATTTTGTGGATATAGTACAAAAAAGATGAAAATGAAAAAATACAATTCGGATTTGTACTCATTTGAAAAAAGCTCAGATTTCGGAATTGCGCTCATCTCTCTTTCGGAATTGCACTCATTCTCAAATCGGATTTCTACTCATCCGGAAAACCACCGCAATTGCTTACAGCAGCTAAATACAAGAAATTATTAAAAGTAAACTAAAAAGTAATTAAAAGTCTTTTTTTACTTAAAAGGAAATTGAGAAAAATATTTGCTCTAAAAAGAAAAAAAAATGAACTGCGAAGAAATCAAACAAAAGATCGACATTCGGACGGTTTTAGAAATGTTCGGCCGCTTTCCAGTAAAAGAAAATAAAAGGTCTGCATTTTACTTTGCACTGGACCGCGAAGAGAAAACACCCAGCCTTTCTGTTGATTTCATCAAAAATAAGGCATTTGACTTTGGTACCGGAAAAAGTTACGATGTGATTTCCATTGTACAGCAAATTAAAAAATGCTCTGTATCGGAAGCCTTGAAATATCTTTGCAGCTCTGATTTTTCTTACCAGAATCCGATTCATAAGGAAAAAAAAGGCGAGATCCGGTTAAAGGACAATTATAAAATTCTAGAGATTAAAGAAATTATTCACCCTGCCTTAATCCGCTATTTGAAATCAAGAAATGTTCTTGAACAAAAACATCTGGTTCAGGAGGTTCACTACGAACGCCAGGATAAAACATATTTCGGAATAGGATTTCAAAACGATTCAGGTGATTTTGAAATCCGTAATCCCTATTCTAAAATTTGTTTGGGAAGTAAAGACGTTTCCTGGATTAAAGTCCGAAGTAATTCAAAAAATGAAGTCGCCGTGTTTGAAGGCTTTTTCGATTATCTAACCTTTCGGAATCTTAGTAATGAAGATCATCCTAATTGTGATTGTTTGATTTTAAATTCTACGGCAATGCTTTTTAAAGCCAAAGAAAAGCTAAAAGACTACAATAAAATCATTCTGTTTCTTGATAATGATGCTAACGGAAAATCCGTAAGATCAATCATTGAAAAGGAATACAAAAATGTGGAAGATAGCTCTTTAATGTATGCAGATTATAAAGATTTAAACCAATGGTTTTGTGTACAAAAAGAAGTCCCTTAATATTATATTTATTTACATTATTTCATTTTAAATGATCAATTACTGTAATAAAAAAACCTGCTTTTCGCCGAATGCGAGGTCGGTCTGCCGAAGGCGGTTGTATTGATTAATCGGGCAAACAGATGGATGGGAACGAATTGGAAAGCCGAAGTGAGGAAGTTTGAAAGGGATTCATCAGGAAGAGTCTGTAAAAATATGCAGTCAGCCATATATTTGTCCTGTGTCGATAATGTCAAATCGCGCTTTGAAATTGCGGATATTATCGACGAGGTGGCAGTAGGTAGATGGTTAAGCCGAAACCAACCTAAATATTGGGTTGATTTTGGGAATAACAAACATTCAGGGCAGGTCTTGCTTTCAACTGTGGGGGAAATTCGACAACCCAACTCAGAAAAATACGAAACGGTTGCAAGTCTTCCTTATATAACAGAAGAGTTCGGAGAATTACTCTTGCAATCCGAAACTGAAGATGATTCACCGAGTTGCAGTTTAGCCGAAGCTTTGGAAAAACAGGACTTATATATCAATTCAACATTGGCACAAATGGGCTGTTCTCTCTTGTTTAGCCTATTTCGTGACGGGCTTACTGAAAACAGGGGATTTTTCCTCAATCTCAAAAACTTCCATTCTCAACCTATAAAATGCTAATAGTCGCCCGATGAAAACATCGGGCGGCAAAAATGCCATTCCTTCCTATGGTCGGAAACGCATTTTTGCAGTTTAAAGCGGATGCAATCCCATTTCTAAAACAAATCCTTGCTTTCTTTCCTGTTGTTTTGAAAAAAGATTGCGCAGTTATTAGGATGATGATTTACTGTCTTGTAAATCATCAATCTTTTGCATCAATTCTTTATAATGAATTTTCGAATGACAGTCTGCACAAACTGAAATTAAATCTTCCAACTTTTCATTAAATATGTTCTCATAAGTTAAATGATGCGCGTGAAATGCAGGTTTACATTTACATTGAGTGCAAATATATCCGTCTCTTTTGAAAACCAGTTCTCTTTTCGCCTTCCATTCCGGGGATTCAAGATATTTATGATATTGTCCCCTTGGAGAACTCAAATAATTGGAATACGATACATTTTCATATATAAGTTTTTTCTCAAAATCTATCCTTTCTTTCCGTTCTTCAAAACATTCCAAATCAAATTCTCCCCTAATGTCAATGTCCGGAGTGTATTTAACCGGAAAATTTCTTTTAGTTCCTCCACAGTTTTTACATTGTTCGTACAATCTAAAATTTGGGAAAAATTTAGCATCATTAACGACAATTTTATTGGGGTTTCTACAACAATCATCAGATAGTTTTATTTCTTCACATCCACAATTCCCGCATTTATAAATATCGTGGTACTCAGTTTCGTAATACTTTTCTACTTCTTCACTTTTACATCTCTTACAAATCATCTTGCTTTTTTTTAAAGGGGAAAACAAACATTGAATGCAGTTTATCTGACCGTCGGTTCGTTTTCAGTATGCAAAAGTACAAATCCCGTTTCTGCTCAAAAAAATCTTTTTGGGTTTCTAAAAAAATTCTCTGCACTTCACTAGATAATTTTTCCAGACACTCCTGAATCCTCACTGACAAAAAGATTTCATAGCCTTCATTCCAATGCTTCCATTCAGGTTTTGTCTGAAACGAAATTTCTATCGTCAAAAAGCAATGAAAAACGACAAGCTGGTCAAATAAAAAGCATAGCGTTCATTGACATTCCCGAAAAATTAAAAATCAAAATTGAAACCCAGCAGTTGTCGAAAATGAATTATTAACAATTTAAAATTTCACATTATGAAAAAACCTGACATTTCAGCGAATGAGTTTTATAACCATTTTATAGGCACAGAAAACTATTACAGGTATCCTTTTGGGTTACTGCTAACCGACGGTGTAAAAGCTGTCGCAGACGAAGAAAAATGCTATTGGTTTCTTGACGCCATCGCATCTTATCAGTTTGAAGAAAAATTTAAAAACCGTGAATTCCAGGTTTGGAAAATTGAAAGAATTGAAAATACCAAATTTAAACTTTCTGCAACCAACGGAAACAATAAGGTCTTAGTTAGTCAAGATATTGAGTTTTCAGATTTCTTATTTAGCGAATTTACCATTTGGAAAGAAGGTGATGTGCTGCTTCTGCCAAGTGAGCATTAACCGTCAAACCTCACGATGTACAGGCTAATCGTGTTTTTATAATCTTAAAAATAAAATACTAATTATGGGAACATATTCGATTATTTATTTGAAAAAACCTGAAATGGCAAAAGAAGTTAATAATCTCCTGAAAGAAAAATATAACCTGAAATACGAATCATATAATGGAATTGAATACGGCATTTTCTTCACGCAGGAAATGTTTGATGAGGATCTGAGATTTATGAATAAAGATGAAGAAGGTAAACAAAACCTATCGCATTATCAACGCCCAATCTCCAAAGAAACCTACCATCTACTGTTATTTGGTATAGGCAATTGCTTTGGTGATATTGGAACATTTTGTGTTAAAATCTCCTGTATTGCCGAAGAAGAAATCAAAACAACTAAAGTTTTGCAGGAATTTTTCAAAACTCCTGAGTTTAAAAAGTATGTCAATATCAGAAAGTCTAAGAATCTACGTCAATTATTGAATACTGAAGTATAACTTGAGCTTATTAAGGAATTGGAAGTTAATTTCCAATTCCTTTTGTCCTTAAAATCGTATTTTCAAAGTATTTTCCTGTCAGCGGCAAAAATACAATTACTCCCTTCGGTCGGAAACGTATTTTTGCGGAAAAGGAGCAACCCTATTTCAGAGACAATGCCGTGCTGTGCCGTGTTGTTCTGAAAAAAGGTTGCAAATCACTTCTAAATGTCAGATATTTTTCCAAATAATTTGACAACTTTACTTATTATTTGTGACATTTTTTCTTTTCAGATTGTGACATTTTTTCACTGATAAGATTCTGGTATATCGTTTGAAAAATGATTGTTGTGTTCTTTAAATTTTATTGTTTAACCAAAAAAACGTTTGTTATGTCAATCGAAAAAAGAAACAATGGCAGTTTGCTCCCTGCAAATCCACGTACACTGTTCGATGACTTTTTCAGTCGCGAACTATTTAATTGGGGCAATAATAATTTTTCTTCCACACGGACGACTCTCCCATCAGTGAACATTATGGAGAATCCAGAAAATTTTATGGTGGAAGTCGCCGCACCGGGCATGGAAAAACAAGATTTCCAAATTAGCCTGGATGGTAATCTCCTTACTATTTCTTCTTCAAAAAAGGATCAGAAAGAAGAGAACAACAGCAATTATACTCGCAGAGAGTTTAGCTATCAATCTTTTAGCCGAAGTTTTGAGCTTCCCAAAGACGTAGTAGATGATGAACATATTGAAGCTAAATACGAAAGCGGTGTTCTAAAACTCAATATTCCAAAGAAAGAGGAAGCAAAAAAACAACCTCCTAAACTTATAGAAGTTCAATAATCACTTCAGTTTTTTACAGTTGGTTTTTTATAATGAAGCCAACTCATATAATTTTTGATTTTCAATTGAGAAATTTAATCTTTTAACATTAAGTAAAATTTTAATTATTGTCATTACTAAACTAAAATCAACGATTATGAAAAAATTAAGCTTATTCACTTTTTTTGCATTTTTATTTGCTGCGATCATTTATTCTTGTAACAGTGATAGTTTCAACAGTATAAGCGGGGATGATACAGCAAAAATCTCAAACGAGAATTCTAAAACTTTAGCCAGAACATCTGAAGAAACGGACGGCTTCTCTTACATTAACTCCAAAGACCCTGCTTTCGATAATTTTTTAAGTTCACAAACCTATCAAAACCATAAAGACTATATTAATGGTCTTGGTCAGATGGATCTTAACTCCATATTATATAAGCAATATGAAGTTGATGGAAAAGTGTATGATTTCTTTGTGGTTTCGCTTTCGCGAAATGGTAAATTGGAAGGTAAGTTAGAAATTCTCGATCTTAAAGACACGCCGTTCCTCCCGAACAAAGATAAATATGCGCTGAATTATGCTGATTTATCATCCTATGATATGGATAGACAAACCGGCAGTATCAAACTTTACGATCTAAATTATGAAAACTTTATGCATACCAAAATGGATATTGATAAGGGGTATTATACTAATGTTGAAGGAGATGGGCTTTCTGATGAGCTGAGGGAAAAATATGCATACCTTGCAAATCCGGCTAAAAGTGCTAATTTAACTTCAAGACATTTATGTGACAGTAATGGCAATGGAAATATATCCTTTGGTGAATGCTATAGCTGTATTGTAAGAGCCATCAAGCAAAATTCTACATCTACAGCAATCTGTCATTCATATGAAGCGATGGGGTTACCTTGGTGGGGATCTTGCGGCGCATCAGTAACCGTATCGTGTGCAATCATTTCGTCAATATCTTAAAATATATATATGATGCTTTTTGAAGACCCAACTTATTTAATTATTGCATTTGCAGTATTTGCGGCATTAAACGTTGTTACAATCAGAGATATTCTTAAAAACAAAAATCTTTCAAAAAGACAAAGAAACAATTACATCTGGTTGCAGTTCGGCTTACCGATCATTGGTTCGATTATCTATTTTTCAGAAAAAAGTGATAAATCGCTTCACCTGAAAAAGTAGTTTCTGACCTGACATTTACAGATAAGCTGCCTCAGTTTTGAGGCAGCTTATTTATTAAGTATTCAACCCATCTTTATTCTAGGCAATCCAATTTCGTGTTCCTGCGGATAGGGCTGCCTGAAAGTCATACTGACATCTTCCCGCAAACTTCTTTCCATCTCTTTTGATTTGTTCTCATCCATTGAATACCTCGGATCGGCAATAAGGGGCATTTTGGCCATCCTTGTAATGGTTACGGTTGGAAAATGGTAATCCACTTCGGCGGTTCCAAGTAAAAGGTAGATTCCCCCTTCTTTAAAAGGAAATTTTTTCAGGCTGTCCGGAAAGTGCGCGGTATCAAAGTAGTCACCGTTCACATCAATCCAGGTTCCAAAATACATATCGTCTTTCTTGCCCGGATGGTTTTTCATTTTAATGGGTACGTGCTTCCTGGAAATCAAATAAGCCAGCATTCTAACTTGCTTCTTGTGAAATTTTAAAAGATCCTTAACCAATACATCCCCTCTGTGTTTCGTCTTTAGTAAATCAAAAATAGAATAGGAAACCGGAAATCCTAATATCTCAATTTCATCAAAAGCATCTTCAAATGGATTTCTATCGATTGCCGGTAGCTCATAATTTTTTTGAGGTTCATCAAATAATGAGATAATCTTAGTTTTGTATTGATTTTTTGAAAGTAAGAATCTTGCCTCAATTAATAACTCGTGTTTTTGCTTTCCTGTGAATCTGAAAGCGCCGACAAAAATTAATATCTGCAGCGTTTCAATGCCGATATTAACTCTTTTGACAAAATCCTCTAAGGATTTGTAATCTCCATTCTCTTTTCTTTCCTCAGGAATAAATTGCTTGATAGATGCTTCCAGTTTCTCAATATGCATTAATCCTAAATAGACATCCGAGCCATAGACTGTCGTATGAAACTCACTAAGGTTAATGCACGGATTATGAATTGTAGCGCCTGACATCTTGGCTTCGTGAACATAGACCTCAGTGCGATAAAATCCTCCACCATTGTTAATTGCAGAAACCATAAACTCAATAGGATAATAAACTTTCAGATATAAACTTTGATAACTTTCCACCGCATAGGAAGCTGAATGGGCTTTACAGAACGAATATCCGGCGAAAGATTCAATTTGTCGGTAAACTTCCTGAGAGAGCTGGTCCGGGTGACCTTTTCTTTTACACGATTCAAAAAAATCATCTTTTAATTTCTGTAAAGCGGAAAGAGAACGTCCCTTTCCACTCATTGCCCTTCGGAGAACATCGCCATTAGCTGCTGATACTCCGCCAAAGTGCATCGCAACTTTTATGACGTCTTCCTGATAGACCATAATTCCATAGGTTTCCCCTAGTTCTTTTTCAAACACATCGTGAAAGTATTCAAATTGCCCCGGATGATTATGCCGGAAAATGTATTCACGCATCATTCCGCTTTGGGCAACTCCCGGGCGGATAATGGAAGATGCTGCTACCAATACTTTGTAATTGTCACATTTCAATCGTCGCAACAAGCCTCTCATCGCTGGTGATTCAATGTAGAAACAGCCAATGGTTTTTCCAACACTCAAATACTCATTACACTTTATTTCATCTTTCGAGATTCTTGTATCCTCAATATCTATGTGAATTCCTCTTTTTTCCTTAATCAAATTAACCGTATCTTTAATTGTTCCCAGCCCTCTCTGAGATAGAGTATCGAACTTTTCCAATCCAATATCTTCTGCCGTATGCATATCAAATTGTACGATCGGAAATTCTTTTGGTGGGAATTCTAAAGCTGAATAATTGGTGATCGGTTCTTCAGAGATCAGAATCCCACAGGAATGCATACTTCTTTGATTAGGAAATCCTACCAAAAGTTGCTCATATTTATAAATGAGCTGAACCACTGAATTCTGGTCGTGTTGTTCTTTCGGTTTTTTAGAAAGCTGATCCAGTTCATCTTTAGGAAGTCCGAATACTTTTCCCAACTCTCTGAATCTTGATTTTCTTTTAAATTCCACATTAGTTCCGCAAAATGCCACGTGATCTTTTCCGTACTTTTTAAAAATATATTCTAAAATGACATCACGATTTTTCCAGCTCCAGTCGATATCAAAATCAGGAGGCGATTTACGGTTCAGGTTAAGAAAACGTTCAAAATAAAGATCAAGTTCTAAAGGACATATGTCTGTAATTCCAAGACAATAGGCAATAATGCTGTTAGCGCCGCTACCTCTGCCAACATGCATAAATCCCATCCGGTTGCTGTATTGAATAATATCCCAGGTGATGAGGAAGTAACCGCAAAAATTCAATTCATCAATAACTTTTAGTTCTTTTTCAACCCTTGCTTTCGCCAATTGACTATTATCAGGATATCTTTTACTTAAACCTTCATATGCTAACTGAGACAGTAATTTAAAATCATTTTCCCTGCTGTCAGTAAAATACTTTTTATTTTTAGGTGTATTAAATTCAAAATCAAAGCTGCACTCATTAACGATATGTTTAGTATTTTCAATAATTTCAGGGTAGTGTCCGAATTGACTCAAAAGCTTTTTCTTATCAATAAAACATTCATCTTTTCTGCAATAATCTTTTTCAGTCAGTTTAGTAAAAAGGGTATTGCCATCAATCGCCCTCAATACTTTATGAAGCTTATATTCTTCATCGGTTTTAAAGGTTACCGGATGAAGAATGACCATTTTATGTATTAAAGATTTGAGTTCGGAATTGATTAAAAGGTTTAATTCATTTTCTCTGACTCCAATAAACTCGTGTTCCAATAGTTTTTCAGGTATATTTTGTAAAGAGTAGATGACAAAACAATGTTCCAACGGAGGATTCATTTTCGGAATACTAATACCATCACAGTTGTAATCCGTCAAAAGCCTGTTGACTTCAGCAATGCCTTTAGGATTTTTAGCTAGACAGATATAATACTGCACATTTTCAACCCGTACATCGACCCCGACAACCGGTTTAATACCGTTATCCTGGCAAAGTCTATAAAACTGATAGATCCCGGTTACCGTATTGATGTCAGTCAATGCCAAAACTTTTAACTTATAATCAACAGCCAACTGCACTAAATCTTCAACAGAAATAGTCCCATAACGTAAGCTATGATAAGTATGGCAATTGAGAAACATAAGTTATTTTTAATTTAAAAGGCCCGAAGCACGTCCAACGCTTTTTACTCCAAACCTGTCTTTGATTTTATCCATTGTCTGGTATAATGAGATCAGTTCTTCCGTATCTTCGAAAAGATTCATCTGATGGCTTCCGTGAACAAGTCCGGTAAATTTTACCCCGACTAGACGAATTCTCATCCTGCGGGTATATACTTTTCTGAACAATTCTAAAACATATTTGAGCAAAGTATGATCTGCTGAAGTATAAGGTACTTTACATTGTTTAGTCTCTGTATCAAAGTTCGCATATCGTATTCTAACAGAAACGGTCGAGGTCAGCCATTGCTCGTGTCTCAGCTGGTAACAGAGCTGCTCTACCATTCCGGAGAGAATACTTCTGATATTCTGAACATCGATAGTATCTTCGGTAAAAGTTGTTTCCGTAGAAATAGATTTTCTTTCAGAATATTGAATGACAGGCGTATTGTCAATACCGTTGGCTTTCTTCCATAGTTCCGTTCCGTTCTTTCCGATCAGTTGCTGCAATACATCAACAGGCATTTGGGAAAGTGTCTCTATCTTTCTGACGCCTAATCTTGAAAGCAGCTGAAAGGTCACATCGCCGACCATCGGAATCTTTTTGACCGATAAAGGATTTAAAAAAGGCTGAATATATTCAGGCTTCACTTCAAATCTTCCGGCGGGTTTAGATTCACCAGTTCCAATTTTTGAAACGGTTTTATTGGTAGACAATGCAAAACTGATGGGTAATCCTGATTGCTTGGTCACGGCATCGGCAATTTCAGTTGTCCATTGATAACATCCGAAAAACTTATCCATTCCGGAGAGATCCAGATAAAATTCATCCACACTCGCTTTCTCTAAAACTGGCACTTTTTCCTGAATGATCTCTGTTACCATATGCGACATATTGGAGTAGTATTCCATATCGCCTTTAATGACCTGTGCTTCGGGACATAATCGCAGAGCCATTCTAATCGGCATTGCCGAACGTACCCCGAATTTTCTGGCTTCATAGGAACATGATGCCACTACTCCACGATCTCCACCTCCTATGATAACAGGCTGTTTCTCTAACACAGAGTGTCTCAGCCGCTCACAGGAAACAAAAAAAGTATCCAAATCCATATGTGCAATTGCTCGTCTCATTTGACAAAATTAGATACTAATTGTATCATTTTTTATATATTTGTAGATACAAATTGTATCAATGTCAATTTTTTCAGAAAACATCAGGTATTTAAGAGCTCAAAAAAAATTATCACAGCAAGAGCTGGCAAAAGAAATTTTTTTGAGTAGGGTGCGTTATTCGAAATACGAAGATGGTCGTTCAGAGGCTCCCTACGAAGTTTTGATCAGGATTTCGAAATATTTTAACATCAGTATTGACCTTTTACTTACAGTTGATATCAGGAAATATCCTTTGGAAGATATGATCAACCTTCCGGCGAATAAGGTGTTGCTTCCAATAGTTGTAGATACGGAAGGTAATAATTTTATTGAGATTGTTCCGCAGAAGGCTTCTATGGGATATCTGAAAGGCTTTAGTGACCCTGAATACATTGAAAACCTACAAAAAATATATTTTCCCTTCCTTAAGAATGGGAAATACAGAGGATTTTTAGCTGATGGTGATTCAATGCCTCCATTTGCCGACCAGTCTATTCTCATTGGTGAGTATGTTGAAAAACTAGAAGATTTAAAAGCCAACAAGGAATATATTTTTGTGACGCAGGAAGGGATTACCTATAAGACTTTTTTGAAAAGAAATAAAAAGTACATTACCGTTTTAGCGGACAATTCATTTTATGAACCATATAATATTGCTTTGGACGAGATTGCTCAGGTATGGCGCTACGTGAGAGGAATTTTGCCGCAGGATTATAAACCGCACACCCTGCCTGATAAAGCGAATTTGAAAAATTTAGTGGACGAAGCTAAAAAGAGTATTAGCAAACTGGAAAATAGCTTATTGAGATTAAGCCAAGAATAAAAAAACTTCCCCGAAGGGAAGTAAAAACACAAATGATGAAAAAACTCTCTATTAAGAGAGGGCGACAAATATATAAATAAATTGAATTACAGATCATGACTCAGCTCAGCTTATTCGATTCCGAAGATCTATACGAGTTTCCAAAAGACCTTTTGGAATTCAGAGAATTTTTTCTGAGCAAGGAAGAAGCAGACCTTTTGAAAGATAAACTGCTCCATTCTACACGTTGGGAGCAACGCACACAAAAAATGTACGACAAAACGGTAATAACGCCTCGTCTCACTGCGTGGTATGGTGATACAAAGTCTTACGATTCGGCTGATAATAATACAACTGTAAGGAATGAATGGACTCCTGAATTATATGCTCTAAAAGAAAGAATTGAAAAAGAATTCGGTTATCAGTTCAATGGTGTTTTGCTCAACCTATATCGCGATAATAATGATTCAGTAGCCTGGCACAGGGATAAGGAGAACCGTTATGGGAAACGCCCTGTCATTGCATCCATTAGTCTCGGACAAACCAGAAACTTTGATTTCAGAAAAAAGGATCATCATCAAAGCAAGTACAGCTTGCCGCTTCCAAACGGTTCACTGCTCATTATGAAAGGAGATTTGCAGGAGCATTGGGAGCATAGAATTGCTAAGTCAACTATTCCTATGAAAGAGAGAATCAATTTGACATTTAGGTTAATTAAGGTTTTATAACAGTCAATTGCATACTTTAGTACAATTTTTTTGGAAAAACTAAATCTTGGTTCAGAAATAAGTTATCCTAACTACCAGTAATTAAACAAATTCGAGATATTGATATTAAAAAACAGGAAGACTGAATCTTCCTGTTTTTCTATTGTTAATTAAAACTAATTTTTAATTATCGTTTGATTTACTAAGGTTTCGTTGTCTTTTGAAATATTTACTACATACATTCCTGTCGGAAAACCTTGTAGATCGAAAGAGTTTCCCGCTTTGGAAATTACAACGGCTCCCATACTGTTGGCAACAGTTATTTGATATTGTTCTTCTTGTTTCGAAATTACAGTTTTTCCCGAAACACAAGGTGGTTCAATATATTTCAATACAACATAGCTATCAGAAGTCTCTCCGTTTTTTGCAATAGAAAATGTTTCACAAGGTGCAGCCGGCGGTGGTGTTATAGTTACTGTTTGAGTAGATGTTCCACAACCATTTGTTGCTTCTACTTTTACCTCCATAGACCAATTATTATTACTTCCTCGTGCAAATCCTTCAAGTTGATTATTATAGGTATGGAGAAATACACCATATTGGGGACTTGATGACAATTTTGTCCAGGTTACCTGAGTAATGCCCTGCTCGCTACCGACAGGTGTTGCATTACTATTACTTAAATAGAAATGAGATTCGTTGTAGTAAGTGGGATCGTTAATCTGGGACACGCTAAACATAGGTTTTCCTATCCAAACCTCCTTAGTAACCGTATTGCTTGCTCCACCCCCAGCAAGATATGCTTGTAACTTCAGTAAACCATTCGCATTTGCTTTAGGAGTAAGTGAGATTTGAGGCTGGTTACTAGGACCAATTATATCAACGAGGTTAGCGCCATTTATTACCGACCATTGGATTGTTGGTGCAAAACCTGTTGTATAAGTTGTGTTATTATTTCCACACAATAGTGCGTCTCCGCCTATTTTTACTTTGCTACCACACAAAAAAGCGGTAGTTAACTTTTGATCTTTGGTGGCTTCTGAGAATTGATTGAGAATAAACTGTCTATTCCTTGGGCTAAAATAGGTATGGCTTGTATTTTCTCCATAGTAACTTCCTATCTCCTCCGCTACAAAGTTTGCAAAAGGGATATTACTGGCATCGTCAACTGGTGAAAAAGTTTTCTGATATTCATTTTCTGTAAGCGTTGTATTTCCAAAATTGTAATCCAAAGCGCTGGGTGTTGGAACAAAAGAAAAATCAGTTGCAGTAATATGATTGCCGAGAAATTCAGGTAATGAAGATGTTGGAAATCTGTATTTCCCACCACCATATTTATCAATAGGCAGCACATTAGAGGGCTGATTTCTGCTTCCAGAAAGTAGGGTATGTTGAGCTGGGATTACCCATAAAATATCTTTTTTATATACTATCTTTCCATAATATAATTGCTTTGACTCATTAATGCTAGACATTGGTCGAGCAACAAAATCATAGTAATAGCGGGATTTTCCCGGAACAACAGAAAGTATTACCTGAGCAGGATCTAATGTTACGCCACCAATCAATGCCCCGATAAAATCTACAAACCAGCCTTTACTATTGTGATGCATTGTAACCAAATCCTGGAGGTTTTGATCGGTACCACATTCGCTTCCATTTGAAATAGCTACATTCCTAGTTTGCTGAGGATAACCTTTTGACTTTAAAGTTGCTTGCCAGGTGTTGTGGACAGAATTATCAATGCTATAGTTACTATTAATATAATTGATTAACATTTGCCTGGAAGCAGGAGTATCGGCAATCGTAAGAATGTCGCTTACAGGAGCACCACCAGTGAATATAGGCGAAAAAACATAATTAAGACCAGCAACAATGGGCGAACGAAGAAAAGTTTTTGAAATATGTCTAAGCATATATTGCAACCCTAAAGGTGTATTTGCGCCCAAATGGGGAGAATCGTGAGAAATGAATAATTTTGTATCGTGGTTTTCCCCGTTATCCTCCATATCCTTTAGCGCATATCGAGCAATAAGACCTCCCATACTTTGCCCTAAAACTACATTCTTCTCGCTTCCTATTTTATTCTGATTTACCCATCTGATTGCTTTTTTTAATAGTTCAGCATTATTTTGTATATAGTCAGTACCAATACCCCAATCTACATAGATGATATCGTAATTCCCTTCTAAATAGGATTTTAATGCAGTATTTTGCATACCTCCTCTATTTAAAAAATCATCAATATTATTATCTCCGCCTTCTTGTCTAGGTGCTGTTATATGACCTGTATCAAAGCCTTCTGCTACAATAAAAGGCTTTGTGATTTGAGTTTGCCCATTACGAAGTTTAATATATAGTGTAAGTTTTGGTTTATTTACAACCGTCGGGGGGAAAGGAATAAAATACTGATAATTTTCCAGTTGTACTTTCCAGTAATTGTTGGTGGACAAGTTAGCTGCAGCAGAAAAAGCTTGCCCATTGTCATTTATATCGACATATTTTTCCAAATCTCCAGTAACTGAAAATTTGTTTTTTGAGTATAGTATTTGTCCATTCGTTAATGTAAGTTTATATGTCCAGGTATATTCACCGGCAGAGGGATAACTAACAGGTATCATCTGACCCAATGTCACTGTCTGAAAGTTGGTGGCATCGGAAAATTTCACTTCGAGAATTGAGATTTCACTAGTGTAATTACTTAGAAACAGAGTAGGTGGAAAAACAACATTGAAATGTAGTTTGTTGTGACTGTTCGCAATTGGTGCCATTGCAAAAACTTTGTTGATCTCATAAGGATCTTGCCAGACATTATTTACGTAAACATCTAAAATTTTATTTTGAGGTGTTAACGTTAGAGATCCTGTAGAAATATTATTCAATCTATCAGTAGGCAGATTCAGAGCCATATTCTGAAAAGCTAGTTGATTGCTTTCTGAAAATTGGTTATATTTGAAATAGGTTCCACCTATCGGCAGTAGATCAATTGTCTGGTCCTGAAACCACTCACTTTGAAAATCAGCGGGAGATTTAAGAGCACTGCCATTCGACGATATTTTACTCATTACTAATGACCCGTAAATGTCATTTATGATTTTAGATGTGGTAAATGAACTATCCGTAGGAGTTCCATTATATTTCTTAAGATCCGCAAACTCTATTCCTGCATCCAGTAGTAGACCTGTTTGTATTTTTGTCTTGTCCAAATCTGAAAAGGGCAATAAAAGTGTAGATTCCAGGACCGGATTGACGGGATCACTCGGCTGCGCTACAAGTTGTGGACTAACTTGGACTTGTCCAAGTAGAAGCTTTGACAGCAATAGGAATGCTGCCAAAATACTTAATTTTGTTTTCATAGGTTAGTGTTTATTTAGTTTTTAATCGAACTTTTTATCAAAGCGTCCTTCTGTTATAGTAACAATATTCCCATTGCTATCTTCGGCTTTGAATTCAAATGTTCCAGAAACAATTTGGTTTTGAAGATCGAGTCTCGTTATTTTTATTCTACCGGTGTTGTTTGAGTTTGATGAGTAACTAACCTTATCATTACTTGTATAGCTTGCATAGTTGTAACCATCGTCAGGTGTTTGATTAACAACTTCATATGTTTGGTTAATCTCTAAGTTGGGGATTGATACAATTAGGTCAATAGATTCAGTGTATCTCTCAGGATCTTTTCTTAAATCTAATTTTATTAAATAATAGTTATTATTCAACTTTTCACAATAGGTGCCGGGTTGGTTAATCTTTTTTGTGGTAGCTACCCAAACTTTGCCATTTATTAATGCCCCTGCAGTGTTTTTACCGGATTGCGTTGCTTCTGGCAATACATTTTGATCCTGCTCATCATCTTTGCAAGAAGAAAAAAGTCCTATTGATAATAGAGCTACAAAAAGTAGATTTTTCATAAGAATGTAATTTCGTGGTTATTAAGAGTTTGTAAATTAACCATTTTTTTTCTTTACTTACAAATTTCTTTGATACAGTCATAGCAATGGGATTCAACCAATTCTTATATTGGAGAGTTTCGCATTTTCTAAAGTCAAATACAGTACAAATTCTTATACTTCGTAATTGACACCAACTCCAACTTAAATTGCATTGACAGATATAAAAAGTTTATATGATTTATGAAACTCACCTTAATATTAATGGTAATCAATAACTATACACCATTTCCAACCTTTGGTAAGATGGATGTAAATTTTCTATTTAGCTGTGTAAAAAAGCTACACAGAATTTCCAACATTACGTCAATTGAATGCAAGCTTTCGACCAAGATGAGTAAAATAACTACACGCAATTTCTGAACGTGAGTAAAATGAATACAAACTTTCTATTTGGATGCGTAAAATAGCTACACGCAATTTCAAAACGTGGGTAAAGTAGATACAAACTGAAAATCTATTATCTAAGTATTTTTTTCCTTTCAAAAGCAATACACGATAAAGATCACGCATCATCAACAGAATCAAACTTTTACAATTATTTTTCAGAACTCTTAAAACTACCCTCCTCTTTTTAGCAAGATGTGTCTTTGTATATACAAACTTTTCAAGTTGTACATCCAAAGACTCTCTTGCCTTTTTGCAAAAGGGGAAAAAACTTCGGAACTCGTTTTTTTCTTTATTGAAATCATATACAAATTCCAATTTATTCTTTATTAATCTCCACGATTTACAGATTAGACCAGAATGGTCTTATTTAGCCCAAGCCCTTTGAATACTATTGTTTTCACGATTTTGATGTTCCAACTTTGCAACAGAAATCATAATCAAAAAAGATGAAAACATATCTTTACTTTTTCTTTAGCTTATTGACCATATGGGTCTCGGGACAGGTTGGAATCAATACTGTATCACCAGAGACCACTTTGGACGTTACAGGGAAACCGGTTGATCCTAATCATTACGACGGGATTATTCCACCACGAATAACGGGAGATCAATTGTCCAGAAAATCATATTCAATTTCAAAAAGAGGAACCGTCGTATTTGTGACTGTTCCTGCTACAAACTTATCCGGGCAGGTTATCAATGTTAGAACTACCGGATTGTATTACTTCGATGGTACGGCCTGGCAACCTGTATCAAAAGATGTTGATCCGATAGAATATTACATTTTATTGACTTTCGATTCTAACAGCACGGCAAGTCTTGCCGCAACCTCCACCTGGACGGAACCAAGAAATCAATGGGCGAATACAAACAATTACCTGACCTCTTCTAAAAATTACACCATAGGCTCAAAAAACTTTGGAGGGCTTGAAGGATTTGTTGTATTCAGAAAAATCAACGGTATTGTTAATGTTCGTTTTCGTTTGCATCGAACCGACAATTCTACACCTGTTACGGGTAAGGCTCTTATTGATATTGAAGACATATTTAACGATATAGGTTATTTTCCCAATCAAATTGTTCTCTTACACAACGAAAATTCAACCCAGTACTTTCCTGCATTGCTAGAAAATTACGCTATACAAATTCCTCAAAGCTCGCTGAACCAGATATCGACTTCCATTTACACTTACGGAGAAGTACAGGGGTATTCCAACTGGCGGGTTCCATATTTAAAGTAAGATTCTAAAAACCAAATGAAATTAAAACAACATAACACAATGAAAAACAATTTTCTCAAATTATTCTTTGTATTAATGACCACCAGTGTTTTTTCACAGGTCGGTATTAATACTCAGACACCAAAAGCCACTTTTGAAGTGGTCGGAAAGCCGGACGACGCGAATCATTTTGATGGTATTATTCCACCCCGTATTACAGGGGATCAGATCTCTGCAAAATCATTCTCTACTGCTCAGAAAGGGGCATTAATCTTTGTGACATCACCAGCTACTAATTTGGTGGGACAGGCGGCTCATATCGAAAAATCGGGCTTATATTGTTTCGACGGCCAGCAATGGATTCCTGTTTTGCAAAGCGATCCTTTAGAAATCGTCGCACTCAGAGGCAACACTTCCTCGGTTGAGTTGGTGGTGAAAAATAGTTTGAAACTTGATTTTGACCAAAAGGAAAATTATATCCTGGGAAAATCAAGAAGCCCCATCACAGGCGAATACAACTCTATTCTAGCTACCGATGCCAATATTACATCAGGAAAAGGTAACTCTGCCAGCGCTTATGCCATGTCCCAGGGAGAAGTTACCGGGAAATTGAACTATGGCGCTGGTGTATCAGCATTGAATGGAATTGCAAATAGCGTAATTTCAGGAAGCCGGAATATAGGGATAGGCGCCGGAGCCATGTCATACATTACTTCCGGAAATGATAATATATCGATCGGGTATTTATCGGGAACCGGGAACAGGACAGGCTCTAATAATGTGTTCATTGGAGCTGGTGCCGGAAGCCCCGCAACAGGAAACAGAAGTGTCAGCAATAAGTTAGCTATACATTCCACCCCCGTAACAACAAGCTCAACCAGCTTTTGGGACAGTATTACCAATAATTATACGGATTATAAATTTGCGTTGATCTCGGGGGATTTTTCTGAGCGATGGCTCAATATTAATGGTAAGCTAAGCGTGACACCATCACAAATGCCTAATGCAGATGGTGATCCGACATATACAAAGAAAGTCGTTGCCAAAGCAGACGGTTCATTTGGATTCGCCACAGAAACCATTCCTGCGCCACCACCAAGTGGAACCTATATCCTTAAAAGTGTGAATGGTATTCCGAGTTGGAGTCTTCCATGAAACAAGAAGACAATAGCAGTTCTGAGGTAATCTTTTTCAGGATCAAACAGGAAAGAAAGGAGAACTGGAAGAAAAAGTGCAGGGAAAGAAATATCTCAATGACCAGCCTGATTATCGATTCTGTAGAAAACAGATTAATGGATGATGAACGAAAACAAATATTGACCTTCATCGAAAAGCAGGATAACATCTTTTCAAAGATCGAAACCAATATTAACCAGGTGGCTAAGCTGGTCAACGGACAAAAGTACATTTCGCAAGATCAACTGGAACTATTTTCGGAACAACTTTTAGAGATACAGAAGCTGAAAGCGCAGCAAAATAAGATGTTTGAAAACATATACGCATTGCTTTCCAAATGATCGTCAAGCTAATGAAACCTGCCGGCTCCAATTTCCCCGGCGTGGACTACAATGATAAGAAGGTGGACAAGGGCAAAGGCGAACTGATGCTGATGAAAAACTTTCCATCATTGATCAATAAAGACAGTGACAAGCAACAGGTCAGGAACTATTTAAAGGCAATATCCAAAAGTACGAAAGTACAAAAACCGCAATTCCATGCTGTGATCTCAACTAAGTTTCACGATCATACCAAAGAAGAGCTTACAAAGATCAGTGAAGATTTTATGGATAAAATGGGTTACGGAGAACAGCCATACATAGCAGTTTTTCACAGTGATACAGAGAACAATCACCTCCATATTGTTTCCACAAGGGTGGATAAACAAACCGGAAAAAAGATTGATGACAGTTACGAAAAGCTAAAGGCGCAAAAAGCTTTAGCCCAGGTGATGGAAAAACTATACGGAATCAATGAGAAAGAAAAATTAGATAAACTTTTAACTTACAAAATTGGCTCTTTTCAGCAGCTTAAAACTTTGCTTAACAGAAATGGTTATCAACTTATCAAAAACACAAATGATGGAAGATCCATTACCATTTCCAAAAACGGCATCGTACAACGAAGTTTCTCAGCAGATCAAATTGTTTTCAGCAATACAGTGAATGAGAAGCGGGTAAAGCAGATCAGAGCCATTTTTTCAAAGTACAAGGGGCTTTACTCCAATAAAGTATTTAGAGTGGATGACTATAGAAAGCATGAAGCCATGCTTCCAGAGAAAAAGCACAAAGATCTATGGAAACCTGAAATAGAATTTGAAAGCGAGCTTCAGAAAAAACTGAGAGACCTCTTCGGAATTGATATCGTGTTTCATCATAAGGATGATAAGAAGCCTTTCGGATACACTCTTATCGATCACAAGACAGGCGCCGTTTATAAAGGCAGTGAGATTGTGAAAATGGGTGACCTATTCGAATTCACTTCAGCATCAATGGATAAAAGACTTTTTGAGCAGTTGAAAGATTATGGGATCCCCAATACAGAAACCAAAATCGTATTGCTGAAATATTTGAAAACAACCTATCCTGAATGTGAACTGAGCGATTTTATGCTGTTTGACAATAAAAAACTGAAAAACAAAGAAATATTCAATGCGGTCAGGAATGATGTAAAAGAGTATCTCAAAACCCAACATAAAGATGATGTCTGCCTGGTGAGATCAGAAGACGGAAAGTATTTCGCCATCCATTCCAAACTTCATTTTGTTGGAGAACTGCAATCGCTGATTGGCGAAAAACAATATCAGAAGTTTCTTAATCCGGAATTCAAAACTGGAAAGCAGACCAATAACCATAACGAAAAAGAATTTAAGCAGGCCGTTAATGAAATGCTTTTTGAATGGAATAAGAGTTCCGGCGGAGCAAAAGACCCGATGGAGGATGAGTTGAAAAAACGGAAGAAAAAAAAGAGGTAAATCAAATATGATCGATTGAAAAATACCTTAGAACATTAACCGGCAACAAAAAAGCAAAACCTATGATTATAACATTTGGCACACAAAAAGGAGGAACAGGCAAAACAACACTTGCGATTGCTTTTGCCAATTATATTTCGGGAATGTCTGAAAGAAAGGTTAAAGTGTTCGATTTTGATTTTCAGAAATCTTTTTACCACAAATGGCAAGAAGATGAAGAGTCAGAACTGCCAAAGCTTTATGATGTGGCCATTATCGATGAGGATAACGAACAGCCTTTTTCCGACTTTGAACATCTGATCGAAATGAAGGAAAGCGAAGACATCCACCTTTTTGACCTTGCTGGAACCTTAGATGCCCGTTATAGTGATCTATTGATCTACAGTGATTTTATTGTGATACCCTTTGAATATTCAAATGTCTCTGCAAAATCTACGCTGGTCTTTATCAACTTTCTGGGATTGCTGGAAAGCCAGGCAGAGCGAATATTCATCCGGTCCAAATACGATAAAGGTTATAAATACCAGAACCAGGAAGGTATGGACGCTGAGATCAGCAAATACGGAATACTGCTGAAAAATCCGGTATTCAAAAGAAACTGTCTTCAGACCATCGATACAAGAAGACTGACTTATGAACAGAAATATGCGGTTAAACATCCTTTCAATGAAATGATCGATTACATCAGCCAAACGCTTGAAATTAGCCTATAACAAATTACCAAACTAAAAACACTTTACCGACGATGATCAAAATATTTATTACCATTCTGGCAGTTTATCTGCTCTATTATGCAGGAAATATCCTTTATGACCTTTTCCTTAAAAAGGACACTGTCTTAAAAGACGAAGAAGGTGAAGAATTCGCCCTCGCAGCCTTTGCTGAGGTAAATACGAATGAAATAATAGAGGTCAACATTGATGATGTGGAACAGCTCAGCACCCCAACTTCGTTCCACAAAAAAGAGCCTTTCCCTTCTACTGAAGAAGACACTGATGAAAACCGGCACCTTGATTACTACCGACAGAAATTTGAATCTGAGCAAGCTATCAATATGCTAGAAGATACGTATAACATCGATGAACATCCGACGACACAACACGATTCAACAGATCAAGAAGATAGTCAATACATTGAAAGCAGAGAGTTCTCAGAACTGCCTTCTCAAAATGATGAGATTCTCCAAGCTGAACAAAATAAAGAAGATGCTTCTCAAAGGCTGAAACAGCAATTTAACCAATTCCTCAATCTGGCTGAAACCCACGTCCAGGTACTTGCAGACCGTGACGGATTCAAGGTCTACCATTCAATGATCTAGAAAGGAAAACGACAATTTTCAATACACCAATGATCCGCTCTATTGAGTCGGATAGCACATTTCCTATGCCTTTTTCTAAGCAAAAACACAATTCAATATAAAATTTCAATATGATGAAAAACACGCACAAACGTTACCTGACAACAAAAAAATTATTCACCGCAGCATTGCTACTGCTAGCCGTTACACCAATGCTGGCGCAAGGCGGTGCAACAGCCATTTCAAACGCAGCCAATGATATTAAAGACTATTGGGACCCGATAAAGCTGATCTTAAAAGCCGTCGGCGGATTGGTTGGTTTTATTGGCGGTCTGAGAGTGTATAATAAATGGACCAACGGCGACCAGGACGTCAACAAAGAAATCCTGGGTTATGGCGGTGCCATGATCTTCCTGATCGTTGTTCCGGAATTCGTAACCTCCTTTTTTGCCTAAAATGGGATTCTACCTTTACAAGGGGCTGAAAAAGCCTCTTGTATTCTTC
>LAZY01000018.1 GCA_001013295.1 Chryseobacterium indologenes | reverse complement strand
CGGGTGAACGAAGTTCACCCGCCGCAGCTTTTTATGTCCTATTATATATTCCATGTCCAAACCATACAGCGCATAAAATTTTGTGTCCATTTGTGAAAACATTAGTGAAATTAATGTTTAATAAAAAATTATCTTTGCCTTATGAGTCAAAACACAAGCAAAACCGTTCTCATTTTAGGGGCTAATTCAGATGTAGCCAAGCAATGTATCATCCAATATCTTGAAAAAGGCTTTTCTGTAATAGCTGTCTCCAGAAATACAAAATCTCTGGAAGATTTTATCACCTCGAATAACCTGGATAAGAATAAGATTTCTGTTTTGTATTTTGATGCCGCTGATTTTGATTCACATCAGGAGTTTTATACCAGACTTCCTGTAAAACCGCATATTGCAGTATATTCGGCAGGTTTCCTTGTGGATAATCAAAAAGCACTGAGAGATTTTAAAGGGGCCAGACAAATGATGGAGGTCAATTATATGGGTGGAGTTTCTATTCTGAACATTATTGCAATGGATGAAAGCAATAAAAACCTTGAAAGAATCATCGGGTTATCTTCCTTATCAGGAGTAAGAGGCAGAAAAAGCAATTTTGTGTACGGAAGTACAAAGGCCGCATTTACCCAATATCTGGCAGGACTAAGACAAGAGCTTGCCTCCCGAAAAATAACGGTGAATGCTTTGGTGATAGGCTACATCAGGACAAAAATAAATGAAGGGCTGGAATTAAATGAATCTTTAATCATGGAGCCGGATTATGTAGCAAAATTCATTGTCAATGCCGGAAATTCGTTTACCATAGTTCCGAATTTCAAATGGAAGATCATTTATCATATTCTAAGGCTTTTACCGGAAAGTCTTGCTGCAAAACTTCCTTAATGGCTATGAAGGATCAGTTTCTTATCATTAAAAATTATATCAACGAAATAAGTCTGGATGATCCGCAGGAATATTTTGAATATGATTATTTTCCCTTTATTCAGAATGTATTAAATGATTTGACATCAAAGGAGCAGGATAATTTTGCAGAAAAAGTTTTCACATGGCCAAAGTATGAACAGTATATTATAGCATATTTCCTAAGCTCAACAGATTTTAAATTAAAAGGTAAACATGATTCAGGATATGTTTTCTGCGAATGTTTTTCTAAAATTGATGAAGTAGAATATCTGACTGATCTTGCTCAGAATTTAGAAATACAGTTGATCATGTGTAAAAACAAAAATGAATTGTCTGTACCCTCAATCATTAATAATCTTTATGTGGTTATTAACAGCATAAAAGACGTAAGCCGGATTGATCATTATTTAAAAATAATAAACGAAATAAGCACTCCTTCTTTTCGTCAATAAAGTCTTTTCGTAGTATTTATTTTCTTTTAAAATTCCGAAATGGGTAGATTATTTGAAAAGCGGTATCGTTTTTGTAATTCTATGCCCGAAATTATTTCTTCTCAGTAAGACCCGATTTTAAAATGATCATTGAGTAAGGCTGAACCCATCTGTTCTGCTGTCAAACTATTTTCATCTTTCATTCTCTATTCTTCACCTTTTAAGGTTTAGGGTTGGTTTCTTTTTGATTATAGATTTCTTTTATTCTTCTTCATTTTATACTTGCTGCCCGGAGAAACCAATGAACAGATACAGACAAAAACATTAAATAAGTAGTAGAAAAATGGACGATTTACAATTGAACAACATCCAAAAACATTGGGATACCTTAATATCTTCAGCCATTTCATGGGCGCCGAGAATCTTTACTGCAGTTGTTTCTGCATTATTGATTTATCTGATCGGATCATGGATGATCAGAGTGATTAAGAAACTTGCTGAGAAAGGGTTCAAAAAACGTAATATGGAAGCTTCTTTGCAGCACTTCCTTCTTAATATTATCAACTGGGGACTCAATATTCTTCTTTTCATTGTTGTCGTTACCCAATTGGGAGTACAAACCTCAGCATTTGTAGCAATGATTGGTGCTGCAGGTTTAGCCGTAGGTTTAGCTTTGCAGGGATCATTGACGAATTTTGCCGGTGGAATTCTTATTTTATTATTAAAACCTTTTAAAATAGGAGATTTTATTTCTACCAATTCCGGAGTATCAGGTACGGTACAGGCTATTGATATTTTTCATACCAAACTAATTACCCCGCAAAATCAGTTGATTATTATTCCCAATGGAGTCGTTTCTAATAACAGCATTACTAATTTTACCCAATTGGGTACACGCCGAACTGCTTTGGATATCGGAATTGCCTATGATGCAGATTTAAGACAGACCAAAGACATTTTAATGGAAGTGATAAAAAATAACCAGTATGCGCTTAAAGATCCGGCGCCACAGGTTGTAGTAACAGAACTTGGAGACAGTGCAGTGAATGTATCAGTAAGAGTAAGTACATCTACAGAGAATTTCTGGAAAATGAACGAAGAATTGATCATTGGTTGTAAAGAAGCTCTGGATAAAGCCGGAATCGGAATTCCTTTTCCTCAGAGAGATGTACATGTTTATAATCAACAATAGCTGACTAAACTTTAAAAATAATAAAAAAATCCTGCATTCGATATAATGCAGGATCTTCATCATATCAATTTCTTTCCTGAAATATTGCACTATATTTACAAAAAAATATAATAAGCATGATCAATAGACTAATCCTTTTTTTTGGGATTTCATTATCAGTTATTTCAGTAAAAGCACAGAACCAATTTTTAGATCCTGGCTTCGGTACTAATGGAGTGATGACTTATACGCCGAATAATACAACAAATTTTAATTATGAGGCCGGAGCTGTAACTTATCAAAATAAAATTGTTGTTAGTGGAAGCTATTACCCCGTTTCTGGCAATAGTCAGGATATTACCAGTGTTGTTCAAAGGTTAAACGCCGACGGAACAATAGATAATAGTTTTAATACAGTAGTAATACCTCCTTCACCATCTACAAATGCCATTCGTTTTTTAAGAATGAATATTCAACCAGATCAGAAAATTTTATTGGGTGATATTTTTGGCAGAAAATTGATTCGCTTACAAGAAAACGGAATTTATGATACAGGGTTTGGTAATAATGGAGTGGTAGATGCTGCGATTTTTGACTCTTATTTTGTTCCTAATGGAATAAGTTCATTTAAGCTAAGTAATATGCTGCCCACTAATGCTAATAAGATTTTATTATGTATAAAAGTTCTTGTGAACCAGGAATCAAATTTTATGATTGCGCGTCTTAATGAAAATGGTTCTGTAGATACAACCTTTGGGAATAATGGATTATTATTGCAAGCTGCTGAATATGGTAATTTAGTTCTTCAAAACGATTCGAAAATTGTTTTTATAGGTCAGAAAGCAGATAAAACCTACATAAAATTGAGATATACTGAAAATGGTGTTCTAGATACTTCTTATAATAATACTGTACTACAATATACTCCTCTGGCTGACCATGTAAACACGCTTTTTAATGCTGTTGCGAAAGATAATAATACTTATATATATTCAATTTCTTCTTCTGTAAACTCATTCACTGCTTTTATTACATTAATGAAATTAAATCAAAACGGAGAGTTTGATACTAGTTTTGGGACCAATGGAGTAGTACATGAACCTTATTATTCTAATAACAATAATTATTTGGTTGACACCAACATTCATTATCCTACCTTGTTGATGGATAATATCAATAATATTTTTGTAGTGAATATGACGAGTCCTACAGGAAATGCGGCAGATATGAATCAGTTTATTAAAAAGTTTAAGCCTAATGGAACTCTTGACACTGGTTTTGGAAATAATGGTGTAGTGGAGATAGATCTGAATTATAGAGAATGGATGAGATCAGCTATTGTTACTCCTGATCAGAAGATCATGATCTTTGGTAATCATCAGGCTCCGAGCAAAGGGATTATTACTCAGGTTTTAAATAATACAAATTCATTGTCTATTAAGGAAAGGCTAGCTAAGGATGAATCTGTGAGTATCTATCCTAATCCTGCTAAAAATATTCTTACGATCAATAGTAAGCAAACGAAAGATATAGAGATTGAAGTTATAGATGCAATAGGAAGAAGTATATTAAAAACAGTGATTAAAGATAATAAACTCAATGTAAATGAACTTCAGAAAGGTATTTATTATCTGAAAATGGGAAATACAACCCATAAGTTCATCAAGGAATAAAATAAAAGACGGGATTTTTTCTCGTCTTTTTTTATTTCAGTTAATTATTGTTTTGTAGAAGTTCTAATACTTTTATCATATCAATTCCCTTACCTAGAACCGGTTTAAAAAGATCTCCTTTTTCTTTGATCCTGCCCAGCGCATTATTAATATTAAAATCTGTAGGTTTTAGTCCCGGTTTCAGTTCATCCCAATCCAAAGGAACGGAAACTGAGGCTCCCTGTTTTGGCCTTAAGCTGTAGACACTGGCCAGAGTTTGTCCGGTACGGTTTTGAAGATAATCCAGATAAACTTTTTTAGAATCTCTTTTTTGAAGACTTCTTTCCAAAGTAGTGATTTTAGGTATTTTTTCATTGACCTTCTTCATGAGAATGTGTGCGAAATCTTTCACCTGTTCAAAGTCATATTTTCCGCCCATCGGAATATAAATATGGATTCCGGTACTTCCTGAGGTTTTACAGTAACCTTTTATGGTAAGGGATTTTAAAACCTCATTGACCTGAAGAGCCGTTTCGATCACCTCATCAAAAGTATTCTTGGTAGACGGATCGAGATCCAGTACTAAATAACCCGGATGTCCCAGATCCGGTAAGGAACTGTTCCATGGGTTGAAATCTATACAGCCCAGGTTATTCAGATAAGCTAGCGTTGCTTTGTCATTACAGTAGATATAATCTATATTTTTGTCATTTGATTCAGAATAAACCTGCGTGGTTTTGATCCAGTCAGGAATATGATCACCTGCATCCTTCTGGTAGAAGCTCTGTTCCTCAACTCCGTTGGGAAAACGGTTGAGAGAAAGTGGACGATTCTTCAGATAAGGTAAAATATAAGTGGCCACCGACTGATAATATTCGATCACATCTTCTTTGGTAATCCCGTCTTTCGGAAAGTAGACCTTATCCTGATTGGTCAGTTTCACAAGATGTTTATTCAATGTAATCTCTTTTTCTTTATCAGAAGTTTCTGTTTTTTTAGAAGACGATTTAGCTTTCATATCTTTAGGTTTTTCGTTGAAGGGTGAAGTGCAGATTTCTTCCGGGTTTTTATCCTCACGGAGGGTTATAAAGACAGGATGACGGAAGATACCGTCTTGGGTAATTTCAGAATATTTGATTTCACAAACCAGTTCTGGCTTCGTCCAGGTTACAGGCATATTGGTTTTAGGAATGGTTTTAAATGGTGATGTATTTGTAACCAATTTCTGAAGTTTCCGGTGTATCTGTTTTAATGAAACTTTATTGAATCCGGTTCCTGTATGACCACAATAAATAAGTTCTTTTTCCCTATATTTTCCTAAAATCAATGCTCCGAAACTTTCCCTTGAACCCCGGGGTTCTGTAAACCCACAAATGATTGCTTCTTCCGTGTTGGAGAGTTTAATTTTCAGCCAATCATCGGTTCTGTGATTTTCTATGTATTGACTATCGGCTCGTTTAGCCATCATGCCCTCCAGATTCATCCTTTTCATCTGTTCAAAAAATGCAATGCCCTTTTCCGGAATATGATCGCAGTATTTGATGGCATCAGTTTCAGTTAATGCTTCTTTTAAAAGCTCTTTTCTTTGAATGAGACTAAGTTTTTCCGTAGAATGTCCGTTCAGCCAGAGGATGTCAAACACCTGATAAATCAAAACAAGATGGGGATTATCCCCAATTTTTTGTAAAAGCTGAAAATCAGGTTTTCCCTGATCGTTGTACGCTACTACTTCCCCATCTAGGATCATAGGGTACTTTTGCAGCTTAAAATCCTGAGCTATCTGTTCAAATTTTGATAAAAATGAAATTCCGTTCCTGGAGTAGAAGAGCGGCTCATCATGGCTTAGGTCTGCAATGGCTCTGTAGCCATCCCATTTAATCTCAAAAACCCAGTCTTTATCATCAAATGCTTTTTCAGAAAGTGTTGCGAGCATTGGGCTGATAAAAGATTTTAGCTTCCTCTCATGAGCTAGAGAATTAAAATTCCTAAAACCTTTCCGGGAAACTATGACTTCCCTTTTTTGTTTTTTTTGAGGCTTTTTTTTTCCTCTAAAAATTGGGTAACCAGAGAAGAAGGTGAAGTGTTTTCTTCAGCGTCATACGGGCTTTCAGCAAACTCATCTTTATGCTTGATCAGAAGCCATGCATTGTCTTCTGAATTTTTCATTTTCACCAAAGCGAATTCGCCTTTAAGTTTTTTGCCATGCAAAGTAAATTTTAAAGATCCTGCATGTAATTCTTTCAACAATTCATTTTCATCAGAAAGTTTTGAATGTTCATCCAGAGGTTCGTAGGTTCCGCTGTCCCATACCTCAACCTGCCCGGCCCCGTAGTTTCCTTCAGGAATATTTCCTTCAAAATCTTTATAGTCATAAGGGTGATCTTCCACCATCATTGCTAAGCGCTTGTCTTTCGGGTCTAATGATGGCCCTTTCGGAACAGCCCAACTTTTCAGTACCCCTTCCATTTCCAGTCGGAAATCATAATGAAGCCTTGTAGCAGCATGTCTCTGAATCACAAAAATCAGTTTATTTTTACTTTTTTTTGTTTTCCCCTTAGGTTCGCTGGTTTCATCGAACTTACGTTTTTGATGATAATCTTTAAGAGCCATTACGATGCAGGTTTAGATTTGGATGTATTGAGGCTGGCCTTTAACTGAGCCATGAGATCAATCACTTTACCCTCTTTTACAGGTGGGGCTTTTGTTGTTTTGAGTACCTTACCCTTTGCTTTCTTTTTAATAATCTTCATGAGATCTTCAGAATAGGTATCCTTGTACATGGCCGGATCAAAATTCTGAGACAGTTGCTCAATAAGATTGATAGCCATTTTTAGTTCTGCCGGTTTGGGAGCTTTGTGTGCAGGGATTTTTAAATCTGAATAATGCCTTATTTCCTGATTAAACCTAAGACGGTTAAGAACCAGAATATCATCGTTGTAAGGACGTATCATTCCTATCGTTTCACTTTCACGGAGAACAAATGTGCCCACTCCAACCATTTGAGTTTCTTCAAGTGCCTTTAACAAAAGTCTGTAAGCACTTTCTCCATTTTTCTGAGGCTCCAGATAATAGGGCGTCTCAAAATAAATACTGTCTACCTCCGCTTCCTTTACAAACTGATCAATAGAAAGTATTTTGGTTTTTTCTGGGCTTGCCGCTTCATAATCTTCCTCATCAAGAACAATGTATTTATCATCCATGAGGTAACCTTTGACGATGTTTTCCCATTTTACTTCTTTTCCTGTATTTTCATTCACTCTTTTAAACCGGATGTTGGAAAAATCCGATTTATCAAGCATATCAAGGTCCAGTTTGCTGGTCTCCGTCGCAGAGTAAATCTTAACAGGAATATTTACTAAACCGAAGCCAATGGCGCCATTCCAGATTGCTTTCATTGTCTTACGTTTTTAAAAATCAAGCAATTAACATGCCGATGAAGCTTTGTGTGGTATGTGTTCTTTAGGTTTTTGTCAAATGACAATGGTTTTTTCAGGCGACTTTTATACCTTTATCTTTCCGCAATCTGTGGGTACAAAGAAATGGAAGAGCTTTTTAATTACATCAAAAAATTTGGAATCCTGAATGCACAGGATGAACTTTTGTTGGCCAAAGGAATGCAGGAAGTTAGGGTTAAAAAAGGAGAACCTTTTATTGAAGCGGGTAAAGTGAGCCAAAGGATTGCTTTTGTGAAAGAAGGTGTTTTCCGGGCGTTATACTACAATAAAGAAGGGGATGATTTTACCCGGTATTTTATCTATGAGGGACGGTTTATCGGAGATTTTCAGGGATTTAATGACCAGCTTCCTGCTCACGAATATATCGAAGCGATCACTGATGCCATATTGCTTGTCATAGATCTCGATCATTTCAGAGTGCTTGAAAAAGAGATTGCCATATGGCCTGCCCTGTTTGCCAGAATTCACGCCTTCGTTGTTGAAAATAAGCTGAAAGTAGCGAGTATTATGCTGAACCAGGATGCGAAAGCCCGTTATATCCATTTTTTAAACCATTATCCCGGTCTTGCCAACAGAGTGCCACAATCGATGCTTGCTTCCTATCTGGGAATCACCCCCTCATCATTAAGCCGGATCAGAAGAAATATAGTTTAGAATTATCAATGATCGCTTTTAGTCATTACTATTTTTTACATTGTACATTTTACCATTGAGTTTGCTTTTTGCCAAATGACAATGGTCTCCCTTTCAAACCTCCCTAGCTTTGTACCATAAAATTTACAACAATATGGACATCGTTTTAGGATTGCAATGGGGAGATGAAGGAAAAGGAAAGTTTATTGACCTGATCAGTGAAAATTATGACATTACAGCCCGTTTTAATGGCGGAGCTAATGCTGGGCATAGTATAGAGAGAAAAGGGCGTAAAATAACCCTTAAAATGATTCCTTCAGGGATCTTTATGAAAGAGGTGCAGAATATCATTGGCACAGGAACTGTTCTTGATCCTGTAAGCTTTAAAAAAGAGATCCTGAATCTTCAGGTATTTGACGATACTGTTCAGCCGGAAAACAATATCATTATTTCCAAAAAAGCACACCTGGTAATGCCAACACATAAGCTTCTGGATATTTTTATGGAAGAAAGTCCTGAGTATACCACGATCGGAACGACAAAAAATGGGATTGCCCAGGCGTATTCAAACAAAATATTAAGACAGAACCTGAGAGTAGGGGATATATTTTCATCAGATTTTCAAAGCAGAGCCCAGCACATTCTGGATAGAGATTACAGGATGCTGGAAGAAGAAGGAATGATTGTTTTGCCGGCCTTGGAAGAAATCAGTAAAGAATTCTTTGATGCAGTAGAATTTCTGAAAAAATTCAATTGTACAGAAACTGAAATCCATCTTAACAAAGCCTTATCTGAAGGTAAAAAAGTATTGGCTGAAGGATCTCAGGCAGCAATGCTGGATATTGATCACGGTACTTACCCGTATGTGACGTCTTCTTCAACGACGGCATCAGGAGCGAGCAGCGGTTTAGGTGTTTCACCGAAAAAAATCGGTGAAATTTACGGAATTGCAAAAGCGTATTGTACCCGTGTAGGAAATGGTGCTTTTCCAACGGAACTTTTAGATGAATTCGGAGATGATCTCAGAATGAAAGGAAACGAATTTGGTTCCAATACAGGTCGCCCAAGAAGAATAGGCTGGCTGGATCTGCCTGCTTTAAGGTATGCGGTAATGATCAATGGAGTGACTCAGCTGGTTCTGACCAAGGCAGATGTATTAAGCGGATTGAAATCAGTAGCAGTATGCACCCATTATGAACTGAACGGTGAAGTTATCCCGGTTTCCGGAACACTTCCGGAGCATGCACAGCCTGTGTTGAAATGGTTGGAAGGCTGGAATGCCGATTTTTCAAAAATAAAGAGCACTTCCGAACTACCAAAAGAACTCATGAATTTCCTCACTTTCCTGGAAGCAGAATTGGATGTTCCTGTAGGGTATCTTTCTATAGGCCCGGGAAGAGAAGAGATTTTGAAGATGAAGTAACATCTGATATAAGTAAAGCGGGTTTTATTTCCCGCTTTTATTTTGCTTTTCCCAGTGTTGGAGGAATTTAGATCAATATAATAATAGTTGCTGGGGATATATTCATCAAAAAAATTGTAAGAAGAAATAAACAATGTGAATAAAAGTAATGCACAGAATTTTTCGTAAAAAAAGCGGGGCAAATACCCCGCTTTAAATTTATGCTTTTAAATCCAATTTTAATTCTAATTCGTCGAGCTGTGCATCAGCAATGGAAGCGGGAGCATCAATCATTACATCCCTTCCAGAATTGTTCTTAGGGAAGGCAATATAATCTCTGATCACCTCATTTCCGTCAAGAATCGCTACCAGACGGTCGAATCCGAATGCTAAACCACCGTGTGGCGGCGCTCCGTATTTGAAGGCATTCATTAAGAATCCGAACTGTGCTTCTGCTTCTTCTTTTGAGAATCCTAACAGGTCAAACATTTTAGACTGAAGATCTCTGTCAAAGATTCTGATAGATCCACCTCCGATTTCGTTTCCGTTAAGAACCATATCGTAAGCATTAGCTCTTGCCTTACCCGGATCTGTTTCCAATAAATGAATATCTTCAGGTTTTGGAGACGTGAAAGGGTGGTGCATTGCATGGTATCTTTCAGTATCTTCATCCCACTCCAGTAGAGGGAAGTCAACAACCCAAAGCGGTGCAAATTCGTTTCCTTTTCTTAATCCCAAGCGGTTTCCAAGCTCCATTCTCAATGCAGAAAGCTGAGCTCTTACTTTATTTTCGTTTCCGGAAAGGATCAGCATCAGGTCTCCTTCTTTAGCTCCGAATTTTTCGATGATCTTAGCTAAATCTTCTTCGTTGTAGAATTTGTTTACCGATGAGGTCTTCACTCCGTCATTCTGGAATTTTACCCAAACCATCCCTGAAGCTCCGATCTGTGGACGTTTTACCCAATCCACTAGTTCGTCAATCTGCTTTCTTGTATAGTCTGCGCATCCTTCTACATTGATCCCTACTACCAATTCTGCATCATCAAATATTTTGAAATCTTTTCCTTTTACAAGCTCATTCAGTTCTACGAATTCCATTCCGAAACGAATATCCGGTTTGTCGTTTCCGTATTTTCTCATCGCATCAGCGAAAGTCATTCTTGGGAAATCTCCGAATTCCTGACCTGTAATATCTTTGATAAGAGTTTTAGTCATTCCTTCGAAAACATTCATCACGTCTTCCTGCTCTACAAACGCCATTTCACAGTCGATCTGTGTAAATTCCGGCTGTCTGTCTGCTCTTAAATCCTCATCACGGAAACATTTTACAATCTGGAAATATTTATCCATTCCACCTACCATCAACAGTTGCTTGAAAGTCTGTGGAGATTGTGGCAATGCATAAAACTGTCCCGGGTTCATTCTGCTTGGAACCACAAAATCTCTTGCCCCTTCCGGAGTAGATTTGATCAAAACAGGAGTTTCCACTTCAATGAAACCTTCATCAGATAAGTAATTTCTTACTTTCTGCGCCATTTTGTGACGGAAGATCAATTTATCTTTTACCGGATTTCTTCTAATATCCAGGTAACGGTATTTCATTCTTAATTCTTCTCCACCATCTGTTTCATCTTCAATAGTGAAAGGAGGAAGCTGAGAGTCGTTCAGAATTGTAAGTTTTTCAACTAAAATTTCAATTTCTCCTGTAGGAATATTAGGGTTTTTACTTACTCTTTCAATAACTTTTCCGGTTGCCTGAATAACAAATTCACGGCCTAATTTTTTTGCTTCTTCCATCAGTTGTGCAGAAGAACGCTCCTGGTCAAAAACCAGCTGGGTAATTCCGTAACGATCTCGAAGATCTACCCAAATCATAAATCCTTTATCACGGATAGTCTGTACCCATCCAGATAGTGTAACTTCTTCATTCAGATTTTTCAGAGATAGCTCTCCGTTGGTGTGTGATCGAAACATAATTATTTGTTTAAAGTTCAATGTTTAAGGTTCTCCTTCGAACCTTGAATTTTTCGTTGGCAAAGATAAGATTTTTGCAGGTTTTATAAACAAAAAACTTCCGAAAAGGAAGTTTTTGACTTTGTTTTTATCATAAAAAGAGGCAATAATACGTTGTATCCTGAAATCAGCTTTTGATCCATTCAAGAGCTTTATCCAGCACTTCGTCTTTGCCGTTTTTGATGCCTTCCACAGTTGGTTTGATCTCTACATCCGGAACAATTCCTATTCTTTGGGTTTCTGTTCCATCCGGATAATAGACTCCGATGCCGCTGATCATGGTCGAAATATTTCCGGGAAGAAGAATTTCTGAAACATTTCCATCCGCACCGGCAGTTGTAGAACCGAAGACTTTTGCATTAGGAGCTGTTCTGAAGGCCATTGTGTGATATTCGGCGCTGCTCTGGGTAGTTTCATTGACCAGGATGGCAATTTTTCCTTTATAATAATCAGCTCCATTTCCTTCTGTACCAATACTCGGTGTAAAGGTGAAGAGCCCTGGCATCTCATTGTTCGTTTGGGTGAATTTCACAAAATCAGCAGGGTCCTTTTTTAATAGCTTGCCCATAGAAAATACGACAAAGTCTGGTGGATAACTTCTGAAATCAATTACAATTCCTTTTGTATTTTTGACCTGATTAAAGAGATCAGAAAGCTTCTGGCTATCTGCACTTCCCATATAAAAGTAGCCCGTTTGGGGATTCAGCATTTTAAAGAATTCTTTCTGTTCTTTTTTGATATTAAGCTCCTTAGGTTCATAGGTCTTTAACGTCAGGTTTTCCGGTTTTCCGTTTCTGGAAATCTTAATACTGACTGTTTCCGAATTACTTCTCAATAATTTTTTTGCAATATCTCTCAACTGAGTAGGATAGTTGGAGGCTGGGCTTATTTTCAGCATTTCCTTTACAATCTTATCTACCGGTTTTCCATTGATTTCTGTGACAATATCTCCTACCTGTAACCCGGATTCCTTGCCCAATTGATCATTATTAAACCCGCTCACTACAGCTTTATTTTCTGCAAACGTAAGTTTCACTGAACTATGCCTTGCTCCGAAATATTGATTCAGAACTTTGTTGGATCCCCATATGTTGGCATGGGTGTCATGTATTCTTGCAATGATCTCTAAAGTGGCAAGCGTATAATCCGTTTCGTTTTTTGCATCGACAAACTTGGGAATAAACTCAGGAAGTACAGCTTTCCAGTCTTCCTGTATAAGATTTTTGTATGGAAAACTGTATTGAATGATGTTCCAGTATTTGTACAATGAGAGTAAACGGAAGCCGGTGTCCGGATACGCGTTGTTTTCGTAAGGTTTTTCATGGCTAAAGTCAGGATTTCCGACATTATCATAAAAATCCAGATAATAATTTACTTTAGGTCTTTTGGCATCTTTGAGCTGCAGAAGAAGGTCAGAAAGTTCTTTTGAAAAACCTGAGCCGGTGATCCAGCTGAGGTCCGGATTGATCTTTACATTTTTTGCATCAACAGTAAACTTCTCCGTCTGAAATGCTCCAAGGCCTTTGATCCATTCCGTCAGAATCTGATCTCTCTGCTTGGATGAAGTTCCACTGATTTTAGGTAAAATTCTGAAAAGTTCGTAATCCCAGTTGTATTTCCCTTCTGCAACATTTGGATGATAGTATTTCAGATAACCCCAGATCATTCCCAGACTCTTCAGATTATCCATGTTTTTCTTGCTGGTATCAATACTGTTGATTTCCGAACCATTGTCAAACTGATTATCAAGCTCAGCCTTTACCTTGGGTTTCTGAAACGCTATCGCTTCCTGAATATCTTGTCCGTCTACGGTTATTTTAATATCATCAAACCATGCTTTTCCTTTCCCTGTCAAAAGAGTTCCAATAACAATTTCTTTGGTTCTTTCAGGGGCGAGAGTGAGGGTCGTTTCGTATTTTGTCCATGGTGTGGTTCCTTTTATGCCTTTATCATGCATATTGTTGAAACCTACTTTCGGATCTATACGGATCCAGATTCCGGCAAACCCTTCAGTCACATCTTCTGTTTTTATATAGCCGGAGATGGTAATTTTTTTTCCTGCATAGTTTTCGGGAAGAACATACATGAGCCCTTTCATACCAGTAGTTGAAGCCTGGGCCAGAACAGAATATTTCCCTTCATTTTTTTCCTGGGTGTCCACAGAGATAGATGAGGGATCTTTGCCAATGACTGTCCATAGCTTCGGAATATTGTTTTCAACATTTTCGAAATTCAGATTGTCTGCTTTATTCTGACTATGATAGACAGCGAAGGGCAGAAGCATCAGAAACGGAATAATATGTTTTCTCATGGTATTTATTTTTTCCCAAATCTAATGAGTTAAATAGTTTATCACGTATTTGAATGGCTTTTTTATGTGAAATTTAAGAGAAGTTTAACAGATACATGTGGTTTAAAAACTTTCCATATGCAAAGTGCTGTTCCGTTTTGAATCAATACTTTTGTCAGACAAATCACAAAATGTATGACACGGTACCTTGATTTCCTGAAGAAGGCTTTTAGTGGAGAAGAAACTGATTATACAAAGGTAAATATCAGAAGTGCAGTCTTGCTTTTGGCGATACCAATGATGCTGGAGATGGCTATGGAATCCGTATTTGCTTTGGTTGACCTGTATTTTGTAGGACATCTGAAAGAGAGCGGTTTTGCGATTCAGACCGTTGGGCTTACAGAATCTGTACTCTCTGTAATGTATTCTATTGCGATAGGAATGAGTATGGCAGCGACGGCTTTGGTAGCCAGAAGGATCGGGGAGAAAAACCCTGAGCAGGCTTCCAGAAGTGCGGCACAAGTGTTATTGGTTTCATTTGTCATCATATTGATTCTAAGTATACTTGGAGTTGTCTATGCCGAAGAAATTCTGATTCTGATGGGAGCAAGACCTGAAGCGGCAGCGTATGGAAAAGATTTTACAAGAGTTATGATGGGAAGCAGTACCATTATCATGCTTCTGTTTTTGATCAACGGTATTTTCAGAGGAGCTGGAAATGCGATGATTGCGATGAAAAGTTTATGGATTGCCAATATTGCCAATATTATTCTCTGTCCGGTTCTGATCAAAGGATTAGGCCCTGTTCCGGCGATGGGACTTACTGGTGCTGCACTGGCTACCACCATCGGGAGAAGTATAGGAGTGATCTATCAGCTTTATCATCTTTTAGTAGCAGATACCCAGATCCGTATCAGGTTGAATTATTTTAAACCTCATTATGACCTGATACGATCCATTATAAAAATTGCAACCCCTGGAATTTTTCAGTTTGTCATTGCATCATGCAGCTGGATTTTTCTTGCAGAACTTGTGGCAACTACCGGAGGAGAAAATGCTTCCGCAGGGTATCAGACGGCATTGAGACTGATGATGTTCTTTATGCTTCCGGCCTGGGGGCTGAGCAATGCGGCCTCTACGCTGGTGGGACAGAATATGGGAGCTAATGAAATGCTGAGGGCTGAACAGTCTGTGATGAAAACCGTGAAATATAATGTGATCTTCATGCTGACTGTGAGTTTGATATTTATTCTTTTCAGCAATTTCCTTGTGAGTTTCTTTACTCAGGAAGCTGAGATTAAAAGCTTTGCTCAAAACGCTCTTCACATTATGAGTACAGGATTCATTTTCTATGGAATCGGAATGGTAATGATCAATGCTTTCAACGGGGCAGGAGATACATGGACTCCCACATGGGTTAACCTCTTTGGGTTCTGGCTGTTCCAGATTCCTTTGGCTTATTTTCTTTCCAAACATCTGGAGATGGGGCCGAAAGGAGTTTTTATTTCGATTCCGGCAGCAGAAACTTTAATTACTGTGGTTGCTTTTATTTTGTTTAAAAGAGGGAAGTGGAAGACTATAAAAGTGTAGAAGGGATGGATGATAGGAGCTGGAAGAAGGAAGTACTGGCAGTCTGAAATATTTAAGCCAGCCTTTATCAACAATTATTAAATTATAGATTTTGATCTGTTAAAAGAGGCTTGAAAATAATAACTTCCAGTCTCCAGCTTCACTTTTTTAGTATGTATTATGAAACTTTAACAGCTTGATTTATTGGATTTTTCATCTGTGTTTCCTAAATTCGTAATAACAACAAATATGTATTACTATGGGAAAAGGAGACAAAAAATCAAGAAGAGGAAAAATCAATTCCGGAAGCTATGGAAAAAGAAGGCCTAAGAAAGCCTCAAAATCTTTTGCTGCAACAGAGAAATCTAAAAAGTAACATCCAATAAAAAGACCGAAGAAATAATCTCCGGTCTTTTTTTATACAAATTAAATTAATTATTTTCCTCCAAAAAGATTTCCAAGGATGCTGCCTAAGCCGCCGCCCTGCTGTTGTTGATTTCCACCACCACCCAGTACACTTCCAAGAATGTCGTTCAGTGGGTTTCCTGATGATTGAGATTGGCCTCCACCTCCTAAAACACTTCCTAAAATGTCATTCAAAGGGCTTGATTGTTGTGCCTGTGCCTGGTTGGAAGCATTTCCGAGAATGCCACCCAAAAGATCACCAAGACCTCCGGCGCCAACATTGTTTTGTTGCTTTTGCTGTCCGATATATCCCATAACAACAGGAGCCAGCATCGCAAGGATAGGACCTATTTTATCTATTGAAATTCCTGTATTTTGTGAAAGTTGATTTTCTACAGTACTTTTTTGTCCCCCGAAAATATGATCCAGAATAGAACCTCCTTCAGCCTGTCTGGCTTCGATTTGTGAAGCATCGTTTAAGATACTGCCGTTGTGGTCTTTATCTAAAGCAGTATTCAAAGCTTCCGCTTCTTTAGCATCCTGAGATTTGTTTCTAAGGTAAGAGATAATCAGAGGGGTTGCTACAGCCAATAGGGCAATTACCTGGTTTCTGTTGATTCCGAATTTGTTTTCAGCCTGTTCAGCAACCTGGTTGCCTGTGTTCCCTGTAAGTAGGTCAATTAAACTCATTGTTTGTGTTTGTTTAGTATTAAGTAAACCAAAGTTATCAAAAAATATGCCTTACAAAATATCCACAGTTCATAATTATTGTTAAAGTTTTCTGATCTCCTCATCAGTATATCCTTTGCTTTTCAGAACCTTTATATATTCTTCCGCACTTCTTGTCATCCATTGAATAGGTTCGGGAGCCTCTTTTTTGTCAAGGGTAAATCCTACAATGCCGACATTATTGTGCATCCATGGAAGCAAATAATAAGTCAGACCTCCTTTGTATTTTTTGAAATCATCGAGTTCTTTGCCTTTTTCAGTAGATAGTACAAGGGTATAAGAAAGGAAATATCCTATAGGAATAAGAAGGCATATCCATGAAAATTTTCTAAATCCGGCATATTGCATAGAAGATAGTCCATAGCCTATGGAAAGTGCAAAAATAAGATTAAAGGGAAGAAAGAAAACATAATTATCCGAAACCGCATAGAAGGTCGCAAAGCCGTAAACACAGACCGCTCCGGTAAAGAAAACGTAAAACATTTTCTTATGAGATCTGTAGAGTAATGTGACCCCTGCAATTCCGAAGAATACAAATAAATTAAAATTGTGGATCAGGTAAGCCAGTGAGACAAAAAAATCTCTTACATATTGCAAAGGTGCTTTCTTTAAAGAATCTTCTACCCAGGTTCCCTGAGGGGATGAATAAGGAGAGTTAAATGGAAGCCCCTGCAGCGTATTCAAAATAAATAAAGATGAAAATAATACGGCGAAAAGAGAGAGCGAAGCATAAACATATTTTTTTTCCTGTCTGAAAAAGAACAGGAAAATGACAAATGCCGGAATCAGCAGAATATTCTGAATATGAACCCAAAGGCTGATTCCCAGAAAAAGACCGCTGAGAATAATATATCTGTTCTTATTTTCTGCAAAAACCTTTATCATAGAAAAGAAAAAGAGACTGATCCATAGGGTATTGTAGGTGTATACTTCTACAATTTCTGCATTTCTCCAGAAAGAAAAACTGAAACCGAAAACAACAGCCGCAGTAAGAGCGATCCATTCTTTTCTGATCAGGCTTTTAAGGGTAAGATAAATAACGGCAACGGTTGCAGCTCCTGAAGTGACTACCAGAAACCGGCTGGCTTCTATAGCATTAAGACCCGTAAGACTTTTAATGAAAATAACCGTATTAACATAAAGAAAATGACTGGTCGCATCAGCTACAGTCACCCATTCTTCTTTTTCTGCCGATAGTATGAATCCTACACAATCTGCAAAAGGAATTCTTGTGAAACTTCCTACATAATAGATGCCCAGAAAGATGATAAACAGGAATAGAGCAGATAAATATCTTTTCATTCTTAGTTCTTTACAATAGGAACATTAGAGCAGGCTTCCCCGAACATTAGAGATTTTACAAGAGGTTTAAGCTGTTCTACCAGTTCTATATATGCATTTTCAGGAATTTCTTTATCAGAGCAGCCTTTTACCAGAACTCTCTTTCCTGTCATATCACTGAAATCATAAGTCTGTATCGCATTATGCATCAGGATCACTTCAAGATCTTCACGGTTTCCGAAAACGATTTTTTTAGCCACATCTGTAAGTTTTGCCGTAAGGACAAAATAAGCCCAAAGTGGAATGATTGTATCCACAGAATTATAGATGTAGATGTAGGCATCCCTGTATTCTTCAACAGAGATGGCGTCTACCTTTTCACGGAAGTCTTTTTCCTTCAGGATCATTTCCTGAAACAGAAAATCTTTAAGATCTATCCCCTTTCTTTCTCCTTTTGGAAGTAAAGTGGAAAGGTCAAAATTCACAAGCCCGCTTTCGGCAACTTTATTTCGGATTTCAAATTCTTCTGACATTTTTATCATTATCTTTGAACAAATTTACGAATTAAGATTATATCTATTTTAATTTGTTCTCTATCCTTGCCATAGAAATCTCACATGATTCTTTATCAGCTGAGGTTTTGAAGGACGTACAAAACAAATAATAAGATTTCGGAAGAAATGAAATATTACATTATTGCAGGAGAAGCTTCCGGTGACCTGCACGGAAGCAATTTGATGAAAGCCTTACGACAGAAAGACCCGGCTGCAGAATTCAGATTTTGGGGTGGGGATCTTATGAAAGCTCAGGGGGGAACACTGGTGAAGCACTACAGAGATTTGGCTTTTATGGGATTTCTGGAAGTGGTGATGAACCTGAGAACTATTCTGAATAACATCAAATTTTGTAAAGAAGACATTCTGAATAACAGACCGGATGTACTGATTCTGGTAGATTATCCTGGTTTTAATTTAAGGATTGCCAGATTTGCCAAAGAACTTGGAATCAAAGTGGTGTACTATATTTCTCCACAGCTTTGGGCATGGAAAGAAGGCAGGGTAGAGATCATCAAAAAATATGTAGATGATATGATGGTTATTCTTCCGTTTGAAGAAGACTTTTATAAAAAACACGGAGTGCATTCTCATTTTGTAGGGCATCCGTTGCTTGATGCTATTTCTGACCTTCAGGACATCAGTATTGAGGGGTTTAAATCTGAAAACGGACTGAACGAAAAAGAAATCATTGCCCTTTTACCCGGATCCAGAAAGCAGGAAGTGGAAAAAATGCTTGAAATCATGCTTTCCGTGAGACCGCATTTTAAGGAGTATCAGTTCGTCATTGCCGGTGCACCAAGCCTACCGAAAGAATTTTATCAGAAATATGTAGATGATAATGTACATTTTGTTTCCAACAGAACGTACGATTTATTACGATGTTCAAAAGCGGCTCTTGTTACTTCGGGAACGGCTACATTGGAAACGGCTTTACTGAACATTCCTGAAGTAGTTTGCTATCGGGGAAGCAAAGTTTCTTACGCCATTGCTAAAAGACTGGTGAAAAATATCAATTATATTTCCCTTGTCAACCTGATTATGGATAGAGAGGTGGTGAAAGAACTCATCCAGAACGATCTGAATACCAAGAATCTCGTAGATGAACTTCATAAAATACTGGCAGGTACCAAAAGAGAACAGGTCCTGAGCGATTATGAACTTTTAAGAAAAAAACTTGGCGGAAAAGGAGCAAGCGAGCATGCAGCTGATGTGATCCTGAAAGTTTAAGTTCTGTTGTAACCGGAGTTTTTGAGGCCCTGAAATACTTTTTTAAACCATGAATTATTATAATCGTTTCCTGTTAATCATCACACTCATATTTTTTTTCCCGCACGTGGCTGCACAGAATAAAAATAAAGAAAAGGTGCAGATATTCTATTATGGCTGGTATGGAAATCCGACTACTGATGGCATTTACTACCATTGGAATCATGAAATTCTTCCCCATTGGAAAGATCCGAAATGGAATAACCTTGGGCATTATAAAGGAGGGGATGATATTGGTGCCAATTTTTATCCGGAATTGGGTAACTACAGTTCCAACGATACAGAGATCATTGAAAAACATATGAAAATGATCAAAGCATCCGGAGTAGGCGTAGTGGTTATAAGCTGGCTGGGAAAAGATTCTTTTACCGATAAAAGCACGAAAAAATATCTGGATATTGCGGATCGTTTTGATTTAAAAATTGCATTTCACATAGAGCCATTCTATAAAAATATTACGGAATTTAAAGAGCAGATTTCCTATCTCATCAAAACGTATTCATCGCACCATGCTTTTTATAAAAAAGAAGGCAAGCCATTGCTGTATGTTTATGACAGCTATAAAATTCCCAAAGAAGAATGGTCAAAATTACTTTCGAAAAATGGTTCGGAAACAGTCCGAAATACAAATCTGGATGCACTGTATATCGGATTGTGGGTAGAAAAAAATGATGCAGCTTTCTTTGAATCCTCGGGATTTGATGGGTTTTACACTTACTTTGCCAGTGAAGGTTTTGTATTCGGAAGCACAGTTTCTAACTGGAAGTTTCTTGCAGATTTTGCAAAAGATCATCATCTTATTTTTATTCCTTGTATAGGGCCAGGGTATTCAGATACACGGATAAGACCATGGAACGAGGCGAATTTTAAAAGCAGAAATGGCGGGAAATATTACGAAAACATGTTTGATGCCGCTGTCAAAGTTGACCCTGACTTTATTGGAATCACTTCATTTAATGAGTGGCACGAAGGAACTCAGATAGAACCTGCTATTCCCAAGAAAACCGGAACCTTCAAATATGAAGATTACGGAAAAGATCCATGGTTCTATATCAAAGAAACCAAACGGCTTACAGATAAGTTTCTGAAAGAGAAATAATATAAATTCAAATTTTATTTTAATAGTAAAAAATCAGGCGTTCTATTGGCCTTTTTATCTGCAGAATATTATTTAATCAGTGATTATGGTTATGATGCTCAGTTAATTAATTTCATATTTTAGTGAAATAAATGATGAGAAATTGCAGAAACAACCCCTCTTTATTCTGACCCTATGTTTTATTCTTGGAATTGTCTTTCAGGATCAGATTGTACTGTCCGATAGATTTGTTTATCCTGTAATGTTGATGGGAGGAGTGGTTTTTAGTCTACTTTTTTTTCGATCTTATTTTTTACATATCATAAGAGCCTATTTGCTAGGGCTGTTGTTCTTTTGTTCAGGAATTGTGGCTCATTTTTATAATACCTCTTCAACAGATATTACGCCTTTTTTCAAAGAGAAGGGGAGTGTTGTTTTCCGGATTACTCAAAAATTGAACTCGAGTGAAAAATATAGAAAATATGAAGGAATTGCTCAGATCAAAAACGAAAGCCTTAATGCTGTTTTTTATCTTCCTAAAAATAGCCGGGATCTGGATTTTATCCATTATTACAAAGGGGAGGCTTTTATTACGCAGCCTTATTCTCCACAATATGATTTTCAGTTTGATTATGCCCGTTATCTGAACCGAAAAAATATTAAACATCAGATTTATCTTTTGGGAGAAATCTCTTCTGCAGAGCGAACTGACTTAAGTATAGGAGATAAGATCCGTCAATACAGGTTTGAAGTCCTTAAAAGAATTGACCGCGCAGAAATGTCTGCAAAAACCAAAGAATTTTTAAAAGGAATTATTCTGGCAGACAGAACAGGGATGGATGCGGATACTGTGCAGGATTTCAACAGATCCGGACTTGTTCATTTTCTGGCAATTTCCGGAACTCATATTGTGGTTATTTTCGGGATGTTTTACTTTCTGATGGTGCGTTTTGCTCCCCTAAAGTTCAGGAAGTATGCTGTGATTCTCAGTTTAGGTTTTATTTGGCTGTTTGCGGGATTTATCGGATTTGGAAATTCCGTATTACGTTCCTGTATCATGCTCAGTACCTATTTTATATTGGTGTTGCTTCAGAGAAAAACGGACTTGCTGCATTCGCTGTCTTTATCTGCATTTATTATTCTTATCCTGGATATCCAGCAGTTTTTTGATGTGGGATTTCAACTTAGCTTTCTTGCGGTGTTGGGGATATTCTGGCTGAATCAGCCACTGTTGAACTATTTTCCTAAACAGGATCATTATTTGAAAAAGCTGTTGTTTAATACCGTTACCATATCACTTTCTGCCCAGCTGGCGACTCTTCCTTTAGTGCTGTATTATTTTCATCAGTTTTCTTTTATTTCAATCGTTGCCAATTTTATCATTGTCCCTTTTTCAGAAGTAATTATTCTATTTTCTTTTCTGATGACCGCTCTTATTACAATCAATATTGATTTTGGGTTGATCTGTAGTTTGTATGACTTTATAATCAAGATTCTGCTGAAAATGATCCATTGGTTTGCACAGGCAG
Organism: Chryseobacterium indologenes; assembly: GCA_001013295.1. GTDB lineage: Bacteria > Bacteroidota > Bacteroidia > Flavobacteriales > Weeksellaceae > Chryseobacterium > Chryseobacterium indologenes_B. The sequence continues at coordinate 30,402 of LAZY01000018.1, read as the reverse complement.
ATATTCTGTTTTTTGAAAATATTCCAATGAATCTTGTTGAAATAGGTTTCGTATTCCTCATCATCTATTTATTAAGGTTTGTTCTTCTGAATTTTAATTTTAGAAATTTAATGAGAGGGATCATGGCCGTTTTGGCTTTTTTAATAATAAGAGTTGGTAGCAATGCTTTTGAGAACCAGAAAGAAGAGATTCTTTTTTATACTTTGGGCAGAAATAAGATTTTTTCGATCAAAAACGGGTCTAAAGTATGTTTCTGGCTTTCGGATAGAGCAGATTATGATAAAACTTTGCAGTTTATTATTAAGCCCTATTGTGCTTCAAGAAGGGTGGATGTATTTGAAGTAAAAGCGTTGCCATCCACTGCTCAAAAAGTTGTTTTCCGGGATAGGATTTATGATCTGAAATGATGGTTCTTAATTTAGTTGTTTTCCTGCATTTATAACGGGCGGAATTCTTATTTAGAAAGATTACAAACTGTCTAATTGTGAGATTTCTCACTTTTCGATATTGTTAAACTTTCTTAATTTTGTGGAAATTCAAATTTAAACTTATATGGCAGGTTTAACGAGTTCTACGATAGGTAGAAAATACGCTATGGCATTATCAGCTCTATTTTTGCTGATTTTTCTTATACTGCATTTGACAACCAATTTGTTATCAGTTCTGAACAAGGATGCATTCAACGCAGCATCTGACTTCATGGGCTATAATCCTTTTGTGCAGTTCTTAATGCAGCCTATTCTTGGTTTTGCAGTAATTTTCCATTTTGTAATGGGATTTGTGCTTGAGATCAAGAATAATAAAGCGCGTCCGGTAAAGTATGCAGCAAACAATGCATCTGTGAATTCTTCATGGATGTCCAGAAATATGATTATTTCCGGAGCTGTTATCTTAGCTTTCTTAGCGCTTCACTTATATGATTTCTGGCTACATGAAATCACTTACAAGTATGTACAGGGAATTGCTCCGGATTCTGAGCGTTTCTGGCCGGAACTTCATGAGAAGTTTGCAGATCTTTGGAGGGTGGCTTTGTATGTAATCTCTTTTGTTTTACTGGGATTACACTTAGCTCACGGATTCCAGTCTTCGTTCCAGTCTATCGGAGCAAGACATCCAAAATATACACCGGTGATCAAAGCTTTCGGGAAATGGTATTCAATCCTTATCCCTGCAGGATTTATCATCGTAGCAGTTTATCATTTTATAACTCAATAATATCAATATACTAGTATGAGTAAATTAGATTCAAAAATTCCAGCAGGTCCTCTTAAAGACAAGTGGAAAAATCATAAAGACCATATGAACCTTGTTGCCCCAAACAACAGAGATAAGATTGATATTATTGTTGTAGGTACAGGTTTGGCAGGAGGTTCTGCTGCAGCTACTCTAGCAGAACAAGGATACAACGTAAAAGCGTTCTGCTATCAGGATTCTCCAAGAAGAGCACACTCTATTGCAGCTCAGGGAGGGATCAACGCAGCTAAGAACTATCAAGGAGATGGTGACTCTACTTACAGATTGTTCTATGATACCATTAAAGGTGGTGACTATAGAGCAAGAGAGGCTAACGTTTACAGATTAGCTGAAGTTTCTGCTAATATTATCGACCAGTGTGTTTCTCAGGGAGTACCTTTCGGTAGAGATTACGGCGGCCAGTTAGATAACCGTTCATTTGGTGGGGTTCAGGTAAAAAGAACTTTCTACGCAAAAGGACAAACAGGTCAGCAGTTATTATTAGGTGCTTATTCTGCAATGAGCCGTCAGATCGGTAAAGGTAGAATCAAGATGTACAACCGTCATGAAATGCTTGATCTTGTTATTGTTGATGGAAAAGCAAGAGGAATAATCGCAAGAAACCTTGTAACAGGTGAAATCGAGAGACACTCTGCTCACGCTGTAGTAATCGCTTCTGGAGGATACGGAAACGTATATTTCCTTTCTACTAACGCTATGGGATCAAACGTTTCTGCAGCCTGGAAGATTCACAAAAAAGGAGCGTATTTCGCAAACCCTTGCTACGTACAGATTCACCCAACTTGTATTCCGGTACACGGAACTCAGCAGTCTAAACTGACTTTGATGTCTGAATCATTAAGAAACTCAGGAAGAATCTGGGTTCCTAAAAAGATTGAAGATTCAGTAGCGATCAGAGAAGGTAAATTAAGACCTGAAAATATTAAAGAAGAAGACAGAGATTATTATTTAGAAAGAAGATACCCTGCGTTTGGTAACCTTGTACCGAGAGACGTTGCTTCAAGAGCAGCTAAGGAAAGATGTGACGCTGGATTCGGAATCGAGAATAACGATACTCAGGAAGGGGTTTACCTTGATTTCTCTACAGAGATCATCAAAAAAGGTAAAGAAGCCGCTATCGAAAAACATATTCATAATCCTACAGACCAGCAGATCTATGATCTTGGTAAGAAGTGGGTTGAGGAGAAATACGGTAACTTATTCGTAATGTACGAAAAAATTACCGCTGATGATCCTTACAAAACTCCAATGAAGATTTATCCTGCAGTTCACTACACAATGGGTGGAGTATGGGTTGATTATAACCTTCAGTCTACAATCCCTGGATGTTTCGTAATCGGTGAAGCTAACTTCTCTGATCACGGTGCCAACAGACTTGGAGCTTCTGCATTGATGCAAGGGCTTGCTGACGGGTATTTCGTACTTCCTTACACCATTGCAGATTACCTATCTGCAGATATTAGAACAGGAGCAATTCCTACAGATTCAGCAGCGTTCAACGAAGCTGAAAAAGGAATTAAAGATAAAATTGATTTCTTTATCAACAATAAAGGAACTCACTCAGTAGACCACTTCCACAAGAAACTAGGACACATTATGTGGAATAAAGTAGGGATGGGTAGAACTCCTGAAGGATTAAAAGAAGCGATCAAAGAAATCGAAGAAGTAAGAAACGACTTCTGGAAGAATGTAAAAGTACCTGGCGAAGGAGAAGGTATGAACACTGAGCTTGAGAAAGCATTCAGAGTAGCAGACTTCCTGGAGTTAGGACAATTAATGGCTATCGATGCACTCAACAGAGAAGAATCTTGTGGTGGGCATTTCCGTTGGGATCATGCGACTCCGGATGGAGAAGCGGAAAGAGACGACGTCAACTTCAAGTACGTCGGAGCTTGGGAATATCAGGGAGAAAATATCAATGCGGAAGTATTGCATAAAGAGGAACTGATATATGACAACATCGAGGTTAAAACTAGAAGTTACAAATAATCTCCAACCTATAAATATAACATTATGAGTGCAAAAAAAGGCTTACATCTTACGCTGAAAATTTGGAGACAAAAAAATAATAAATCTAAAGGTCAGTTTGAGACCTATAAAATATCAGATGTATCTACAGATTCTTCATTCCTGGAGATGTTGGATATTCTGAACGAAAACCTAATTAACGAAGGAAAAGAACCTATTGCTTTCGACCATGACTGTCGTGAAGGAATCTGCGGAATGTGTTCTCTTTACATCAATGGTAGAGCACACGGTCCGGATACAGGGATTACTACCTGTCAGCTTCACATGAGAATGTTCAAAGACGGTGAAACTATCGTTATTGAACCTTGGAGAAGTGCTGCTTTCCCTGTTATCAAAGATTTGATGGTAGACAGAAGCGCATTCGACAGAGTAATGGCTGCAGGAGGTTTCATTTCAGTGAATACTTCGGGTAATACATTGGATGCTAATGCCATTCCGGTTCCTAAAGAAGATGCAGACAGAGCAATGGATGCTGCTGCGTGTATCGGATGTGGGGCTTGTGTAGCTACCTGTAAAAACGGATCTGCCATGCTGTTTGTTGGAGCTAAAGTATCTCAGTATGCATTACTTCCTCAAGGTAGAGTAGAAGCGAAGCGAAGAGTTCTGAACATGGTGAAAGCAATGGATGAAGAAGGATTCGGAAACTGTTCAAATACCGGTGCTTGTGAAGTGGAATGCCCTAAAGGTATTTCTCTTGAAAACATCGCAAGAATGAACAGAGAATACATGGCTGCTCTTGTAGATCAAGGATAGAATTGATTCAAATACAAAAAAAATCGCCTTCATTACGGAGGCGATTTTTTTTGTATCAGCTATTTTCCTGTTAAAATTTGTTAACTTCTTGATAAAGCTTTGGTATTCTTTATTTAATAAGTATATATTTGGAGGGTCGTTGAATTGTATTGTAAAATGCATTTCAATAGAGCTTTAACTGATAAAAAACAATTGGATAAAGTAATTGAAAACTCCCTTTTGATGGGTTGTAATAAAATTTTTAAAAAAAATAATCAGTGTGAATTAGCAAGCCCTAAAAAGCTTATTTTTGTATAATATTAAAATTGAAATGAAAAAATATCTTTTATTGTTTATCATCACAGCTTTCGTGATGTCTTGTTCAAAAAAAGTAGAGGTAAAAGGAAAAATTACTGGAGGTTCACCATTGGAAAGAATTGAATTCGTAGAAGCTTCAGGAGTAGGAACCTTACCTTTGATTAATATAGGTGTAGATAAAGACGGCAACTTCTCAGGAAGCTTTGATGCTCCTAAAGACGGAATGTATGTCATCAACTATGCCAACAAACAAAACCTGATCTACCTTGAGGGTGGACAAAAAGTAAACATCTCAGGAAACTCAATGACTTTCCCTAACGAGTATGTTATTACGGGTGATGCTAAAAAGAATAATGATTTCCTTGCAGCTACTCAGAAATTTTTAGGAGAGTACGGAGCTAAAGTGAACTTAGGAGCTTTAATGTCCGGAGACGAAGCTACATTCGTAAAAGGAATGCAGAAAGTGGAAACTGATATTAATAAAAATATTGATGACCTTGCTCAGAAAAACAATCCTAGCAAAGGACTTTTAGCTTGGAAAAAGAATGATGCTAAGGTGACTATTCTTAACCTGCTTGCAAATTATGAAATGTCTCACGGGCCAATGTCAGGAAATCCTTCTTATAAAGCTTCTAAAGCTCTTACGGATTACGAAACAAAACTGGATAACGATAAAGATGCAATGGTGAAGACTATTCCTCTTTACAGACAGTATCTTCTTGTAAAAATGACTCCTGATTTCCAGAAATATGCAGAAGCAAACAGCAAAGGGAAAAAGGATATTACAACTTCAGATATGTTTGCTCAGTATTTGAAAACTCAAAAAGACCTTTCTCAGACGGCAAAAGATTACCTTTTGGCATTTGTAATGGCTCAGGCAGATATTCACCCTACTACTCCGGCTAAGAATATTGACAAGATCAAAAAACTGATCGATACAGATATTAAAGATGCAACGATCAAAAGCGACCTGTTGAAAATGCAGATGGCTATTACAGGACTTAAGATCGGTGATGCAGCTCCTGAAGCAGCTTTGGTAAAGCAGGATGGAAAAGCATATCAGCTTTCTGAAAACAAAGGAAAACCTTATATGTTATTCTTCTACGCTTCATGGAATCCTTATATCGGTGAAGCTACAATCCCTGTATTGAAAGAAGTCGTAAACTTCTACAAGTCTAAAATGAACTTTGTATTTGTAAATGTAGACGATACTAAAGATCAGTTTGTGAAAACAAGTAACTCTTTACTGAAAGGTATTCAGGGAGTGAATGTATACGGTGAGAAAGGAATGGAATCTGATATTGCTAAAAAATATGGTGTTTACGGATTCAAATTACCTTGCTTTGTGATTGTTGATAAAGACGGTAAAATTGCCAGCAGATCTTTCGTTAATTTAGGAGAGCAGGAACTGGTAACAATTCTGGATAAACTTACAGGACTTTCAGCGCCAAAAGTAGAGCCTTCTGCGCAGCAGATGTCGCCTCAGTTGCAGATCGATCCTTCTGCACAGCAAGCTGCTCCACAGCCTGCCAATCCTCAACCGGCTAAAACAAAATAATAAACTTTCATATAGTTAGAAACCTTATCTTCGGATAAGGTTTTTTTTATTGTACTTTTGCAAACTGGAACGTAATCGTTACAATTAGGAAAATAGAAAATTTTAAAATGAGTAGGAAGAAAAAAAGAGATTTAATTCTTGAAAATATAAAGTTATTGTCTGCTGGTGCAAAAGGTGTGGCAATAGGACGGACAGAAGAAGGAAAAGCTGTGATGGTTTCAGGAGCAATTCCAGGAGATATTGTGAATGTAAAAGTGAAAAAAGCTAAGTCGAAATATTTCGAAGGCGAAGCCATTGAAATACTTGAAAAATCTCCTTACAGAGTGGATGCTAAATGTGTTCATTTCGGAACCTGTGGTGGTTGTAAATGGCAGAATATGAGCTATGAAAAACAACTGGACTTTAAACAGGAAGAAGTATACAACAATATTAAAAGAATCGGCGGAATTGAAGACTTTGAAACTGTTTCAATCCTGGGTTCAAAAGAGCAGTATTTTTATAGAAATAAAATGGAGTTTTCTTTCTCCAATGCAAGATGGCTTACTCAATACGAGATAAGTTCTGAAGAAAATTTCGGAAGTAAAGATGCTTTAGGATTTCATATTCCGGGAATGTGGAGCAAGATTCTGGACCTTAAAGAATGTTTCCTGCAAGAAGATCCTTCCAATGCCATTCGTCTGGCAGTGAAAAACTATGCCGTAGAAAACGGTTTAGATTTCTTCGATGTAAGGAATCATGAAGGGTTTCTGAGAACGCTGATGATGAGACAGAACTCTAAAGGGGAATGGATGGTGCTTTTCCAGCTGTACAGAGAAGAAAAAGAAAACAGAGAGAAACTTTTTGAATTCCTGTTGGAAAAATTCCCACAGATTAAAACATTAGTATACGCAATCAATTCAAAGCAGAATGATTCCATTTATGATCTGGATATTGAAGTGTACTTTGGAGAAGGATTCCTGATGGAAGAAATGGATGGTCTGAAGTTTAAAATAGGACCGAAGTCTTTCTTCCAGACCAATTATAAGCAGGCTTTAGAATTATATAGAAAAACCTTAGAATTTGCTGATCTGAAAGGAGATGAAGTGGTATATGACCTTTATACAGGAACAGGTACTATTGCTCAATATGTGGCAAGAAATGCAAAACAGGTAATAGGAATAGAATCTGTTCAGGAAGCTATTGATGCTGCTATTGAACACGCAGAATTGAATGGGCTTACTAATTGTACGTTCTATTGTGGTGATATGAAAAATGTTTTCAATGATGAGTTCCTGGAAAACCATCCGAAAGCAGATGTACTGATTACAGACCCACCAAGAGACGGAATGCACCAGAAGGTGGTAGAGCAGATCTTAAAACTTTCTCCTGAGAAGGTAGTTTATGTAAGCTGTAATTCAGCAACGCAGGCAAGAGATCTGGCATTGATGAAAGATCATTATAATGTTGTCAAAATCTTACCTGTAGATATGTTCCCACAGACGCATCATGTTGAGAATATTGCCTTACTGGTAAAAAAATAAAATTATTTAAATTTGAATTTCAAATCTTAATATGAAGTATTTTAAATTACTCATAGCAATCTGTTTTTTAGGACTGCTTTTCTCTTGTGGAGGAGATGATGATATTTGCGAAAGTGGAGAAGGAACTCCAAGGATGAAAGTAGCTTTCAAAAGAAGTGGAAAGTTAACTACTATAGATACGCTTTATGTATCAGTAGATTATGGTTCTGGAAAAGTAGAATTAGGAAAACTTGCGAATATTGACTCAAGACTGATTCCTTTAAGGGTAGATGATTCTCCTTATACAGATGTGTATTTTAAAACCAGACTTAAAGGACCGGAATCTCAGGTTAGGGTGAAGTACACCACAAAGTCAACATATGTATCTCCGGGATGTGGGATCAAAAAATCTTATGAAAATTTAACTTCAGAATTAATAACACCTACTCCTGTTGTTAGCGTGGAAAACGGACAAAATCAAATAGAGAATGAAGACAAGACTAATCTTATCCTTCTTTTTTAGTTTATTGGGAATAATAAGCTGGGCACAGGATAAGCAAGAGAAGAAAGAAGACCAAAAGAAACATTGGAAATATGAACCGAACTTTATGGTTGGTTTTGATGTGTTGAATACCGGTATGGGATTTTTCTCAGATAGAAAACTGTATCAGGGATTTATTTCTTCAAAAGTGAAAGAAAATGTTCATGCCATTGCAGAAGCTGGTTTTGAAAAGAATGTATACCAGAAGAACGGTTATGATGCGAAAGCTAACGGACCATTTGTGAAATTGGGCGGATTCTATATGCTGGCAAAAGATGCCGAGAATGAATTCAACGGGTTTTATGTAGGTGGTAAAGTTGCGGGGGCATTCTATAATCAGGAGTACATGGCTATTCCTGTGCGTGGATTTGGAGGAAGTAACTTTTCAGAAGCTTTCCCATCTTCATCTCAGTCTTCATTTTGGTTGGAGGGTACATTGGGAGGCAGGGTCCAGTTATTCAGCTCCAACTTCTATATTGATGTAAATCTTCAGCCAAGGTATATGGTATATACCTCAAAGCAGGATGATATATATCCTATGATTGTTCCGGGATTCGGAAGAAGTTCTTCAAAGTTTAATATGGGATTTGCATGGAATTTAGCCTATAAGTTTTAGAAATATATATTCTTTGCTTTTAAAATGTGTAAAATACAAACTTCAGTATATTCTGGAGTTTGTATTTTTTTTAATGAATAGTGTTGTTGTGTGTAATGTGTTAAAAAATATTAAGTTATTTTATTTATGTGATTGGTAAAATGGTTATATTTGGCGAAAATTATAATTGTATTTTAATTTATGAAAAGAGTATTTACTGCCTTAGTGTTTACTTTTATAGGTGGAGCGGCGTTCGGACAATGGACACCAACTTCATTTAATAAAGTAGACAACAAAAAAAGAGGGACGTTTACAGTAGAGAGATCTGGTGTAAGAGACAATGGGTATTATAAATTAGACTTAGCTTTACTAAGATCTCAATTGAGAAATGCTCAGGAGATGGGACCTAATGCTGCTCCGGTTATTATTTCTCTTCCTAATCTGGATGGGAAAATAGAGCAATTTAAAGTATTTAGCTTTCCGGTATTGGCAAAAGATATTGCTGATCAATATCAGCTGGGTTCTTATGTGGGAACAAGTGTTGAAGATCCAAGCAAATATTTAAGATTCAGTGTTTCGCCAACGGAAATTCAGACGATGGTCATGAATGGTGGGAAATACGAATTTATTGAGCCTGCTACTACAGATAAGTCTGTATATGCAGTACATCCTAAAACGATGAAAAATCCAAACGGATTCGTATGTTCTACTGAAGAAAGTCCGGTTGCCAAAAAACAGATTGATGATCTACTGAAAAAAGGGCAAGCTGTTACCAATCAGCCAACCAATTTTGCGAAAAATTCTGATAAGAAGTACAGAACAATCAGAGTCGCAATGTCAGTAACAGCTGAATATACTACGTTCTTTGGAGGGGTTTCCGGTGCTTGGACACAGATAAATAATACACTAACAAGAGTAAGTGGGGTGTTTGAAAAAGATTTCGCATTACACTTAAATGTATTAAATTATCCAAGTCTTATTTTTACGAATGCTGCTACGGATCCTTATGCTACGGTATCCAACGCCAATCAGCCGCCTGCTTCTTGGAATACAGCATTGCAAACACAATTAACAAATATAGTAGGAAATACTAACTATGATCTTGGTCACTTATTCGGTGCTTCAGGAGGTGGAGGTAACGCAGGCTGTATTGGTTGCGTTTGTATAGACCCTACTACACAGGTTCCAAAAGGAAAAGGATCAGGAATTACTTCTCCTGCTACAGGATCTGTAAACCCTTCTTCAACCTATCCGCCATCAGGAGATAACTTTGATATCGACTATGTAGCTCACGAAATGGGACATCAGTTAGGAGCGAACCATACATTCTCATTTAATGTAGAAGGATCAGGGGTAAATATGGAACCGGGTTCAGGATCTACTATTATGGCATATGCAGGGATTACAGGACCTTTGACTGATGTTCAGCAACATTCTGATCCTTATTTCCATATTGCAAGTATTGATCAGATTCAAGAGAATTTAATTGCTAAAACTTGTGATATTGAAACTCCGATTGCTAATAATCCTCCTGTAATTGCAGCTTTACCAACTTATCATATCCCAAGAGGAACTGCATTTGTATTAACAGCTTCTGCTACGGATGCTGAAAATGATCCGCTTAGCTATGTTTGGGAGGAGGTGGATGATGCAGCAGCTCCTATTGATAAAAATAATATAGGAACAACTTTTACCGGAGCATCATTCAGATCCAAATTTATGGGATCAAACCCAACCAGATACTTCCCTGACTTTACATCTGTAATGAGTGGTGTACTGGACAATTCCAATAATAAATGGGAAGCGGTATCATTAGTGCCAAGAACTACAAACTTTGCGGTAACGGTAAGAGATAATAGTCCAAACGTTCAGCAACAGCAGACTGCTTATGGAGTTCAGGAAATTGTTGTAGGAGATCAGGGACCTTTCAAATTAGCTAATCAATATGCTGATGTGAATACCCCTACACCAATCCAGTGGCTGGTTGCGAATACCAATGCTGCTCCATACAATGTATCTAATGTTAAAATTGACTATACGACTAATAACGGAGCAACATGGAATATCTTAGCTGCTTCAACACCTAATGACGGGTCTGAGAACTTTACATTCCCTTCTTCATTGAGCGGGCAAACTATTAAAGTAAGAATCTCAGCAATCGGAAATGTTTTCTACGCAGTAGGATCAGTTACGTTAACGCCTCTTTCTGCGTGTAGCAGTGCAGCCCCTACGAATGTAGTGGTAAGCAATATCAGTCCTTCAGCAGCAAGTATTTCATGGATGGCTTATACAGGAGCTACTTATAAAGTACGTTACAGAAAAGTAGGTTCTGCTGTATGGACTGAAGTGAATTCTACATATCCTGCTATTAATATCTACGGTTTAGTAGACGCAACAACTTACGAAGTACAGGTAGCCTTAGTTTGTGATAATACCGTGGGAGCATATTCTGCATCGGTTAACTTTAGTACAGTTGTTATTACATATTGTGATGCCGAAACAGTTCTTACAGATGGAGAGTATATTTCAAATATTACGGTAGCAAATGTTAACAATACTTCAACGGAATCTACGTATACAAACTATACTGCAAACCCTGCTCTTCAGATCAACCTGACAAAAGGAGTATCATACCCTCTTAGTTTATCTGTAGGAAGTGCAGATGTTAATGACGCAGTTGCTGTTTATATAGATTATAATAAAAACGGAGTTTTTGAAGACGGTGAAGCGGTGTTGAATGTTCCTGTTACAACTGCGGCAACGCCTCAGTTCTCATCAACATTTACTGTTCCTAGCACAGCTGTGGAAGGTCAGGCATTAAGAATGAGAGCAGTGGTGTTCTATACAGGGAATGGTAGTGCAGGTATGCTTCCGAACAGTTACCTTTGTGGTACTAATTTCTATTACGGAGAAATTGAAGACTACAATGTAGTAATTTCACCAGCAGCTCTTTCTACTTCAGAAACAGACCTTAAAAATAATGGTATTCAGATTTATCCAAACCCTGCGGCTGATGTTTTAAATGTAACAAAAGTTTCAGAAAAAGCAGCTTACAAAATTTATAACGCTGCCGGACAATTGGTAAATAGTGGAAATATCAATAATGGAAAAATTAATGTTTCAACTTTAGTTAAAGGCGGATATATAATTACAATAGAGGATAAGGGCAACGAACAATTCAAGTCCAAATTCATCAAGAAATAAAGATAATCTTTAAATTTTAGTAAATCCCCGGCATTGTCGGGGATTTATTTATTTAATGCATAAAGTGATATATTGTTTAATTTTTATAAAAAAAATAGTTTAATGAATATGTTATAATGAAAAAATGATTAGATTTGTGTAATTGTTAAAATAATAGCGTATGAAATAAAAAATTACTTTTTTAATACAGATTTGTCTGTAAATAGGGATATTTCAAAATATATTCGAAATCCCGTAGATAGAACTCTATCATTACTTTTACTAGTATTTTCATTATTAAATTTTAAAAAATATGAGTGTATTTTTACTCGGTAAAATGAGTCGGCCATTTAAGCCGCTCATAACAATGCTCTGTATAGTCTTCGGACTACTCATACAAGCACAAACAGTTACGATTGGTACAGGGACCTCTACTCAAAGATATCCTGTGGGTGGGTATTACGGATTTGAAAGATCCGCATCTCTTTATACCGCTTCAGAAATCAATCTTTCCGCAGGAGGAAGCGTTCTTTCTGTGGCATGGAACGCTACAGCAGCTACAAGTTTTAGCCTTCCGGTAAAGGTTTATCTGAAAGCTGTGCCAAGTACCACAAATACCATTTCTTCACAAAACTGGGCCAGTATAACTTCAGGTGCCTCTTTAGTGTATGATGGAACTTTAAATAATATGCCGGTAGGATGGAATACCATTACACTGCAAAATCCCTTTTACTATAACGGATCAGATAACCTGATGGTATTAGTGGAGACCAGTTTTGGAGGTTATGGAACAGGACCATTGGCAGGAAATGCCTTTACCTATTCCAGTGCTACTTCTATGCATATGTATATTCAGGGGGACAGTAACCCTCCTACGGATGTTGGTACAGTAACCAATAACAGACCGAATGTTCGACTGACGTTTGGACCGCCACCAGCATGCGTACCTCTTGGGGCATTGACCTTAAACTCAGCTACACCAACGAGTGCGGGAATCAGCTGGACTGCACCTAACCCAGCACCTGCAGGTGGATATGAAATTTATTACAGCACTTCAAGTACTGCTCCGGTAGCAGGTACTCCGCCATCACAAACAGTGACTACGGGAACAAGTGCTACAATTTCTCCATTAAACCCAAATACAACCTATTATATATGGGTAAGAGCAAAATGTGATGCCACAACCAAAAGCTGGTGGGTAGGTCCTATATCTGTATTTACAGCGTATTGTACACCAACAGCAGGGTCTACTTCAACTCAGTATTATCTGAACAATGTGACGACTACAGGTGGTATTTCAAACTTAAGTTATACTGCAAATTCCTATACAGCATACGTTAATTCTAATGCTCCTTTTTCGGCAATACCTTCAGCTACACTAACGATGAATCTTGCGAGCTCTATGCCTAGCAGCTTTAGCTCTTTCTACTATTATGTGTGGATTGACTGGAACAATAACATGAGCTTTAATGATCCGGGTGAGACGATTCTTGCAACCACAAGTTATGCTACTACAGCTACCGCAACGATTCCTATCCCATCAACAACGCCACCAGGAAATTATAGAGTAAGAACTGCAACATCTTATTCTGGAAATATTACGGCCTGCGGTCCTGCACCTTATGGGAATTATGTAGATTATACATTAAATGTTATTGCATTACAACCATGTAGTACAGCACCTCCAACTAATATTGCAGTGTCAAACGTTACAGCAGGTACAGCTCTTGTAAGCTGGGTTCCTGCGATAGGAGCTACATATGTAGTAAGGTACAAAACGGTAGCAGGAACTGTATGGACAACAATTCCTGTGAATACAACATTAGCGAGCAGCTTATTGCTTTCAAACTTAATAGATGGAACAGCTTACGAAGTACAGGTAGCCACGGTATGTGGCGGCGTTACAGGAGCATACTCCGCTAGTGTAAACTTTACTACTCCTACTCTTAGTTATTGTACGTCAAGCCCTACAGGGAATACTTCTACAAGTGGATATATCAGTAATGTAACAGTAACTCCAACCAATGCTCCAATTATGGTAAGTAATTCAGGATCGGATGGGTACAAAGATTATAGTACAGATGCTACAAGATTGGTTATCCTTGAAAGAGGTACACCTAATACCAATAAAATTTCGGTTACCAAATACTGGCCAGGTTCTACTTCTTCTTATGGGGTTGCTGCATGGATTGATTTCAACAGAAACGGAATTTTTGAAGTAAACGAAAGGATCCTGAATACAACTTATAGCACAACAACTCCGGTAACTGCTAATTTTGCTGTACCTGCCAATGCCTATACAGGTAACCTTACCACCCGTATGCGTGTAGCTATGAGATATTATAGTGATGCTGATGCTTGTGGATCCTTCTCTGAAGGAGAGGTAGAGGACTATGCAGTAAGATTTGTAGATCCTCAGAACTGTACAACAGCAGCTCCAACCAATATTACGGTTAACAGCCTTACAGCTACTACTGCTACAGTATCATGGGTATCATCAGCAGGAGCTACTTATACAATAAGATGGAGAACAGGAACTGGCGCTTGGCAGTCTATTACTTTGCCTGCAGGTCAGAACTATTATACAATTCCTGGTCTTACAGAACAGACGACTTATGAGGTTCAGGTTTCCACGAAGTGTGGAACTTCTACAGGTAGCTACTCAACATCTGTGACATTTACAACACCACCGTTGTCTTATTGTCCGATGATCGGTTCAGGAACTAACGATCACATTTCAAATGTAACTGTTACTTCTTCAAACCTTGGGGTACCGCCAATGAATAATACTTCAGTACAAACTAATTATATCAGCTATACAACGCCTGAGACTCTTATTACTTTAGATGTTAATTCTCAAAATAATAAAATCTCTGTAGCGAAAGGTTGGAATGCTTCAACAGGAAACGATGCTGTTACTGCTTGGATCGATTTCAACAGAGATGGGGTATTTGATAATACTACGGAGAGAATTCTGTTTTCTGCAGCCAGTACAGCTACGCCTGTTAACGCTACATTCGCAGTTCCTTCTACAGCTTATACAGGACCATTGACTACTACAATGAGAGTGGTACTGAAGCGTTCAAGTTCTCCTGTTTTGTGTGCTAACGCAGTAGACGGTGAGGTAGAAGATTACAGAGTAAGAATCAGACATTGTAGTAATGCCATTCCAAATACACCAGGTTTCACTCCTACCCATAATTCTGTAACAATTAATATTACAGGAGCAGGAGTAAGTTATGTAGTAAGATACAGAGTAGCGGGAACTTCAGCATGGACAGTAGTATATGCTTCAGCATTATTAAATAACCTGCCGAATCTTACGATCAACGGACTTACTCCGGCTACGACGTACGAAGTTGAAATCGCTGCAATTTGTGGAGATGTTGTAGGTACAGCTACTCCTATCAAGACATTCACAACAAGATGTGATCCTACTCCTCCGAATGTAACGGTAACTAATATTACACCAACAACTGCATTGATTACATGGTCTCCACTTGTGGCAAGTGCGACTTATACAATGCAATGGAGAAAAGTAGGTGGTGGTCCATGGAATACTGTTAGTTTACCTAACCCTCCTGCAAATACTTATGTATTAGGAAGTGTAACTCCTTTAGAGCCATATACTACTTATGAAGTACAGATTGCTAACAAATGTAACGGAGAAAGTACAACCAATACCTATTCTAACCCTAAAGTATTTACTACAGAAAGAATATGTACAATTCCGCCTCCGGGATTAACGATTACTCAATTGTTACCAACATCAGCAGAGATCAAATGGGATCCTTTCCCAGGAGCAACTTATCTGCTTAGATATAGAAAAGTAGGTATTCCTAGCTGGACAGAAGTTCCTACATTGGTTAACAATATTGTTTTGACAGGTCTTTCAGAATTAACGAAATATGAAATGCAGGTTGTAAATATCTGTAATGGTACACCAGGAAATTATACTCCTCCATACTACTTTACAACACCTACTGTAATCTATTGTAAAATGAATTCAGGAAGTTCGATAGGAGAACATATCTCTAAAGTAACTGTGAAGCCAAACGGTAAGAAAGTGATGGAAAATGAATCAGGACCTTCCACTTACACAGATTACACAGGAGTTCCTAAAACATT
Source organism: Chryseobacterium indologenes (assembly GCA_001013295.1). GTDB lineage: Bacteria > Bacteroidota > Bacteroidia > Flavobacteriales > Weeksellaceae > Chryseobacterium > Chryseobacterium indologenes_B. The sequence continues at coordinate 14,566 of LAZY01000018.1, read as the reverse complement.
CATCGAACTGATCCAGGGATCTACCGATAATGAAATCATTATTGAGAAGAAATGGACAGGAAATACTTACAATGAAGGAATTGCGGTATGGATTGACTTCAACAGAAACGGAGAGTTTGACGTTAACGAAAGAGTCTTTACTTCACCTCCAAATACAACAAGCCCGGTATCAGGTAAATTCAATGTGCCAGTAGATGCCTTTGTAAGTATGACAGACTACAAATATGTAGTAATGAGAGTGGCAATGGAAAGAGACGGAGTTCCTGTGAACTGTCTGAGCTTTAAGAATGGAGAGGTAGAAGACTATACCGTTAGAATTTCTAAGAAAGTAGTCGCTAACCCTCTTGACCAGACTGAAGTGATGATCTATCCTAACCCTGTAAGTTCAGTATTGTTTGTTAAAAATATTAGCAAAAGAGCGAAATATAAAATTTACAATGCTGCTGGACAGGTACTCGCAGACGGTATCCTATTGAATAGCCAAATCAACGTAAGCAAATTGATTCAAGGTGTTTATGTAATCGATATCGATGATAACGGTAAAACTGTTCAAAAGAAATTTATCAAAGAATAATAAGCTAAATTTCAGATAGAATAAGCCTCCAGAAATGGAGGCTTATTTTTTTACTTATTAATAATATATTTACAATGGGCTCTTGTAGTACCTGACGGAAAACAATTAAAGACGGCTTAAAAACTGATAGCTATTATTCTTTAGACTTAGACATTTCACTACTAAGATCTCAACTTGAGGGGGCTGTAATAGGACGACAAGCAATAGTGCTGTGACTGTATGGATTGACTTCAACAGAAACAGAGGATTTGAGGTTAACGAAAGGGTATTTACTTTTCCTTTCAATACAACAAACCCGGTATCAGGTAAATTCATAAAAGAATAATATGAATCTGATCATCATTTTTTGAGATAAAAAATGTGCATAAAAAAACTCGTTAGAAATCTTTCTAACGAGTTTTTTTATTTATTCAATAGCAAAGATGACCTTTTCGGTCTGTTCTTTTAATTCTTCCAGATTGGTATTGTTGTAGATGATACAATCTGCTATTTTGATTTTATCCTTTTCAGACATTTGTTTCTCCATTACAGCTTCCACTTCACGATACGTTTTATGGTCTCTGTCCATCACTCTTTTGATTCTGATGTTGTCCTCAGCAGTTACCAATAGAGATTTGTAACACTGTCTGTTGAGTTTTAATTCAAACAATAATGCCGTTTCTTTGAAAACCAGATATTTGGTTTGTTTCTTTACCCAATCTTCAAAATCTATCCGTACAGCAGGATGGATGATTTCATTTAATTGCTGAAGAAGATCTTTATTGCTGAAAACCTTTCCTGCAACAAATTTTCTGTCATAAAGGCCGCTTTCGTCATAAGACTCTTCTCCCAATAATGCTTTGATTTTTATTTTAAGATCTTCACTCTCATTAACAATGGCCTTTGCTCTGTCATCCGAATAATAAACGGGAAAACCGAATTCTTCAATGTATTGAGCCACTGTCGTTTTGCCTGAACCGATTCCTCCTGTTAAACCAATGATCTTGGGTGCGGGCGGCTCTGCCTGTTGTGCCTCTGAATGTAATTCTTCCATATTCAAAAATTAATATCCAAAAACGTCGTTAAAACTAAACGTCTCGTCAAGTCTTACCCCTTTCTCAGTCATTTTAAGACTTGCCAGTTCGTGGTGAGCATCATGTTCAAAGAACAATAGATATTCATTATCGATACACTGTTTAAGAAATTTACCTTTCTCCTCCAATGTTAAAAGAGGTCTTGTATCATAGCCCATTACATATACCTGGTTAATATGTCCTGCAGTAGGAATAAGATCGGCAGCAAAAACAACCGTCTTCTCTTGGTATTGGATGACAGGAAGCATTTGCTTTTCAGTATGTCCGTCTACAAAGATGACATCCATCTTCAGATCAGGGGCAAAACCATAATTTCCTGTTGTAGGAAGAGGTAAGTAGTTCAATTGGCCGCTTTCCTGCATAGGCATAATATTCTCTTTAAGAAAGCTTGCCTTTTCTCTTGCATTAGGCTCTGTTGCCCATTTCCAATGGTTTTCGTTGGTCCAGAAGTGGGCATTTTTGAATGCCGGTCTGTATCCGGTTCGGTCATCATTCCATTCAATGGCACCACCACAGTGGTCAAAATGAAGGTGGGTAAGGAATACATCGGTAATATCTTCCTTTACAAAACCATATTTTTTTAAATTTTTATCAAGATTATCATCTCCCCAAAGAGAGTAGTGCCCGAAAAACTTATCATCCTGTTTATTGCCCAGTCCGCAATCTACCAAGATCAGTTTTTTTCCGTCTTCAATAAGCAGAGAACGGGTTCCTAATTCGATCAGATTTTTTTCGTCTGCCGGGTTTGTTTTTTCCCACAGACTCTTTGGGACGACTCCGAACATGGCACCGCCGTCCAGTTTAAATTTTCCACATTGTATTGGATATAGCTTCATATGTATATTTTGATTATTTCTTTATTAATTTCATTTTCTCAGCCACCTTTCTAGCATTATCATCCGTTGATTCCTCAAGATGTGAGACGATGTTATAAAAATCATGTTCTTTTCTGTTCTGAGAAAGTTTCTGTTTGATAAATATTTCAGAAGGTGTTATTTTAATTCCGAAAGCCCCTTTCATTTCTTTTTCCACAAACTCCTTTCCCATATCTTTTACCATCATCGGACATTGCTGAAACTTTTCATATTTTGCAGTTAAAGTTTCCAGATGAGTGTAAAGCTCGTCATGATTCATCAGTTCTACTTTACCATAGATCTGTACCGCTTCATAGTTCCAAGTAGAAACATTGATATGATCATACCAGCTGCTGGAAATATAGGCATGAGCGCCCAAAAAATCACACAATACCTCATCACCGTTTTTTAATGTTTTTGCCTGAGGATTTACCTTCGAAATATGAGTTTCAAGATAAACATTTTCCGGATCATTTTCATTCAGCATAAACATGGAATGAGTTGCACGGATTTTATCCACAGAAGAGATAAGTAAAGCAAAAGAATTTTCACTGATGATGGTTTTCATCAGATTCAGATCTTCACTTCGGTATAATTTAGGAACAAACATCAGTTAATTATCTATCATTAAAATTTTACCCTAAAAAAGTTCTCCCGGGTTTTTGGGTCTTGAAATACTTAAATGCTGATAGGCCTTATCGGTAACTTCTCTTCCTCTTGGAGTTCTGATGATAAATCCTTCCTGAATCAGAAACGGTTCATATACTTCTTCCAGTGTTTCAGGGTTTTCACCAATGGAAGTTGCTAATGCAGAAATACCGACAGGTTTCCCCTTAAAGTTTTCGATCATTACCCGCATGATCTTATTGTCCATTTCATCAAGCCCGAATTCATCCACATTTAGGGAGTCCAATGCATATTTAGTGATTTTGATTTCAATCTCTCCATTCCCTTTGATCTCGGCAAAATCTCTTACCCTTCTCAAAAGTGCATTGGCGATTCTTGGAGTTCCACGGCTTCTTCTTGCAATCTCTATAGCAGCATCTTCATAAATAGCAACGCCCAATACTCTGGCACTTCTCTGAATGATCATTGATAAAAGCTCAATAGAGTAGTACTCCAGCCTGCTTTGAATTCCAAATCTGGCAAGCATTGGTTTAGTAAGCATGCCGCTTCTGGTAGTGGCTCCTACCAGTGTGAAAGGGTTCAGGCCGATCTGTACACTTCTTGCATTGGGACCTGTTTCCAGCATAATATCAATTTTGTAATCTTCCATTGCAGAATACAGATATTCTTCTACAACAGGAGAAAGACGATGGATCTCATCAATAAAAAGAACATCATTTTCTTCCAGATTGGTCAATAATCCTGCTAAGCTTCCAGGTTTATCCAATACAGGGCCGGAAGTGATCTTACAGTTTACTCCAAGTTCATTGGCGATAATATTGGCTAAAGTTGTCTTTCCAAGCCCGGGAGGACCATGTAACAGAACATGATCCAATGCACCGCCACGCCTTTTGGCTGCAGTGACAAAAACCTCAAGATTTTCCAGCGTTTTTCTTTGGCCCGCAAAATCTTTAAAACTTTGGGGACGGATCTGTTCTTCCTGCATCAGCTCCTCTCGTGAGTAGTTTTCTTTATCTGGATGTAAAAAATCTGGCATTAATTCATTTCATTTACCTCAAAGATAGGAAATTTAGACTAAGGTTAAAAGGTAGATTGAGAAAAGGACTGAAACTACAGAAAAGATATAGGCAGATGGGATCACGAGGCACTTAGGATTTAATATATTGAGATATTTTAAGTATTTTTGAGAAGAATAATTACGGATGAATTGTAAACTTCATCCCGTTTTGGATTTTGAAACAGGATATAGAAATAAGCAGTTCATTTTTAACCTTTAACCTAAATAAATGAAATTAATAGGGCCATTTAAGCAGGTTGTAACGCTTGCCAACTTACCATTAAGAGGAAAACTTTCTGATGAACAACTGGAAATTATTGTTGATGGAGGAATTGTAGTAGACCAGGATGTCATTCAGAAAATTGGAAATTTTGATACATTAAGATCAGAAAATCCAGATATAGAAATCGAAAAAACTGAAGGAGAGCAGGTAGTGATTCCCGCTTTCGTAGACTCTCATACCCATATCTGTTTCGGGGGGAACAGAGCGAATGATTTTGCAATGCGTAATGCAGGGAAAACCTATCTGGAAATTGCTGAAAGTGGTGGAGGTATCTGGAGTTCCGTACAACATACAAGGAATGCTTCAGAAGAAGAATTGTTGAAAACTTTGTTGGAAAGAATCAAGTTTCTTGTGGATCTGGGGATTACAACCATTGAAGTAAAAAGCGGCTATGGACTGGATGTGGAAAACGAACTGAAAATGCTTCGCATCATCAAAAAAGCACAGGAGTCTACAAAAGCTACTTTAGTGCCTACTTGCCTTTCTGCTCATTTGAAACCAAGAGATTTTGAAGGAAGCAATCCTGAATATTTGGAATATATTCTTACCGAGATCTTACCTAAAGTAAAAGAAGAAGATTTAGCCAAGCGTGTAGATATATTTATTGAGAAATCGGCCTTCCAGCCTGAAGAAAGCAAAGATTTTTTACTTAAAACTAAAGTTTTAGGTTTTGAAATTACGGTTCATGCTGACCAGTTTACACCCGGAAGTTCAAGAATAGCAGTAGAAGTGGGAGCCAAATCGGCAGACCATTTAGAGGCAACTATTGACGAAGATATTGACTTCCTGGCCCAATCTGATACGGTAGCTACAGCACTTCCGGGAGCAAGTTTAGGCTTAGGGGAAAAATTTACTCCGGCAAGAAAATTATTGGATGCTGGAGCGATCGTAGCTATAGCAAGTGACTGGAATCCTGGGTCTGCACCTATGGGGAACTTAATTACCCAAGCTTCTATTTTAGCCACATTCCAAAAACTGACCACGGCTGAGGTATTGGCGGGAATGACTTTCCGTGCTGCTTATGCGCTTAATCTGGAAGACAGAGGAATCCTGGAGACAGGCAAAAAAGCAGACTTTGTAACTTTTAAAACCAATAATTTCCAGAATGTTCTTTATAATCAGGGAAGCCTTAAAGCTGAACATGTTTATATCGATGGAAAACAGGTTAATTAAATACTATTTAAGATGGAGCAGACGCAGTTGGATTATAAAGGTTTTTGGGACTGGTTTTTAACAGAAGAAAAAAGCTTTTATCAAGTCGTTAAAAACGGTGATCAGGAAGCAATTGAAAAAGATTTTTTTGATAAAATAGCTCCCAGGCTTAGCCAGATCAATGAAGGCTATTATTTTCTGACCGGAATGAGTGATGATTCCACCGCAGAATTGGTGCTTACAGCAGATGGAGAGATCAGGAATGTTGTTTTCATTGAAGAACTTATTCATGCTGCTCCAAAACTTGATCATTGGAAGTTTACTGCTTTGAAGCCAGCAATGGATATTAAAGATGTAAATGTCACAATGGGTGAATATAAATTTACAAAGGATCATATTTTTTTCTATTCCAATGAACAGGAAAACTATCCTGATGAGATTGATCTGGTTTTTGTTTATGATGGTAATGCTGAAAATAAAGATGCTGTTACAACAGGTGTCTGTATCTTTTTAGATAATTTTTTAGGAGAATTAAACTTTGCTACGCAGATCGACACATTTGCCGTTGTAGGGAGAGATCAGGCCGAAAAAGAACTTGTTCCTATTGAAAAACTCAAAGATTTCCTATCATGGAGAGAAAGAGAATTTACTGAAAAATATAGAAGTGTAAAGAGAGAAGATGTAAACGAACAGTTTTCTATTCTCAGAGCAACTTTGGGTAATGAAAAGCCTCTTATCGCCTGTATGAACCTTCCGCTGCTGAATTATGATGCAAAGGCTTCCTATCCATGGATTTCGGTACTGAAATTTCATTATAACGGAGACAATAATGATGGACTTCCTGAACAAGAAGATTTTGAAAAACTAGGCGAGATTGAAGATAAAGCTATTGAAGATCTGAAAGAAAAAGGATACCTGTATATAGGCCGTGAAACAGCAGATAATATCAAGGAAAGTTACTTTGCAGGTAAAGACTTCAGAGAGGTCTCTAAAGTTTTTAAAACCATAAAAGATAATACGCCTGAATACAACACCTCGTTCAGAATCTTTAAAGATAAATACTGGCAGTATTTTAAATATTATAATAACGCAGTTTAAAAATAGAAAATGTGGATAAGAACAAACTTATCCACATTTTTATTAATTACTAATATCCATGTAATCTGTGAAATCTGCAGGAAACCTACTCCCTTTTTTGAAGTAAAATATTTCCAAAAATACACGTGAATAGAAGAATGGCAAAATCATAAAGTCTCTCATTTTTTTCATTTTCTCTATAAGTTTTCTTATCTTGCGGTGCAATTAGCGTTGATTTTTAGATAAATAGCGCATTTTCAATAGTTCTTAAGTGCACCGGAGATCCCGGAAAACCTGGATATTTTCTTATTTCTCAGTACTTTTTTTACAGCTATATCCCGTACCAGGAAGACTTGTCAATACTATAAATTCGAAAATATAAAAAATGAATTTTCAAAATGTTAGATCTACTTTTAACAAAGGGGTCACTATTCCGAGTTTGATATTTATTATAGGTACCTGTTTTCTTTCAGCAGTGTATCCAAAACCGACGGAGAATATCCTGAACGAAATCAAACAATTCATATTTGTTAACTTAAACTGGGTATATGTATGGTCCGTAACCTTATTTGTTATTTTCCTGGTATACCTGCTTTTCAGTAAATATGCCAATATTAAGCTGGGAGCTAATGACAGTAAACCGGAATATTCATTCTTTTCATGGATTTCGATGCTGTTTGCGGCAGGAATGGGAATCGGGCTTATCTATTTCAGTGTAGCAGAACCCATGCAGCACTATTCTTCTGAAGTTTTTGCAGATAATCATTATGTAAGCAGAGCAAAACAGGCACAGCTATATACCTTTTTTCATTGGGGTATTCATGCATGGGCTATTTATGGAGTTGTAGGACTCTCATTATCTTATTTCGCTTACCGCTACAGATTGCCGCTTTCATTACGCAGCTGTTTTTATCCATTATTAAAAAATAAAATAAACGGCCGCTGGGGAAATGCTATTGATGTTTTTGCACTTTGCTGTACATTCTTCGGGATCACCACAACACTGGGATTTGGAGTGGTACAGATCAGTTCCGGATTGAATATTTTACACATTACTCCTGAAAACAGCTTTATATATCAGATCATCATTGTAGTATGTCTTGTTTCTATATCTGTTATTTCTGCAATTTCCGGAGTAGGGAAGGGCGTTAAAATATTAAGCAACATCAATGTAGTAAGTGTGATAGTGCTTCTTCTTTTTGTACTGGTATTGGGGCCAACGGTTTATCTGATCGGAAGCTTTACAGAAGGGTTGGGAAACTACATCAATAATTTTTTCAATCTTACGTTCAATACCCATGTTTATGAGAAAAACGCATTGCCTTGGTTCTATGATTGGACCATCCTGTATTGGGCATGGTGGATTTCCTGGTCACCCTATGTAGGTTTATTCATTGCAAAAATTTCCAAAGGTCGTACAATCAGGGAGTTTATTCTTGCAGTTTTAATTTTACCTACACTTTTCAATTTCATTTGGATGTCCGTATTTGGAAACAGTGCCATATGGTTTGATCTGAATATTGCGGATGGATTATTAAGTAAATTTTCTTCAGATCCCGATGCATTAATGTTCAGGTTTTTAGAATATATGCCTTTTTCGTCTTTTACCGGTTTCTTTGTTATTCTTATCATCATTATCTTTTTTGTGACGTCAGCAGATTCAGGAATATTTGTAATGAACAGTATTGCAACCAAGAATGCCAATAAATCTCCGAAATGGCAGATTGTATTCTGGGGTGTTTTGCTGGCTGTTTTATCCCTTCTTCTTTTAAATGCAGGAGGATTAAAAGCACTTCAGAGTATGACCCTGATCACAGCTTTACCGTTTTCGGTCATCATTATTTTATTTATGGTAAGTCTGATAAAAGGATTGAGTATTGATCAGAAATACTATGAAAGAAACTTCTCCGCTTCCACAGTTCCATGGTCCGGTGAATTCTGGAAGGAACGTTTAAAGAATATTGTTTCCTTTAAAGATAATTCTTCAGTAGATCATTTTATTCAAATAAAAGCTAAAGAAGCATTTACAGACCTGCAGCAGGAATTTGCAGCCAATGGAATAGAAGCAAAAATAAATCAGCATGACAATCCTGTCAGAATAGAAATAGAAATTCACCAGGGAGTAGTCAACAATTTTGTTTACGGTATCAGAAATCAGGCAAAAACGGTTTCCGAATACATCATTAATGAAGAGAACCTTCCGGATCTGGATGATAATAAAACCCATTACCCAAGATCTTATTTCGGCGATGGGAGAGAAGGTTATGATGTGCAGTATTTTACAAAAAATGAGTTGATCTCTGATGTACTGAAACATTACGAAAGGTTTCTGGAAATTATTTCCGAAGAACGGAATGAGATGTTTATCAGCAGCAATGCCAACGAGAATAAAGAATAAAAAGAGAGCCGTTGTTCTTATCATGAATTCTTTGCATAATGTGCGAAAGGAGCTTTTTTATCTAAACAATATTAGTTAGCTTTACATGGATATAATGATGTGACTAAAATTGAATTTTAAAGAATTATGTTTCAAAATATTTGGCAGGGTAGATTGGATGGAGAAGAGCTCCTTTTCCACAGACTATTTCAGAGAGTAAAAGAAGAACACAATTACGACAATATTTCAACGGATGACTTCGTACTGCATGGTTTTGCCGTGGACGAAGGCGTAAGAAGAAACAGAGGCCGTCAGGGAGCAAAAGATGCTCCGGACATCATCAGGAAGAATATGTCTAATTTTCCGGTGATCATTCCCGATTTTTCAATGCTGGATTTTGGAAATATTACCTGTGAAGACGGCAATCTGGAAAATACACAGAACAATCTGGCTAAGAATGTTTCAAAAGTTCTTTTAAAAGGTGGGAAATCTCTTGTTTTAGGGGGTGGCCATGAAGTAACCTATGCCCATTATTTAGGCGTTAAAACAGCCTTTCCGGAACAGAAGATCGGAATCATCAATATCGACGCCCATTTTGATAACAGACAGCCGGAAAAAGGAGTAGGGCCAAGCTCAGGAACAGGATTCTGGCAGATTGTACAGGAAGGTCCCATCCATTCTCTGCACATCGGGATTCAAAGAAACTCCAATACTTTGAAACTTTTTGATACAGCCCATCAATATGGGATGAAATATATCCTGGCTGACGAACTTTTTTTTGAGAATCTACCATCCATCTATCAACGGATTGATGATTTGCTGGAGACTGTAGATTTTGTCTATCTTACCATTTGTATGGATGTTTTTAATGCTTCTATCGCTCCGGGGGTTTCTGCTTCCGCATATAATGGTATCTTTGCAGATTCAACCTTTATGCATTTTTACAGGCATATTTTGAAAAACAAAAAAACGGTTGCACTGGATGTAGCTGAGGTTAACCCGTCTTTTGATATTCAGGACAGGACGGCAAGACTCGCAGCGTGTCTTGTGAATGAATGGCTAATGATTTAAGGTAAAATTATATTCTTCCGATAGAGAAAATCATTATTTTATTGATCCTTAAGGAATGGAATTTGCTGATTTCACCGTGCTTTTAAAACAAAAGCACTCATAAATTCATTAGCTGAATTTAAAACAGAATTTATATTATGGAACAATTAATTGAAAGCAAGCTTATTAAAGCAGATAAAGCGTTTTCAGTGTGGAGAAAAGTGCCGTTTGAGGAAAGGCAGAAGTTAATTGCAAAAGCAGCAGAAATCTTAAAAAATAATTCAGAGAAGTTTGGAAGGATCATTACTACAGAAATGAATAAACCCATTTCAGAATCCATTGCTGAGGTAGAAAAATGTGCTCTGATGATGAATTATTATGCTGATGCTGAGAATATTTTACAACCTGAAAAAGTTGAATCTGAATTTGCATATTCTGAAGTTCATTACGCTCCCAAAGGAGTTATTCTTGGAGTAATGCCCTGGAACTTTCCTTTCTGGCAGGTATTAAGATTTGCTGTTCCTGCAATATTAGCAGGAAATACAGTGGTTCTGAAGCATGCTTCAATTTGTTTCGGAAGTGGAAATGCCATAGAAGAAGTGCTTCTGGAAGCAGGCTTTCCTGAAGGGATTTTTCAAAACCTTGAAGTAGGGCATAAAGTCGTAAAAGAAATTCTTGAACATGATGCGGTAAAAGGAGTAAGTCTTACAGGAAGTGGAAAAGCAGGTGGAGAAGTGGCTTCAATCGCTGGTTTAAATATCAAAAAATCTTTACTTGAATTAGGGGGAAGTGATGCTTTTATCATTTTTGAGGATGGAGACCTGGAAGCTGCAGCCAAAGCAGGAGCAAAATCAAGACTTCAAAACTGCGGACAAACCTGTACGGCCGCCAAAAGATTTATCCTTGATGAAAAAATTGAAGACCAATTTCTACCCCTATTCATCGAAGAATATAAGAAATACGAAATTGGAGACCCTTTCAATAAAGAAACCAAGTTGGCAGGAATGGCAAGACCTGATCTGGCCGACGAATTGGAAGCTCAATTCAAAAGAGCATTGGAAAATGGTGCTGAGATTATCATTCCTTTGGAAAGAATTTCAGAAAATGAATTTAAACCAGGTTTAATAAGAGTTCAGGAAGGAAATCCTATTTTAAAAGAAGAACTTTTTGGCCCTCTTGGTATGGTGATGATTGCAAAAGATGCTGAAGAAGCATTGCAGATTGCCAATGATATTCCTTTCGGACTTTCCAATTCAGTTTGGACTAAAGATAAGGACCGCCAGCTATTCTTTATCGAAAACCTTGAGTCAGGTACGGTTAATATCAACAGAATGACCAGTTCTGACCCGCGTTTCCCATTTGGAGGATCAAAGGCTTCCGGATACGGAACAGAGCTCTCATTATTAGCTTTAAAAGAGTTTGTAACAGCAAAGACCATTGTAGGTAATTAAAAGCTGTCATTACAATATAAATAAAAACTCCCGAAAATTAATTTCCGGGAGTTTTTTTATGTTTTGAAAAACGTAATCAGCTTTTTTGCAATTTCACGATTTCACGATTTTACATTTTTGCCTCTTAAACTGTAGTCAATCTCAACGTATTGGTCTTACCACCTTCATATGACGGCGTAGCATTGATGTTGATAACGAAGTCTCCTGTTTCGATATAACCGTAGTTATGCGTTAGCATATTTACCTGGATGATTGTTTCGTCAGTAGATTTCTTCATATCATAGTAATAAGCGTGAACACCCCAAAGAAGGTTCAGCATGGTAATTACTCTTCGGTTACCACTGTATACGATGATGTGAGAATTGGGTCTGTGTGCTGCAAGCTGGAAAGCCGTATATCCTGAATGCGTAAGGGTAACGATCGCAGAAACGTTGGTTGTTTTTGCAATTCTTACTGCTGCAAGACATACCCTGTTCGTAATGAATCGCTCATCGATGCAGTTATAGTCCTTTTCAATCGGTTCGTTCTTGTGTTGGTAGAAGTGAGTGGTTTCAATGTTTTTCACAATTTTAGCCATGTTTTCTACTACCTGTACCGGGTATCTACCTACAGAAGTTTCTCCTGAAAGCATTACCGCATCAGCACCATCCAATACAGAGTTTGCAACGTCATTTACTTCAGCTCTTGTAGGCGTTAAGCTGTTGATCATCGTTTCCATCATTTGAGTAGCGATAATTACAGGTTTAGAGTAGAACCTTGCTTTTTCTACCAGATTTTTCTGGATGGCAGGAACTTCTTCCATCGGAACTTCTACACCAAGGTCACCACGGGCAACCATCAGTCCGTCACATTCCAATAGGATTTCTTCAATATTTTTAACCCCTTCAGGTTTTTCAATCTTCGCAATGATCGGAGTTTTGAATTTACCGTTCGGATGTTTTGCAATTAATTCTTTCAGGTCAATGATGTCCTGAGCATGACGCACAAAAGAAAGAGCGATCCAGTCTACCTCCATGTCAAGCATGAAATTAGCATCCTGAATATCCTTTTCTGTCAATGCAGGAAGAGATACCTGGGTATTAGGAAGGTTTACTCCTTTTTTAGAGCTCAGAGGTCCTCCTTGAATCGTTTTAGCCTTTACTGTATCTACTTCATTGGTTTCAGTAACCTCCAATACCAGCTTACCGTCATCAATAAGGATTCTTTCCCCTACTTTTACGTCTTGTGGAAACTGTTGGTACGTCATATAAACCTTGGTAGAGTCTCCTTCCATCTTTTCATTGGTGAAAGTAAGAACATCTCCCGGGTTCAGATAAGAACCTTCTTTTACAACACCTACCCTTAGTTTAGGTCCCTGAAGGTCTCCTAAAATACCCACTGAATAACCGTACTCACTGTTGAGCTCTCTAATTATTTCAATATTTTTTCGAACTAAGTCGTAATCTGCATGGGAAAAATTTATTCTGAAAATATCAACACCCGCTTTCATCAGATCTAACATTACCTCCTTCGACGACGAAGCAGGCCCTAGTGTTGCGATAATTTTTGTCTTCTTTAAATACTTATTCATAATACTGGATAATTTGATAAAGTTCTTCATCAGAACTCAGTGTGTAATCTTGAATTGGAAACACAAGATTTTCAGGGAGCAAAATTACGGAAAAATCAGGAAACTGTTCCGAACTATGCAAAATATATTCTACATCTACCTGATTATTTAATAAAAACTTAATATTTTCTTCTTCTGTAAAAAGTTCGGTCTGAACTTTTTTTTGCTTACTTTCAGAAGATTTGTTGGAAATAAAGGTAAAACAGGTCTTGGAATACTTGTGGTAGGCCTCAAATCTTGGAAAAAAATAATCATAATACGCCCCGTGAAAGACCAGATCTTTCTTTCTTGAAAAACTGAGGTTGTTTGTTTGATTGATTTTGTAGAAAAACTCGTGAGCGGGTATATCTTTTGCTAATCTTACCAATCCTATGGCAATATCTTCAAATTCTATATCATCCAGATCATAAAGTTTTTGAATTTCCAAGTATATTTTCTTTTTTATTTAAAATATAAAATGCCCTCTGTGCTGCCTTTTCCTCTGCTTTCTTCTTGGAAGTCTCTGTTGCGTTGGCAATCTTTTCGTCTCCCAGCCATACATGGCACCTGAATACTACAGATTTGTTGACCTGTATCTCTTCGCAGGTTTCATACTTGATATTGACCTTCTTCTTCTGGCTCCATTCTAGAAGGAGACCTTTATAGCTTACAATTTTGTTTTCAAGCTTATTGATTTCAGAAGGCGTCAGCAATTTTTCCAGAATGATCTTTTTACAGGCATCATAATGGAAGTCTAAATAAACGGCACCGATCAAGGCTTCAAATAAATTTCCGGAGATATTCTCCCCCAAAGCTGATGAATTGTTTTGCTTTTGCAAAAGGTTGGTAAGCTTGAGGTCTTCTCCTAATTTATTAAGGTTTTTCCTATTAACAATCTTAGATTTCATCTGTGTCAGATAGCCCTCATTAGCCTGAGGATACGTCTGAAACAAATGACAAGAAATAATTGTACCCAAAACAGAATCTCCCAAAAATTCAAGTCTTTCGTAGTTGCTGTCTTGATTTTTAGAAGAATTTTTCAAAGAAAAAGCTTCGCGGTAAAGAGCAATATTTTGTACCTCGGTACCTAGCACTTTACTGAGCTCGGTACTGAGAAAATAATCTCTCTCCGTTAGTTGTCTTTTTCTTTTTTTGAGAAGGAATTTAGAAAAGTATTTCTGTAACTCCATTCATTGAATTTAGATTTTCTTAAATAGAACGCAAGCATTATGCCCGCCAAATCCAAAAGTATTGCTCATGGCTACTTTCACATCTTTCTTCACAGCGGTATTAAACGTAAAGTTTAATCTGCTGTCAATCTTTTCATCATCAGTAAAATGGTTGATGGTAGGAGGAACAGTACCATGAATAATAGTTCCCAACGCAGCGATAGCTTCAATAAC
>LAZY01000171.1 GCA_001013295.1 Chryseobacterium indologenes | reverse complement strand
GCAACCAGAGGCTATAAATCTACGGGTAATTAGTACTACTCGGCTATGACATTACTGTCTTTACACCTATAGCCTATCAACGTCGTCATCTACAACGACCCTTAAAAGATGTATCATCTTGAGGCGAGTTTCGCACTTATATGCCTTCAGTGCTTATCTCTTCCAAACGTAGCTACTCAGCGGTGCACCTGGCGGTACAACTGATACACCAGAGGTTTGTTCAAT